>JBLXDM010000001.1:0-562966 GCA_048264125.1 Natronincolaceae bacterium
GGGTGGCAATGCAATCAATCCATTGATCGGTTCAGCAGGAGTTTCAGCAGTTCCAATGGCAGCCAGAGTATCACAGGTGGTAGGACAAAAGGAAAATCCAAGCAACTTCCTGTTGATGCATGCAATGGGACCAAATGTGGCAGGAGTTATTGGCTCTGCTGTAGCGGCGGGGGTTCTGCTGTCGCTGTTTAACTAGAATTACATTGTGAAAAGTAAAAGTTTTGCAAACTAAGAAAGGAAGGAGAAAATTATGTTATCTAAGGAGCAAGAAGATCTTATAAATTTTTTGCGAAATACAGGCACCGGTAATACTGTCAGCGAAGAAATGATGAATATGTACCACGTAAGAAAAACTGAAGATATGATGATTCCGACACGTGACGGAAAAACCCATATATACATTCATTATCCTGATTCAAATCAAGTCCCGCATCCTCTTTTTATCAACATCCATGGTGGAGGGTTTATCAAAGGGCACAGAGAGCAGGATATTGTATTTTCAAAGAACATTTGCAGTCGTTCAGATTCCGTTGTGATAGATATTGATTATACACCAGCCCCAGAACAAAAATATCCTTATGCTTTGCATCAGTGCTATGATGTTGTTAAGTGGGCAAGTAAAAACAGTGAATTATTGCAAATTGACCCGACAAAAATAGCATTATGCGGGCATAGCGCCGGCGGAAATCTTGTGGCTGCAATTACTCTTATGAACAATGTAAGGCATGATTTTAATATAGCGCTTCAAATACTTGATTATCCTGTCCTTGATCTGTATACGCCGCCGCAGTTTAAGCGCAATGCGTATAAGAATCCGCAGAAAGTTCCGCCCCACATTGCCAGTCTTTATAACAGTGCTTATGTTGACGAAGAATGCAGACTTGACCCGACCGTGTCTTCACGGGTTGCTCAACTGCATACCAGTGCTTATGTAGATGAGGACTTCAGACTTGATCCTACTGCTTCACCTCTTTTTGCACCAGACAAAATGCTGACCGGATTGCCTGAAGCAATAATTATCACTTGTGTAGATGATTACCTTGGAGAAGAAGGGGAAAAATATGCATACAGACTATTGGAGGCTGGTGTGATGATTACGGCCAGAAGAATGCTCAACAGCAGCCATGCTTTTGTAGTGCGTCGAGAGGATCAATTTGAAGAAGTGGAAAAAATGATTTTAGATGCACTTCACAGAGTGTTTACAAAATAACTAAACTACTAATGAGAGTCTCGATTTTTCCTTCGAATTGTCAAGGGGACGGTTCTGCTGACAATATAATGAAAGCATTAATAGAAAACACAGCATCTACAGTATGTCAAAGCTAGTTATAGAATTACTGAACTAGGGCACAAGGTACTTGCTGAAGATCCAATTTAGTTGGAAGCACGGGTACTTATTTTTACACAATTTAGGGAGATGACGGAACCACTATCAGATTTTCTAAGTGGCATATTTTCCAAAGTAGGATTCGTGCTTCATGGCGGTACACCTGTGGAAAAACGAAATGAGATGGTTGAAGCGTTTAATGGCGAGCATTATGTTTCATATATGGTCTTAAGGCGGGTGGTGTTGGGCTTAATCTGACGGCAGCCAATCATGTCATTCATTTTGACCGATGGTGGAATCCGGCTAAAAGCTATGTACGCAACAATACCGTCTTGGATTTGAAGATATCTAAAGGATCGGTAGAGGCTAAAGTGCAGGGTAGTAGTTCAAAACCCTATGATGTCAAGATTAGGATTGATGCTTTAAACAGTAAGAAATGGGAGCAGGTCATAGTATTATGCAATCATAGAATTGACTCCCTTGAACAGCTGATTGAAGGGAAATTTCCAAAGGAATTAGAGGTTTTATTTAGAGAGAGAAAGTACGGCATGTTTCCATCACCCATAGAAATCCATTTTGACTGCAGCTGTCCTGACTGGGCCAGTATGTGCAAGCATGTGGCAGCAGTATTTTATGGAATAGGTGCTAGATTCGATCTGGATCCCATGCTCTTTTTCGAGCTCAGGGATTTAGATGGACAAGAACTTGTCAGAAAATCGATGGAGCGAAAACTGGAAAGCATGTTAAAAAATGCAGGTAAGAAGAGCAAGAGGGAAATTGCAGATGAGGATATATCGGATTTATTTGGGCTGTAGGAAGTGTGAAGGCACAATTCATCCACAAAGGATAGGAGGCGGCCTAGGTAATTTAGTCAAACGATGTATTTTGCATATAAAATTGTTATAATCATAATCATGAAAAAAAGTATGCCTTTCTTATGGATTGTTGGGTTTAGCGATTTAACAATACCATAAAGACATACTTTTTTTGTGTTAAGCTTAGGCACTATTTAAGAATATAACGCTTTAATATATCCTTTGTCTCCTGAGTCAATGGCTTTGAACGCCTCGTTTGTTCATCTGTCTGGACAATAACGGTCTCAGCTCTTGCAACAGCTTTTCCATTCTGAAAAAGCCCTTGAAAAAATCCAACAGAGCTATTTCCGATATTTACAACTGCGGTACCAATTTCAACGGTTCCTGGCCATTGTATTTCTGATACTAAATCAAGCTTCATACTTACAATAACAAAAGACATTCCAGAGCTTATAAGGGGATTGTCAGGATTATTTAACAATTCGACTCTTCCAGTTTCAAGAAAAGTAGAGAACACCGCATTGTTTACATGGCGTTGTCGGTCTGTATCGCAATATCTAATTTTGTCATAGGATTTCATTGGATAGTCATTTAGATTAAGGTCTTTTAAATTCAGCTGATTCATTTGTGCCTCCTCCCTTCTAATAGGTACTTGCTAATTGAGATATAAAATATGTGGTTTAAATTCTACCAAATAACCTACAATATTACAATAGCTTTGTAGAAAACGAGTAAGTAAGAGAGCCAACATGGAAGATTAATACAAAGATAATACGGTTGATTCTACTTTTTATATCATATAGAATGAAATAAAGAAGAAAAATTCTGAAAATAATCAAGTTCTAGTCTAAAAAATGCTTCTTTGAAGGTATAGCGAAAGTATAATGGTAGGAGATGATGCAATGGATTTTACTAAAGCGATAACAACTGAAATACTTTTTCAGGCTCTCGAATCTTTGTATTGTACAATAATTACGGATAATTTTGCACGAATCGTTTTTATCAGTAAAAACTATACAGAACTATTGGGTCTAAAGGAAAGAGATGTTTTGGGTAAGCACATCAAGGATATTATACCGAATACCAAGATACCCGATGTACTTAAAAGTGGCAAGGAAGATATAGGGGAGATATTTGTATTAGATAATGGGAAAAAAATATTGTGCAATCGTATTCCCATAAGAGACGAGAGTAACTTAATCATTGGCGTTATATCTATAGCAACCTTTGATAATATGAATAAAATTGAGGAGCTTAGTAGTAAAATTGAAATGCTTCAAGCAGAGAACTATAAATTTAAAAAGAAATTAAAAGAACTGAAAAATGAAATGTATTCTATAGATAATGCAATCGGTACCACTAAAGCGATGTTAGATATTAAAGAAACTATAAAGAAAATTGCAAAGTCGCCTATAAGAGTTCTGATTACTGGTGAAACCGGAACGGGTAAGGAAGTGTTTGCGAATTACATACATGGCTTAAGTGATAGAAGTGAAAAGCCTTTTGTAAAAATAAACTGTGCGGCTATACCTAAAGACCTGATAGAGTCAGAGCTTTTTGGTTATTCCCCGGGGGCATTTTCAGGTGCATCGAAAGAAGGTAAAATTGGTAAATTTGAAATGGCAAATGGAGGCTCTATACTTCTTGATGAAATTGGAGAGATGCCTTTGTCTTTACAGTCAAAGCTTCTAAGGGTAATACAGGAAAAGGAAATTGTGAGAATCGGTGACAATAAAACGATTAAGCTAGATATTAGAATAATATGCAGCACAAATAAAGATATTGAAGAATTGATAAAAGAAGGTCAATTTAGAGAGGATCTCTATTATAGAATCAATGTTGTTGAATTAAGAATGCCACCATTAAGGGAGAGATTAGAGGAGCTACGCCAATTAGCTAATTATTTTATAGAAAAAACTAATAAGTCCTATGGTTTGGGAATAAATGAAATTAATGAAGATATTTTAGATTTATTTAATAAGTATAATTGGCCAGGTAATGTCCGTGAGTTGGAAAATGTCATAGAGCGTGCATGTGTGCTTGTAGGCTCGGGTGAGCTGGCAGTCAAGGATTTTGGCTTTTTTATGAAAAAATTGAATAATGACACCAACAATTTGATTTGTAGCAATTCAAATAATCCTACCTTAGAGGAAGCTAAAACAAATACAGAAAAAGAAATTATTATGAAGGCACTAATAGAAGCAAAAGGGAATAAAACCGCTACAGCTAAAATGTTAGGAATAGATAGAAGCTTTCTATATACGAAGTTAAAAAAATATAATATTAAATTATAAAAGATACATGCATTATGAGTTGCATCAGGTAAAAATGCAGAGAAGATTTAATAAAATATCTCCCTTCTGATAACTAATTAGAAAATAATTATCAGAAGGGAGATATTTTATTTTTGAAAAGGACTACCAAGGTTAATCTATCAATCCTGTGGTAGAAAAACAACAGGTTGTTTCGAATTGTAGACGATAAATAACACTTAAAGTGCATAAAACCGTTTGCAGCTTAGTTTTTTCAACGGATAATGCACTTGGCACAATCATTGCTAATAATATTGTGAAACCATAAGGTTTTAATGCTTTTTAAATTAGCAAAGGAGGTGTTAGTATGGTTTGGTTATTATGGTTTTCTACTTTAATCATTGGTGTATGTATTTGCCTAATTATTTGCTCATTAATTGAAAAAACAAAGCTAAAGAGATTAGGTGCAACTGGGAAGCTTCTGAAATATTAACTAATAAGGGGGAAAAAAGATGTCTTTTACTTATGCTGTTGTATTTGTTCTGTATTTTGGATTTCTTATCATAAGCTCATTAAAGAGCCTAAAGCAAGTTGAATCTTTATCTGACTTTACCACAGGTGGGCACAGAATGGGACTATTTTTAGGGGTAGGAACCTCCCTAGCCACCTGGTTAAGTGTCGCATCTATAATGGGAGTTCCTGGAAATTTATACAATACTGGTTTTGCAACAATTACTGGCTGGATAACAGGATGGTTCCTAGCGACAGCTTTAATGCCAATACTTGCGTATAAAGTTAGACTGCCTGAAACGCCTACTAGAACCTTCCCAGAGTTTATGAGATTGAGGTATGAGCCATTTCAAAAAAAGAGTCATATCCAATTACTTATCGCAGTACTAATGCTGGTAGGCTACTTCGTATTTGCCCACTTACAGGTTGTTGGGTTTGGTATTGTTTTCTCAACAATAACTGGCATGCGATATGAAATAGCAATATTCTTCTTCTTAATTATACTTCTATTTACAAGTATGGGAGGGTTTTGGTCTGTTGCTGCATCAGATACATTAAATGCAGTCTTGATTTTTATTGGTGTAGTTGTAGCCGCTGTTGTTGTTCTAACCAATGCAGGAGGATGGAGCAATATCATGAAGGTTATATCTACTACGACTGCACCTACATTTGAAGGTGGCGCCCCTAAAGCAGCAGGGATAATGATATCACCATTTGGAGCCTTTGGCGCATCGGCATTGATCTCAATATTTTTATCAAATTCATTAGGTGCAGCAGTAGCGCCTCACTGGATTACTCGATTTATGGCGCCTAAGAATGCTAAAGCAGCTGCTTTACAGATGACAATCACTTTATTATGTCTTACTGCAATATTTGTACCTTTGATCATCATTGGGTTAGGGTCAAAAGTCTTATTACCAAGCTTACCTGTTGGGAGGACAACGGATTATCTATTCCCGATGATTATTACCCAATATGCACCGCCAATAGTAGGTGCATTAGCATTAGTAGGTATTTGCGCAGCTGCAGTTTCAACAGCAAATTCTATGCTGCTTAATTGTGGTACTTCAGTCGTTTATGATATTAAAAGGCAATTGTTCTCTAAGGAAGTCGAAACAGTTGAGGATGACAATAGAACGACAAAACAACTGAGATATGTTATTTTCGGATTAGGGTTTTTAGCGGTTTTAAGTGCTATTAAGCCACCTGTTCTGCTAGCAATGGGATTCACTTATATCTATGGTGGCTTCGGAGCAGCATTCTTCTGGCCTGTATGGTTCGGGTTATACTGGAAAAGAATGAATCGAGCAGGTGCATATGCATCTATTTTCGTAGGATTGAGTGCCTATATCTACGCTACAATAACAGCAACTTCAATCCCTCCATTTCTTGTTGGCGCAGGATTATCATTAGTAGCATGCCTAATTGCAGTATTTGCAACACAAAAACCACCTGTGGAGGCTTATGAAGCATTCTTTGAAAGTGAAATTAGTGAATCTACAATGGCTACTATTAGAAGAATTAGAAAAGAGGCCGATGTGAAAACATCAGAAAATAAGCATTAATCATTTGCAGGTATACTGAATTAATACCCTGTAGGATCAAAACTAGTCTTAGCTAATAATTATGGCTTTACTTAGTATTAAGCATTTTAAAGAGATATTCTAACAATCGTACTTAGATACATGTGATTTTACTTCGCAAGAGCATCAATAAGCTGGAATATCTCTTAAAAATAAAGTAATTAGTATAAGTTTTAACAATATCTAAATGTTTATGAGGAGGATTCGTTATGAGAATAGCAATATTGGGAGCAGGATCGTTGGGGACAATAATTGGGGCTTTAATTACAATGAAATCCCAGAACCAGCATGTCGTTGAATTGATTGACACAAACAAAGAGCATGTAGAGGCTCTGAATAGTAATGGGGCTAAAATAATTGGCTCCTTAGAGCTAAATGTACCGGTTAAGGCCGTAACTCCTGACAATATGGAGGGGTATTATGATTTAGTATTATTGTTAACTAAGCAGACCTTTAATCAAGGTGCCTTAACCAATCTACTTAAAAATCTTCACAAAGACAGTACCGTATGTACTTTGCAAAATGGGATTCCAGAAGAATCAGTCGCTTTATTAGTAGGAAAAGAAAGAACAATAGGTGGCGCTGTTGGATTTGGTGCTACATGGGTATCACCTGGCGTTTCCATGTTGACATCCTCCTATGAAGTATTACAGAAATTTGCTTTTGATATTGGAGAAATTGATGGAACTATAACACCTCGTATTAAAGAAATAAAAGAGATATTAGATAATGTAGGCAATACAGAAATAATGCCAAATCTAATGGATGTCAGATGGACTAAGCTGCTAATGAATGCCACCTTTAGTGGAATGTCAACTGCATTGGGATGTTCATTTGGTGACGTCTTAGATAATGAAATTGCAATGAATGCCTTAGCCTATGTAGCCGACGAAACAATAAAAGCCGCTCGGGCCAATGGACATAAAATGGTGCACATGCAAGGAAATGATATGGGGTTCTTAGAGATAAGGGAAAATGAAACCCCAGCAGACAAATTAGACTTTTATAACGAGGTGTGGACTAAACATAGAGGATTAAAAGCGAGTATGCTTCAAGATTTAGAAAAAGTCATTCCTTGTGAGGTAGATTATATTAATGGCTTTGTATCACGTAAAGGAAAAGATGGAGGCGTTGCAACACCATATAACGATTTGATAGTCAGTCTAATTAAGGCAGCAGAAAATAATAAAACTATACCTGATTTTAAATCAAATATTATAAAATTTTTACAGCTGTCTGCAAACTAGAATGCATTGAGAATTTCCTGTTAAAGGGCTACAGAACAGAACTATCAACCAATCTAAAAAGATGATATAGGATAGAGCATGTGACTGAATAGAATGATAGATGATCATGAAGAAAATAAAAAGGAGGAAATATAAAATGACAGGTAAAGTGATAATTACAGCAGCAATTACTGGAGGCGTACACACCCCTGGAATGACACCATACCTACCAATCACACCGGAAGAAATTATAAATGATGCAGTCAAAGCAAATGAAGCCGGAGCAGCAGTAGTACATATCCATGCAAGAAATCCAGAGAATGGAAGACCGACATCGGATATAAATCTTATACAAGAGATAACTAGCGGCATTAAGAAAAAATCTGATGTTGTCATTTGTATTACAACTGGAGGAAGCGTAGATATGTCCATTGAAGAAAGAATTGCTGCAATTCCAAAATTAAAGCCTGAGCTTGCATCTTGTAATGCAGGATCAGTCAATTTTGTTCTAGCACCTGCGGCAAGGAACCTTAAACCTAAGTATGATTGGGAAATACCATTCCTAGAGGGGACTAAGGATTTAATTTTTTCAAATACATTTAAAGGCATTGAATACTATGTGAATACAATGAATGAAGCGAATACGAGACCTGAATTTGAGGTTTATGATATAGGCATGATTAACAATATAGCTTATTTTATAAAAGCTGGTGTCATTCAAAGACCCGTTTACATTCAGTTCGTCATGGGCATTTTAGGAGGTATTCCAGCAACCGTAGAAAATTTAGCCTTTATGGTTAAAACAGCTAAAGAACAAATAGGCGAATTTAATTGGTCAGTAGCTGCAGCAGGTAAAAGTCAATTTCCAATAACATCAGCAGCCTTAGGTATGGGTGGTAATGTAAGAGTAGGATTAGAGGATAACATTTATCTTAAGCCAAAAGTATTAGCAAAAAGCAGTGCAGAGCAGGTAATACAAATCAAAGAAATAGCAGAAAGGATTGGGTTGAAAACAGCATCGCCTGATGATGCTCGTAGCATACTTGGACTAAAGGGTGGAAATAAAGTGAATTTTTAAATAACTAGAAGGTATCCTAGCTAAAATAGAGTACAACGTGGAAAATCCAAAGTATGGCTTGTGATACCTTCGATGTATTATCCCTGCAAGGCTTAAGCTCTTTTATGCTCATAATGAAATGCTATAAGAAAAGTCGTAAGGAAGGATGTATGGCCACTATGAATAAACTAATGCGCATTAATGAAGCAATGGAAAAAATAACGAGCGGAATGACTATAATGATTGGAGGCTTTTTAGGCGTAGGTACCCCAGAGAGACTTATAGATAAGCTTGTAGAAAATGATACGCAGAAATTAACTATAATTGGGAACGATACTGCCTTTATAGATATAGGTATTGGAAAACTGATTGTGAATAAGCAAATATCGAAATTAATAACTTCACATATAGGAACAAATCCTGAAACTGGTAGACAGATGAATGAAGGGGAAATTAAAGTAGAATTAGTTCCCCAGGGCACATTGGCTGAGAGAATAAGAGCTGGGGGAGCAGGGCTTGGAGGATTTTTGACTCCTACCGGTGTAGGTACCTTGGTTCAAAATGAGAAGGAGATAATTATTGTAGAAAACAAAGAATTTTTGCTGGAGCTCCCTTTAAGGGCAGATGTTGCATTGATCAAGGCTAAAAAAGCAGACCTAAAAGGCAATTTGGTATTTGCTCAATCAGCAAGAAACTTTAATCCCTTGATGGCAACGGCAGCAAGTCTAGTTATAGTACAGGCTGAAGAAATAGTTGAAATCGGTGAGATAGATCCAGACTATGTGATGCTTCCAGGAATATTTGTCGATATCATCGTGGGGGAGGAGTAACAATGGATAATAATATGATTAAGGAAATCATTGCGAAAAGGGTAGCTAAGGAGCTAAATGATGGAGATGTCGTAAACTTAGGAATAGGGGTTCCCACCCTAGTCGCAAATTATATACCTGAGGAGGTAGAGGTTACGCTACAATCTGAAAATGGGTTTTTAGGTCTAGGCTCTGCCCCATTGCCCGGAGAAGAAAATGTAGATTTAACTAATGCCGGTGGAAAATATGTAACTATTAAAGAAGGTGGTGCCTTTTTCGATAGTGCAATGTCATTTATAATTATTCGAGGTGGACATGTTGATGCTACAGTACTGGGTGCTTTGCAAGTAGACCAGCATGGTAACTTAGCTAATTGGATGATACCAGGCAAGCTAGTTCCTGGTATGGGAGGTGCAATGGACCTAGTAACTGGAGCTAAAAGGGTTATTGTGGCTATGGAGCATACGGATAAAAATGGAAATCCCAAAATTTTGAAAAAATGTAGTTTGCCTTTAACTGGCAAAAATGTGGTAGATCTTATAATTACAGAAAAGGCATTAATTGAAGTGACAGCTGAAGGTCTACTACTTAGAGAAATAGGGCCTAGCACTACTGTAGATGAAGTAATGAAATGTACAGAAGCGGATTTATTTGTGAGTGATAATATTAAGGTGTTTTAAATCTATAGAGTCTATTAAACGAGGTAGGATGATATTAATGGAGGGATATAGGATTATACAAAGTGTCTTAGATATGGTACCGTATTTAAAGGATTTATACAGTGATGATATTGCCATAGCGGTATGTAACACTGAAAGCTATGAGATATTTGTTGCAGGAGAACAATTGAAGATGCCTGTAAAGGCAGGGGAGCCAGTAAATAAGGATTCTTTTATATATAGGGCCATGGTGGAGAATATTCCTTTGTATGGTAGAAGAGAGCTATATGGAATTCCCTATTACGCCATGGTAACCCCCTTAAGAGAGGGAGGAAGAGTTGTCGGTGGCATAGCAATTATGAAGTCATTAAAAAAGCAAATTGAACTTCAACAAATGGCTGAAATTTTGTCTGCAGGGTTAGTACAATTACAATCCTCTTCACAGCAAATCAATGCTGACGCTGAAAATTTGTCCTGTGTTGGTGAGGGACTTGGTGAGTTATCAAGGGTGGCTTTAAATCATACTATGAGAAGTGGAGAAATCACTGACATCATAAAGAGAATAGCGCAACAGACAAATCTATTAGGACTAAATGCGTCTATTGAGGCAGCAAGATCAGGAGAAGCAGGCAGAGGATTTAAGGTGGTTGCAGAGGAAATCAGAAAGCTATCAATTACTACGAAGGAATCAGTAGAGAATATTGAGAGGATTGTTGAAGATATTATAAGTACAAATTCCGAGATTGAAACAAAAACTCATCTAATAGAGACAACATCTAAGGATCAGGTGAAAGCAGTTCATGAATCCTATGCTGCGGTTCAGTCTTTATTTGCTTTAGCAGAGGCTTTGGAAGCAAAGTCAAATGATATTTTATAATATAAGTCTACAGAAAATGGAGAAATAATTGCTAACGGGGGAATGAAATTTTCATTCCCCCACCTCTTCAGTATACACTAGACAATAAGCCTAGGTGGGTTTAACCTCAGTGCCGACAAAATTTTGCGTGGAGCTAGTATCTATAAAAATGTTTAACCTAAACATAGAAAGGTATTATTACAAAAAACCTATAGAAAAGCTTACGTACGAGCAAAAGAATAAGAGAGGATGAGCAAATATGACAATTGATGAACTGCTCAATATATTGAGAATGCGTTTTGAGAAAAACACGCATCTGCACAAGGGCATTGAATGGGCTCATGTACTGGCAAGGCTGGAGATAAATAGTGAAAAACTTAGATCTCTGCTGGAAATGGAGAAGACCGGTGGTGAACCGGATGTTATTGGTCAGGATAAAGAAACTGGTGAATACATTTTTTGTGACTGTTCATCCGAAAGCCCAAAGGGTCGCAGAAATATTTGCTATGATGGTGAAGGTCAGCAGCAGAGGGAGAAAAAGGGAGTGTACCCAGAGGGCAATACCGTTGATATGGCAGCTGCTATGGGGATTGAGCTTCTAGACGAGGAGCAATATCGTCAGCTGCAAAGGCTGGGAGAATTCGATACAAAGACCTCCAGCTGGATTAAAACGCCTTCAGACATTAGAAGGCTTGGAGGAGCCATCTTTGCTGACCGTCGTTATGGGCATGTTTTTGTCTATCACAACAGTGCCCCATCCTTTTATAGCGTTAGGGCCTTTCGTGGTCTATTAAGGGTGTAAAACGTGCCAAGGGGACGCTTTGTTTGACACGGTCATAATAATCTTGGGGCTACCTGCATGGGGTAGCTTTTTTGATGTCTGATTATCGGTATAAATATCCCTCATATTGCTTGTTGGATATAAATACCATGATATAATAAGTTCATTGGTAGAAAATTTTTTCCTCAAATGAACATACTATTGTGTGAACAAGGAGCAGCTTAAGCTAATGATTCTACAATATGATGAGGCCTATCAAGCATTATGAGTTACATTAATCCATTTCATTCGGTTAGAAAAGTATATGTAGGTGAGACAGAGTTTGAAGTAAGCGGCAGCCAAAGTCGATGTCTTGATCCTCAGTATTGGGAATCGATACTACTGCTGTCGGAATTCCTTCGTAATGCCTGGCAGGCGAAGGGGATTGACTACCAAAGCTTAGACAGCTTATTCCCTACTAAAAAATTATCTATACAAATTAAAATATAGGGGGTGCTTAGATATGGATGTATTAGAGGTTCGTGGCATTGAGGGAAAGAGGCGTTTTTATTATTTGGATAATCTAAAGATATTTCTAACCTGTTTAGTTATCGCTCATCATGCTTCGCAAGCCTATGGCCCAACCGGGGGTGCTTGGGCTTACCATAATTCCAATGGTACGCTTCGTTGGTTAGGCCATTTTATGGCTGTAAATGCGGCCTATTTTATGGGTTTGTTTTTTATGATTTCTGGCTTTTTTGTACCACCATCATATCAAGGTAAAAAAATAGGGGTATTTATCAAAAAGAAATTGAACCGTTTGATGCTGCCAGTTCTAGTTATTTTAGTCTTAGTCGTCCCAATCTATTTTTATTTCGCAGCAATGCTATATGAGCCCAACGCCATAGGTTTCCTTGAATATTATATTAACATATACTGGAGGACAGGTTTGATTTCCTATGAACACGGGTGGTTCATGGTTCATCTATTCTTCTACGGCATGATATATGCTTTGGTGATGAAGCTTATAGAAAACAAAGATATAAAAGCGCCCACTGGCTTTAGGGCATACTATCTTTGCATAATGGCACTTTTAATCGGGGTTATTTCTCACTATGTGCGCCTAGCCTTCCCAATTGATAGATGGATTATTCTGTTGGGTTTCATTGGTATGGAACTAGCCCATGTCCCTCAATATATCATATTTTTTATTTTTGGTATCTTTGCCTACAAGTATAATTATATGGAAGAAATACCAAAAAGAAAGGGATTTATTTTTGGCATTGTAGGTATCATCATGGCACTGGTGGTTTATTCTAGCTACTTTAGTATTATTTGGCCCTTTACCTACAAAATTTGGGATTATTGGGCCTTCTATGAGTCTTTTATGGCTGTCTTTATTTCTATAGGCTTGGTTGTTGTATTTAGGGAATTTTGTAATTGGACTAATGGTTTTTATAATATTTTAGCTGAAAGCGCCTTCGGTGCATATGTCATTCATAACCTGTTTGTAGTAATTCTACAGGTTAAATTTGATGCTTTCCTTTTTAGCCCATGGGTGAAGTTTATTAGTGTTAGCGGACTATCTATCATATTTTCCTTTGGAGCTGCCTATTTGTTCATACTAGCGAAGGCTGCAACCAAGAGAATGGTGAAGAAAATCCTTTCTAGTAAGCCAGTATAATTGGCAATACGTCAACGGGACGCTTTGTTTGACACGCATTTTAAAAATCTGTGGGCAATCTATAAAGATATATTTATAAAAAAGAAATTAGGAGCGTGAACAATGGGAAATACAGAAATTTTTGAAGCAATGGCTAATGAATACGATACCTCTGAAAGAATTGAAATAGCAAGTATTATATCGAATGCCCTTCGTGAATACATAGTCAACAGCAAGGATAAAAGTGCTATAGATTTTGGCTGCGGAACAGGGCTTGTCGGCTTGAATTTAATTAATGAATTCCAGTCAATGCTTTTCTTAGATACCTCACAAAATATGCTGGAGCAGATAAAGAAAAAATTTGCTTCCTCCAATTTACAAAATGGGGCTACCCTATGCTATGATTTTGAAACTGAATTCCGATCTGACATTAAGGCGGATTATATTTTAGCGACTCAGGTTTTACTTCATATAAAGGATGTGGAGCGGGTATTATCAAGGCTATATGACATACTTAACCAGGGTGGACATTTATTAATTGTAGATTTTGATAAAAATGAAGCTGTTATTTCTGATAAGGTACATAATGGCTTTGATCAGGCAGAGCTTAAGGAGAAAATGATTAAAATAGGCTTTCAAGAGATTGCATCTAAGACCTTTTACTCTGGAAAGAAAATATTCATGAATCAAGATGCGTCGTTATTTATTCTTGATGCTAAGAAATAGGCATATCTACTGGATTTGACTTATGTTCATGTAGATAAGGTAGTTATAATCAAATGGTGGTTTAGATTCTTCCGGTAAAGCTATAATAATATTTTGTTTTACTCCTACCTGTGATTTTGATAAAATAATTGTATTAAGTATACATTCGCAGAATTTTCATAAAACAAGGCTATGAAAAAGGAGGAGCAGCAATGAAAACATTTAAAATAGCATCTATTCCGGGGGACGGTATTGGACCTGAGGTGCTGGAGCAGGGCATTCGTGTTTTGGAGCGGGTAGCAGAGCTGGACGGAGGATTTTCATTTTCCTTTAACCATTTTCCCTGGGGCTGTGAGTATTATTTGAAGCATAATAAAATGATGGATGAAGACGGAATGGAACAATTAGCACAGCATGATGCTATTTACTTAGGAGCTGTAGGCTTTCCAGGTGTGCCAGACCATATCTCCCTATGGGGATTGCTTTTAAAAATTCGTAAGGGCTTCGATCAATATGTTAATCTGAGGCCTGTCAAGCTGCTGAAGGGAGCCCCTTGCCCGCTGAAGGATATGGGCACTGAGGATATCGATATGCTGGTTATACGTGAAAACAGCGAGGGAGAATATGCCGGAGCCGGAGACAGGCTTTTTCAAGGGCAACCCAATGAGGTGGTATTGCAAACCGGGGTTTTTTCAAGAAAGGGTACTGAACGTATTATTAGATATGCCTATGAGGTTGCACGAAATGAGGGTAAAACCTTAAGCAGTATCAGCAAAGCTAATGCGCTAAACTACTCCATGGTATTTTGGGATGAGGTTTTTCAAGAGGTTGGAAAGGAATATCCCGATGTTACTACCTATAGCTATTTGGTCGATGCCGCCAGTATGTTTTTTGTTAAGGACCCGAAGCGCTTTCAAATTGTAGTTACCTCCAATCTTTTTGGCGATATTCTTACAGATTTAGGTGCCGCCATAGCAGGCGGTATGGGGCTTGCGGCTGGAGCTAATATAAATCCTGAAGGAAAATACCCATCAATGTTTGAGCCGATTCATGGTTCAGCACCGGACATTGCAGGGCAAAATAAGTCGAATCCTTTAGCGGCCATTTGGTCTGCCAGTCAAATGCTGGACCATTTCGGATATCCCCAGTGGGGAAGAAAAGTGATAGACGCCATTGAGGTGCTTATGGTTGAAGGGGCTGTTTTAACCCCGGATATGGGCGGCAATTGTACCACCTATGAGGTGGGCAGTGAAATTATAAGGCTGCTTGAGAAAATGAAATAAACACAGGGGGACGGTTCTTTTGTGTTCCGCTCAGAATACGTCGTCTCTTTACCTTTTGAGCTCTTGGTGCTCATAAATCCATAATCCTGTTGCCTGAAGAATCTCTTAAACGAGATTAGAAGCAGCACTTATCGATAAGAATTATGCTACAGCTTAACAATCCTAAATATTCTCATATTAGGTAGAATATTTTATAATTGATTTTAAAATTTAGAAATTATATAATTGTTTTGCAGAATTAATTGTTTGTAACGTAAGCGTTCACGTCAGCCAACGCACTATCTAGCCTTCTAGGTCAGAGAGTGCGTTTTTTGTATCCCCATCAGGCATAAATTACTATTCTAAAGGAGTAGCAAACATGAAGTCAAAGGGACGCTTTGTTTGACACCTTCACTTATCTGCATCAATGACACTAGTAGTGTCTCATTGGCTCAATAATGTTTTGTGTTAAATGACTTATTATTATAAGGGGGCTGAAAAGTTAGTATGACAAATCAAAAACATTTTTGTACCTGCAAGGATACAAGCTGCGAACTAAATCCCAATAATCATAATTCAGGATGTGATCCATGCATATCCAAAAATTTAAAAGCAGGAGAAATTCCAAGTTGTTTTTTTCATTTAATCGAGGAGGATATATCGCACCTAGAGGAATTTACAATTGAGAGCTTTGTTAAGCTTTACTTAAGTAAAAAGCAGTAGGAATTAATATTCAAGGTAGAAAAACGGTTGATTAAGGGGAAACTTTCGGAAAGTAGGAAAAAGCATTGAATACCATGACATTAATTAAAAAACAGAATTATAAAGGGTTGCCAGAAAAATTGCTGAATTGGTATGATAAAAAGGCCCGAGATTTACCTTGGCGAAAAAATAAGGACCCTTATAGAGTTTGGCTATCGGAAATTATGCTGCAGCAGACCCAGGTGGAGACGGTTATCGATTATTATAACCGATTTCTTGATGCTTTCCCTACAATTGAAGCACTGGCCTGTGCCAATGAAGAAAGGGTTCTGAAGCTGTGGGAAGGACTGGGTTATTATTCAAGAGCAAGAAATCTGCATAAGACAGCAAAAATAATAGTGTCGCAAAATGGCGGTAATTTTCCTGAAACTCAACCGGAGCTATTAAAGCTGCCAGGTATCGGCAGCTATACTGCCGGAGCCATATTATCTATCAGCTTCAATCAGCCTGTGGCTGCAGTGGATGGCAACGTGCTGCGGGTTATATCCAGAATTATGGAGGATTATCGATGCATTGATCAAGAAAGCATTAAGAGGGAAGTGGCAAATCATCTGGCGGAGGTTTATCCTAAAAATCGATGTGGCGATTTTACTCAGAGCCTTATGGAACTAGGAGCCACCGTATGCTTACCAAAGGCCACACCCCTCTGCAACCAATGCCCCGTTATGGATATATGCATGGCTTATAAGGCTGATACCTACAGCTTGTTGCCCGTCCGGAAGGAAAAGAAAGCCCGGAAGATACGGGAGTTGACCCTTTTTGTATTTAGCTGTCAAGGAAAAATTGCACTGCAGAAACGTACAGAAAAGGGTGTTCTTGAGGGAATGTGGCAGCTCCCTAACATAGATGGTATTTTGGAAGGCAAAGAGGTGCTTTCTCGCGTAAAGGAGCAAGGCGGTATAGGGGCAAGGATTGAAAGGGTAAAGGAGGCCCACCATATTTTTACCCATATACAGTGGCAAATGACCTGCTACTATATATCCTGCGACAATACCTTCGGTGACTATATTTGGGCAGCTGTTGAAGAAATAGAGAAGGAATATTCAATTCCTACAGCATTTAAAAAGCTTCTAGGAAGGAAGGATATGCCGTAGATATATAGAAGATCATCGAGAACACAGAGGGACGGTTCTTCTGTGTTCTCTCTGTAGTCTGATTAGAACAAAAGGGGAGGGTGAAACAACACAAGAGAACCGTCCCCCTGTGTTTGCTATAAAAGAAGAGCCTATATCCTTGAATCTTAGGATATGGGCTCTTCTTCACATGTATGGGCTGAAGCTCCTTGACAATTCACATGATGTCTTCACCAAGGTACGATAAAGAGGGTCCCAGACATGGGATCAGGTATGACGGTGCAGTCTAAATCGAAGACCTGTTTAATCAAGTCATCTGTAATGATAAAGCGTGAAGCAACACAAGAGAACCGTCCCCCTGTGTTGAATGTCCTAGTAAAAGTAGAAAACGATTCCAGTAAAAATAAGTCTATTGCTGGTGTACATAAATTATTAAGGATTTTATCTAAAAGGATTTGTTAAAAAAATAACCTTAGTTTTTGAAAATTTTTTTTCGAATTTATGATAAGGTTACCAATTTTCAAACTCCAATATTTCGTGTAGTTAAATATTTTAAATATTCAAAAAAATGAAAAAAATAGGGTTTGTATTGCAAAAACAATTGTGATATATTTGTTTAAACAAAATTATTGGTGAAGAAAAAACACAATCAATCGCCAATATACGAACGATGAAACTAGCTTTAGAAAAAATGATTGGGTTTTTGCTGGCGAAGGGAGGGCTTCATATGAAATGAAGGATACAGTATACAATTCATTACAGTAGTCGTCTTACATTAAATCTAGAATGAGAAAGGAATGAATGAAAATGAGACAGATAGCAATCTATGGTAAAGGTGGAATCGGTAAATCCACAACAACACAAAATTTAACAGCTGCATTGGCGGAGATGGGCAGAAAAATCATGGTAGTCGGATGTGACCCTAAGGCGGATTCAACTCGAATGCTATTAGGAGGCTTATCTCAAAAAACGGTTATGGATACCTTACGTGAAGAGGGAGAAGACATTGATTTAGAGGATATTCTTTTGCCGGGATTTATGGGCATCAAATGTGTTGAGTCCGGCGGACCGGAGCCAGGGGTTGGCTGCGCAGGAAGAGGGATTATTACTTCCATAAATATGCTGGAAAGCTTAGGTGCTTACGAAAGCGATTTAGATTATGTTTTCTATGATGTATTGGGTGACGTTGTATGCGGTGGTTTTGCAATGCCAATTCGTGAAGGAAAGGCGCAAGAAATCTACATTGTTGCCAGCGGCGAGCTTATGGCCCTTTATGCAGCAAACAATATTGCAAAGGGTATTCAGAAATATGCTTTATCCGGCGGTGTTCGCTTAGGCGGTATCATCTGTAACAGTCGTAATGTTGACGGAGAGCTTGAATTGTTAACTGCCTTTGCAAAGGAGCTTGGTTCTCACCTAATCCACTTTGTACCCCGTGACAATATTGTTCAGAGGGCAGAAATCAATAGGAAAGCAGTTATTGCCTTCGACCCCGCCTGTACTCAAGCGGATGAATACAGAACCTTGGCCAGTAGCGTGGAGAATAATAAGACATTTGTCATACCAAAGCCAATGCATACAGACAGATTAGAGGAGCTCATGATGGAATTTGGTATTCTAGGGTAGTGGAGTGATTTAAGGCAGTAAAACTTAGATTTCCCGGCAAGGATTCAAGTTAGCCAACACCCCACATACCCTACCAATCATAACACAAATTGTCGAAGTGAGTCAATAAAGGGGTCGAGGTTTGTAAGACAAGAAAAATAACGGTTATGAAAGGGGTATTTTCATGAAGCTAATTAGAGCGATTATACGACCAGAAAAGGTGGCGGATGTACTGACAGAATTAAGCGATGCAGGTTTTCCTGCTGTTACCAAGCTGGATGTAGTGGGGCGAGGTAAGCAACGGGGAATCAAGGTAGGGGACGTATATTATGATGAGATTCCCAAGAACCTGTTGATGTTTGTCTGTGAGGATGAATATAAGGATCACGTAGTTGAGGTAATTAAGAGAAAGTCTAAAACCGGAGAAAAGGGTGCCTTCGGAGACGGCAAGATCTTTGTAAGCGATGTTGAGGAAGTATATACCATTAGCAGTGGTGAAAAGAAGCTGTAGAGGGGGAGAACTTTCATGAAGGAGATCATTGCAATAATTCGAATGAACAAGGTAAACCAAACCAAAAGCAGCTTGGCCTTAGAAGGCTTTCCAGCTTTCACCTGCTTAAGGGTTTTTGGTAGAGGAAAAAAGGAAGTTAAGTATGAGGTCATCGATGAATTGTCGGTAGCTCAGGGTGAAATCCCTCCGATTTTAGTCGAGAGCACGCCAGAGGGGCATAGATTACTTCCCAAAAGAATGATTAGTGTTACGGTTCCTGATTCTGATGCGGAAAAGGTCATTAAAACCATCATAGAGGTCAATAAAACAGGTCACCAGGGAGACGGTAAGATTTTTGTCCTACCTATGGGTGAGGCCTATAGGGTTCGTACCGGCGAAACGGGAGATCAGGCGATTCGATAGAGAATATAGAAAGCTTTGAAAAGGAGTGAGCGAAGATGGCAATTGAGAAATCAATCGAGGATATTTTAGAGCAATACCCAGCTAAAGTAAAGAAAAATAGAATGAAGCATATTGTCAAAAAGACTGAAGATGAAAAATCAGAAATCGAGGCCAATACGCGCACAATCCCAGGGATTATTACAAACCGTGGCTGCTGCTTCGCAGGATGTAAGGGGGTTGTATTAGCTCCCTTAAAGGATGTTGTGCATATCGTCCATGGCCCCGTAGGCTGTTCCTATTACACATGGGGCACCAGAAGACATAAAGGTAGGTCTGCACAGGGAGAGCAAAACTTCCTGAGCTATTGCTTTACTACTGATATGCAGGAAAGTGATATTGTCTTCGGCGGAGAAAAAAAGCTAAGACAGGCAATCAAAGAAGCCTATGAGCTGTTTAAACCAGAGGCAATTACCATTTCTGCCACCTGCCCCGTCGGCTTGATCGGAGATGATCTGAATGCTGTTGCCAGAGAGGCAGAGGAGCTTTACGGTATTCAGGTACTGCCCTTCAACTGTGAAGGCTATAAGGGGGTCAGCCAGTCAGCAGGCCATCATATTGCCAATAACGTACTGATGAGGGATGTTATCGGTAAAGGAGATGCAGAAACAAAGCCCTATGCCATCAATATTATGGGTGAGTACAATATCGGTGGTGACGGTTGGGAAATAGCCCGGGTATTGGATAAAATCGGGTACCATATTGTCTCCATCATGACGGGTGACGGAACCTACAAGGAATTGAAAAGCTCCCATAAGGCAGATTTAAATCTTGTTCAGTGCCACCGTTCCATTAACTATATTGCAGAGATGATTGAAATTAAATATGGAACTCCTTGGCTGAAGGTGAATTTCATTGGACTGAAAAATACAGTTGAAACCCTTAGAAACGTGGCGAAGTATTTTGGAGATGAAAAGCTAATCCAACGTACTGAAGAGGTCATCGCAGAGGAGCTGGTGGAGGCTGAGGAGGCTTTGGAGGTCTATAAAAGAATGACGGAGGGTAGAACTGCCATCCTGTATGTAGGCGGCTCTAGAGCCCATCACTACCAAGGGCTGCTTCGTGAATTAGGTGTAGAGACCGTTGTTGCAGGCTATGAGTTTGGTCACCGTGACGATTATGAAGGCCGCGATGTTCTTCCATATATTAAGGTGGATGCAGACAGTAGAAATATTCCTGATCTTCATGTAGAAAAGGATGAAAAAAACTATCGCCTATATCTTTCGGAAGAAAAGATGGTGGAATTAAAAAAATTCATGCCCTTGAGCTCCTATGAAGGCTTGATTAAGGAAATGAAGGAAGGTGGTTATATCATCGATGATTTAAACCACTTCGAAACCGAAGAATTATTAAAGAGCCTGAAGCCGGATCTATTCTGCTCCGGTATAAAGGATAAATATATGGCACAAAAAATGGGGATTTTCTCAAAACAGCTGCATTCCTATGACTACAGCGGTCCCTATGCAGGCTTTAGAGGAGCCGTCCAATTTGCAAAGGACATTTCCATGGGGATGAATACACCGACCTGGAGCTTCATCCAACCACCATGGAAGCAGGAACCATTACTTGAAGGAGAAGTTGCAGAGGAGGTGGCATCATGCTAAATCATACACCAAATGAAGTGAGTGAAAGAACAGGTCTTGTGGTTAACCCCGCCAAAACCTGTCAGCCAATCGGCGCCATGTATGCTGCACTGGGTATCCATAATTGTTTACCCCATAGCCATGGTTCCCAGGGTTGCTGCTCCTTTCACAGAATGCATTTAACAAGACATTTTAGAGACCCGATAGTAGCTTCTACCAGCTCCTTTACTGAAGGGGCATCTGTTTTCGGCGGAAGTGCCAATTTAAAAACATCCATCAAGAACGTATTTTCCATATATAGTCCGGATGTCATTGCAGTCAATACCACCTGTCTTTCCGAAACCATCGGTGACGACCTATCAACGATTATTAGTGAATCTGAGGTGCCGGAGGGGAAATATGTATTTCATGCCAATACCCCCAGCTATGTTGGTTCCCATGTAACAGGATTTTCCAATATGGTAAAGGCCATGGTTGCCACCTTCTCTAAAAAGGAGGGTCCGGGTAATGGAAAGGTCAATCTGATTCCAGGCTATACTGAGCCGGGGGATATGAGGGAATTAAAGCGAATTGCCAAGGCGATGGGAATAGAAAGCATCCTATTTCCGGATACCAGCGGTGTTGTAGATTCTCCTATGACAGGTCGATACGAGATGTATCCTGCCGGTGGAACAAAGGTAGAGGATTTGGTTGATTCAGGTAATTCCCTAGCTACCATTGCCATGGGTACCTTCGCCTCTGAGGCAGCTGCTAATGAGCTGGATAAAAGGTGTGGTGTGCCGGCCCACGTACTACCCCTTCCCATTGGTGTAAAGGGTACTGACCAGCTGATTCTTGAATTAATTAAAATCACCGGTAAGGCGGTTCCTTATGAGCTAGAAGAGGAGAGAGGCCAGGTTGTCGATGTAATGACGGACACCCATCACCACTTCCATGGCAAAAAGGTGGCTATTTTCGGAGACCCAGATCATGTAATTGCTATAACTGAGTTTGTGATTGGATTAGGTATGAAGCCGGTTCACATTGTGACAGGAACCCCAGGATCAAGCTTTGACAGACAGATCAATGCCATCCTAGACGCAGCAAATATCAAAGCAAATGTTAAAAATTTAGGTGATTTGTTTACCTTGCATCAGTGGATGAAGAAGGAGCCGGTGGAGCTGTTAATAGGTAATACCTATGGCAAATATATTGCTAGGGCAGAGGATGTACCCTTCGTACGATTCGGCTTCCCTAATATGGATAGAAGCGTTCATAGCTATTTTCCTGTAGTAGGCTACAAGGGAGCCCTGAGATTAATTGAAATGATCAGTAATGCATTATTGGATCGTGTCGATCGGGATGCTGCTGACGAGGATTTCGAGCTGGTGCTTTAAAGGTCAAAATAATGGCAAACCAAATAGGAGGTGTGTGCACATGTCTAATCAGCTACCAGATCCGTTAGAGGAAAGAAAGCACTCAATCATAAGGAAAACAGGGCAGCAGCAGGAGGAAAAAATTCAATGCAATCAAAACAGCGTGGCAGGAGCGGTGAGCCAACGGGCCTGTGTTTATTGTGGGGCGAGGGTAGTGCTAAATCCAATTACTGATGCTTACCACATTGTCCACGGTCCTATCGGTTGTGCCAGCTATACCTTTGATATCAGAGGCAGCTTGACCAGCGGAGAGGACACCTTCCGCAACAGCTTTTCAACGGATTTACGAGAGATAGATATCATTTTTGGAGGTGAGAAAAAGCTAGCAGCAGCCATCGACGAGATCGTTGCTGCGCATCACCCCAAGCTAATCTTTATCTATTCAACCTGTGTAGTAGGGGTTATCGGAGATGACCTGGAGGCAGTTTGTCGTAATGCTGAAAAAAATTACGGTATTCGTGTGATCTCTATTCAATCCTCAGGCTTTGCAGGTAACAAAAATGCAGGCTATAAAGCAGCCTGTCATGCCTTGCTTAACCTAATGGGAGAAGAGAATCCAGTGGAGAAGGAAGCGGGAATCAATTTTCTGGGGGATTTCAACCTGGCGGGGGAAATTTGGATAAATCAATCCTATTTCCGTAGAATGGGCCTTCCGGTGGTTTCAAAGGTCACAGGAGATGCCAGATACGAAGAGCTGATCAAGGCACCCCGTGCCCGTTTAAACATTGTGCAATGTGCAGGCTCTATGACCTATCTGGCAAAGCTGATGCGGGAAAAATATAAAATCCCCTTCATTAATGTCAGCTTCTATGGTCTGGAGGATACGGCTAAATCTCTCCGAAAAATCGCCTATGCATTGGATGATCCTGAAATCCTACAGAGGACTGAAGCCTTAATTCAAGAGGAATACGGCAAGGCAGATTTAGCCCTAGAGCAATATCGAGCTCGACTGGCTGGAAAAAAAGCTGCCATTTATGTTGGCGGTGGCTTCAAAGCAATCTCCCTGATAAAGCAATTCCGAGATCTGGGAATGGAAACCGTCATGGTGGGTACCCAGACAGGTGACTCAGACGACTATGAGACCATACGCCAATTGGCGGCAGAGGATACCATTATTTTGGATGATACAAACCCTTCCGAATTGGAACGGTTTATGAAGGAAAAGGGAGCGGATATTCTGGTGGGCGGTGTCAAGGAGCGGCCTTTGGCCTATAAGCTAGGTGTTGCCTTTTGTGATCACAACCATGAGAGAAAACAGCCCCTAAATGGCTTTGTGGGCGCTGTCAATTTTGCAAGAGAGGTGGAGCAATCCATTAACAGCCCTGTATGGCATTGGATCAGAAAAGAGAGGAGGGCTTACAATGAAAAATAAAAAGCGAAACTTCGTCAATCTCAATATTAATCCCTGTAAAAATTGTATGCCCTTAGGCTCCTCCACTGCCTTCAAGGGAATTGAAGCCACCATGGTGCTGCTTCATGGCTCACAGGGCTGCAGCACCTACATTCGGCGGCATATGGCTACCCATTACAACGAGCCCATCGATATCTCCTCCTCCTCCTTAAATGAGAAGGATACAGTCCATGGTGGAACCGTCAACCTGAAAAAGGGACTTAAGAATACCTTAAGCCTTTACGGACCCAAATTAATCGGTATTTCTACCACCTGTCTGGCTGAGACGATTGGTGAAGACCTGCAGAGAATTGTGACAGAATTTAAGGAAGAGGAGCCGGGATTTCAGGATGTGGTCTTTGTTCCTGTATCCTCACCTGGCTATGGCGGCAGTAATTATGAGGGATACTATCTGGCCTTAAAAAATATCCTAGAGGTGCTGACAGAGGATGCTCCCCCCCGTATTTCTGTTAATATTATTGCAGGTAATTTAACCTCAGCGGATATTCGTAAAATTAAGGAGATGGTATCCCTTTTCAATATTGACTACACCATTTTACCGGACATAAGTAAAACCTTAGATGCCCCCTTTGAGGTGGATTATAAAAAGCTTTCCCCCGAGGGAACCCCCCTTGAGCGCATCAAGGTCATGTCTGGGGCAAAGGCCACCATTGAAATGGGCATGCTGGTGCCGGAGCATATTTCTCCGGGAAAATATTTAGAGGATCAATTTCAAGTACCACTATATCGCTGTCCCATGCCGATTGGCATAGAAAATACTGATACCTTTTTAACGCTTCTGGAAGAAATTTCAGGCAATCCCATTCCGGAAAGCCTCAAGGAGGAGCGGGGCAGAATGCTGGATGGCATGATTGACTCTCATAAATACAATGCAGAAGGGCGAGCAGCCATTTACGGTGAACCGGATATTGTTTATGCAGTTGCAAAGCTTTGTCTTGAAAATGGCATCAAGCCGATGCTGATGGCTACAGGAACCCGAGCATCCAAGCTGGAGGAGCTGCTGGCCCCAGACCTAGGCTTTGCCAATGATGAGTGCCTGATTCTGGATGATACGGATTTAGAAACCGTTCAAAGCTACATTAAAAAGCTGGGAATTAACATTTTGATCGGCACCTCAGATGGCAGACTCATCACAGAGAAGGAAAATGTCCCCTTGGTGCGGATTGGATTTCCCATACATGATCGTGTTGGGGCGCAGCGTAAGCTGTATTGCGGCTATCAAGGCTCATTGCAATTTCTGGATGAATTAACCAATACCTTGATCGAGGAAAAACACAGCACCTATCGGGAAGCACTTTATCAGGAATTATATAGCAATAGCTGAGAAAGGAGGGCATTGTCATGGAGGAAACATGGACCCAGGATTTACAGGAAAAAACCCAAAAGCACCCCTGTTATTGCGACTCAGGTCATCAATATGCCAGAATGCACATTCCAGTGGCGCCAAAATGTAATATTCAATGTAATTACTGCAACAGAAAATATGACTGTCAAAACGAAAGTCGTCCAGGGGTGACCAGTGAGGTTTTGAACCCAGAGCAGGCGCTGGAAAAGTATAAGCTGGTGAAGGAGCGTTTGGATAATTTGATGGTGGTTGGTATTGCCGGCCCCGGGGATGCCCTAGCTAATTTCATAGAAACGAAACGCTCCATTGAGCTGATCCGTTCCTATGACCCGAATGTTACCTTTTGCCTTTCCACCAATGGTCTCATGCTCCCCGATTATGTCGATGACATTGTGAAGCTGGGTGTAACCCATATTACAGTAACCATTAATGCCATTGATCCTAAAATTGGAGCGAAAATATATAGTGTGATTTCCTATAAAGGTGGAATTTATTCTGGTGAAGAAGGGGCGGCGCTTCTGATCCAAAGGCAGTTCGAGGGGTTGGAAAAGCTGAAGGATAAAAATGTAGTTATCAAGGTTAATACGGTAATGATTAAGGGAATTAATGACGAGCATATTCCGGAGCTGGTGAAAAAGCTGAAGGAATACGGCGTCTATCTCAATAACATTATGCCTTTGATTCCCGCCAACGGAAGTGCCTTTGAAAACATGGCCCAGACCAGCAATGCAGAGTTAAATCAGCTGAGAAGGAAATGCGCCCTAGATTTAAAGCAGATGTATCATTGCCGTCAGTGTCGTGCCGATGCCATTGGCATTTTAGGAGAGGATATCTCCTTTGACTTTAGAAAGGCTGCCTGTTCCACCTACCATCAGCCCGTGAAGGAAAAAAAATACCGGATTGCAGTTGCTTCTAAAACCGGTAGGCTGGTGGATCAGCATTTTGGTCATGCAGAGGCGCTCAAAATCTATGAATACAGTGAAAAGGGCATCACATTATTGGAGACTCGTCAGGCGGACCAGTACTGTACAGGAGTTGAGGAATGTGAGGACACTGACTCCAAAATTGATAAAATGCTTAGGATCGTTTCTGATTGTGATGCGCTGCTGTGTTTGAGAATAGGGAATTCGCCCAAAAGGCAGCTGGAGGCCAAGGGCATCTTTATTTCTGAAATGTACGAGGAAATCGAGGCTGCTATTTCTAAAATAGTGAATCAACTTAAGCTTGCTTCATAAGAAAGGGAGGGTTAAGATGCATAAGCCTAAGCATCATATATTTGTCTGTTCCAGCTCTCGGATCAATGGAGAGCAGAAGGGGTTTTGTGCCCAGAAAAAAGCCGTTGGCATAGTCAGTGCCTTTGTTGAAGAAATTCAGGAAAGAGAGCTGGAGGGAGACGTGATGGTGACCAATACAGGGTGCTTTGGCATTTGCAGCCAGGGGCCAATCGTGGTGGTTTATCCTGAAGGCATTTGGTATGGCGATGTCAGCCCAGATGATGTGGAAGAAATCATGGATTCCCACATTGAAGGTGGAGAGATAGTTAAGCGCTTAGAATTATAAGCGGTAAAATAAGCAATTTAGCTGAAGTCTAGCAATTAGAATGGAGTCTCTGTGTATTGAATAACTCTATGCTTCGTACTGGTGGTATGATAGATTTTCATGAGTGACAATTGGTAAAGCTAGTGGCTCTATACAGATGTCTGAGGAGGTGAAAAAATGCAGGATTTCTATATCGTCGACACGACCCTGCGGGATGGAGAGCAAACCCCAGGGGTTTCATTCTTAAAAAACGAAAAAATAAGAATAGCCCAGCTGCTGGATGATATTGGGGTGGATTACATTGAAGCGGGAATACCAGCAATGGGGAAGCAAGAGGGAGACGTCGTTAGAGAAATCATCGCATTGCAGGGCAGGTCGAAAATTATTGCATGGAACCGTATGCGGGCGGAGGATGTGCAGGCCTCTATTGACTGTGGCGCCAAATATATTCATATTGCCGTCCCTGCCTCAGACCTTCATATTGAAAAGAAGCTCAATAGGACACGACAATGGCTGCTGGAGGAAATGGAGAGAGTTATGAGGATTGCATTGGATGCCGGCTGCGAGGTCTCCATTGGAGCGGAGGATGCCTCCAGAGCTGACGAGAATTTTTTAATTCAGCTTTACCAAAGGGCGGTTAAGCTGGGGGCAATACGGATTCGCTTTGCCGACACCTTAGGGATTTTAACACCTGTGACTGCTTATCAACGGATTAAGGACATTCGACAGCAGGTTGATGGGGACATTGAATTTCATGGACACAATGATTTTGGTATGGCCACAGCCAATGCTCTCAGTGCTTTTCAGGCAGGGGCCACCTATATTAGCTGCAGCGTAAACGGCTTAGGTGAAAGGGCAGGAAACACTGCCTTAGAAGAAATCATCATGACATTAAAGTTTTTAGAAAAATGTCTTCATCCCTTTGACCCTAAAAAGCTCCAGGACCTTTCTCAGTATGTAGAGGCTGTTTCTGGGAAAAGGCTTAGCGATGGGAAGCCTATTGTGGGCAAATCAGTTTTTGCCCATGAGTCAGGCATTCATGTGGACGGACTTTTAAAGCATCCTGCCACCTACGAAAGCCTCCTGCCAGATGCTCTTGGGCGGAATCGGGAAATTATTCTAGGCAAGCATTCCGGCAGTGCAGCCATCATGCATCAATTTGAAGCCATAGGTAAAAGCATTTCTAGAGAGCAGGCAGCTGAAGTGTTGAAAAAGCTTCAGGAGTGCTATGGTAGAGAGAAGGCACCGGATGTTCATGCCTTAATAAGGCAATGGTCAGAAAATTAACGTGTCACCGGGACGCTTCGTTTGACACGCATTATGCGGCATTTATGACAAGTACTTGAGCCTATTTAATAGACATGACAAAAGAAGAGCCTATATCCTTCAATCTTAGGATATAGGCTCTTCTTCACATGTAAGGGCTGAAGCTCCTTGACAGTTCACATGATGTCTTCCCCTAGGTACGATAAAGGGGGTTCCTGATACGGGATCAGATATGACGGTGCAGTCAAGATCAAAAACCTGCTTTATCAAGCTATCTGTGATGATATCAGAGGGTGAGCCCTCTGCAACTAGCTTTCCCTTATGAATAGCAAATATATAATCTGCATATCGAGCGGAAAGATTAATGTCATGTAGCACCATGACGATGGTGGTGCCTCGCTTTTTATTTAAGTCCGTCAATAAATCCAGTATTTCAATCTGATAGGTGATATCAAGGAAGGTGGTGGGCTCATCCAGAAGCAAAATATCTGTTTGCTGTGCCAGAGCCATTGCAATCCAAACCCGCTGCCTTTGACCGCCGGAAAGCTCATCGACGCATCGATTAGCCAGCTCTGTGATACCCATAAGCTCCAATGCCTCTTCTACTGCCTCATAATCCTTTTTACCTAAGCCTTTAAAAAAGGATTGGTACGGGAATCTACCTCGACCTACTAGGTCAGCTACGGTAATGCCCTCGGGTACTACGGGAGACTGAGGCAGGAGGCCCAGAACTCTCGCCAATTGTTTCGGAGCCATGCTGGTAAGCTTCTTTCCATCCAGTAGAATTTCACCGTGGGTAGGCTGAAGCAAGCGGGCTAAGGTTTTAAGCAAGGTTGACTTACCGCAGGCATTGGCACCGATGATAACACTGATTTTATTATCCGGGATCGTAATATTTATTTTATCTAGGATGATTTTCTTATCATATCCAGCAACGATATTATTGGATTTTAATATATGTGCAGTATTCATGCCGCTCCTCCTGTTCTATTCATGCGAATGAGTAGAAAAATTAAATAAGGTGCCCCCAAGATACCGGTGATAATACCGACGGGTAATCGGATACCAAGGGCAAATTGACCGATTAGATCTGATGCCAGTACCAAAATAGCACCTACCAAGCCTGCTGGAAATTCGTTAGGTGCCCCGATACCAACAAGCTTAACTGCGATTGGGCCTGAAAGAAAGGCAACAAAGGCCACTGGTCCTGTAACGGCAGTTGCAAAGGCAATGAGGAATACAGCGCTTAATATCAGCAGCAGGCGAATGAGATTTGTTTTTACCCCAAGGGTAATGGCTGATTGCTCGCCTAATTCCAAGATTTTTAGATACCTTCCAAGTAATATAATCACTATACCAAAGGCCAGGACAACCATTGAAAGGGTAGGTATAGCTGACATACGGATGCCGTTTAGACTACCGCTTAGCCATCTTAGGGCACCGGGAACATCATATTGGGATGCCCTTAAAAGCAAAAACGAGATTACGGCATTTAGCATGGCCTGGACACCGATACCTATGAGTATCAGCTTTCCTCCTGAAAAATTACCCCCACTGGAGAGGATATATATAAAGGCAGCTACCATGAGCCCTACAATAACTGAAGCAATTGAAACAATACTGCCGCTGGCCTGAAGTACAAGTATGCAAAAAACAGCGGCAACGCTGGAGCCGGAGGTAACCCCTATAATGTCGGGGCTGGCTAGAGGGTTACGCAGCATTGTCTGAAAGGTACTGCCGGCCATTCCGAAGGCAATTCCTACAAAAAGCCCTGAAAGCATTCTTGGCAATCTCAGGGTGGTAATCGCAAAGCTAGCTCCCTGAATTTGCTCTCCTAAAAGGACTCTTACTACAGTGCCTAGAGGGTAAATGGTGTTTCCAAGTAAAAGGGCTGTTATGCAAAGGACCAAAGCTGTTGCTCCTAAAAGAAAAGTCACTATAATCCATCGAAGGCGCCTACGCTGGTATCCCTGTCGTACAATGTTTGTATTGTTTTCTATCATAATGAACGCACCTTCGCTCTCATTGCAATAATTATAAGAATTGGGGCTCCTATGAAGGCAGTAACAATTCCTGCCTCAAGCTCGCCAGGGCTGCCTATAATTCTTCCCAGAACATCAGCCGTCGTTAAGAGAATACCGCCTCCAATTGCCGACATAGGAATAATCAGCTTCAGATTAGGGCCGCAGATCATACGCATAATATGAGGGATCATAAGACCAATAAAGCCTATAGGTCCGGCAAGAGCTGTAGTTGCGCCACAAAGCAGAACGCCTGCAGCAGCAGCGATAAGTCGAATAACTCCTGTGCGGACCCCTAGACCTGTTGCAATATCCTCCCCCATGGCAAGGGCATCCAAAGCAGGGCTAACCAGCACACCTGCCAAGAGCCCAAGAACAAGAAAGGGAAGTACTGTCCATATGCCCTCCCAGGTTGCACCGCTGATACTGCCTACCTGCCAGAAGCGGAAGGCGTGCATCGCCTTTGCGTTGGGTAGGACTATAGCACTGACCATAGAGGATAAGGCTGCACTGGTGGCAGCGCCTGCTAGGGCCAGCTTAATAGGTGTTGCGCCCCCATGACCCATAGAACCAATGCTGTAAACAAAAATGGAGGTGACTGCAGCCCCCACTAATGCGAACCAAATATACTGATTGGCTGTACCGATATTAAAAAAGGTAATACCGCTGACCACGAATAAGGAGGCACCGGTATTAACGCCAAGAATACTTGGATCTGCAATTGGATTACGGGTAACGGATTGCATTAGAGCACCGGATACCCCAAGGGCTGCTCCGGCTAATATGCCGAAGACAGTTCTTGGGATCCTTTCATGAATAACAATTTCGTTGAGGCTCTCTTTGCTTGAATGCAGCAAGGTGCTGATAACCTCATTGAAGCTGATGAAGCGTGCTCCGAAGGCCAAGGAGGCCAAAATGCATAGGGCTAAAATAAGTAGACTGCCTATTAGCAGAGTAATTATTTTTGAGTACTTCATTATTCTGCCTTAGCAGCTGCCTCTCCGATAATGCGAAGATATTCATCAATCGTCGCTGGAATGGAAAGAGCACTTGGTGTACCGGATGCAGCCAGTGGTGTACCATCTTCTATTAAAGCGACAGAGCCTCTCTTAACTGCCGGCATAGTTCCAAGTAAAGCATCTGCTTGTAGTGCTGCCAGTAATGTATCATTACCATAAGCAATAACAACATCTATATCCTGCAATAAATCTACATTTTCCGCACTAAGCTCTAATGCAAAGCTATCAGACTCAGTTGCCAGTTTAGTTACACTTTCAGGGAAGGCCATGCCTAAGTCTGTTAGGTATGCAGCACGAGGATCTGCAGGAAGATAAACATAGAATTTACCTAAATCAGCAGGGTTAAAATAGAAGAATGCGGCTGATTTTCCTTCAAGCTGTGGAACCGCGCTAACCTTTTCTTCAATCAAGGCCTCTAAATCATCAAGCAATGCTTCACCTTCAGTTTGCATGCCTATAGCAGTTGCATTCATCAGGATCTGATCACGCCAGAAGGTTTGCCAAGGAAGAGATGGATAAGCAACCACAGGGGCAATTTCGCTTAATAGATCATATTCTTCCTGAGTTATACCTGAATAGGCAGCTAGTATAATATCAGGCTGTGCATCGCTGATGGCTTCGAAATTCAGCTCAGTTAGATCGTTAAAAAGCACAGGATTTTCTACACCTAATTCCTTGAATTTAGCAGCTGTCCACGGTAATAGATTACTTCCGTCAACAACACCATAGTTAGCCATGGAAATACCAACTGGTACCACGCCTAATGCTAAAGGAAGATCCTGATTGCCCCAAGAAATGGTAGAAATACGCTCAGGCTTGCTTTCGATTACTGTTTCTCCAAAAGCGTGCTTAATAGTAATTGGATATATTGTTTCAGCTTCGTTAGTACCCTCTACATTTGCGGGGGTTTCGTTAGCTTCAGGTGCTGTTGTCGTATTGCTGCAGCCGGTTAAGATAAGGGATAATGCCATTGCAGCCACGATAAAGAATTTAGTGCTTTTGAATTTCATTAAATTTCCACTCCTTTTGTTAATTAGTTTGATTTTATGTAAGCTGGTTTAGTGAACCAGCTAAATGAATATTATAATCATTCTCAATAAAAGTCAAGAGTTTTGGAGAAAATTTAATATAAGTAAAAATTCTACTAAATTAATTGACACACCTATTGAAGGAATTGTTAAAAAATAATCATGCGCAGTCAAGGGGACGCTTTGTTTGACTTTCTAACCATACGCTGTAAGTATACGATTATATAATTTTAAAACGTTATGTAGCCTGCAGGCGTGGAAATCAAAGCGTCCCTGTGGCATAATTAATATAAAATAAGTGAGGAGGAGAGGCATGAGCTATTATTTTGTAGCCCAAATTGAAATTCACGACGAAAAGGAGTACCAAAAATACCTTAAAGATGTAGATGCGGTGTTTTCAAAATTCGATGGGAAATACTTAGCCTTGGATGAAAAGCCGATTATACTTGAGGGAAGTCGGCCCTGCGGCAGAGTAGCACTGATAGAATTTCCCAATGAAGAGGGTTTTAAACGTTGGTATGAGTCGTCGGAATATCAAGCTATACTAAAATATCGATTAAAGGCAGCAGCATGTAATAGTATTTTGGTAAAGGGAAAAAGCTAGAATTAAAAACATGTCATTGGGACGCTTTGTTTGACACGCACATACATAGAATATAGATAAATAAAGCGTATAGGGGGAGCCAAAGAGCTCCTCTTTAATTTATATAAATATGTCGGCTAAAATCGCAAATACTTGGCAAAGTATTGTATTATCAGATGCACAAAGGTATAATTATGGCAGATAAAGGTTATAGAGCTAGTATGGCTATTAGCTTACTAACCTTAAATTTGCAACAGGATGCTGAAGGAAAGCGGTGATTAAAATAAATTTATTTAGCATAATTCCGGAGCTGCCTTGAATTTGAGCAGGCAAATGACTATAAGGTAAAGGCGAGTATTATCTGGTCATTTATCTTGGCGGATATCACAACCATATAAGAAGAGAATTTATAAAAAGAATATATCAGCAAAATCCCAGCATAAATTATCTCCACTTTGGGGATATTGATGCAGGTGGATTTTATATACTAGAGCACTTAAAATGACAGACAGATGTAGAGTTCAAGCCCTATAAAATGGATATAGATACGTTAAAGGCTTATAGTAGGTATACAAAAAAGCTAACTGAAATTGATAGATTTAAGCTAGTGAAATTACTTTACAGTGAGTATGGTAATGTCATTCAATACATGCTTGAAAACAACTGTAAATTAGAGCAAGAAGCAATTAACATAGGGAGAAAGGAGATACATAATATGAGTAAGGTATATTTTATAAGAAATTCCGGCACGGATTACGCAGAACTAGGGAAGGAAGCACTAAGACTATTGGAAAAGGTAGTAGCTGATACCGATCATCAGTTTGAAAAGGAGGTGCCTATAAAGGTTCACTTTGGAGAAAAGGGCAATACAACCTTTATACCGGCTGTCTGTTACGATGAAACAATTAATTATCTGACAAAAATCGGTGTATCGCCCTCTTATATTGAAACCAATGTGCTGTACAGGGGGTCCAGAACAACTACCGACAAGCACATTCAAACTGCAATAAGCCATGGCTTTACACAGCTACCAATTATAATAGCGGATGGTGAAGTGGGCACCGAATATGATGAAATAGAAATAAACAAGGATTATATAGATAAGTGCAAAATTGGCAAGGCCTATGGTGGCTATAAGCAATATATTGTAATGAGCCATTTTAAGGGACATATCGAAGCGGGCTTTGGTGGCGCAATAAAGCAATTGGGCATGGGCTTTGCTGCAAGAGGAGGAAAGCTGGCCCAGCATTCAGGAATATCTCCTGTTGTTAGTGCAAAAAAATGTATTGCCTGTGGACTTTGTGCAGACAAATGTGATTTTGATGCCATTTCAGTAAATGATACCGCAGAAATAGACGAAATCAAATGCGTAGGGTGTGCAGGATGCATTGCTGTTTGTCCTGTGGGTGCCATAAGAAACACATGGAGTGGCTCCAACTTCCTTGAGAAGCTGTCGGAGTATGCCTATGGCGCCGCAAAGGACAAGGATATTATCTACATTACCTTCCTGCATAATATTACCAGTGACTGTGACTGTATAGGAAATGCAATGCATCCGATAGCAGAAAATATAGGTATTCTTGCAGGGAAGGACCCCGTGGCCTTAGACACCGCCTGTTTGGATTTGCTTCAGAAAAACAGCAGAGAGAAGCTATTTGAAAATGGCAGAATATCACTTCAGCATGGAGAAAAAATTGGATTGGGCTCAATGCAGTATCAGCTCGAAGAAATCAAATAAGTGGGATGATGATATGAAGCACAACATACCTGATAAAAGAAAAATGAATACAATTGCCTTTGGAATTATTCTAGGTGTGGCTATAGGCATTATAATTGATAATATAGCAATCGGCATCGCGATTGGTGTTGCAATAGGAGCTGGATCTACTATTTCTAAAGGCAAGGACGATAGTAACAATAAGTAGAGTTGAAATAGAGGAAATTGCATAATAAGCCATGGCGCTTTGTCACTCAGAGAATTGCTGAGGATAAAACGATCTAGGATAATAGCAAGCAAAGCATTCATTTGACTTCCCTTAGAAAAAAGGAGCTGTGTTAAAACATGAATTTTTATTTTGCACCTATGGAAGGCTTAACTGGGTATATTTATAGAAATGCCCATAATACTTTTTTTAATAATATTGATAAATATTTTTCGCCCTTTATAAGCACAAATCAGCACATAAGCTTTAAAACTAGAGAATTAAATGATATACTGCCCGAAAACAACCAAGGGCTTGTTTTAATTCCCCAGCTGTTAGGCAATAATGCAAGGGATTTTATAGACACTGCAAAGAAAATAAAGCTCTTGGGATATAATGAGATTAATTTGAATCTGGGCTGTCCCTCTGGAACAGTAGTTTCAAAAAATAAGGGTTCTGGATTTCTTGCAAAGAGGGAAGAGCTTGATATCTTTTTAGAGGAGATTTTTTCTCATGCTGTAACGAAGATTTCAGTAAAAACTAGACTAGGTAAAGATAATCCTGAAGAATTCTATCATTTGATGGAAATCTATAACAAATACCCTATAGAAGAGCTAATTATTCATCCTAGAATACAGAAGGATTTTTATAAAAACAAACCCAATCTAAAGGTCTTCCAGGAAGCCCGAGGCTTGAGTAAAAATCCGATTTGCTATAATGGTGATATTTTTAAAATAAAGGATTATGAAGGGATTACAACCAGTTTTGCTGATGTAAATACCTTTATGCTGGGAAGAGGGTTATTAGCCAATCCTAACCTTACATGTGCGATTAAGAAAAAAAATAAGCTGGAAAAAGCCCTGCTAAAGGACTTTCATGATAAACTGTATAGTGACTATAAGGAAGTCTTGTTTGGGGACAGGAATATATTATTTAAGATGAAGGGTATATGGAGCTATATGATTGCAGTATTTGTAGATAGTGAAAAATACTCAAAGAAAATTAAGAAGGCAGAAAGACTAGCAGATTATGAAGAAGCAGTTTCAAGCCTATTTCGAGATCAGGATATTTTAGAGGACTATGAAGGGAGCTTCTTTTTCAAAGCATAGAAGATAACATGCCAAGGGGACGCTTTGTTTGACACGTGAAGGTGTCAAACAAAGCGTCCCCTTGGCATGTATTCCAATATTACTTTTGTAATTTTGATGAAAATATCCTTGAAAAGAGTTGTTTTTTTATGTGTCAGCGTATCCTCGACGTTAGCCTCCCCTTGACATTTAAGTCCTTTAATGCTTACAATTTTGTTAGAATAGCTTAAAGTATAAAGATTGATTTTCATTTTTTAGTGGGAAAGAGATGATAAAAATGAAGGAAAAAATTATGGTGGTTGAGGATGAGCAGAAGATTGCGGATGCAATCGCATATTCATTAAAAAGAGAGGGATATACCGTCGAGGTTGTCTATCATGGAGATAAAGCCTTAGAAAGGCTACGTGAATTTTCTCCTGATGCCATCATTTTAGATGTAATGCTGCCGGGGATGGATGGGTATGATATTCTTAAAAAGCTACAGAATAAAGGCTCTATTGGCGTTATAATGCTGACGGCAAAGGAGGATATCGTCAACAAAATACTGGGACTGGAGCTAGGGGCGGATGATTATATAACAAAGCCCTTTGATATGAGGGAGCTTTTGGCACGCTTAAAGTCATTGCTAAGAAGAATGCAGGCAGCAGGAGAAAAGCAGGAAACTGACACCATTATGCTGAGTGGAGTGGCGCTTCATCTAAATAAAAGGACTGCTTATGCAGGCGATAAGCTGCTGGAGCTGACACCAAAGGAATATGATTTGCTGGCATTATTAATTTCTAGTCCCGATAGGGTTTATTCAAGGGAGCAGCTTTTAGATTTGGTATGGGGAATGGAGTATATTGGCGGTACCCGTACTGTGGATATTCATATACAAAGGCTGAGAAAAAAGCTGGGGCCGGATTTCAGTGAGATTATTCTGACCCTTCATGGTATTGGCTATAAAGCCTTAGGAGGTTACGGTGAGAACAAGTATAAAGATAAAATTTAGTATTTTTTTAGCTGCCCTATTAATTCTTACAGTATTCATTTTAAGCCTTTTGGTGCTGAGGGGGATTGAAGCCAACCAGCAGGTGGAGTATGAGACGTATTTAGCTCAGCAGGCCCAAACTGCAAACATATATTTTATGCAGACAATTTTGGCTGAAGCCAATAAGGTGCCCCAAACCTTTTTGGAAACAAAGGGAGAGGAATTTGCTGAGGAATTGGCATTAATAAGCGGACAGCAATTGGCTTTGTATGACCATAAGGGGGAATTAGTCAGCAAGCGGGTAGCACATATGGACACCGAGGACATACAAAAAACATTGGAATTTGCTTTGAATAATAAAACGGCTTATCTCATAGAGCAGGATTCGCTATATTATCTGACACCCCTAAGAGCAGGAAATCAGCAGGTGGGGGTTATACAACTCTATTATTCCCTATCAGGGGAGCTTGATTTTTACAATCGTATCAGACAGCTATTTATCAATATAGGAGCAGGTGTGTTTTTTCTTAGCTTTATCTTGGGATATTTTTATTTTAATTCCTTCGCTAATGGCATCATCAGGCTTGAAAGCATGGTGGACAAGATTCGGGAGGGACATTATGATACGGCCATACTCTTACGCAGGGATGAGATTGGAAGACTCAGCGAGGGTATTCATGCCATGAGCGGGAGAATTATGGAAACCATTCAGAATATGGAGGCGGAACAGAAAAAGCTAAACCTAGCCATCACTAAATTGTCCTTGCTGGATCAGCAGCAAAAGCAGTTTATAGGGAATGTAACCCATGAATTTAAAACACCATTAACCGCCATTAAAGCTTATATCGATTTATTGGAAATGTATCCCGATGATGAAAACCTGCTGGAAACGGCAAAAATTAATATCAAAAGTGAAACCCAAAGGCTTTATGAAATGGTTGAAAAGGTTTTGCAGCTATCCGCCATGGAAAAATATGATTTTGAATACAATAGGGAAAAGCTGGATGTAAAGCATGCAATTCAAACCGTCATCAACAGCCTGAAGGGTAAAATGGATAAGTTCGGAATCAAACTTCAAACCGAATTAGCCGAAGCCTATGTAGAGGCTGACAAAGACAGCATGACAATTATTCTGATGAATCTGATGGACAATGCAATCAAATATAACAAACCAAGGGGCAATATATACATCAGGAATTACCTAGAGGATAATATGGTGATAATTGAAATTGCCGATACAGGCATTGGTATTCCAGATGAAGCGCTACACAAGATTTATGACCCCTTCTTTACTGTCGATAAAAACAGATCCCGGGAAAATGGAGGGGCAGGCCTAGGGCTTTCCCTTGCTAAAAGGTATGCCGAAACACAGGGTGGTTCCATAAGATTAGTGAGGACCGACTCAAAGGGCACGATCTTTAGAATTGTATTGCCAGCTTATGAAGTGTAGGTAAGAAAAACAATTAACAGCCTTGAAGCATTTGTTTACATTTTTGAAACAGCTGTGTATATTATAGAAATAATCTCTTGATAAGATATACATATAGAGGAGGCGAGTTAAATGAAAAATACTAAAAAACAAAAAGCTATATTAATATTGGCATTACTTTTAATCATCACTGCTTGTAGTAAGGATAGTGATAAAGATAGGGAGACCATCAAGGAACCCGGGAAAACCATAACCATCATTGATGACGACGGTAAGGGGGCTGGCGAGCCTGGTATTGCAGTGGTAAAAATTGACCGATATGAGAATATAGCAATTACAGACTGGTTAAATGAAAACACGGTGATTGTTTCAAAGGAAAACACCTCATTGGATAAATTAACCCTGTCAGAGCTGGCGGATTCTTATCCAAGAAGCCTATACCAGTATAACCTTGATACTGAGGAATATCAGCTGTTAAAGGAACAAAAAAATACAAATCTGGGAGGCGCGACCCTATCACCTGATAAGAAAAACCTGCTATACTATGAGTACACTTTAGGCGACCCTGCCTTCTACGTGATGAATATGGATACGCTAAATGCCTTTGGAATACGTGGAGATAACATAGCAGCAGCTATGAGTGCTAAGTGGGCGGATAGCGAAAGTGTAATTGGTACAGCCTACAGTGGAGATGCCTATTTAGCCAGTACAGCAGGTAAAATCAGTGTAATCGCTGAAATAGAGGGGGAGGCTTTATTCATTGTTGAGAAGATAAAGGATAGCTTTTATTACAACACAAACTCTGATGGGGGCTTATGGCGGGTTGATTTAACTACAAAGGAGAAGGTAAGCATGGGACTAAGCAATGTTTACGGTGTTTTACCTTCGCCGGACGGAAATCAAATGCTGGTATTACAGAATATCGGTGCTAAGAAAACATTGACGCTTTCCGATACCGATGGAGGCAATAAAAAAATCATTGCAGAAGGCACAGAGCTGGATGGCGTTTCATGGTCTCCGGATCAAAGAATGATAGCCTACAATTTAAAATCTGAAGTGAATAGCACAAGTGTAAACGGTCTTTATATCTACGATATGCTGACCGGTGAGGCTACACAAATAGCAGTGGATATACAATACTTGAGTACCAGCTGGAGCCCTTCAGGTGAAGAGCTTGCTTTCACAGAATGGGACGGAACAAAATATAACAGCAGCATCGTTTATTTAAAGTATTCCTTAAAAAAATAAAATGCAGGTGTCTATAAAGATAGCTTTCTCTTGGAATGGAGGAGGCTATCTTTTTGATTTTAACAATTAGCAAAATAATTTCGAATTTATTGACGGCTAACATTTGTTAGCTTATAATAAAGATAACAAATGTTAGCCAACGAGGAGAAGAACAATGTATCATAATAAGGATTTGACTACCAAGGAAAAAATTCTATATGCTTCGATAGATTTATTTGCGCAAAAGGGCTTCAGGGAGGTCTCGGTCCGTGAGCTTGCAGCGGCAGTGGGAATAAAGGCCAGCTCCCTATACAAGCATTTTGAAAGCAAGGAGGATATACTTGATCATATCTTCATGCTCTTCAGGGAGAGGATGGCTCAGACGGTATTAGAGAAAGAGGAGCTTAAGGGGAATGTTCATATTATTTCTCCTGAGGATTTTTTCAAGGAATCCTTTGAAAGGTTTAAGCAGGTGATGTGGCAGCCTGAGATTGTAAAAATATCAAAGATCATAACCATAGAACAGCAACGAAACCAGGCAGTCAGACAGTTTTTCATTGGAGAGCTCATCGAAAAGCCAACTGAAATTCTGAGATATGCCTTTGATCTGATGATTGAAAATGGTCTAATTGACCCGGTGGACACCAGCGTGTTGGCAGAGGAATACAATGCCTATGTGGTCTTCCTATATTTTGAGCAAAATTTTCTAAGGGATGCTCTGGACCTTAACGAAATTGAAAGAAAAATGAAGCAGCACAATGATTTTTATTCCCACCATATTCTTATTAGGAAGGGAGACAGGAGAAAATGAAGATATTAGCCATTATTGGGAGCCCACGAAAAAACGGAAATACCTATCGAGTGGTTGAAGAAGTGAATAAAAGGCTTTTAGCCTACGACAAAGATATTGATTTCGAATACCTTTTCCTGAAGGACCATCATATTATGATGTGTACTGGCTGCTTCATATGCATATCCCAGGGAGAGGATAAATGCCCCTTAAAGGACGATTGTAAGCTAATAGAAAGCAAAATGAGTGAGGCTCAGGGTATTATCTTTGCTGCTCCAACCTATGCAATGGGGGTGCCTGGACTGATGAAAAACTTCATAGATCGGTTTGCCTACACCTGTCACCGACCGTCATTCTTTGATAAAACGATTATGGCCGTCTCAACAGTTGGTGGGGTTAGAGGGGTAAAGCAGACATTAGAGCAGCTTTCAATATTGACTGGCGGCGGCCGGCTTGCCTATAAGCTTGGTGTATCCTCACCTCCTATTCCTATGGGAGTATACGAAAGGAAAGCAAAGAAGGAAATTGAAAAGGCATCTAAGGCCTTCTATCTTTCTATAACAAGACAGGAGAAAAAGCTTCCGGGTCCAGCAGATTGGGCTTGGTTTCATTCCTTCAAGACATTTTGCTCCTACAAGTCTTATCAGCGGGTTTGTCCTGCAGACCATTCATACTATAAGGAGAAGGCAGAGTACTTTTATCCGATAGAAGGTCACCCCTTGCGGCGACTTCTAGGTAAGGCATTTAAGGCCATAATGAAGCTAAGCTTTGGATTTATGATCGACACTGACGATATAAAGTGAATTTTGAAGGGGTGTCAAGGGGACGCTTTGTTTGACACGTTTTGGTGTCAAACAAAGCGTCCCCTTGACTTTTATTGGTTAAAAGATAGACAAAAAAAGCAAAAGCTTAAATTTACATAGCTTATGATGATACATTATAATAAGAGAATAGGAGGCGAGGGAATATGACCTTGAAGTGCGAAATCAGAACATATACGGAAAAATCACATACCCACCATCATTCCTTTAACCAACTAATATTGCCCCTACAGGGTAAGCTTATGATTAAGACCGATAGGCATCAGCTGGAGCTGGACGAGCAGCATTTATTCTTTGTCCCCTTCCAGTGCTCCCATTCCTTTCATGGCTCCTATAGAAATGAGTTTTTGGTGCTGGATATTCCTAATGAGATTGGACAGGTCTCTAGGATAAAAGGCTTCAATTTCGAAGGGCTAGAGCTGCTAGATGAAAAATGGAAGTCCCTTAGATATTTGTTTCTCGAAGAAATCAAACGTCAGAACAAAAGCGCATTACTTAATCTCGCCGGCTATGCCGTAAGCCTATTAGGGGAAGAAAAAATGTCGGCCTCTATAGGATATATACATGATAATCTTGATAAAAGTCTATCATTAGCACAGCTGGCTTTAATGGAGAATTACAGTGAATCCTATTATACAGAGTGGTTTCGAAGGTATACAGGCATGACTCCTAATGTGTATATTCAGAGGCTGAGAATGGAGAGGGCAAAGCTGCTGCTGGCGGATACCAATAAGAGCTTATTAACAATATCTGAGGAGCTAGGGTATCAGCAGCAATCCTCCTTTACCAGATTATTTAAAAATCATATGCATATGTCGCCTAATGAATATCGTAGAGCATGCCCCAAAATGGGCAAAAACAAAGGGGTTTAGGCTAAGAAAAATTTGCCTTAATTGTTTATTATATTGATTATGATTAACCATCGAGAATACATCATAATCATGAAGGAGAATAGAAATGAAGGAATCAACAACAAAGGCAAGTATATATGTTTTACTAGCCTGTCTTTTATGGGGTACAACAGGTACCGCTCAGGCCTTTGCGCCTAAAGAGGCAAGCCCCCTAGCGATCGGTGCTCTGCGAATGACTATAGGAGGAACGATATTATTTTTATCAGCAATTATAAAAGAGGGTAAAATCAATTTAAGCAGTATGAGCAAAAGGGATGTGCTTTTAGCATCAATTTCTATTGCCCTGTACCAGCCTCTATTTTTTTCAGGGGTTTCCAAAACAGGAGTTGCCCTAGGTACGGTTTTGGCAATAGGAAGTGCACCGATTTTCTCGGGAATTATTGAAACCATCAGAGGTCAAAGGCCTACCCTTCAATGGATAATTGCAACAGGTATATCCATCTTAGGATGCATTTTGCTTTTCAGTGGAGAGGGGCAAATTACGCTTGATATATACGGGGGACTCCTTTCCCTAGGGGCAGGCTTATCCTATGCCCTATATGTAACTGCCTCCCAAAAGCTGCTTCAGCAGGCTTCGAGGGCACATGTGAATGGCTTAGTGTTTTTTATTAGTGCAATCATATTAGCTCCCATATTATTCTTTTATGATTTGACCTGGGTTGCATCTGCTTCAGGGCTGCTTTCTGTTTTACACCTGGGGGTTTTTACCCTAGCAGCTGCCTATACCCTCTTTGCCTATGGACTGCTGAAGTTATCGGCCTCAAAAGCAGTTACCCTAACCTTAGCAGAGCCCCTAACAGCAGCGATTTTGGGGATGCTTGTATTACGGGAGGAATTAACCCCCATGGCATTAGTTGGCATCATTTTAATATTTACCGGTCTTATGCTTAGTTTAAGAGCAAAACAACAGGATTAATTGAGTAAAGCTTTAAATGGTAGCTGCAGCCTTCAATAAGTGGACTGTAGCTGTTTTATTGTGGTATCATTTATATATCCTAAACTAAACAAGAAATAATGCATAAGGGGAAGACTCCACTTTAAGAAGCCAACCTGTGCTTAAACTGTCTGGGATGCTATTACATCAAAAGGAGGAAATATATGTTTAAGGAATTTAAAGCATTTGCGGTTAAGGGTAATGTTATAGATCTAGCTGTCGGGGTTATAATCGGTGGAGCCTTTGGCAAAATCGTTACATCCTTGGTTAACGATATGGTAATGCCCTTGGTTGGTCTGTTAATTGGAAGGGTGGATTTCAAAAATCTATTTATAAGCCTGAATGGAACAAAGTATGTATCCTTAGCGGCTGCAAAGGAGGCTGGGGCAGCAACCCTTAATTATGGCATGTTTATCAACACAACGATAGAGTTTTTAATTATTTCCTTTTCAATATATATCGTTATTAGGCAGATGAATAAGCTTAAGAAAAAGGAGACTAAGGCCCCAACCAAAAAGAGCTGTCCCCATTGCTATTCTGAGATACATCTTAAGGCAACAAGGTGTCCAAATTGCACGGCTGAAATCAGTGAGTAAATATATAATATCAATTGGGTAGACTATCAGTAACACGATGAAGATAAAGGTGCTGGTGCGATATAAAATATAAAGCTGAGGCACTGCTAAGGAGTGAGACGAAGAATGGCATTAAAGCTAGGAGCCCATCAGTCTGTGTCAAAGGGCTATATTACTATGGGTAAAGAAGCCCTTAGTATTGGAGCTACGACCTTGCAGTTCTTTTCAAGGAATCCAAGAGGTGCAAAGGCAAAGCAGGTGACCGCTGAAGAATTGCAGAGCTTCAATGCATTTATAGTAGAAAATCAGCTTTCACCTATGGTTATCCATGCGCCCTACACCATGAATGCCTGTTCTATAGATCCCCGAATAAGAGAGCTGGCGGAGGAAATGTTTACAGAGGATTTAAAGCGGTTGCAGCAGCTTCCTGGGAATTTCTATAACTTTCACCCCGGCAGTCATTTGAAGCAAGGGGTAGATACTGCAATAAAGCTGATTGCTGACTTAATGAATAAGGCGATGCTGCCGGATTTAAAGACAAAAATATTATTAGAAACAATGTCAGGAAAGGGAAGTGAGGTAGGATCAAGCTTCCAGGAGCTTAAGGCTATTATAGATGGTGTTCATGAAGCTGAAAACATAGGGGTCTGCATGGATGCCTGCCATCTTTGGGATGCCGGCTATGATATTGTAAATGATTTGGAGGGTGTATTGGAGGAATTTGACCGGATTATAGGAATAGATCGTCTGTATGCATTTCATATCAATGACAGCATGAACCCCCTGGGAAGCAGAAAGGACAGACATGCAATGCTGGGAGATGGACATATAGGCAGAGCTGCCATAGTCAGGATTATTACCCATCCCAGCCTAAGGCATATTCCCTTTATCTTAGAAACCCCTACGGAATTAGACGGTCATGCCGAAGAAATACGTTTTTTAAGGGAAGCGACAAATAATTAAGAAATTGCAATAAAGGTGAGCAGATGTTTATACGAAGTCAAAAGTTTCCTGCTTAGTGCCCCACGGGCTAATTACAAGTGTTAAAAATAAGGAAGGCCCTTTAAGCATATTTAAAGTGCCTTCCTTTAATTTTGGACTTAAACTATTCTAATTCGCAGGAGCGCATTGCTAGTATTGTTTCCTCGATTAAATGATCTAGCTCCCAGCCCAGCATCTCCGCTCCTCTTTCTATTACCTCGCGAGAACATCCGGCAGCAAAGCTGAGGGTTTTATATTTTTTCTTTACAGACTTCAGCTCTAAATCCATAACACTCTTAGAAGGCCTCATAATAGCAACCGCTCCTATTAGGCCTGTAAGCTCATCTATGGCATATAGCACCTTCTCCATCTGATGCTCCGGCTTTATATCTACGGTTATACCATACCCATGGCTGGCAACAGCATGGATTAAGGCCTCATCCAAGCCCCTCTCCCGCATTATCTCCTGAACCTTAATGCAATGCGCCTCAGGGTACATTCCAAAATCAAGATCGTGTAAAAGTCCTGCTAATGCCCAGAAATCAGCCTCTGCTTCATAGCCCAGCTTATTGGCGAAATATCGCATTACTCCCTCAACGGTCTGAGCATGCCTTAAATGGAATTCATCTTTGTTATACTCTGTAAGCAGTGCCCACGCTTCTTCTCTTGTGATATTTGCTGACATTCCTATCCCTCCGTCTATATCTTTTCTTAAGTATTAAAAAATATAATATCTGACTTTTCCGAAAATGTCAATGCCAGTGCCACCTGCCACGGGGACGTTTTGTTTGACACGTTCATGTACAAGTGATAATATAAATCAAAGGTTTAATTCCAATATATTACAAAAATGGGCACGAAAGATATATCATTTTGACAAAAGGAGCGGGCTATGAGAATTATTATTTCACCAGCAAAAAAAATGAAAGTAGATACAGACTTCTTGGATTATTCTAATAAGCCGCAGTTTATGCAGGAAACAGAAGTGCTGCTGCAGTATTTACGGGGACTAAGCTATGAAGAAGCAAAATCTGTATGGCATTGCAATGACAAAATTGCAGAGTTAAATTATAAGCGTATTCACAGCATGGATTTATATAGCAATTTGACACCCGCCATTCTTTCCTATGAGGGAATTCAGTATCAGTATTTAGCACCGGGTGTGTTTAAAACAGATGAATTTGAATATTTGGAGGAGCATTTACGGATTATGTCAGGGTTTTATGGCATTCTGCGTCCCTTAGACGGAGTAACTCCTTATAGATTGGAAATGCAGGCAAGGCTTAGAGGCAATAGCTTAAACTCCTTATACGGTTTTTGGGGAGATAAGCTGGCCCAGCAGCTATTTTCAGAAACCAATTGTATCATTAATTTAGCATCCAAGGAGTACAGTACATGCATTTCTAAATATTTAAACAGCAGCCTTCGCTTTATAAATTGTGTTTTTGGAGAAATCGTAAATGGAAGGGTAGTCGAAAAGGGCACGCTGGTGAAGATGGCCAGGGGTGAGATGGTACGCTATATGGCTGAGCTGCAAATTAAAGATATTAGTCAAATAAAAGGCTTTAAAGAGCTTAACTTTGCCTTTTCAGAAGAATTATCAGATGACAATACTTATGTATTTATAAAAGGAGACAGATAGTATGCTATTTTTTCTGAGGATTTGGAACAAAATTCCTCTTAAAGCATCAGAATATATATCAGAAATAAGTTAATTTGGGTTAAATCCCATAAGGAAGTAGAGGGTGAAATATCCCTAATATATACAATACGAGGAGGAAGTCAATGAAAAAATTATTTAGCTTTATGGTAGTGATGCTATGCATGATTGTGGTTCTGGCAGGGTGTGGTCAAGGAAATGAGGGAGCGTCCGGTGCAGTAGCTAAAAATGAAACACCTGAAGAGGCTGTAACTAAGGCATTAAATGCTACCCGTGATCTAGATATGCAAAGCATAAGCAAATATTTCGGCACAAATGATATCCTCGGTAATGAAGGTGCTTTGACTGAGGCTGAAGAAAATACAAGGTATTTCGTTGAGAATTTGAAATTTAAAATATTATCCTCAGAGATTATCGGTGATAGCGCAATAGTCAAAACAGAAATAACTAATATAGATATGCTTCCAGTATTTCAAGAATTTGTAGCTAAAGGCTTAGAGGCAGCTTTTCAAAATGCCTTCGCAGAGAAGCCCTTAAGCGAGGAGGAAGTGGCTAAAAATACAGAGGAGCTTTTAATCAATTTGTTGGAAAATGCTACCCTTACCACCACCACTGTCGTCGAGGTTAAGCTATCAAAGCTAGAAGACAGCTGGAAAATAGAAATGGATGATGTATTGCAAAATGCAATGTTTGGCGGTCTAATTGATGTTGGAGAAATGCTTCAGGAGGGCTTTGGAAACTAGAGAAGTTCTTAAGAAGTGATGAAAGTTAATAATTGAAGGCTAGAGCAGCGGGGTAGTTAACCGACTGCTCTATTTATATCCTTGATAAAAGCTTTTTAGATAATATAATAAGGTCTTTTAACTAACTAAAACTTTTCATTCATCCAAATTAGTATTAAACTAAAAATAAAAGGGGGCGAAAATTTTGACTAGAGATATACTTTTATTGGGCAATGAGGAATTATACGAAATCAGTGATATTGTAAAAGAGGAGGAAATCTCTGACCTAAAGGCGGTTGTGGCAGATTTACATGATACGCTTATGGATTATCGCTATAAATATGGTGCAGGCCGTGCCATAGCAGCGCCTCAAATAGGCGTAAAAAAACGGCTTATATATATGCACATAGATAAGCCGATAGTATTCATAAATCCTGTAATTAGCTACCCAGATGATGAAATGATGGAGGTTTTGGATGATTGCATGTCCTTTCCCGGCCTTTACGTAAGGGTGATGCGTCATAAAAGCTGTAAAATTACCTATAAGGACCTCGACTGGAAGGAATGCACTATGGAATTAACTGGAGATTTGTCAGAGCTATTGCAGCATGAGTATGATCATCTGGATGGAGTATTGGCCACCATGAGGGCTATTGACAATAAATCCCTTGTAATGAAAACTACTTAGAACCAGCCCAGGAGACGCTTTGTTTGGCACGCTTGTATATCAAACAAAGCGTCTCCTGGGCAGGGGTGTCAAACAACCGGATTAGTTATTTCGAGGTTTATTAAGCTGCTGCTAAGGTATATATATAAACAAACACAGGAATTTACATACATCAGCTATGGCAATAATAGTTATGGAGGACAGCTTAATAGTATATGAGGAGGAATATAAATGCAAAAAATAGTTCCCCATTTATGGTATGACAAGGAAGCGGTAGAGGCGGCCCAATGGTATATTAGCTTATTTGAAAACTCTGACCTAATCAATACTACTACAATCCATGATACTCCCTCGGGTGATACGGAGCTTGTTGATTTCAAGCTGGCAGGTCTAAGGTTTGCGGCAATAAGTGCAGGCCCATATTTTAAATTTAATCCTTCAGTTTCATTGATGGTGGCCTGCAGCAGCAAAGAAGAGGTAGACAGATTGTATAATAATCTATCCAAGGAGGGTGCTGATCTGATGCCCTTGGATGAATATCCCTTCAGTAAATGGTATGCATGGGTGCAGGACAAATATGGCCTTAGCTGGCAGCTTATGTTGGTTGAAAACATAGACGAGCATCAGAAAATTAGACCGACACTACTCTTTTCAGGAGACGTATGCGGAAAAGCGGAGGATGCTATCAATTATTATACTTCGGTATTTCAGGAAGGTCAGAAGGGCTATATAAACCACTATGCCCCCGGTGAGGCTACGGACTCAAGAGCAAAAATAAACTATGGTGAGCTAAATCTAATAGGCACTGATTTAATAGCTATGGATCATGGTTATGGTGAAGATTTCACCTTCAACGAGGCCTTTTCCTTTATGGTGCTTTGTGAAAATCAAGAGGAGATAGATTATTATTGGGACAAGCTATCCTTTGTTCCCGAGGCTGAACAATGCGGATGGGTAAAGGATCAGTTTGGATTGTCCTGGCAGGTGTCACCCGTTAGTATGGATGAAGTGATGATGAAGGGCACCGAGGATGAGATAAGGCGTGTAACAGAAGCATTTTTAAAGATGAAGAAGTTTGATTTGGCGGAGCTAGAAAGGGCACGTCGAGGAGAGTAAGAGGCAGAAAAAAAGAATGCCCTCCAGTGGCAGTAATACCATTGGGGGGCTTTTTATGTAGGCAACAACAGATTAAATATTGATAGCCGTAATCCAAAAACATACCGCAGCTGCAATAGAAAGCGGTGTAGCGAAATATTTCTCCTTTTTGCTATTAGACAAAAAATTCATGATGGTATTTAAGGACATATAGGCAGCAAAAAACAGACAAATGTACTTTGTAGCTTTTACTGAAAACCATAGAGGGAAAAAGCCTCCAGCTTGTAGGAAAATAATAATTGCGAAGACTTGAATTACAAAGGAGATTGCTGCCATAAATCTCAGTTTCTTAGGCAGAATCCTATGCCTTCCCCCCATGGTGTATTCCCCTAGAGGTAAGCCGAAGGCTACAAGAATTGTAAGGATAGCAACAATAGAAAACAAGAAAGCGCCTAGGATTGCAATCATCGAATCATCACCTAACCTTATAAAATGTGATTTGATATTAATTTCATTATAAAGCATTTTCCAGTATCTATCAATCGATAAGCCCTTATAGAAGGCCTGGCGTTGGCAGCTGTGATAGATGTTTTAAGAAACTAATAGGCATAGAATGCTTTCTTCAATAGAATAATGTAAAGTAGTAATAACATTTTAGGTTAGTATGTATTGGTGGATTATTTATATATCCGCTATATAATTAAATCATGGGGGTGAAAAGTATGATTTGTACGAATTTAAAAATATTAAGAATAAAAGGCAGGTTTACTCAGGAGGAGGTTGCCTTTAAAATAGGTGTCTCTAGGCAATCGGTAGCAAAATGGGAAAATGGAGAAACTTTGCCGGACATTAATAATTGCGTAGCTTTGGCGGAATTATACGATGTATCACTGGATGATTTAGTGAATTATTCAGGGGAAAACGAGAATATTGGTATACAACCGAAGGGGAAGCACATTTTTGGAGTTGTGAAGGTTGGTGAACGAGGGCAGGTTGTAATTCCTAAAAAGGCCAGAGAGATATTTAAAATCTTTCCAGGAGACAGTCTGCTGGTCTTAGGTGATGAGGCGCAGGGGATTGCCATCATGAAGTACGACAGGTTTAGGCATTTTGTAGATGCAGTGTTTAAAGCCGAAGGGGACTGTGAGGAGTAAAGAAACAATGAGGAAAAAGCAAGGTGGAGCTTCAGAGCTAAATAAGAAAAAGAAGTCTAAGGTGGTGAAGGTAATATTGTTGGTATTTGGAATAATCTTATTAATTGGTATAATATCCATTAGTGTCTATGCTTATCAAAACATGAATTATGATAAGAGACCACTGCAAAAAACATATCATGCCGGCTATGAAGAAAAGCAGGTAACGCTTGAGGATGGAACCGTACTGAATTACGTAGAAGGTCCTTATAATGGCCCACCGCTTCTCTTGATACATGGGCAATCAATGCAATGGGAGGACTATTCGAGGGTTTTGCCAGATTTAGCAAGGTATTACCATGTGTTTGCAATTGATTGTCATGGACATGGTAAATCCAGTCATGAAACTTCAAAATACGCAGCTGTTGCAATCGGGCAGGATTTTGTTTGGTTTATAGAAAATGTCATAGGTGAGGCAAGTGTAGTATCGGGACATTCCTCTGGAGGGATATTGGCAGCATGGATTGCAGCCTATTCACCGGACAATGTATTGGGTCTTGTTTTAGAGGATCCGCCCTTTTTCAGTGTCGAACCTGAAGAAATGGAAAACACCTTTGTTTGGTTGGACAACTTTGAGGTAGTCCATAGCTTTAAAAACCAATCAGAAGAAGAGGATTATGTGGTATATTATTTTGAAAACAGCTATATTTGGGGACTATTTGGTGACCTGAGGTCTCTACTTGCAAGGAGTACAAGAAAATATAGGGAAAAAAATCCTGGAAAGCCCTTAAAGCTTTGGTATGTGCCATATAAATGGATTCATGGTACCCTTTATTTAGATGAATTTGATCTAGAGTTCTCAGAGCGCTTTTACACAGGGTTGTGGTTCGAGGACTTTAGTCAGGAGGAAACCTTGGCTAAAATAGGAGTGCCCACTGTCTATATTAAGGCAGAAACAGCATATGGCAAGGATGGTGTTCTTTACGCAGCTAATAGTGATGAGGATGCTGAAAGGGTGAATAGACTGATTAAGAGTAGTGAAATGATAACAATAAAATCAGGCCATGATATTCATTTTGAGAAGCCCAAAGAATTTGTCGGGATCATGGTAGATTTTTTAAACAAATTAGATTAGTAAGCAGAGAATGTCAAGGGGACGCTTTGTTTGACATGTAAACGTATCAAACAAAGCGTCCCCTTGACTCGTCTCCCTGACTTCTACAGCAAAAGATTCAAATTGATGGATTCCCTCATCTGTCTTATTATTAAGTCAGCCAATTCATCAGGGGAAATGCTCTTTTCATCCTTAATCCACTTAATAAGAATATTAATGGCAATGCCGGAACGTAGCGACATAAAATATTCTGGCTGCTGCCATATAATTTTGTGGGCGCTGTCAATATGTTTCATAAGCAAGCCCAGCATTTTTTCAAAGGAGTCACTGATAATATCTATTCTATTAGACTTAATCAACAGCTCAATAATTGAGGATTTCGAGTACCAAAACCTTAAAAAGGGCTTTAGAAAAATTGCTTTGACAGCTTCTTCCTTAAAATTACTGTAATAATCTATTAGGTAGTGATAAAGCTCAAGAAAGACCTCATCGCATTTCATTCTTAGAACATCCTCAAGGGAATCAAAATTTCTATAGAAGGTTGCTCGTCCCAATTTTGCTCTGTCAACCACTTCGGTTATTGTTATTTCTCCAAGACTCTTTTCTTGAAGTAGCTCTGATAAGGCCTCATATATCCATTGGCCCGACTGAATCGATCGCTTATCCCTTTTAATATGATACATTTTTGCACCTCCTGCCTCACATCGCCTACGGCTATTGACTGTATATAGGTATCATTATATACTGATGATAAATAAGAGTCAAATGTATCATAATTTTTAGTGCATGAATGACTTAATTAATATGGGAGGATGAAAATTATGAAAACCAATAAAAAAGACATTTATCTTTTTCCCGCCAGGCTTCTTTTGGCACTAGGTATAATAGATTTAGTTAGAGGTTTTATGCACACCTTTAACATTCATTGGGCAGCCGCCAATGTTGCAAAGCTGGATCTTTCTATAGCCGGTGGCGATCAGCTGTTTCTTTTAGGGGTCTTTGGACTTTCCAATTTTCTTACGGGCATATTGTTTATATTTTTAAGCAGAAGGGCAAGGGAGCTGTCCCCCCATATTGTTATCATCATTCCATTGTCCTATGCCATAGGGCTAATAGGCTTCAAATATTCAGGCCTTGTCAAGCAGGCTGCCTTCAATGGACGCTATTTTATGATGATCTATATGGCGGTATGCGTATTAACCTATGTGAAGTATATGGTTGATAGAAAAAGGGCTTGAGTAGAAGAGCGGTATTTAAAAGGAAAGGGATGGCAGGTTGAGCAAAGCTTCGTGCCAAACAAAGCGTCCCCGTGGCACGCTTAAAGCTGACGTGAGATTTTATATTCTTACGTCATTTATTTTTGAAGGAATTAATCCTGAGGCGAAGAATTTTAAAGTAGCAAAGAGCATATATGCTGATATGATATATTATGCATTTTTAGCTGTTTATTAATAGGGGGAGAGAGTATGGCGGACAATGGAAGCTTTAAGAGGTTTAAAAGGGCTATGGCTGCTTTAGGGATATTAATTGTAATCTGTATAGTCAGTATTTACTTTCTTTTTTTCAATGAAATCAATACTCTGCTATCCATTAAAAGGATCAGTGAAAATCCGATTTATAGTATCACCTATCATGGGGATTATGCTTTGGATAAATATTTGGCAACAGGTGCAGAGAACTGGGGTGAGGTCATTGGCTTTATAAACGAAAATTTAAGCAGAGGTGTGGGAAAGCATATTTACGGCAGCAGTAAATGCTCCTCCTTTTTTGCTACAACTCCTGAGGGAGACTTTATATTGGCCCGAAACCTGGATACACTGAAGGCAATTCCTTCAATAATTAAAACCGACACATCGGATGGTTATCAAACAATAGGTATGACTAATTTCGGACGTGGAGGCTGGAATGAAGCAGACACTTTAAGCAAGCTGACGGCAATCTCCAGCCCCTACTACACCCTTGACGGCATGAATGAGCATGGTCTTGCGATAGCCTCCCTGTCAGTGCCAACAGCCGAAGATTTCAAGCCTGAGGCAGGCAAAATCACAATACATGATATTACAGTAAACAGAGTAATCCTAGATAAAGCACGAAATGTAGAGGAGGCCATAGCCCTTCTTTCCAGCATCAACGTAAAAATGGAGGAGATTTATCCCAGTCATTATATGCTGGTGGATGCAGAGGGGAATTCAGCAGTCATTGAATATATAGACGGTGAAATGAAAATAATTAAAGGCAGCAATAATTATCAAATAGCCACCAATTTTGTGCTATTTAATAACCCTGTACTAATTGGATATAGCTCCGATAGGTATAGGGCCTTTGATGAGGGGATAAAAGCAGGGAAGGGCACTATAACCGTAGAGGCGGCTTTGGATTTACTGGTTAAAAATGTAGTGCAAGGGGAGGAGCAGTGGTCGGTGGTTTATAATCTTTCCAAGCGCACAATGGCAATAAGGTTCTATGATGATTACACAAAAACCCATCATTATAGCCTAAACTAGTATATTAGCAAGATAGCCTGCTATTACTTCCTCCTCTGTCTTGGCCTACGACAAATCTACTTCTTAAGCTAATCCAAGCTTTATCTGCGAAGAGGTACTAGTCAGTAAAGTTGTTTTAATTTCGAATTCTAAGGAACCCTACATTATAGATGGAGGGTTTTTTGCTTTTTTAGTCTTGACCAGACTGGTCATTTAAGAGTATAATTAAAGTGACCAGTCTGGTCATTAAAATGAGATGAGGTGATTGAAATCTATAATAAGTTTTTCAGCTTAGATACGATAAAGCAGGAACGAATAATTAATGCAGCCCTTAAGGAATTTGCAAAAAATGGCTATGAAAAGGCCTCCACCAATGAAATTATTAAAGAGGCGGAAATATCCAAGGGCTCACTGTTTAGCTATTTCAACAGTAAAAAGGAATTGTATTTATTCTTGTTTGATTATGTCAGCAAAATCATTGATCAAATCTATGCAGAGGTGGATTTGAGTGAAACAGATTTTTTTGAGAGAATGAGGCAGATTGGTTTAATCAAATTTAAAATTATGAAGCAATATCCTCAGGCCTTTGATTTTTTAAAGAGTGCTCCTATTGAAAATTCACCGGAGGTTAAGGGGGATATAGCTGCAATAGGTAAGCGGCTTATCGAAGCAGGTATGGGCATGAGCTACAAAAATATTGATTTTGCAAAATTCAGGGACGACATGGATATACAAAAGATGATGAAGATAATCACATGGACAATCATGAGCTTTTCGGAGGAGCAGCGAAATAAGCTAGGCTCATATGGTGATATCACCATTGATATACTTGATGAATGGGATGAGTACTTTGATATGCTGAAGCAATGCTTCTATAAAAGGGAGGAATAGAATATGTTTATTGATATTTCGGATCTAAGGAAGAGCTATACGTCAGGCTTGGTTAAGACAGAGGTACTAAAGGGAATAAGGATGAAGCTTGAAAAGGGAGAAATCGGTGTCATCCTTGGTCCCTCGGGTTCGGGAAAATCCACATTGATGAATATTATCGGTGGCATTGATCGTGGGGACAGCGGAAGGGTACTCATAGATGGATTGGAGATCAGCAGCATTAAGGATGATGGATTGACGAATTACAGGCGTGGGGATGTAGGCTTTGTATTCCAGTTTTACAATTTAGTACCAAACCTAACTGTGGGGGAGAATATTGAGGTGGTTTCCAACATCAGCAAGGCTTCTCTGAATATAGACGAGGTTTTAGCTGCTGTGGAAATACAGGATAAAAAGCATCGCTTCCCAAGGGAGCTAAGCGGTGGCGAACAGCAGAGGGTCTCCATTGCCAGGGCTATTGTAAAAAATCCAAAGCTGCTGCTTTGTGACGAGCCAACGGGAGCCCTTGATTATCAAACCTCCCGCAGTATTCTAAAGCTCCTGCAGCAGGTAAATCAAAAATATGGAACAACCATTTTGATGATCACCCATAATGCGGCGATTGCAACGATGGCCAACAGAGTATTCAAGCTTCGAAGCGGTGAAATCGTAGAAGCAGCCGTAAATCAGGTGACTGTTCCTGCAGAAAGGATTGAGTGGTAATGGTATTGAATAAGAGAGTTCTTAGAACCATTAAAGAAAACAAGCTGCGATACCTTGGTGTTCTTATGCTTATTATCCTTGGAAGCTTTACATTTATCTTGGCGACGGGTATTTCTCAAAATCTCAGCAGCCTAGTCACTGTGTTTACAGAGGAGCACATGCAGGAGGATTTATCCTTTACATCTGTCAGGGCCGTTAACAACAGCTTAAAGTCAGAATTAGCTAATGATGCTATCATTGAGGAATATTTCAGCTTCGATGCCACTATTTCGGAGACCCTTACGCTTCGACTGCTAAGTAAAACAGATAAGTTGAATATTCCAGCTGTAGTAGAGGGGCAGACCCTCACAGGTAAGGGTGAAATACTTCTGGACCCTGCCTTTGCTAAGGCAAATGGCTATACAGCAGGTAGCAGCATCACGGCAGGCGGAAAGACCTATAATGTAGTAGGCTTTGTGTCTCTGCCCCATTATATTTATCCATTGAAAAATGTAAATGACATGATGGTTTCCCCAAATAATTTTGGTGTAGGGGTTATAGCTCCAGAGGATTTTGATGATATAAATAATCCCCTAACAGTTTATTCCGTAAGGTTTAAGGACAGGGGACAGAGCTTAAATATGCAGGCAGCAGAGCTGCGTCAGCGTCTACAGGCAGAGGGTATAGCTACCTCTGATTGGGTTGATATTGTGAACAATAAACGGGCAAATATGGTATGGGCCTCCATAACAGGAATGAAAACCATGAGTATTCCAATACCAACCGCAATGTTTCTCTTATGCTGTCTGATTATCAGTATCATTATTTGGCGAATGATACGTAACGACCTTGTGATAATCGGTACATTCTACGCTGAAGGCTACAGAAGGAAGGAATTGCTGTTCCATTACATGGCTATACCGTTGCTTTTGGCAATTGCTGGGGGAGTGATAGGGAGCGCCTTGGCGTTGCTTTCCATAAAACCTGCGGTCATTGCTATGATCTCCTACTACAATGTTCCCGTACCCAAAATTCAATTGAATGCACTTAATTCTTTAGTCGCTATACTGTTGCCTGTACTGTTTTTAGGGATTAGCAGCTATGCAGTCATAGGGTCGGAGCTGAGGCGGTCTCCAGCGGAGCTTATGAAGGGGGATATCAAAAAAACCAAGGTGAGTCTATTGGAGGGTAAATTTAGACTGGAAAGGTTCAAGTTTACGACGAAATTCAAGCTAAGACAACAGCTGCGCAGTGTTTCAAGGCTTATGCTTTTATTTCTGGGGATTACCAGTGCGTCAGTGTTGATGCTGCTGGGCTTTACAATTATGAACTCAATGAATTATATTTTCAATAATAGCACCACAGATACCTATAAATTTGAGTATGAATATGCCTTTAAGGATCTGCAATACGATGAAGCCCCTGAGGGAGCAGAGGTATTTGCTGCAGGAAGATTTTATCCAGAGGGAAAGGAAAATATTGAGTTTTATGTGACGGGAGTGGAACCGGATTCTAAGCTTTTAGCATTGAAGAGCACAGCAGGTAGCCCTCTTCCAAATAATCAGGTGAATATAACAAAGCCCTTAGCAGATAGGCTTGGTATTAGGGCAGGGGATAGTGTAAGCTTTGTAAATAAGGATAATAGCAGGCTGTATACCTTTCGGATCAATTCTATTGCGGACTCCTATGCAGGACAATTTATCTTTATGCCTATAGGTGAATTTAACCAACAAATGGAGCTTCCGGAAAATAGCTACAACGGCCTTTGGAGCAACAGAATACTAGACATTCCAGACGAAATGCTTTCAGGCATGAAGTCCATGGGAGAAGCGGCTACTGCTATAGACGAGCTAATGGGGCCAATGATTTCCATGGTTATGGCAATGACTGTAATTGCAAGTATTGTAGGTCTTATTATCATTTACCTTGTAACCTCTTTAATCATTGAGGAAAACAGAAATACGATCTCTTTATTTAAAATATTTGGCTACAGGCCAAGAGAAATCAAGTCCTTGATTTTAAACAGCTCGACATTTATAATAATGACTGCATTCGTCATTAGCATTCCGATTATGGCGGGTTCAATGGAGGCAATGTACGGTTATTTGGGCAATATGATAAATCTAGTGCTGCCGACAATAATCAATCCACTGTATGTATTTATTTGTTTTATTGCCATCATGCTGACATATCAGCTTAGTAAGCTGCTGTGTGCTAGAAAGGTCACCTCAGTTTCCATGAGCGAGGCCTTAAAGGCAGGAGGAGAATAAACTATGGGAGTAGATATTCATGGCAAGTCCTGCTTTCTGTAAGCCCAGCCCTTGAATTTTGAACGATATTATGATACGATAATTAAAACTAAGAGATTGGAGCTGAAAAGATGATTAATTTTTCTTGCTAATTTCAACAAGCATAATAGGATTTTAAAAAAGTGGACGATGTCCCTCCTTTTATTGTGCTTGTAATTTGCAAGAAGGCTATGATTCTTTTCACTCATAAACATATGCTTTGTCCTGGCCTATAAGGCTTGGCTTGTATTGTATTAATGAGCTGCAGAAGTATACCTTCTTGCAGCTTTTATATTTTTACGATACAGGAGGATATATTTATGTCTTTAATTAATGTTTCGAATCTAACCTTTGCCTATGATGGCAGCTATGATAATATATTTGAAAATGTCAGCTTTCAGATCGATACCGATTGGCGGCTGGGCTTTACAGGAAGAAATGGCCGGGGAAAGACCACATTTTTAAGGCTTTTGATGGGAAAATATGAATATACGGGTAGAATATCTGCAAATGCTGCCTTTGAATATTTTCCCTACAGTGTTGAGAATCAAGGGGAGCTAACAATAAATGTAATAGCGGATATTTTTCCCGACTACCTGCACTGGCAGCTGCTAAGAGAGTTTAATCTGCTAGAGCTTACTGAGGATATGCTGTATCGCCCCTTTGACACCTTATCCAATGGTGAACAGACAAAGGTAATGCTGGCGGCAATGTTTATGAAGGAAAACAGCATTTTATTAATCGACGAACCGACAAATCATCTGGATATCAAGGGCAGAAGGCTTGTAAGTGATTATTTGAGAAGCAAGAAGGGCTTTATTCTGGTCTCCCACGACAGGGCATTTTTGGACAATAGCGTGGACCATATACTTTCAATTAACAAAACCAATATAGAAATTCAAAAGGGTAATTTCTCCAGCTGGTGGGAAAATAAAAGGCTGCAGGACAGCTATGAGCTGGCAGAAAATGAAAAGCTGAAAAAGGAAATCAATCATCTGGCGGAGGCTGCTAAGCGCACCAGCGGTTGGTCCCATGAGGCGGAAAAAAGTAAATTTGGGGCAACAAACTCCGGCTCTAAGGTGGATAGGGGCTATATTGGTCATAAGGCCGCTAAAATGATGAAGCGATCTAAGGCTATTGAGGGAAGGCGTCAAAATGCTCTAGAGGAAAAATCCAAGCTTCTGAAAAATATAGAGGCCTCTGATTCTATAAAGCTAATACCGCTGCCTTATCATAAGGATAAGCTGGTGGAGCTGGAGGATATCTCAATTTATTATGATGATCATATTGTCTGTAATGACATGAGCTTTACCATTGAAGCCGGTGATAGAATTGCCCTACAGGGCAAGAACGGCTCAGGGAAATCCAGTCTTATAAAGCTGATTTGCGGTGAGGAAATAGAGCATACCGGTACCTTTTGGAGGGGAAGTCAGCTTATAATCTCCTATATCTCACAGGATACCTCCTGGCTTAGGGGTAATTTAAGCGATTTTGCTGAATACCATCAGCTGGAGGATAGCCTCTTTAGAGCATTATTAAGGCAATTGGATTTTTCAAGGCTTCAATTTGAAAAGGATATGGCCTCCTTCAGCGCAGGACAAAAAAAGAAGGTTCTTATTGCAAAGAGCATTTCCGAGAGGGCCCATCTGTATGTATGGGATGAACCCTTGAATTATATCGATGTGATATCTAGAATGCAAATTGAGGAGCTACTGATAGCGTACTGTCCTACACTGTTATTTGTGGAGCATGATATGGAATTTTGCAGAAATATCGCAACTAAGGCTATTGAGCTATAGAAGCACATCAACGAAACAAGGGGACACAGCTGGAACAAATGAAAAATCCTATCGTCTAAATAAAAAAGTAGAATTTTGGAGGTGTTACTATGGTTAAGAAGCCTATAATCTATATTTTAGCTGGATTGCTGATGCTGGCATTATTAATGGGTTGTTCCCAAAAGCCAACATCCGAAGCTTCATTTATTGCAGAGGTTCTGGAGGTTCATGAAAATTATATTTTAGTGGAGCCAGTGCAGGGTTCAAGGGAATTAGCCTCAGCGGATAAAATAGCTATAGCCGTGGGGGAAAATACAAGGCTAACCTCAGATGGAGATACTATCGCCTTGTCAGACATAACTGTAGGAAGCAAAATTGAAATCCACTACGATGGTGCAATCGCAGAAAGCTATCCTGCTCAGATTAATAGTGTAAGTCAAATAATCATACTGAAGGACCGTGTCTTTGCAGTCAGTGACGAGAATTTCGAAGTAAAGACCTATATATCAAAGCTTAGCTTTGATGAAGAGGAGGAAATAAGCCTATATTCGACGATTGAATATATTGGTGATAAAAGCAGTATAACAATTTGGTCCGGAGAGCCCTATTTTCATCATATGATCCATAAGGGTGAAGAGGTATTCAGCGGTGGACTTACTTTAGATGTGCTACAGGGTACGGAGCTAAAAAAGGGAGAGGTATATAACATACCATTTGTAAAGAGCGGGGGCTTCAGCGAGGGGGATGAGGATGCCGACTTCTGGAGAATCTTTTTCGCGGAAAAGGAGCTAAAGCTGCCGGCAGGGGAGTACACCTTTGAAGCCGTTACAAGCTTTACTCTGGATGAAGCACAAAAGGAACGGGTTCAGCTGAAGAATCAATTCAAGGTTGAGGTCAATAAATAGCTGTATCAAAAAAAGGGCGGGTTTGGTCTTCACAAAGTGAAGCATCAGATTCGTCCTTTTCTTGACACTAATTTCAAGGGTTTATGCTATAATTGAAATAGTAATATATGGTAATACTTCAACAGCTCTCTTATTGTGCAAGAGAAGAGAGGCTAGTTATCCCTTATATTGTAGATTTAGCGTTATATCGTAGTATAATAAGATAAAAATAAATTGAGGAAATTGCATAATTAAAATGCGTGGTGTGTTTATACAAACTTGAAACTATATGCATTTCCATGGTAATACGCTTTTCCTCAACCGTGAAAGGAGCGATATTTTATGGCATTTATAAGACCTCCAAGCTAATTATCAGCCGTAGTTAAAGCCCGAGGCCCCCCTCATTTTGATGGTTTAAAATTATCTGAATGAGAGGAGCATATCAATGAACTATAAAAATAATGTAAGAACCCTGTATGCCATCCGCTTTTTCCATAACCTTATCCCGGCCTATGTCATTGAAAGGCTATTTTGGGCGGAAAGAGGCATGACGATACAGATGGTGGTTTATGCTGAAATTATTTATGCTGTAACGGTTGTTCTGCTGGAGATTCCCTCTGGTATTATAGCAGATCGGTGGAGCCGTAAAAATATGCTACTAGTAAACGCCTTCTTTGGCTGCTGTGAATTTTTTATTCTTGTGTATGCCAGCAGCTTTTGGCACTTTGCTTTAGCCATATTTCTTGCTGGAGTTGGGCGTTCCGCCTGCAGTGGCGCTGAAAATGCACTGCTGTATGATTCCTTATTGGCGGATAATAATGCTGAGGCCTTTGAAAAATCCCTAGGACGTTTAAATGCCTTTGATTTTTCCGCCGCTGTGATTGCCGCCCTAAGCGGGGGGCTATTGGCTGGAAGCTTTGACCTTAGGCTCAACTATTGGCTATCTTTTCTGGGAATGCTGATATCCCTTTGCATTACTTTGCTATTAAAGGAGCCTAAAATCCATAGTAAAGAGGAAAAGCCAATGGCCGTTAAGGAATACGTCAAGGCCTCCTTCACCTTCTTTAAAAGCAATATTGTCGTCTGTCTTATCCTGCTAACAGGGGTGGTCACAGGTGGTGCATTAAATTTTCTAGACGAGTTTTGGCAGCTGTACATCGGTGAAGTCGGTGTACCAATTGTATATTATGGCGTAATCTCAAGTATTTTTCTTTTCCTTAGGATGCCGGGAAATATCTTGGCCCATCGCCTTAAAGAAAGATGGGGATATAAAACCCTGCTGAAGGCTGTAATATTGATTTTTACCGCAGGCTTTTTTTATATGTTCTTTGTAAAGAATCTCTCAAGCCTTGTGGCTATTTTTCTTATCTGCCTTGCTGCTGGGGTCATTGATCCGATTATCATGGGTTACCTGCATCATCGAATTGACTCCTCAATGCGGGCGACAATAGAATCCTTTCAGTCCTTAGGGCTTAGGGCAGCTATAATAGTCCTTGGTATGGGCTTTGGTTATATTTCAACCCATTATAGTATTTTTAAAGGCTATGGCTATTTATCGATTGTATGCGGTAGTCTGCTGATATTTTTTCTTACAGCATCAAAAAAGTATGATTGACTTTAACCTTGTATATTTTTCTTTTTCCGCCAGAATGTAGTGGTGTAATAAAATATATCCTCTCTTTTCCGCAAGTAAAATCAAGCAATGGATTTACCATTACTCTATAATGACTGTAGAGTGGTTGAAACGAGGTGAACAGTCGAATGTACCAGTGGCACAAGCAGATTCAAATAATTGTTGATGAAATTGACAAGTGTATTAGAAATCAAAATGGTGAAGCAATAACGCTACGATTTCTTTCTGACAAGTTAGGTTATTCCGAATTTCATACTACGAGAAAATTTAAGGAAATATCGGGTATGCCATTTAGGGATTATCTGCGGCATAGGAAATTAGCCTTTGCATTAAAAGAAATTCGGGATAGTGAAAAAGGCATTTTGGATATTGCTTTTGATTATGGTTTTTCATCACATGAAGCTTTTACCAGAGCTTTCAAGGGCACATATGGTGTAGCTCCCAGTGAATACCGAAAAAAGCCTATGCCCGTCGTCCTTCGTACAAAAATAAACCCTTTCGACCGCTACTTTTTCGGATTAGGAGAGATTGGTATGATGAAATCTACAAATGATGTTAAAGTATATTTTGTGACCATTCCCCAGCATAAATTCTTGCACATTAAAAACTATGAGAGCAATGGATATTGGGATTTTTGGCAAAAGCAAAGCCTTATTCCGGGACAGGACTGTGATACAATTTGCGGCTTACTCGATAGCATCAAGGGCAAATTGGACGACGATGGTGGAAGCGAAGCCAACAGCAGCAGTGGTCAGGTTATGGCGTACATTAATGACCCGGACGGCAGACTCTGCGATTGGGGTATTCCACGTACAGAGTGTTATGGTGTACGTCTTCCCTTTGATTATAAAGGCGAAGTGCCACCACAAATGCTTATGATTGATGTTCCCGAAGCCGAGTATATTGTTTTTGAACATGGCCCCTTCGATTATGAGCAAGAAAATCGTAGTGTGGAGGAAAAGATGGAAAAGGCAATGGCAACTTTTGATTTTGCAGGCACCGGCTACTGCTTTGATACTTCCCCCGGCAGAATAATTTACTTTTATCATGATACGGAGCGGTTTTGGAAGTATATCAGGCCGGTGCGGAAGTCATGATCAATGAAAAGCATCTGACTCAAATGCGGGAAGTCACAAGGATAAATTGTGAACCCATCTAAAAGGCAAACTGAATACGGAAATGAAGCACCTCATTCCCTAGAAGCATTTCGGGAATGAGGTGCTTTATAATCAAAACAATTTATTACAGTTATTGACGTCTCTTAGACATGTTTAAAAGTGATAAACCATAAAAAATAGCAGATTGTCCCCGACTTTGAAGAAGCTTTACATTTATATGGAAGGTATTGACAGGTGCGCTACCATGCGGTACAATGTAGCTATACTATTATGCTGTGCAAGGTAGGTGTTGATGTGATAGATCGATCTCAATTGATGAGGGGAACGCTGGAGGGCTGTATCGTTAAAATCATTAGCAAGGAGGAGACCTATGGCTACGAGATAGTATCACGCCTTCAGGTCTATGGCTTTGATGATGCAAAGGAGGGTACCATTTATCCCTTGCTCTTAAGACTGGAAAGGAAGGGAATTATTATATCAAGCTATAAAGAATCTCCTTTAGGGCCAAAACGAAAATATTACCTGCTGACGGACATAGGCCAAGAATTTTTAAAGGAGTTTGCGGCTGCGTGGCAGGATGTAAAAGCCTCCGTCGATAAAATAATGGAAGGGGATGGAGATTATGTTTAAGACCGAGGTGACACTACTAAGAAAAGATAATATAAAGCAATTAAAGGCATTGGCTCCTGAAGACAGGCAGACTATTGCGGATATAATGAGTGGGATAAGCATTTTTAAGGTTAATTCCTATGATACTCAGGTGATTCAAAGGGACTTAATCGGAATGGCTCAGGAATTAAAGCTAAGGGACTCCAATCTTCAGGAGGCCATAGGGGGAGATATAAAGGGCTTTATAAACGAGGTTGTGAAAAACAGTGGTGGTCCATCTGGTATAGAGCTTTTGCTGAACTTTTTAACTAAGCTGTCGGCATACTTCTTCGGTTTCCTGCTTTATTCATCTCTTTTAACCAGTGGGGGATTAACCTGGAGAACCAACCCTTTAATATTTTTATTTTATTTTGGATGGGTGCTTATTATTTTTATTGCAGAGGGCTTGCTGGCGCCCTTATTTATTAATCAAATTGGTTTTCAGAAAAGATTCCATGCCTACACCACCATTGCTCTATTGGCAGGCTGGGGAGGAATATTGTATTTTTATATAGACAGGAAAAACATCATCGAGATAAAGGTAATTCCAATATTAGTAATCGCTGCCTTGATATTTGCTGTGGCCCAATACCTAAGCAAAAAAAATATCAGTCGCCTGGCAAAGGGAAAGAAAAACTATATTCAGGATTTGTTATAGTATAAAAACCATGGCGAGCCATCCCTCGCCATGGTTTCCTATTCTTCAAATATTGCCCAGTACTCTTCTCCCCAGTACTTTTTAATAAACTCATCTCTGCCGGATATTTTCCTGTCCTCCTTATATTCAACAGGATTCTTCTTGTAAAAGTCCTGATGATATTCCTCTGCATCATAAAAGGTGGTGGCAGGCAAAATCTCTGTTATTATAGGGTTGGGAAAACGCCCGGATTCCTCTAAAGTCTTTTTAGAGGCCTCTGCCAGCTGTCTTTGCTCTTCATTGGTATAGAATATTCCACTTTTATAGGAGGGGCCTCTGTCGTGGAATTGTCCATCGGGGTCCGTTGGGTCTATCTGCATCCAGAAGGCTCTTAAAAGCTTTTCGTAGCTTATAGCTTCGGGGTCATACACGATTTTAACGACCTCATAATGGCCTGAGATCTGGGCCTTGACATCCTCATAGGTGGGATTTTCAAGATGTCCGCCAATATAGCCGGATTTAACCTCTTCAATTCCCTTCAACACATGGAAGGGTGATACCATACACCAGAAGCAGCCTCCAGCAAATATAGCCACCTCATATTTCTTTTCGTTGTTGGTATTTGTCATTCAATCAGCCCCCTGTATTTAATATCGTAGATGCAAGGAGTCAGTAATCTCCCAGCTCTCCTGTACTTATATATAGTATAATATAACAGCTGTATATAATTGTAAAAGAAAAAAATCATTCCTGCCTATATATATGCTTAAATTTACCGCTCCTTGGGTGGGGCTGAGGAATTTCTTCAGACAGATATATTTCTATATCCTTTATTTCATTGGCATTTAAATAGCTGCGAAGGGCTTCACTGGCCCTTGTAAAGGCCTCCTCCTTCGAAGCACCCTCGCGACACACAAGTCGAAGCTCCAATCGATTACCGGGATGGGATATAAGCTGAAAGCGAAGGATGGCATGCTGCTCCTTCAATATCGCATATAGGGCCAAGGGTACAATTCTTATCTCCCTATCAAGCCCCTTAAAGGTGAGGATATCATCGGTACGACCCTCCAGCTCCAGCCATGGAGCGGGGTTGCCACAGGGGCAGGGCTCTCTATGCATGATGACTCGATCACTAATTTCAAAACGAATAAAGGGCTGAGTGAAATTTGCAAGGTTAGTCAACAGCAGCTTATCGGATTGTACACCATCAGCTACGGGATGATTGTCTTTATCCACTGGCTCAACTATGATCCAGTCCTCATTAATATGGAAATGCTGATGGGGGCATTCGCAGGCGATTGTTCCTCCCTCCGTACAGGAATAAGAGGTCTGAACATAGCAGGAGAAGGCTTCTGATAGACCCTGTCTAAGCTCTGGACTCAGGTATTCTCCTCCCGTCATAATAAGGGCCGGTGAGATATTTAAGCTACCACGCCTTTGCTCCTCCATTAAAAGCTCAAGGGCAGTAGGGTACCCCCCCAGCATTGCTGGCTGGAAGCTGTTGAGCTCCTTGACTATTTCAGGAAGGGGCTTTAGGATACTGGTAGCCATCATCTTGCTTTTTTTGTAGGGGCTTTTTAGCAGCCTGCTTCTGATGGAGCTGTAGCCCAAATAAAACCCGCCTGTGGCATAAACTCCTGCTGATTTAAAGCCTTTTTTAAGGAGTCTGCGTAAATCCTGTGGTCTTGCAATGGAGCGAAGCAGGTTGATTGCGCTGATGATATTGTTGGCGGTTTTATCATATAGCACCACAGAGGGATTGCCTGTTGAGCCGGAGGTGGTAAAAACATAATATTTTTCCTTAAAGTATCTGCCGATATTATCAGTATTCTGCATAAAGCTCTGGATTTCCTCAAGGCTAATATCGCCATCAGTAACCCAACGGTCAAAGGCCTCCATCATTTCAAGCTTATTGGTGGGGTGTAGGTCCCTAAGCTGAAAATCTGAGGGAATATCATGATATAGCTCCTTGAAATAAGGGCTTTTTTCCCTTGCATGCTTCACCAGCTGCTGAAGCCGCTGCTGCTGTAGCTCCCTTTGCTGCTGGGGCTTCAGCTTCTTATACCTGTAGACCATAGAAATAGCCGACATTAATCCGATTTCCTTCATTTTTATTCCTCCCTTAATATACCTTTAAACAATAAATCAACATAGCACTGTATTTCTACCTTAATGGCTTCTTTATTATGATAAAATTCAGTGGGCTTATGCCTGTACTCCTCTAGATATTTGGTTCTGAGAGCCTCAATATATATCAGCAGGCCCTTGAAGGCCAAGGTAGAATCACAATTTTCCTTTAGCTGAAGCTGTGAGAAGGCATATCTTAGGGTTGAAAGGGCCTCTGTCTGAGTTTTTTCAAAGGCTTTCCGTAGCAATTGATTTTTCTCGTCATATACCTCTGCGCTTTGCTCCTTTGCCGCCAAGGTCAGAAGGGCTATTTCCAAAGGATTGCTTTGGTATAGCCTAAGCTTGGAATCTAAGCCTATGAAAATAATTTCATAGAAGCTGTCACCTGTCTGAGTATTTGCCTTAGCTGCTGCATCGAAGATGGTGAGGCTATGGGAGATGAGGTATAGATAAAGATTTTTCTTGCTGCCGAAGTAATGAAAAAGACTACCCTTTGATATATTACAGGCCTTGATAATGTTGTCGGTATTGGCATCCTGATAGCCTTTAGAAGAAAACTCTAATAGTGAATTTTCGATAATCATATTTCTTTTGTCCTCCCCAAGTCGGAGGAAGGTATCGAGGGACATATATAAAACCTCCTATTGACTGATGAGTCAATTGTATAATAATTTGACTGGCGAGTCAATGTTTTTTTAAAAAAAGAAGCCTATGACATCAGCCATTGCTTCCCTAAAATAAAAGATAAGTTGTACCTTCTGCTTTTTCTAGCTCTAGATTTCTAAAAAAACATTCTATATGCCTGCATCTACAAACTGCATAAGCTCCTTGGTAAAGCGCTCCTTGTGATCAATGAATGAAAAGTGACCGCAGCATTCAAAGGGAACCAGCTTTGAATTTTTAATACCATTCTTCTGAGCTATTGCAAGGGGATAAAGGCATACCTGATCATTTAGTCCGTGGAGAATAAGGGTAGGGGCCTCTATCATATGTAAATCAGCAAACAACCCCTCTTCACCTAACCAGGTATTGGCTACTGCAGCAGTTGCCCAGCTGGCGGCCTTCAAGCCCAGCTGAAAAATCCAGTCGGATAGGGAGTCGGTGACATATCTGTAAAAAATCATATTACCAAAGTCCACCAGCATGTTGGGTCTATTGGTATAGGTGCCCTGAATGATATTTACGACAGCCTGCCGTGGCAATCCATAGGGAAAATAAGGCCGCTGTATAAGGCTTGGCGCAGCAGCAGCAAAAAGCCCCAGCTTAGATACACCATGTCCCTTATGCCTAGCCATGTATCGTATGCAAATAGCTCCTCCGGTTGAATGTCCACCCAGTGTAAAATCCTTCAAGTCCATTGCGTCCACCACGCATCGTATATCATCCGCCAATCGGTCATAATCATAGCCGCTCCAGGGCCGATCAGATTTACCAAAGCCTCGAATGTCCATACCTATGCATCTGAAGCCCCATTTTGGAAGCTGATTGAACTGGTATTCAAATAAAGTATGATCTCCAGGCCACCCATGAACGAAAAATATTGTCTTGCTGCCTGCGGGATTAATATCCTCTACATAGACCTTAACCCCCGGCTCTACCTCAACATAAATTCCCATACATCATCACCCCTTAATATAATCCTTTGACCTATTAAAAGATTATGCCGAAATTTATGCAAATATGTTCTAACACAGGATAACCCTCCAAGATAACTGAAAAGGCACTTTGTCCCATCGCTTCCTTTTATTTATTTTTATAATAGAAAATCGCCAGCTGTGTCCTATCCCTCAAGCTCAGCTTTTCCAAAATTATGGTTAGGGTATTTCTAACGGTGCCTTCACCAAGATAAAGCTCATGGGCGATTTCCTTGTTATTTAGACCCTCCGCCACCAGCTTAATAATGTCCAGCTCCTTGTCGCTGATACTATAGCCCGAAAAATCAGTGGTTCCTCTATGGTCCATAAGCTGAGGCAGCTTTGCGATGATATCGTCACCGAAGACATTTTGACCGATGTATACTGCCCGTAAGGAGGGAAGGATGCTTTCAAAATTCTGCTTTATGATATAGCCCTTAGCCCCCAGCTTCAGGGCCTTTATAATGTATTCATCATCGGAAAAGGTGGTTAAAAACAGTATTTTGGCCTGCTTGTGGGTGCTTAAAATAGCCTCTGCAGCTTCAAGCCCAGTCATTTCCGCCATTCGAATATCTATCAATAGAATATCCGGCTGGAGGCTGTTGTACAGCTCGATGGCCTCCTTGCCATTATGGCCGACACCGACAACCGTAATATCCCCCTCAACCTCTAGTATTGTTTTAAGGGAGGTGCATACCAATCTATCATCATCAACAACTAATACCCTCATAGTGCCTTCAATCCCTTCCTACAGGTTTTTTTGTACAGAGATAAAAATTCTAAAGCCCTTTTCTGTAGTGATATTAACATTGCCGCCTATAGCCGCCACTCTGTCGGTGATATTTTTGATGCCAATGCCATTTTCGCTGCTATAGCTGCAATGTCTGCCGTTATCCTGAATCACCAGCTGATATAGGGCAGGGTGCTCACTGAATCTAATATGCACCTCTGTTGCGTTGGAATGCTTAATAATATTGGAAAGGGCTTCCTTAGTCACTGCAATAAAGCAATATTTAATACTTCTTTCAGGGTTGCTTTCCATATCATAATCAAATCTGGTTTTACAAAAGCTGAAGCCCTCCAATAGCTTCTGTACTTCTGTTTTAAGGTTAATGGATTCCTCGTGCAGGTTATGTACATTTCGCCTAATACTGTCCATGGCGTCCGACAAAGTACCCTTGATGAGCCTTAGCTCCTCCTGAGTCTGGGGGTCTCGATTAACTGCCAACAGTGCGCCCACCTGAAGAATGGACCTTGAAAGCAGATGACCCACATCATCGTGAATATCCCTAGCTATCCTATTTCGCTCAGTGACAGTAGCCAGATTAATCTCATAATCCGTCTTTTCTATAAGGGCTTTATTTTGATTTTCTAGCTGCATAGAGATTTCCTTTGCATTATCCCTTAATTTGTTTCGCGTGTGTTCAAGCCCTACTAAGGACAAGGTCCGATGCTTAAGCACATAGCTGAAGCACAGTAGGGCTAAAATATGCCAATTGATTAGTTGCCCTCTTTGCAGCATATCCACAAAAATTGGCGGCACAGAGAGCAGTATTAGTAAATGGGTTCTCTTATTGACGATGTCATAGCTAATGAGAGGAAGAAAAAATAAAAAGCTTGGCTGTACCAGGCAAGCAGCCAAAAAGAGAATAAAGCCCCAGATATTAACCTCATCTCTGTCGAAATAGCTTAAGACGGCACTTAGACTAGTGGCAATTAGTATCGGAGCAATCAGGTATGTATGCTGGGTATATAAAATGTATAGGGTTAGGGAAACAACAAAGAGTACACCCTTATCAAGCAATCTTCTCATAGCCTTCATCCTTATCAATTAATCGTATTATAGGTCAATTCTAACATTTTCCAGTAGTCTCCTCAAGGGAATAATTACAAATGTCACAGGGAAATAGGAGTATCTTCACTTACAATAATTCCCTTTGTGTATTATCATAATGATATAGAAGGGGAGATCAAATCGGTATTCCCCAAAAAAGCAATGGAGGGCTGTGTTATGGTGATATCTGTAAAGAATTTGGTTAAACGATATGATGATTTAATTGCACTGGATCATTTTAATTTTGAGGTTAAGGAGGGAGAAATATTTGGCTTGCTGGGGCCTAATGGGTCCGGTAAAACCACCGCCATCAATTGCATTTTGTCTTTGCTGAAATATGATAAAGGATCAATTGAAATCTATGGAAAGCCCATGTCACCGGATGCCTACGACCTGAAGCGCAATATCGGTATAATAATGCAGAATGTTGCGGTATTTGAAGAGCTCAATGTTTATGAAAATATAGATTACTTCTGCGGTATGTATATCACCGATAAAAAGCTGAGACGACAGCTGGTGGAGGAGGCCATAGACTTTGTTGGACTAAGGGATTTTAGAAAATTCTACCCGAAAAAGCTCAGCGGTGGCTTGCTTAGAAGATTAAATATTGCCTGCGGCATAGCCCATAAGCCCAAGCTGATTATTTTAGATGAGCCGACCGTGGCGGTGGACCCCCAAAGTAGAAATAATATCCTCGAGGGAATTCAACGGCTAAATAAAGAAGGGGCAACAATTGTATATACCTCTCATTATATGGAGGAGGTTGAGGAAATCTGCACCAGGATAGCGATAATGGATAAGGGTAGGATTATCGCAACAGGAACAAACGACGAGCTAAAGGGAATGATCAATTCTGGAGAAAAGCTGACGGTAGAGGTACTGAAGCTGGATGATGGTATTTTAAAAGGGGTAAGAGGGCTGCCCAATGTTGTGTCTGCTGAAATCAATGGCAACCTGTTAATCGTAAAATCCACTAAGGGGAAAAACAATTTAGTGGCACTTTTGGATTATTTAAAGACAAAAAATATATCGGTAGGAAAAATATACTCCGAACCACCTACCTTAAATGACGTATTTTTAGAGATTACAGGTAAAGAGCTTCGGGATCAGCTATAAGCGAGGAGGGGTAGTATGTTTTTACACAATTATATGTATCGGCTAAAATGCTTAATAAGGGATAAAGAGACGGTATTCTGGACCATGATATTTCCATTAGTACTGGCGACCCTATTCAATATGGCCTTTTCTAACATCGCCAATTTCGAAGGCTTTTCTCCCGTAAAGGTGGGGATTGTTGATAATCAAGAGCTTCAAGAGAACACGAATTTTCTGAGGGCATTAGCCTCTGTAACTGGAGAGGCAGCCGCAGCAGATGGTAGAGAATTATTTATAGTATCCTATGTTTCAAGGGAAGAGGCAGAGGCTTTGCTTCGGGACAATAAAATATCAGGATATATTTATATAGAGGAGGACATCAATTTAGTTGTAAAGCACACCGGCATTAACCAATCGATTATAAAGAGCTTTCTTGACGATTTCAAGCAAACCACCTCTACGGTTATGACCATAGTGAGCCGAAATCCCTTGGTTGATCAAGAGCTTCTCATCAACACAATAGCAGAAAGAAGTGAATATCTAAAGGAGCAGCCAATAGGCATGGAGAGCCCGGACCCTATGGTGGTGTATTTTTATTCCTTGATTGCTATGGCTTGTCTATATGGCGGCTTTTGGGGAATGAAGGAGGTTACGGCAATACAGGCAAACCAATCACCTCAGGGAGCAAGAATCAGCTTGGCACCTGCCCATAAGATGAAGCTTTTCTTGGCCTCGATGCTGGCGGCTACCACCATCCAAATGGGCATTATTAGTGTGCTTTTGACGTATATGTCCTTTATCCTTAAGATAAGCTTTGGGGGAAGGCTAAGCTATATTATTTTGATCTGCTTAGTAGGTACTACTACAGGGGTAACCTTCGGCACCTTTATTTCATCAGTGGTTAAGAGGGGGGAGGGTATTAAAATTGGTATATTGATTGGTGTGACCCAGATACTTTCTTTTCTTGCTGGCATGATGTATGACAAGATGAAATATATCATCAATACTAAGGCACCAATCTTAGGGATTCTGAATCCTATCAATCTCATCGCTGATAGCTTCTATGCATTGTATTATTACGACAGCTACAATAAGTTCTTTATGAATATAGCCTACCTCTGTGGCTTTATCGTCGTATTTAGCATGATTACCTATATGGTTTTAAGGAGGCAGAAATATGGTAGCATATAAGGCTTTTTTCAAGGTGATATATAAAAACCTCACGGTACTGATGATATATGTGGTTGTTTTCATCTCCTTAGCTATGGCCCTGGCAAATACCTACAGTCCGGCTGGAGAGGCAAGCTTCATCGACACCAAGGTAAATATCGTATTCATCAATTACGATGAAGAAACCGAAATCGTAAAGGGACTTAGAGCCTACTTGGAAAAAAATGCGAATATTGTAGATATCCCCGATGAGACTGAAAAGCTTCAGGATGCTTTGTTCTTTAAGGAGGCTGAGTATATCATTAGGGTGCCAAGGGGCTTCTCAGAGGGCATTCTGATGGGAGAGACGCCACAGCTGGAAAGCACCGCGATACCAACCTCCCCCAGCAGAATCTATATCGATAATATGTTAAACAAATATATGAATACTGTCAAAGCATACATTACAGCTATGGGGGATATTTCTCATGCTGAGCTGGTGAGGCTGGTGGCTATCGATTTAGAGGAAAAAATTCCAGTGGACTTAATAGATTCTCAAGCAGAGCTAGCTAATAATCAGAAACGGGCATATTATTTCAATTACATGTCCTATTCCATATTTGCGGTATTAATACTGGGGGTATGCACCGTAATGCTTGTATTCAACAAGCCGGACCTAAAGAAGAGGAATCTTTGCACCCCTGTAAAAATAAAGCACATGAATTTACAGCTGGTGCTGGGAAATATCAGCTTTGCCCTTCTTACCTGGCTTGTTATGGTGCTGCCCAGCTTCATTCTTTACAGAGGCTTCATGTTTACCACAAAGGGACTTTTATATCTTCTAAACTCCTTGATCTTCACAATAGCAGCATTAAGTATAAGCTATCTTATAGGTAATATACTAAAAAGTCGAAATGCGATGTCAGGTGCCGCCAATGTAATAGCACTAGGCTCCAGCTTCATCAGCGGTGTGTTTGTGCCTCAGGAGTTTTTAGGCAGCACTGTTCAGAAGATCGCCAGCTTTACACCGACCTATTGGTATGTAAAATCCAATAATATTATTTCAGGTTTGGAGAGCTTTACAGCAGAAGGGCTAAGGCCTGTATTCTTAAACATGCTGGTTATAATAGGCTTTGCGGTAGCTATGTTTTCTATGGCAATGGTGATGATTAAGCAGTGGAGGGTGAGTAATTGATAAGGTAGGGTGTAGTATTTCCTCAAATAAAAAGTAATGAAGAGGCCCATTCTCATGTGCAAGAGGATGGGCCTTTAAATTGCCTTATTCCAGATTAAGCCTATTCTTTAAAAACCTATTATTTACAGTAAATAATGCAGCAGTGAATACAGTTAAATAGATACCGAACAGACTTAATAATGTCTGAGCCTGTAGGGCAGAGGGGGCTATATCGAAGCCACTAAATAGGGTGTAACCCAGAAGTAAAATGGATACCACCATCACCAGCTGATTAGTTAAATAGATTACCCCATACATGCCGAAGGAAGCAATCAGCTTATTTTTGCTGAAGCTGTGGCCTATACTTATGGCTGTATAGATCATCATGATATTAGTAGTAACCAACAATAATGCAACAAAGGGTAATAGATAGATAAAGCTTACCCCCATGGTGTCCCTTAGAAGGCTAATTTGTGCGATGAATTCGCCCCAGGCATTACTGGTATCCGCCATTATCATGAAGGAGCAGAAGGTTATTATAACGCTTAATACCGTCCACATTGTGGCCACCACTAATTTGCTAGCAGTGTGCTTCCAGGTGGCAATCGGTAGTGTAAACATGAGGTATCCTTCATCCTGCAGCAAATTTTTATAAAACCTCTGCAGCATTAGTAAAGTGGTCATGGCGGCGATGCCTACAATTATTGCCATATAGCTTATAAATGCGATGAGGGTAAAAAAGGTATAGAGGCTGAAGCCTGCAGATTCATTTATAATTTTTATTGGGTTAAGGACTCTGTTGATAATTGTAAATAAGATTAGAGTAAGGTATAATGGCAACAGAATTCTTGCTGTGGATTTAATTTCCCATTTTAAGAGCTTTCTTAGCATTTAAATACCTCCCTGAACAAAGAGTCTACGGATTTTCCGCTTTCCTGCCGGATTTCGTCCACACCTTCAGTAAGAACAACCTCTCCATCCTTTAAAAATATAACATAGTCAAGGATTTTTTCAATATCTGCTATCAGATGGGTGGATATTATAATAGTTGCATTTTCGTTGTAGTTATTTAGGATAGTATCTAAAATATAATCTCTAGCAGCAGGGTCTACGCCACCAATAGGCTCATCCAAAAGATAAAGCTCTGCACTTCGACTCATCACCAATATGAGCTGTACCTTTTCCTTAGTACCCTTTGACATGGTTTTGAGCTTATCATTTGGATCAATATTCAATCTTGCCAGCATATCGTAGGCCATCTCGGGGTTAAAATCCGCATAGAAGTCTTGAAAAAACTGTATTAACTGTGAGACCTTCATCCAATCGTTTAAATAGGTTCTTTCAGGGAGATAGGACACGATTTTCTTCGTTTCTATCCCAGGTCTGTGGCCTGCGATCAATAGCTCTCCGCTGGTGGGGGTTAATAGTTCGTTGCACAGCTTAATAAAGGTGCTCTTGCCGCTGCCATTGGGCCCTAAAAGCCCTATAATTTTACCGCGGGGAATAGAAAAGCTAATATGATTCAAGGCCCTTTTGGTGCCGAACACTTTAGTTAAATCATTGCACTCTAGTATATTACTCATTTTTTGTATCCTCCTTTTGTAATGAAGAAGATAAGATGCTCAAAATTTCCTTATCATTGTAGCCCAGCTCCATCATTTTATCTAAAAAATTCGCAATATGATCCTGAGCCTTTTTTCTTTTAATCTCCTGAACCATTTTTATATCCTCCGTCACGTATCTCCCGCTGGTGCGGTTAGTGTATAGCAGGCCATCCTCCTCAAGCTTTGCCAGAGCTCTTTGCATGGTGTTAGGGTTTACTGAGGCCTCCTTGGCAAGATCCCTAACCGAAGGAAGCTTAGTGCCGAGGGGAAAGACCCCTGTACATATCTTTAACTCAATTTGATCTATTAGCTGAGTGTAAATAGGGCGATCAGATACTAGCTCCCAGGTCATGTAATCACTCCTTTGTATTATTGTATTAAGTGCTTAATACAATAATACGTCTACAAAAAATAATTGTCAAGGATATAAATAAGAAAATACTTATACAAAATAATTATTGACAACAAATTTAAAATAGAGTACGATTAAATTGAATGAACGTTCAATCATAAAAGGTGGTGCTTGTATGGCTAGAAAGAAAATGGATAATGATAGGATGCGGGAGGAAAGGAAAACGCAGATTCTCGCAGGGGCACTTCAGCTATTTGCATCTAAGGGTTTATTTGCTACCAAGATCAAGGATATAGCCGAGGCAGTAGGCATGGCACAAGGCCTGATCTATCATTATTATAAGTCAAAGGACGATATATATATAGAATTAATAAATAATGCCCTGGATAAAATGAATGAAGCAGTATTATCATTAAAAGAGGCAGCTTTGCCGGCTCATGTCAAAATAAGCATGGCAATTGAGGAGCTTATTAAAACGATTAAAGAAAGTGATGATTTTACTCAGACCTGTCGCTTAATCACACATGCAACCAATTCTACCGCCATACCCGATAAGGTTAAACGTCTCATTGATGAGAAGCGGGATATACCTTATCAGGAGCTGGCAAAAATCATAGCAGAGGGTCAAGGTGAAGGTAAGATTGTAGAGGGGGAGCCGATGGAGCTATCAGTAGTATTCTGGACCTTTATCAATGGTCTTGCCACCTACAAGGCCACTCGACAGGAGGGCATTGTTATACCGGATTCTAAATTGCTTATAAAGATGTTTATAAAGGAATAATTGGGATTTCCATTCACCATAAAGGAGTTGAAAAGCAATGCAGAGCTTAAGAAGTAAATTATTCATTGGTTTGATAAAGCATCGTCATCTGTTTAAGCTAAAGCTTAAGCCAGAGGTAGTTGACGAGAGCTTTTCTGTAGTGGAGTTTCGAAGGAGTGTGGATAGTGCATCACTTAGGATGAAGCCAGACAAGAGGGTTAAAGTGGAGCCAACGAAAATAAATGATATGTACGGCGAGTGGATTATTCCCGAGAAGGCTCCTGAGGATAAGGTAATACTATATATTCATGGAGGTGGCTTCATCTCCGGCTCATGCCTCACCCATAGAGGCCATGTTGCTAAATTTGCAATAGGGAGTCAAATTAAGGCATTACTATTTGACTATAGATTAGCGCCGGAGCATCCTTATCCTGCTGCCCTTGATGATTGCCTTTCAGCATACCTTTGGCTGCTGGAGGAGGGCTATAAGCCATCAAGCATAATAATTGCGGGGGAATCCGCAGGGGCAACCCTGACCCTTTCAGCCCTGATTGCCTTAAGGGATAAGGGAATCAGCCTGCCGAGGGGAGCTGTATCCATTTCACCGGTTACCGACCTTACCTGTAGTGCAGATTCCTTCATCACTAATTACAAAAAGGATATAGCCCCTCTTAATTCCTGGTCTATATGGACAAAATACTATATAGGCGATAGTGACCCACACCTGCCTTGGCTCTCACCGCAAATGGCAGAGCTAAGCAATTTGCCTCCTATTCTATTATGTGTTGGCACCCACGAAATTCATCTGGATGATACGGTTAATTTTGCTAAAAAGGCCGAAGTTGCCGGTACACCCATAAACTTAAGGCTATGGGAGGGTATGATACATGCATTTCCTATTTTGTCTCCGTTATTTCCTGAGGCAAAGGAGGCAATGTCGGATATCTGTAGATTTATCAGAGCAAATCTAATAGAGAAGTAGCTGTGCACAAAAGACCTCCCCAAAGGAGGTTTTTTATTTTAAGCAGATATTTAATCTTTATGAAGTAAAGGCATGTGAGCTTGCAATACAGGCCCTGCAGAAGAAGAAATATCCCTCAAAAGTCAGAAAACTTAAATATTTACGATTTTAATATTGACAACGTTCTCATAGATATACTAATATATTATTATACTAATATATTAGTATATCAGTCTTAAAAATTATCGAGGGAGAGATGGAAATGAAGAGAAAAATGTTATTGGCATTATCACTGGTACTTATCTTGACAATCCTTTCTGCATGTTCAACAAATGCACCTGCTGACAACAATCAGGATGACAGCACCACCTATGTGCTTAAGGTAGGTATGGTTGTTACTGATCAGGACCCTATGTATCTTGGTGCTATGGAGCTAAAGAAAAATGTTGAAGCTCGCACCAATGGCAGATTAAAGGTTGAGGTTTACCCAAGCTCTCAGCTTGGCGACACCAAGGATGTTATGGAGCAAGCAAAAATGGGTGCAAATGTTGCTGCAATTTCTGATGCTGCATTAATGTCCGAAATCGTTCCTGAGATCGGTGTACTGGCTGCGCCTTATGTGGTTGATAGCTACGAAGAAGCTGAAAAGCTTGTAACATCTGATTTGTTCAAGGGCTGGTACGACAAGGTGTCCACCAGCGGATATAAAGTACTATCCTTCAACTGGTATCAAGGGGCGAGACATTTTATGACCAATACGCTGGTGGAGAAGCCTGAGGACTTAAATGGTCTTAGAGTTAGAACACCGGGCTCACCTATATTTACTGATTCTGTTAATGCCATGGGGGCAAATGCGACTGCTCTAGCATGGGGAGAGGTATATCCTGGACTTCAGCAAAAGGTTGTTGATGGCTTCGAGGCTCAGTATCCTGCAATCGTTGGTGCAAGGCTGTACGAGATATCAAAATACATAGCCAAGACTGGACATTTCCAGCTTATGACGCCGATCATCGTAGGTAATACCTTCTTTGAATCCTTACCTGAGGATATTCAGCAAATCCTGGTGGAGGAGGCTGAAAATGCAGGAAGCTACGCATCTGAAAAGACATTAAGTGGGTTAGCTGAAAATGAAGCGCTAATGAAATCTGAAGGAGTTACAATTACAGAGGTGGACATAGCGCCTTTTAAAGAAGCAAGCCAGAGCGTATATGAAAAAAATAATCTTTTGGAAGCAAAGAAGCAGGTTGACGCTTTATTAGGTAAGTAGTATTAACATTAGTTCCTCAAAAGGAGTGGTATAGTGAATACTGTTTTAAACTCAATTAAAAAAGCTGAAGCCTTTATAGGAACGGTGTTTATAGTTTTTATCGTCCTGCTGGTTTTTATAGCAGCGCTGGTTAGATGGCTGGGCTATCCGATAGCCTGGTCCATCGACGTCGCGCAGTTATTATTTGGCTGGGTAGTGTTTTTAGGGGCAGATGTTGCCCTTAAAAACGACAGCCACATTGGGGTGGATATGGTTATAAACAAGCTTCCCTTTAAGGCAAAAAAGGCAGTTAAGATTATTAATTATATTTGCATTCAATTATTTTTGATGGTGATAATTTATTATGGCGTAAGGCTTTCCATACAGAATTACGAAAGACTATTTAATACGCTACGGCTAAGCTATTCCTACGCTACTATAAGCGTTCCAGTGGGCTGCTCCCTCATGTTTTTAACAATATGTGAAAAGATAATAAGAGCAGCGCAGGAGACGGAAAATGATGTGCTATTAGACAATGAGGATATTCAGAAGGGAGAGGTTGGACCATGGTAGTATTAGGATTGCTCTTTATTTTATTTCTTATAATGGGAATGCCCCTTGCCTTCACGATAGGGATTTCCAGCTTATCCTTTTTTGTAGTTCAATCAAATCTTCCCTTTGCCATTGCAGTACAGAAGATGATATCTGCTACTCAATCCTTCCCCCTTTTAGCAGTGCCCTTCTTTGTAATGGCAGGGAATTTAATGAATGCGGCAGGAATTACAGAAAGACTGGTTAAGTTCTCCATCACCCTTACAGGTCATCTAACCGGGGGCTTGGCGCAGGTTTCTGTAATACTATCAACCTTAATGGGAGGGGTTTCGGGTTCTGCAGTTGCGGATGCCGCAATGGAATCCAGATTATTGGGACCTGATATGACAAAGCAGGGCTATCCAAAGGGCTACAGTGCAGCAGTAATAGGCTTAACCTCCTTAATTACAGCTACTATTCCCCCAAGTGTCGGACTTATACTATATGGCTTTACCGGAGAGGTCTCTATCGGAAAGCTTTTTGTTGCAGGAATTATACCGGGGGTTATGATGTGCGGAATCCTGATGACCACTGTACATTTCACAATGAAGTCAAAGGAAAAAAAAGGTGTTTGCGTTATTCCTAAGATGAAAAAAGCAACAGCAGGAGAGGTATTTAAATCAATGTTTGAAAGCTTTTGGGCATTGCTGTTTCCCGTTGTATTAATTGTAACCATTAGATTTGGTATTTTTACACCCTCAGAGGCCGGCGCCTTTGCAGTGGTTTATGCCTTTATAATAGGGACCTTTGTTTACAAGGAGCTAAGCTTTAAGGGGGCCATTGAGGTATTACGTCAAACGGTAAATGATAATGGGATGATTATGCTGATTATAGCCTGCTCCGGAATTTTCGGCTACGTCATTGTATACAATCAATTACCACAAACACTAGCCCAATTCATAACTGGAATTACAACACATCCTCAGCTGCTGCTATTTATCATTTTAGCCTTCCTCTTTGTTGCAGGGATGTTTATGGAGGCAACGGTAAATACTTTACTATTAACGCCGATCTTCCTTCCGATAATAAAAAGCGTAGGCATCGACCCTGTGCATTTTGGAATTCTTATGATGACAATAATCACTATGGGCGGCATGACTCCTCCGGTGGGGGTAACAATGTATACCACCTGCCAGCTAATAGGATGCCCTACAGAGGAATATGTAAAGGAGTCCATGCCCTTTGTGGCGGTGATAGTACTTCAGGTAGCTTTTCTGGCATTCTTTCCACAAATAGTAATGTGGCTGCCTAACCTGTTATTCCCGTAGCATTGAAGATAAGCCGTGGGAACTATCGCAGTAAATTACTTTAGATTAAATACAAAAAATAATTCATATATGATAGAATTAAATTGATTTAGCATAAAATGGAACGTAATTCTGTCAATACAATAAATCTATAATTTTATGGAGGGCTGTATGAATACTAACGAAATCGCTTTATTTAAACATTCGACATTTAACATAGGGGACAGTGTGTACTACACTCTTCGTAAAAATATTATGACCTTAAATCTAAAGCCAGGGGAAGCCTTGAGTATTAAGGATATATCAGAGAAATGGAATGTAAGCCGCTCTCCGGTAAGGGACGCGCTTATAAAGCTGGAAAAGGAGGGGCTGGTGGACATCCTTCCCCAAAAGGGGACTATTGTATCTAGAATAGATATTAAAAGGGTTTGTGAAGAACGCTTTTTAAGGGAAAGTCTTGAGGAAAATGCCATCAGACTCTTTATGAAGGCCTACAAGGAAAGCGATATTTCAACGCTTAAGCATTGTATAGAGCTACAGAAGCAAAGCCTTAAGGATAGCGACAATCTAGCGTTTCTGACCTATGACGATAATTTTCACTATGTATTTTTCAAGGCTATTGAAAAGGATATGTGCTGGGATATCATCCAAAGCATGTCGGGTCATTATAAGCGGATTAGACTGATGTCCCTATGGGATCACGATATTCTTTCAAATGTCATCCTTCAGCATGAGGAGCTGGTGGAGAATATTTGCAGCAGCAATTTAGCAGGTGCCACCGACATACTCATCAAGCACCTTTCCAAGATATCCTTGGAGGAAATGGAGCTTATGAAGGAGTATCCGGATTATTTCAAGGAGCCGGAGAACGGGGGCAGCCTAATACACGATTTTACAGGCTTTAAGGAATAGAGCCTTTACAGGTACGAAAAAGGGAGAGTCTATATGTCAAATTTTATGAGGGAAGATTTTCTTCTTGAGAATAATACCGCCAGGGTATTTTTCCATGATTACGCGAAGCATGTGGCGATATTTGATTATCATTGCCACTTGAATCCAAAGGAAATATATGAAGACAAGCGTTTTGAGGATTTATCAGAGCTGTGGCTTGGAGGCGATCATTATAAATGGCGTTTGATGCGGGCAAATGGGATATCCGAGGAGCTTATCACTGGAGCAGCCAACGGCTATGAAAAATTTCTGGCCTTTTCATCCTGCATGCCCTATGCCATAGGGAATCCCTTGTATCATTGGTCCCATCTGGAGCTACAGAGGTATTTTAATATATATGAGCCGATAAACAGCAAAAATGCCCCCTGCATATGGGAAAGAGCCAATGAGAGGATCAAGGAGGAGGGTTTTTCTGTCCGTCAGCTTATAAGACAATCTAATGTAATTGCCCTATGTACGACTGACGATCCGGCGGATGACCTTCAATATCATATTTTGCTGAAGGCGGATAAGACCTTTGAAACAAAGGTTTTGCCTGCCATGAGACCAGATAAGGCTCTCAATATATTATCTGCTGATTTTTCAAGGTACATAGAAATCCTGGCAAAATCCGCAGATATGAAAATCCAGGATTTTAACGGCCTTTGCCAAGCGCTTAGACAAAGGATAGATTTCTTTGACGAAGTGGGCTGCAGGGCCAGTGACCATGATTTTACCTACCTTCCCTATGAGGATTTTACTCAAGAGGAGGCAGACGGTATTTTTAAAAGAGCCCTTAGGGGAGAGGCAATTACGGTAAAGGAAGCAGATAAATATAAAACTGCCCTTATGGTATTTCTGGGCAGCGAATACAGGAAAAAAAACTGGGTTATGGAGCTGCACATCGGAGCCTTAAGGAGCAATAGCAGCCGAAGTCTGGCTAAACTGGGGATCAATACAGGCTTTGACTCCATAAATGATAGTGATATGGCGGTGAAGCTTTCACGGCTTTTGGACCACATGGACCGTGACGACAGCCTACCAAAGACGGTTTTTTTCTCAATGAACCCTAAGGATAATTGGATATTGGCCACCATGGCGGGGAACTTTCAATCGGAGGAGACCATAAGCAAGCTTCAATTGGGAACAGCATGGTGGATGCAGGACCACAGGGACGGAATGGAGGAGCAAATGAGAGTGTTCGCCAACACCGGCCTGTTGGGCCGATTTATAGGCATGCTTACTGATTCCAGAAGCTTTATATCATATACCAGACATGAATACTTTAGACGTATTCTATGTAATCTTGTTGGTAGATGGATAGAAAATGGTGAGTACCCCGAGGATCTTGAGGCAGCCGGAGGCATCATACAGGATATTTGTCTGAATAATGCCAGAGGCTACTTTAATATTTAGCGGTTGACTAGAGGAATAAATAGGAGATGGATATATGAAGCTGACACTAAGATGGTTTGGAAGTAAGCATGACACCGTAACCCTTCAGCAAATACGGCAGATTCCAGGTTGCGTGGGAGTTATAACAACCCTGTATGATGCTAAGGCTGGAGAGGCTTGGAGTAAAGAGGATATCAAGGAAATGAAGGCCGAGGTAGAAGCAGCAGGCCTTAAGATAATGGGAATAGAAAGCGTTAATATACATGATGATATAAAAATAGGCCTCCCTACAAGGGATAAATATATTGAAAACTATATTAAAACCCTTGAGAATCTTGGGGAGGAAGGCATAGACCTGGTGTGCTACAACTTTATGCCAGTATTCGATTGGACTAGATCTGACCTGGCAAAGCAGAGGGAGGATGGTTCCTTTGTTTTATCCTATGACCAGGAGCTGATTGATAAAATTGACCCCACAAGGATGTTTGAGGAAATGGACTCGAATTCCGATGGCTTTCTGCTGCCGGGCTGGGAGCCGGAGCGTTTGGAGAAGGTGAAGGAGCTATTTGATATGTATAGGGATGTGGACTCTGAAAGGCTATTTGAAAATTTAGTTTACTTTTTGAAGGCCATCATGCCCACCTGTGAAAAATACAATATTAAAATGGCTATTCATATGGATGACCCTGCCTGGTCGGTCTTCGGTCTTCCGAGAATCGTCAACAGCAAGGCTAATATACAGAGAATATTAGATGCCGTACCTGTGGAAAACAATGGGCTAACCCTATGCACAGGTTCCCTTGGCTCTGATCCCAATAACGATATACCTGATATGATCAGAAGCTTTAAGGGGAGGGTTCATTTTGCCCATGTGAGAAATTTGGTTCATCTGGCACCGGGTAAATTTGATGAAGCAGCCCATTTCTCCTGTGACGGTTCATTGGATATGTACGAGATAATGAAGGCGCTATACGATATCGGTCTGGAGGGACCCCTAAGACCTGATCATGGAAGAATGATTTGGGGTGAAAGGGCAATGCCGGGCTATGGATTGTTTGATCGGGCTTTAGGCGCAAGCTACCTGATGGGACTATGGGAGGCCATAGATAAAAACGCTGCTGATAAGGAATAGAGGAGTGGTATACATGAAGCTAAACCTAAAGGAGCTGAGGGATACTGCTGTATGGACGGCGGCAGGCTTTAAGCTTCCGAAATTCAACATTGAAGAGATTAAAGAAAACACTATTAAAAATCCCAGTTGGGTACACTTTGGTGCCGGCAATATCTTCAGAGCCCTAACCGCCAATATGCTTCAGAATATCCTCAACGAGGGTAAGGAAGACCGTGGTGTCATAGCAGTAGGGGACGAAGGTATTAAAGAGATATATGCACCACATGATAATCTTGCTCTGCTGGTTACCATAAAATCCGACGGTAGCATAGTAAAAACAGTTATAGGCAGTATAACGGAGGCGCTTTCACTATCGGAGGACAGGAATCGATTGAAGGAAATCTTCAGAAATCCCGGACTGCAGATGGTGAGCTTCACCATAACCGAAAAGGGCTATAGTCTGGTGGATTCCAAGGGAGAGTACCTACCAGCGGTTATGGCGGATTTCAACAAAGGACCTAATGACCCCAAGAGCTATATGGGAAGGCTGGCGGCCTTGGTCTATGAAAGATATTTAAGCTGTAAAGGGCCGATTTCCCTTGTAAGCATGGATAATTGCTCGCAAAATGGGATTAAGCTTCAGGAGGCTGTGGCGGCCTATGGTAGAGCATGGGCAGAAAGAGGGCTGGTGGAGAAGGCCTTTGTGGACTATTTATATGATCCTCAGCAGGTGGCCTTTCCCTGGACCATGATAGATAAAATAACGCCGAGACCTGACCCAAAAATCAGGGAGATACTTAAGGAATGCGGCTTTGAGGATGTTGAGGATATCATCACCTCCAGAAATACCTATGCAGCACCCTTTGTCAATGCAGAGGAGCCGGAATATCTTGTCATTGAGGATTTATTCCCCAATGGCAGACCAAGGCTAGAGGAAGGCGGAGCGATATTCACCGATAGAGCTACAGTTGAAGGGGTTGAAAGGATGAAGGTATGTACCTGCCTAAACCCACTGCATACTGCTCTGGCTATATACGGCTGCTTATTGGGCTACAGGCTGATAGCCGATGAAATGAAGGACCCACAGCTTAGGACCCTCATTGAAAAGGTGGGCTATCAGGAGGGACTGCTGGTTGTAGTAAATCCCGGAATAATAGATCCCAAAAGCTTTATTGATGAGGTACTGCAGGTGAGATTTCCAAACCCCTACATGCCTGATACACCCCAAAGGATAGCCTGCGACACCTCGCAAAAGCTGGCTATCCGCTTTGGGGAAACGATAAAGGCATATATGGAGAGTAAGGATCTGGAGGTCACCGATTTAAAATATATACCCTTGGTGCTGGCGGGCTGGTGCCGATATCTGATGGCAGTTGACGACGAGGGAAATGCCATGGCCTTGAGTCCGGACCCAATGCTGGAGGAGGTTACCCTTCATATCAAGGGCATAAGCCTAGGTGACAAAGGCCCCTTCCATCAACAGCTTAAACCGATATTGTCCAATAAAGCTATATTTGGCGTGGACCTTTATGAGGCTGGACTTGCTTCCATGGTAGAGGATTACTTCAGGCAGTTGGTGGCTGCTAAAGGAGCGGTACGGGAGACTTTAATAAAATATCTATAATAAAATGGATCAATCCCAGTTACATTCTAAAATGCCTATGGTACTGCTATAGGCATTTTTTCATTCTCAAAACTAAAGAAAATAAAGGGATAGATAAAATAATGGAGAAATATTTTTTAGAAAGAAATCTTGGGGGGGTGTTAGTAGTGTCCGGAGAGAATTATATGGAATCAAAATGGGTAAAGGAGATACTTGCGCTGCAAAGGGAGGATGGCAGCTGGGGCTATTTTCATACCCTTAGCAATCCGACAAAGGCACAGCCTATCACTACAGAGCAGGCCCTCAGAAGACTGAGAATATTGGGGTTGACTGAAAAGGATGAGGCGATAGGGAAGGCAATAGCATATATAGAAGGCTGCCTTAAGGGAGGATTAGACATACCGGACCGAAGAGAAAAATTCAGGGATTGGAAGGTTTTTAAAAGCCTGATGTTTGCCACATGGTTGAAGCTGCTGTCGCCGGGTCATAGCCTCGCTGAGCCAATTATTCAAGCCTGGGCCAAAATTATCGAGGCTGCCTTTGCTACTGGGGTATATGACCATCAGGCGTACTTAACGGCATATAAGGCGGTTTTTGGCCTGAAGCCCCATAATGGCAGACTGGTGGATTTTGTATCCTTTTATCAGGTGACCTTGCTGCAGGGAGCCCTAAAGCCTGAAACAGAGAGAAGGCTATTGAAGCATCTTATAAGCCTAGATACAGGCATCTATTATATTTACGACTACAAAATAGCAGACCTTCCGGTAAAATTTGCATCTAAGCAGACAAATAGGTATCTTACAGCATTGGAGCTTTTATCAGGATACAAAGCAGCAGGGGAGCTTTTAGGCTTTGCTACAGAGTGGCTGCAGGAAAATAGAGGTCATGATGGCTATTGGGATTTAGGGTCCGCTGCTAAGGATGGTAAGAATTTCCCATTGTCAGATTCATGGAGGAGCTCGGTAAACAGAAAAAAAGATTGTACCGCAAGAGTTGAGAGACTTTTAGAGGGACTTAAACAGAAGCCATAGATTTAGTTATGACCTCTGGCCCCTATTAAATATTTGAGTGAACTGCATTATAGAGATTGAGGGGTAGGTTTATACAAAGCCCGAAGCTTCCGATTAGTGCGCCATGGACTAATTAATTGAATTTTGAATGGTGAAGCTAAGAGAGGATATTGCCAAGGGCAAATTCTCTCTTTTTTTGTTTCATAGGAAAGTTCGTTTTATTTCCTATGAAATGGGGGGTTGTTAAGGGGGTTTTTCTGCCTCTAATCCTTGTAAAAATAGACTTCTTATATTAGTTAGATGAAAACTTTAAAATTAAAGTTAGATATATATTGAACTTAAATAAAAGTTGGCATATAATGTAAATATAATAAAGTTAGAGTTGCATCTAACTAAAAGGAGGCATTTTTATGAATAATAAGGAAAAAAGAAACTTTCTGCTGACTTTGGCGGGGAAGGGGGTTTCACTGGCGGGCACCAGCCTTTACAGCTTTGCCATCAGCTTCTACATACTGACTCTAACAGGCTCTGCCCAGAGCTTTGCACTGAGTTTAACTCTTTCTATGCTACCTAAAATATTGATCAGTCCCTTTGCAGGAAACCTGGTGGACAGATTAAATAAAAAGATGCTTGTTGTAGCCTCAGACACTATAAGCGGGTTAGTCATGCTGACATTGTTTTTTCTTACAGGAAATCAATCACTTTCTCTACCCATGATCTACAGTGCTACTGTGATTATGTCAATACTCATTGTCTTCTTAAATACAGCCTTTTCAGCCTCCTATGCTACAATAGTCTCCAAAAATAATATTATCAAAATAAATTCCTATCAACAGACCTTAGATGCCTTTATTCAGTTTGTATCTCCTATTTTAGGCGGTATAATTTATGCTATAATAGATATCAGACTCTTTCTCTTGATTAATGCCATCTCCTTTCTATTGTCTGCCTTTACGGAGCTCTTTATTGATTTTACATATTACTCAGAGCTTAAAGGGATTGAAAAGGAAAAGAAGCGATTCTTTAAGGATATGCAGGAGGGCTTCAGTTATCTAATTAAGCAAAAAGCCTATTTAACGATTATGCTTTATGCCTTTTTTATAAATTTCTTTTTAGGGGCCTTTTCAGTAGTTATGCCCTATGATTTACTAACGAACCTAAAGCTTAACTCCAGCAGCTATGGCATGATAAATGCCTGTTTTCCAATCGGAATGATGCTGATGTCGATTTATGTTGGGAAAAGGAGACTCGCCTTTTCAAAAAATCTTTTTAGAAATACAATGGCTTTGATGGGAATAAGTATGCTGTCCTTTGCGATACCGGTAATGGAGTCGATTAATTTAGGTAGTATGACAATTCCATATTACATTGTGGCGATGATGTTTTTGTCAGGGGTACTTGTCACACTTCAAATCCCTGTATCTGTTTTGTCTCAAACCACAATTGAAGAGGCCTACAGAGGACGGGTATCTGGAAGCGTTGCAGTAGTCAGTCAGGGAATAATACCCTTGGCCTATATCATAACCGGACTTTTAGTGGATATTACCCCTACATATCTTATTTTAAGTGTTGTGGGTGTGATGCTGATATTTATAGCGCTTTCTATCCACAATAATCAGATAATAGGCCAGTTTGATCAAAGGCCTGAAGCCATAAACCCATAGGAGGGGTTGCACTTGTTCACTTTAAAAAGTAGTAAGCTTGTTAATTTTGCCTATACCATTCTAAGAGTAAGTCAAATGACGAAATATGAGAGGGATATGAAAAAACTTAATTTTGAGCTCAATCAAGACATAAAGAAAATAGCTGTGGATATGGAAAGCAGCTTATCCGAGCTTGTGCTGAACGATTTAGAGTTCCTCATTAAAAAATACCATATTTATGGGATGATGATTGTGCTGGGGCTTGAGAGGCCTGAAATGTCTGCAGATGAATTTATAGCTCATATAAAGATCCTTTCATTTGAAGCCTTCAGGGACTTCTACCGCAAATACACCTTTAATCTAAAATCCAACAATGATATCGAAAACATTAAGGAAAAAATTCAGCAGAGTGAAGGGAATAATGCCAACTCAGTTTTACCTACCTTTAAGGATTTTTTAGTTTTTGAAAGGGAAATTGAGCTACTATTTCCACGAATAATTCAATGCCTTGTAGCCTTTAATAAGGTATACAGTAAGTATTACCCTGATGCAATGCGACTTCAGCTTCAGCAGGAAGAGGCCTATAGGGAGTACCTTGAGGATCAGGAGCTCTTTGCAAGGGACTTGTTCCTTATTGGCAGCGATATATACGACTATAGAATTATGGATGTGGATGTTTACGTGATTCTATTTCAAGAGGGCGATCTTGCCTTTAGACGGGATATGGAAAACAAAAAGCTGGATATGCTGGTGGGCTGTTGCCTACAAAAGGTATATAGAAATAATAGTCATGGTCAGCTGGAGCTCTTTAAATGCCTAGCAGACCCAACGAAACAAAGAATTATTGAATTGATAGCCCATGAAAGAGTATGTGCCAAAGATATTGCCAAAAGACTGAAGCTGACCAAGGCCACCATAAGCTATCATATCTCGAGGCTTATAATGGTGGGACTAATAAAAATCAACATGCAGGAGGGTAAAAGGGCATATTATCAGGTGCAGGAGGATGTTATTAAGGAAGCCTTTGATGGATATCTTGAGGGATTAAGGAATAAATAAGTTTAGAAGTCAGTTAGAAATAAGCTTGTGGATTTAAACTTTAGCTCCTTCGACAAAAATAATGCACTGCGTCTGTACGAACTAACTAAGTGGTTGCTGAACTAGATAAAAGGTGTTATGCCGCCTTCTAATAACATAGAGGCGGCATAACTGATTTTTTGATCTCTTAGACAATGACCTTAGATATTCCTTAACACCGTAATAAAGCCCTCCAATATTTCATGACTCACTTTAAAGCCCTTGCCTTGGTAAAATTTCAAAGCATTATCATTTCCATTGGAGACGTATATAAAAAGATCATCTATATCCTCATGGGATCGCAGCCATTTCATAGACATATTGAAGAGGGTTGAGCCTATACCGGAATTGCGGTAGCTTTCCTTCAGATAGAACTGTGAAAGACAGCCGACATTGGGCTTTTTCACCGAACCCATATCGAAAAAGGTAGCAAAGCTGTTGGCATAGGCTTCCTTTGGTGATATATTGCAATACACATACCCTACTGCCTCCTCATTATCCCTAACCAGCACTAGATAATTGGCCTTAGCCGCCTTTAGAGAGGGTAGCATGCGTGTCTCAAAGCACATGCTATCAAAAAGCTCCGGCTTAATGCAGGCCTTCGACTTTTGAAAGGCCATTAGCTCATTGCATAAATCCCTTAATAGGTCTACATTCTCCTCAGATATAACCTCATATTGTATATTCATCTGTAACCTCCTAAAAAATATATTTGACTGATCAATCATATTTGATATCATTATATCAACTGATACTGCTATGACAAGTATGCAGTATTTTCTGTGTAAGTAAGAAAAAGCTGAGTATAGGAGTGTGTTTTATGAAGGACCAAAACTTATATAAAAGCAGGCTGGATGATTGCCCCCTAACCCATGCCTTAAATCTTATTGGGGGAAAATGGCGACTGCCGATTATTTGGGCCCTGAGTAAGAATGGAATTCTCCGTTATAATGAGCTAAAGAGGGGCATTAGTGGCATAACTAATATGATGCTGACGGAGACCCTTAAAGAGCTGGAACAGAAGGGGATTGTATATAGACAGCAATTTATGGAGGTGCCGCCAAGGGTGGAGTACTCCCTGACAGAAGCAGGAATGGAGCTTATCCCTGCTTTAAAATCACTGGCTGCCTGGGGAGGTAAAATGAAGGCAATAGAGGAATTAAAATAGATATGTAGAATTTTTAATACACTATTAATTAAAATACACTAAATTACAAAAGGACGGATAAAATGGAGCTAACGGAATTTATAAAAATCGGAGAAATAAATGTAAAGGAATTTTTAGTCAAATCGGAGGATACTGCTGACTATATAGGAAATACTGGGGTTACTGTTTTATCAACTCCCTCTATGATCAGATTTATGGAGGATACCTCTGCACACATACTAGTGGATAAGCTACCCACAGGCTATAGGCCAGTAGGAACCAAAATAGATGTGGAGCACATAGGGCCCACTCCTGTTGGAGGGATAGTGACGGTTAAGGCCACCTTGACTGCAATAGAAAAAAGAAAACTCACCTATGAGGTGGAGGCCTATTATGGTGATAATAAAATAGGCTTTGGCAGCTATCAGCAGCATGTTATATCACTTGAGAAATTCATTAATAAAAACAATATTCTATAAAGTATTGATTTGTTTTAGAGCCAGCGGACCAAGGGTACTGCTGGTTTTAATTTTGCAGTAATGAATATTTGTTTGACAGAGGAAGTAATACATAGTATTATTATGTCATACGATATATCGTGACACATAGTATCGCATTACATAATAAGGAGAGTTGCTTATGGCATATAGCGGAGGCCCCATGACGGAGGCCATGTATTATGTACTTTTGGCCCTTATGAATCCCGGACACGGCTATCAGCTGATGAGCGCAATAACGGAGGTATCTATGGGCAGATTGAATATGGGTCCCGGCACCTTGTATGGCGTTCTGTCACGAATGCAAAAGGAGGGGCTTATATATCTGGCTGAGGACGACGGCAGAAGAAAAACCTATCGCATAACAGCCGATGGTGAGGAGGCCTTGAGGCAGGAGTATAGGCGGTTAAGGGCGCAGGTCAGGGACGGAGAGTGCTTGAAGGAGGGTGATGGAGATGAGTAATATTGTTCGGAGGATAAGGCCAGGGGACTATTGGCGGATCGGAATGCATGAATGCTGGTTTGAGGATATGGCGGCAAAGGGTCTTCATTTAAAGAAGATGGGCGCCATGTTTGCTAATTTTGAAAAGGGGGAGCCTAAATCCACCAGATATCGAATCGACATTTCTGTAAAGAGAGGCATTACCCCCCAGCAGAAGCAGCTGTATGCTGAAGGGGGCTGGGATTATGTTGCCAGCTACGGCGTTTTTAATATATTCTCATCTCCTGCTGAGGCTAATGTCCCTGAGCTGCATACGGACCCGATGGAGCAGGCTCATACCCTAAGTGAGCTGGATAAAAGGTTTGTATTTAACACCGCTGTAACCATTGCTTCTACAATAGTCATGCTTATTTTGTTCTATTTTATAATCTTCGTAGCGAAGACCCCGACGCTATCTTTAATAGAGGGTGCAGTTGTACAGAATATCGTAATTGTTTTGTTAACGCTATATAGTACAGTCAGTACGCTGCAGGCGGCTATCTCAATACGAAGGCTTCGGAAGAGCCTTATGGAGGGAATCCCTTTAGATCATAGAACACCATGGAGGAAGAATAAGATTTTTATATACATTATAGCAATTATGTATATTATGGCACTAATAACTGTAGCATTACCAATCATACAGCTTAGTCAAATGGGGGCAAAGAATTTACCGATTGCTGTGGATGCATTGCCGATCGTGAGGCTGGCAGAGGTGGAAAACAACCCTGCTATGATTAGAGAGGTATCTAGTTTTAGTCAAGATATTGATAGGAGTAATAGTTATTATAGTAACTGGAGCCTGCTGGCACCTATACAATACGATACTACTGAAAGCGGCATAGTTCCTAATGAGATGTGGAAGGACGGCAGTGGTGAGTATTCCCCTGGTATATCCACAAGGGTATATCAGCTCAGAATATCTTCTTTGGCTGAAGACTTAATTAAAGACCTAATCAACAGATACAGTATAGCGTATAGAGGAGGAGAATATATAAGGCAGGAGAATCCGAATTTCGACATATTGATTGTTTGCGAGGAAGAGTATTTCAAGGAGGTCTTTGCTGCCAAGGGTAAGGGCGTTATGTATGTACGTTATTATGGCTATGCAGAGCTGGAGGCAGTTATAGAAAATACTGCTAAAAAGATAGACCTGTTGGCCCAGTAGTTGTAGCTTGCCAGCAGTGCAGCATCCTGCCGAGATTTCTAGATAAATTGAGTTTCTGTCATCTTAAGCATTATTGTCCTAAATGGCTCATATTATTTGAGGAAATTGCATTATATATAAAAGTGCATATATATTTTAATTTATACAAAGTTAAAAGTTCATCGCGCATTGCCTAGGGCTAATAACATTTAAAAATGATATAAATAGCCTGTGGGGCACTAATCAGGAAGCTTTTGACTTTGTATAAACATTCTACTCATCTTAATTATGCACTTTTCTCATTTATCTAGCTCAGAAAAATGCGCCTTAGACCATTGCTTTATCATCTCTAATGCAGGACAGATGTCCTTTCCCATCTCCGTCAGCTGAAATTCCACCCTTGGAGGCACCTCAGCATAAATTGTTTTATATATAAGACCGTCATTTTCTAGCTCCGTCAGCTTTTCATTCAAAACCTTCTGGCTTATTCCGCTTACAATTCTTTGAAGCTGTAGAAATCTTTTGGGCCCTTTCGTTAGGTTGCACAAAATCACAGCCTTCCATTTGCTCCGAATTAGCTCCATACCCAAATCCAAATGACAGACAAATTTTTTATTATTATACTCCAACATATTATCACCTGCTTCCTATATACTCACTATTTGATTATAGCATTTTCAATCAATAAAATAAAATTATCAATTGTAATAATTAAGAATAGATAATTCTAACCTTTAGGTAAGTTATCTTCCCTAAAGGTGCATACTTGTTAATAGATAAATTAAATTATATACTGCATACATATGAGGACATAAATACAAAAAAAGAAGGGATGATAGAAAAATGAAGGTTATAGCGTTCAATGGCAGTCCTAAAAAAGAAGGCAATACCTACCATGCTATTAAGCTGGTAACAGATGAGCTGGAAAAGGAAGGCATCGAGACTGAAATAATCCATGTAGGCAACAAGAAAATAAGGGGATGTATTGCCTGTAACCAGTGCTTTAAAAACAGAGATGAAAGGTGCGGTGGCATCACCGATGATGAGGTAAATGACTGGATTCAGAAAATGAAGGAAGCCGATGGTGTTATACTAGGCTCACCAGTTCATTTTGCAGCTATAGCAGGAACTATGAAATCCTTTTTGGACAGAGCCTTTTATGTAGCCAGTGCCAACAACAATATCTTCAGACACAGGGTAGGGGCCGCTGTAGTTGCTGTCAGACGCTCTGGAGGAATACCTACCTTTGATCAGTTAAATAAATATATTAACTATTCAGATATGCTGATTCCAACTACCAATTACTGGAATGTCATACATGGGGCAAAACCGGGAGAGGCATTGCAGGATGAAGAGGGTGTTCAAATAATGAGGTTGCTGGGGAAAAATATGGCTTGGCTCCTGAAGCTGGTGGAGAATGGCAAGGATACTGTAGCTGAGCCCGATAGAGAAAACAAGATTTATACTAATTTTATAAGATAGGGAACCACTGCTCCGATTTCATCGTCTTAATACCATAAAGCAATTAATTATATCATTTGAGGAGGAAAAGACATGAAATCAAAATTAGCAAAGGCTGTATCTATCTGTGGAATAGTAGTAATAGGGGGCTTAAGTACTGTAGGGGCCAGCACCGTTTATAATAGCGTAAGCGCAACACTAAGACCTGATATCCTGGTGAAGTACAATAATGAAGCAATAGATTTAAAGGATGCTAATGGTGAGGCACTAACGCCGATAATTATAAATGGCAGTACCTACTTACCCTTAAGGGCTATATCTAGCCTAACTGGTTTGAAAATAGATTGGGATGCTGAAGGCCAAATGATTTTGCTGGCGGATGGAGAGCTTGAAGCAGCAGATGAAATCGGTGTAAGGGGTACAGTTAAAAATCTTGTCAAAGGCAAGGATGGTGTAACCTTCCTAGTGGAAGGAAAGCTGGAGGAGGATACAATGCTGGACACTGCCTATGTTACAGTTAATATGCAAACAGCGGTAATGAAGGATGGTGTGGAAATAGACGATCAATTTGCCTATGGAGAAATTAAAGAGGGAGATATTGTAGAGGCAGTATTTACAGGGCCTATTGCAAAATCCTATCCAGCCCAGGCTCTGGCAAAGACAATAAACATAATAACTGAAGCTACAGAAACTCCTGTAATAAATGCTAAGGTAAAGGCTCCAGATGTTGTAGGAACAATTATGGAGATTGAGGAAGGCGGAAAAGGTCTATTGATAGATTCAAAGGATAGCACCGTAAATGGTATGGTATGGGTAACCATAAATGACGAAACCAGCTTCTTTGAAAATATTTCTGAGAATGTAGCAATAGGCTACAGAAATGTTAGCAGAGATTTTGAAGTTGGAAACCATGTTGAGATTATCATAGAGGGCGGGGTTTTAGAATCCTATCCAATGCAGGCAACCGCCAGTGCTGTTGCAGTAAATGAAAAGAGATAAATAAAATTAAGGATCGTCTCACACAAATTGGAGACGGTCCTTATTTGATTTTGTCGAATTGTGCATCAATCCTTAAACTAATTTGAGGATTGATTATTTTTTTGATTTATTTATTTAATTTTTCATGGGCCTTCTCACAATCGGTCAATGGGGGTAGAATACTATTAACCGATACAGTCAATGAGGGGTGAGATGCATGAATAGTAAGTTTTTTAATCTTCAAAAGGAAAAACAAAATGCCATAATAAATGCCGGATTTCGTGTTTTCTCAGAAAGTAGCTTTAAGAAGGCTCCTATGTCTGAGATAGCAAGGGAAGCAGATATATCAAAATCACTTCTATTTCATTATTTCAGAAACAAAAAGGAGCTATTCTTATTCTTATATGACTATGGCATGAGCTTGATGCTAGAAAGAGCTAGGGAGGAGGTTACCCTAGAGGATACGGATTTTTTCGAGATATTTATGAAGTCTGTAAGGGTTAAGTGTAAGCTCCTAAGGGAATACCCTCATTTGTCTAGATTTACAATGAGGCCCTTTTATGAGGAGGATGCTGAGATCCTACAAGAATTGAAGGATAAGCTAAATGCAGTAACCGATGCAAGCTCCTCTACTATACTTGAAAGGATTGATAGATTTAGGTTTAAGGATGAAGTGGACATTGTACAATTGCTAAAGGTAGTGGTTAATTGTGGCGACGGCTACATGAAGAATAACCTTCACAAATTAGAAACAAATATCGATGAGCTGGAAAGAGGCTATGTGGAAATGCTGGAATTTTTTAGAAAAAGCTTCTATAAGCCTGAGTATTTAAGATAATGGATAATATTTAAACGGAAGGAGTGATTAAATATGACTGAGAAACAAGGTGTAAAATCAGGCTATGTATCTACTGAAGGGGATGACCTATATTTTGAGGTTCGTGGGGAGGGGGAGCCTATCCTGTTTATACCAGCTGCCGGTGGAGACGGAGATTATTACCTGCCAATGGCAGACATTCTTTGCAAGGAATACAAGGTAATAACCTATGACCGTCGTGCCAATGCCCGCAGTACGATGAATTATCCTCAGAATTTTGAAATCAGCCAGCAGAGCAGAGATGCCGTAGCAGTTCTAAGGGCAGCTGGAGAAGCCTCAGCATATGTATTTGGTAATAGCAGTGGTGCGGTCATAGCACTGGATATGGCAAAGAACCACCCTGAAGCTGTCCGTAGGGTTGTGGCCCATGAAGCCCCCATCACACGTTTGCTTCCTGACGCAGGTAAATGGCAAAGCTTTTTTGCCAGATGCTATTATCTATCGATGAAATACAGCTCAAAGCTGGGGGCAACTAAATTTTTCTTTGGCATCAAGGCCAATGCAAAAGCCCTCATAAAAGCTCAGATGAAGGCGATAGCATATGTAAAGGAAAAGCATGATTGGGATAATCAAAAAAAGATAGATTCAAAGCTTGGAACTGATTTCTTAATGAAGCAGGAGCTGCTGCCGGTGACCAATTATTTGCCGGATGTAGAGAAATTAAAGAATAATGGGGTAAATTTAATCATAGGCGTAGGTGAATATGGATTAAGCAAAAATGCCTGGATCGCCCGATCAGCAGAGCTTTTGGCGAAGGAGCTGGGTTGCCAGCTAGTGACCTTTCCCGGGCATCATGGCTCATACATGGATATGCCAGAGGACTGGGCAATGCTCCTTAAAAAAATGTTTAGTGATGGTGAAGGGGTTTAAAGAAACCGCTTTATGTCATCCTGAGTGATAGCGAAGGGTCTATATTCTGTTGAAATAATTTATCATAAATCTGAAGCAGCCCTTAATAGAAAGAGCTGCTTTCTCTCTTTACTCCTGTCTTGGCTTCGTCATCATCTTAAAGGTTTCCTTTTGAAAGCCGCTTTTTTCATAAAGACCATGGGCATTCTTGGTTGACAGTATCCCTAGAAGCCCCTCCAGTTCCTTATTGCCCATTATGCTGCTCATCAGCAGCTTCCCCAGACCAAGACCTCTAAAATTTTCATCAATGATAATATCGCATATCCAGTAAACCGTAGAATAATCTGTAACTACTCTGCCAAAGCCCACCTGGATATCATTGTAATATACACCATAGCATATAGCGTTTTCGATGGACTTAATTATTGTCGCCTCGCTCCGATTATTAGCCCAATAGGTTTGCTGGATTAAAGCCTTAACAGCCTCAAGCTGGAGCTTTGATTTCTCATTAGATACATAAAAGCTAGTAATATCCATATTATGCCTCCTAAATTAGATGTTGTAAGGTATGAGCAAGGGAGTCACATAGGTGGTCTATTTCCACTTGGGTAATTGTTAATGCAGGATACAAATGGATATAATTATATACGTCGGAGTACCCTGTAAAAATCCCCCTATTTAATAGCGCCTCAAAGACCTTACCTGCTCTATGGGAATTTTTAATAACTACGACATTCATCATTCCTCTGCCCCGTATTTCAGCTATGGCGCCTGTTGCTTCAGCTACCTCATTTAGCTTTAAACGTAAGTATTCTCCCATTTTATTCCCTTTGGCAATCAGCTCCTCCTCCACCATCAGCTGAATTACTCTTCTGGCAATAATTAGGCCCATGGGATCATCTATATGGGACTGAAGATATCTGAAGCCGGTGGCCTCAATAGCTTCTCCAAGGGCCGCCTTAACCAATACACCGCTTATAGGATATCCGTTACCTAAGCCCTTACCCATGGCAATAAAATCCGGTGATAGCTCATCGGTATCGAAGACATTATAGTGCTGATGACCAAACCATTTCCCGGTTCTGCCAAAGCCGGTTGTGACTTCATTTACGATTATGCAGCCTCCGGCTCCCTTTACCTCCTGCACCAAATAGCTAATAAGCTTTTCTGGAGGACAAAGGACTAGACCACCAGAATTTCCTGGTTCAAATACAAAGGCAGCCATTTCCACAAAGGCAACCGTTGTAAATTTGCCGCATTCCTTACAGTCAATTACCTTATCACAGCTTAAACATTCTTCTACGTCTATATCTAGCCATTTACTTTTGTCTCTAGGCATTCTCAAATCGGCGGAAGCACCTAGATAGGATATAGACAGACATAGCTTCTTACTTCTACCGGTTACCAGCTCCGCCAAGAGCACAGCAAGAGCCACTGCTTCACTACCGGATGAAAGAAAACTGCCCTTATAGAGGGATTTAAGGTCGGCAGCTGCTGTCAGCTCTTGTACTAAGGCTCCTAAATCCTCTGTATCAAAAAAGTGGTGAAGGTGAAATAATCTGTCGGCGTTTTCAGCTAATACCTGCGACAGCTCTCTTCTGTTATGCCCCAACACCGCTGCCCAGCAGCCGGATTGAAGGTCGCAAAGCTCTCCATATTCTTCGGTTAATATCCTTGTACCCGAGGCCTCTAAAGCAGTGATATTTACCTCTAGCTTTGGAAACATCTTCATTCTGAAACTCCGTGAGTATTCATCCATTTTATAAACCTCCAAGCTATGCATTTTTACAAATTCAGTATATAATACAGAGTATAATAGTTCAATTTAGTGTTTTTAATTCTGTACTACTACAGAAATGCAAAAGGGGTGTTAAGGTTGAAGGAAATCAAGGCTGATACTGTTAGAGCTTTTATCTTTAAGGAAATAAAAGTGGGAAGAATAAAAACGGGGCAGCGACTTCCCAGCTGTAGGGAGCTATCTGCAAGGCTTGGTGTCAATAAAATCACTGTAAACAAGGCCTATCATCAGCTGGAAAGGGAAAATGTGGTCTATAGTATTCCACGGGGAGGCTTTTATCTGCTGGATGAATATAATGATATGGCTGCTAAAGATGGAGAAAAGGTGGATTTTTCCTCTGTTAAGCCGGATGAGGGCCTTATACCCTATAGGGAGTTTACCCATGTAATGAATCGGGCAATTGATCTGCATCAGAGGAGTATTTTTAATTATGAGGCCGTAGGTGGCTTAGCTTCCCTCAGAGAAACCCTTAAAAATGAATTTATGAAGGACGGCGTATATACGAATACTGAACAAATAGTTATAACCCATGGGGCACAACAGGCCATTAATCTTGTGCTGCAGGCTATTTTTAGGGGAAACAAAGGAAGACTGCTGGTGGAGGTCCCTACCTATAGCTTGGCTTTAAGGCTTGCGGATCATCTGGGTATAGAGGTAGTGGGAATTGAAAGAAAAAAGGCGGGCTACGACTATCGGGAGCTTGAAAAATTATTGGCTTCAGGAGAAATTCTCGCCTTCTATGTCATACCCAGACATCACAATCCCACCGGCTTTACCCTTGTGGAAGGGGATAAGCAAAGACTCGCGGAGCTATCGGTAAAATATAATGTGACCATTATTGAGGACGATTATCTGGCGGATTTGGGCTCCAAAAGGAGCGTGCTGCCAATACATTATTATGATACCAGCAAAAATACCGTTTATATCCGAAGCTTTTCCAAAACCTTTATGCCGGGCATCAGGATGGGGGCAGCGGTTCTGCCCAAGGGCATGGTGGAAACGGTGCTGGACCTGAAGCATACCAATGATTTAAATACCTCAAAGCTACCGCAGGCAGCCCTGGATTTATTTATAAAATCCGGCATGTATGAAAAGCATATTAAAAAAATCAAAAATTTGTATGAGGCAAAATTGAAGCTGGCGGCAGAAATAATGAAGTCATTGGATACTGAGGAATTGTTTTATCATGTGCCAAAGCATGGCATTTTTATTTGGCTAAAGCTGCCGGAGGATATCAATGCCATAGAGCTGGAAACGGAGCTTGCGGGCAGAGGCATTTTAATAAAGGTGGCATCGGAGTTTTTCCCTGTGGGATACAGAGAAGAATACAAAGCCAACAGCTATGTCAGGCTATGTGTTCTAGGAGTAAAGAAGGAAAATATCAAGGCTCTGGCTTCTATTATTTCGGTTATAAAAAGCATGCAAACGGAGGCATTAGGGAGAGGACTAAAGTATAAATTATACCCCCGAGGGTCAAACTAAATGACTAGGAAACAATGAAGCGGGGAATTGAAATGTTTAAGGGACCAAAAAGCAAGGGACTAATGATTGTGGCAGCTCTAATAGCGGCCATTGCTATATTTTTAATATGGAAATACGAGGCCTGGGAGCTATTTAGCATGAGTTATCTCAGGCGCTTTACGGGAAGAATACGAGACCTAAAAGCAATGGGCGTCATATTATATCTTTTCGTATATGCAGTGTCGGTATTATTGTTTATGCCTAGCCTCCCCTTCACCCTATTGGGGGGAATAACCTATGGCATAGGCTGGGGAATAGTTATTGCAACCTGCGGAGATTTTTTTGGATCTGCCCTTGCCTTTGTTATAAGCAGATATTTGGCTAAGGAAAAAATAGAGGCACGGTTAAAGCATCATAAGGCTTTTCAAGAGATTAATGAGGGGGTTCAGAAGGAGGGCTGGAGAATAGTTGCTATAACCAGAATGGTTCCCATTATCCCCCATTGGTTTCAAAACTATGCTTATGGAGTGACAAAAATATCCTTTAAAACCTATGCATTTGTATGCTTTCTAAGTATACTTCCCGGTACTGCCGTGTGGGTGTTCACTATAAATACCTTAGGCAGGGGACAGGAGGATGCGAAGAGATCAATGCTTTATCTGGCTCTAGCCACTATAGCGATAGTGGGGGGGTCATATATTCCCAAGTATATCTATAAAAAAAAGCATTTGAATAACAGGAGCAATCCTTAATGCTAAAAAACTAACTTAACTTGACAAAACCTGCACAATTCTTTAATATTTTAATGAATTGTGTATTTTTGTTGCTGTTTTTAATATACAAGACAGTAGTTAAGGCATTACACGATTTAGGCAAATATATGCTAAGACATTGGATTTAAGAAAGGGGTTTATTCATGTATTCATTTACACCAAGAGGCGTATGTGCACAACAAATTGTTTTTTCCATCAAGGATGGATTTATAGAAAAGGTAGCCTTCAACGGAGGATGTTCAGGTAATCTTCAAGGCATAAGCCGTCTTATTGAAGGTATGGCGGTAGAGGAAGCCATAACGAAGCTAAGCGGAATTCCCTGTGGCGGTAGACCTACCTCATGTCCGGATCAGCTGGCTATTGCCTTAGAGGCTGCAATTAAACAGGAAGCTGTATAAATTGATACATTTTTTAATATAAAAGCTTAATAATAAGAGATATAGCTAGTGCTTCGTCGCATTGGGCTAATATTAAATGAGGAAATTACATAATAAGATCAGCAGTCTGTTTATACAAAGTCAAAAGTTTCCTGCTTAGTGCCCAACGGGCTAATTTATTTAATTGAATTTCAAGTGTTATTAGCCCTAGGCAATGCGATAAGCTTTTAACCTTGTATAAACTAAAATATATAAGCACTACCATGGTAATATGCAATTTCCTCAAATAAATAGAAGTAAAGAAAGAGCTGATAAAATGAAGGATAAAGGTTTCGAAAATTACAAGCTTAGTGATGAGCTGCTAAAGTCAATCGCCATGCTTGGCTATCAAAGCCCTACAAATGTGCAGGAAAAGGTTATACCGGAACTGCTGGAGCATAAGGATATCATAGTGAAGTCTCAAACCGGAAGCGGAAAGACGGCTGCCTATGCGATTCCCATATGTGAATTGGTGGAGTGGGAGGACAATAAGCCTCAGGCATTGGTGATGGTTCCCACGAGAGAGCTGGCTATTCAGGTAAAGGAGGATTTCTTTAATTTAGGAAGATTTAAGCGGATTAAGGTATCTGCCCTTTTTGGAAAGGCCCCCTTTGAGCTGCAGGAAAAGGAGCTAAAGCAGAAAACTCATGTTGTGGTGGGTACTCCTGGGCGCACCATTGATCATCTGGAGAGAGGAACCCTTGATGTCTCCAGCATTAAGTATTTAGTAATCGATGAAGCAGATGAAATGCTTAGCATGGGCTTCCTTGATCAGCTGGAGAGCATTATATGCCGTCTGCCGAAGGATAGGGTGACGGTGCTATTGTCGGCAACAATGGCAAAGGATATAGAGTCCCTATGTCAGGAATATATGAAAAACCCAAGCTTTATAGAAATTGCCGCCCAAAGCACTGCTGTGGACAGAATACTTCAAGAGGCCTATGCTGTAGAGGAACACGAAAAGGAAGAGCTCTTAAAGGATATCACTGTGGTTGAAAATCCTGATAGCTGTATTATTTTTTGTAATACTAAGCAGCGGGTGGACGAGGTGTATGAGGAGCTTTTAAGCCGCAGCTATACCTGTGAAAAGCTACATGGCGGAATGGAGCAGCGGGACAGATTGCGGGTTATGAATAATTTTAAGCAGGGATATTTCAGATATTTAATAGCCACAGACGTTGCTGCCAGAGGTATAGATATTGATAACATTTCTCTCGTTATTAACTATGATATACCGCAGGATAAGGAGGTCTATGTCCATAGAATCGGAAGAACCGGACGGAAAGATAGGGAAGGGAAGGCTATAACTCTAATTAGCGAGACTGACGATAGGTATTTGCGTGATATCACTAAGTATATCGGCAAGGAGCTGATTATTAAGGAAAAGCCTGACAGGTCTCAGGTGTCTAGCCTTAAGAAGGCTTTTTTAGAGAAAATGAATGCTTCATCTATAATAAAAGAAGCAAAGGGCACGCCTTTGAATCAGGAGATCATGAAGCTACACATAAATGCCGGTAAGAAGACAAAAATGAGAGCTGTGGATATCGTTGGTACCCTATGCAATATTGAGGGTATAACTAAGGATGACATAGGCATCATCAATATATTGGATATTTCTACATATGTTGAAATATTAAATAATAAAGGCGAGCTGGCCTTTCAAGAGCTACAGAAGATCAATATTAAGGGTAGGCCAAGGAAGGTTAGTAAAGTGGAAACGACTAAATAGCTTGCTAAGTGAGGGAGCCTCCCCCGAGGTAGAAGGGGGAGACTTTTTATTTTATTTGATCAGTCTATTCATAAGACTTTTTTTGTAGTTCCTTAGCTTATTCATATCGAACCTTAGTGCAATAAAGCCTAAAATATAGAAGGCTATACCAATCCCCAGTACAAAGCCCATTATAGAGTCAGGAATATTTAAAAAACGTTTGGCTAAAAAGTAAAATATAGTGACGATAGCTCCTAGAACATAATAAATATTAGCTCCTTCATTTTTCATAACAAGTCCCTCCTAAAATTTGCGTCTATAATATAACTTTAAAAAGCCCTTCATAAAAGCCATAAAAATAAGCACTGACAATAAAGTGATAAATACCAGCTGGTTGAAAAAGCCTGCGGCTACTGTGGCTATGCCCAGCACTGCTAAGGAAAGGTTAAAGCCTACACCACCAATTTTATCCCGAATAAGTCTTGTTCTTTCATCATTTTCCGCTATGTATAGCTTCTTAAGCTTGGCTTCGTCCTTCATTGCCCTTGTGTAATTTACAATATCCTTCAGCAGCATTACCTGTATACCAGTGAAAATCCCAACCTGATAGCCTCTAATCATGTCAGATAAATTATCGCCCCCCACCGCCACTCTTGTTCTATATAGAAGTGTAAGGGCAACAAAGCCTATTGCCAGTAGATTAAAGCCCACCAATGCGTACAATCTTTTCTTTAAAGCAATTTTGTACTTATCCATTTACAATTCCTCCACTTCTGAAAAATCAAACACATCTTCAATTGTCAGATCGAAATATTTTGCTATTTTATAAGCTAAAACCAATGATGCAGTATACTTTTCACATTCTAATGAGGTGATTGTCTGTCTGGTAACACCCACTGCCAAAGCTAATTCCTCCTGGGAGAGCCTGTGCTTCTTACGTAATTCCTGAATCCTTGTCTTCAAGGCTATTCCTCCTTGCAAAGTTAACTGTACACCTTTAGTATAGTATGCTTTGCAATCAATGTCAAGTGAGCTTTGCAAAAAAAAAAAAGGGCTAAGACAATAGCCCTTTACCCAAGATCTATAACAAGAAGCTCTTCTTTATGCCATCGGTATAAACTACCCCCATCTGCTGCCAAAACTCACAGGCCTCATTGATAGACCAACCATATAGGGTATTGTATTCCTCCTTCAGCTGTTTAACTGCTAGACTGCCATAGCCCTTACGTCTTTCATTCGTATATATTCCTATAAACTCAATATATACACCTTTGTAAGCCCTCCGCAAATTAAGCACAGCCTCGCCTACAATTTTGTTGTCTGCAGAATCCATAATCATCACAATCCTTGAGTCCCTTGAATATACAGTAAAATAGCTTGAAATAAACCTTGATACCTCTCTGGTTTCAATAAATTTCAGCATTTTCCTTCCTCCCAACAGCTTAATGCTTCGGAGTATAAGCAAAGTAGTCAAATAATGTTTATGTAAAAGATCTATGCTTCAGAATATAATAATGTAAATTTCTCCTACACTTCAAAGCATAGCTGCTTTTGTATGTGGGAGGTGGATTCCAATCTCCGTCTCCTTATATCCATATTTTAACATAGATAGATTAAATAAACTGCCCCAATTTCTCACGTAAAAAAGGAACAATAGCGATTCTAAGAAATATTATGTTAACACAAAGTCTTTTGTTCTTCAGAGACCTAGTGCAAGCTCTCCAATATATGAGGTGATATAATGAAATCTCGCTACTTTGAGGGCTTAACGGGAGCTGTGATTACTCCCCACGACCCAGGCTATGAGGAGGCCCGACAGGAATGGAATAGGGCTATTCAAAGGTATCCCATAGCAATTGTATACTGTCGCAAAAAAACAGATGTCAGCAATGCCATCTGCTGGGCAAGGAAAAGAAGGGTTGGAATAAGAATTCGGTCCAGAGGACATCATTATGAGGGCTACTCCACAGGTAATTGTATACTTGTTATTGATATAAGCAAGCTACAGCGTGTTGAGATTAATGCAGTCCAGGGGACTGTTACAGTTGAGGGTGGAGTAAATAATAGTCAGCTTTACGAGGCTTTGGGAGCTAAGGGCTATAGCTTTCCTGGAGGGACCTGTCCAACGGTGGGGGTAACAGGCTATACCCTTGGTGGTGGCTGGGGCTATAGTAGCAGGCTTATGGGGCTGGGCTGTGACAGCCTTCTGGAGCTGGAGATAATTGACTATACAGGCAGGTGCTTAAGGGTAAACAAAAGCTATAATGCAGATATGTTTTGGGCTTTAAGGGGGGCTGGAGGAGGAAACCTTGGAATTGTCGTTTCCCTCACCTTTAAGCTTCCGCCGAAGGATGAAGGCGTTACACTGGTGCAGCTATATTATCCCAATGCCAGTAGGGATACGATGGTGGACTTTATGGAAATCTGGCAGAAATGGCTGGAGGGCCTGGACCCTAAGCTTACTATGTCTGCAAGCCTTTATTATTCTATTGAGGATAATACAGCCATTTATGGCAGAGGCATTTTTTTTGGCAGTGCAGAGGAGGCAGAGCCTTTGCTAAAGCCCTTTACTGATATTGAGGGGGCTGATCTGTCTCTGGAGGAAATGTCCTTTTATGAGGCGATGCAAAAGGTACAGGCAGCATATCCATCCTATGAAAAATTCAAATCCACAGGCCGCTTTGTGCATAAACACTATGATAGATGTGAGCTGGAAGAAATACTTGCCCCAATTTTTGAAGCACCACAGGGCTCTGTCTTTGCAGCAATAACCCTCTATGCCCTTGGGGGCAGGGTTGCAGAGGTGGATAAGAGGGAAACCGCCTTTTACTTTAGGTCTGCCGACTATATTATGGGCATACAATCTGTATGGGAAAAGGATATTTATGCAGAGGAAAATGTTGAATGGGTTCAAAAGGGCTTTAATTATATAAAAGCAATAACCTTTGGTTCATATGTAAACTTCCCCTTCAGTCCTTTAGAGGATTATGAAAGGGCATATTATGGAGAAAATGCCCAACGCTTAAGAAAAATTAATGAAAAATATGATCCCTTCAATGTATTTAATTTTCCACAGGCCATAAAATAGTATGAATAATAGAGCAAAATTAAATGCCCTTTAAGTAGGGTGTTTAATTTTATTTCTAAAATAAGACAAGCTGTTGTCATATTATATTGCTATAATAATTAAAAGAGCAGAAGGAGAGGAGTGATAGATATGAAGCAGGAGTGGAAAAAGCAGGAGAAGGCATTATACATGCCGAAGGAGGCTCCAGAGCTTTTAGAGGTGCCTAGGTTTAAGTTTTTTACACTGGAGGGTAAGGGAAATCCTAATGGCGATACCTTCGCCGATGAGGTAGGTGCCCTATATGCCCTTGCCTATGGCGTAAAAATGCTGCCTAAAAAGGGCATTATACCGGAGGGATATTTTGATTATACGGTATATCCCCTAGAGGGTATTTGGAGCTTGACGGAGGAGGCAATATTATCAGGGGTATTTGACAAGGAGCAGCTAATATATAAAATAATGATTAGGCAGCCGGATTTTGTATCGGAGGAGCTGGCAGATGAGACAATTAAAGCAGTGGCTAAGAAGAAGCCAAGCCCTTACTATAATAACGTTAGATTTGAGGAGCTGGAGGATGGCCTATCGGTTCAAATGCTTCATGTGGGCTCCTATGATGACGAACCCAGAAGCTTTGAAAAAATGAAGGAATTTTGCCGGGAGAATAACCTCGTCAGAGAGGATTTGCGTCACAGGGAGATTTATATATCGGATGCCAGAAAAACGCCACCAGAGAAGCTGAAGACCAACCTGAGATATTTTGTTAAAAGGGGCTGATTTAATGAATATTATCAATGTTGACAGTGAAAATTTGATGAGAGAGCATATTTGCTGTGCAATCTCTGATAAAAAGGGAGAAAGCTGTGTTTCTTCGAAAAAGGAATGGATGCAAAGTAGCTTTAAGGATGGCCTGGTTTTCAAAAAGGTGGATGTGAGGGGTAAGGTTTTTATCGAATACATACCGGCTGAAAATGCTTGGGCTCCTATAAGTGCTGAGAGCTATATGTATATTAATTGCTTTTGGGTATCGGGACAGTACAAAGGTCAGGGTCATGCCAATAGGCTTTTGGAGGCCTGTATAGAGGATTCAAGGAATAAGAACAAAAAGGGACTGGTGGTTCTCTCCTCTAAGAAAAAAATGCCCTTTCTATCAGATCCTCAATACTTAAAGCATAAAGGCTTTCAGCTATGCGATACAGTGCCTCCTCATTTTGAGCTATTGTATCTTCCCTTTGAAAAGGATAATGAGAAGCCTAGCTTTAAGGACTGCTGTCGAGAAGCCAGCATAGCTGAGTCGGGTTTTGTTTTGTATTACTCAAATCAATGCCCCCACACGGAAAAATATGCGCCGCTTATAGCAAATATAGCTAATGCTAGAGGAATTCCATTTTCCTTGGTAAAGCTAGCTGCAAAGGAGGAGGCCCAAAGGTCCCCGGCTCCCTTCAGTACCTATAGCCTCTTTTATAATGGTAAATTTATTACAAATGAGATACTATCGGAAAATAAATTCACAAAGCTGCTGCAGGAGAAGGGGTATTAGTAATTTGTGCCTGTAGCCTTAGTATGTTTTTTAAAGGAAATAAATCCCCTATGTCGAAATAGAATAAAAATAAGTTCTGTTTCAGTTCAAAATCAGCTAGGGGGTAGGTTTATGTATTATGAGGAATTCGGAAGCAAAGCTGCACCCACTATAGTTTTCATCCATGGCGGTGGTATGGGGGGCTGGATGTGGAAAAAGCAGCTGGCGTATTTCAAGGACTACCATTGTATCGTTCCGGATCTGCCAGAGCATGGGAAGAATACAGAGAATGTACTTATATCAATACATAGTAGTGCTCTAATGATAGCAGGACTGATAGAGAAGCAGGCGAATGATGGCAGGGCCCATGTCATCGGACATTCCTTAGGGGCAAAAATAATTGTGGAATTACTGAGTATCAGACCAGAGCTGGTGCTGAGTGCAGTGGTTGCCAGTGCCCTCTTTAGGCCTATACCCCTAATGAGGCTTACCCATAGGCCCTTCTTTTATCGGCTTACTGTTCGGATGCTGAGGTCTAAGAAAATACTTCTCCTATCAGCTAAGCAATTTAAATTTCCCGACAGTGAGTATGTGGATAATTATATCAAGGACTTTCAAGCCCTTAAGCCTGATACCCTATACAGAATATATGATGAGCTCTATAATAATTTACATTTACCTGAGGGCATCGCTTCATCGATGGTGCCAGCCTTGATTGTAGCCGGAGAAAAGGAACCAAAGGCCATGCTGGAGTCAATAAAGGATATGGTAAAGGCAATGCCGAAGGCTGAGGGTGGATTGATAAGGGGTGGACTCCATAGCTTCCCATGGGTGAAGCATAGGGTTTTCAACAAAATAATCGATGATTGGATTAATGATAGAGAGATAGAGGCACAGGGCTTCTATGAAATCCCTCGCTTATAGTCAGGAGGATATATTATGGGTGTTCTACAGTCTATAAGGGCTACCAATTGGTGGCTCTTTAATTTTTGAATTATGCTATATTAGATTGACTATAGATATCTATAGGGATATAATTCTGATTATCAAAGAGTTGAAAATAATGGTTAATAATCCTTAAGGAGGAATCAGAATGCTGGATATGTTAATGAAGAGAAGAAGCATTAGGCTTTATCAGGAGAAAAAGGTCGAAGAGGAAAAGATTCAACAGCTAATAAAGGCGGCTTTATTGTCCCCCTCTGCAAAAAATATTCAACCATGGGAATTTCTTGTGGTGAAGGATGAGGGGCTTCTGGAGCAGCTGTCTAAGTCAAAGAATGCCGGCAGCAGCTTTTTGAAGAATGCACCTCTAGGAATTATGGTTATTGGTGACAGCAGCATGACGGACGTGTGGATAGAGGATACTGCCATCGCCTCAACGGTTATTTTACTTACGGCCGAAGCAATGGGGCTAGGGGCCTGCTGGGTACAGATAAGAGAAAGAAAGCATAATGATGAGGTTACGGCTGAGGAATACATAAAGAAGCTCTTAAACCTTCCTGAAAACAAAAGGGTGGAGGCCATCATATCAATAGGCTACCCTGCAGAGGAGAAGGCTCCTCATAAGGATGAGGATTTAAAATACGATAGGGTATATTTTGATAAATATCCTGAGTTGGAGTAAAAGCGATATGATAAAAAAATAAACCATGGATATTATGTGAGGCAGACAGCTTAATTTGCTGTCTGCCTTTGCCGTTGCTGAATTTGTGCAGATGGTGTTGTTTTTAACTGTTCTTCTCAGGCTCGTAGGAGTCCTCCTCATAGTCAAAATCAAAACTCTTCATGGTTCCCTTTGTGGTAAAGGCCTTGGACTTATCATTGCTTTTATTTAAATTTTTAAGGCGATTATAGTCATCCTCCTCGTAGTCAAAATCACGGGAGAATAGCTTATAGCTTTTATTGCTCATGAATATCAGCTCCTAATAAATAATTGCTGTCAGCAGGACATCTACAATAGTATTCTAACATATACATTGCGTCATAATCCATCAATATTTTAATGTGAATATTAACGCAATGGGAGGATATTATACTTTAAAATAGAAGTATTTATTAAAATTCCGGATTACAAGGAGGCGCCATGGATAAACAGGAGATGGTATATCAAAGGCTGGAGGAGCTTAAGGTACAATATAGCGTTTCAAAGCATAGCGCCGTCTACACAATTGAAGAAATGGAGGCACAGGGCATACATAGGGAGGGGGATGTCGTAAAAAATCTTTTTCTGAGGGATGCCAAGGGCAAGAGGCATTTTTTGATTGTTTTAGATAAGGACAAAAAGGCGGATTTAGAGGGAATTCGACAGCAAATAGGTTCTACAGCCCTAAGCTTTGCATCTGAGGAACGTTTGGAAAAATATCTTCGTCTAAGCAAGGGGGCAGTATCACCCTTTGGTCTTTTAAATGATAATGAAATATTGGTGGAGGTCTTCTTCGACAAGGCTTTAGTCGGTAAGGAGAAGCTGGGGGTGCACCCAAACGACAACACCGCCACCGTCTGGATTTCCTTTGACAGCCTCAAGCGGGTTTTAGAGGAAAGCGGACATAGTATCAAATACATAGCGATCTAGTACCTTGCATCACTTAAAACATCTCAGCTATAAAATGACGCAAGCTACTAAACCAAAAGGAGGAAAACAATAATGGATTATTCAATTAAACCGTTGACACCTGAGCTGGCAAGTACCTTTGCAGAGTATTTAGAGAGGCTGGATTTTGGACATGCTCCCCATTGGGCCACCTGCTACTGCATGTTTTATCATCTTGCCTGTTCCCATGAGGAATGGCAAAACAGAAAAGGACCTGAAAATCGTGCAGAGGCCATCGAAAGAATTGGTTCAGGTACAATGAAGGGCTACTTGGCCTTTGATGGTGATAAATGTATAGGCTGGTGTAATGCCAATGATGCCGTTAGCTATGTAAGGCTGGAAAAGGAGCTGGAGCCAGTTATAAAGGATAAGAGGGTTGGAAGCACCATCTGCTATGTGATCCATCAGGAGTACAGAGGAAAGGGTATAGCCAGACAGCTGCTGAATACCGCGATAGAGGACTTTAAAAGAGACGGCTATGATGCTATGCTGGCATTACCTGTAGATGTAAGGGAGGAGCCCCAAAAACACTATAGAGGAACGGTAAATATGTATAAGGAGCAGGGCTTTAGGGAAATACAAAGACATGGAGATGTCTGTGTAATGTGGCTAGAGCTATAATAGGAAAAGGTGGAATAAAATGCTTAGAAAATCAATGGTATATATGCTAATACTGGCTATGCTTTTCTTAGCTGGAGGCTGCTCTGAAAGAGAGCAGGAGCCTCCACAGGAGGAGCCGGAGGAAAATCCCCCGATAGAGGAGCCAGTGGTGGAGAGAGACTTGATTAAGGAAAAGGTAGAGGCTATGTCCCTTGAGGAGAAAATAGGTCAATTGGTGGTTGTGGGAATAGAGGGCACCACAATTGATGAGACAGCAGCGGGCTTTATAAAGGACTACAATGTAGGGGGCGTAATTTTATTTGGAAGAAATGTTGAAAACACTCCGCAGCTATTGAAATTGATTAATTCTCTAAAGGAGACCAATGCTAGTAAAATCCCTCTGTTTATAGCCGTTGACGAGGAGGGGGGAAGGGTAAGCAGATTACCTTCTGAATTTGCAAAGCTCCCCACCGCCAAAAGGATAGGTGACGGCGGCAAGGAGGAGGCTGCCTATAGCATTGGTGGAGTAATAGCTGGAGCCTTAAAGGCCTTTGGCTATAATATGGATTTTGCTCCAGTGCTGGATATCAACAGTAACCCTAAAAACCCCGTTATAGGAGACAGGGCCTTCGGCTCAGAGGCTGAAATAGTCAGTGAAATGGGAGCCGCCACTATGAGGGGCCTGACGGACAAGGGGATTGTAGCAGTAGTAAAGCATTTCCCAGGCCATGGAGATACTGCTGTGGATTCTCATATAAGCCTGCCGGTGGTCAATAAGACACTGGAGGAGCTTAGGCAGCTGGAGCTGATTCCCTTTAAAGCTGCGATAGAGGAGGGGGTGGACTCCGTTATGGTTGCCCATATACAATATAGTAAAATAGACACTGATGCACCGGCTACCCTTTCCAGTAAGATACTAACCGAGCTTTTACGGGAGGAAATGGGCTTTGAAGGGGTTATTATAACCGATGACCTGACAATGGGGGCAATAGTAGGAAATTATGATATTGGAGAAGCTGCAATAACCTCCATTAATGCAGGAAGCGATATCCTATTGTCCTGCCATGGCTATGAAAATAGTCTAAGGGTACTGGAGGCCATAAAGGGTGCGGTGGAGGAGAATCGTATTTCTACTGAAAGGCTGGAGGAAAGCGTTTATAGAATTTTGAAGCTGAAGGATAAATACGACCTTAACAACGATAGTATTCAGCAGGTGGATATCGATCTGATAAACTTAGAAATAAAGGCGGCAATGGACAAACTTAAGTGATTGCATATATATTAATTTATTTGTATGAATAAAAAATATTAAATAAACTTAACAATTTCCTGTATTGACATACATATTCTACCATATTATATTAGTATATAACCTTTGAGAGTGTATCTAGGGTTCCGGCAATTTATTTGCGACAGGTCCGAGCGATACAGGATATAAGTCTACACTTTCGGATTAAAAGCCCGGAGGAGGAGTCTCAAGCATGAGACGCTTCTTCTGGGCTTTATTTTTATATCTGAGGAAATTGTATTATAAAGTTGAGTGGTATGTTTATACAAAGTCAAAAGTTTCCTGCTTAGTGCCCCACGGGCTAATCTGTATAATTTTTAAATGTGATTAGCACTAGGCAATGCGCGATAAACTTTTGACTTTGTATAAACTAAAATATTTATGCGCTTTGATGGTATTATGTAATTTCCTAATCTAATATTGGCAAAAGGAGGTAGAAGAATGAGGATTATAACAGTGGAAAATCTCAACAAAAGCTTTAAGGTAAAAACGAAGGAGCAGGGGCTAAGGGGTAGCCTAAAGGCCATGCTTTCCCCCAGCTATAGGGAGGTTCATGCCGTCAAGGATATTTCCTTGGAGGTGGATAAGGGGGAGGTTTTAGCCTTTATTGGACCAAATGGTGCAGGAAAGTCTACAACGATTAAGATGCTGACGGGAATATTACAGCCCACCTCCGGCCACATCAGGGTATTGGGTCTAGACCCAGCCATCGACAGAAGGAAGCTATCCTATAGAATCGGTACGGTCTTCGGTCAGAAGTCCCAGCTATGGTTTCACCTGCCACCTATCGATAGCCTCAATCTATTAGGTAGGATTTACGAAATGGATGCAGGGAATTTGAGGAGCAGAATCGCATATTTAACAGAGCTTTTTGATATAAAGGAGCTATTAGATATCCCCGTAAGGAAGCTTTCCTTAGGGCAGAGGATTCGCTGTGAAATAGCCGCCTCCTTGCTTCATAGCCCCGAGATTATTTTTCTAGATGAGCCTACCATTGGTCTGGATGTGGTGGTTAAGCAGAAAATCAGGGATTTGATAAAGACCCTCAGCAAAGAGTCCCAAACCACCATTTTTCTTACCTCCCATGATGCTGGAGACATTGAGCAGCTATGTAAAAGGGCAATCATCATCAATCATGGTCAAATCGTACTGAATGAATCGGTTAAAAACCTGAAGTATAATTATATGAATCAAAAGGTAATAGACATTAAGTATAGCGACGAGGTGTCGGTTGAGGGTCTGGAGCTGAAGGTGCTAAAAAGCAAGGGCTATGCCATAAAGGTTGAGGTGGATGGCTCCGACTGTGATATTGACACTGCTGTATCCAATCTGATGAAGCTTGGGAAGGTTGTGGATATTACAATATCCGATCCGCCCCTTGAGGAAATCATCTCAGGAATATATCAGCATAATAGCATTGGCGGTGATGGTCTTGCGTAGCCTAAATAAATATTTCTATACCTTCAAAATCAGCATATCCAACAATCTTGTATATGCCTGGAACCTGTTGGCCCGTACTATATTCTTTGTCTTTATCGTGTTTGTAATGCTCTTGCTTTGGAAAAACATATATGGGCAGAAGGGTGAAATTATTGCAGGCTTCAGCCTAAACCAGATGATTTGGTATTTAACGATTGCAGAAATGATAAGCCTTTCAAGATCCAACATTTTCTCTGAGGTATCGGAGGAGGTTAAGAAGGGGAATATAGCCTACACCATTAATAAGCCCTATAGCTATGTATTTTACTGCTTTTCAAACTCTATGGGAGAGATTGCCGTCAGGCTATTGACAAATGCCGTTACAGCTTTGGTGATAGGAATGCTTTATGTAGGGCCACTGGCGGGCTTTAGGGCAATCCATCTGCCAATGGTGATAATTACTATGCTGCTGGGTATATGCATAAACTTCTTTATCTATATGCTGCTGGCCCTATCGGCTTTTTGGCTGGAGGAAAATACGGCATTGACATGGATATATTCAAAGCTCGTATTTACGCTGGGGGGAATGCTGATACCCCTAGAGCTGTTTCCAGATTGGCTTGAAAAGATATCAAGGCATCTGCCCTTTGCCTATATAACCTATGCTCCGGCAAAGCTGGCGGTGAACTATAGCTCATCAGGCTTTATAAATACACTCCTGTATCAGCTGGGCTATCTTGGATTTTTTATAGCAGTATCTCTGCTGGTATTCAGAAGGGGGGTCAAGGCGTTAAATGTTAATGGAGGCTAAGAAGAACCTAAAGCTCATCACAATGTATTTTAAATTTAACCTGTCGGCTGCAATGGAATATCGAGGCAGCTTTTTAATTCAAGCCTTTGGCATGATACTGAACAATAGTGCCTTTATTTACTTTTGGTGGATATTATTCAGTAATATCGACAGCATCGGCGGCTATGGCTTTAGAGAGGTTATGATTATATGGTCAATATCCTCCAGCTCCTATGGCTTGGAGCTAATATTCTTTGGCAACAGCATGAAGCTATCTAATATGATAGCCAAGGGGGAGCTGGACTCCTATTTGCTGCAGCCTAAGGATGTATTGATAAACATTATTGCCTCCGGCACAATAGTCTCTGCTTGGGGAGATTTATTTTATGGTCTAATACTCTTTACTATAGTAAGTGGCTTTAATCCTGTTCATATATTATTATTTCTAGTATTCTGTGTAACTGGAGCCTTGGTATTTACTAGTATTATAACCATTGCCAACACTTTGGCCTTCTTCATGGGGGATGCTCAGGGGATTACAACCCTAATCACTGAATTTCTAGTAACCTTCAGTATTTATCCCGAGGGAATATACAGCGGCTTTACAAAGCTTATAATTTTTACAATAATACCGGCTGCCTTTATCTCCCTCATACCTGTAAGGCTTATTAATAGCTTTAACCCCCGACTATTCCTACTTTTACTAACGGCTGTGGTTGGCTGGCTCCTTTTTGCCTACTTCTTCTTTAAATGGGGTCTTAAAAGATATGAGTCAGGGAATTTAATAGTAAATAAGCTATAGTGAAGTCCCCCCATTGTGTAGGAATACATAGGATAAACAATCAAGTATTCTTTTGCAATTTTAAAATCCCTCCTTCAGATTAACTGAGGAGGGATTTTTCAAGTATATTTCAAAGGGATCACTACTAACCTATCTCTGGAGCACCTGTTTCTTTCCTTGAAATGCCTGCCCCGATTATACAGATGGCTGCCGACACCACAACCGGCACTGCAAAGCTGATCAGGAGCTTATTTGCCATAAAGAAGGGAACCCCGGAGGCTACCCCCAGTATAGCTGCCACTAAGGCCACTCCCTCCGTAAGCTTGGGATTATAAAGTCCATAGAAAATAGGGAAGAAGACTCCGGCACAAACCAGGTCTGCAACAAAGAAAAGATATAAAACGCTATAGCCCTTAGCAGATATCAAGGTAGCTGGTACAATAATGATGATTGTAGCAAGCCTTGCCAGCTTAAGCAGGGACTCCTTCTTAATGCCCTTCAAAAGCCTGTGTCCATCCAGAGTAAAGCTGGCTACCATTGCATTCAGTAGAGTATCTACGGTACTCATAACCAGCACAAGGGCTAAAATAAATACAGCCACAATTAAGCCAAGGGGAAAATATGAATATGCCAGTGAAAACAATGCTGCGGAAGGACTTGCAGCTACCCCAAGTCCGGTGGAGATAATGCCCAATAGGCCTGTCAAAAGCATGACAGGTACTGCAATTAAAATACAGCCAATCAGAGACTTTTTAATAGCTCTGTCATCCTTGCCGGCATAAACCCTCTGCCAGTAGCCCTGATGAAATAAATTAGCGGCAAATACTGCAATACATAGAGTAAGGCCAAATTCAATTCCCCCGCGGTTTCCAAGGTTAAATAGCTCAGGTGCATTGGCGGAGGCCTTCTCGATGATTTCCCCAACTCCACCGACATATATCAGTACTCCGAAGGAGACAATCACCAGCAGCACTATAACCAAAACCATCTGTATCATATCGGTAAACATGGAGGCCTTCAGTCCACCGTATATGGTATAGGCCATAGTGCCAAGACCGACTAAAAGCGCCGTATATATTAAGGGCACACCCGCCAGCTCATAGGCCACCAGAGCGATGGAGGTGAGCTCCGCCACCAGATGGACAAACATATAGAATAGGGAAAGCAGTACAGTAAGCACATACAGCTTGGAGCCGTAACGCTTAAGTACAAAATCATTTAGGGTGCTGCCCTCCGGCAGGTAGCCTCTGATTTTAGGGCTAAGCACTAAAAATGCGACATAAAGGCTTCCAACCCCCAGCGCATAGCCAATAATTGAGGTCAGGCCTCCTATAGAACCGGCTTCTGGAGGCGTAAACAGTACAAATACCCCAAGGAAGGAGGCTAAAAAGGAGGCAGAAAGCATTTTTGAGTCGGTGCTGCCCCTTGCGGTTAAAAAGTCGTCCATGGTTTCTATTTTTCCACGGCTGTATAAAATACCTATCCCTGCAAATAGGGCTACGGTTATGGTCAGTATTGTCATTATACTTGAATATGAGAGCATTTTATTTACCTCCTAGATCGATAATTTTACTTAGTTCCTTTGCTGCGGCTGTAATATCCTGCTTGCCAAGGATGGCTGAAACAATGGCGGCCCCATCTATCCCGGTATCAAATACGGATTTGATATTAGTCTCGTTGATGCCCCCTATGCCCACCACAGGAACATGAACATTTTCCTTGAGGAATTTAAGCTCCTGTAGGGAAACACTGCGGGTGTCGGTTTTCGTATCGGTGGGGAATAGGGCCCCGACACCGATATAATCAGCCCCGGCGGCTATGGCCTCCTGAGCCTCCTGTAAAGTGGCGGTGGAAACGCCAAGTATTTTGTCTGGGCCTAAAATTTTTCGGGCAACAGCTGCGGGAAGGTCGTCTTGACCCACGTGAAGGCCATCGGCATCTATTGCCAGTGCAATATCCAGACGATCATTTATAATAAGGGGGATATGATATTGAGTGCAAAGCGCCTTTACTTCAAGGGCCAGCCTGTAGAAATCCAGAGATGAGGCCTCCTTTTCCCTAAGCTGCAGCAGGGTTACTCCCCCTTGAAATGCCTCCTCTAGGCTCTTTATTAAATCTCGACCCCTTAATACAGTCCTATCGGTTACTAGGTAGAGGCTATAGTCTATGGCATTATAGAAGCTCATGGGCCTTACCCCTTTCCTCTATATCCTTAATGGTAAGCTGGCTTATGGCATCCATCAGATATACCCTGAAGCTGCCTAAGCCCTCCTGGCCCTGAAGCCTTTGCTGTGCCTTTTCTCCAGCTATACACATAATCATTATTCCAGCTATTGCTCCAAAAAGACTGCCTTCTCCAGCACCGCAGCATACCCCCACCACGGAGGAGCTCATGCAGCCGGTTCCGGTGATTTTTGCCATTATTGGATGACCGTTTTCAATATAGAAAACTCTGCTGCCATCGGAAATAATATCCACTGCCCCGGTGATGGCTACGGTACAATTCAGCCTTTTAGCCAGCTGAAGTGCGATATCCCTGCCGCCCTCCAGGGGATTATCCACTGAATCAACGCCACGGGTTGCGGCCTCGATACCATAGATGCATTTAATCTCCGACATATTTCCCCTTAGAACAGAAAGCTTTACCTCCTTCAAAATTCTTTCCGTTGCTTGATTTCTCAGGCTAGTGGCGCCTACGCCAACAGGGTCAAGTATAACCGGAGTTCCCAGCTGATTGGCCTTTTTCCCCGCCAGTATAAAGGATTCTATGGTTCTTTCGTTCAGGGTACCGATATTTAAAACCAGTGCAGAGGCTATGGATACCATTTCCTCCACCTCCTTATGGTCATCCGCCATAACAGGGCTTCCCCCCAGAGCTAACACGATATTTGCACAGTCATTTACAGTAACATAGTTGGTGATATGGTGTACCAAAGGCTTATTTTCTTTAATTTTCTCCAATATAGTCCTTGCCTTGCTATTAATTTCCATATGTATATTCGACCTCCTATTTATTATATAGCTCATAAAAATGATGCACCGGGCCCACACCCTTGCCGATGGCAAAGGAATTAAGTATTGCAACGGTTATATAGCTTTTGGCCCGGTCGATTGATTCGATAACGGAAAGACCCTTCCCAAGATTGGCTGCTATGGCAGAGGATAGGGTGCAGCCGGTGCCATGGGTATTCTTGGTCTCTATTCTCGGAGAATTAAAATAGGTAAAGCCTGCACCGTCATATAGAATATCAACAGCCTCCCCCTCCAGATGGCCCCCCTTTACAAGAACATATGCAGGTCCCATTTTATGAATCAGCTCAGCTGCCGTCTTCATTTCATCAACAGTGGTAATTCTCATGCCTGTTATTACCTCCGCCTCTGGAAGGTTTGGGGTTACTACGGTAGCCATAGGCAGCAGATATTTTATCAAGGCCTCCTTTGCCTCCGGCTGCAATAGATGATAGCCGCTTTTAGACACCATTACAGGGTCAATAACCAGATTGTTCACAGAATATTTAGCTAGGGTTTCAGCTATAACCTTGATGGTTTCCGTTCTTGAAACCATTCCAACCTTGACGGCATCAACTGTAATATCCTCAAAGATCACCTCAATTTGCTTCTGTATAATGTCGGGAGTGATATCCTGAACTGCAAAAACCCCCTGAGTGTTCTGGGCTGTGATGGCGGTAATAACACTCATACCATAGGTTTCCAGTGCCGAAAAGGTCTTTAAATCCGCCTGTATTCCTGCTCCGCCGCAGCTGTCGGAGCCTGCAATTGTCAATAGCTTCTTCATGCTCAACCTCCTAAATTGATTGTAGTTGATACTCCAGATTTAACCATAAGCTTATATATGCCAAAGCCTATTACTGCACCCACCGCTGAGCTCAGCAGGAAGGGGGCTACAAAAAACAGGACTGCGGCTTCTCTGCCCATGATAAATGCCGCCACTGGATAGGCCACAATTCCGCCTATGATACCTGTACCGATAATCTCCCCCAGCATAGCCAGCAGGGAGCTTTTTGTCCTTCTGAAGAGAAGTCCAGCCAATAGCGCTCCTATCATGCTGCCGGGAAAGGCCAGCAGGGAGCCGGTGTCCAGAAGGTTTCTCATTAGAGAAATGATAAAGGCTATTGCTACTGCATATCCGGGACCAAGGAAAACCCCCGCCAGTAAATTGATGGTATGCTGTACGGGAAAGACCTTGGAGGCCCCCACCGGTACATAAAGGATATGACCGCTGGCAACTCCGATGGCTGCCAACAATGAGGCTGTGGTCAGCTTTTTAATATTCATATAATTCCCCCTTAAAATAAAGCTTCAAAAAGCAGAAAAGCACAAATCCAACAGTAGGATTTGTGCTTATTACGCATATATAAATGCCCAATAATATACACTTCCCTACGCTGGTATAATCCAGATCAGGTTAATGGGGATCAAAGACATTACAGGGTCCTTCTCTCAGCTGGCCTATCCAGCTCTCCCAGTGCTATATGCTTTTAAGTTTTCATCAACATAATACCACAGAGGACATTAATTGGCAATGAAAATTACATAATCAAGGTTAGTGGTATGTTTATACAAAGTCAAAAGTTTCCTGCTTAGTGCCCCACGGGCTAATTTGTATAATTAATTTTAAATGTTATTAGCCCTAGCACCTTACATCACTTAAAATATTGGATAACTCCCGGTATAATTTCCCTGTTGCTGCGTTGTCGTCAGTCGTAATATTACTCGATATTGCTTCTTCCTCCGCCTTGCTACATAAAAATTCTCCGCGGGATTTATCTCAACCTTTAAATGACGCAAGGTACTAGGCAATGCGCAATAAACTTTTAACTTTGTATAAACTAAAATATATATTTAAAATTTATAAATAGTAATCCCGGCAACAGAAAATAATAGTGACAAGTGGTAGTATAGGATGACATAGGTATTTTATACGCTATGACAGCTAACTAAGAAGGAGGTTAATATTCTATGGAACAGATCATAAAAAATATCGACTTATCTAAAGTAATCGAGATGGATTCATTAGTGGAATATCAAGAGGGAAAGGTAATAAGCAGGACGCTGGCACAGGGGAAAAATCTAAGCCTGACACTGTTTGCCTTCAGCAAGGGGGAAGAAATCAGCTCCCATTCCTCCAGCGGTGATGCAATGGTGTACCTACTGGATGGAGAGTCTGAAATTACCATTGGAGATGAGGTCTTTGCATTAAAGAAGGGTCAGACAATTGTTATGCCTTCAGGCATACCGCATGCACTATTGGCAAAGGAAAATTTTAAAATGCTGCTGGTGGTAGTCTTTAAGCCTTAAGCAGTAGAAAAGGGCAGTCCTTGGATGCACATATCCGTGGACTGCCCTTTTTAGTTGCAGCAAAGCTTCTCCTGCCTGTCTAGATCGTTATCTTCTGAAGCCCTTTGTCTCATTTTCTTATTCCTGTAATTATTGACAGTATACCGGTAACGATGATTAAACCAAGGGTAAGCCTTCTGAATAGCTCCTCGTCAAATTTATTACCTAGCTTAACACCAACGAAGGCGCCCAAAACAAGTCCCGGCAAAACATAGGCAGAATAGCTGATTACCTCGCTGGTTATCAGTCCACCTAAAAAATAGGTGGGTATTGTAAATACATTCAAGATGAGAAAATATGATGTCAGATTAGCCCTGAAGGTCTGCTTTTCCACCTCCTGGTTTCTAAGGAACAGCACCAGTGGTGGGCCTCCCAGAGAGACACTGCCGTTCATTATGCCACTGACAAAGCCTACAGGGATATAGGAGAGCCTTTCATTCTTTACCTTCACCTTATACCCATATAGGTTTATGAGGGCGGATGTAGTAACCAGTATTCCTATTACCACCTTCAAGGTATTTTCATTGGTGACCTTTAATAGGTGGGCTCCAAAGGGAGTACCTATTATTCCAAATATCACCAGGATTACTATTTGCTTAAGTCTCACATGGGTTCTGATATGGCTTAATATGATGATATTTAATATAAGGCTATAAAGCACCAGCATGGGAACTACGATCTTTAAAGGCAGTAGCATTCCCAATAGGGGTAGGGCAACAAGTGAGAAGCCAAAGCTGGTTATTCCCTGAATGACACTGGATATGAAAATTATAATAGCAGCTAAAATCAATTCCAAGGTGAGTTCCTCCGTGTACATAATAATGATATTTCACTAATACCATTATGAACCATTTAGTAAAATACATAAAGTGAAATAAAATTAATAATTGCCAAATCAGGCAAATGTTATATTTGTGAAAATCTATTAACAATTGTGAATATAAGATGTATAATTACAACAAATGACAGATTACGACTATTGTGAAATGGGGCTGAGACGATGAACTTTATATACAAAAGTAAGCTTTTTAAGCAGCTGACAGGAGTAATAGTGCTGCTTATAGTTTTGGCCATAGGTGTTCCCAGTGCCTTTGCTATACTATATATGACACCTAGAACAGTCGAGGACAGATACCATGAGGTTATGCTGGGGGATGTCGCATTTCTTTCCAATAGGCTTAATCTACACTTAACTAAAAGTCTCCAGGACGTTGAAATCATTTCTAGCATGGTAAAGCTTTCGGATATTGAGGATGCCTCAGATAAGGTCGATTTATTTCTTAAAACCAGTGGGATTTTTACAGGAGGGATCATCACTAATAGTGAGGGTCGCCTTATATACTTTTATTCATCCCCACGGGGAGTAGTGAATGTCGACAAAAGCCACAATTTAAGCTATAGAGACTATGTGCAGCAGCCACTAAAAAACAATACCCCATATTTGTCTAATGTCATTGTCACTGAGGGCAACAGCAATCCGGTAATATTCGCCAGCAGCCCCTTGATGGAGCAGGGTGAAGCTGTTGGCGTACTGGCCCTCACCATAAATTTATGGAATGATAAAAATCTCTTTTTTACCCTATTTAATTCCTTTAGGGACAATAAGAAGGGAAATATATATGTTATAGATGAAGAGGCTACTATTATCTATCATCACGATACTGAGCTTGTTGGTAAAAAGCTGGATTATACAGTTTCAGACAGGATAATAGGAGCAGGTGAAGGGCTGATAAAGGAAATAGCCATAGGGGATGTAAAGAAGGCAGTTGCCTTCAGCAATCTGGAAATAAACAATTGGGCTGTCATATATGAGATAGATCATTCAAGCATCTATTCCATAAACAGGCTAGGATTTATAATGGCTATAGGCACCATGATACTAGTGCTGCTATTAGGACTATTAGCCAGTAGTGTTTTTGCTAAAATTATATTAAAGCCACTGGCAGAGATTACTACAGCTACAGAGCAGGTGGCTGGGGGGGATTTATCCAGACAAATAGAGAATAGGGGTCATCGGGATTTTCTGCCCCTGATTAAGAATTTCAATATCATGATTAAGAATCTGCGTTTTCAATATGAGGAGCTGGAGAAGCTGTCGTTGCAGGACTATCAAACAGGCTTGGCTAATCGGAGATACTTTGATCAGCATCTGAAGCAGGAGCTGGAAAGGGCTCAAAGAAAAGGCCATGTCACCAGTTTAATGATTTTAGATATAGATAATTTTAAGGATATCAACGACCAATTCGGCCACCTGACAGGAGACAAGGCAATTGTTGCCCTAGCAGCTGTTTTGAAGGATTGCCTTAGAAGTCAGGATTTACCCGTAAGATATGGTGGTGATGAATTTCTGGTGCTGTTGCCTGAAACAAGCCTTCAGCAGAGCGAGGCTGTTGCCAAGAAGCTAAAGGACGCCCTAAAGGAGGTAAGCATAAACACCAGAAAGGGCAGCATATCCTTTACTACAAGCATAGGAGTGGTCAGTACGGAGCATTATCCACAAACCACCAGCTACAACGAAAAGACCATTAATAACTTTCTGAGAAAGGCAGATACGGCCCTATATCAGGCCAAGATCAAGGGAAGGGACAGAATAGAGCTATATATTAAGGAGAATTAGTAGAAGAAGTAAACAAATACAAGCTGTTGGGAGAGTTGTAACAGTTGGGGTGGCTGCATATGCAGTCACCCTTAGCCTTTGAAGATATATTCTAAATATTAAGTAAATATAATTGGTAATGCTTACATTATATGGTATATAATAATGAAGGTTACATATAAAGGCTTAAGGTACAGGAGGAAAGCATATGGCAGAGAAGGCAGAAAAACTATCCAATTCCTTGCTGGAGGGCAGCATTACGAAGAATCTCTTTTCAATGGCTGCACCCACCATGCTGGGCTTAATGTTTCAAATGCTTTATGATCTGGTAGATTTGATCTGGATCGGAAGGATATCCTATAAGGCGGTGGCTGGTGTCACCATATTTTCTACAATGTTCTGGATTGTAAATGTACTGAATGAGATTATAGGGACCAGCTCCATCTCTTTGATATCTCAAAGCTTTGGCCGGGGAGACGAGGATAGAACCAGTTTGTGTATTGAGCAAACCCTTACCTTTAAGGCACTGGTGGCTATTATAGCAGGTGTTATTTTTTCTATTATCTTAAAACCAATGCTGGGCTTCTTCACCAGCGATGCTGAGGTGTTTCAATCAGCCCTTAGCTATGGGTATATACGCATTTTCTTCTTGCCGATTATGTTTTCCTCCTATACGGTAAATACAGCCTTCCGCTGTGTAGGAGATGCAAAGAAGCCAATGATCATAATGGTGATAGCTGCTATTTTGAACATAGTTTTGGACCCTATTTTGATGTTTGATACCATCCCCTATACCAATATTCCTGGCTTCGGGCTAGGGGTTTTCGGGGCAGGTCTAGCTACTGTAATTTCTATATCAGTAACCTTTATTGTAGGCTTTTACTTTATTCTCTCTAATAAAACTAAGGTTAGAATTAAACCTAAAAGGCTATTAAAGCTAAATTATGAAATAGATAAAAAGCTGCTTACTATAGGATTGCCTACAGGGGCTGAGAATCTGTTAAGGAATCTCGTTGGAATAGTTACCCTGAAATTTGTGACGATGTACGGTACAGATGTGGTGGCGGCGATGGGAATAGGCAACAGGCTATTTGGCTTCTTCTTTATGCCGCTGCTGGGGCTGGCAATGGGCAGCAGCTCGATAGTAGGGCAATGCCTAGGAAGCGAAAACGTTAAAAGGGCCAGGGCTACAGCCACCTATGCTTCTGCCTATGGGGCGATAATGATGCTGATGGTCTCTATTTTGGTATTTATATTTCCTGACAAAGTAATGGGGATTTTTATAAAGGAGGCCTCGGTAATAGCGGTGGGAGTCCCAATGCTGAGGGTCATTACTCCCGGTTTAATTATGGCAAGCGTAATGATGGGCTGCGGAAGCGTCTTCTCCGGCTCTGGGTACAATCTGCCCTTTTTAATCTCTAGCCTTGCAGGAAGATGGGGAGTACAAATACCACTCTTAGTTCTGGCTGTATATGTTCTAAAGCTGCCGGTTATATGGGTTTGGATTAGCTTCCTGGCCTCAGATTTTGTAGAAATGCTGGTTATCGCCATAATCTATAAAAAAAGGAAATGGGAAATTATGAGGGTATAAGCTACTAAAGTGATATAAGTCTTCATTTTACAATTTAAATTATGTTATTATATAAATAAAGAAATTGCATAATTAAGATGAGCAGCAGGTTTATACAAAGTCAAAAATTTCCTGCTTAGTGCCCCACGGGCTAATTTATTGAATTTTAAATGTTATTAGCCCTAGGCAATGGGCGATAAACTTTTAACTTTGTATAAACTAAAATATATATGTACTCTTATGGAAATATGCAATTTCCTCATTTTAAAATTATATTTGTGCTCTTATATTATGAAGGGCACCAGACAAGAGGTGGAGCTATGAATCGTGTTGCAGTTAAAATAAAGGAAGCCAGACTTAAGGCTAAGCTTACCGAAAAGCAATTGGCGAAAAAATGCGGGCTGTCGGAGAGCTACATCCTTCAGATAGAATCTGGAAAAAAGGTAATAAATGAGAAGGCGGCGGAGAGCATCCTCAGTATCCTCGGTGCCAAGCTAGATTTCATAGATAGGCAGGATGAGGAAAAGGAGCATAAGCCGAAGGAGGAAAAGGTAGTGCCTCCAAAGGTGGAGTTCTACAATATTCAGCCAACGGAGCAATGGTCTGATGCCTTGGCGAATATCATTAAAAAGTATCCCATATATGAGGCCTCAACCAGTAAAGCTGTTGGACATAAGGAGCTGCCCATAATAGGAAAGCGTGTGGAGGGCTATCACTGGGATAAGCTGCTATTCATCCAAGCCTCTGACGACTCACTTGAGGCTCTAAGAATTAAAAAGGGCGATGTGGTGATGGTCTACCTGACCAATGAGATACAGAACAATAGCATATATTATTTTGAAATGAATCAGAAGAAATATATAAGGCAATTAAGGAAGGAAGCAAACAATAGGGTCATTTTAGCATCAGGGATAAAGGACAGAGCTGAGGAAGTAGATCTTAAAAATATTAAGCTAATAGGAAAATGTGTTAAGGTGGAGCATCTGCTTTAGGAAGAAGATATTATTAATAGGGCATGGGAGAAATCCTGTGCTTTTGCTTTTACAATTATTTAATAAATAATGTAGTGGTATTATTCTCTCAACAGACTTATAATACAATTGAATAGATTGTTAATAAATATCCAATTAATTGCCATTACATTTAAGAAACGCACTGGGGGATATATATGAAAAAAAGACTAGAGGAGCTTGACGTCTTAAGGGCCATAGGCTGTATTGCAGTTATTATCATCCATGTAACCGCCAGCACCTTGATTAGATACAGACCCCACAGTCTGCATCTAAAGCTGGCATATATTGCTAATACCTTTACAAAATTTGCTGTTCCTCTATTTGTATTTATAAGCGGAGTAGTTCTGATGTATTCATATCAAAATAAACCCTTTGAATTTAAGCGGTTTATGAAGGCGAGAGCGAAGAGCATCGGAATACCGTATCTGGCATGGAATTTGTTTTATTATATTATTTTCGTCCTTCTGGGCACATATTATCTAAGTCCGTTATTTTTTGTGAAGCAGCTGCTGTTGGGGTCTATGGTATACCATTTTTATTTTGTGGTGATTATATTCCAATTTTACCTCTTAAGCAATCTATGGCTATATTGCTTCAGGCGGTTTAATCCCACAATTCTGATGCTATTCTCAGGTGTTATCAGCCTTTTAAGCATCAAATATATTTATTTTAAGTTTTCCGATAGATTTTTTTTGAATTATCTCATTTTCTTTATATTGGGCTGTTATATCGTAACCATAAAAGACAAAGCTATGGAGCGGCTTTATAGGCACAGAGGGGCCTTTTATATGCTGGCCCTTTTAACAGGGGGACTTTTGACTCAGCAGCTGTATCAGGCAAAAATAAATCGCATCAGGCCACTGCCCATAATTGATTATCTATGGCCTGTTTATTCTATATTGGCAATAATAGCTCTGTATCTTGCAGCCACTGCACTGTTGAAGAAATATAGAGGAATTCTAAAAAGTCTGAGGCCTATTGGTGATGCCTCCTTTTACATTTATCTTTCACATCCATTTTTCTTGATGATATCAATATTTATAGTTCGAAGGCTTAATATCATCAGTATTACTTTAGATACAATATTTAACCTTAGTTTCGTAATGATGACCTCCATAAGCTTAGGCGTGTTGTATATTAAAAAGGAAGCCTGCCTAAACAGAATAAAGCTTCTGCTAAAGACTTAATTAGCAAAACTCAGATTATTCAACGTAACCATTGATTTCTATCAGTGGTTTTTTTGTCCTTATTTTTCCATAGTATTACAGAAATTACAATTGTATTAAGAAATGAGATGTGTGGAGGTTTTTATAATAAGCTGTCGAAATATTAACTATATAAACGACATAGCTATAAGGAGAAATTATGATGCGGAAGCTTAAAATCATATCGTTATTTTTAGTATTATTATTTATATTTCAGATACCACCGGAGGTCTCAGTTTCGGCGGAGGAATTTTCTACTGAGCCCCCTGCCGAGGATGCAGCTGCTGAAGAGGATTTCAGGGGACTGTGGGTAGCAACCGTAGTGAATATTGATTACCCCTCACAGGCAACTGCAGATTCTGAAATCTTAAAGGCTGAGGCTCTTAAGATATTGGATCATGCTGAGGTCATGGGTATGAATGCAGTCTTTCTTCAGGTTAGACCTACGGCGGATGCCTTATATAATTCAAAATATTTTCCTGTATCCAAGTATTTAACAGGAGTTCAGGGGCAGGCCCCATCCAATGCCTTTGATCCCTTGGAATTTTGGATAACGGAGGCCCATAGCAGAGGAATAGAGCTTCATGCATGGATTAATCCCTATAGGATCACAAAAAAGACCGCAAAGGAAGCCAAGCACGATTTTGCTTCTTTAGTAGCGAATCATCCTGCAAGGATAAACCCCAGCTGGGTGGTTCAGTATACAGACGGAAACCTGTATTTTGACCCGGGAATTCCTGAGGTGAGAAATTTGGTTATTGCTGGTGCGGTGGAGATTATAGAGAATTACGATATCGATGGCATACATTTTGATGATTATTTTTATCCAGGCAAGGATTTCGACGACAAAGCGAGCTTTGCAAAGTACGGTGCAGGCTTTACTGATTTAGGTAGCTGGCGCAGGGAAAACGTAAATATATTAATAAGGGATCTATCCAAGGCTATAAAGGAAAAATCCAGTGAGGTACGCTTTGGAATAAGCCCTGTGGGAATATGGGCAAATAGCAATTCCGATCCCAGGGGCAGCGAGACCAAGGGATTGCAATCCTGCTACGATCAGTATGCCGATACCAGAACATGGGTCAAGGAGGAATGGATAGACTATATAGCGCCTCAAATATATTGGAATATAGGCTTTGAAATTGCAGACTACAGCAAGCTTTTAAAATGGTGGTCTGAAACAGCTGATGGTACTAACGTTGATTTATATATTGGACATGCTGCATATAGAACAGGAAACACTGACCCTGCAAGTCCCTGGTATGGTGTGGAGGAGATTGATAGGCAGCTGAGGCTTAACGAAGGAAATCCTATAGTTAAGGGCAGTATCTTTTACAATTATACCGCCTTTGCAAAAAGTCAGGCCTTGACAGCTGCTGTAACAGCAATATACCAACAAAGGGATGGACTTAAGCCCAAGGCAGAATTGACGATCGCTAGGCCCTCAGGCAACATAAAAACTGTCTACAGCCAATACTATCTGACGGGGGCATCGGACCCGGAAAAGCCATTATATATGAATGGTCAGCCTGTTGAGGGAAGGTCTTCGCAGGGCTATTATGGGATTTTGGTAGCTCTTACAGAGGGATTGAACACCTTTTCCTTCCAACAGGAGGGTGCGTATGTAAGCAGAATAATCAATAGAGAGACTACAGCAGCACCAAAGAAGATGAGCGGGGTTGAAATTCCTGCAGCCACGGTTTTTCCTCAATCACAGGAGCTGAGGCAGGCAGGTGAAAAGATTACCCTTACCTGTCAGGCGCCTATAGGCTCTGCGGTTACAGTAAAGCTTGGGGGCCAGACCTATACCATGAAGACCGCCAGCACTGCTCCAAATTCCTCAGATATGTATTTGGGAACCTATAGCTATGTTCATACAATACCAAGCTATACAGGCACGCCAAGAAATATTGATCTGGGAGCGCCGGTGTATACTATAGAATATAAGGGCACAACTAAAGCCAGAACAGCTCCTGCCACAGTAGGGGTAATTATGAAGGATTCGCCATATTTTGCAGAGGTGGTAAAGGCGGTTATTGATACCTATCAGACCCCTGTTCCTGCCAATGGAGCCTCCTTTGAGCTATATAAGGGCATGAAGGACTATGTGACGGGGATGACCGGTAGCTATGTACGGCTTGCCAATGGTCAATGGGTGAATAAAGGCGGAGTCAACATATATGCATCGAAGGGTCAACTAAAGGCTGTTGTGCAAAATCCACAGTATGCTACAGGAGATAAGTGGGACACCTTAAAGCTGGAGCTAACCCAACCAGTGGCGGCAACAATCGCCTTCGACGGCAAGGCATTAGCGCTGAGTATCTCTGCAGCAGAGGGTCAGCAGCTGCCAATATTGACGGAGGGGAGTCTTATTTCCGAGGTTACTGCCACCAAAAATGAAAACGGCTTGCAATACAACCTAATACTTAAAGAAAATCAGTCAATAGACGGCTACTATATAGAAAAGACCACAACGGGAATAGCATTGCACATAAAACGGCCTGCAAAGGCAGCAGAGGGAGAAGCGCCCTTAAAGGGACTGACAATAATGCTGGACCCTGGTCATGGCGGCAGTGATACAGGAGCTACGGGACCATTGGGGGCAGCATATGCCGAAAAGGCCATTAATCTCAGCACATCACTGAAGCTTCAAAAGGAGCTGGAGGCGCTGGGGGCTGCTGTTATTATGACTAGAACCACCGACACAGAGCTTTCCCTAGAGGCAAGGCTAGCGGCCTCAAGAGCTGCAAGGCCGGATTTATTTGTATCCATGCATGCCAACAGTATGCCAGATAATGTAGATATATCTAAGGTGGATGGCTTTTCAGTATTTTTCAGGGATAAGCATGCCCATGGAATTTCAGAGGCAATATTACAAGGTACTTTAAATACTTTGGGCAGAAATAGCAAGGGACTTCATGTAAAGAACTTCTATGTCATTCGAGGCACCTGGACCCCTTCGGTATTGATCGAGAGCGGCTTCGTACCAAACCCGCAGGAGTTTGAGTGGCTGAAGGATGACAATCAACAGCTAAGCCTTGCAAAGAGTATATCGCAGGCAATAGTAGGATATTTCAAGGAAAGAGACCAGGCACCTGCGATTCTGTAGGTGCTTTTCCTTATTTTATAATGATTATGGAACTAATTATGAATTAACAGCATCTATTAAAGTGAAGGCTTAAAATATTACGTAAAATCAATACTAATGGAGGAAATATGAGTAGAGAGTTGATGGATGCAGGATTATTGCTTTTAGCTGGTTTAACGGGTATGTTTCAAAGCATGTATGAATTTAGAAGCAGAAGGGTAAGTAAGGCTGGAAGCAGTTTATTTAACTTTCTGCAATTTGCTATTATCATTTATGGCTTGGGAAGAATTCCAGATAGCTATGGGATTGTAATTATAGGGATGATAGCGCTGGTGTTAATATTTATTGCCTTTAGCTATAATATGGGTTCTCTATATACTATAAAGCATGACGACAGAGAAAAAATACTGAATTTGATTTATAATGCAGTCAAGGAGGTAGAATTTGTTATCCCCCAAAGGCAGGAGGAGGATGGTACGGTTAAATTTCAAATACCTGATGCAAAAAGGTTTGTTGAATTTCAACAGAAGGATTCTTTTTCAGGAAAAAAGAAACTTTATACCCTCAGGTTTAAAAAGTGGGTAGGGAACTATTCAAAAAAGGAAATCCTTAGACTGGTTGAGGATGGCTTACAGGAAGAGAATCAAAAGAAAAAAATTATTATGCCTTTTTTACAGCTAATGGCCTGTATTGGTTTGATTTGCTTTTCACTTTATTTGGCTTCGATGTCTGCTATTAGTCCAAAATACTTAGAAAAAAGCGTCCCTTCGGTTCTGCCGCAAAGTCTATATATTTTAAAGAATCAGCAGACTATTACAGATGATAAACTGTTGAAGGAGATTCACAGCAATCTCACTAATTCCTATGCCTATTCGAGGATAGATAAGTCTGGTGTAGAGAGCTTTGCTACTCTGCATTATAACAGCGATGATATCATTTTGTATCTGGGAAGCAATAACAGCTATCTCTTTGTTAGGGATACGGTATTTGGCAGAGAATCTCAGCTTAACAGCTTATTGTTAAGGGTTCACCGTCTTTATGATAAATCAGAGGGAAGCTATTACAGGCTGGGGATTAGACCTGAAAATAATGCAAGAATAATGGAGCTTTTGGAAAGCTTAGAGTAAAAAGGGGGAAGCTATGGATCAAAACATATTAAATCTGGCATTGCTTTTGGTCGGATGCATTTTGGGGCTTTGGCAATCTATAATCAATAGCGGAAGCAGAAGAATAACAAAGTCCACCAAAGAAATGTATTTTTATATACAACTGGCTGCGCTACTCAGCGGTTTAAATGTCCTTTATGGAAACCACATGCAGGTATATGCATTAGCTTTCACAGTACTATTAGTGTTTTTAATGATGACCTTCTTTACTGGTACTATATATAGTATAAGGACTGAAAACAGCACTGCTGTATTAGAATTGATTGAAGCTGCAATCAGAGAAATAGAATATGTGCAACCCAACAGAGAAGCAAAGAAGGAATCCATTTTATTTTGTATGCCTGATACCTCAAGGTGTATAGAATATGTTGAGAAGAAATCTATCCTTACAGATAATATGACCTACAGCATAAGATTTAAAAGATGGCTTAATTTATTCTCAAAAAAGGAAATTCTCAGATATATTGAAGAAGGCCTTCAGTCAGAGGTGCTGGCAAAACGTAAAAAGATAAGGGTGGTGGGGGAGGTCCTGCTGGTAATTGCTTTGGTATGCCTGGCACTTTTTATGACCACCAAGGCAGCTATGGAGCCCAAGTATGTCGACAATTTTATTCAAAATGAGGTGCCAATGGAATTCATAATCCACGATGGGGATATTTCAATACGGGATGATGAAGGACTTAAAGAAATTCACGATATTATAGTTGAGGGATACAAAATCAGGTATGATGATGCTAATGGTAAAGATGGCATAATAAGGCAGCCCATTTACGGCACATTGATATATGGTAAGGATGGGTTAATTGTCTTTATCACGGACTTAAGCTCCGATGGTAAGGAGGCCTATGGCGCGTATCTGTACATAGCAAATTCTTTTTTAGGCAGTAAATCTATTTTATACAGGCTTGCCTGGGAGACAAATAGGCTTTATAACAAAGGACAGGGGAATTATTATTACGTTCATCTGTACAACGAGAGCTTGACTGAGGCTATTAGTCACATTAATTAATTATATACATTTTCTGGGTTTTGCTATATAATGGTTTTGATAATGATTGAAGGAGGGAAGCTATTTATGACACCAGCTATTTGCCAATATTAATTTGATATAAATTAATATTAATTCAAAGGAGCGCCTAGTTTTTAGGTTTTTTTGTAATGCTCTTTATGAATGGCATTTAGCAGGCAGCTTACTCAAATACGTCAATATAGGTAATGAGATCTTAGTTTTACAATTACAGGTCTTATGATACCCTAAATCATGTGTTTATTTAGACGATAGGAGAAGGCGTTCCCCTATGGTCTTTTTTGATTTTTTGTTTGATAGATGAGATGTGTCCTCTTATGCCCTTCATAGTAAAAAACTATATGAGGGTGGTGATTATATGACGCCTTACTACATGGTAATGCATGGAAATCGATAAACGGAAGGAGTATATAAAAGTTTATGATTAACACATTACCTTCATTTCAAAAATATTTTATTATTCCTTACCGTATTAAAAAAATCGGAGGTAAGGAATATGGAGAAAAAGCTGAGTTTAAATTGGGAAGTATATAATAGCGATACAAATAAAGAGGAGAGGTACTGTCACAATTGCGGGAAAAAGGTAAGCTTTGAGGACTCAATGAAGCGGCGGCAGAATGCCAATGGTAAGAATATATATCATTTTGCCATCTTCAAATGCCCAAAGGGCCATACCTGGAATAAGTCCATTGAAAGCTTTAAGGCAGTGCCAGGTCTAGAGAATAAAGTAATGGAGGGAAGCCACCAACAGAGTAATGCTTCGGAGCTTACTTTAGCTGAGCTTCGTAAAGAGGGTATACAACTGCTGGAAATTTCCTTAGATATTCTACAGGAGAGGGTAAGGCTTGATAAGTTTCTGGCAGAAAAACTGGTGGACCTTAGTAGAGGAGAGATTGTCAGACTTATAGAAGAAGGAAATATTTGTGTCAATGGCGAGGCTATTAAGGCTAAGGCCAGTTTAAAGGAAAGTGATGTTATCACCTTTAAGCTAGGAATATAAGATGAATTAAACAATAGAAGATCCTTCATTACATTCAGAAAACATTCTGCAGGCTGCACAAAACATAAAGCCTCCCACATAGGGAGGCTTTATAGTTATATATTATTTCTTCCAGGAATCCTTTAAGGAGACGATTCTGTTAAATACCAGCTTCCCCTTTGTAGAATATTTATAATCCACAACAAAGTAGCCATGGCGGATAAACTGGAATTTCTCCTCAGCCTCAGCCTCCGAAAGGGCAGGCTCCATGATACAGTTCTCAAGAACCACGATGGAGGCAGGATTTATTTTCTCATCCCAGGTTCTAGTTTCATCCTTAGCTACCTCTGGATCCTCCAGCAGCTTGTCATAGAGCCTTACTTCAGCTTTTACACCATGGGCTGCAGAAACCCAGTGGATGGTTCCCTTCACCTTACGTCCTGTAAAGCCTGTTCCGCTTTTGGTCTCTGGATCATAGGTGCAACGAAGCTCTATTATTTCACCGTTTTCATCCTTGATCATTTCATTGCATTTAATGAAATATGCGCCCTTTAAACGAACCTCTCCATCAGGCACCAGTCTATTAAAGCCCTTTATAGGCTCCTCCATAAAGTCCTCGCGGTCGATATATAGCTCTCGGGAGAAGGGCACCATACGGTTGCCCAGCTCAGGGTTAGTGCTGTTATTTTCAATTTCTAGAAGCTCAGTTTCACCCTCAGGATAATTGGTGATTACAACCCTTAGGGGCTTTAATACCGCCATTACACTATTCACATTCGGCTTTAAATCCTCCCTTAGGAAGTGCTCCAGCATAGATATGTCAACAGTACTGCCATTTTTTGAAACTCCGATTTCATTAAGGAAGGCCTTTATGCTTTCGGGTGTAAAGCCACGTCTTCTTAAGCCACGGAAGGTAGGCAGTCTGGGATCGTCCCAGCCGTCGACATGGTTACCGTAGACCAATTCCTTTAAATATCTTTTGCTGGTAACGACACCCGTTAGGTTAAAGCGTCCAAACTCCCTTTGCTTTGGCGGGTTAGGAAGCTCAACCTCGTTTAAAACCCACTCGTAAAGCGGTCTATGATCCTTAAACTCAATAGAGCACAGGGAATGAGTTATTCCCTCGATTGCATCCTGCAAAGGATGAGCATAGTCATACATTGGATAAATACACCATTTATCACCGGTTCTATAGTGGGAAGCATGTATAATTCTATAGATTACAGGGTCCCTCATGTTCATATTCGGGGAGGACATGTCAATTTTAGCCCTCAAAACCTTAGCGCCATTGGGGAATTCACCATTCTTCATTCTTTCGAACAAATCAAGATTTTCTTCAATGCTTCTGTCTCTGTAGGGGCTATTTTTTCCCGGCTCTGTAAGGGTTCCTCTGTACTCCCTTGTTTCGTCGGCATTTAGATCACAGACATAGGCCCTGCCCTTTTTAATTAGCTGTACAGCGTAAGCATACAAGGCATCGGAATAGTCTGAGCCATAGTATATTCTTTCGTCTGGGGAGAAGCCCATCCAGTTCATATCATCGATAATTGCATTTACAAACTCGATATCCTCTTTAAGAGGATTGGTATCATCAAAGCGAAGATTAAATTTGCCACCGAATCTTTTTGCTATAGAATAGCTGATATTAATGGCATAGGCGCTGCCCAGATGAAGATAGCCATTGGGCTCTGGTGGGAATCTTGTACATATCTCTCTGCCGAAAGCACTTTCCTTTATATCCTCCTCAACAATTCTAATTAGAAAATTATTGTTAGGAGCATTAATTTCTAAGTTCTCATTCATAAGTAAACCTCCTTGAAAATTTAAAATAAAAACAAAAAAGCCCTCGCCTCCAAGACTTCATCAGCCTTGGGGACGAGAGCTACAAATTCGTGGTGCCACCCCAGTTCATCAGTATGCCTCCATACTGACCTTATTAGGTAATGCGTCATTGCATTTACCTCAGCTCTATAACAGTAGCAAACTGTCACAGCATCCCCATTAGGTTCCGTGTGAAGCTCAGAGGCTTGCTTCAATTAATTATTATTACTCCTTTCCAGCTGCCGGAGCTCTCTTTAAATAATGAATTAATTTACTCTTCTCATCATCGCTATGCAAGTATTATAATATAATTTGTAGTATTATTTTGAGTATATGCTACCAAAATATACGGAAAATGTCAATGATTTTGAGGATAAATTATTTAATAAAGCCCATGCCGGTGTAATTTAGGTGACGCTTATAATATTTGCATGGTATAATATGGATATGATTTTATAACGATCATACAGGGGGCATGACCATGGAAAAAGAAAGAAAACACTCTCTAGAAATACACATGTTGTTTATTATGATGGTTGCAGTTATGTTTTTGCGTTTTAAGGTGCCTTATATTTTAACTGATGGCAAATTTCCCGTTATCTGGGCTACCCTTGGAATTGGCTGCATTCTAGGAGCCGTTATAAGAAAAGATAAGCAATATGTAGGGGCAATCCTTCCAATTCTCTTGGTAATCAATTATTTTTTCTATAAAATCAATATCTACATTCCAGCATATATAATAATTCTATTATTCCTTTGTGGAGCAATTGTATATTATAGCTGGAAATATAGCGTTAGTTATATGTATTTTAGTGGTGTGCTTTCAATGATTCTTTTAATCGCTTTTTTTCTTGGAAACTATAGTGCTTATAATAAAAGAATACTTAAGGACATTAATTTAGATTATAATGTAAAGAAGGAGCTTGGGATAAAAGGAAGTATTTCTAAGGCTGACGTAAAAGATGTGGAAAGTATACTGGTATCTTCGAGATATACTGTAAAAAGCTTAGAAGGGATTGAAAGCTTTGAGAGGTTAAAGTCCTTAGGTATATGGGACAATGTTTATCTAATAAAGGATTTGGGTAGAATATCCAGTCTTGAAGAGCTAGAGAGGCTTGTTCTATGGTATGCAAATCTGGAGCAATTAAAAGAATTACAAACAATGGAATCGGTTAAACGTTTTGAGCTCATATATCCCCATAGCGGTAAACTACCTAATATGACCTTCTTTCCTAATTTAGAGGTCCTGGAAATGCAGGGCCTACAGTTAGATAACTTAGATGCATTGAAGGATCTAAAGTCATTAGATTATCTAAGTATAGCGGATGGCCAAGTAATGAGCTTCGACGGTATTGAAGAACTTCAAAGCTTAAAGACATTAAGCATGTATAAGTTGCATCTTTCTGACATAGACAATATCTTTGAGTTGAAAAATCTTGAAAAAATAAGACTAAATAATATGAACATTCCCTTTAGAGAAGAGTTTTACAAAAGAGCTAAAGAGCAAGGTATAATTATAGAGGAATTTAACTCAATGACTATATATGAAATTTTTGAAGAATAGGTCCATGATTTTAATAACAAAACTGGTATATATGTGGTCAAAGACTATATAATTTGTGTGTAGTTTTTATGATATTGACCTAAGAAGGAGCTAGAAGCGATGGAAGAAAACACTAGACTGGCGGATATCCTAAAAATCGCCTATAGTAGCAAGGAAATTGAAAAGAGGAGGCAACGTATTGCTGAGTATCTTCAGCAAAGCTCACAAAACATAAAGGGAAGCAAAATTAATCAGATTTCAGCCGCCGATATTCGATTGCTCTTTGAGCTATACGATAACATATTTCTGAAGGGCTGGTTTAAGTATAATTACAGGGGAAAGCTTAAATTCTCGTTATCCAAAAGAATGACAAGAAGTGCTGGACTAACCCTCTGTCCTAAAAATATAGGAAAAATAAAGGAGGAGGAGCTGGCCATCGAAATTAGGATGGGTGTAGACCTATTCTTTAAGTATGACCTGCTGGAGGGCAGCAAGGAGGCCTGCGGTGTCAAAACCGACAGCAGTCTGGCAGCATTGCAGGTGGTGCTGGAGCATGAGCTATGCCACGCCATAGAGTTTATATGCCTGCATAAATCCAGCTGCAAGGGAAAGCTATTTAAGGCAATGGCCCATAGTATATTTGGACATTCCCAGAGCTATCACAGCCTGCCTACTCAAAGACAAATAGCAAAGGTAAATCTGGGATTAAGCATAGGGGACACCATAGTCTTTGAAGCTGAGGGTAAAATGATTAAGGGAATTATCAATAATATAAATAAAAGAGCCACTGTAATGGTTAGAGATACAAAGGGAGATTATCGGGATAGCAAAGGCATACGCTACAGTAAATACTACGTACCCTTGAACCTATGCAAAAAAGGATAAAACAAAGCCAAAATTTTCTAAGAATAAATAGCATCCCATGTGGTTAATATAATAGTGTCGGGTACGTAATGGTTGAGCCAAGATTGATATAGGCTTCTCAACGGAGGTTTATATAAATCGGCCAAAGATGATATATTGGTCATAAAAGGCTGATATATGGTCGGCGGGAAGATTTTATAGAGTGGGGAAAAGTTTTATTGTAGTCGATTTCGATTGATTATAATAGGATTCCAACTTATTTTATAGGGTCGAGCTAAGATTATGCATGGTTCCGCAGGTTCTTTATGGATTAATGGTTGTATGCAGCCGAAAGGTTGTATATAGCTGTACAGGGATTATGTATAGTCGAACGAACCATCATTATGGGTTATGAACTGCTTGATTATGGTCGCAAGATCATGGTTAGGTAATAAGTTATCTATAGTGGTGCAAGGTAGATCATTACGTGCTCGACATTAATTTTTAAAAATCACTCAATGCTTTATTGTTGTAGCTACTGAATAAAATACTGACCGTAATACCTTAGGTGTTGCGGTTTTTTTATGTTCAAAAATATTTCTTAAGTCAACACACCAACAAATGGATGCCTTATAATATTATCAACTCGTATTTTGTGATATATAGACCTGCAAAACTAGACTCTCGTTTACAAAATCTAAAAACGATGGGAATCTCGGCATACAAACGTGCGTCTCATAATACAATTAACTCCAAAGTTAAATATGTTAATGCGAATATTAATAATATTAATATAAACATTAAAATATTTAAGAATACATATTGACATTATTTATGATTACGTATATTATTTAATTAAGATAGTACTAAAGCCAAAGAGGTGAGGAAATGAAATATAAGGCCCCGTGTCAATGCCCAATTTGTGGCGATGAGTTGAGTATTACAAAGCTAAGCTGTTCGAAATGCAAAACCAATATAGAGGGTCAATTTACAATAAATAAGTTCAGCAGGCTGCAGGAGGAGCAGCTGGAGTTTATCGAAATATTTGTAAAGTGCAGAGGCAATATAAAGGATGTAGAAAAGGAGCTGGGAATCTCCTACCCAACCGTAAGGAATAAGCTGGAGGGAGTAATTCAGGCTCTGGGCTATAGCGTTGACAAGTCGGATTACTTAGAGGAAAGAAGACTGAGCCAAAGCACCAATGAAAAAAAGCAACAGATAATAGAGGCACTGGAAAAGGGTGAGCTAACTCCCCAGGAGGCAGCTCTTCAGCTAAAGAAAATCAGTAAAAAATAAAGAAAGGGTGGATTTAGGTATGGATAATGAAAAGATGAAAATTCTGCAAATGATTCAAGAGGGTAAGCTAACCTCTGCGGAGGGTATGGAGCTGTTAAATGCACTTCAGGATACAGAGAAAAATGAAGCTGCTCCTGCGGTGATTAAGAACAAAGACAATATAAAGGATCGTTTTTTAAGGGTTAGGGTAACGGGAGAAGGCTCCGGTTTAAAGAAGGCAGATGTAAACATACCACTTGCACTTTTAAGTGTAGCTGCAAAATTTGTCAACATAGGAATGGGAATGATTCCTAAGGAGGCAAGGGAGCAAATGGAGGAGAAGGGTATTGACTTGACTAAGATAGATTTCGATGAGTTAATTATGCTCATTGACCAAGGCTTATCGGACGGAAAACTGGTGGATGTAGATCTGGCAGATCAGGAGCATGGGAACCTGAAGGTGGAAGTGTATGTGGACTAGTGGAAGCAAAAGTCGGTTTCTGCTGGTGAAAATAAGACATAAGAGAAGCCCTGGCTTCTCTATTCCCATTGCCTTTGGTGTTTTTAACGAGCTGATTGAAGCTACTCAGGAGCTGGTGGATGTGGTGGAGAGCTTTATTCCAAAGGATAAAAGAAAATCATGGATAAGGCATTTAAGCTCAAACAAGCTTTCATTGGAGATTTCAGTCGGTGGGGTCATCAAAATGCTGATGACGCTATTTGAGGAGCTTCAAAGCTACAAGGGCTTGAGACTGGTGGAGGTAGAGTCAGAGGATATCAATGTAAGGGTTGAATTTTTTTAAGGGGGGCTTATAATGAACAAACAGATATTGAAGCTATTCAGCAGCAGCATATGTCTATATATAGCTTCTAGCCTATTTTCAGCGTTTGAGGTTAATGGCTTTTACCAGTTGCTAAGCTTCGGTTTGGTGCTTACAATTCTAGGCTTGCTTTTAAGGCCACTTCTGCTTTTAATAACCCTGCCTTTGAATTTGTTAACCATTGGTCTCTTTAGTATTGTTAATAATACGATACTAGTAATATTAACAGATAAACTAATAAAAGGCGTGAAAATACCAGGCTTTTGGCTGTCGCTGCTCTTAGCTGTTTGTATAAGTTGGACCTATAGGATATTGAAGCAAGCATTTCCAAAATATGCAAGGAATTGAGCCGCCTAGATGGAATAAAAAAATTATATATAATAATTATGTAAACAATATTGACATATAGCATATAATTAGATAGAATAGCTTTTAAATCAATATGCAGCGATGATAGAGAACAGTAAAAAGGTAATGCCTCCCAGAGAGCAGGTTATTGGTGTGAGACCTGCAGGCCAACTTTTCGAACCCGCTCTGGAGCATGTCGGGATTAACCGACACGTTATAGCCACGTTACGGCTAATTAAGGTGAGTCATTTTTTGACTAACAAGAGTGGTACCGCGAGCAATAGTCCTCGTCTCTTTCAGGAGACAGAGGGCTTTTTTATTTGCAAAAAATATAAAAATAAAAGGGAGTGACGTTATGTTTAAGTTGATGAAGTACAATGAACCTAATTTTAACAGAGAGGAATTGATAATGGCACCGGATGTGAAAACTCAACCGGTAACTATTATGGGCGTTGCTCCCGATAACTATCATGCGACATCCATGTATCCTGAATATTTTAAGCTTAACGGTCAATGGATATTGGCACAGCAAAGCAGAATGGACTGCGTACCTGTTATTACAGAGGACAATAGAATAGCAGTTAAGGAATTTCGAAATTTGAAGGTGGGAGATAAGGTCGTCATAGGTCGTACAGAGGACGGCAGTGAGGGTATTTATCTGCATCAGGGGGGCTTTGCTGAGGAAGATAAGGGAGCCGAAGCCTTTTCCTTCAGAAGTGGTCGCTCAAGAGAGACGGCCTTCTCAATAGACTATGACAGGCTCTGCGATTTGCTGGAGTACGAGAGGGAGAATGGCTATATCGTCTGGGTACTGGGACCAGCTGCGGTATTTGATGCCGGTTCCAGAGGTGCTATGGCGGCCCTCATTGAAAATGGCTATGCTGATGCAATTTTCGGTGGCAATGCCGTAGCCACCCACGACCTAGAGGGAGGCCTATTTCACACAGCCCTTGGTCAGGATATATACTATCAGGATTCCAAGCACAACGGACATTATCATCATTTAGATGCCATAAACAGGGTAAGAAGGGCTGGAAGCATTAAAAGCTTCATCGAAGAGAATCATGTTAAGGATGGCATTATACACAGCTGTGTTAAAAATAATGTTCCCTTTGTATTGGCCGGCTCCATAAGGGATGACGGACCACTACCAGACGTTTTTTCCAACGTTTATGATGCACAGGACGAGAAGAGAAAGCATACCCAGAAGGCAACTACAATAATATGCCTTGCCACTCAGCTCCACACCATAGCAACGGGAAATCTAACACCCTCCTATACCGTCATAGATAATAACATAAGACCAGTATATCTATATGCCGTAGATGTGTCGGAATTTGTTCTGAATAAGCTGAGGGACAGGGGAACACTGGAGGCTACTACAATAGTGGCAAATATTCAGGATTTCCTTTTCAAGGTGAAGAGCAGATTGCTGGATAGGGCAATGTAAAATAATATTTGTTTATTATTTGCCGTTGGTATAATATAGAAGTAGCAGTAATAAAAGTAAATATGAAAAATGGGTTTAATGGGGTTATGATGATCTCATTAATTAAAAGGGAAGCCGGGTGAAAATCCCGCACGGTCCCGCCGCTGTAAGAGAAGAGTCCTTTTTTAAGGCCACTGGGAAACTGGGAAGGCAAAAAGGATGCTGAGGCTCGAGTCAGAAGATCTGCCTATTTTTTACACCAAACTCTACGAGCGATAGGGGGTGCCGAGTATGTCTAGACTCTTAAATTTATCTGGATTTTCCTAACCTCTTGGCGTTTTTGCCAGGAGGTTTTTTGTCTTTAAAAATTTGAGAGGGATGATATTGTGAATAGACAAAACAGAGTATTATTATTTTTTTCGATTGCAGGAATGATACTAATGCCCCAATGGGTACAGGGAATGCACATAATGGAAGGATTTTTATCTCCAGGATGGTGCCTATTTTGGGGTGCGATGTCTCTGCCCTTTGTAATAATGGGCTACAAATCGATACAGAGGATTATTAAAGAGCATCCTAGAGCAAAGCTGCTTTTAGCAATGGCTGGGGCCTTTGTCTTTGTATTGTCTGCCCTAAAGCTGCCTTCAATAACCGGCAGCAGCTCCCATCCAACTGGAGTAGGCCTCGGAGCCATCATATTCGGGCCCTTGTCCATGAGTGTATTGGGCTTGATAGTGCTGCTGTTCCAGGCTTTACTTATGGCCCATGGTGGTCTCACAACCCTTGGAGCAAACACCTTTTCTATGGCGATAGTAGGGCCCTTTGTGGCCTATGGCAGCTACAGGCTTATTAAAAGCCTAAAGTGGCCTCAATGGTTGGCGGTATTTACAGGGGCCTTCCTTGGAAATCTTCTTACCTATGTAGTAACCTCAATTCAACTGGCGGTTGCCTTCCCATCAGAGGCAGGAGGAGTAATGGCCTCATTGACAAGATTTATGGGAATATTTGCAGTGACTCAGGTGCCTTTGGCAATAAGTGAAGGGATTTTAACCGTGTTGATATTTAATGCTATAGCAGTGTATAGAGAAAAAGAGCTGACGGATTTAAATGTCTTGGCTAAGGAGGCTATTTAAATGGAGAGAACGACGAAATTCTTTAATCTCAAAAATATCATATTAATCCTTATGGTGCTGGCATTGGCGATAGTACCTCTAATAATCGTAAAAAATGCTGAATTTGCAGGTGCTGACTCCATTGCAGAAGAGGCCATCGGCGAAATAAACCCCGAGTACGAGCCGTGGTTCTCACCGATATTTGAGCCTCCAAGCGGTGAGGTGGAGAGCCTATTGTTCGTGCTTCAGGCAGTAATTGGGGCCGGAATTATTGGCTTTGGCTTTGGTTATATGAAGGGCAAGGGAAAGGAAAACGCGGAGTCTCATGCAGGGCTTAGATAGGTATGCCTACGACTCAAAGCTTAGGAATGAAAATCCCTTGGATAAGCTGCTATTTTCTTTAGCTACAATGATAAGCTGCCTATTGCTAAACAGCATAGGAGTCTCAATTTTGGTGCTTATGGTAATGGTATGGCTCTCGGTTATTAAAGGTGGCACGCCCCTAAAGCACTTTATTGGACTTATGCTGATACCCTCAGCCTTTTTGATGATTTCTGTGACCACTATTGCCCTTAGCATATCCAGAGCTCCTATGGCATTTTTATATTCAATATATATTCAGAATTTGTATATAGGAGTAACCGAGTCAGGCTTAGCCCTAGCCCTTGGGCTGATGGCAAAGGCCCTGGCAGCAATCTCCTGTATGTACTTTCTGTCTCTGACCACCCCGATGCTGGAGGTAATATCAGCCTTGAGGAGGCTTAGGCTTCCCTCGCTGCTGCTGGAGCTTATGGCCCTTATATATAGGATGATATTTATATTTATGGAAACCGCCCAAGCCATATATCTAGCCCAGAGTTCAAGACTGGGATACATCGGCTTGCGGGGCAGCCTTAAGGCCCTTGGAGGTCTTGTATCAGCTTTATTTATGAGGTCCTACAGGAAAGCGGAGGAGCTGTATATAGCCCTTGAGGCCAGGGGCTATGATGGTGAGCTGGTGGTTTTGGAAGAGCCCCGTCAGCACAGCATTAAATGGTATATCGGCATTATGGGCCTCAATTCTCTGCTGGTGGTATCGAAGCTATTAATCGGAAGGTAAGGGATGCAAAATGAAGGAAGCTATACTGGAGACAAAGGACTTAGACTATAAATACTCAAATGGCGAAACGGCTCTAAAGGGTGTGTCTCTGAAAATTCATAGAGGAGAGACGGTGGCAATACTTGGTGGAAATGGTGCTGGTAAGTCCACATTATTTCAATGCTTTAATGGCATACTTAGGCCAGCCTCAGGTGAGCTTCTGGTAGCCAGCCGGCCTGTTAAATATACCGCTTCAGCCTTGAAGGAGCTCAGACGTACTGTAGGGCTTGTGTTTCAGGACTCCGACAGTCAGCTCTTCTCCGCCAGCGTATATCAGGATGTTTCCTTTGGAGCTGTTAATTTAAAGCTGCCACTTGATGAAATCCGTATAAGAGTAGATAATGCCCTTAAGAGAACCGGAATCCTTCATCTTAAGGACAGGCCCACCCACAGCCTAAGCTTTGGAGAAAAAAAGCGGGCAGCTATTGCTGGTGTGCTGGTTATGGAGCCCCAAATAATAGTGCTGGACGAACCCACCGCAGGCCTTGACCCAAGGGGTGTCAGCGAAATAATGGCGCTTCTTAAGGAGACTCAAAAACAACTGGGGATATCAATTGTCCTGTCTACCCATGATATAGACCTGGTGGGGCTTTACTGCGATTATGTATATGTGCTGGAGAAGGGCAGGCTCATATTGGAGGGCAAGCCAAGAGAAGTATTTGACAGGCCAGATATTCTTCGATCAGCCCATCTAAGGCTTCCACGTATAGGGCATCTGATGGAGATACTGAAAAAGCATGATGGCTTTAGATTTCAGCAGCTGGGCTATACCATAGCTGAGGCCAGAAGAGAGTTTAGGCACTGGTATAGCAGCAATAATAAATGGGGTGGAAAGTAATTTCCACCCCTGCTGCATTCTAATAGTGCACCCTGACCAGTCTAAATACAACCCCTTTATCGCTCCAGCCCAGGTCCCACGGAACCCTGTATCGGTCGGTATTGTGGGAGTTCACTAGAGCATAGCCCTTGGAGTCGGCATCAGTTACCACCGATATATGGGTGACCTTTCCCTTGACCTCATAGGCGATATAATCACCCGGCAGCAGGCTGTAGGAGGCCTTAAGCACCTGCTGATAGCTGCCTCTGGCAATGGTTGAGCCTCTGCCGCTGTTTAGCATGTAGCTATTGAAGCTGCTGGCATTTATCCAAGCCCTGCTGCCTTTATTTTTCTCATAATTCCATGTGGTGTTTTTCTTAAATTGACCGCCTTCAAACAGGATTTGAGAGGCATAATTAGCACAGTCGCCTCCAAGGCTGTTGTAGTTTCTATAATCAGGATTATATTGAAAGCCATATTCCGGCAAAGAGGCAGCACCGCTATATGTATCAGCATACTTGACGGCGTTAGTACGCCCTTCGCTTAAATCAGAAAAATCCTTAGCCTCGGAGGCCAATATAACATCCCTGACCTCCTGGCTTTTTATCTCATCCAGGTGCAGCGAATCTGCAAAGGGATCGTTGTACCATTCCTTCGCTATAGCCCATTTCTCTTCATAGGGTACTAAATCCAATGTATGATACGTTCCTATTCTGAAGGAATTTATACTGTTGGGTGCAGCTTCATAGGCATAGCTGTATTCCGTCGAGACCAAAAGAATGACTGTGTAGCACCCTGCTTTTTCCTTTGCACCTCTAACTACAACCTCGGAATTTATGGACGTAAACTCAACCGCCTGTTTCTTGGACCACATATGTAGATAGCTCATCTTGGTAAGCTCATGCTCGTAGGCATATAAGCCGCTACGCACCTCGGTATTATATAAATCCTTAAGGGCCTCTCGATCCTCCTGCAGCAGAAAGGTGCCTCGATTTTCAAATATCTCCTGCAGCTCGTCTTTAAGCATAGATCTCAGGCCTTCATCGATAAAAACCTCTGAGGCATTGGAAAGTTGGTGCCACATATAAATTCCCACTATTAAAAGGGTCAGAAGCATAAAGACAATTAAAGCCCTTGTCAATTTACTGATTCTTATTAAAATAACCATCCCTTTACCCCCAATACCTATTCAATGGAGTATATGAGGATAGCTAAATGACTATTCCATTGAATTAATTGACCTAATTAGGTGCCAGCTATAATTATTTACTACAGATTAATACAAAATACTTCTATGGAATAATGGATATATACAATATATAATTATAGATAATGGAAAGTTAAAGGGGGATACGGAATATGAAGGTACTGAATATTGGAATGATTGGCTTCGGCATGGCGGGTAGAGTATTTCATGCACCTATAATTAAAAGCCTTCCTTATCTGAGGCTTAAAAGGGTGCAAAGCTCTAATCGAACCACCAGAGAGATGATAGACAGACTTTATCCAGAAACAGAAATTGCAGACTCAGTCGAGGATATTTTGATGGGCGAGGATATTGATTTAGTGGTGGTGGCAACGCCCAACACCTCCCATGTAGAATATGCAGAGAAGGCATTATTGGCAAATAAGCATGTTATTGTGGAAAAGCCCTTCACTATTACTTCCTCGGAGGCCGATGCTTTAATAGAGCTGGCAAAGGAGAAGCGGCTGGTGCTGACGGTACATCAAAACAGAAGATGGGACAGCGATTTCTTAACGGTAAAAAGGGTTATAGAAGGCAGGCTGTTGGGGGATATCGTAGAGTATGAGGCCCATTATGACAGGTTCAGAAACTATATAAAGGAAAATGCTTGGAGGGAGGAGCCGCAGGCAGGCTCAGGGGTGCTATACGACTTGGGAAGTCATTTAATTGACCAGGCCCTATGCCTTTTCGGGCTGCCGCAGGAGGTATCTGCCGATATAGGGGCTCAAAGGGGTGGCAGTAAAACCGTTGATTATTTTCATATCATCCTTCATTACCAAGGCTTTAGGGCGGTATTGAGGTCCGGCAGTTTGGTTAGAGAGCCATTGCCTCATTTTATAGTATTAGGCAACGAGGGCTCCTTTGTAAAATATGGAATGGATGTGCAGGAGGCGGCATTGAAGGCTGGTGCAACACCTCTGGAGCTTGAAGCTTGGGGTGTGGAGCCTGAGGAGCTGCAGGGAACCATAAACAGCAATGTGAACGGTGTACATATAAGGGGTACAGTTGAAAGCGAAAGAGGGGACTATAGATTCTTTTATGAAAATGTCTATAATGCCATAATGGGTAAGGCGGAGCTTGCTGTAAAGCCGGAGGAGGCAAGAAATACAATACGTATCATCCAGCTGGCTATGGAGAGTCATCATAAGGGAATGAGAATCAAGCTTTAAATGAATTTAGGTTTGTAGGTTGTCTATATACGATATTTTGAGTTTGAGGGACCCTTCGTAGGTCCCTTCTGTCTTTATTAAAGGGCAGGATATTACGAATTATTCATTTTTCAATGGTTTGATATCCTTAGGATTTAGTATATAATAGTTATGAAATACCTATATTTGACAGCTAGGAGTGAAGCTATGCTTAACATAAATTGGAGAGACAGAGAATTCTTTAAGGCCATGCTGGCGATTGCCCTGCCTATTGCCTTGCAAAACCTGATATCCTCATCGCTTAATATGGTGGATACGGTAATGATAGGGCGTTTAGGCGAAATAGAAATTGCAGCAGTGGGACTGGCAAATCAATACTTTTTCCTAATGGTGCTGGTGCTCTTTGGAGTCAATAGCGGTGCTGCAATATTCACCTCTCAGTATTGGGGGAAAAATGATCTTCCAAATATAAAAAGAGTTATGGGTATTATGCTGCTGATTGGGGGAGGGGTAAGTATATTGTTTTCTGCTGCCGCCTTTCTTGTTCCACATTTGATCCTCAGTATATTCACCGAGGATTTAAAGGTAATACAGCTGGGGAGTGACTACCTGAGAATAGTCAGTCTGAGCTATTTTATCACCGCTGTAAGCTTTACCTATTCCTTTACCCTGCGAAGCGTAGGACAGGCAAAGCTGCCAATGGTAATAAGTGCTGTGTCCCTTTTGTGCAATACGGTGCTTAATTATATTTTAATTTTTGGAGGTCTTGGCTTTCCGAAAATGGGAGTGGCGGGAGCAGCTCTGGCAACCCTGCTGTCCCGTGCTGTAGAGCTGGCTTTAATTCTATTTATAGTGTACGGCCAGAAAATGGATGTAGCCGCTAAGCTCAAGGAGATGCTGGATATTCCTGCGCCTCTATTTAAGCAGTATATTAAAACAGGCTTACCGGTTATACTAAATGAGGGCTTCTGGTCCCTTGGCATGACCATGTATACCGTTGCCTATGCAAGGATAAGCACGGAGGCAATCGCCTCTGTTCAAATAGCAAATACTGTTCAGAGTGTATTTATGGTGGTGGCCTTCGGACTGGGAAATGCCTGTGCGGTATTGTTGGGCAATGCCATAGGTGCAAGGGAAAACGAAAAAGCCATAGATTATGCTGTGAAGTTTTCAGTGCTGGGGCCATTGGTTGGCGTATTATTGGGTCTCATACTGGTGCTTTCCTCAGGATTGATTCTGAGCTTCTTTAAAATATCGCCGGAGGTATATCACAATGCCAAATATATTCTCTATACAATGGCCTTCTTTATAAGCTTCAGGATCTTTAATACGATATTAATCATAGGGGTACTAAGAAGTGGTGGAGATACCACCTTCTCCTTGATAATCGAGCTAAGCACCGTATGGCTCTTCGGAGTTCCTATGGCTTTTATTGGTGCAATGCTTCTACAGCTGCCGGTCTATTGGGTGGTGGCGCTGGTGTCCTGCGAAGAGGTTATTAAGGCCTTCATTGGCGTACCAAGGGTGGTATCAAAGAAATGGTTAAAGAATGTGGTTGATTTTACCTGATAGGAGGTTACTATTTGATGAAAAAGCAAATAATCATGCTATTGTGTCTGAATCTGCTTCTGTGGGGCTGTGGAGCTCAGTTAAAAGAGGAGGAGCCTCTAATCGACAACATCGAGGGCTCAACGCATATTATTCCAGAGAATATTGAAGCTAAGATGCTTGAAATAAATGAAGCAGGTACTACTGTTGAGGAACGCTTTCTGCTACCGGAGGGCTTCAGCAGAGTGGAGATAGAAGAAGGCTCCTTTCAGCAGTATCTCAGAGGACTTGGCCTTAAGCCCCATGGCTCTAAGGTACTGTATTTTGACGGCAGGGAAAAGAACAAGGAAAATGTCTATGCTGCAGTGGTGGATATGGAGATAGGCAGCAGAGATTTACAGCAATGTGCCGATGCTATTATTAGGCTCAGGGCAGAATACTTCTATGGAAGAGGAGAATACGATAAAATCCATTTTAACTTCACCAATGGCTTCAGGGTGGATTACACTAAATGGATGGAGGGCTATAGAATAGCTGTAGATGGTAATAACACCAGTTGGGTGAAGCGAACAGAGGCCTCCAGCAGCTATGAAAGCTTCCGAAAGTATCTTGACATCGTATTTGCCTATGCCGGAACCATATCACTGGAGAAGGAGCTGGAGACGGTTGAGCTGGCGGATATGGAAATCGGTGATGTATTCATACAGGGGGGCAGCCCTGGGCATGCGGTAATCGTAGTGGATATGGCAGAAAATAAGGAGACGGGAGAGCGGATATTTATGCTGGCTCAGAGCTATATGCCTGCTCAGGAAATACAGATATTACATAATCCCGAAAATGAGAGCATAAGCCCCTGGTATAGCATAAGCTTTGGGGATACACTGAAAACGCCGGAATGGACCTTTGACAGCAGTGCCTTGAAGGGCTTTGAATAGAATAAAATGAGTGCTGCTCTCGATTTAGTCGGGAGCTTTTCTTTTTGATATATAAATTATTAAAAACTTATTAAAAGTATATAAACTATTTTTCAAGCTATTGATTTTTAAAAATATGGAGATTATACTAAATAAGTATTTCGTATGCGAAATATCAGGTTAAAGACAAATTATATGGCTTTGTCTACAGCCTCGTATTTCGAATAAGGATATAATTACACTACAGTTCTAAGGTAGGTGTTTAAATGGAAGCAGGTATGTACTCAGAAATAGGTCGACTATTAAAGGATCTCCATTTACTTATAAGACAAAGTATAAGTGAAGACCACAGGCCTCATTTCACCACACCACAGATCATGGTGCTTTCCTCCCTGAGCAAGCATGGTGATATGAAGATCACTGAGCTCAGCGAAAGGCTGAGTCTAGCCAACAGTACGATTTCAGGCATAGTGGACAGGCTGGAAAAGCAAAACTACGTAAAACGGCTAAAGAGTCAGGAGGATCGAAGAGTGGTAAGGGTATCTCTGACGGAGGAATTCACCCGTATACATTCCAAAATGCACAGGGTTGTAGAAGAAAAGCTTGAAAGTAAGCTTGCAAAGGCTGATGAGGAAGAAATTCAAATGATTCTTAAGGGCTTAAGGACCCTTAAGCAGCTGCTGGAGGGATAGCTCCAAAGTATTTAAGATTAGACAGGAGATGATTTTATGCTTAAGCTTATAAGGTTTCTAAAGCCCTATAAAGCAATGGTTGCTTCGATTTTGACATTAGTATTCCTCCAATCCATGGCGGAGCTTTACTTGCCGACACTTATGTCCGACATTGTAAATAATGGTATGCTGAAGGGGGATACAGCTTATATCTGGAGAATCGGGGGCTTTATGCTTCTGGTGGCCCTTGGAAGTGCAGTCACTGCAATTTCCGGCAGCTATTTATCCTCAAAGGTGGCAATGGGCTTTGGCAAAGATTTGAGGAGTGAGTTGTTTTCAAAGGTACAAAGCTATTCTGTAGCTGAGTTTGACAAATTTGGTACCTCATCCTTAATCACCAGAAATACAGTAGATATAACTCAAATTCAGACGATTATGGTGATGATGCTGAGGATGATGATAAGTGCGCCTATGATGGGTATAGGCGGAATCATTATGGCCCTCTCAAAGAATAGGCAGCTGGCTCTGGTATTGGCGGTTTCTTTGCCGGTGCTGGTAATCTTCATTGCAATTGTTGCTAAAATTATAGTTCCAATATTTAAAACGATGCAGAAGAAGATCGACAGACTTAATCTGGTCTCAAGAGAATATCTAACCGGCATTAGAGTCATCAGAGCCTTTAATAGGGTAGAGGATGAAAATAAACGCTTTGATGCCGCCAATGCAGACTTGACTAATACTGCAATTAAGGCACAAAAAATCATGGCCTTAATAATGCCAATGATGATGATAATTCTAAATCTCACAAGTGTAGCAATCATATGGTATGGCAGCAAGCTGGTTGATTTAGGTAATCTGCAGGTGGGTGATATGATGGCCTTCCTTCAATATGCAATGCAGATTATGATGTCACTGCTTATGGTTTCCTTTATGTTTGTTATGTATCCAAGGGCTCAGGCATCCGCCATCAGAGTTGTGGAGGTGCTGGAGGAGAAGGCTCAGATAACTGACCCTGAAAATGCTAAAAAGCCTGAGGATAAAAAGGGCTATTTGGAATTTAGAGATGTATCCTTCGGATATCCCGGAGCCGAAAAGCCTGTGCTGAATAACATAAGCTTTAGCGCAGCCCCCGGTGAGGTAACCGCCATTATAGGAGGAACTGGATCAGGCAAATCAACTCTTGTTAATCTGATACCTCGTTTCTTTGATATAAAGGAGGGGGCAATTCTATTGGATGGCGTTGACATAAGGGAAATGACCCAGCAGACCTTAAGGAGTAAAATAGGCTTCATTCCACAACAAGCCCTTCTCTTTACTGGTAGCATTGCTGAAAACATCAGATTTGGTAAAGCGGATGCCACAGAAGAAGAAATTCGGAAGGCGGCAGAAATTGCACAAGCGACTGACTTTATAGAAGGGCTGTCGGAGGGCTATGCTGCTGAGATTTCTCAGGGAGGTAAAAACTTCTCAGGTGGCCAGAAGCAAAGGCTGTCAATTGCAAGGGCACTAGTTCGTCGACCAGAGGTGTATGTATTTGATGACAGCTTTTCTGCACTGGATTTCAAGACGGATGCCAAGCTGAGAAAAGCTCTGAAAAATGAAATTGCAGCAACTACCGTGATCATAGTAGCCCAAAGGGTAAGCACGGTAATGGATGCTGATAGAATAATTGTATTAGATGAAGGTCGTGTTGTGGGAATGGGAAGACATAAGGAATTACTAGAGGCCTGTGAGGTATATAGAGAAATTGTATCATCACAGCTTAGTGAGGAGGAGCTGGCATGAGTCAACAAGAAAAAGCAAATAATCCCAGTGGTATGCAGAGCCCTACTCCAATGAAGGGACCAGGAGGTATGAGGGGCCCAGGTGGCGGATTCCCGATGGGGGCACCTGCAGAAAAGGCAAAGGATTTTAAGGGAACCCTCAAAAGACTTACTGGCTACTTAAGGCCTCAACGCTTCAAGCTAATTGCAGTATTTATACTGGCAATACTAAGTACAGTCTTCAATATTTACAGTCCTAAGGTTTTAGGAAGGGCCACCAATAAGCTGGTGGAGGGATTTGTGGAGAGGATGGGCTATTTGGGTAAAATTGACGCAGCCATAAAGGCCGGTGCCGATGCCAACACCATAGCTCAGCTAAGAGCACTGCCGATGCCTTCTATAGATTTTGGGTATATATGGAATTTGGTTTTGCTTTTAGTAGGACTCTATCTGTTTAGTGCCTTCTTCAGCTTTTTTACCGGCTATATAATGTCGGGGGTAGCTCAAAGGACAGTATATAAAATGAGGAATGACGTAAATGACAAGCTGGCAAGATTGCCACTGAAGTATTTTGACTCCAAGACCTATGGGGAAATTCTAAGCAGAATTACCAATGACCTTGATACTGTAGGTACTACACTGCAGCAGAGCTTAACTCAGCTCATAACCTCCATAGTCACTCTAGTGGGGGTTACGGTGATGATGCTTACCATTAGTCCCACTCTAACCTTGATAACCATTATTGTGCTGCCCCTTTCAGTTTTAGTTACCGTAGCTATTGCTAAGAGGTCCCAGAAGCTCTTTATTGCACGACAGAAGGAGCTTGGGGAGCTAAACGGGCATATAGAGGAAATGTATACAGGCCACAGGGTAATAAAGGCCTTTGGTCATGAAGGAAAAGCAGAGGAAAAATTTGATGATATAAACGAAAGGCTTTATACCGCTGGCTGGAGGGCAGAGTTTATGTCAGGGATGATAATGCCCAGCTTGACCTTCATCAACAATATAGGCTATGTATTTATATGCGTGGTGGGCGGTGTGTTTGTAACTGGAGGAAGAATTCAGATAGGGGATATACAGGCTTTTATCCAATATTCAAAGCAGTTCGGTCAGCCAATTGTTCAAACCGCTAACATCTCTAATTTAATACAATCTACCGTTGCTTCTGCAGAAAGGGTTTTTGACCTTCTGGATGAGGCGGAGGAGCTACCGGATAAGGTAAATAACAAGGTGATAGAATTCCCAAGGGGAGAGGTAACCGTCAAAAATTTACGCTTCGGCTACAATGAGGAAACTCCGGTTATCAAGAACATGAATATAGACGTTAAAAAGGGTCAAACCATCGCTATTGTAGGACCAACTGGCGCAGGAAAAACCACGCTGGTAAATTTGCTGATGCGCTTCTATGAAATAAATGATGGCGTTATATCAGTGGACGGTGTAGATATCAGGGATTTAAAAAGAGAGGACCTGAGGGGCATGTTCGGCATGGTGCTTCAGGATACCTGGCTATTTAATGGCACAATAAAAGAAAATATTGCCTATGGTAGAAAAAATGCCACCGATAAAGAAGTCATAACCGCTGCTAAGGCTGCCCATGTGGATCATTTTGTAAGAACCCTGCCACAGGGCTATGATACACTGCTGGACGAAGAGGCATCAAATATATCCCAGGGGCAGAAGCAGCTTTTAACCATTGCAAGGGCAATACTGGCGGACCCCGCTATACTGATACTGGACGAAGCCACCAGCAGCGTCGACACCAGAACAGAGGCCTATATTCAAAATGCCATGACCAGACTGATGGAGGGCAGAACAAACTTTGTAATAGCCCACAGGCTTTCCACCATCAAGGATGCAGATTTGATTCTGGTGATGAATCAAGGCGATATCATAGAGCAGGGCACACATGAGGAGCTGCTGTCAAAGCAGGGCTTCTATGCAGATTTATACAACAGTCAATTTTCAGCTTAAGCGCTGTGTGTAGACGGGGACGGACCTGATTTACACAGCCTTAATAAATAAAAAATTCTGAAAAAAGATGTTTACAAATACTGTATACTGTGTTATTATAAATTAAATTGAAAAGCACTTATCAAGAATTAGGGGAGAGAGTTAGCTCGTTGATCCTATGCCAACCTACTTTTAGAGTAAGGTGGTCCAGCTAGCATCGATAGGGAGGTATAGTGACTACTATATTAGAATTTAGCCTTCTTAGCAAATGCTGGGAAGGTTTTTTAATTGAGGAAATTGCATATATATTTTAGTTTATACAAAGTTAAAGGTTTATCGCGCATTGTCGTAGGGCTATTAACATTTAAAAAAATCAAAGAATTAGCCCGTGGGACACTAAGCAGGAAACTTTTGACTTTGTATAAACATACGACTCATCTTTTTATGCAATTTCCTCAATGTATAATTGAATATTTTTCTTATCAAGAGAGGTGGAGGGACTGGCCCGATGAAACCCAGCAACAGCCGACTTGCTTTTAAAAGTCGGAAATGTGCTAATTCCAACAGCTATAGGCTGAAAGATAAGAAGCATGTAAATCGACATATTTTTGTTGATGTATAACCGCTTCTTATTTGAGAGGCGGTTTTCTTATTATTATTTAAGATTGAGGGGGAGTAGTAGATGTCGGTGGTATTAGAGAAGGGCATACCCTCAGCAGAGGAGTTGCTGAGGGAGGGATTACCTATAAGTATAGGTGCCGGGGGAGCTTTTACAAAGGAAAAGCTGAAGAGGATAGCGATAGTGAATCTGATGCCCAATAAATCGGAGACGGAAAAGCAGCTGCTAAGGCTTTTAGCCGCCAGTGAGGATAATGTGGAGGTTAAATTTCTATCCCTTAAGACGCATACATCGAAAAATATAGCGCCAGAGTATCTTGCAAGCTATTACCAAAGCCTTGAGGAAATAGCAGAGGAGCAGCTGGATGGCATGATCATCACCGGGGCCCCTTTGGAATATGTGGATTTTGAGGAGGTTACATATTGGGAGGAGCTAAAGCAAATAATGGATTTTGCCAGGGATAGAGTTCCTTCAACAATTTTTATATGCTGGGGAGCCATTGCAGGACTATACCATTATTACAATATACCTAAGAGCCTGGTGGATCAGAAGGTATTTGGAGTGTTTCCTCATTTTATCAGCAACGGAACGGCGCTTTTCGAGAGCTTTCAGGAGCCCTTCTGGGTCCCTCAGTCCAGATATTTTCAGCTGGATAAAGATCTGCTGGAGGCAGTGGAGGATATAGAAATTCTCTCGGAGTCCAGCGAAGTCGGTATATATGCAGTGGCCTCAAAGGATCATAGACAATTCTTTGTAACCGGACATCTGGAATACGAGGTGGAAACTCTAAGCAGAGAATATCACCGGGATTTAGAAAAGGGACTGGATATCCAAAAGCCACGACATTATTTCCCACAGGATAATCCTAGCCTCAAGCCTAAGAACCTCTGGAGAAAGAATGCCAATAGATTTTTTGACAACTGGCTTAAATATTATACAGGAAAAAACATAGCAAAAGGGGTGTAGACATTGAAAATTGGTTTGTTGGGCTGTGGTACGGTAGGCAGTGGGGTTTACGAGCTATTAAAGCTCCAGAGAGAAAGCTTGGCTGGTCTTTATTCGGAGGACATCGAGGTCAAGAGGGTTCTAGTGAAGGATATCGATAAACCAAGATATCTAGAGGACATCGAGGGCTTATTGACAACAAATGCCTATGAAATACTAAATGATCCTGAAATTGAACTGATAGTGGAGGCACTGGGAGGCGAAGGGACAGCATATGAATATATTGCCTACGGATTAAGAAACGGCAAGCATGTGGTTACCGCCAATAAGGCCGTTATTGCAAGGCATATGAAGGAGCTTCTAGAGCTGGCGGAGGAAAATAATAGGGCGCTTTTATTTGAAGCCAGTGTTGGGGGCGGAATTCCTTTATTGAAGCCTCTGAAGCAGAGAAGCCTGCTGAATGAGTTTTCCGAGGTTAAGGGCATACTTAATGGTACCAGCAATTTCATCCTAACCAAGATGATGGAGGAGGAGCTGGACTTTGAGGAGGCTTTAGCAATAGCAAGAGAAAGGGGCTATGCAGAGGCAGACCCCTCCGACGACATAGAGGGTGCAGATGTCGCAAGGAAGCTGGCTATATTGGCCTCAATTATCTTTAAGGATAGCGTAGCCTTAGACCGCATCAGCTACAGGGGAATAAGGAGAATCACCAAGGCGGATATCGAGGTGATTAAGGATTTGGGTTATTCTGTGAAGCTGCTGGGTAAGGCTGTTAAGGAAAATGATAGGCTATCAGCGATAGTGGAGCCGGTTTTGGTAAAAAGCACCTCACTATTTGAAAGGGTCAGGGATGCCTACAATATGGTGGCGGTAAGGGGTGACAATCTCGAGGAGCTGAGCTTTTACGGTGAAGGGGCTGGCAAGAAGGCAACCGCCAATGCTGTGGTTAGCGATATTTTAGATGTTGTAAACGGCAGCTTTAGTAAGGAGACCATTTTAAGACGAAATTGGCTAAAGGACTACAATAGAAGCTTGATAAAGGGAAACTACTTCTTCAGGGTTACGCCAAAGGAGACCTCGGATTATTTTGCGATATCCAGAGTATTTACAAGGAACGCCATAGTCTTTAGCAAACGTGTAGAAAATAACGATTTGATCTTTATAACAGAAGCCTCCGTAGCAGAGGCGATTGATACCGTGATAGAGGAGCTGGAGAAGGAAAGCTATAGCTTTTTCTTCGGAAGGCTGGAGGATTAAACAGCTTCGTGGCTGTGAATATATAATATAAAATAGGGGGAGAAAGAAATGACAAAAAAGTTTAAATTTGAAACACTACAGGTGCATGGAGGACAGGTAATTGATAAGGAGACTAAATCCAGAGCGATTCCAATATATCAAACAACCTCATATGTTTTTGATGATACACAGGATGCGGCGGATCTATTTGCCCTAAAGAAGGCAGGCAATATCTATACAAGAATAGGCAATCCCACGACGGATGTTTTGGAGAAAAGGGTAGCTGAGCTGGAGGGTGGTGTAGGAGCTGTAGCCACAGCCTCAGGAATGAGTGCCATCACCTATGCGGTTTTGAATATTGCAAAGCCCGGCGACGAAATAGTGTCGGTTTCCACCCTCTACGGAGGTACCTATACGCTGTTTGCCAACACCTTCAGAAGATTAGGCATCAAGGTACAGCTGGTTAACCCCAACGATTTTGAGGAAATAGAAGCCGCAATCAAGGATAATACACGGGCAATTTATATAGAGACCATAGGCAACCCCGAAATAAATATCCCCGATATAGAAAAGCTGGCGGAAATTGCCCATAAGCATGGTATTCCACTAATTGTTGACAATACCTTCGCAACACCATATCTCTGCAGGCCTATAGAGCATGGCGCCGATATTGTCGTTCATTCAACAACTAAATTTATAGGAGGCCATGGTACAGCTATAGGCGGTATCGTGGTGGATTCCGGCAAATTCCCATGGAATAACGGAAAATTCAGTGAGCTGGTGGAGCCGGAGGAAAGCTATCATGGGATATCCTTCTGGGAGGCCTTTGGCCCGGCAGCCTATATTGCCAGACTTAGAACCATTCTTCTAAGGGATATCGGGGCAGCTCCTTCACCCTTCAACTCCTTCCTTCATATATTAGGTCTGGAAACACTATCCCTAAGGGTAGAGAGACATGTTGACAATGCACTGGCGGTGGCTAAATTCTTAGAAGGTCATCCAAAGGTGGCATGGGTGAATTATCCAGGATTGGCATCAAACACATACTACGAGCTGGCTAAAAAGTATCTCCCAAGGGGAGCAGGCTCCATCTTTACCTTTGGATTAAAGGATGGCTATGAGGCTGGTAAAAGGTTTATAGATGAGCTTAAGGTATTCTCACTGCTGGCTAATGTGGGGGATGCAAAATCATTGGTGATTCATCCGGCATCCACCACCCATCAGCAGCTTACAGAGGAGCAGCAGATATCTGCTGGAGTTAATCCGGAGCTGGTGAGGGTTTCCATTGGCATAGAAAATGTTGAGGACTTAATTGCAGATTTAGAGGAGGCCCTGGCAGCTATTTAGGGAGGTATAAAAATGAGGATATTAGATAAATTTAGTGACAAAAGGACGGTTATCTCCTTTGAAATTTTTCCGCCCAAGCAGGGTGTAGATATCAACACGATTTACAGGACTGTCGACGGCTTAGCAAATCTGAAGCCGGATTTTATAAGTGTTACCTATGGTGCCGGTGGAACAGGAGGAAGCTCAACCGTAGAGATAGCCACCAAAATTAAGGAGGAATATAAGATAGATCCCCTGCCGCATCTGACCTGTATAACCTCCAGCCGTGAGGTGGTCAGAAAAAGCCTAGATGCTCTTCAGTCTAAGGGCATTGAAAATATTTTGGCCCTAAGGGGGGACTTTCCCCCCGGCTATACACCTCAGGAGGACAGAGATTATAGATATGCGATAGATCTAATAAGGGAAATTAAGGCGGATAAGCACTTCTGTATCGGTGCGGCAGCCTATCCCGAGGGCCATGTTGAATGTGTAAATGAAGAGAAGGATATCGCGCATTTAAAGGATAAGGTGGAGGCAGGAGCAGATTTCCTTATAAGCCAGCTCTTCTTCAGCAATGATATATTCTATAAATATAGAGAGGCCATTGGTCAGAAGAATATAGGCTCTAAATTATCAGCAGGAATTATGCCGATACTAAGTAAAAAGCAGATAGAGAAAATGATATTTATGTGCGGTGCCACCTTGCCTTCGAGAGTAATCAGATTTTTAGTTAAGCATGAAAATAATCCTGAGGCCCTAAGGAAGGCCGGAATAGAATATGCAGCAGAGCAGGTGGCGGATTTAATCGATAATGGGGTCGACGGCATTCATTTATATACTATGAATCAGCCAGAAATTGCAAAGGAAATATTGAAGAGAGTGTCGAATCTAACCAATAAAGTTTGCTAGTACCTTCCGGCATTTGAAGGCTGAGATAAAGCCCGAGGAAAATTGACGACAACGCAGCTACAGGGGAACTATACCGGGAGTTATCCAATATTTTAGAGCTGGTGGGTACTTAGAAGGAGAGGCCTATGGAAATAAATAGGGATGAGGTTCTGCGATACCTTGGCTCAGGTACCATCAGCCTGGATTTGGAGCTGGAGGAGCTCTTGGAGGGCTGTATACGTGAGATTAAGGAGGTTGCAAGGCCACAATACACATATGAAGCCTACAGTGCAGAGATTAATACGAATGAGGTCTGCTTTAAGGATAGGGGGCTAAGTCTTAAGAGTCACTCCCTATCAAAGCACCTGAAGGGGGCAGAGGAGGCCATCATTATGGCAGCAACCCTAGGCGCCGAGGTGGATCGGACCATAAGGAAGCATCAATATACTAAGCTAACCCGCGCCGTAATACTGGATGCCTGTGCGTCAACCGCCATAGAGGCCATCTGTGATGAGGTGGAGCTGCAGCTGAGAAATAGCTACGGTCAGAGGTCTCTAAATCTGACCACAAGGTTTAGCCCCGGCTATGGAGATTTGTCCATAGCATATCAAAGCAAAATATTAGAGCTACTAAGGGCTCAGCAGAGAATAGGCCTAACGGTGACTGAGGATGGATTATTAATACCAAGAAAGTCGGTAACTGCAATAATGGGAATAACCGAAGCTCCGCCTGTGGCGGGGCTATTGGCCTGTGATACGTGCGGAATGAGGAAGGATTGTAAATTTCGAAGGGAGGAAGGCAGCTGTGGAACTATTACAGGAGCTAAAGGATAGACTAATTTTATTTGATGGGGCAATGGGGACCATGCTTCAAAAATCCGGTTTGAGGCTGGGGGAATTGCCGGAGCTATTCAATATCACGGAGCCCTCTCTGATAACCGATATTCATAGGGAATATGTAAAGGCAGGGGCAGATATCATCACGACAAATACCTTTCAGGCCAATAGCTACAAGCTGAAGGATAGCGGCTACAGCGTTGAGGCGGTTGTAGCTGCAGGGGTTAAGGTGGCAAAGGAGTCTGGTGCCAAATGGGTGGCCCTAGATATAGGCCCTATCGGTAAAATGATGAAGCCCCTTGGGGAGGTTTCCTTTCAAGAAGCCTATGATGTTTTTAAGCAGCAGGTAATAGCAGGTGCCGAGGCTGGTGCGGATTTGATCTTGATCGAAACCATATCCGACATATATGAGGCCAGGGCTGCAATTTTGGCGGCAAAGGAAAATAGCGCCTTACCGGTATTTTGCACCATGACCTTTCAAGGGGATGGAAGAACCTTTCTTGGTACGGATGCCATCACGGCTGCTACTGTCCTGCAGGCTCTGGGGGTAGATGCCTTGGGAATCAATTGCTCCTTGGGGCCAAAGGAGCTGATGCCCATATTAAAGGAGCTAATAAATTATTCTAATATACCGGTATTAATCCAGCCGAATGCAGGGCTACCAGTTATAGTAGACGGAGAAACGATATTTCCCATAGTGGCAGAGGAGTTTTCCAGATATGTAAGGGAAATGGCAGAGGCGGGAGCAAGGCTTTTGGGGGGCTGCTGTGGCACCTCGCCTGAGCATATAGGCTGTGTAAAGGAAGCGATTACAGGTCTACAGCCCAAGGAAATCAGCCAAAAGGCCTTAACCTCGGTGGCCTCAGGGACTAGGACAGTAGTATTGGAGGATAAAATCACCATCATAGGTGAAAGGATTAATCCGACGGGTAAAAAGCGGCTGAAGGAGGCCCTCAGAAACAATCAGATAGAGGTGCTGCTGGCGGAGGCAATAGAGCAAACAAATGCCGGGGCTGAGGTGCTGGACGTCAATGTGGGTCTGCCTGAAATCGACGAGGTTATAATGCTGCAGAGGGTTGTACAGGAAATTCAAGGGGTTGTTGATACTCCCCTTCAGCTAGATACCATAAACCCAGAGGCATTGGAGGCCGCCATAAGGCTTTATAACGGAAAGCCCATCATTAACTCTGTTAATGGCAAGGAAAAATCTATGGCAGAGGTATTTCCTATAGCTAAAAAGTATGGTGCTTGTGTTATCGGGCTGACACTGGATGAGAGGGGTATACCACAAACAGCAGAGGAGAGACTGGAAATAGCCGAAAGGATAATGCATAGGGCTTTGGAATACGGTATCCCTAAGGAGAATCTCCTAATAGATTGTTTGGTGGTGACTGCCTCTGCACAGCAAGCTATGGTAAAGGAAACCGTAAAAGCAGTAGGGCTGGTGAAGGAAAGGCTAGGGCTAAAGACGACGCTTGGGGTAAGCAATGTCTCCTTTGGATTGCCCCAGAGGGAGCTTATAAATCGAAGCTTTTTAGCAGCTGTCCTGACGGCGGGATTGGATGCACCCATTATGGACCCATTATCACCGGAAATGCTAAATACAATAAGGAGCTTTAGAGTATTGTATAATCAGGATCTGGAGGCAAAGGAATATATTGAGGCACTGGGGGGAGCACCAAAAGCGCCTGCTACAGCCTTATCCACAGATAAATCGCTGGAGGAGCTTGTTTTAGAGGGAAGAAAAGCGGAAATCTGTGAAAGAGTTAAGGAGATGCTGCAGCAGCAGCCGCCTTTAGAAATAATTAATCAGCATTTCATCCCTGCATTAGATAAAATAGGCAGGGGCTATGAACGGGGGGAGCTGTTTTTACCCCAGCTGCTAAGGTCCGGGGAGGCTGTGAAGGCAGGACTGGAAATCATTAAGGAAAAGGCCCTCAGCCAGCTGGAGGGGATCGAAGGAGATAAGATTCTGGTGGCCACCGTTAAGGGGGATATTCACGATATAGGGAAAAATATTGCCAGAATGCTGCTGGAGAACTATGGCTATGATGTCATAGATCTGGGTAAGGATGTTGCGATAGAGGATATAGTTGCTGTCGTGAAGGAGAAGAATATCAAGCTGGTGGGCTTAAGCGCCCTTATGACCACTACCGTTAAAAATATGGCCCTAACCATAGAAGCATTACAGAGTGAAGTGCCGGAATGCAAAATCATGGTGGGTGGAGCTGTACTAAATCCTGAATATGCTGAGATGATCAAGGCGGATTATTATGCTGCAGATGGTCAGGAGGGGGTAAGAATTGCTAATCGCATATTTAAGCAGTAGTGATGAATTTAAAGCAGGCTGTCTTACTAGTGCATTCCCTTTGTGTATTACTAGGCAAAATAATTCATAAAGTGTATATTTTATAGGCAGGCATTTACGTCTGCCTATGAATATTTTTTGTATTTTTTCTATATTGAGTATTCCTGCAGTTCAGTAATTATGTAACATTATAAAAAAGACAGTCATATGGTGTTAAGGGGGCTATGAGGTCACAAAGTCTAATATATTTTTATGGCTATTAGCTTATAATAGGTTTTTTTATAGAATAATGAGGTGAAAAAAATGTCCTTTAACGAACTGATCGTTAATGGCAACTTTGAGACTGGGAACTTATCGCCGTGGATTGCATCGAGTGTGACCATAACAAATTCATTAAGTCATTCTGGCTTTTACTCAGCGCGCTTCGCAGATGGAAATATAAACGCGTTCATTTCACAATTTACCCCAGTAATTCCGGGTGAAAGCTATTTTCTTATTGTATCCTTTGGCAGAGTTGGAATTACCACCAGCCCGTTAGTATCCATCTCTATCGCTTTTTATGATTCAGGCACTAATTATCTGGGAATGGGACTTGTTAAAGTATTTACTTTGGGTTTTCTCCCTGATGTCAATGACAGAGATTGGATCGAGGTTTATGGAACTACAACTCAAGCACCTGCAGGAGCAACAAAAGCCCTTATAACCATCAATAAGCTACCTCAAGAAGGAACTGCAGGTATACTGGTGGATGATGTATCCTTATTAGAAGCTGAAGGAATTATGGGAGCCACTGGACCTGCAGGTGCTACAGGAAACACAGGAGTAGCTGGACCAACAGGAATAGCTGGACCAACAGGAGCAGCTGGACCAACAGGAATGGCTGGACCAACAGGAGTAGCTGGACCAACAGGAGCAGCTGGACCAACAGGAGCAGCTGGACCAACAGGAATGGCTGGACCAACAGGAGTAGCTGGACCAACAGGAGCAGCTGGACCAACAGGAATAGCTGGACCAACAGGAATAGCTGGACCAACAGGAGCAGCTGGACCAACAGGAGTAGCTGGACCAACAGGAGCAGCCGGACCAACAGGAGTAGCTGGACCAACAGGAGTAGCTGGACCAACAGGAGTAGCTGGACCAACAGGGTCTATTGGACCCACCGGACCAGCTGGTGCACCACTGCCAGTTTCGGTTAATCGAATTTACGTTACAAACGCTGGTTCTAACAATGTATCTGTCATTGACGGAAACAATAATACTATTATTGATACCATAACGGTGGGCGCGAATCCAAGCGGAATAGGTGTGAATACAACAAAGAACCGGATTTATGTTTCGAATTATGATTCTAATAATGTCTCAGTCATTGAAGGAAATACTAATGAAATTATCGCAACTGTTGCGGTGGGTTTGAACCCTAGCTATATAGGTGTAAATCCTATAACAAACCGAATTTACGTTTTAAATCTAACCTATGGCGATGTCTCTGTCATAGACGGTAATACCAATAATGTCATAGCTACCATTACTCTAGGTGGTATCTTGAGAGGAATAGCTGTAAACCCCACAACTAATCGGATTTATGTTACACAAATCAATTTCCACGCCGATGATCTTATATTTGTAATTGATGGAAATACCAATGCAGTAATAGCTACCATTATAGCAGAACATCAATCAACAGGAATAGATGTAAATATACTAACAAATGCTATATATGTTACTAATGCTGGGCCTAACAATGTCTCGGTTATTAGCGGAGCTGCCAATGGAATAATTGCTACAGTTGCGGTGGGTGGGGGCCCAAGAACCTTAGCTGTCAATCCTTCAACAAATCGTATTTATGTTGCAAATACAGCTACTGGCAATGTCTCTGTTATTGACGGGAATACCAATGCTGTTATCGCCACCGTTTCGGTAGGCGGAAATCCATCGGCAGTAGGTGTAAACAAATTAACCAACACAGTCTACATGGCAAGTTTAGATACTAATAATATCTCAGTCATTGATGGGCTTTCTAATACAGTTATTACTACAGTTGCCGTAGGTACAGACCCAGGAGATATAGGTGTAAATCCTTAATATGAACCAAGAAAATATATGTATTTAATCTCAAACCTGACCAGCTTACCTCATCGTAAGCTGGTTAATAATTAATCTTAACGGGGTAATAATGTAGAGATTGATATAAGCGAATACAGGATAAGTAAACATGTATATTTTCCATGAAATTGCCTACAATAGCAAAAAAGATATCATGGAGGAGGTTGTATATGGATGCTTTAAGTGTGATGAGTATAAGGGTAGATAAGAGAACGGACTCCGCCCCAAGGGTTCAAGAGATATTAACAAAAAATGGTGACATGATTATAGGCAGATTCGGAATTCATGACCCCGGAGAGGTGGATCACGGGCTAATAACCCTAAATATCAGAGGGGATATGAATAGAATAAATGATATGATGGGTCAGCTTAATGATTTGCAGGGGGTTAAGACAAACCATATGCAGGCATAATGTTGAAAAGCATTGAAAAATGCAGAAAGGACAGTTCAAACGAACTGTCCTTTAAAGTGACCGATTTTAGGTAATCCTATTACCGCTATCTTATCAAAAAAACGTTAAATAGGCAAGATAAATAATGAAAAACAGAGAAAAAATTTGATAAGGTCTCAGCACCTGTAGGGCAGCCTCGTCAAAATCATATCTCGAGTTTGTATTATAGAGATATTTTCATTAAAATGATAATACAGTTGATGAAAAAGGAGGCCTGGATATGCTGGCAAGGGAGCACAGGGATTATCAGGAGGAACGGAAGCATTTAGAGGAGACGGAGGGCTGGATAGCATCGGAGCTGGATTATTTAGAGAACAACGAGGAAATATTAAAAAAGCAAATATTAGAGATAAGAAAAACCGTAACGCATTTAATGGATGAAAGGCTTGTTGCGAAGCAGCAGCTGCATAAAATTACAGCTAGGAATGTGGAAAGCCTTCAGAAGGCACAGGATAATCCCTACTTTGGAAGAATTGATTTTCAAGAGGGCTGGAGGGAGGAGCTGGAGGAGATTTACATTGGAAAGTACGGTCTCCACGACAGAGATGATGAATTTCCCATAGTTGTAGACTGGAGGGCTCCTATAGCAGATGTCTATTACAGCGGCCATAGCAAGGAGGTATCCTATAGGGCGCCAGCGGGAGAAATAACAGGAAGGCTTCATTTAAAGCGCCGCTTCGATATAAAGGAGGGGGAGCTAAAGGAGATCTTTGATGAGAGGACCTCAGAGGAGCAGATAGAGGACAGCCTGAAGGGAAGGGGGGAATTCCTGACGGAGGCACTGAATAAAACCACCCAGGGTAGGCTGAAGGAGATCGTGGCAACGATTCAGGACCAGCAGAACAGGATCATAAGAAGTGAGATGATAAGGCCTTTGGTGGTTCAGGGGGTGGCCGGCAGTGGAAAAACCACCATCGCCCTCCATAGAATGGCATATCTGATATATAACAATAGAAGAAATATGGATGCCAACTATATGGTGGTGGCACCCAATAGGCTGTTCTTGAATTATATTTCGGATATCTTGCCTGACTTGGGTGTGGATAATGTATATCAAACCACCTTTGAGGAATGGGCACTGGGGCTTATTAAGACCAAAATCAAGCTGGCCAATACCACAGACCAGCTTAATATCCTTATGCAGCAGAAGCATCCCTTGGCAAAAACCATCATTACAGTGGCAAGAATAAAGGGCTCCCTTCTCTTCAAAAAGGTTGTCGATAATATCTTTAGGCTGCTGGAGAGGAATATACTGCCTTCAGATGGCATTAAAATGGAGGGTATACCACTTCTGACAAGGGATAGGCTGGTGGAGATTTTCTTGACCTCAAATCTACATCTGGCACTTCAGCAGAGGGTTGAGAAGCTAAAGGAATATGTGAAGCTGAGGCTGAAGAAGGAGCTGCCGGAGATCGAGCTTAGGGTGGAGGAAATGTATAGAAGTATTATTAATCAGCTGAAGAGCACCACCAATGATATGGAGAGCATCCGAGGGGAAATTATTAAGACCTATGACGAAAGAGACCAGCTGGTGGCCAAGCTTAAGCAGCAGCTTAACAGCACTATAGATAGATATTTCGCTGAAATTGAAATACCCAATACAATCGGATTTTATCGAAATATTTTTATGGAGGCGGATGAGCTGTCAAGGGCCTTTGAAGGACGCTTGGGGTCGGAGGCCTATAGCTCTGCCCTAAAGCATATTTCAGATGTTTTAAGCAATAATTCCTTTGAATTGGATGATCTAGCGCCACTGGCCTATATCCATATCAAGCTATATGGCCTAGAGGACAAAAATAAATATACCCATATCGTTATTGATGAGGCTCAGGATTTTGATGAATTCAGAATCAGCGTATTAAGGGAGCTTTCCATGAACGATTCCTTCACCTTCGTTGGTGATTTATCCCAGGGCATTTATTCCTACAGAGGTGTCAAGGGCTGGGATAAAACAATGGAGCGGGTATTTCCCAACAAGGAGTATCAGTACCATGTCCTAACCACCAGCTATCGTTCCACTATAGAGATAGTAGAGCTGGCCAATAGTGTTATAAAGAAGTGCAGGGGGCTAGAGGCTGTGCTGGCAGAGCCTATATTCCGGCATGGTGAAAGGCCTATACTATATGGATGTAGTAACAAGGCCGATATGAAGGCCAGAGCATTATCTCAGATAGAAGCATATAAAAAGGAGGGCTATACCTCAATTGCAATTATTTGCAAGGATATGACCACGACAGAGGCAGTATATAAGTCCCTGAAGAAGTCTGTACCAATTCATTTAATAACCGACAAGGTGACGGACTATCAGGGGGGAATGGTGGTGATTCCCTCGTATTTATCAAAGGGCTTAGAGTTTGATGGTGTTATAATATGGGGTGGCGACAGTGAGAGCTACATCATGGAGGATTTAGATATAAAGCTCTTCTTTATAGCGATTACCAGGGCCCTCCATAGGGTAACAATACTGCATGAGGGTGAGCATACCGAGATATTAACAGGCTCAGAGGATGTTCTTCAAATAGGCTAGTACCCTGTCGACTTAAGGTTGCCAAGGTACTAAGGAAAGACCTTGACATTTGACGAAATTCAGATATGCTTATAAATGATATAAATTATGGTAATATATATAAATGAGTGTAAATACTTTAAAGGTAGTGTTTCTAACAGAGGAGTGAAGGTATTGTTATTAGCAAACGATTGGACGGATTATGAATTGATTGATACAGCCGATGGTGAAAAGCTGGAGCGCTGGGGAAGCTATACCCTAAGGCGACCGGACCCACAGGTAATATGGCCCCCCAGCAAGAATATGAAGCTTTGGGAGTATGCTGATGCCCACTATCACCGTAGCAAAAGCGGCGGAGGCAACTGGGAATATAAAAAGAAGATGCCGGAGAGATGGACAATATCCTATGGTCCCCTGTCCTTTTACATAGAGCCAACAGGCTTTAAGCATACGGGGCTTTTTCCAGAGCAGGCGGTTAATTGGAAGTGGATTATGGAGAAAATTGCAGCTGAAGGAAGACCTGTTAAGGTTCTAAATCTTTTTGCCTATACTGGGGGTGCTACAGTGGCAGCAGCCCAGGCGGGGGCAGAGGTATGTCATGTGGATGCCTCCAAGGGCATGGTTCAATGGGCAAAGGAAAATATAGAGCTTTCGGGCCTACAGGATAGGAGCGTCCGCTTTATTGTCGACGATGTTATGAAATTCGTTCAAAGGGAAAAGAGAAGGGGTAATACCTATGATGCCATAATTATGGACCCTCCCTCCTATGGCAGAGGCCCTAAGGGCGAAATTTGGAAGATTGAGGATTCGCTATTTGGCTTTGTCGAAGAATGTGTAGACATACTTTCAGAGGACCCGATTTTCTTTTTAATAAATTCCTATACCACAGGCTTTTCTCCACAGGTGCTTTCAAATATCCTAAGCTTTACGGTAGGCAAAAAGCATGGAGGAAAAGCCAATAGCGGAGAAGTGGGTATTCCTGTATCAAACACAAAGGTTATACTGCCCTGCGGAATTTATGGCCGCTGGGAAAAATAATATAATAATTAGGGAGGCAATCACAATGAGTGCAAATGATGCTGTATTAAAGGTTTTAAAGGAATCTGGAGAGCCTATGAAGGCAGGGGATATTGCAGAGGTCTCCGGATTGGATAAGAAGGAAATAGATAAGGCAATTAAGGCATTGAAGGATGAAGGGAAAATTGCTTCTCCTAAGAGATGCTTTTATACCGCAGCAGAATAATATCTAGCTAATTTATAGGGACGGGATTCAAGGCTGTTGAGGCCTCACCGTCCCTAAAATTTTTATTGAAAAGTTCGAACATTTTTTAACAATTAACCTTCTATATATATAAGGTAATCTAATAAGAAGGGAGTGCAGGCTTTTGTTAGTAATTAGTAATGTTAGTAAAAGCTATGATCATGAAAAAAAGGCCGTTGACAGTCTTTCCCTCGAAATTAATCAGGGGGAAATCATAGGCTTTATTGGCCCCAATGGTGCCGGAAAGACCACCACCATTAAAATGATAACGGGAATTCTTGCCCCCACCACAGGAGAAATAAGGATTAATGGAAAAGACATCAACAGGGAGCCGGTGGCGGCTAAAAGAAATTTCACCTTTGTTCCTGACCATCCTACAATTTTTGATGGCATAAGAGGAATAGAATATCTGAACTTTATTGCTGATATGTATGATATCCCTGAAGCTGTAAGGCAGGAGAGAATTGAAAGGTTTACCAAGGTTTTTCAAATTTATAATGCTTTGAAGGACTCCATCAGCTCATATTCCCATGGAATGCGGCAGAAGCTTTTAATATCCGGCGCACTATTGCCCAATCCCAAGCTCTTTATTTTGGATGAGCCTATGGTGGGGCTGGACCCTCAGTCCAATAAAATGCTAAAGGATATAATGAAGGAGCACTGTAAAAACGGCGGTACGGTGTTCTTTTCCTCCCATATGCTGGAGGTAGTGGAGAATCTATGTGATAGGGTGGCTATCATACATAAGGGTAAGCTAATCGCTTGTGATACCTTAGAAAACATAAAGCAGAAGAATGATACCTCCTTGGAGGAAATTTTCCTGGAGATGACCAAGGATGAATAAGGTAATAGCACTCACCAAAATCCAGCTAAAGGAGTTCTTTAGCAAGTATCAAAGCGGTATGAATATTAAAAACAAAGAGCTGGGTAAATTCCTGATTGTGGGTCTGATGCTGGCATTATTAATGCCCATGTACCAGATCTCAAGCCTTCTTTACAGAAGCTTTTATCATGCAGGCTATCCGGAGCTAACGGTTACCTATATGTATTTGTCCACCGCCTTTATTGCCTTTATTTCTTCAATTCCGCTAATTATATCGGTATTTTTCTATGCCAAGGATTTAAAGCTGCTGGCAACCTTGCCTATTAGTGAAAATGTAATCATTTATTCAAAGCTTAGCACCATATATATGTATACCCTTGGTCTAAGCACCATTATGATGGGGCCTTCAATTTTCTTTCAAATCTATTATGGAGGACAGCTTTTAAGCATTTTGACGGGAATAATTGCCTTGCTAATAACACCGATTATACCTATCCTTGTGGCTATGCTGATGGTTATTGTTATGATGCGGTTCTTCAGCAATAAAGGCAACAAGAATATACTCGCCATTGCAGGAAACATAATATTGCTGGGCTTTATCGTAGGGATTCAGCTGGTCATGGTAAGGCTACAAATTAGACCTGAAGTAATTCAGGAAATGATGGGTAGAGAGGACGGTTTTTTGAGGCTTGTGGGCTATAGATTTCCACCCAGCATCTGGCTCACAAAAATGCTTCAGGGCTCCCTTCTCGATACCTTATTGTTCCTGGGCTTAAATGTAGTATTGCTGGTTTCTCTAAGCATTATTTCCAGAGCCTTTTACAGAAAAGCACTTCAGGCCTACAATGTAGAGGGCAGCAGAGGTATCGGCAAGGGCAGGCTTTATTATAAAAAACAGTCGGTGGGCCATCAGCTGGTAAAAAGGCATATAAAAATTATATTGCACAATCCCACCTTTTTCCTGAACACCTTTTTGTCCCTCTTCGTACCAGTTTTAATGTTCGGCATAAGCTTTTTTACAGGTGAGATGACGATGGATGTATTCAGGCAGCCAGCTTTACAGCCCTTTGTTACAATAATCTATAGCGGAATTCTGGCTACACCAGCCATAATAGGAAATATATCTGCAACAGTAATATCAAGGGAGGGCAAGGCCTTCTGGGAGACACTGGTTTTACCTATTACCCCACAGCAAAATATAAGATATCGAGTTCTTTCAACAATTGTCATAAGCTTATTTGGCTCATTATTATTGGGGGCTACAGCCCTGTTGATCATCCCTGTTAACCCAATGCAGATATTTATCTCAGCAGTACTCTGTATTGCAGTAACTTTGCTGCTGGCAACGGCAGATATCATTGTAAATATTAAAAGACCATTTTTGAATTGGTCAAATCCCACTGCTGCTGTAAAGAACAATCTAAATGTTATGATATCACTGGGTCTAAGGGTAATTTACGGAGGCGTTTTATTCCTGCTGATAAGAATTCTTTCTCTAAGCATGGATGCTACTGTAATGCTTATAGCTGCTGTCTCGTTGGTGTCGTGGTTTATTGTAAGAAGCATGCTATATGGCAAATTCACTAAGGAATTTACCAATATTAATATTTAGTTTCTGAGGCACAAAAATTCTTACTGCGCTTGATTTTTAAAGCAATCAAATAGTCCCTTAAATTTCCTTACATTTTAAAGCTTAAATGTAAAAGAATAATACTAAGTATAAGGAAAGGAGAGGTTTTATGGGAAGAGAAGCAGCAGATCCCAATGCTTTAGCGGCTTTAACTCAGCTAAAGCTGGAAATAGCCAATGAGCTGGGAATAGAGGCTAACTTTGGTCAAAAGGACGGCAGCATGACAACACCCGGAGCAAATGTATTTAAGGGTGGAAAAATTGGCGGAAATATGACTAAAAAGATGGTAGAGATGGCGGAAAAGGGCATGATGGATAAGGAATAAAAGTATTAAATGCGACAGGAGCCGTTCTCATAAGGCGTTACTGTCGCATTTTTGGTTGAGTAGCAATGTACTCGAATTATAATCTGCAATGAAAAAAATACCAAATTAATAATAATATATGATACAATATGAAATGCTAAAGTAAAAATACGAGGTGGATGAAATTGAAAATAAAAGTAGGAAAAACCAATACACTAACAATTGATAGATTAACCAGCGTGGGAGCCTTTTTAAGGGTTGATGATGATAAAACAGGAGATATTTTACTTCCCAATAGGGAGCTGCCGGAGGGCTCAGTTGAAGGTGACATTTTAAATGTATTTGTTTATAGAGACTCCGAGGATCGTCTCATAGCCACGGTCAATAAGCCTATGGCTGAGGCAGGAGATATGCTTTATTTAAAGGTAGTGGACGTAACTCCCATCGGAGCCTTTTTAGACTGGGGCCTTTCAAAGGATTTGCTGCTGCCTATAAAGGAGCAAACCACCAGAGTAAAGGTGGGGAAGGGATATCTTATTAAGGTATATGTGGACGACAAAAGTGATAGGCTGTGCGGAACTATGCGAATTGATGATTGCCTTACAGCAGAGGGAAAATACAACTCAGGGGAGACCGTTGAAGGGACAGTATATAGCATAAACCCTAATTTAGGTGCCTTTATAGCCATAGAGGACAAATACTATGGCTTCGTCCATAATTCAGAAAAGTATAAGGACCTGCAGGTGGGAGATCGTGGCAGCTTCAGGGTTATAAGGGTGAGGGAGGACGGAAGAGTTGACCTTTCAACAAAGCAGCCGGCCCATCAGCAAATGAACATAGATGCCGAGGAAATATTAGAGCTGCTGAATTACAAGGGAGGCTTCCTGCCATTAACCGATAAAAGTGACCCAGAGGAAATAAAAAGATATTTTTCCATGAGCAAAAATGCCTTCAAAAGGGCTATAGGTAGGCTTCTGAAGGAACGAAAGATACAAACCTCCGAGGATGGTATAAGACTAAGCGAGTAGAAAACAACACAGGGGGACGGTTCTCCTGTGTTGTTTTTTTAGAGAAAAACATGGAACACAGAGTGCACAGAGGGACGGTTCTTTTGTGTTGTTTTAAAGAGAATAATGAATAGTGAAGTGCCTTGAGCATCATGGAAGCCCCAACCTCCCAGGTAGGCTGCGAGATTGGAATAATAAGTAGCCAAGAAGTGAAGAAAAAAGCTCCAATGATATAATGATCCTGGCTTCGCAAGCTAAAATCAAGGAGGCGGCCATTGACAGTAAAAGTTTACAAAAATGAAAAGCATAATCGTTCCTGTCCTCACACATAAACGACACAGAAGAACCGTCCCCCTGTGTTGTTGTTTTTTGGTCTTTGAAATCAAAATATTTAAAATATATTGAAAAATATTTCGATATACGAGATAATATTCATATCGGATTAAATTTGTAATATATAAAAATATTTCAAAAGGGGTGTTGAATAATGAGATGGGATTTAAGTGTTTTGTATTCCTCCTTTGAGGACGAGGCCTTTGTCAGAGATTTTCAGCAGGTGGAGAACTATATCGGTCTGATGAAGGAGCTGGTGGATCGGAATTTCCAAAGCTTCGACGATTCAGCAAGAAAGATAACCGAATATCTATACATGAGGATAGAAATCAGCAATTGCGTAACCAAGCTGGCGGTGTTTTCTAACCTTTCCTTGAGTACTAACGCCAAGAATGAAAAGGCCTTAGCTGCTATGGGAAGAATTCAGGATAGAATCTCTGAATTTACAAAGGGAGAGGTGCTGTTTCAAAAATGGTTGAGTAAAGTGGAAGGGCTTGATGAGGTTATCTCCAGCTCAAGCTTTTTGCAGGAGCATCGCTTCTATCTGAAGGAGTTGGTGGGCAAGAGCAAATATATGCTGTCGGATCAGGAGGAATACATAATATCTAAAATGTCCAATACCGGTGGTGTATCATGGTCTAAGCTACAGCAGATTCTGACTGCAACCTTGATGGTGGATATCAATATTGATGGTGAAAAAAAGTCCTTACCCCTTCCCGAGGTGAGAAATATGGCCTTCCATCAGGATGCCAATGTCAGAAGGCTTGCTTATGAGGCAGAGCTTAAGTCCTACGAGAAAATTGTTCAGTCGTCAGCCGCATGCCTAAATGGAATCAAGGGTGAGACCATAACCACCTCACAATTAAGAGGTATTAAATCACCGCTGGAGGAAACCCTAATGAACTCCAGAATGACTAGCAAAACGTTGGATGCAATGCTGCAGGCTATGGTGGAGAGCCTGCCGGAGTTCCATAAATTCTTCAAGCGTAAGGCGGAGCTTTTAGGACACAAAAAAGGCTTGCCCTTCTATGATTTGTTTGCCCCCATGGGGGAGTCCAATTTGACATATTCATTAGAGGAGGCGAAGGATTATATAGTCTCAAATTTCAAAAGCTTCAGCCCAGAGCTTAGTGATTATGTAAAAAATGCCTTCGATAATAATTGGCTAGATACAGAGGTTTATCCCGGCAAGAGTGGAGGCGCCTTCTGTGCCAATATACACCCAATAAAGCAGAGCAGGATACTAGCAAATTTTGATGGTAGCTTTAAGAATGTAACAACCCTGGCCCATGAGCTGGGCCACGGCTATCATGGACATTGTCTAACAGAGGAAAGCATATTAAACAGCACATATCCAATGCCTTTAGCTGAAACCGCCTCCATCTTTGCAGAGACGATATTGGTAAAGGATGCATTGGAAAGGGCCTCCAAGGAGGATGGCTTTGCCATATTGGAAAATGAAATTACACAAGCAGCACAGGTGGTAGTGGATATCTACAGCAGATATCTGTTCGAAACTGCAGTATTTGAAGGAAGAGGACAGCAGCAGCTATCTGTAAATCAGCTAAACAGCATCATGCTGGAGGCGCAGAAAAAGGCCTATGGTGACGGACTGGACCACGATTATTTACACCAGTATATGTGGGTAAATAAGGTTCACTACTACTATCCAACAAGGCATTTCTACAATTTCCCCTATGCCTTCGGACTATTGTTCTCAAAGGGTCTTTACTCACGATATCTTAAGGACAGAAGCACCTTCCCTCAAAGCTATAGGGAGCTGCTGGCTGCAACAGGTAAAATGACGATAGAAGAGGTTGCAAAAATAATGGATATAGATGTAACCGATATTAGCTTCTGGAGAAGCTCTCTGAAGCTGATTGCAGAGGATATAGAGAAGTTCATACAATTAAGCAAATAAAACCTGCCAAGGGGACGCTTTGTTTGACACGTCGGGGTTCGAAGAGAAGGGGTCAGTGGAATGCTTTGCTTGACATGCAATTAGATTCAAAGACTTAGGAAATACAAAGTTAACATCTCATATTTCTAGTATTACACAAAATGAGTCATATAAAAGGCGTCCTCTTTGCTACGGAGGACGCTTTGCTTGTCAGTGTGTGTGTCAGCGGGACGTATTGTTTGACACGTTTTAGCTTTTCATATAAAACACTGAAATTACTGTAGTTTATATTTCAATGAATACATCCTCATTAATGGAATAGGAATATATATCAAGGGGCATTTCAGAGTACACAGGGAGTTGCGGCCTGTCAAACAAAGCGTCAGACTGTGTGGTAATTCCAACTTTACTTATTCGGAATACTATATACAGAAACTTGAACATTGTATTTAGCTATATCTAGTATATAAATGTCTTATATTTAATTACCACACAGCCTGGCGTCCCCGTGACACAGTGACACGTGTCAAACGAAGCGTCCTCGTGACACCTATGATACGTTAATCTATATATGCCTCGATTCCTTCGCCTTTATCTAGGCTATTATATATTGCAGCGGCATTTTTATAGCTGGTATTATAGCTATAAACCTTTTGAATAGACTGCTTTGCAAGATTAGTCTTTCCTAGCTGGTAATAGCAAATGGCCATTTTATAATGGCTGTCTATATAGGGCTCCTCCATCCTTTGCTTTCTTCCGACAGCATTTTTAAAGGCATCTATTGCAATCTGATGGTTTCCTTCCTCCATAAAGGCTGTTGCCCTGAAGTAATGCTTCCAAGTCTTGTATTCCACCTTGTCGAGGGTTTCATCCGGCAGAGCCTCCGCCAGCTGTATTAATAGCCTATAGTCTCCCTTCTCGACACAAAGCAGAGCAGCATTCATTATGGCAGGGATGTATTCCTTAGAAGCTAGGGTATCAGGATTTTTTAGCATGAAGTATTTAGAATAAATTGTATAGGCTCCATCAAAGTCCTCCAGCTCCAGTAAGCATTCAGCCTGTACCAGCATCAGATCCCTGCTTATTTCAGGGGTCTTTAAGGTCTTATCCAGCTCCTCAACGCACTGCCTGTACTTCTTGGTTCTAAAATGCTTATAGGCATTTTTGTAATGGTGTAGGGCAGGGTCTGTAATTTTTCGCCAATAGCCCTTGCCATATATACAAGCGATACCGCCAATAAAGGCATAGGAGTATTTGAAGGTGATAAAAATAAGCAATATTCCTATGACCCCTAGAAGGGATTGCAGATAATAGAATCGGCTTCTTAGCTCCTTTGGATACTCCTGAGCAAGGAAGCTAAAGCTGCTGCCCTTTTCAATAACCTCAATACTGGCCTTTTTCTTTTTAGAGGGCAGGGGGATATTATGGGTGAAATCAATGCCAGTTCCCGGTATTTCACCTGAGGCCGTTATTCCCTTGGGTCCAACAGTAACCTTTACCTTCTTTACCTTGCCGCTTATGCTGACGCCATTTTTACCTGTATTAATCTTCAGCCCATTACCTAAGGCAGCAATTTTCTTCAGTTCAAATGCCATATAGCAACCTCCTATGATATATTTTGTAGCTTCGTAATAATTATCGCCTCATCGCAATTAAATTCTTAGTAATGCCTGTTTATATCTCCAAATAGCTACGTTGTCATCAGTCGCAATATTACTCGATATTACTTCTTCCTTAGCCTCGCTATATAAATTTTTCCTCAGAGTCTAACCTAAGTTTTAACTGCGACGTGGCATTAGTGTGTAACTTTATGATTAAATGCATGTTATTAAAATTATAGCACAGTATATGGAAATATTTTAAACACTTTAAAATTTATTGAAGATATTTTGTCGACAAAGGATACAATTAAAATATGAAGTGATTTACTTCGACTAATTTTTCCCGGGAAATAGAAAAGTTAAGAATATTGTTGAAGGAGTAGACCATGGTTGTCAATGCTGAAAAAACCGATATGCATCCTCCTAAGGCACGGAGAAGGATTATTCCTTTGCTGAAATAGCAAGCTTCTTCAGCTGGCCTCGGAATTCATCAAGAGTCTGCAGCTTATATCATGTCCTTACCCTAATTAAGGGAACAATTTTACTATAAGTAAACTCATATAAATAACAGAAAAATGCAGGAGGAGATAAAATGATGGTACTAAAGGTTGATGCGATATCAGGGGGCTACGAGGGGAAGAAAATAATAGAGGATGTATCCTTTGAAATAGAGGCGGGAGAAATAGTAGGTCTTATTGGTGCTAATGGTGCAGGAAAAACCACCCTAATAAAAAGCATTCTGGGAATTTTGCCCCTAATGTCAGGGACAATAGAGCTGGAGGGGGTGGACCTGAAGGAGGATTACGATGCTATAAAGGGAAAGCTGGCATATGTTCCGGAGATTCCAATGCTCTATGACGAGCTGACACTACAGGAGCATTTAGAGTTTACAGCTATGGCCAATAAAATTTCTGAGCAGCTATACAAAGAAAGAAGAAATCAGCTTTTAGAAATATTCCAGATGCAGGACAAGCTACAGCATTTTCCCAACTCCTTCTCAAAGGGAATGAAGCAAAAGGTAATGATCATGTGCATGCTGCTGCTTAGGCCATCACTGTTAATTTTTGATGAGCCCTTTATAGGCTTGGACCCGAAGGCTACCAAATCATTAATCGACATAATGCTTAAAAAACGACAGGACAATGTGGGTATTATAATGAGCACCCATGTTTTAGACAGTGCGGAGAGGATATGTGATAGATTTCTGATAGTGAATAGCGGACAGCTGATATTTAATGGAACCCTGCAGCAGCTGCGGCTTAGGACTAAAATGGAAAATGGTAGCCTGCTGGATATGTATGATAGATTGGTGGAGGCGGTATAATGGAGGCAATTCAAGGGCTTTGGGTTAAGAGAATAAAATATCTTACAACGATATATTATAAGTTTATTGCCTTCCAATTTGATGCTGTAATACTGATTTACACATTATTCTTTGTAGGTGCAGCTTTACACTATAATCTATCCAGAATTTATCAATACAGAGAAACCATAACTCAGGGAAATTGGGTTATGATACTTCAGCTGGTAATATTGGCGGCAATGGCCTCCGGCTCCTATAAGGGATTTTTGAAAAACGCAGATGAGGTATTTCTGACACCGTTAAATCAGCATGGCAAGGCCTTTGCCTTCTATTCCTTTAGACTGAGTGAAGCCATTGCCCTTTTAATATGGAGCTTGGCAAGCCTTACCTTATATTTCTTCCTTTCCTCTGTGGGACAATGGCATATTAGCCTTTGGTTGTTTTGGCTGGTGGGCCTGTTGTTTAAGCTTATATACATGAATTTGTCCTTTTTCATATATCAAATCAACAGTCGCAATATCAGAAAGATAACAAAGGTGCTTTTTTATTCTATTATATGGATTGTAGGCTACAGATATTTAGGGCTTTGGCTTTCTGGAATTATGAGCAGCTATTTGATTATTACAAATCTCTGTGGAATGACCATTATGCTGATAATTTCCACTTATCTTAAGAAGCTGAATGCCATCCCCTGGAACCGATGGATCACAGATGAGACCAATAGCAGAGCCAATAATTATGCAACTCTATTGAAGACGGCGCCAATAGAAAAGGGCTCGGTAAAAATCAAGGCCAGTAAAATAGCAAATGCGCTATTCACCTGGGATAGGTTTCTCCCCTTTGATGAAAAAAGAGCACTGCTGCTTTTATATTACAGAATGATCGTTAGGGGAAAAGGAAACATCTCATTGATATTGCAGCTTTCAGCTGCGTCGCTGGGGGCTATTTTGATTTTGAAGAATAGCCTGTTGGCAGGAATAGGAATACTCCTTATTAGCCTGCTATTGAGTGATTTCCTGATGTCCCTCTGGTATAACCTAAAGGACAATGTATGGCTAAGGCTTTATCCAATATCGAGGACACAGCAGTATTGGGCATATCAATGGGGCGCCATAGTAATTTTGTTGCCGATATTTATCCTGCTGGTTGTGATTAATATTGCCATAAATGGCGCTATACTTAATCCTGCGGTGGATTTATTCTTCATATGCATTTGGCTGCTGATTATAACTCAAATAAAAGCATTTTCCATATATACAAAGATGTTTTTGCGTGTATAATATAAGCAAAAGATAGTGTATTGCGTTATTTAAAAGCTGAGGTTAATCCCGGGGAGAGTTTTTCTGTAGCAAGGCGCTGGAGGAGGAATATCGAGCAATATTGCGATCGACGACAACGCAGCTACAGGGGGATTATACCGGGAGATATCAAATATTTTAAGTGATGCAAGGCACTAGTTAGGGGGCAAAGTAATGAGAGAAATGAGAAGAAAGAATAAGGAAATATCCATGGAGGAGACACAGCAGCTGCTAAAAAGGCAGGATGTTGGTATATTTTCAACCGTGGACCAGGAGGGTCAGCCCTATGGCGTGCCTGTAAATTACGTATACATCGATAACAAAATATATTTCCATTGTGCCTTGGAGGGCCATAAGCTGGACAATATCAAGGACAATAATAAGGTGTGCTTCACAATATACGGTGGAAATGAAATCATACCCCAGAGATTTACCACTACCTTTGAGAGCGTTGTGGCCTTTGGCACAGCAGTGGTGGTGGAGGATGAGGAAAAGCTGGAGGCCTTGAAGCTGATAATAGAAAGGCTTAGCCCGGAATTTGTAGAGGAAGGCATGGCGTATATTGCAAGATCCGGGAATGCGACTGCGGTTGTCAGAATGGATATTGAGCATATGGCGGGAAAAAGAGCAGATCCTCCAAAGAAGGCATAAGCCATAGGAAAGCACTAGGGAGGTGAAGCAAATGAGGGTATTTATAGCTATTGAGCTGGAGGAGGAGGTAAAGGGCTACTTAAGCGGAATTCAGCAAATTGCTGTCAAGCACAGCAGCAGGGGTAATTTTACCCACAGAGAAAACCTGCATCTTACAGTAAGATTTATAGGTGAAGTGGACCTAAGCTTACTATCGGAAATAAAGGGAGCTGTTACGGCTGCTGCCGAAGAGATTAAGCCCTTTGACCTTTATACTGCCGATCTAGGATATTTTCAACGTAAAAATAGGATTATTTTATGGACGGGAGTAGAGGGTGACATTGCTGGCCTGAGGAAGCTATACAGTGTGCTGGATAAGCATCTAGTCAAGATAGGCATACCACCGGAGGATAGGGGCTATAATCCTCATCTTACCCTTGGAAGAGAGATTGTACTTAATAGCAGCATTGAGGCTATTGAAGGAGAGCTAAAGCCTGATACTAAAAGGATAGTGGTAGAAAAGCTTTCGCTTATGGAGAGCTGCCGAGAAGGAGGCAGACTGATCTATAGACCAATATTTGTGTGGCCCTTCATGAAATGAGATTGCATTGTATCGATACGAAAAACGTTGTAAAATACAGATTTTTAGGATTTACAGATAAAATGTTTTATGCTACAATTAAATTGTATTTAAAAAGCGATACAATATACATACAATTTAAGGAGGATGTAGTATGAAAAATTCGTTGTCTGTGCGGGATCTAACCCTAATAGGGTTATTAACAGCTTTAGTGGCAGTAGCCACCATGATTATAAAGGTGCCTATTCCTGCCACACAAGGCTATATACATTTGGGTGACAGTATGATATTCTTAGCGGCAGTATTATTCGGCAAACGTCACGGAGCAGTAGCGGCAGGTATGGGTTCAGCATTGGCGGATCTTTTACTGGGCTACACTGCATATGCCCTGCCAACCTTGATTATAAAGGGCCTTATGGGCTATATCGTAGGAGCAATTGCAGAGCAGCAAGGTGAATCCTTATTGAATGTCAGAAATATATTGGCTATGTCAGTGGGCGCTATATGGATGGCCACCGGTTATTTAGCTACAGCTACAATTATGTATGGTGATTTTACAGCAGCCTTAGTTGGTGGCTTCCCGAGTGATTTGCTGCAGGGCTTCGGCGGAGCAGTATTATTCATTCCTCTGGGTCTAGCCTTAAAAAAATCAAGCTTTTATAAAGAATATGTGTTAAAATAGCAATAGTTAAGAAAAGATATGGTTAGGTGACCATGTCTTTTTTAATGTCTAGTTTTTGTCATTACATAAAACATTGACCTTGACCTACTATTGGTCTTTAAATATCGCCCTCCGGTGTTGACAGAGGAAACTCAAAAAGTTAAAATCAGTTGTATTGAGACGTTTTGAAATAACCATAGAAAGAGGATATAAAATGACGCAACAAGTTGAATTTTTTAAAGAAGTGCGAAGAAGAAGAACCTTTGCTATAATATCCCATCCCGATGCAGGAAAAACCACACTGACAGAAAAGCTTCTGCTGTATGGAGGCGCTATCCGATTGGCAGGCTCCGTTAAGTCCAGAAGGGCACAAAAGCATGCTGTATCCGACTGGATGGAAATAGAAAAGCAAAGAGGTATTTCCGTAACCTCCAGTGTTCTGCAATTTGACTATAATGGCTACTGTATTAATATATTGGATACCCCTGGGCATCAGGACTTCAGTGAGGACACCTATAGAACCCTGATGGCGGCTGACAGTGCAGTAATGGTAATAGACTGTGCAAAGGGTGTGGAGGCTCAGACCAAGAAGCTATTCCATGTATGTAAGATGAGGGGAATACCTATTTTCACCTTTATAAATAAGCTGGACCGAGCGGGTAAAAACCCCTTTGAGCTAATCGAAGAGCTCGAAAGCGTGCTGGGCATTAGAGCGTATCCTGTAAACTGGCCTATTGGTACGGATGGTAACTTTAAAGGCGTATTTAACAGACAAATGTCTCAAATAGAGGTCTTCAGTGACGGAAATCATGGACAGTCAGTGGTTTCATCCCAGAAGGGTGATGTTACAGACGAAAACTTTAAGGATTTACTGGGTAATCAGCTGCACCAGCAGCTTATGGAAGATATAGAGCTACTGGATGGCGCAGGTGACGACTTTGATTTAAATAAAATACTTAAGGGTGAACTAACTCCAGTATTCTTCGGAAGTGCCATGACAAACTTTGGTGTTCAGCCCTTCCTAGAAAAGTTCCTGGAGCTGACGCCACCACCCCTGTCAAGGGAAAGCAATCTAGGGGAAATAGATCCCGAGACCCCTAATTTTACAGGCTTTGTATTTAAGATCCAGGCAAATATGAATCCAACCCACAGAGACAGAATCGCCTTTATAAGAATATGCTCCGGCAAATTCCAAAAGGGCATGCAGGTAAATCATGTTCAGGAAAATAAAAAGGTAAGATTATCACAGCCAACACAATTCCTTGCTCAAGACAGGGTCGTGGTGGAGGAGGCTTATCCTGGAGATATCATAGGCGTCCATGATCCAGGGATATTCAGAATCGGTGATACCCTATGTGAGGACCAATCAAAGCTACAATATGAAGGAATCCCGGTTTTTGCGCCGGAGCATTTCGCCAAGATATATGCAAAAAACTCCTTAAAGCGTAAGCAATTTCTAAAAGGCATCAGCCAGCTGGCGGAGGAGGGCTCAATTCAGGTATTTAAGAGACCAAATATCGGTACAGAGGAGCTAATAGTTGGGGTTGTAGGTATACTGCAATTCGAGGTGCTGGAATATCGTCTTCAAAATGAATACGGTGTAGACATCAGTATGCAAATGCTGCCCTACAAGCATATCCGTTGGGTACAAATGGAAAACTTCGACCCAGATGAGTTCGGAGTAACAATGGACACCCTGATAGTTCAGGACGAGGATGAAAGACCAGTTCTACTGTTCCAAAACGAATGGTCTATAGAACGGGTTAAGGAAAGAAATAAAAATGCAACGCTAACAGACATAGCCCTAAGGAAATAGGTGACAAGGGGACGGTTCTATTGACACCTGAGAGTTGAATGGAATAATACATTCAACTCTCTGGTGTTTTTATATTTCAGATAAGGTTAAAAGCCATACAGCGTGAGCATTATTCTTTCAGGGAATGCAGTTGTAGTTACAAGGATCTCCGTAGCATGACTGGAACACTATTACGGCTCTTTAAAATCAAACAATGGATGAACTAAGAATCAATAACATAAAAAACAAACTCTATTAGGAAAAATCTAAGTGTGACAGGATAGACCTTCAATATCTTGTCATCCTTTTTTATCAAATACTATTATTTCACTTTGTATTTATTTATACATTAGAATAATGTTATAACAGAGATGTTAGATATTCCAAGAATACATTATTTTGGTGTAATCTCATTAAGTGCTATAATTATCATAGACAAAAAATGGATGTAAAGCTATATTCTATAGAGTTTTTCAATAAATAGGTGGGAGGATTTGAAATGATCATATATGAATGCTGCCAAGACACTAGGCAGGAGGATATTTTCCAGGCCTTTCAAAGGGGCTTTTGCGATTACATAATCAAAATGGAGCTTACACAGGAGGCCTTTATGGAGCGTTTCTTTGGTCCGGAAGGCAACCAGCTGGAAAACTCCTATATAGCCTTTGAGGATGCCAGGCCAATTGGAGTAATACTTGGGGGAATAAAGGAGTATGAGGGTATAAGGACTATTAGGTGTGGCACCCTCGGTGTTGATCCTGAGTATAGGGGTAGGGGAGTAAGCAAAAGGCTATTTGAGCTGCATAAGCAGGCTGCCCTTGATAATGGCTGTAAACAGATGTTTCTAGAGGTAATAGTTGGAAATCATCGAGCTATCAGCTTTTATAAAAAGCTTGGGTATGAAAAGATATATGACCTTAGCTACTATTCCTATGTGGTGGAGGAGCAGGGAAATAAAACTGAGGCGCTACTCGAAGTACAGGAGATATCCCTTAAGAAGGTCAAAAATATGTCACAGCAGCTAGGCGATATACATATTAATTGGCAAAATGATTTTGATTACATGGAAAAGAAGTCTAGTATAAAGCACTTTGGTTATTATGAGGGGGACCTACTGGTAGCAGCCTTAAGTATTCATTCAAGCGGAAGCATTCACTTTTTATGGACGAAGTCCTCTGAAAGAAATCGAGGACTGGCAAGGGTATTAGTTTGTAAAGCAGTCGAGGAGTTAAAGATAAAGACACTTCATTTGAGCTTTCCCAATAATGCATCCGTGACAGGCTTTGCTAGACGACTAGGCTTTGTAAAAAAGGATATTGCCCAATATGAAATGTATCTGCCGCTCTAGCACTAAGGAATCATATTAGAATATTAAGGCAAAATGATAGGGAGTTTATTCTCTATCGTTTTTTGTTTTCATAAGGTAGAAGCAATAATGCTTCTTCATATCTGTATTTCAAAAAATGTGCCTATAGAACAACTATGGCAAAGCTTGACACAGGAGAATGGATGAAATTAATTAACTTTTACATTAACCATCCAATACAGTGGAAAAAGTTAACATGAAAATATTTACTGACAAAAGAAGGAATTTAAAGCTACAGCTAGAACTCTCCATTTATATAGGACTTAAGCACTATAAATTAGGACGGAAGCCCTAAAAAAATATGATTAATTTCATCATATTGATGGTATAAGTTAAATTAGTTTAGAAATTGTTTAAGAATAAGGGAGGTAATCTTATTGACACGGATGGAGAGGCTACTCAAACGAAAGAGGACGAAGCTATTAAACCTAGGTATTACCATATTGATGATCATTAGTTTTTTGATACCGGCACCTTTTGGTTATGTATTCGGAAGTGATGGCACCGACAACTTCAGAATTTCTGATGTTGAAATTTATGTCGATGGGACACCGCTAAATGAGTATCCTGGAGGTCTAGATCAAGATACCGAGGTGGATTTTAAGTACATATGGCGTATTGATGATACTGACCTAACTTCGGAAGGCACCAGTATAGAGGTTCCTATCCCTAATGTATTTGACTTGGGAAGCTATGATGTTGGTCCCTTTGATTTGGTTGGTGGAAGTGAACCCTATGGCACATGGTTCATAGATGTTTCAGAATACAAGCTGATTCTAACCCTGAGTGATTTGCCAGAAACGGAATCAAATGTCCATGGTACTGTAGAATTTAAGCTAAGCTTTAAGGTAGATGAAATGACGGTTGAGATTCCATATGAATTAATAGTCCCCTTTGGAGGCAGCCAGCAAAAGGTATATAACGTTAACTTTAATACACCCACAGGCAGCAAGGCCTTAGATAAAAATGGGCAGCAAAGCGCATCGGACCCCAATATTATTTCGTGGAGACTAGATATCAATAGAAATCTACAGGCGGTTAATTCACCGATTATAACGGATATAATTGACAGCAGATTGGAATTGCTAGAAAGCACTATAAAAATTTATAATTTAGCCACTTACTCCAACGGAAGTGCTGCTTTAGGGGCTGAATATGATCCTGCAAATTACTCTATAGCACACGATCTCTTAAGTAATACTCTGGAAATAACCTTTGATAATAGTATCGCCAGTGCCTATAGAATAGAGTACGACACTAGAATAGACAGCAATCAAATTGATACTACACAAACGGTTTTTGACTACGAGAACGATGCCTCCTTCAATGGAGCAACAGATAACGCCATCGTAACTGTAACAAGAGGGCCTCTGATTGAAAAGGAAGGGGCAACCGCAGATGCCTTTAATGCCGATGAAATAAACTGGACCATAAATATTAACAAATCCCTATATGAACTGAAAAATGCCAAGCTTGAGGATGGTATACCTTCGGGTCTAAAGCTTAGAAAGGAAAGTATAAAGGTTTATAGTCAGCCGGGAAATACGGATGTAACAAGCAGCTTTAGTATCAGCTTTGATGATGCCGTTAATCCTACGTCATTTGCTATAGATTTTGGGGCTAACATAAATTCTGAATATCAAGTGGAATATACGACAGAAATAGACCCCGATTACCTATTCAATAACAACGACACTATTTCCTTTACTAATAATGCAATACTTTCTCAAGGGGAGAGTGGCAGCGAGGTAGTTACCCCTATGAGTGATAGTGTTACCGTTAGAAAGGGTAAAATGCTGCACAAAACAGGAACATCTCATGTAGGCTATAATGATGTCAAGTATATAGATTGGACAGTAGATGTAAATCTGGCGGAAGTTTCCACTGGTACACAAACCATACAAGATGTCATGGGGCCTCATCTTAAGCTGGATTACGGGCATGGTATTACTGTTTATCCCTTAACCATCAACAAAGCTGCAACAGATGGTGGTATAACTCAGGGGGCTCCATTAGTGAATACTACAGATTATACTGTTGATTATAAGGGGGAAGACCCATTAACAGACCCTATAACTGCTTTTGACATTGTTTTTAGCAGTGATATTACTACAGCCTACAGGATAAGGTATCGTACTACAATTACGACACATAGTAGCGGAACCTTTACTAATGCAGGAACTATAGGAACCATAAGCCATCAGGGCTCTGTGGGGGCTACAATACAAAACACCTATAACAAGCAAAACAAAGGCATAAACTATGAGACTCAGGAATTAAGCTGGGAAATCAAGATCGATCCAAGAAGGAATGGCTTAGATGGGTTTACTATAAAGGATGATTTTAGACCAGACCACTTAATGACAGCTGCTCAATTTAATAGCATTGATGTGAAGAAAGGAACGACGACTTTACTTAAGGATACTGATTATACAATTGCTGCTGACGAGGAAGCTGGTAAGATAAGGGGCTTTTTCCTAGTCTTTGTCAATCAAGTAAACAATAATGAGTATACGATTGCCTACAAAACCACAATAGACCCAGATATCCTGTCTACAAACGGCAATCTGGACTATGGCAATAGGGCTGAGTTCAGCTGGACGGGACAGACGGGCGATCCCTTAGTTAGAACATCGGCTCCCAGCATAAATAATACTGCCAAGAAGAATGGGAGTAAAAAGGGCACTCTGAATGCCAATGCTAAGGAAATAAACTGGGAAATAGATTTAAATTATCTCTCTAAAAATATACCTAATCTTGTCGTTACCGATGACATTGTAGGAAATCAAAGGCTAAAGGCTAACTCAGTTAAAATATATCCTTATACTATAAACAGTGGAGGTAGCATAACTGAGGGAGCAGAAATAACAGATCTAGCTGCTACTGGAATAGCTATTACTGAGGATGTTGCAAACAACCAATTTACATTAGTATTCCCTGCCATCATCAACAGTCCCTACAGGGTAAAATATACAACGATATTTGAAGGTATATCCCAAACCCAGTATACAAATGCAGCCCAGACGAATGCAGGGGAAAACTATTCCGCTAATGTTAATTACTCAGACGGGGACAAATTTGTAGAAAAGCTAGGTACTTTAAATGGTACTTCATCAGTAGATTGGAAGATTACTTTAAACAAAAGCCAATCTACAATTTCCAGCATCAAGGTGACGGATACCTTAAGTGAGGGATTGGAACTTGTCGAGAGCAGCTTTACTGTAAAAAATAAAGCAGGAGTAGAGCTGGATTTTGACCAATTATTCGAACTAAATGTAAGGGAAAGGGCTTTAATAACGGATCCGCAGGTTTTTGACCTAATTTCAAAGACATCAATCAATGAGACCCTTACAATAGAATACAGGACCAATCTGATTTTAGATGAAATACTGGAGAAAAAGGTATATAATGGCGTGGTCTTTGAAGGAGAGCTTGTGAATAGTGGAATGCGTACCGACACAGTTACTGTGCTTACTCCCTTTATAACAGGATCAGGAACAGGAACAGGAGAGGTTGGGAGCTTTAGGCTAACCAAGGTAGATGTAGACGACCCTAGTATAAAGCTGCCTAATGCAAAATTCGAATTCTACAAGGGCACAAAGCTGCTGGGTATACTAACCACAGATAGTATTGGTGAAATCAATGTAAATCGCCTAAAATATGCCAGTTATAGTCTAAAGGAAATAGAAGCCCCCAGCGGCTATAGTATTTTGAATGAAAATACTAATTTTACAATTAATGATACTGCTCAGAAGGAATTAATTGTTGAAAACGAGCTAGACAGAGAGCTGGAAATTAAAAAGGTATCTAAAACCAACTCTAATATTGTGCTTAGAGGAGCAGAGTTTACCGTTAAGAATTCCATAGGAACCACTGTAGCTACTCTAACCACAGATAATAATGGAATAGCGAAGATAATACTTCCTAAAGGAGATTATTCTATTAAGGAAGCAAAGGCTCCATTTGGATATTATTTAAATCAGCAGGAGTATAGTGTAACTATTAATGCATCTGCTCAAAGCTTCCAGGTGATGGTTGAAAATGAGCCAATTCCATATATTCCAGAACCAGAACCACAACCTCAACCTGAGCCAGAAACACCAGAAGAACCGGAAACCCCAGAAGAACCTGAAACCCCGGAAGAACCGGAAACCCCTGAGGAACCCGAAACCCCAGAAGAACCAGAAACTCCCGAGGAGCCGGAGCAAGAACCACCCCATACAACTCCGGAGGAAACACCTACAGAGGGAGAGGTTGAGGTGCCAGAGGGCTCAACCCCTGAAATTAAGACACCGCCTAACCATGGAAGCGTAGAAATTGATGAGGATGGAAATTGGAGATATACGCCTGATCCTGGTTTTATTGGCAGAGATGAGTTTGTAATCATAATCACTCATCCTGACGGCAGCGAGGAGGAAATACTGATTGAGATAGATGTTGTGGAAATTCCTCTTGCTCCCGGCTTTCCGACGGAGCTTCCCAAAACTGGTGAGGTAGCCCCTTGGATTTACTATCTGCTGGGACTTAGCATATCGGCAGCAGGGCTAATGCTTTACAGAAGGCGTAAGGGACAATTTAAAAGTTAAAAGGAATTAATAGATTAGGCAACTTAGAAAAAAAGAAATTAAGAAGTCTTGGGCTTCCCATAAATTATGGCAGTTAATCTGGTATAGCTTATGGGAGGCCTTCTTTATGAAAAAAGCCATTACCATTGAAATCAAACGCTACCTACAGCTTATATAGATATTCAACAGTAAAGAGCGATGTGTCAATAGAACCGTCCCCTTGACAGTCGAACCGTCCCCTTGACACATAAACGCAGGTTTATTTTTCCTGCCATTGGCTATATAATAAACTAAAGAGAATAGTAAGGGGAGTGACAGTATGAAGGCTTTGTTTACATACGATTACGGAAGGCAGGAGATGGAGGCCATCAGACAATTGGGCTATGATGTGCTGATTGTCGAGGAGAACAGGATTGAATATACACCGGAGATGGATGATGCAGAGGTGCTGGTTTGCTATAATCCCTTCAGAACTCTGGACATAAGTAAATTTAAAGGCTTGAAATGGATTCAGCTCTCCAGCATCGGTATCGACCAGGTGCCAATGGATATAGTAAAGAAAAATAATATGATATTGACCAACAACAGAGGCGGCTATAGTATTCCTATGGGGGAATGGGTAGTGATGAAGCTGCTGGAAATCTATAAAAAGAGCAGAATACTATATCAGCAGCAGGATAAGAAGCAGTGGAAAATGAATAAGGACGTATTGGAGCTATATGGTAAAACCGTAGCCTTTATAGGCACCGGCAGCATAGGACAGGAGTCGGCAAAGAGATTGCAGGGCTTTGGGGTCAACATTATAGGGGTAAATACCAAAGGCACCGAGGCAGAGCATTTCCATAGCTGCTATCCGATGGCAAGGCTTACTGAGGTATTGGGGATGAGTGATGCTGTGGTGCTGACGATACCCTATACGGAAGCAACCCATCATCTAATAGATAAGGAGCAGCTGGAGGCAATGAAGCCGGAGGCGGTGCTTATAAATGTCAGCAGAGGCAGCATTATAAATGAAGCAGCCTTAATTAAGCATCTGCAGGAGGGCAAGCTGATGGGGGTGGCACTGGATGTCTTTGAGGAGGAGCCGTTACCCTCCAATAATCCTCTTTGGGATTTTGAAAGGGTGATCATCACACCCCATAATTCATGGATATCAGAGCTTAGAAACTACCGTAAATACGATATGATCTATGAAAATCTTAAGGCATACATAAAGGGCAGCCCCCTGACAAATGTTATCAATCTCGACAGAGGCTATTGATAGAAAATTGGAATATTTAATAGCTGCAAGGTCTAACAAGCCCTTAGCCCTCATATATATGAACTAATACAATAAAATTACAGGGGTAAGGGGGTAGTGATTTGTTAACTTGGATTGCATTGGGCTTGCTGCTATTTAGTGGTTTAAACAGGGGCTTTGTAGGGATATTTAAGGTGGATCTCGTGGAATCCCTAGCAGGAAAGGCTTCCCCGGCTGGCAGAGTAATTAACACCCTGATTGGATTTGCCGGGATATACACCATATGGATGCTATTTATGAACAGGTAGATTAAAAAGGGCATTGGCCTCTGGGGCTGGTGCCTTTCTAATGTGTAAATATTGATAACCAAAACCTCCCTCCGGCATATAATGTACTGAGTTATGTTATAAGAGGGGAGGATTTTTTTGTGTATTATAATTATGGATTACCCTACACCTTAAATGGTGGTGCTCCCGGCAATTATCAGCCCTCATACCCTGTGTTGCCGGAGCCTCCTGCATGCCCTAATGGTACAATATATACAGTTCGACCGGGGGATACGATGTTCAGGATTGCAAATCAATATAATATATCCCTGCAGCAGCTGGTTAGAGCGAATCCGCAGGTTACCAACCCCAATGTTATTTTTGTAGGCCAAAGGATATGCGTTCCCGCTGAGATAACCCCAACGCCCCCTTCGCCGGAGCCCTTCTGCCAAAACGGCACAATATACATAGTGCAGCGGGGGGATTCACTATTTACCATTGCCAGAAAATTTGGGTTGACTTTGCAGCAATTGATTCAGGCAAATCCCCAGATAGCCAATCCCAATGTTATAGAGGTAGGGGCAAGGGTATGCGTGCCCATTCCTACAGCGCCAATGCCGGAGGGTATATGCAGAATAAACCTAGTTCCAGTAACACCGGAGGGACTTGGAGGAACAGCCTTCATCAATTACAAGGAGCCTCAGATGTGGATAACTACCTTTGGATTGCCGGCACCATCGAAATTTGACGATAAGCTTTGCCTATATGTAGCTTGGCTGGTGGACAGAGTTAATAATTCATATTTGAAGGTTGAGCTGAAGGCCTGCATTCAGGGAATAGAGGCTGGATATTGCAAGTTTACAACAGGCCTTGAGGGCTATGAGGAGCTCATAGTAACAGCAGAGCCTATGCCAGTAGCATCAAAGCCTGCAGGACCAACGGTTCTGAAGGGAAATTGCAAGCAATGCATGTAAAGAAAAGCCTGTAGACTGTCTACGGGCCTTTCTTTTTCCACAGCACATCTAAATTATTTCATAGCTGAAGAAATTGCATAATACCATAAAAGCACATATATTTTCTAGTTTATACAAAATTAAAAGTTTATCGCGCATTGCCTAGGGCTATTAACATTTAAAAATTATACAAATAAGCCCGTGGGGCACTAAGCAGAAAACTTTTGGCTTTGTATAATCGTACTACTCATCTTCATTATGCAATTTCCTCAAATATTAAAAAATTCTTATAACCCTGGAAATATTACTAAATATGCTATAATTAAAATGCAGGTATTACATACAAAGGGGTTATGCAGATGAAAAAATACGTAAGCTTACTCTTAATAATTATAGTATTGTTGTCCAACGTAGCGATGGCCTTTGGTCAGGGAACTGTAGTTACACTGACGGATATTGAGGATCATTGGATTAAGGACAATGAGGAGGTGCTGTATTTTCTACAGCATATTGATGTACTAAAGGGCTATAGCGACAATACCTTTAAGCCGCAAAATCCAATTACCCGTGAAGAATTTATTAAGCTATTGATGGTTGCCATTGGTGAAGCCGATAGGGCTATTGCTTCTACTGCTGTCAGCTTTCAGGACGTCCCTAAGGGCCATTGGTCCCATCCATATGTGGAGGCGGCTGAGGAGCTGGGAATCATTGTCCCACCCGATTATGGCAATAGCCTTGAGCCCCAGAGGCCCATCACGAGACAGGAGCTATCCGTTATGCTGGCAAGGGCACTGGTGCTATTCGGTGAAACACTTAATTCAGGAATTGCAAATACCGTCTTTAAAGACGACATCGACATCGCCGCCTGGGTAAAGCCATATATACAGCTGGTATACGAGACAGGCTTGATTAAGGGCTATGAAGCAGAGGAAGGCTTTACCTTCGGTCCCCTTCTAACCACCACCAGGGCTGAGGCTGCCATTATCATCTATCGATTAATTGGCTTGAGGGATACAGGTAAAACCATAGGCTTCTATGCCATAGACTCATATAAGCAGGTGGATACCATCAGGTATTTTGACGAGGTGGTCTTTGGCTGGAGTGCCTTGACGGTGGATGCCGAGGGTAGGACAGTACTTACCTTAAATAGTGCCGACAGTAAACACAGATTGCCTACTGCCTATCAGGAGCCCCTGGATAAAGCAAGGGAGAACGGCGTAGCTGCAAAGCTGATGGTGACGGAGGCCAGAACAGCTGTTATTTATCCTCTGCTGGAGAGCAAGGATATGCAGCAGGCCTTTATTACAGAGGCTATCAAGGCTGTAAAGGACTTAGGAATGTCCGGTCTGGTTATGGATTTAGAAAACATTAGAGATACAGAAAAGGGCTATAGGGCTTTGTATGTCAGCTTTTTAAAGGATATACAATCGTCGCTTGCGGCAGAGTCATTAACCCTGTCGGTAGCTGTTCAGCCGGATAATGTGGTGGGCTATTATGACGGCTTTGACTTTAAGGAAATAGCAAAGCTGACGGAGGATGTCATTCTGATGGCCCATGATTACCATGACAGAAACACTCTTGCCTATGTGACGGATCATGCTCCGATTCGAAAGGTTCATGGTGCAATTTTAGCCTTCTGAATCAGGGAGTAGCTAAGGAAAAGCTGATCCTGGGCCTTCAGGTGGCGGGTGCCACTCAGGTAAGAAGCCAGGGAGATCAGGGAAATGCCTTTTATGCCCCTACAATGTCCACCGTCTACGATGCATTGATTACTAGAAATGGGCAGCAGAGCTTCGACTATACAACCATGACCCCCAGCTTCAGCTATGTGGACGAGGCAGAGGCAGTTAAGGGGACTATAAAATTTGAAAACAGCACCAGTATCTATGCCAAAATACTTCTAGCTAAATTCTATGGTCTTAAAGGAGTTTCCTTTTGGAGAATAGGGGAGCTGCAGCAGGATGTTTTGGAATTATTACAATAACTTAGCAATAGAGTATTATTTTCATTAAAACAAGGCCTTTAAAATATAGTATAATAAAGGTAGTTCTAAAGGGCACAAGCAGAGAGATGACATTAAAATTGCATTAGAAGGGGGCCCATAATGAGTGAATTAAAGAATACCATGGTTTGTGTTACAAAGCAAATCACCTGCGAAAGGCTTATTAAGACAGGTGCAAGGCTTCAGGAGAAAAACGGCGGCGATCTGCATATAGTCCATGTCGCACCTGAAGGCTACAGCTTCTTAGGCAATTCAAAGGAGGGTGAGGCCTTAGACTATTTATTTGAAATATCTAAGGCAGTAAATGGCTTCATGACGGTATTAAGATCAACAAATGTTGAAATGTCTATTGTCGACTTTTGCAATAAAAACAATATAGGAAGAATCGTTTTGGGTGAATCTATGGAGAGTCGTCCAGAAAATAATATGATCGTCAGATTAAGCAAAAAGCTATGTGATCATGTTGAAATAAAAATTATACCCACATAAGTCTTATGCCGATAGAGATTTCTTTAAAAGGAGGTCTCTATTTGTTATATCGGATTATAAATAGTAAAAGGGGAAGAATAATTGCAGCCTATCGAATGCTAAGAAATAGACGCGGGAAAAGAGGTAATTGAAGATGGAGAAAGTATTATATAGAAAATACTCCGACTATCTAAGGGAGAAATATGGGGAAAAGGTATATAAAATACCTGTGAACATTCCTGTAACCTGCCCAAATCGGGATGGAAGGCTGGGGCATGGGGGCTGCACCTTTTGTGCTGATGTAGGTGCTGGCTTTGAAAATCTAGAAAACACCATACCTGTCGCCCAACAGATGGCATCGAATATACAACATATTAGAAAGAAATACAAGGCAGAAAAGTATATCGCCTACTTTCAGAATTTCAGCAATACTTATTTAGAGCTGGAGGATTTTAAAAGAGTTGTAATAGAGGCAATACGGGAGGATGTCGTTGAGCTTTGCATATCCACCCGGCCGGATTGTATAAGAGAGGAATATCTGGCATTTCTTCAGGGGCTAAGTGAGGAAAAATCAGTGGAAATTTCTATAGAACTAGGATTGCAAACTGTGAACTATCATAGTCTTCTCTACATAAATAGAGGCCATACCCTGGCAGAGTTTATTGATGCTGTCCTCAGAATTAAAAAATATGGCTTTGAAATATGTGCCCACCTGATATTGAATTTGCCCGGCGACAATATGGTGGACGTGGTTGAAAATGCTAAGGTGCTATCGGCTCTGGGGGTACAGCAGGTGAAGCTTCATGCCCTATATATAATGAAGGGTACGGTAATGGGCAGTCAATATGAGGCGGGTGAGTTTAAGATCATAAGCGTTGAGGAATACAAAGAAAGGGTAATTACCTTTTTAGAATATCTCAATCCTGAAATTGTTGTTCAACGACTGATAGGAAGGGCACCGGAGGAAAATTCCCTATTTGTCAACTGGAATATGAGCTGGTGGCGTATAAGAGACGAAATTGAGGCACAGATGCAGCAGCAGGGGACCTACCAGGGAAGAAGGGCCGATTATCTAAATGGAAAAGCCTTAAAATAATTTTCAATAGCAGAAGGAAAATATCAGAATAAATAGAATTTATAAAATATATTGAAAATATAGGCATGCAATCCATTTTGATAACAGGGGGAATTATATGATTAAACTCATTGTTGGTAAAAAAGGAAGCGGAAAGACCAAATATCTAATCGATACTGCTAATGATTCAATAAAAAAGGTAAAGGGTCATGTTGTATTCATTGACTACGACAACAGCCATATGTTTCAAATAGATTATAGGGTTAGGTTCATGAGTATTAAGGAATACAGGATATATGACGATGTTGGCTTCTATGGCTACCTTTGTGGTATTATTGCTTCAAATTATGATATTGAAACCGTATACATCGACAGCCTCTACCGTATCACTCAATGTGAGCTGTCTCAATTGCAAACCTTCTTTTCAAATTTAGACATGCTGGAGATGAAATACAATGTTAGCTTTGTTTTCAATATCAGCTGTGGCCAAGAAGAGCTGCCGGAGTATTTAAAAAAATATACGATTATAAATACATGATTTAAGCAAAAACAATAAGGGCATATCACTCTGTCCCTTGTTGTTTTTTTGTTGTATCACAATAGGAAAATTAGTTTGCTTCAGTCATTAAGGAGGTATATATAAACAAAGGAGGTAGTAGAGTTTATTACTATAGAAATGCAAAATGCAAATATTTGCTATAAGTAGACCTATTATTGCTAATTAAGATAAATATTAATAAAAATAAATATAAAAAGTATATAACATTGACTAAATATGTTATATAATATCATAGGGAATTTACCACAAGCAGAGGAGGAATCTATATGAAAATTAAGGTTGGTATTAATGGATTTGGTAGAATCGGAAAGGCTGTTTTAAAGGCTTCTCTAGAAAGGGAGCTGGAGATAGAGATTGTCGCCATCAACAGCACCAGCGGACCTGAAAAGCATGCTCATATCTTCAAATATGATTCACTTTACGGAAAACTAAGCCAAGAGGTGAGGGCTACAGAGGATGCCCTATATATTGGTGATAAAAGAATACAATTCACTGCCTTTAGAGACCCTGCGGATATACCTTGGGGAGAGATGGGTGTAGATATAGTAATTGAGTCTTCAGGACTATTTTTAACGAATGAAGCCGCTTCAAAGCATTTAAAGGGTGGCGCTAAAAAGGTAATACTTTCAGCACCCGCCAAGGATGATGACATATTGACACTTGTTTTAGGTGTAAATGAAGGGGACTATGATGCCTCCAAGCATCACATCATATCAAATGCCTCCTGCACCACCAATTGCTTAGCTCCGGTGGCAAAGGTTATAGAAGACAACTTCGGAATCGAAAGCGGTTTAATGACAACCGTGCATGCCTATACAAACGACCAGAGCATCCTTGACCAGCCCCACTCAGATCTTAGAAGGGCAAGGGCAGCAGCAGAGTCAATTATTCCAACCTCAACAGGAGCAGCGAAGGCCGTCTATAAGGTGATACCTTCTCTGAAGGGCAAGCTTAACGGAATGGCAATGAGGGTGCCAATACCTGTTGTGTCTGTGGTTGACCTTGTGGTACAGCTAAAGAAGGGAACCACCGTAGAGGAGGTCAATAGGCTATTTAAAGAGGCCTCAGAGGGACCAATGAAGGATATTTTAGGCTACAGCGACGAGCCATTGGTTTCAGCCGACTATAAAAAGGACCCTAGATCATCAATCGTGGATGCCCTTTCTACAATGCTGGTGAATGAAAAAATGCTGAAGGTAATCTCTTGGTATGACAACGAATGGGGCTATTCCAACAGAACAGTAGACTTAGCTGTATTTATAGCAAAAAGCCTGTAGTTTACAAATGTGGTATAGCTAGGCTGTGTTTATAAAATAATTTTACTTTGCTATCAATCTGAAGCTGCTGTTTTCACAGCAGCTTTAATAATGCCTGCCATTCGTAATTTTGTAGTAATAAAATAGCGGGAAATATTGAATATTATAATTAGCGTCATATACCGGCTATTGAAATTCACAGAAGATAAATTACAAAGCTACAAAAAAGTGTTATAATAGTAGAGGAATTTATTGGTGAATAAGTAAACACATTATATAGAAGTAGCGGGGTGGGTTTATGGAATTTGTGGAATGGAAAAAATTTTTAATACCATATGAGAATGCTGTAGAGGAATTAAAGGTAAAATTTAAAAGCATAAGAAATGAGCTGCATACCCTTGGGGAATATTCTCCTATAGAATTTGTAACCGGCAGGGTCAAAAAGACCTCCAGTATACTGGAAAAGGCCAAGAAGCTGGATATTGCAGTGGATGAAATACAGGAAAAAATGGAGGATATCACCGGCATAAGAATCATGTGCCAGTTTGTGGAGGACATTTATACTGTGGTGGATTATATCCGTGAGCGTAATGGCAAGGATATGGAGATATTTTATGAGAAGGACTACATAACGAACTATAAGGACAGCGGATATAGGAGCTACCATGTGGTAATAAGGTATCCGATACAGACGGCTCTGGGACAGAAGACTATTTTAGCGGAAATTCAGATTAGAACTCTGGCTATGAATTTCTGGGCAGTGATAGAGCATTCACTGAAATATAAATATAAGCATCAAATTCCCGAGCATATTAACGATAGATTGAAAAAGGCAGCAGATGCGGCCCATAAGCTGGATCAGGAGATGTCGGAAATAAGGCATGAAATACGACAGGCCCAAAAGGTCTTTGAGGTAAGGTCAAATACAGTGTCGGATATACTAAACAATATTCAGCTCCTGTATTTGGTGGATAAAAATAAGGAAGCATCAGAGTTTCAGGAGCGCTTCAATGAGCTGTGGGACAAGGGGGATACGGTGGCATTGAAGAAGCTTGCCAAGGAAATGAGCAGGTACAGTGAAAAATATGAGGTTTACGATTGATAGAATATTTTAATAGGGGTTTTTGAAATGGCATTATTTGCAATAGGAGATTTACATTTAAGCAGTAATTCAGATAAACCAATGGATGTCTTCGGCAGCCATTGGTTATTTCATCATGAAAAAATCCGCAGCAATTGGCTGGCCAATGTCAGTCAGGAGGATACGGTGCTTATTGCAGGGGACATATCCTGGGCAATGCGGCTTCAGGAGGCAACGGCAGATCTAAGCTGGATTTCAGCCCTTCCCGGGAATAAAATCTTGATTAGAGGCAATCACGATTATTGGTGGAGCTCCATCACCAGACTCAACAGTATGTTCGAGGGAATGCGCTTTATTCAGAACAATTACTTTACCTATCAGGAATTTGCCATTTGCGGCACAAGAGGCTGGATTTCACCCAACAAAACAAAATTTACCGAAGAGGACAACAGAATATTTACCCGTGAGGCAAGACGACTGGAGCTTTCTCTGGAGGCCGCTCTACAGGGGGGGCATAAGGAAATTATAGCTATGCTCCATTACCCTCCTACCAATGATCTGCTGGAGCCCTCACTCTTCACACAGCTACTGGAAAAATATGGTGTTGCACAGGTGGTGTACGGCCATTTGCATGGGGAGGAGTCCTATGCAGCAGGACTTCAGGGAGAGTACAGGAATATAAATTATCATTTGGTCTCCTGCGACTATCTGAATTTTGATTTGAAGAAGATATTATAGATTACTTTACGGAAGGGAATGAGGTGCTTGAAAAAGCAAAGCATAGACAAGCTGGTGCTTTTTATGAAGGGACTAGAGGAAAGATTAAGGGAAAATTACAGTATTTTTAAGGAGCTGGAGCTGAATTGTGTTTCAGGGCTTAAGCCCTTTAAGGGAAAAGCAGCTGCAAAGGATGGTGGTATAGCACTGCAATTCAACGGTGTCACCCAGCAGCTTTCCATAGATCAGCTGGTGGCTGCCATCGCAAAAATAGTTGAGGGCTATGACGAGGCCACTGTCACCTATGTAGAAAGAGGGACAAAAATCATACTTCAGGCGGACAATAAAAATGTAAAAATTAAATATGAGGATCAGCAGGCGCCGGAGCCGGAAACCCATTATGGCACCTCCCAGCTGGGAAATAGAGATTATCTAATTAAGGTGGGGCCTGCATCTCCATTGCTGAAGGAAATAGGAATCCTTAGCAAGGAGGGCAAGGTCAAAAATGATATGATTCGCAAATACAATCAGATTGACCATTTTGTGGAGCTAATTGAGGATCTGCTGAAGGAATTACAGGATGTTGACGAAATAACAGTGCTGGATTGCGGCTGTGGAAAGTCCTATCTTAGCTTTGTATTGAACTATTATCTGACGGAGGTATTGAAAAAGAGATGCTATTTTGTAGGCCTCGACTACTCCGAGGGGGTTATAGAATCCTCCAGAGCTATGGCAAAATCACTGGGCTACAGAAATATGGAATTCCAAAGAGAGGATATTAAAAATTATATCCCCGACAGAGATATTCATTTGGTCATCAGCCTTCATGCCTGCGACACGGCTACAGATATGGCGCTGGCACTGGGGGTAAGGACAAATGCAAGGGCTATAATCTCCGTACCCTGCTGCCAGAAGGAGATACTGGGACAATACAGTCTGGAACCCCTGCAGCCGATACTAAAGCATGGCATATTGAAGGCCAGAATGGCGGATGTTCTGACGGATGGCTTAAGGGGATTGCTGCTGGAGGCCAAGGGCTACCAGGTATCTATAGTGGAATATATTTCACCGCTGGAGACGCCTAAGAACCTGCTCCTTAGGGCTGTTAAGACAAGCTATGGAAATAAAAAGGCCATGGAGGAATACCAGGCCATAAAGACGCTTTTAAAGGTGGAGCCCACCTTCGAAAGGCTAATATATTGAGACAAAGGGATGATTTCTTTTGTCTCTTTTTTTATCCGGAAATTGTAGTGCCGGAGGAGCTATGCTGAATTTGCCTGATATAAAATATGCTGCAGCTTATTATCAGCAGGCTGGTAAATATAATGGAGGAATGACGATAGATGGATAATAGATTACCTATAGAAATACCACTGATGATACCCAGCACCATGAGACTGTGGAAAATCCCAAAGGCTACGTCGTCGGCGGGATAACTGGTGCTTTCCTTCAGTGACTGATATCCGCTGCTTATTAGAATACCTAGGCCGATTCCCATCATGATATAGGAGATATTTAAAAATATATAGCCGTCCAGTATGGCTATGCTTGACAATGCTAGGGCTATTAATAGAAAGCCAGTGGTGTAGGCCTTTAAATGTCCGATTGCTTCAGCTGCATGGCTGAGTCGAGTTATAAATACAAGACATATGGCCGCCAGCATGGTGCTTAGTAAAATATGCCTTGAGGTCATTATACCCTCAGCTTTTACAGGGCTTATAATTGTCCAATAGACCAAGGAGCCCAAGGAAAGCATTGTTATAAATATAGTTACAAGATTAATAGATATTTTGGGTGTAACAATGGCGTGTTTAAAGTCGAATAGAGTTATCCGGCTCTTCATTTTTCCTGCCTCTCTAAAATAGTTAAATAACAGCAGTATCAAGGTCCCGCAGAAGAAATAGAAAAACATGCTTATTAGATAAAACCATTGGATGCCAAAGACCTCTGTAATCAAGCTGCTGGTGGATAAAAGCAGTATTGTAGCGGCTGTCAAGAAGAGGCCAAATTTTCTCAGAGTATCCTTAAATATTAATCTCGGGGTCAGATGATTAAGCATGGAGAAGGACTTGCAAAATATAAGGGACAGAAAATAACCGTGGGTAACTCGCAATATGCTCAGCACTCGAAGGTCGGTAATATATAAATAGCCCCCTAAAATCAGTGAGATAAAGTAGCAGCCGAAAATGATACTAACCAGCTTGCTATGTCTAAAGAGATTATAATTTGAAATCAAGCAGCCAAGGGAAAAGGCGATGGGAAAGGCCATTCGATGCATTAGCTGAGTTGCCGTAGGGGCCTCGAGGCTGAAGATATAAACCAAATCTGAGAGCTGGGTTATCAGATCGAAAAAGACTATGCTTATAACTAAACAGAGTGTAGACTTTTGTAGCAGCTTCACTAAAATCCCTCCAAAGTGTTTTACTATTATCCTTTCCAAATTTATGAAATTCATTCGGAGACTGGTAAATTTTGCACAAAAAAAGAGAAGATCAACAGACCTTCTCATTATATTTCGTATATTTTTATTACAGTGTATTGCTGCTGCCCAATACATAGGCAATTTTATGCTGAACCATGCTCTTAATTGCTGATCTACCAGAGGTTAAATACTTTCTTGGGTCAAAGTTGGTAGGATTTTCGATTAAATCCTTACGAATTGCAGCTGTCATGGCAAGTCGAAGGTCTGTATCGATATTGACCTTACAAACCCCCAGCTTAGATGCCTGGCGAATCATTTCCTCAGGAACACCTTGAGCTCCCGGTATTTGTCCGCCATACTTGTTGCATAGCTCCACAAATTCAGGAAGCACAGTGGATGCACCATGCAATACCAATGGGAAGTTCGGTATAAGCTTTGCAATTCGCTCTAGTCTTGCAAAATCCAGATTAGGATCCCCCTTAAATTTATACGCGCCATGGCTGGTGCCGATGGCTATAGCCAGTGAATCTACACCGGTTTTTTCTACAAATTCAGCAGCCTGATGAGGGTCTGTATAGCTGGCATCCTTCTCGCTTACATTTACAGCATCCTCCACCCCTGCTAATCTTCCAAGCTCAGCCTCAACAACAACGCCTTTGCTATGGGCATATTCTACCACCTGTCGGGTGATTCTAATATTTTCCTCAAAGGGATGATGGGAAGCGTCAATCATAACGGAACTAAAGCCGTCATCTATACACTGCTTACAGATTTCGAAATCCTCCCCATGGTCTAGGTGTAAAACAATAGGTAGGTCAGTGTCGATTATGGCTGCTTCAACAAGCTTCTTTAGGTAAGCAGGTCTAGCATATTTTCTTGCACCGGCAGACACCTGTAGAATAATAGGGGATTTTTCCTCCTTTGCAGCATCAACAATTCCTTGAATTATCTCCATGTTGTTAACATTGAAGGCTCCGATAGCATATTTACCCTGATATGCTCTTTGAAACATTTCTTTACTGGTTACTAATGGCATTCAAAATTCCTCCTATAAATTTATATAATTAATTTTCCAAAAAACAGTCCTTTTATAACACGAAGGAAATTAAGCATGGGGTTTGATTTAATTTCTCAAGGTATTTTAAAGGGACCTTACTGCTTAATGAGAATATTTCACTTTGCTATCTAAATTATGTATGATTAAAAAAAGGTTAACTGGCATTTAAATTTTATCATATAGGTGCTGTTAACGTCAATGTCGGAGGAATTTTTCAAAAATTTCAGGAGGAGCTGCAGAAGAAAGCATGTAATGTTAAAAAAACTTCAGTTAAATTAAATATCTGACTAGGAATTTAAATTAAAATAAAGTAAAATAATATAAAGTAGATATTGCATCCATATATTATAAAAGACAAAAAACTAGAAGGTTTTTATACTTAAATTTCAGCATAAGAGCTTATGGTGAAAGAGGGGTGACTATTATGAGGGTAAAAGCACATATTCCAAATATCTTTACGTTTTTAAATTTAACTTTGGGGATTTTAGCAATCATATGTATTTTTAAAGAAGCCTATGCAGTTTCTGCATTATTAATATTGGCAGCAGCCTTTATGGATCGTTTCGATGGTAAGCTGGCGAGAAAATTTGATGTTGAAAGTGATTTCGGTAAGGAGCTGGACTCCTTATGCGATTTAATATCCTTTGGAGTAGCACCGGCTATTTTAATCTGGAGCTTTCAATTGGTAAGCTTTGGTGTCGCCGGTTTAGTAATTATAGTTGTATTTGCCCTATGTGGTGCCAGTAGACTGGCAAAGTTTAATATCACCGAGTTCGAAGGTGTATACATGGGTATACCTATAACCATGTGCGGTGGGATCGTTGCACTAATGGCACTTTATGCCACAAAATATGACACAAATATCTACATTATAAGTATAATCATGGTCTTTCTCTCCTATTCTATGATAAGTAAGAGGATTAAGCTAAAAAAGAGATAAAGGAGAAGATCTTAGCTTCTTAACGGAGGTCTAAGAAGGCAGATTTCATGCTGAGAAATATGAAACTCTTAGATTCCGTGTGCCAAGAGGTAGCCTTAAGAAGTATAAGGTAAAGCACAGAAGCTGAGGGTTTTTGTTTTTTAGAAGATTTGCAGAGACAGATGTTAATATTGGTGAAAAAAGTATAAACTATCTGGAAAGCAAGGTTCTTCTATAAATAAAAATACCAGTGCATAAAGAATTGAGGTTACTGACATGGTTTATAAGGCTAGAGAAAATATATTTGATAAATTCTTCAAGCATCGAGGCGGTTTGATCCAACAGTTTAAAAAGGGTGACATAAGTAAAAAGGAATACATAGAGGCCGGCTATGCCTACATACATCAGGAGGGCCTGAAGCCTTTTAAGAACGTGGATAGCTTTGAAAAGGCCATGTATAACTATCAATACTACAATACAATGGCAAAGTACTTTTATTTAAAGTCTAATGAAATAAAGGGTTTTGGCAAGCATCCGGAGCTTCTGAAGCAGCATCTGGAGAAGGTGGACCATTATTATCGAAAAAAAGACCAGACAACCCTAAAAGCAATTGAGCTTCTGGAATACTATGGTGTGGAGGCCTATTATATACAGGTGCAATCCAGCTATCTGAAAAAAAAGCTCTATGAAATACAATTTGAGGACTATCCCGACTATATCCTACATTCCACCAGCGAGTGGCTGCTGAAGAGGCTGCAGGAGGAAAATATATTTAAGGAGGGGGTTAGAAGGTCCTTGATTTCCAATTATGTTAATGAAAAATATTAAAGGAGGGCTGTATTATGCCGCATTTAAGGTTTAGAGGAATATTGCCTGAGGAGCTTTGTAAAATCAACAGGCCCCTAATAGACGAGCTGGTGGAAATAATTAAATGTCCAAGGGATTATTTTGAAATGGAATACATACATTCAACCGCCATCCGAGATGGAGAGATAGCGCATGTATACCCCTTTGTTGAGGTGGCTTGGTTTGACAGGGGTCAAGAGATACAGGACCAAACGGCAAAGGCTATAACAAAGCATGTGAAGGAGCTGGGAATAGAGGCGGTGGATATTGCCTTTACCCAATATCAAAAGAATAGCTACTACGAAAATGGAGAGCATTTCTAGTGGACCTGAGGAGAAGATAGAATGGCAAAGGGACAGCGTTTAGATAAAGTATTGGCCCATCTGGGCTATGGCAGCAGAAGGGATATAAGGGACCTCTGCAAAAAGGGTCTGGTGAAAATAGACGGAAGGACCGTAAAGGACAGCAGCCTCCATGTAAACCCGGAGGAAAGCGAAATAAAGGTAAACAATGAGGTTATTTATTATCGAGAGTTTGTATATTTAATGCTGAATAAGCCTCAGGGGGTTATTTCCGCAACTGAGGATTCAAGGCATGAAACCGTAATAGATTTACTGGAGAAGAAATACAAGAGCTTCGAGGTATTCCCCGTCGGCAGATTGGATATAGATACCGAAGGACTGCTGATACTGACAAATGACGGTCAGCTAGCCCATAGGGTGCTGTCTCCGAAAAAGCATGTGCCCAAAACCTACTATGCAGAGGTGGAAGGCTTGGTTACACAGGAGGATGTGGAGGCCTTTAAGTCAGGGGTCACCCTAGACGATGGCTATGAAACCCTTCCGGCAACGCTGGAGATTATAGAGAGTGATGAGCTTTCAGTGATAGAGCTTACGATATATGAGGGAAAATTTCATCAGGTCAAAAGAATGTTTGAAGCAGTGGGCAAGAGCGTTGTATATTTGCAGAGGGTTAAAATGGGTGCATTGGAGCTTGATGAAGCACTGGAGCTGGGGGAATACCGAGAGCTTACAGAGGATGAAATACAGCTGTTAACTACCTATGAGCTATAGAGGATTTGAAGCTGCTATGGCTTAAGTCAGAGGTTTTAGGGTAAATAATAAATAAATTATAGATATAAGGAGGGGATAAAATGTATAAAATAGTTACTTCTGACACGTTTTTGTGGGAGGATATCAATCTTGACGGTAAATTAGTATTGGAGGGGGGAACCAGCTGGGGGAATACAACCTCTATTATTTCAGAAAAAGTAAAGGCAAATCAATGGAAAACAAGGCTGATATCAGTAGATATTGATGACAGTCATTTTGATGAAATTCAAGGTAAACTTGCAGGATTTTTTGAGGAGTTTTCCCTGAGAAAGGGAGACCTGAGCGACCTGCATTTTATTCCTTCAGCATCCATTGATTTTGTGATATGTAATTATACTCTTTCATCGGTAAATCAGTTTCCCTTGAGGGCAGTCAAGGCATTGCAGGAGCTCTACAGAGTGCTAAAGCCTGGTGGAGGACTGATAATAACTGAGGAGATGCCCATTTGGTCAGTAGACAATGAGGACTATCAATATTGGTCAAAGCGCCTGAGGATAATCAAAAGCATCAGTATATTGAAGGCAATGGCTCATTTCAATGAAATGCACCCGCAGGATTTGGAGGACGCGCTAAGGCTGGTGGGCTTTAAGGATTTAAAAAGGCATGAATTTAATGAGAAGATTGATTCTGAAATGGCAATAAAGTTCCTAGATAAGCGGAAGCAGACCCTAATAAAGGGATTGAATGATATGGAAAATCAGAATTTGACAAAGGGCTTTCTAGAGCTGACGGAAAGCCTGAAGAAGGAATTTGAAAACCAAAAGGAATTTAATGCACCAGCCTATATCATTAAGGCAGTGAAATAAAATAAGGGTGATCTACTTCGGTGGGTCACCTTTTAAAATGGCTTTGAAGTAAAAAAATGTAATAAATAGAAGGAGATGTAAGATGAAGGTGGAAATATAATAGTATGAGTATTGCTGCTGATTCCACTGGTAAAGCATTTATTATAAGGAGGAAAACATGAGGAAATTATTAAAGGCTATTATAGCATTACTGGTTATAGGATTATTGGCGAATACCTATGGTATTTATAGACTGTCTGAGGCTGAAAGGAGAATTTCAAACCAGGCCTATTCAAATCAAAGATATGCTCAAAAGGGCATGGACACTAATTTAAAGCAAATACAAGAGGATTTAAGCGATATAAAAAATAATCTATGGGTTTCTTCAATGAGCTTTGCTCCGAATGTAGGAACCTCCACGCCGGAGGAGATACATCTAAATTTCTTATGGAGCTTAAGCGAAGTAGAGAAGGGTGCAAGAATATATATCCGATACAGGGATAAGGCCTTGCCGGGAATGTGGATTGAGGCTGAGGCGGAAATGGAGGATATTAATAGCTACTCTACTAAAATCAAGCTGGCCCCCAATAGCGACTATGTCTACCAAATAGTTTCAGAGGGCAGCTATATAAAGGTTAATGAAATAGCGGATGTTCCAACGGAGTATTATAAGCCTGTACCCTTTAAAATCTCAGGCTGGGGTTATTCGTCATCTGGAGGCAAAGTGCTAGATTTTAGAGTAACCTTTAGCCAGGATGATCCTATTTATGATTTTTATAGGATTAAAAATGTAAGTGCAAGCCTACAATTTCCAGAAGGAGAAGAGGAGATGGAGCTAAAAGCTAGTGATAATGGTAGAAGCGGTCAGTCATGGGATCTGGAATTTGAAGAAATGCAGGGAGATTTTAATCTGGAAAGACTTATAATAGAGATCGAATACGATGGTGGTATAGTGGAAAAGGACTTTACCTATGAGGTGTTGGAAAAAATATATGAGGTAATGAGTTTTCAGGAGGGGCTGTAATCTCCCCTTTAGCTACCTATATGCTATGGAGCAAGGGCGGCAAATATAATTAGATGCTTTTGCAATTAAAAGCTGTATAAGGTATAATATAGTGACTTAAAATAAGATAAGTCACTATTTTTATGATAAAAAGCAATGAATTGGGAGTGAATACCTTGATAAAGAAAAAGGATACTATTGAATTAACTATAGAGGGCATGGAATTTGGCGGAAAGGCCTATGGCTATGTGGAGGGAGAAAGGGTTGAGATAAAGCATGGCTTGATAGGTCAGAGGGTCAAGGCAGCAGTATCGAAGGCTCGCAGAGGCAAGTACGAGGCAAAGATCCTGGAGGTGCTGGAGAATTCCCACCTGGAGACAGAAGAAACCTGTCCGCACTTCGGAGGCTGTGGAGGCTGCTTTTATCAAGCAGTGGCCTATGAGGAGCAGCTGAAGGAAAAGGAGCGGCAAGTCAAGACCCTTTTTCAGGAGGCAAAGCTGGAGGGCTTTGAATGGCTGCCTATAGAGGGAAGCCCTGAGATATTTGATTATCGCAATAAAATGGAGTTTACCTTCGGAGATGAGGAAAAGGATGGACCCCTAACCCTTGGCATGCACAGAAGGGGCAGACATCACGATATTATAACGGTGGACCAATGTCGAATTATGGATGAAGACTTCAATGAAATACTAAAGACGATATTAGAATATTTTAGTGAGAGAAATATACCTCAGTATAATGGCAGGTTCCATAAGGGCTATTTAAGGCATTTGGTTATTAGAAAAGCACATTATACCGGAGAAATATTGATAAATTTGGTAACCTCGACACAGCTGCAGCTGGATTTGACGGAGCTGGTGGAAAAACTGAGAAATTTGCTGCTGAAGGGAAGACTTGTGGGGATATTACATACCTTCAACGACAATCTGGCGGACGTGGTCCAGAGCGACCGTACCGATATATTGTTTGGGCAGGATTTTATAATAGAAAAGCTGCTGGGCTTGAGATTTAAAATATCGACCTTTTCCTTCTTTCAGACCAACACACTGGCAGCAGAAAAGCTATACAGCATAGTGGGTGACTTTGTAGGTGAGGCAGATAATAGAGTTATTTTTGACCTTTACTGTGGGACAGGGACCATAGGGCAAATAATGGCTAAAAGAGCAAGTAAGGTTATAGGAATTGAGATTGTGGAAGATGCAGTTAAGGCTGCAAGGGATAATGCTGCATTAAATGGATTGGATAACTGTGAGTTTATAGCCGGTGATGTAAGGCTGGAGGTCAAAAATCTAAAGACAAAGCCTGATATAATAATCCTGGACCCACCAAGGGCAGGCATACATCCACAGGCCCTTCAGGACGTCATCAGCTTCAATGCCCCTGAAATCGTATATGTTTCCTGTAATCCAAAAACCTTAGTGGTTGATTTGAAGGAGCTGGTGAAGGCTGGGTACAAAATTGAGAAGGTGAAGTGTATGGATATGTTTCCGCATACGCCGCATGTTGAAGTTGTTTGTCATTTAAGTAAATAATCAATATAAGCCCCTTGATTTGGACATTTTCAAGGCAAGAAGTCCTCGGCTAGAGAAACAAAATCGAACTGTCGATTTTGCTTCCTAAGCCTGCGGATTGCCTTTCTCACATCCAAATCAAGGGGCTTTTTATATGAATTATGGACATAAAGGGAAACAAATGGTGTATAGGTGAGGGTTTCCAATATAAAGCAACGAAAAAAGCCCCACTGCCTCTCGGTTAAACACTGGTAGGCAGCGGGGTTAAAACTAGATATTATTAGTTTAAGCGTATATACTATGAGTAGCTCTTATAGCAGGTCAAACGTGTGGAGTATATGTCAACAGAAGAGGCTTCAGGGCATTCCAGAACGCCGCATACAGAAGCTATGTGAGGAAAACAGAATACCCGGCGTGATACGGTTTAGTCGAGTATGGGCTATTCCTAAAAACGCAAAAAAACCGACGACGGAAGAATAAAATAAAAAAATGATTCTGTAAATAAATAATTATCAATTATCGCTGTGCAGTTTATAAATATTTTACCTTTAGTTTCCCTGAATTTTAACAACAAGGCTTATAATATTATAATCACTATCAGGAGGTGAGTTCATTGACAATAAAACGCAGACTGTTTATTTCAAATACCCTTATGTTTGTCATACCAATTATTTTGAGTTGGTCTATTTTATTGTTTGGTGCGCTTTTTAATATGGATGTTACAGGTGAATATACCGATAATTTTACGCTTATACTTTCATCAAAGGGTTTTTCACTTAACGAATACATTTATTTGGGTATATTTTACTTTGTTTTCGTAACCTCTATAATATTCGTAATAAATCGCATTTTAACCCGGTTTGTATCCAACAAGGTAACGGCCCCGATTGAACTATTGGTATCTGGTGTACATGAGTTGCGGGACGGCAATTTAAATTACCGTATCCAGTACGAGTACAATGATGAGTTTGGGCAAGTATGTAATGACTTTAATGAAATGGCACAGCGTTTGTTCGATATGGTCGTTGCCCGGCAAAAAGACGAAGAAAACCGTAAAGAATTGATTGCTGGCATTTCACATGATTTGCGTACCCCTCTTACTTCGATAAAGGCATATGTCGAGGGAATAGAAAAAGGTGTCGCTACTACTCCGCTGATTCAAAAACGGTATATTGACACCATAAAAAACAAAACAGAGGATTTAGAGCATCTAATAAATCAACTTTTTCTGTTTTCCAAGCTTGACATTGGCGAGTTCCCGCTCCATACGGAACGGATTGAGGTAGGAAAAGCATTAAGTGATTTTCATCGTCAAGCGGAGAGTGAATACAAAGAAAAAGGGCTTTCCCTTTCACTCGAAAATAATTCACATGAGCTTTTCGCCAATATTGATGTAGTGCAATTACGGAGCGTATTGAATAATATTTTAGAAAATAGCGTGAAATACAAAGGAAACGAAAATGTAAAATCAGAAATAGTTTATGGTGAAAAGGATGGCAATATCTTTATTTCCATAACCGATAACGGCCCCGGTGTTCCTGAAGAAAACATAGGCAAATTGTTTGATGTGTTTTACCGTGGCGATACTTCCCGTAAGGACACGAGTAGTGGGAGTGGTTTGGGTCTTGCGATAGGGCAAAAGATCATTGAACGCTCTGGCGGAACAATCTATGCGGAAAACGCTCCGGCAGGCGGTCTTGCGATTATTATAACATTACTGAAATCGGAGGGCGGTGCATGAAAAAAATATTGATTATTGAGGACGACAGTGCCATTGCGGAAATTGAAAGGGATTTTCTTGAAATAGAAGGGTTTGAAATCGAAATCTGCACGGACGGCACTGCCGGATTAAGGCAAGCGCGAAACGAAAACTATGACTTGATTTTACTTGACCTCATGCTCCCCGGCATTAATGGCATAGAGATATGCAAGGCAATTCGTAACGAAAGGGACATTCCCATTCTTATGGTAACGGCAAAAACGGAAGAATCAGACAAGATAAGAGGTTTAGGTCTTGGCGCGGATGATTACATTTCAAAGCCATTTTCGCCTACCGAGCTTGTAGCAAGAGTAAAATCAAATCTGGCGCAATATGAACGATTAAAAAACGGCAACGGTAATAACATGGCTGGCGGTAATTCAATAGAAATACAAGTAGGCAGGATAAAGGTCAATCTTCTCACCCACCGCGTTCATGTTGGTGAGAGTGAGCTTGAATTGAAAAACAAGGAGTATGAGTTATTGGTATTTCTAATCTCAAACCCTGATATTGTTTTTAGCAAGGAACATTTATATGAGAGAATTTGGGGTATGGACGCCTTTGGCGACTTAAAGACGGTCGCCGTTCATATCAATCGATTGCGGGAAAAAATCGAAAATGACCCACAGAATCCCATATATATACAAACAGTATGGGGAGCCGGATACCGCTTCAAGGTTTGAGGGCTAAACAACCCAATCCCATATTATGACACTTAGCGCTATTTTTGCAGATATGCAAAAATAGCGCTTTTTGTAGTTTACCGTTTTTTTAACTTGGTTTACATTTAGTTTAACTATTTACGGTTTCCAGTTTACCGCTATCCGTTATGATATAACCAATTCAAAAACAGGAGGTTATATCATGTCAAAGCTAAAACTTACTGACATTAAGAAAACATATCGCAATGGGGAAATTGTTCACGCGCTGAAAGACGTATCCCTCGAATTTAGGGAGAACGAATTTATTGCGATTCTGGGGCCATCAGGCTGCGGGAAAACAACGCTGCTCAATGTTATCGGCGGTCTTGATCGTTATGATTCCGGCGATTTGATGTTAGGTGACTTGTCAACAAAGAATTTCAAAGACGCAGATTGGGATGCCTACAGAAACCGCTCTATCGGGTTTGTATTCCAAAACTACAACCTGATTACACATCAGACGGTATTGCAGAACGTGGAAATTGCCCTGACACTTTCCGGCGTATCTACCGCAGAAAGACGGCGCAGGGCAAAAGATGCTCTGGCTTCGGTTGGCCTGTCCGACCAAATAAAGAAAAAGCCTAACCAGTTGTCTGGCGGTCAGATGCAGCGGGTGGCGATTGCGAGGGCACTTGTAAATAATCCGGAAATCATTCTTGCCGATGAGCCGACCGGCGCGTTGGATAGCCACGCGAGTGTGCAGCTTATGGAGATTTTGAAAGAAATATCAAAGACCAGATTGGTTATCATGGTCACCCATAACGCTGAACTCGCTGACAAATATAGCAGTCGCATTATCCGGCTGTTGGACGGCGAGGTACAGTCAGATTCAAACCCGTTGCTAAAGGACAAAGAGAGCAAAAAAGAGGTAAAAAAACTCCAGCCCGTTGACAAAAAGGCACTTAAAAAAACATCTATGTCTATGAAAACCGCTGGGGCGCTCTCATTTAAGAACTTGCTAACTAAAAAGGGGCGGACAATTACTACAGCTTTCGCGGCCAGTATTGGCATTATCGGCGTGGCGTTGGTACTTGCGTTGTCAACCGGCTTTTCTGGTTATATGACTCAAATGCAAACGGAATCATTAGCCGGTATGCCGATTACTATAAACGAAGCGCCGCAGACAATAGACACGGGTTGGCAAAACTGGCAAAATCAACACGGCGAAATACCGCTGTTAAGCCGACCCGACGAGAGCGGCAGGTTTACGGAAGATAATGTGCTCTATCGTCATGACAGCCAAACGAATAGTATAGAGCATCGGAATGTATTAACCCAAGAATATTTTGACTATATCGCAAATATAAAATCCGAACTGCCTGACGCTGTGAACTCGGTTTCCTATTCAAGAGCTGTGGGAATCAACTTGCTTGCCAAGGGCGAGGATTCCGTTATCAAATATGAGACAACCGCTGATTCTGACATTGCTGATGAGGAAGTGATGTTTTATGGAGATGGTACGTATTGGCAGGAAATAGACGACAATGAAGAGCTAAATCTTTCACTGTATGACCTAATCGGCGAGGGCAGTCGTTTGCCGAAAGAGATAAACGAGGTTGCAATTGTCGTCGACGAATATAATCGAATTGACAAGGCTTTTTTTGAAAAGTTGGGTATGTTCACAGAAACGGATAATTACAGGCTGACTGACTTTATCGGTAAAACAATGCTAAAGGTCATACCTAACGATGCTTATTATACCAAGACCGAAAACGGCCTGTTTGTTCCGGCACCGGCTTCCGAATACAGCGAATTGTATGAGAACGGAGACGGAGTAGAGCTTACAATAACGGGCATTCTGCGAATAAAAGAAAACTCGGCCTCAGTTATAAATTATCTTCTCCCCGGTTTCGTGTATACCACAGCCCTGACAGATTATATTGTCGATAACGCTCAAAAATCCGAAATAGCGGCGGCGCAGAAGGATTCCAATTTTGATGTGGTATCGAATACTCCGTTTGTAAGCGGTTCCGAGAAAAAGGAGAGGTTGCTGAGTTTAGGAGCCGATACCACTCCAACGGGCATAAAAATATATCCAAAGGATTATGCGGGCAAGGGTACGATAAACGATTACCTTGACGCTTATAATGTAGGTAAGTCTGAAGAAAATCAAATCGTTTACTCCGATGTAGCGGCAATGATGGAAACCATGGTTGGCTCAATGGTAAATGCGACAGCTTATATTCTGATTGGATTTGCCGCTATTTCTCTATTGGTATCCACAATCATGATTGCCATTATCACCTATGTGTCAGTGTTGGAACGGACGAAGGAAATAGGTATCCTGCGCAGCATCGGTGCGAGAAAGAAAGACGTTTCAAGGGTCTTTAACGCGGAAGCAGTAATAATAGGGTTAGTTGCAGGGCTTTTAGGCGTAGGTATATCATTTCTGCTTACAATACCTATAAACCTTATTATTTCGTCGCTTACTGGCATAAGTGGTATCGCAAACTTAACAATACTGAACGCCATTTTGCTCGTGCTTGGAAGTATGTGCCTGACCTTAATTGCCGGATTCATTCCTGCAAGAATGGCAGCGAAGAAAGATCCAGTTGTGGCGCTTAGAACGGAGTAATCTTTGAATAAAGAAAGGGTGATAATATTATGAACAGACTAGGTATTGATTTAGGCACTTCCGCTGTTAAGCTGGCTTTGCTTGACGAACGGGGCAAGCTACAAAAATGGAAGTATCGGCTTCATCACGGAAGTCCGCTGCCCATACTCCGTGGACTGCTTGCGGAAATAAGCGCTGGGCAGCCACTGGGCAGCAACGTGTCTATCCTGCTTTGCGGCATTGAAAGCGGCTTGCTTGACCTACCTGCCGTGGGCGACATTGTGGCCTTAACGGAGGGTGCAAAACGAATCGCGCCCTCTGCCGCTGCTGTCATAGCCATCGGCGGGCAAAGCGCGCGGTATATTACCGGGCTGAAAAATGAAACGCCGCAATTCTCGGAAAATGATAGCTGCGCGTCCGGCACAGGCTCCTTCTTTGAGAATCAGATGGCGCGCCTCAGTTTACCACTTGCGGAATATTCCAACCTCATAGGGCAGGCAAAATCCATTCCCAGAATTGCCGGACGTTGCAGTGTGTTCGCCAAAACGGACATCATCCACCACCAACAGGATGGCGTCCCTACCGCCGACATCCTTTTGGGGCTTTGCTATGCTTCCATGCGAAGCTACAAAGCGTCGGTAGCTGGAAAATTGAAAATGGAAAAGCCTGTGTTGTTGGCGGGCGGTGTCGGCTACAATGCTGGAGTTGTTCGCGCTGCACGGGATACTTTTGAACTTAAAGACAATGAGTTGTTGTTGCCTGACGGTTTCGCTTGCGCACAGGCAATAGGCGCGGCGGCGATGGCAGCGGAGCAGGGCGTTTCTTTGTCTTTTCGAGCGTTAACACAGCTTTGCGAAAAAGCGATCACAAAAAAACAGACGGAGAAATTTGAAACATTACCATCCTTATCCGCGCCGCCCTCTGTAATGCATCTGCACAATACCCGACCCTATATGCCGGGTGAACCCTGTTACTTGGGAATCGACATCGGCAGTACCAGCACCAACCTTGTCCTGCTGGGTGAGGACGAGAAGGTCATTGAAACCATATATCTGCGTACAAAAGGTGATCCAAAACAGACCGTGCGGGAAGGTTTTACTTTGCTTCGTGAAAAATATGGAGAACATATCACCATAAAAGCAACCGCTACCACAGGCTCTGGCAGAATGCTGATTGGCCGCCTGATCGGAGCGGATTGTATCAAAGACGAAATCACCGCGCAGGCGACCTCTGCCGCGCGTTTTACACCAGACGCCGATACCGTGTTTGAAATCGGCGGTCAGGATTCTAAATATATCAGACTGCGTGACGGACGCGCCGACGATTTCCACATGAACAAAATCTGCGCTGCCGGAACAGGCTCGTTTATTGAGGAACAGGCAATCAAGTTGAATATCCCATTGGAGCAATACGGGGCAATGGCGCTTTCTGCAAACGCTCCGGCTGATTTGGGAGAACGCTGCACCGTCTTTATTGAAAGCCGCATTGCATCCCTCCTTGCCGCAGGGGTCAGCCGCCAAAACCTCGCTGCAGGGCTGTGTTATTCCATAGTCCACAATTATCTGAACCGGGTTGTGGGGACAAAGCCCATCGGAAACCGTATTCTCTTGCAGGGTGGCGTAGCGTATAATCCGGGCATTGTCGCTGCGTTTGTCCATACCTTTGGCAAGCGTATTTCTATCGCGCCCTATTTCAGCGTGAGCGGCGCGGTGGGAGCTTCCCTGCTTGCCAAACAGGAAATCGGAGGAAAGGTCAGCACATTCAAGGGGCTGGCGTTCGACGGATGGAATGAAACCCTGGTAACAACAACTACGAATATCAAAGCAAAAACAATCAAGTCCTTTGATTCATTTGCAAAATTGGCTGTTCCCCGTGAGTCGGGCAAGAAAACAATAGGTATTCCCCGCACAATGACGGTGTATGAACTGTTTCCGGTGTTCAACCGCTTTTTTCGCGCACTCGGTTACAACGTGCTTCTCTCCAATGTCAGCAGCGATGCCACAGTGGAACTTGGACAGGCGAATGTCAAAGAGGAAGTGTGCTTTCCTCTAAAACTGGCTGTTGGTCATACCGCTTCACTTGTGAAGCAAAATGTGGATTATATCTTTATGCCCTCAGTGCACGGCAAGGGTATTTGCGTCTATATGCAAAAAGCACCACAGATATTGGCCGCCTGCACCGGGCTGAGGGAAAAAGGAATCCCTCTACTTTCGCCCGATATTTGTATGGACGTGACGAAGTCACTCTACATGGCGCTCACCGAAACGGCAAAGCAATTAGGACATGGGCGCTTGGCGTCGATGCAAGCGTATCTTGTAAGCGGGGCGCTCGGTGCGACAATGCGTATGATGGGTTTAAGATTAGAATCGCTGCCCACGATGGCAAAAAACGATATTGGGTTTGTATTGGTTTCACGTTCTTATGGTTTAGCCGATCCGATACTCAGCCTGAACATCAAACAAAAGCTGAACGACCTCGGTTACAAGGTTTATGACTTCCCACGCGAACTAATGTCCTTTGACAGCTTCCGTTCTAATCTATACTGGCCGTTTGGTCGTGAGGTTTTGACGGCGGCAAAGAAGCTGCGCGAAAATCCGAACCTGTATCCCATATATCTCACCTATCACGGCTGTGGCCCTGACACTATGCTCGCCCATTGGTTTGACAACGAAATAGGCGGTAAGCCCTATCTTGCCATTGAGGTTGACGAGCATGCCAGTTCCGTGGGTGTTATGACGCGATTGGAAGCCTTTGCAAACAGCGTATCGGGGAGAAGCGCTAAAAGCGAGAAGGCCCCCGTGCTGGTGTCAGCTTTGGACGAAAAAAGGATTCAGCGCAATATAAGCTCCATATCAAAGAAGCTGCCTCTTGCGATTCCATACCTGTACCCCTATTCGGGGCTGCTCACCGCCTTTCTCTCTCAAAAAGGCTACAACGCCGTGGAAATGCCGCCTACGTCCACTCATAGTTTTGCCAAAGGGCGCGGACTGATGCGCGGCAAGGAGTATTTCACTTTGACCGCACTGCTTGGGGATTGTTTGGCGTATGCCCTCCAAAATAAGACGGCACAAATTTTGATTCCGCAAAACATGGGTGCGGAAAACGATGGATTGTACGCCCTGTTTATACGAAGCAAATTGGACGAACAGGGATACAAGGATACTGTTGTCATCGCACCGCAGTGGGAACGCCTGATAAAAGACAAAACCTTGTCGAACGCCATCTTTTCCGTTTTTCTCGCGGGGGATATCCTGCTTTGTGCGCCAACAGCAAAACAGGGTCAGCTTTTATCAAAAATGCAAAAGGCTTTTACTTCCGGCGTTCCTACAGATGCGAATTTCATCGCATGGGCGCGGTTTGCGGGCAGTGATAAAAACGCAAAATTCATCCTTTGTGGCGGAGAACCCGCTTGCTTTTTGAACCCGTTATTTCGCGGCGAGTTGGAAGTGCGCTGTGAAAAGTCAGGGTATGCCCTGCGCTATGCCCCGATGAGTGAATTGTTGTTGTTTGAACAAGCGGAGAACGGCGCACGGGCGAAAGCGAAAGAATCTTTGTTACAACAGGTTTCCGGTATATTAAGCGTTGGCAGTCCGTTTGCAAAGAGTATATCAAAACTGAGCAAAGCGGCAGATTCCGTTTTGGGCAGCCACGCGGCGGCAAATGGACGGTGCGCTGGGTGTTCTGTTGATTGCCGGGACTGCAAGTGCAGAGTCCTCTCGGCAGGCGGACGTTTTCGCGTAGGCAAGGCATCTTTACTGCCGGAGGGGTATCATGGGCTTATCCGTGCCGCTTCCATGTATGAAAATACATCGTCTGTTTTCAGCCTGACAGACGATACCCTCGGCGCGAAACGCCTTGATGTACGGTTTGAGGAGACGGTGAGTACCGCTGAAGCTGCGCGGATTGACACATGGTTGCACTATCTAGCGTGATATAAACATGTAGAAAGGACAGTTATGCTAGAGAATAATCAGTATTTCTCGAACCTTTCCGATTTCGGATGCCTGCCGCAATCTATATAAACAAGGAAGCGGTCGAACTAGCACCGGATATCCAACAACGGAAGGGGGTAACTGAAGCTGATGATGGAAACGGATTTTCTTCTTGTTTTCATTGTTTCTGACAACATAGAATATCTGTCACACCCTAGCGGGGTGGTGTTTCTCGCTGTGACTGAATAATTGAACGCATAAGACCGTCTGCTTATAATTTATTGTTGTTCAGCAAATCTCCACCATGCAACTGTTCCGACGAAGCCTATTATTCCTGTTATTGCAAGTATCAAAATGCTAATAGGGCTGAGAGTTCCATTGGATATAAGTAGTCCCGGTATTGTCCACGGGAAGTAAGCGTAAAATCCTTCATCTCCAATGATACTGATGATAACTATTAGAAGGAAAATGAAGCCTATAGGCGCCAGATACCCTCTCGTAATGACGGCAAGAAATGAAGTTACTGTACTGACAATCGTAGAGAGTAGTGAAACTGCCATAAACACGAAAAAGTAATGGAGGATGAGTGTGGCTGTGCCGCCAGCAAGACCCATGTAAGCGCCAATGAGAAGTACAACGATAAACATTAAAATGGCCATCAGAATATTCCACAGGAAAATTAAAATGAATTTAGCTATCGCTATACGGAGTTTTGAAACCGGCTTCACCAATAAATCGTTTATCGTTTTATCCATATACTCTTGCCCAAAACTCCAACAGGCAGTAAAAGAAAATCCGAGCACTAAAAATGTAGTGAAGAATTCTAGGGTATCTGCAAAATACATATTCCAGTTTACATCCGCGGCGCTGAATTTAAAAAGGGCGATGACCGGCAGGATGGTAAGCGCGACAATTACAACCCCAAAAACGCTTGACTTATAAACTTTGCGAATTTCACAGTAAACCAAAGACCAAGTATTCATCAATATGCCTCCCTTACGCCTTGAATTGTTCTTAAAAAATAATCTTCCAAATTTTCGGCAACTATGTTTAGCTGTGTCGGCGGTTGACCTGAGCGAACCAGTAATTCATTCAGTTTTTCAGGTTGCTGTATAGCATGAGCTTCTGAAAGGATAAGGTGTCCGTCTGCGTTATCTTCAAAATGATACCCATGCTCTACAAGTACGCGCTTCATAGCGATTTTATCTCGGCCACTGAGAATCAGGTGCTTTTTTAATGACTGTTCCAACTGTGCCATTTTGATTTCCTGCACCAGATTTCCTTCATGAATGATGCCGATTCGGTCAGCCAGTTTCACAAGCTCCTCAAGAAGATGACTGGATAGAAAAACAGTGACACCAAAATTTTTAGATAAATCTAAAAGCATATCTCTGATTTCCACAACTCCAGCAGGGTCAAGACCATTGATAGGCTCATCTAAAATCAAAATTTCTGGATTGTGTATCATAGCCTTTGCCAGTCCCAAACGCTGTTTATTTCCTAGAGAAAGGTTCTTTGCTTTTTTGTTTTTGTGAGCCTCCAGACCAAGTTTTTGTATAATGCGAGTGATACACTGCCTGTCGGGAAGCATCTGCATACGGCGGGCAGTATCGAGATTTTCATCCACAGTAAGTCCTGGATAATAGCTCGCTTCCTCAAGAAAACCAACCTTTTCCCACAACCTGTAACTTCCGAAGTCAACCTTTTTCCCCTGCAAAAAAACGCTGCCGGAGGTGGGTTTTAACAGCGACAGCATCATATGAATTGTAGTGGATTTTCCGGCTCCATTCAGGCCGACAAATCCGAATATCTCACCTCTATTTACCTCCAATGAAACATTGTTGACAACACGATATTCGCCAAATGTCTTTGTGAGGCTATCCAGTTGTATCACAGCACTATTGCGGTTACTTAGTTTTTCCATTAAACAATACTCCTTTGCGGGTTTACTTAGATTTCATGTTAGTTAAGAAAAAAGTTGGAATGAGCAATACCAAGCTAACAATTAAGGCTAACATGAAACCTTCAATAGCCTTGTACATAGATTTTTTGCTTTGCCAAACGCCGTCTTTCACTTATAATGAGAGCATAAACTATAACGTAACGTTCGAGTCAAGAACTTTTTTGAAAAATTACTGAAGGAGAAAAAGTCAATGAAAAGTGTAAATGAAGTGAGTAAGCTCTCCGGCATAAGCCGACGTACCTTGCAATATTATGATGAAATCGGTTTATTACCGCCTAGTGCGGTAAAAGAATCGGGCTACCGTCAATATGATGACGAGAGCTTGCGCCGCTTATGGAGCATTCTATTTTATAAAGAGCTTGGTATTTCCCTTGACGACATTAAGTTGTTGCTTGAAAATCCAAAGGAAATGGAAATAGAGATCTTGCGGCAGCATAAACGAATTCTTTTGGAAAAACAATCTCAATTACAAAATATGATACTGGCAGTTGACCGTATATTGAATGACGAATTTGATATTTCTATGTTAAGGGATTTTGATAAAAATAGGATCAAATCAACAATGAAAACATATGCAAAGGAAATCCAAGCGTTAATGGAAAGCAGTTTTTTTCTTCCATTAGTGAAAAGTGGCATATTCCCGGGCCGCGTATCCGTTGTGAAAAACGCCTCAAATCTAATAAACACGGATTTTGGTGAACTCATTTTTCTTAGTGCGAAGGTTAGACAAAAGTTTTGTAAAGCCATTATGGATGGCCCGGAGAGTTTAGCGGCAAAAGAGGCGGTTACTACTTATAGAGAGTTGATAAATATGCTGATTCCATGCGATGATACAGCTTTTCGTAAAATCGCACAGGCGTATTTGGTTAACAAAGAAGCATTGGATAAAAAGTCACCGGGACTTGCAGAATTTGTATACGAAGCTATTTTGCATGTATATCAGTAATCAAAAATTATTGGCAACTTCTAGTTCATGATCTGGGGATGGGATTAGCATCTTATCCAAATGCAATAGATGAACTAAGGAATGAGCCTGAGCCTATATGGAAAGACACTGTAGCATCACTTATTAAATGAATAATGATAAACAAATCATGGAAAGACAGTGAGAATCATGAAATTTTTTTAATAGATAATTTTGACTTAAGACAATCATATGGTAAAATAATCGGTTTAATTGCATATAGTCAAGCGTTGAAAATAAAGGGGGTTAAGCACATTAGCATAGCCATAAATATTGAGACCCTTGAGGATATAAAAAAGATGACATCTAAGGGAAATGTGGATATTTTAAGGCTTCTTCAAATTCAATACATCTAATCGTATAATAATTGCATTATCCCACAACAAAACAGGACCTCCTGTCGTAATTACTATTCTACGATAGGAGGTCTTTTCGTCATTGTCCTTTTTTCTTGGATCTAATCATTGTTCCGAAATTAAGCATTCTACTTCGTAAAGCCGTGGTGCCTTTATTCCGTACTTTCTGGCATCTGTAATAACTTCCTGTACGGCATAGCCAACTTTAAAGTGGTTATGCGCCACAAGCGTATAGGACATGCTTTTAGGTGAAAAAACAACGTGACTCATAAGAAAACCAACGACTTTCGGCGGGAGGCCGCTCAGCACTTTTGTCAAGAAATCAAGTTTTGAGCCCTTTGCTTTCAAAACAGGGATCATTTCTTTCAAGTTCCAGCCTAATCCATCGAGCGCTTCGCGTGAAGAAATCACTTTTTCAAAACTGCCACTTTTTAATACTTCGACTTCCATTGCAACGTTTACTGCGTAGTGATTCCAGAGCCAACTTTTTACATCCTTTTGAACCATTATCTTGAAGCCTGCTCCAGTAAAAAGCTTGCGAACCTCTAAATCCCTTTTGGTAGGCTCGGGTTCAAATGTTCCAAACTGAACCGTCTTATAAAGCCCGCCGTAAAGCGTGTTTCCTTCAAACCCGCCGCCGGCACCTGGGAAGCCATACACAATTTGACTTAGCGGAATCGGCCGAACAGCTGATCGAGGGTCTTGCCAGAAGTTACTGAAAAAAAGGACTGTTGCATTTCCAACGCGCGGTGCCAGGTACTTTACCACACTTGATACTTGCTCGGGGTTGACACTCATAAAAATGAGGTCATAGTCGTGATTTTCCTTTATTTCTTCGTGCATAACAATAGGCCATTTTTCCTTGACTAGTCGGTCTTTTTTGCTTCGCCTTGTATCCCATATTTCTAAGTTGACATGTGAGCCATATTGCACCTTTCTACCTGCACGAACATAAAACTCAACGGTATGGCCTGCCTTTTCAAACGCCCAAGCGTACTGTGTTCCTATAGTGCCGCGACCAATAAATAGTATTTTCATTAAGTATCCTCCTAAATAATCACGTGTTGACTTTTCAACACGTGTTTGATATTATTAGCATACTGATTTGTGGGGAGAATTTCAATAGTTACATGTGTTCCAACTGTTGAGAACTCAACACATTCTGCTAATTTGTTGAATATCTGGAGGGAAATTTTGTGGATAGAAGAATACAAAAAACAAGAACATTAATTATGAATACATTCATCGACCTTTTGGCTGAAAAAGGATTTGAGAAAATAACCATCAATGACATTGCCGAACGCGCAAACATTAACCGAGGGACTGTTTATCTACATTACGTGGATAAATTAGACTTGCTAGATAAGTGCATTGAAACATATGTTGAGCTGTTACTATCTCACTGTGCCAATAGTACTGACACCAATTTAGACCCAAGCGCATTTCAAAACGTATTTGAATATTTGGAGAAAAATTTTACAATATACAAGTTGCTTCTTAGCAATGAGAGATTTGGATTTTTCCGTAGCCGCTTATATGCTATCATTGCGCAAACAGTAACAGAAGTTATAGGTATTAAGTCAGAAAACAACGCATTTTCAAATGGTATAACCACTCATTTTTTGACTTCTGGGTTTATTGGAGTATTAGAATGGTGGATCAATAATTCTATGCCCTGCAATGTGCAGGAAATTACTGAGCAACTGATGTTTTTGCTAGAACCATACACCAAGCATCTTGTATCAATCTAACCTAATTTGCATATTCGCTGTGCAAGCAGTGGCGCAAGTGGTACTCTCAAAACAGCTATTTGTTTGGTATGAGGCAACCCTTCAATTTTGACCATTGAGCGGATAAAGCTATATGCATTCTAAAATAGATTTAAAGTGAAAATTGAAGTGTGTTTATGTTCCCTCAGACTAATTAGTTTGGGGGAATTTTGCTTTAGGGGGTCTCACCTTATGGGTTCATTATAAGTATTTTATGGCACAAAAAACTTAAGGCACAACGATTTCACAGCGTTTCCCTATGTTTAGCTGTAAAAAAAGGGATTGACATTGAGGATATAAGTGCTATAATGTACTTATGATATATATACAATATATACACTATAAGTACACGGAGGTTTTGGCATGTGGAGATAATCATTAGTAATAAAAGCAGTAAGCCCATTTACGAGCAAATCACTTCGCAAATAAAAGCGATGATTATGAGCGGAGAACTCCAAACGGGCGATACACTTCCGTCCATGCGGGGGTTGGCAAAATCACTGCATATCAGCGTCATAACAGCCCAAAGAGCCTATGAGGATTTGCAGCGTGATGGGTTTATTGAAACGGTAACAGGACGCGGCAGTTTTGTTGCTGCCCAAAATCTGGATTTTATTCAGGAGGAACAGCAGAAAAAAGCTGAGGAGCACTTACAGGAGGCTGCCGAGATTGGTCGTACAAACGGCATTGCGTTAGAAAAACTAATCGAGCTTTTAACTCTATTTTATTTGAAGGAGGATTAATATGGACAATATTTTAGAAATAGATAATCTAACGAAAAAGTATCCTGATTTTACGTTGGACACATTGAGCTTTTCTATCCCTCAAGGGACGATTATGGGCCTGATTGGTGAAAATGGCGCCGGGAAATCAACTACAATTAATTTGATTTTGAATGAAATGAAAAATGACGGCGGCAGGATAAAAATCTTTGGGAAAGACCATTTGGAACACGAAAGGGCCGTCAAAGAGAAAATAGGTGTTGTCTTTGATGAATGCCATTTTCCCGAATTGTTCACCGCCAATGAAATGGAACTGTTTATGAAAGACATCTATGCAACATGGCAGCCTAAAATATATCGAGATTACCTAAAGCGGTTTGGACTCCCCTTGGATAAGCAGATTAAGGTGTATTCTAAAGGCATGAAAGTCAAATTGTCTTTTGCGGTTGCCCTTTCTCATCAGCCGCAGCTTTTGCTTTTGGATGAAGCGACCAGCGGTTTAGACCCGGTGATGCGCGATGAAATACTGGATATCCTTTTAGAGTTTGTCCAGAACGAAAAACATGGGGTGCTTTTCTCTTCACATATCACAGACGATTTAGAGAAAATTGCCGACTACATTACCTTCATTCATAAAGGAAAGCTGCTTTTCAGCAAAACAAAAGATGAACTGATTTATCATTACGGCGTTATCAAATGTGGAGCGGAAATGTTTAACCAAATTGAAAAAGCAGATATTATAGCCTACAGGAAACAGGATTATGAATGGCAAGTCCTTGTCGCCGATAAAGAAGAGGCTCGCCGCAAGTATAAAAATTGCCTCATTGATAGCGTTACTATTAGCGAAATCATGCTGTTCCATGTAAAGGGGGAAAAGAAATGAACGGATTAGTTATAAAGGATTTAATCACCCTGGAAAAACAAAAGCTTTCAACAATTGGGGGGCTCCTTTTCACCGTGATTGTCTTTCTAATATTCTGGCAAGGTACGGGCGCGCTGCTTCTTGGGGCGTTGGCACTCCCCTTTTTAACCGTATTTACACCTTTTACCTTTAGGGCATCAGATGAACAATGGAATTGGGATAAATATGCGATTTCCCTGCCGGTCTCAAAAAAGCAAATTGTAGCAAGCAGATATTTGTCATGCTGCTTGATAAGCACAGTTTATTTTCTGTTTTCTCTTGTCTTGAATATCGGCGCCTACTTTTGGTTTCAAGACCATTCAATTTCTATTCATCTGGCATCCGCATTTATTGGCTTAGGTGTATCCTTGTTTTTTGTTTTTTTACTCCTGCCGACTAGCTTCACTAAGGGTCTTGGAGTGTCGGTGTGGGTCTTGGCTATAGTAGCGATGATATACTTCGGCGCGATAGTTATTATGACAAAAACGAACTTTGATATTTTTTCACTCTCTCCTAACCCTTCACAAATAGTGCTTCTAATAGGAATTAGTGTTGCTATCTTAATAGGGTTTTCTATTCTATCCTATATCGTTTCTGTAGCAATGTATCGCAAAAAGCATTCGTAAATTAATTTCCTTATAGATTATCATTTACATCTTGGTTTATGATATATAGACTAATAATATAAAGTCGATACGATATAGACCGAGGAGGGAAAGTATGAATGCGAATACTATGCAAACAAAGTATATGTTTCGTTGAGAATACTTTTGGAGGATGCTATAGAAGTGATTTTATGCATATTAGCCAAAGGCAGAAAGAATTATATTTAGGACTTTAAAAACATGCATGAAAGGGGGAGGCACTATTATGAAATCAGAAGGTTTTAATGCCCACAGCAAATATATGATATTGAAGCATGTTTTGAAAGAAAATAATGTCTCTCATACATGTAAGCTGTTTGGTATTTCCAGGACGACATTTTACAATTGGTACAGGGCTTATCAGAAGCACGGTGTCAGTGGTTTGAAAAATAAGGAGCCCCAAAAGCCTCAAATGCCTAATAAAGTAAGTAAAACGATTGAGCGCAAAATTTTAGCGTATGTGGAGAAATACCCCGCCGATGGCCCAAAGAGGATTTACTATGAACTTAAATCAGAAAATTTTAATGTCGGAGAATCTGGAATATACAACGTCTTAAAGCGGAATAGCTTGTCAAGAAAAGCTCAGCGAATAACATATTCGAAAAATAAAGTACTTCAATCCAAGGTGAACCAGAATAACAAAGAAAAGACAATACTTTATGACAACGATCAAGAAGTGACTCATCCAGGTCATTTTGTAATTCAACGAATTGACTTTATCGGAAAATTTGAGGGTATTGGTAAAATATATCAATACAGCTTTTACGATGCTTACTCTCAATTTGGTGTTGTAAAACTATATAATAAAAAGCAAGACATTGATATTTGGCATTTTTTTCAGCTGAAAATTGTGTACTTGCTTAAGACATTTAATTTAAAAATAGATCATTTAATTACTAAAAAAACAAAAGAGTTTGTATCTTACTTTGTGAAGGGTAACAAGTATAAAGAAATCATTGAGCAATTAAATATCAAACACAGCTTCGTTGAGCATGAAAAAAGTCCTTTATTAGATACTATAGATGGTTTTAACGAATTCTTAGTCAAAGAGTTTTATAACAAAATCGGGTTGGATAGGAGCTTTGACTCTTTTGTTAAGCTTGAAAGAGCATTTCAGAAGTTTTTAAGACATTACAACTTTTCTAGGGTCATCACAAGTGGTTGTAACGCAGGAAAAGTGCCAGCAGAGATTATTCTTGAGAGAGCGGCCCAGAACAATGTGGATTTAGACACGTTGCCCCTCTGGCTTTTTGCTTTGCTGAATCAACCCAGAAGGGGTGATGACAATGAATAAAGCTGAATGTAGGGTTGCGGTGATTGGCGGTGGACTTTCAGGGCTTGTTATAGCAGCGGGTCTACAAAAAAAAGGCTATAGAAATGTTACTGTATTTGAAAGAGATAATCGGGTTGGAGGTAAGCTGCAAACGATTTGGTATAAGGGTAAGTCTTATGAATTGGGTGCTGTCTTTGGTTTGCCTGTTCAGAAGCATCTGAAAGCCCTTATGAAAGCATTTAATATCAAAACAGATGGTCCAAATTTGTCGCGAGTCAATTATGATATAGACGGTAATAAGATCATGCAAATTCAGAAGGAGGAGCTTGGTGATTTTCTTAATGAAGTTGATCGCCTGCCTGATGTTTTGGAGGAGTATAAATCCTTAGAAAAGATTAACATCTGTCACCTTGAGGAGCCATTAATGCTGCCTTTTTCACAGTGGTGTGATTACCATAAGTTCAAGGTTTTGAAAAACATTTATATGCATTATTATACTAGCTATGGCTTAGGAGATATTGATACAGTTCCAGCACTTTATGTGTTGCGTATATTGAACTATGAGACTGTAATGTCTTTTATGGAGGTGCCTGAGTTTTTTACGTGGAAAGCGGGGGTAACCTCTTTGATAGAGAGTTTAAGTCAGACCGTCAGAAATCTAAGATTGGGGCAAAATGTAACCAATATCGCTTTAACAAATGGCGGCACATTGTCTATTCACACTGAGTTTGAGGAACTGGAATTCGATCGCGTTATCATCACAGCCCCCCTTAATCAGTTTTCTAATCTTTATAATGAAGATAATCAAATGAAGGATTTTTTGAGCTACATAAAATACCAAGATTATAACGTATATACTTTTATTGTAGATAAACTTCCAAAGGGGTGTGGGTGTCTGCTAGAAAACCTGTCTACAAAAAAGAAGGGGCATATCATCCTTTGGAATTCCCGATGGGATTCAAATAATGAGGAAAATCTTTTAACGGTTTATGCCTACAATCATCCAGAAGACTCTAGGGCAACATCTTTAAAGCTAGTAGAAAGTGATTTGATAAAATTGGGTATTGAAAATCCAAAGCTATATCATTTTAAAAGCTGGAAGCAGTGTCCTTATGTGGATCCCGATACATTACAAAAGGGATTCTATGAAAAAATGGAGGCAATGCAGGGGAAGAACAACATTTTCTTAGCGGGAGAAATTATGAGCACCGTTTCAATGGAGAACTGTATTCGATATTCAAACTACTTGATAAATCAATATTTCTAAATTTTTATGGAGTTGCTAAATGAGTTTAAATCATTTTAGCAACTTTTTTATTTTCAAGCATAGTTTACACTTCTGCCTGCAGTAAGCATTCTTGCAAAGGATTAGGCGATGACAGTTTCTGCTTCGATAGTGTAAAGCAAACATGAAATATAAATACTATTAAACGTTGAAAATATAATGTGTATAACAATTTTGACAGTGCTAATTTTTATGAATATACTGAAAGTGACAAAATAATAACAATGTTAAACGAGGGTCTGAACAGTACTGGGTGAGGGCTAAAGAAATATAAGATAAAGTGGGGGATAAAGATATGGATAGTTTTAAGGTGCTAGAAATTAAGCAAAGTGTTTTTGAAGACAATGACCAACAAGCAGATTTGCTTAGAGCAGAAATGAAAAAGGATAAGACATTTTTGTTGAATTTGATGTCATCACCAGGCTCCGGTAAAACAACAACTGTGATAAGAACAATTGAGGCTTTGAAGGATGAAATGAGAATGGGCATTTTAGAAGCGGATATAGACTCGGATGTGGATGCTCAGGCGGTTGCGAAAACCGGCACAAAGGTAATCCAATTACACACCGGCGGAATGTGTCATCTTGATGCAGATATGACTAAGCAAGGTCTCTTAGGACTAGGGACGGAGGATGTTGATTTCGTGATTTTGGAAAATGTAGGTAATTTGGTATGCCCAGCAGAGTTTGATACCGGTGCATCAAAAAATGCCATGATTTTAAGTGTGCCAGAGGGAGATGACAAGCCCCTAAAATATCCCTTAATGTTTTCGATAGTTGATGTCTTGCTGGTGAATAAGATAGATGTAATTGATTATTTTGATTTTGATTTAGAAGCAGTGAAAAAACACGTGAAAAAATTAAATCCAAATATTAAGGTTATTCCAGTCTCTGCTAAAACAGGAGAGGGAATTGATGAGTGGGCCGATTGGATTCGTACAGAGGTGAAAAATTGGAAGGAAGATGTATTTAAGTAAAACTCTATAAGGGGGGGATATACATATGGTAAAAGAGAAGGTACTTGATCTTGCCAATAAAATCAGCAGGACAAAACGTGGTTCAAAATCAGAAATTAAGCCGGAAGATCCAGAATATAAAATACTAGAGCCTGTTGTTACAGAAGAAATGGCAGAGGTAGCACTTTGTCTGGAATTACGGAAGCCGAAGAGTGCGGAAGAGGTTGCTGCTCTGTGCGGTAAATCTGTAGAGGAAACAGCAAAGCTCTTATGGGAACTAGCAGTGGCTGGGGTTTCATTTGTTAATGAAATTGATGGCGTTGATAAATACTGGCATGACCTTTGGATTCCAGGCCATATGGAAATGATGGCTAACAATAAGGAAAATGTTAAAAAGTATCCACAAATTGCCGAAGCCTTTGAAGCATATGGAAGAGTAAGAGGTCCCAAGACAGCGGGTAATTTCCCAGTAGGTTTAGGCTTAATGCGGGTTATCCCTATCGAAAAATCCATTATGGGGGAAACCAAAAGAGCATCCTATGAGGAAGTATCTAAATATCTCAACGAAAATGATCTTTTTTCAGTTTCCGACTGTTCTTGTCGTACGGCAAGAGAAGCCATGGGAGAAGGCTGCGGTCACCTGAAGGAGGATATGTGTATTCAGATGGGCCATGCTGCTGAGTACTACATTCGTACAGGTAGAGGGAGAGAGATTACCCGTGAAGAGGCAATTGAAATTATTAATAGAGCAGAAGAGAACGGTTTGATGCATCAGATACCCAACACAGATGGGCCTGGAAAAACCCATGCAATTTGTAACTGTTGCGGGTGCTCCTGTCTGTCCTTAAGAACTGCCGGGATGTTTTTAAACACTGATATGGTACGTTCAAACTATGTTTCTCGTGTAGATAAAGAAAAATGTGTGGCCTGTGGGGAATGTGTTGAGAATTGCTGTGTAAATGCAGCAAGACTAGGTCAAAAAATTTGCACTAAAACACCTATAGTTGAAAAGCATCGCCCTCTTCCCTATGATACTGAATGGGGCCCGGATAAATGGAATCCCGATTATCGTATTAATAGTCAGGTTGTTGTTGATACAGGCACAAGCCCCTGTAAGGCAGAATGTCCTGCACATATTGGTATTCAGGGCTATATCAAGCTGGCTTCGCAAGGAAGATATACAGAAGCACTTGAGCTTATCAAGCAGGAAAATCCTTTCCCGGCAGTATGCGGACGTATCTGTCCAAGAAACTGCGAAACCGCCTGTACCAGAACAGATGTTGATGATCCTATCGCTATTGATGATATCAAGAAATTCATTGCAGAACAAGATTTGAATATGAATCGTCGCTATGTACCTAAAGTAAAGCATCAATACGGCAATAAGATTGCTGTTATTGGTGCGGGGCCGTCTGGGTTATCGTGTGCTTACTACCTAGCTGTTGATGGCTATAAGGTAACAGTGTATGAAAAGCAAAAAGTACTTGGTGGTATGCTGACATTGGGAATTCCCTCCTACAGATTGGAAAAGGATGTGGTTAATGCAGAAATCGACATACTGAAGGATTTGGGAGTTGAGTTTAAGACAGGCATCGAAGTCGGTAAGGATATAAGTCTTAATGAATTAAGAAGCCAAGGCTTTGAAGCATTTTATCTTGCAATTGGTGCTCAAGCAGGCAGGAGGCTGGGGCTAGAAGGTGAAGATGCTGAAGGTGTTATCACTGGTGTAGATTTCTTGAGGCAGGTCAACCTAAACGAAAAGATGGAAATGAGCGGATCGGCAATTGTAATCGGTGGTGGAAATGTTGCGATTGACGTTGCCCGAACTGCCACACGAATTGGTGCATCACAGGTAGATATGTATTGTTTAGAAAGTAGGGAAGAAATGCCTGCACTGGCGGAAGAAATTGAAGAAGCCTTATCAGAAGCTATTGGCATCAACAATTCTTGGGGTCCAAAACGTATTTTAATGGAAAATGGATGTGTCACCGGGGTAGAATTCAAAAAATGCATTTCTGTCTTTGATGAGAATAGAAGGTTTAATCCTGTATTTAATGAAAATGAAACCAAAATCGTCAAGGCAAACAATGTATTGGTTTCTGTAGGTCAAGCAATAGATTGGGGCAGCTTGATTGCAGACAGCAAAATTGAATTGAATCCCAACAGGACAATTATAGCGGATTCTGTTACTTTCCAAACCGGTGAGGCTGATGTATTTGCCGGTGGTGACGTCTTAACTGGCCCAAGGTTTGCCATTGATGCCATTGCTTTAGGCAAGGAAGCAGCAATTTCAATCCATCGCTATGTTCAACCTGGGCAAAGCTTAACTCTTGGTCGTATTAAAAGGGAATATCGTGGGTTTGATAAAGCAAACCTTAATCTTGAAGGATATGATCGTCTTCCAAGACAAAAATCAAGCCATGTTGACGGAGATAGATCCAAAGAAACCTTTAGGGATTTACGTACTACATTTACAGAAGAACAAATGCAGAAGGAAACGGAACGTTGCCTTGGCTGCGGCGCTACCGTTGTGGATGAATATCTGTGTGTAGGATGTGGAGTCTGCGTGACAAAATGTAAGTTTGACGCAATTTCATTGGTGAGAAAATATGATGCTGCTAATATCCAGTTGAGTGAACTAAGACCTACAGTTGCAAAATACATAATTAAACGTAAGGGGAGAATTGTGGTTAAAAAGGTAAAAACCTCCTTACGTGGATTATTTGCGTTAGGAAAAAGCTAGAGTACTTAATTGAAAGGAGTGTTGTTTATGTTGTTTTTTGAAGCAATCCCTTGGTATAATGCTATAATGTGGTTAGCAGTTTTGGGAATTCTCATTGGACTAAATGAATTCATACGCTTAAGTAAATGGGGAAGTATTGCTATATTTATGGTTTTACCAGTGCTACTTACACCAGTTTGGTTCATGAAGGGCGATGAAATTACATCTTGGTTTCATTGGGTTAAGGTATACTCGGCCCTTACAGGCAGTATGATCTATATGGTTATTAGATTTACAGATTATCATAAGAAGCATAAATGGTATATCAATCTAGTGCCAGCCATCTTAGCTTTAAATATTTTAGAAGCGGCAATACGCGAATTACAGGTTGGATTAGCTGGCTTTAATGGGATGGTTGACGGGATGTATTATATCTCTGGTGGCTGGAATTACGTAAATGCTGCTGCAGGTATTCTTAGTATGCTATTAATCTGTGGTTGGGTTGGTATTTGCGGTACTACCGGTAAGCGTAAGGATATGGTGTGGCCGGATCAGACTATTATGTATATCATAGCCTACGCCGTATGGAATATTTCATATGTATATTCATGTGCACCAGGTAACGCCTTCTATTCGGGTGTAGCTTTAAATATAGCACCAATTATTCCTGCACTATTTTGGGCGAAGGGAACTTGGATGCAAAATCGTGCACATACTTTATCCTTCTGGATGATGTGGGTAATGACATTCCCCTATTTCTTTGCAACAGGCAGTGCTTTTAACGTAAGTGTAAGCTACAATTCCACAGCTAACTGGACCTTAGCTTGGATATCATTAGCACTCAATGGTCTGCTTGCTATTTGGCAGGTATATCGAATAGCAAAATATCGCTTAAATCCTCTTAAGGATGAAATTTGGGGCAACACAAAAGAAAACCAGAAAAGTGGCTTCATATCGTGAGGTTAGCTTATAATCTAAATGCTCCTCTGTAGAGAAAAGAATAGAACTGAGGTGATTTCATTTGCATGAGCTAGGCGTCGTGATGGAAGTGATTAAAACAGTTGAAGGCTTCGCTGAAAAAAATGGATTAACAAAAATTGATACATTGGTTCTCCAAATTGGCGAGCTCTCTTCAATGATTCCGAAATATATAGAAGCCTGTTACCCAGCTGCAGTCGATGGGACGGTATTGCAGGAGACGAAATTGAAAATTGAAATATTGCCTGCCAATGCTATCTGCGAAAAGTGTAATAAAGTTTTTAATGTCATTGAACATAATAGGAAATGTCCAGATTGTGAAAGTGAAAGCTGCCAATTACTATGCGGGAAAGAATTCATGATAAAGGAAATCATTGCTTGTTAAATTGAGAATCAGATTGTCATCATCGATTATCCATACTCTTATGTCATGGGATATTATGTCGTATTCGATTTATGCAGGAGGAAAAGAGGCGGCACAAAGACGCAGGATATGGAATTGTAAAAGGCAGGGCGGCGGGATAGGCTTATCTATATCGCCGCCTTGTTTTATACGTTGTCGAGTACGCGCCAATTGTAACCAGCAAATAATATTGTTGAGTCAATTTTAAAATCCTCCATTATGTACCTCTTTTTACATGCACATCTCTTTATTTTTCCCTAATCGGAAACAATAAATCCAGCTGCATATCTTCCATTTTAAATCCGTGGTTAGAATTGCCCCAGTAATTCAATTGTTCTTCAAATCCCTGCCCCGAACCGGTTTCGTCCGGCGTCCATCGAGGTTCACCCCACGCGTTATCGTATTTAGCGCTTGCATTTACCCATTCCTTCAAAAGACGCCAATCCTGAAAGTCCCATGCTCTCAACACATGTGCAGCGTACATACCGCCGTTGAACCTCCGTTTTATAAGCGGTTCAGGTACTTCCATGTCGTCAGGAACAGAAACCCACATTTCATAAGCACGGGACGGCTCCCCTACGGCTATATTCCCCTCAGAACAGTCGAATCCGAACTGACGTAAATCTGGCTTGATTTTTGTCAGACCGGTTTCCATTACGAACTTATTGATTACATCACCTGCCATTCCCTCGCATCCTTCGCCGCTAGCACAATAAGCTGCTACGGTCATTGGCGGCAGAAAAATAATACGCACGTCTTTGTCCATCATTTTGCTAAGCGTTTCGCTGGCATTGTTCAATTCTTCCATTGATAAATCCTCCTTGATTTCCTTTATTTGATTATTAGGAAAAGAAAGAGTGCCTATGGTAGAATACAAAGCTTCGTCGCCGAGCAATTTTAATCTGACATCGGCTTTTTCGTTAATTTCCTCTGCAAAGCGCATCAATATAGATTTAACGGTAGAAAGTGCCGTGATTTCCTTATCAAGCTGACTTATATTCTGTCTGAAAATTTCTACAATCTGAACTGCATCGGAATTATTAAGTATGCTTATGATTTGGCTCACGGGAACACGCAGCTTACGTAGAACTATTATTTGCCGTAAACGGATTACAGCGCTTTCGTCATAAACCCGATAAGCATAATTGTCTTTCCGCAGGCTCTGGATTAGTCCCACCTGTTCGTAGTAGCGTAGCATTCTTGTAGAAATTCCGTAATCCTTTGACACTTGACTTACTTTTTGTAGCTCCATGATATAACCTCATTTCTTTTTCCTTAACCTAATCATAAATTACGACACGGTGTCTGTGTCAAGGGGTTTTAGGTTCTTTCACATTTAATTGAAAATTGACAAACATAGTTTTGGAAGTATTGAAAATACACCCATCAAAAGAATTTCAACTAACCACATCTCTTTACAATACCTAACTCTGCCAACATTTCTTAACTACCTCTATAATATCATATTCACCTATCCGAAAAGATAATTCTTTTTGCCTGTTCCGCCTTTATCAGTGGTAAAAAATTAAGGAAACATCAAGCTGAAGAGTTGAAAAAATTGAACCACACCTTTGGTAAAATTTAAACGAGTATTTAACCCTGAATTAATGAAATTCATCTGACGATAATATATAATTAGGGTATTAGCTTTTTTATCACATTTTGAAAATGGGGAGGGTCTGATTATGAAACTGAATTATAAAAGAACTTTTTTTGTAGGGCTAGCATTCATGTCAATCTGTTCTTTTTGGCAGTTGTATGATAGCATCGTACCGCTGATACTAAAGAATACCTTTCATGTGAATGATACCATTGCAGGCGCAGTAATGGCCGCTGATAATGTTCTGGCACTTTTTATGCTTCCTTTATTTGGTATGCTATCTGATAGAACCAATACAAGACTTGGACGAAGAACCCCCTATATACTGTTTGGCACATTGACAGCTGCAGGCTTTATGCTCCTAATACCCGCCTCTGATAATATAAACTCAATCGCTTTTTTTGTTGCTGCTTTAGGAATTACATTGATGCTAATGAGCACCTACAGATCTGCTGCAGTTGCATTAATGCCGGATATAACTCCGAAGCCCTTGCGGTCTAAAGCCAATGCTGTAATAAACCTTATGGGAGCGTTGGGAGGAATAATATCCCTCGGACTAATAGCTACATTAGTGCCCAAAGTAAGCAAGCCTAGCTACATGCTTGTATTTTTATGCGTTTCTATAATTATGTTGGTATCTGTTGCTATAATGTTGATTGTAATTAAAGAGAGGAAATTGGTAAAGGAATTAGAGGATCAGGTAAATGAGGATGAAACAGATTACCAGTCTGGCAGTATGCCCCCTGAGGTAAGGCGGAGCTTGCGTTTTTTATTATTTTCCATATCTTTATGGTTTATAGGATATAATGCAGTAACTACAGCCTTCTCTAAATATGCTCAGGTTTATTGGGGGCTAGAGGGAGGTTTGTTCGCCTACACTTTGATAGTTGCGCAGGTAGCAGCAATCTTATCTTATATTCCGGTGGGTATTGTGGCTTCAAGGATCGGACGAAAGAAAACGATTATAGGAGGCATTATTATTCTTTCCTTTGCCTTTGGCTCAGCAGCCTTTTATAAGAATTTCAGCACAACTATTTTCTTTTTCTTTGCTCTGGCGGGACTTGGATGGGCTTCAATCAATGTCAATTCATATCCAATGGTGGTAGAAATGAGTAGGGGCTGTGATGTAGGTAAGTACACTGGACTTTATTATACCTTTTCAATGTCAGCCCAGATACTCACACCTATTTTATCAGGCGCTTTGCTTCAATATGTAGGCTATTGGACTCTGTTTCCATACGGAGCCAGCTTCATTGCTTTGGCGTTAATTACAATGATGTTTGTCAAGCACGGAGACAATAAACCGGTACTTCCTGCAACAAAGATTGAGGCATTTGATATAGCTGGGGATTAAGAAGGAAGGGAATAATCATTATGATTTATATAAGTCTTATTTTTATTACAATGATAGCAGCAGCATATGTCTTTGCTATTATGCCGGGAGGAGACAATGCGATATCATCAATGCTTGGTTGGTATTATGCCCATAGGGGCCTTCACAGCACTAAGGATAGAATTCCAGAGAATACACTGGCAGCCTTTCAAAAGGCGGTTGAAGGCAAATATGGTATAGAGCTTGATGTTAGAGCTTCAAGAGATGGTAAGGTTGTAGTTTTTCATGATGATAATCTGTTACGTGCCTGTAATGTAAATAAACGAGTATCTGATATGACCTATGAAGAGCTGAAAAATTACAGACTCTTTAGTACACATCACAGGATACCGCTATTAACAGAAGTGCTTGACATGGTGGCTGGAAGGGTACCTTTAATTATAGAGCTGAAGTCCAGTAAAAATTATAAACGGCTGTGTCTAAGCCTAAATGCGCTGCTTCAGGAATACAAGGGAGTATATTGCATTGAGTCCTTTGATCCCAGAATAGTTAGATGGTTTAGGGTAAATCAGCCCAATATAATACGGGGCCAGCTCTCTGCCAATCTTTTAAAAGAAAAAAACAATCATCCAGTACTAATAAATTTTTCTGTTTCATACTTACTGACAAATTTAATCTCCAGACCGGACTTTATTGCCTATAAGCATGAGGATGCAGAAAATCTAAGCTTTTTAATATGTAAAAAAATTCTTAAGGCTAAAACCATTGCCTGGACAGTAAGAAGCGTACAAGACATAAAACAGAAGTCAAGTTTATTTAATCTGTTCATATTTGAAGATTTTACGCCAAAGTAGTGCCAGGGGGACGCTTTGTTTGACACGTTTTCGGTTCACATGTCAAACAAAGCGTCCCTTTGATATTCCAAAGCTGTGATATCTGTACGAAAGGAGAAATGTTATGGAAAATGTACTTAATGTAAAAACAAGAGAAGAGCTGAGGGGGATTGGGGATACCATTGTATTCGGGACATTTATTCGTCCTCTGTTTCGACTTCCTTAATCTCTCTTGCTGTGGCGGTAGTTTTGGCGGAGGTTGACGGAACACCATTTTTTGTATATAATAATTATAATTTTAGAAGAAGAGGAGTAATTACTTATGAGCTACAATTACATTTAAAAATAATAGGCAATAAAAGAAGCAGTTTCCATTTTTATGTGGGCTTTTTTTGTCATGCCTATTTTGCGAATGTATGCATAGCAAACAAGTGATTTTAGTTTAAGGTATAATTTGTAAAAATTACACCTTTGTTTTGCTGTGTTAATATTCGCACTATATATGCAGGTCAATGCTCACATTGAGAATTGACCTGCATTTTTTATTGCCTTTTTATATTCCATTAAAAAAACATTTGATAAGGAAGTGAAGTTAGTGAATGAAAAGTATTGGATAATGTGTCCGGTTTGCAATGGAAAAACTCGTGTTCAAATATATAAAAATACATTATTGAAAGATTTTCCTCTTTTTTGCCCCAAATGCAAAACGATACAAATCATTGATGTGGAAGAACTAAAAATTGTAATCAAAAGTGCCAGTCGCTAAGACGCAGAGCTGCTATTTTACCCTTTGCGGAGAAAGGACTTAGAAAAATGAAATATCTACAAAGACGTACTCCTGTTGATATCTGGAGTGCTCCATACGGATTTACCTACAAAGAAATGGTGGAAGTCATTGGTGAAAGTGAAGCGAAAGTCTTATACTCGTCACTATATAAGCATTCACCCAAAAAAGAATACCTAACTATGTCGCTAAAAAAAGTCTACAAGGATGGCGATACCGAAAAATATGTTTATGAACTATTGGATGGCAAGTGCATTGAAACGGTTTTTATTAAACGTCGAGGTGGCGGAACGGTTTGTGTGAGTACACAAGTCGGTTGTTCTGTTGGTTGTATTTTTTGCGAATCTGGGCGGAATGGTTTTATTCGTAATCTGACACCAGCAGAAATCGTACAGCAGGTCATACTACTACCCCGAAAGGTAAACCGTATCATTTTTATGGGTATGGGAGAGCCTCTATTCAACTATGACAACTTTATAAAGGCAATTCACATTCTGCGGGATAGAAACGGTATGAATTTTCCCACGGACGGCATCACTGTATCAACCGTTGGTCCGGTTAAACAACTAAAAAAATTGCGTGAAGAACATCTGAAAATACAACTGACAATATCGCTGCACGCAACAACACAGGCTGTAAGAAACCGTATAATTCCCAATATGCACATATCCAAGATTAGCGAGGTTGTTGATGAAGCATTGTCTTACGCCAAACGGCATAATCGAAAAGTCGTGTTTGCGTATTTGTTTTTGTCGGGAATAAATGATCGACCTTCCGATGTGAGGCAACTAGCAAATTGGTTCCGTGGCAAAAATGTCATGCTCAATCTACTTGAATACAATCCTACAAGTAATACGCAAATTAAAAAGCCAGCGAAACAGGAAATGGCTGTATTCAAACAGCAGTTGGAACGAGCCGGGCTTGAAGTTACAATGAGAATTTCTCATGGCAGAAATATTAAGGCAGCTTGTGGACAGTTGGCTAATAAATACAATGAAACAAAAGATAAAAAGTGCCAGTCGCAAAGTCGCAGAGCCAATAACTATGAGTAAAATTACAGTTATTGGCGCTTTATTTTTTATGGCAACAAATACTAAGCCGCTGTTTTCTTTTCAAAAATAGAATTAAGGGGGGATAAAAAAGTCGCCCTATATAAGGATATGGCGGTATCTCTGGGAGGTAGCGCCGTGTTCATTTTATTTCGTCACAATTCGATAATTAGTAATATCTTGTTTTAAAAAAACCTTTACTTGCCAACGGTATATTACGGCGGCGAATATGAACACACGCATCATCAAACAAAGCTAAATAGCTCTATTTATTTTCGATGACTGAATGCTTTTTTATGAGTTGCTTTCAAAATTTGTTACCTCTTTTCTTATTATTTATAGTATAGTTAATAGTATATTGCCGACACCTAATATATTCATAAATTAATCAAAGAAATAGCTTGTTTGCACTTTCCTTACTGACTCCATAAGTGACATGGTCACAGATAATAATTCAAAATTCTATATAATAAGAATTAAGCAATTTAATAATAAAGCAAATTAAAATATATAGAATTTGGGAGAGGTGAAAAATGTTTGATTTTTTTAAAAAGGATGACAGTAAAGTGATTCATGTAAATGATATGGCACATCTAATTGGAAAAGTGGATTTGATTGATATAAGAGAACCGTACGAATACAAAATCGGGAGCTTGAAAACTGCAAAAAATATAGCAATGGGGACTTTATTAACAAACCCGGAGAAATATTTAACGAAGGATAAGACATACTACATCATTTGCCAATCAGGTGCAAGGAGCGGAAGGACGGTAAAATTACTTACCAAACAAGGCTTCAATGTAATCAATGTTGCCGGGGGTATAGGCTCTTACGTGGGAACAAATACAATTATCGGCAGAAGTAGCTAAAAACCTAAGTAAGTAGAATTTGAGTCATCGCTGTGCTGACAATCATAGTGCAAATAAAATTATCAGAGAAGTGATTCACTGATAGCTATGCTGTAGGTGAAATAGAGGGTTGCCATATCTATTGTAAGATACTATAATGATAAGTCAACGAATAGAGAAAGCATAATAACAGAAAATAATTATATTAAATAGATAGCAAATAAATTTTGGAAGGGGAAATAAAATATGAGTGTAATAAAAATAACAAAGAATAATTTTGATCTAGAGGTTATAAACTCTGACAGACCAGTACTGCTAGATTTTTGGGCACCCTGGTGCGGGCCTTGCAGAATGGTAGGGCCTATAGTTGAACAGGTAGCAGAAGAAACGATCAACACAGCTAAGGTTGGCAAAATCAATGTAGATGAGGAGCCTGAACTTGCAGAAGCATTTAATATTATGAGTATCCCAACACTTGTAGTAATGAAAAATGGTAAAGTTGTTCAAAGTGTAGTCGGGGTCAAGCAAAAACAAGCAATTTTATCAATGCTTTAATAATTCTTGTAAAGGACAGAACGCATTTCCCGTGGCTGTCCTTTAATTTTTCTTTTTTACAGCAAAAATCATACAAGCTTTTTTAATTTGCTTTTATCGAGTATATGAATGGAGCCCCTTGACTGTTCAAGGATTCCCTGTGATTGAAATACCTTCAACATGCGAGAAACAACCTCCCTGGCACTTCCAATGTATTTCGCGATCTGTTCATGCGTAATATGTAGCTCCGTTGAATTCGTCTTAGTTATTTCATCTAATAAGAAAATTGCTAACCGTGTATCCAAGCTCATGAACAAAATCTGCTCCATAGCCCACATCACATCTGAAAATCGTTCGATGGTGTTTTTATATGCAAAATTTTCTACATAAACGTTTTGGCTGCTGAGCTTACTAAATGTACCGATGTTGATAAGGTATGCTTCTGTCTCGACTTCAGCTTCAATATGAACGTCAAAGGTGATGCTGTTTAAAATGCAGGAGGCAGAGAGTATACAGATATCACCTTGGGAAAGTCGATATAGGGTTATTTCTCGTCCATCCTCAGATAATATATAAACACGAAACTCGCCTTTTTTTATTAGAAGAACCCCAATACATTCACTATCTGTGCTGTGAATGTTGGTGCCTTTGTTATATTTAACTTTTGTGATATTGCTTTCCAGCAGATTTAATTCTAAAGCATCTAATTTTTCCCAAAAATCCAGCTGAGAGCGGATAAATTTCAGTTCATCTTCTTCAATCATAATAAGTCCCCTTTCTTAGTTTTATTATATCAAATTCTATTCATCCCAATAAGCGTTACCGCTAAATTATAACATAAAAAACCTCCATGCAATTTGTGACATATGCAGGAGGTTTATTTCTTAGAACAAGCTGAAAAATTTCACTATTTATTTTCTAAGGAACTTAATGACTTCCATACCTGCTTTAGCACCCTCATAGACGGCTTTAGATATTTGCATTAATCCGCCTGTACAGTCACCTGCGGCAAATAGGCCAGGGACATTGGTTGCCATATTCTCATCGATAAGTATCCTGTTGTTTTCAGTAGCTGCACCCAGCTTCCTAGCAAGGTCGGTGCTTCCAGCGACTCCGTTGGCTACAAACAATCCAGAAACAGACAAGGAAGTACCGTCCTGAAAAATAACAGTCTCTAGCGCATTATTTCCTTGAAGGGAATCTATGACATTCGTATTCACCTTAATTTCATTTGGAATCAGAGTACTTGGTTGCTTTCCGTTTGTGAGAAGGGTAACAGAATTGGAAGTAGGCAATAACGCAAGTGCCTCGTGAAGTGCATATTCACCAGCACCTAAAACCGCAACATCCTTTCTCCTATAGAAGAAAGCATCACATACCGCACAATAGCTTATACCAGACCCTTCGAACTCACTCAGCCCACTAATTTTAGGTGTTGAACGGGAAGCACCGGTAGCAATTATGACGCTGTCAGCATGATAATCCTTTTCTTTTGTTGTTACAATAAACCCATCGAAATAAGAGATTCCCAAAACCTCATCTGATATAATTTTGGCACCAAGCCGACGGGCACCTTCAATGCCATTGTTAATTAAAGCTTTACCAGATATTGGTTGACTGAATCCATAGTAATTTTCGATTTCAGCTGCCTTTTCTAGAGCGCCAAGGTCTTTGCCAATATTAATAGTATCAATACCGGCCCTGATAGTATATAAAGCAGCAGAAATGCCTGCAGGACCATTACCTATGATGATTGCATTCGGCATTACAGTACCCTCCCTAAATTTCTCTGATTTTAACTCTGTATAGATTATAACATTCTGTTGTAGGGGTTTCTGTGATGAAATCACATATTGGTAAGCTTGAGGATGGAATGTGATATAAAATTATTCTTGACAACTAATATATGCAAATATTATAATGACTATATAGTCAGTGACTAAGGAGTTGGTGAAATGAACAAAAGAAAAGAGCAAAAAGAGCAAACTAGAAAAAAAATATTTGAAGCTGCATTGCAGACATACGCACAGAAAGGTTTTCTGAAAACCAGTATTGACGATCTGACGAAGTCGGCTGGTATATCCCATGGCAATTTTTTTGTTCATTATGCTAAGCGTGAGGATCTGATCATCAAGGCCATCGAGGAAATCGGTAAATCCATCTATGAAAGATTTTTGGTGCTTGCCAGCGAAGAGATGAACCTGGAAAATATATTGATAGTTCATCTGGATGTTATTCAAGAAAATGAATCTATTTATTATTACCTTGTGACGGAAGGCCCTTTTCTGCCTGAAGAAGCCCGGAGTGCGATCTTTATATTGCAGAACGGCATCAGCCATTGGATGAAAAAAGCTGTGACTACAGAAAAAATGGATTTGCAGTTTCATTATTTTTTCAATTTGTGGCTGGGAAACCTACATTACTACCTGCAAAACAGGGATATGTTTTCACCGGATAAATCCGTGATTGAAAAATATCGCGATGATTTTATAAAGATGTTCAAATTATTTGAAAGGAGTGAAAAAATATGAGTAGTCAATGTATTTCATGCGGATCCTGCGGTATGCCGCTTATCAAGGAGTCGGATTTTTCAGGAGGAGATGTGACCCATAAGCTATGCGCCTGGTGTGGGGACAGCGAAGACCATTTGAAGGTAACTATGGAAGAGGTTGTGGACGACTGCACGAAAGGATTTATAGAAAAGCAGGGGTTAGACGGGGAAGCAGCACGTAAAATGGCACTAAAGTATGTTACCTCCCTGCCGGCCTGGAAAGGAAATGAAAATGAGCTGTAGAAGTGATGAATGGAAAGACTTTTTGTTTGCAGACCAGCAAAACCCAGATATGGAGGGTAAGCTAAATATTTTCGAGCCTTTAATTGGCGCATGGGATTTGAAATGGACTGGATATGACCGGGACGGCAATACACAGACGGAAATAGGAGAATGGTTTTTCTTCTGGGCGCTTGAAGGTAGAGTGCTTCAGGATCTTTGGATCATACCTAGCATGCAAAACAGAGGAAAGGAAGGCTATCCCAAAGGGGAATATGGAACAACGCTACGCTATTATGACAAGAAGCAAGAGAAATGGAAAGCTTCCTGGTTTGGCCCCTTACGTAACTCCTTTGTGAGTTTTACTATCAATAGAACCGATGAAGAAATAATCCTTGAAACGGAACCCAATGCTGAAATGCAGAGGAGATGGATTTTTTCCCAGATACAGCCGGATTCCTTTCACTGGAGAGGTGAGAAATTGAGAGATGGCAACTGGTATCTGGATGAGGAGATGCAGGTGGTTAGAAAACCCGCTATTAAGTCTGAAAAAGCAATTATCGAAAGGGTATGGCACGGTTGGACAAGCCATGAAAATGCAAGCGCCTATGAAGAGCTTCTGAAGAAGGAGATTTTTATCGGCATTGGGAAACGAGATATTAAAGGGTACATAGGTATTAAGCTGATGGTTAGAAAGCATGAAGAGGAAGTAGAGTTTATCACCATTATGCGCTTTGATTCCTTTGATGCCGTCAAAGCCTTTGCCGGGGAAGATTACGAAAAATCGGTGGTACCCGAAAAAGCTCAGAAGCTGCTTTTACGCTTTGATGAAAAATCAGCACACTACGAGATAAAAGAGGAGCTAACGATTTAGTTTAATAAATATCTACCTAGAAAACCACTTTGGAAGATCTCATATTTGGTATTCGTCATAACGACAGGACACACCCCCCTTGCATAGGGGGGCTTTTCTATGGGCGAAATCAATTAGTGTCATTTTTTTATCAAAAGCATGTGGCGTGTGTTGTGTCGACAATAATAATAGAACACAGAAGAACCGTCCCCCTGTGTCGTTCCTCTGTGGCAATCAAAATGGGCTTATAGCACTATTTTACACATCCCACACTATGTTGTTGGAAATAGGTAAAAAGCACTATTTGACAAAATATACGCTAATAATGCATAAAACGACGATTATTTCGACAAAACTCTATTGTGGTTACTTAAGCATAATGTTAAAATTATAATAATCTAAATCCCAATAAATACTACTACTCACATAATTTAGTTTTAAAATAACTAAACAAAAATAAACACTTATTAGGTTAAAAAAGGGGGAGATTATAAAAAACTATGGAAATCCGCATTAAATTGTTTTAAACCAAAGGATGTAAAAAATCATGGTAAAAAAAAATGGTCATAAGGAGGGGAAATTTTCAAGCTTTGCAAACGATTTGTTTAGAAAAATGACATGAGAGCACAGGCTAATTGTGCAAAAGCTTGTATAAACTACTTAGATATAAAGGATTCACTAGTCTAGATATTTAAAGGTTAAATTTCTTTATTTATGCACATTAACTTGAACTGCCATGGCATTTTGCGTTTTAAAGCGGGTTTCGAGTCATTAATCCCAGTCACTTCAAGCATTCCGAATTACAGCTGGAAAACGTTTCGAAATCTTCTAGGAGGCATGCGGTACAGCTAGTATATAAATTATAAAATACTATGTACATATTTGTTAAATAAACATCAACATTTGAGGAGGAACAGTATGAAATATTTAAACACACTTAGATTTAGATTGATGATTATCTTACTATGCGTAGCACTTATTCCACTTATCAGCCTGGCACTTTTTCAGTACAATCAGTTTGATGTAACAGCTACGAATAATATTCGAACTCAGACAACAGAAATAGCTAATGTCAATGTAGACAAGATTGAATTATGGCTCAATAGCAAAGCTTCACAGCTTACAGCATCTATTAAAGCAAACCCTGAGTTCTTAGATATGGAGCTTACAGATATACGGTTGATAATTAAATATATTCAACAAAATGATGTAGAAGTCGGAGCAGCCACTGTTGCAGACAAAGATGGATTTGGCGGGTATATGGCTGACGGCAGGCCTATTGATATCAGCCAGAGATCATACTTCATAAAGGCAAGAGATACAAAGAGTATTGCGATTAGTGAGGATATCATAGAAAACATTAATACTGGGAACAAACAAATTCCCATAAGTGCTCCGATGCTCGATAGCGGCAATAATTTTCGCGGCGTCCTCACCAGCATGGTAAGCGTCGAAGCTCTTGAAAATTATATTGGGAGTATTAAGGTGGCCGAAACTGGATATGGATTCTTATTATCTGACAATGGAAATATATTGTTCCATCCGGATAAAGAGAAAGTTGGATTAAGCTACAAGGAAGATGCTATGAATCCCGATAAGGAAAGAATTTTCAATGAGGAGATTCTAGCAAAAGACGAAGGGTTTGTCACCTATAAAGATGATGACGGAGTACAAATGACTACAGCCTTTGCCAGCGTTCCAAGCACAGGATGGAGGGTAGTTGTTACAGTTCCTAACCATGAAATCTATACAGAATTAGAGAAGTCAAAATCGGTAATAACAGCTTTAATATGCGGTGCCATACTGTTTATTATTCTAGTATCTTTACTTCTAGCAGGTTTTATAGCCACCCCCGTAAAATCGTTGGCTGAATATATGAATGTCTTGGCAAATGCAGATTTTACCAATGAAGTGGATGCAAAATTACTTAAGAGAAAGGACGAGCTTGGATTACTTGCTAAATCGGTGAATATAATGAGTCAATCAATTCGTTCTGTTCTTCACGACATTGTCAGTGAAACTCAAGGTATGAAAGATAAAGTTGAAGCTTCGTCACATAATTTAGCTGAGTTAGTTTCGCAAATAGAAGATGTGTCGGCAACTACTGAAGAGATGTCTGCTGGAATGGAGGAAACTGCTGCGTCAACAGAACAAATGAACGCAACATCCACAGAAATCGAAAGTGCAGCGGATTCCATTGCGACAAAAGCTCAAAGCAGTTCTATGATTGTTGAAGAAATCAGTAAGCGTGCACAGGAATTAAAGGACAATGCAGTTACTTCTCAGAAGGCAGCACATGATATACGACAAACAATTGATGAAGATATGCGATCTTCCATCGAGCAATCAAAAGCGGTGGAGAAAATCAATGTACTGACGGAATCCATTCTGCAAATTACCTCTCAAACAAACCTCCTTGCATTAAATGCTGCAATAGAGGCAGCAAGGGCTGGGGAAGCAGGAAAAGGCTTTGCAGTAGTAGCAGATGAGATACGAAAATTAGCAGAAGATTCTAAAGCTACCGTTAATGAAATTCAAAATATTACAAAGCTTGTAGTTAGCTCAGTAATAAATTTGACACATAGCTCTGAGAAAGCTTTGGATTTTATTGATTCAAAAGTAATTAACGACTATAAATCAATGGTAAGCACAGGAGAGCAATATTATAAGGATGCAGAAGCCATTCAAGACATAGTAACAGATTTTAGTGCAACTGCAGAGGAGCTTTTAGCATCGATTCAAAGTATGACCGAAGCTATCAATGAAGTTACAGCCTCCAACAACGAAGGTGCACAAGGCACACAGCGTATAGCAGAAAGAGCATTAGATGTAATGCAGGTAGCTACTAAATTTGCGGACTTTATGAAAGAGACTGAGCAAAATTCAGAAAGCCTAACCAAGGCAGTAAAACAGTTTAAAATATAACATTATAAGATTTGAGTAATTCAGCAGAGGTTCTATATTTTTAATATGGAACCTTTTTTATGCCGTGAAATCAAATAACACAGAAGAACCGTCCCCCTGTGTTGTGGAAAAATGTAGATAATACATGTATAATTAAAAAAAGTGAGCGTGAAGCGTTAATAAGCATGCATGAAATTTTCTGTATGTTATATAGGATATTATTGAGGAGGTGATTTTGTGAACTCATATTTAAAGCTGCAAAATGCGATCAAAGAATTAGCTGATACTCCCGATGAGCTGATTGAGAAATTGTACGCTATATGCGATGAGCAGGTCATCAAAAAAGGGGAGGCATTTATACAAGCGGGCGACGTACCAATGCATATGGGTTTTAATTTGGAAGGACTGTTTCGGCTTAATTATGTGGATGAAGAAGGTAATGATTTTACCAAAGCCTTTAGTGAGACCGGACGTTTTCTGATATCCTACAGTGCCATAGTGCAGAAACGGCCATCTTATTTCAATATAGAAGCCCTACAGGACAGTAGGATTTTAAAATTTGATTACTGGTCATTTGACAAGATGATTCAGACAGATATAAGATGGTATCCGTTTGTTTTTAAGCTTCTGGAATCAGTATATATAATGAAGGAGCTGCGAGAAAAGTCATTTTTACTGGAGGATGCCGCTAAAAGATATCAGGAGTTTAAAGCACGTTATTCTGAAGTAGAAAATAAAATCAAGCTATATCATGTTGCCTCGTTTTTGGGAATAACACCTGAAGCGCTCAGTCGGATAAGAAATAGCAAAAATTGATGTAGGTCAAGGAATTGGTACCTTCTATGTTTTATGATATATAAAAAACAGGAGGTATCATTGAGATGATTAAGTCGAAAAACAGTGGAAGAATTATTACGAGAAAGATAGACAACCCACTACAGGAGGTGCTAAGAGTATGAGAAGAATATTGCCGCCAACATTGTTTATGATTAGTATTGGGTTGATGCTCATCTTGCATTTTATTTTTCCGATTTTGAGAATACTTTATTTTCCTTCCAATTTATGGGGGTTAATCTTGCTTTGTTTAGGAGTTTGGATATCAATATTAGGTTCTAATCATTTCGAACAGGAAAAAACGACAGTAATGACCTTTGATACTCCCAAAGTTTTGGTTACCGATGGGTTGTACAAATATTCAAGAAATCCCATGTATCTTGGATTTACATTGGCAGTCTTCGGGATATGGCTGCTGCTGGGATCGATATCACCAATGTTCGTTGCGGCTGCTTTTCTTGCAATATTAGATAGATATTACATTAGATTTGAAGAAGACGTACTGCAGAAGGTTTTTGGCACAGAATATTTGAAGTATAAAAGACGGGTCAGAAGATGGATATAAGGTGATCTGGATTTACTCAATCATTTTTTTCGGGAAAGTAATTCACGATCTTATTGGTCATAAAGAAAGAAAAAGAGCATTGTGTGACAAGCGGGCGGGTTACACCTATGCTATCCTTTGTATAGGAGGTGTTAATATGCATGCATGGGAAGCAATACAAAATTCCTTGAACTATATTGAAGACCATTTGTCTGAAAATATAAAGATAGAGACTCTTGCAAATGTGGCGGCATTATCACCATACTATTTTCAACGCCTGTTTAGGCGTCTAGTGAAGAGACCGGTTAATGAATATATGAAGCTACGTCGGCTGGCAAAAGCTTCAGAAGCTCTTAAAAGCAAAGGAAAACGAATTGTTGATGTGGCTCTTTATTATGGATTTTCAGACCACGCCAACTTTACTCGTGCGTTTAAGGATGCATACGGAATTACGCCTGATGAATATCGCGTTTGTCCAGTTATACTTAATCAGTTTATCAAGCCGGATCTACTATTAAACTATGTCATGGTTGATGAAGATGTACCGTTAATCGCTGATGGTATTGTTGTTGAAGTGACCCGTAGAAAACTGGATAAACCGCGGACATTTATAGGAGTAGAAGGCGAAGTGCCCAATACAGAATTAACAGGAGGCAAAGCTACCGGTATCGCTACTGCTGGGATGATATGGGATGAATTCCACCGACAGAAATCGAACATTATAAATTTACTGCCGAATGGCAATGAAGCTGGCATTCTTTATAGGGGGGAGGCCAGAGAAGGCTGCTGTACCTATATGGCCGGGGCTGAAGCCACTGGAAATGCTCTAGCAGAGGGATGTGCTTCTCATACATTACCAAGTGGCGAATATGTTGTTTGCTGCTTTGAGGCAGAAAGCTTTACAGAGCTTATTGGTTCTGCAATTTTCAAAGCCTCCACATTTATGAACAGCTGGATGAAAAATCACAGTCTGACTTGCGGTAATTTTGCTGTAGAGATGTATTATGATACAAATCCTGAAATAAGCTATATGGAGCTATGGCTGCCATTAAGCACAGCGCAAAGTGTACCTAGAGTAAAGGAAAGATGGGACAAAACCAATGGAGCGCAGAAGCCGTCTATGGAAGCTATCAGTGCCTATGTAAATAACCCTTTGTTTGAAGGCCTATGCACGCATATAGAGACAGAATATCAGTGCAAGCCTGTGCTGGAATATAGCAGATGCTCTATACAGTATGGATGGAACGTGAAATATAAAAAGGCAGGACGCACCTTGTGTACTTTGTATCCAATGGAGGGGTACTATATAGCCCTCATTGTTATTGGTGAACGTGAGCAGACAGAAACTGAAATGGAGCTCCCTTTTTTTACAGAGTATTTACAGCAGCTGTATCACGAGACAAAAACCGGTATGGGTCAGAAATGGCTCATGGTTAATGTAACGGAAGCTACAGTACTAGAGGATGTGAAGCAATGTATCGCCATACGGAGAGGTAAAAAAAAGAAATAAGGAGGAGATGAAAGCGAACTACTTACACAGATTGTTGTGCCTGTAAAATAGGACAGAGAATTCGTGTGATTGGAACAGAAGGCTATATAGAAATTCTATAAATTAAGAATATAGTAGCTAAGGTCCTATTGGTGAGAATTACCTCACTGATAGGACCTTATTAATATGATAACAATCGCTTTCTATCTGCTGACAAAGAGTATATAAAGCGGAAATGCTTTTGATCTGTAAACGATTCATTTGATTTAATTGGACGGATATACTATCTAAAAAAGCCGCAATTTCGTCACGATTTGAATAATCAAAAGCTGCGTAGGTTTCCTGCATTGTGCGGAAAAAATGCTTTAGCCGGTGAGTTTGTACTGACAGTTTTATAGCATTAAGCGTCAATATTTGCCGTATGTGTTGGGTTGTATAAACACGATACCTATTCTCTTTATTTCTTTCGGAAAACAATAGTCCTGCTTTTTCCCAATAACGAATTGTTGTAACGGGAACACCTGTCTCTTTACTTACTTCTCCTATATTCATTTTGTTTGAAGCTGCTGTATCAAATTTATTATGGAGAAGTATTTCAACAGTTTTTTTATACTTTAGCCTTTCATTCCATAAATCAGCCTGTGCTTTGTTAGCAATCCATAGGGCCTCATCCATACGTCCTGCTATCAATTCTGTCATAATCTTTGCTATAAAGGTTAAGTCAAAGGCTGGCAGCATTTCCCTGATACAAATAAAATAGGCTAAATGTTTTTCTGTATAAATCCTGTATCCTTCAGTAGTACGAGATACTGGCGGTACTAATCCTCTTTCCTCATAGCCTCTTAAAGATGTGGTGCTTATTTTAAGCTGTCGCGCGATATCTATTGGACGCATTGAATACACCCCCTACTAAAAAGTATAAACATTATACTATATATGTAAGGTTTTATCAATTGAAGCAATGAGTTTTACAACAATATTTTAAAAAACCTTTCAGGTTGCACTAGGGTTGTATAATAAAAGTAAGGAAAACAAATTATGAAATAAAGCGCACTAATAAAAGAATTTCGAGAGGAGTTTTTTTGATGTCAAACATAATCATTAGTGGTGTCAGAGAAGGAAACCTAAAGAATATTTCACTAGAGATTCCCCGTGATAAGCTTATTGTTTTTACTGGCCTGTCGGGCTCCGGAAAAACCACATTAGCCATTGACGTTATATTTCAGGAATGCCAAAGACAGTATTTAGAAGCAATAGGCCTTCAGGGAATTAATAAGCCGAAGATTGACTTTATTCGAAATCTGTCGCCTGCAGTTTTGATCACCCAAACAGAAGCCAATAAGAATCCTCGATCGACTGTAGGAACGCTTACCGATATTTATACAGAGCTGAGGATGGTTTATGAAAAGCTGGGTGTACGGGTTTGCCCGAAATGCAGCGAAGTGATATCATCTGCAGAGTGCAAGGAAGAGGTTGAAAAGACAGAAGGGGATTTCAAAGTATTTATGTATTGCAGTCATTGCAATTACAGGATGGAAAAACTAACTAGAACTCACTTCTCCTATAATACTCGGGAAGGTGCTTGTCCAACCTGTAGAGGCTTGGGAAAGGTTTTAACCATAAATAAAGAAAAAACTGTTAATGAAGATTTGTCATTGGAGGATGGCGCCGTTGATTATTGGGAGCAGAAATATAAAGAATATCAAATTTCATCCTTATATAATGCTTTTCAGCACTATGGCGTTCCTATTCATGCCAATACGCCAGTGGCTAGCTTTAGTAATGCTCAAAAATCTATTCTTTACTACGGCGTGGAAGGTGATGAGGTTAAGAAGCTGTTTCCAGGAATACTTCCCCCAAAGACTGTAGCAGCAGGTCGATTCGAAGGAATATTTCCAACGCTGTGGAGACGGATTTCTGAAAAGGGAGGCGATGCTAAGCAGCTAAATAATTACTTTAATTATGATTTGTGTCCGGAATGCATGGGTGAAAGGCTGGATCAGTTAAGTCGTAATGTAACCGTTGAAAATATGCGACTTCCGAAATTGTCATTATTATCTTTGGAAGAATTATATGCATGGTTAGAAACGTTAGAGGATTCCGTAGCCCACAAAAATCGCGACCTTGTAGAAGTATATTTGATTGACTTAAAAACAAAGATTCAAAGGATTTTAAAGGTTGGATTAGGATATCTTTCTCTTGATCGTCAAACCATAACCTTATCCGGTGGTGAGCTGCAAAGGTTAAAATTGTCCGCAGCATTGGATTCAGATCTGACAGGGATCATATATATTATGGATGAACCGACGATTGGCCTCCATCCCAAAGATACAGAAGGGATGATAGCGATATTGAAAAAGCTCCGAGATTTAGGCAATACCGTTATTGTCATAGAACATGATCCAGATATTATGGAATCAGCGGATTATATTGTGGATATAGGGCCTGGTGCTGGAAAGCATGGTGGTGAAATCATCGGGGCTGGCACATTGGAAGAACTCAAAAAACAAGCTACCTCTGTGACTGGCGCATATTTAAAGAAAATAAAGCAAGAAAAGAAAGAGTTTAGAAAAGGAAGTGGAGATGTAATAGATATCAGAAATGCCAATTTATATAACTTAAAAAACGTTGATGTCACCTTTCCCACTGGTTGTCTGGTTGCGGTTGCAGGTGTATCAGGCTCAGGAAAATCCACTCTGGTATTTGAAGTGCTTGCAGGAAAACTAGATAAAAAACAAGCCAGCTTCAATATTATGTCTGAAATACAGCTGTTTGACCAGGTAGTGACTATAGAGCAGTCTGCAATAACAAAAATGAAACGATCAAATATTGCCACCTATTCAGAGGTATATACAGAAATTCGAAGCATCTTCGGAGGGCTTAAGGAAGCAAAGGATAAGGGTCTATCCTCCAAGCATTTTTCCTTTAATACCCCTGGAGGGCGTTGTGAAAATTGCGAAGGCTTAGGATATGTGATTAGTAATATGCTTTTTTTCAAAGACATTGAGGTAATATGTCCAAGCTGTAATGGAAAGCAGTTTAACGAAAATGTTCTAGCAGTGAAGTATATGGGTCACTCCATTAAGAATATTCTGCAGATGAGTGTTGAAGAAGCACTCTTAATCTTTGCGGATAATCCCAAAATCATAAATAAATTGCAGCTGCTGCAGGATGTCGGTTTAGGTTATTTAGAGCTAGGACAATCCTTGACAACATTGTCGGGTGGCGAAGGGCAGCGTTTAAAACTGGCAAAGGAGCTTATCAGTAATAAAGGTAAGCATAGTCTATACCTAATGGACGAGCCTACAACGGGACTACATCCAGTAGATGTTGAGAAATTCCTTACCCTTTTAAACCGTATGGTTGATGCAGGAAACACGGTCATAGTTGTAGAACACAATCAGCAAGTAATTCAATCTGCCGATTGGATCATAGACCTTGGGCCTGAGGGTGGAAGGAATGGGGGAGAGGTTGTGTTTACAGGCACACCATTAGAAATGCTGGAAAATGGGAAAACTGCAACTGCAGAGTATCTGCGCAAAACACTTTCAACACAGGGGGACGGTTCTTCTGTGTCCTCGAACAATGTTTGATAATAAAAAAAGTAAAAATATTGCCCATATATCTCATATCATAGACATTGAAGGATTTGCCAACTGAAAATAGAATAATAAGCTTGAGACGAATTGAGAATGAGGGATATTTACACCAAAATCATGAGGATGAGCGCACAAAATAGATGATTTTTATACTGTATCTGGAGGTGTGTAATATGGATTCTGCATTACAGCTTAAAATGCTATATGATAATGGCGCGAGTCTATCCAAGGATGAAATAGATCATTTGCTATACTCGTCCCAGCTGGTACAAATGCTTACAAGTGAGCTCAAAAAGACCTCACTATTTCCCATTTGGAGGTTGCTGGCCCTCGCAGAAATTCCTTATGCAGCAAGATTAAAGTATACACAAGAGCTAATGAAGTATGTAGATGAGGCATACTTTGCATCGGTAGGGTATACATTGACAGGCAACGCTGATGATATATTGCCCTGTTATAATGCAATGCTGGTTGAAGCATATTCAAAGCTTGGATGGGCTGACACAAATCATGTGAGGTCCGCAGTAGAATGGATCAAGAATTATCAGGTGTTTGAAAGAAACAAAAAAACAGCATGGGATGGAAGGGGCATTAAAAAATATGGTGGCTGCATGAGGGAAACGCCATGCTATATAGGAATCGCAAAATCAGTAAAGGCCTTGATTTATTATTCTGCAAGCATAACAGAAACGGATGATCATGCTAAGAAAAGCATCGAAAAGGGCATGGCGTATTTACTACAGCATAATCTGTACCAACGGATGTCAAATAACGAACCAATAACTAAGCATATCCTTGACATCGCTTATCCCCAGTCCTATCAGCTAAATATAGTTGAATTGCTGGATATTGCTTATCATACAGAAAATATCAATAATCCAAGGGTAAAAAGCGCCGCTGAGTATATTAAAACTAAGAGGACGAAGAATAATGATTGGAAAATCAATTATGTATATCAGGCCGATGGCTATGTTAGCTTTGATAAACGTGGGGATAAGGGAGAATGGGTCAGCTATCTATTGAGTAAATTTCTAACCAGAAGTGGATGAGGGGTGGAGGCTATTAGATGAATACAATTTTGGTTGTTGAAGATGAGGATATATTGCGTGAAGTGATAGTAGACTATCTAAACGAGGAAGGGTATCAGGTGCTGGAGGCCCCAGATGGAGAAAAGGCTTTGGAGCTGTTTCAATCTAATTCAGTAGATTTAGTTATACTAGACATTGTTCTACCGAAGCTTGATGGCTGGTCGGTATGCCGCAGAATACGGAAAAATTCTAGTATACCTATCATCATTTTGACCGCCCGTTCAGATGAGGATGATTCTCTTCTGGGATATGAGCTGGGGGCGGATGATTATCTAGTTAAACCATATAGTCCCCGTGTTCTAATGGTGAAGGTGAGGCGATTTTTAGGAAAATACTCGGGTGCATTGGATGGAATGCTAATGTCAGCCGGGGGAATTGTTATTAATTTAGGCTCTAGGTTAGTTACTGTAGAGGATAACACTATTAATTTGACCCATACAGAATTTGAAATTCTCGCCTATTTAATGCAAAATAAAGGGCTTGTAATAACCAGAGAACAATTAATCGCTAAAATATGGGGCTATGATTTTTATGGTGATGAAAAGACTGTGAACAGCCACATCAGAAACCTGCGTGCTAAGCTGGGCAGTAGAGGCGGCTGTATTGTTACGGTCATTCGCGCGGGATATAAATTTGAAGAGGAAAAGCTATGAAAAAAAGTATTGTTTTTAAATGGTTTGTGCTGACTGCGCTATTATTCTCCACGATGTTTTTATTCATTGGCATCACACAAAATTACTTTTTTGAGAAATATTACATAAATAAGAAGGCAGATACGCTCAAAGCTTATATGCAGGAGTATGTAAGCTTATCAGAGAAAGAAGGGACAGAAGCAGCCTCCATTGAACTATATCAGAATAACCATATCTGGATTACTAAGCTGGATGGATATGGACGTATCAACGATGTGGAGGATTACTATATTGAAGTGAAGTTAAATAACGATGCTCAGGGGGATTTGCGGATTCCAATGTACGCCTTTGAAGGGCAATTTTCCTCCGATGTCCTCTCTTCATTAAAGGTCGGGGATGAGGTAGTTATGGATACAGTCAATATAGCGGATGAAAAAATACCTTATCTGATACAGACTGATTCAATGGGAGTGGTAAATCTAAGCATTGCAAACAAGCTACATGGGCCCAATGCCGATGAAGCTTATAGTCACCTTAACACTGGACTCCTCAGAGGAAGGATAACCAAGGCCGTATTTCCGGAGCGAAGGGAGTATATTTCCTTTCCTTATCAGGAGAGTTATTTTTTAGAGCAGGTCAAGGAATTTCAGGCTGGCCTGCTGGCTGATAACGCAAAGCCGCTACAATATGCAGAAGAACTAACAACAACAGCAAATTTTGCAGAATATACAATCATCATCGAACCAGTGGTTGAAAATGGGGTAACAGAATACATATTTGCCATGACCTCCCTTCAGCCGGTGGATGAAGCAATATCGGTTATACGGCAATTTTATCCTTATTTTTTTGGATTTACCCTTTTGTGTGTCATATTTTTGGCCTTTATTTTTTCTAAATGGCTGGCGAAACCGCTGATATCCATCAATAGGATCACAGGGAAAATAGCAAGCATGGATTTTTCAGAAAGGCTGCCGGTGGGTTCCACCGATGAAATTGGTCAGTTATCTCAAAATATCAATCACCTGTCCAGACAGATGGAAGCATATATTGGTCAGCTTAAAGAGGAGCTGGATAAAGAGAGAAAATTGGAGGCTATACGAAAGGAATTTATTGCGGGGGTTTCTCATGAGCTGAAAACGCCCCTTGCTGTTATGAAAAGCTGTCTGTCTATTTTAAAGGACGGAATCGCAGCTGAAAAAAGAGAGCATTACTTTCAGGCGATGGAGGATGAGATACAGCGGACGGACCTGCTGGTTGTTAATATGCTGGATCTAGCTAAGTTTGAATCTGGCACCTATAGGCCTGAAATGGCGCCTTTTGAAATAGATAAAGCCATTACTGAAGTATGCAGATCGCTGGATGAACAAATACGGAATAAAAATCTTACCCTCACATTAAGACTTAGCACTCAAATGGTGGTGGGCCATAAAGGTCTAATCGGTCGGGTGATCACAAATTTTCTCAGCAATGCAATCCGGCATACAGAGGAAGGACATGAAATCGTAATTACTGTAAGCACTCATAGACAGAAAGCAGAAGTAAGCGTAGAAAACCAGGGAAATCCAATATCAGAGGAAGACAGAAAAAAAATATGGAGCCAATTCTATCGTGTGGAGGCCCGGACCTCCAAAGCAGGTACAGGCCTTGGACTTGCCATTTCCAAGGAAATACTGGAGCTTCATCATGCGGCTTATGGTGTAGAAAATACAAAGGATGGTGTTCGCTTTTTCTTTGCGTTGCCGATACAGCCATCAACTAAAGCTTAACTTGGATGGATTTTACGACGCCAAACAAATGCAAGTCGTGTAATCTAAGGGTATGCAATACCCATCTTCCATTAAAGAGTTGGGAATCTTGAAATTTCTAGGCAGCAGATAAATAATGGCTAAAGTTTAATATTTACCGATGAAACAGCTATGAAGTAATTCTTCATGGCTTTTATTTTGAGTAAAATTATAACACAAATAAATAATATCTGAGCTTTATCTCATCTGCACCTCATCTGCATGTGAATGCTGTAATATTTGCATATCAAATATAGAAAAGAGGTTATTTATGAAAAAATTAATGATTGGCTTTCTGATAGGCCTTCTCTTGATTTCAGCAACTGCCTGCGGAAATAAAACCGCAGAAGAGGATGCTGAGGCTGAGTTTGAAAGCAGTGTGTTTTTAGGAGATTCCATTACTGAGGGCTTTGTTTTTAATGAAATCCTGCCGAGAGAAGCTGTAATAGCCGGAGCAGGGACTACAGCAGGTTTTATTTATGATGATATTGATGGTTTGTCCGAGAAAAAACCTGATAACGTATTTATCATGTTAGGATCAATTGATATCCTCATGCCTGTAGATGATCCTAAGGAATTATTCAGAAATGATTTAACGAAGCTAATAAACAAGATTAAAGAAGAGCTGCCGGATAGTAATATATATCTGCAATCTATAACACCTGTGACACAGGAGGCGTTAAAGGAGGAGCCTCGCTATAAGGAAATAGAGGAATATAACGAGATCGTAAAAGAGGTGGCGGACCAGTTGTCAGCTAACTATGTAGACATAGGGACATTGGCACAGGAAAACCCAGATTTATATGCCGAGGATGGCATCCATTTTAAAAAAGAATTTTACCAGCTATGGCTGGAAAAGCTTTCTAATTTAATATAGCGGAGGAGGTCATATGGTTTTTAGCAGCTTGTTTTTCACATTTGCTTTTTTACCTGTAACAGTAATCCTATATTATTCGTTAGGCAAGCAATTCAAGAATACTCTCCTGCTTTTTGCAAGCCTATTTTTCTATGCATGGGGAGAACCTGTCTATGTGTTATTGATGTGCGGGTCTGTATTGTTTAATTACTGTATAGGCGCTCTCATAGGCAGGGAAGCTGCCAGCAGGCAAAAAAAGAAGCTTTATTTAATAATAAGCCTCGTGTTAAATTTAGGCTGCCTCGCTTATTTTAAATACTTCGGAATGATCATAGGTACAATAGCATCCTTTGGTGGTTGGGGCTTGAAGGTGCCAACACCTGCACTGCCAATAGGAATCTCCTTCTATACCTTTCAGATACTATCCTATGTGATTGATGTATATAGAGGAAAAATCAAGCCCCAGAAAAGCCTGATTCTTTGTGCGCTATATATAACTATGTTCCCTCAGCTGGTGGCTGGCCCTATTGTGAACTATGTTGACATTGAAGCACAGTTAGCAGACAGGCGCATGACCTTTAAAAAATTCAACTCTGGACTGGGGCGCTTCTTGCAGGGACTGGCTAAAAAGCTGCTGCTGGCCAATAATATAGGGCTGCTATGGTCGGAAGTAAAAGCCATTCCCAGCACTGAAATTACAGTGCTCATGGCATGGGCAGGGATTATTGCCTTCTCATTGCAAATTTATTTTGATTTTAGCGGGTATTCAGATATGGCCATCGGATTGGGAAAAATGTTTGGATTTAGCTTCAAAGAAAACTTCAAATATCCATATATCTCACAAAGCATATCGGAGTTTTGGCGGCGGTGGCATATATCCCTTGGCTCATGGTTCAAGGAATATGTGTATATACCACTTGGAGGGAGCCGTGTCGGAAAGTGGAAAATGATACAAAACCTATTCATCGTATGGTTTCTTACAGGCCTCTGGCATGGTGCCAGCTGGAATTTTGTTTTATGGGGACTATATTTTGGCGCCTTATTATTAATCGAAAAATTGTTTTTGCAGAAAAGCATGCAAGGATGGCCAAGGGCTGTCCGTCATATATATTTATTGCTGTTTGTTGTTATAGGCTGGGTGTCTTTTGAATTTACAAGCCTAATAGATATATTGGGTTTTCTGCGGGCCATGCTTGGGGTAGGGGGTAATACCCTTATCGATAACCAAGGAATTGTGAAGCTAAAAGCCTATGCTCTACTATATATAGCTTGTATCATTGCAGCTACTCCTTGGCCAAAGAAACAGGCAGTATTATTTAAAAGCACACATCGCAGCTTATATAGATTAGCAGCAAGCGTATACTATTGTGTACTAATGCTATTATCAACCGCACACATGGTTGGTTCAACCTACAACCCCTTTATATATTTTAGATTTTAGTCTGGAGGATGGATATGGGAGTAAATAACAAAAAAGACGATACTATTATAAAGAATGTGGCGGGTATGCTTCCCTTCTTATTTATACTGGCGATGCTCATTTTCCATATGGTGCTGCCGGATAAAACCTTTTCGAAGGAGGAAAAACGTTATTTAGCACAATGGCCTAGATTCTATGTTGAAAATGTATTAAACGGCAGCTATGCGCCTAAGGTTGAAGCCTATTTTTCAGATCAATTTCCTTTTCGAAGCCTATGGGTTGGTATGAAGGAGCGGTCAGATCAAATTTTATTTAAAGGGACTACAGATATTTGAGAACCTTAATGAGAAGGATGGGTAATTTTGGTGACTAAATGACAATTATTGTGATATAATTTATAGATAAAAGACAATGAAAATAGGTGGATTAAATGGATATATACAGATTGCTCGACTTATATAAGGCTGCAATTGACGAACGTAAGCCCTTCGAGGGTGAGCTGCTTAAACAGATCAGAGAATATTATCGTATTGGTCTTACTTGGTCCTCCAACGCACTTGAGGGAAATACCCTTACAGAAAGTGAAACAAAGGTGCTGCTTGAGGATGGGTTGACGGTTGGCGGCAAACCATTGCGCGATACCTTTGAGGCGATTGGACATGCCAAAGCATATGATTTTATGTTTACGCTGCTTAATAATAGAAGCATCACTGAAGCTGATATTCGTATGATGCATCAAATGTTCTACGAAAGCATAGAACCCGAATATGCCGGTAGGTATCGTGATATGGATGTGTTTATCAGTGGTTCAAAATATCCTGTAACAGAACCGGAGTGCATACAGGCAGAAATGGATGGTCTGCTTCGGTGGATTATAAACGAACGAGATCGCTTGCATCCGGTTGCATTTGCGGCACAGCTTCATAAGCGGTTTGTATTTATCCATCCCTTTAAAGATGGAAATGGGAGAATTGCTAGGCTTATCATGAATACCTCATTAATTCAGGACGGGTATCTGCTGGCCGTAATTCCTCCAATACTCAGGCATGAATATATTGAGCTTCTTGAACAAGCCCATAGAGATGATAAACCCCTAGAGCAATTTATTGCAGAACGAGTTATCGAAGCTCAAAAGGATATTATGAGGCTATTGCATATGCCTATACCAAAGCTGGATAGCGGTGTTGATAAGTAGCTATAGTATAAAGGTAAAGATCAGTGGATTATATTTTTGATGAAGTAAACAGAAAAAGTAAATCAGTCATAAGGAAATCTTAAGATTTCGATAAGCTAAAATTAAAACACAGCTCCTTCTTATGTGGTTAAATAGACCATAAGAAGGAGCTGATTTCATGTCTAGAAAAAGTAATAAAGCGAGGAAAATAAATTACTTTAGAATATGTGTTTCAATTTTTATTACAGGGTTTTTGATTATTGGAGCTTATATAGGCTTCAGTGGCATAGTACCATTTGCTATGGACAAGACGTCTAGGAATAACAGAATTCCCTTTTCGGATACAGAGCAGCAGTACACCTCGCCTCTAGATGAAGAAGAGTTAGAAGCTGACCTATTGGAGGGGGAATTGCATAGCCCCCATTCAATACTAGTACGTCTAGAGGATAATAAAGTAATTCTAAAAAATAGAAGCGAGGAAAGAATTTATCCAGCTTCCCTCACAAAGATTATGACGGCTATCGTAGCACTAGAAAATTTGTCTAATCTAGAAGCGCCTATTATGCTACCGAAAAAAATCTTTCATGATTTATTTTCTGCTAATGCCTCTATGGCTGGATTTTTACCAGGGGAGGAGGTTCAAGCAATTGATCTTCTTTATGGAACGATGCTGCCTTCAGGCGCTGATGCTTCCATAGGCTTAGCAATTGAAATCTCAGGCTCTGAGAAGGAATTTGTAAAGCTGATGAATCAGAAAGCAAAGAAGCTTAAGATGAATGATACTAATTTTACTAATGTATCAGGGCTACATGATGACATGCATTATACTACAGTAAAGGATATCGCAATATTACTAGAGTATTCACTCAAGAATGAAACCTTTCGTCAGATTTTCACCTCTGCACGTCATTCTACTGCCAGCACAAATCGACACGATGGTGGCATTACTTTTTCTAGCACCTTGTCAAAGAGAATAGATACCTATGAGTTCGATGGCGGGAGAATACTTGGAGGCAAAACGGGTTACACCGATGAAGCTGGACTCTGCTTGGCTAGCTTGGCTGAGAAGAATGGGATTGAATATATTATGGTCACTGCTGGGGCAGAAGGCAGTCCCTATACAGAACAGTATCATATCTTGGATGCATTTAAGGTGTACAACAATCATTTAAAAAGATAGATTTGATAAGTTTATATAAATTGTAGTGATTGAATTCAATTAGCCCTCATAAATTCTAAATAATAAAAAGTTAAAAAGGAGAATGATGATGAAAAGAAAAGGTGTAACAGCTCTAATTGTATTAATGCTCTGTGTAATGCTGGTGGCCTGCAATCAAGCAACGAAAGAAATTTCCGATACAGCACAGGCAGATAATAAAGTACTGGATGTGAGGTATGATGAAAATGGGGTTGCGTTTAATCTTCCTGAAAAATGGAGGGCATTAGAGGGTAGAAACATTGATATTTACACAGCTCTGCCAGAGGAAAATGTAGTTGGTCAAATCGTAATTAGCCATATACTTGATGAGACAATAGATAAAGCCAACAAGATTAACCTAGAGGCAGATAAAATTCCAGGAACAGATAAGGCAGCCATTCAAAAAGCTGTGGAGGAACTACGGCAGCTATTAGATGAGTTTAAAGAAATGTGCAGGATTGTAACCATAGACAAACGTATAGAAAAGGGTAATGCCCAAAATGAATTATTCTCAAAATACGAGGTTAGAGATTTAATAGGGGAAGCGGATAATCTTGAATTTTACCTTTTATACAATAATAAGCCCGATACCGATGCTTTAACAGAGATATCCAAGAAGGCACATGAGGAATTCTTTAATGAAATTAAGAGCTTTAAAGGGCTAATTCAGGTATATGACCCAATAACGGTAACGGAGAAGGTCAGTGAAAACAAATTGGTGTTTAAAACCAAAACACTAGATAGTAAAGAAATAGATAGCAGCATTCTAAAGGACAGTAAGCTAACAATGATCAATATATGGGCCACATTTTGTCAGCCCTGTATAGAAGAAATGCCAGACCTCCAGAGCTTATATGAGGAGGTTAAGGGGGATGGGGTTAATATCATAGGCATTGTTTCAGATACACCAGATGAAGAAACAGAAGAGCTAGCCAAGAAAATTTTGTCCACTAAGGGTGTGAAATACATCAATATTATTCCAGATGAGAGCATTATAAACAATGTATTGACAAATATTTCAGCAGTACCTACAACCTTATTTGTTGACAGCGAGGGAAATATTATCGGGGATTTACTGGTGGGCGCCAAGAGCAAGGAAGAGTACCAGCAGGAAATCCAAGATCGTCTAAAGGGTATTGAATAGCATTAAAACAAAGTGCCTCATCTAATTATAGGTGAGGTACGTAAAAATTTAAGAGTTGGATGTGAAAATTATGGATAATAAGGGGAAGGGATTAAATTTAGCATTAATAAGGTATGGCATTTTACTAATGGGTCTTTCATTTGTTTTTATTGGCATATATAGAAATGAAGTAGGGATTGTGTTAAAGAAGGCAATCAACATATGCTTGGAGTGTATTGGAATTGGATAGGCGAAGGATTACGCAAATATTCTCAGCAGCAGCGATGAATTCTAATATTAACGGCTTCTTAAAAGGGGGTATTTATAAAGGGAATATAAAGAAAATATGTATTCCAGGCTTAAATTGCTATTCCTGCCCTGGAGCTATAGGCTCCTGTCCCATAGGGTCCTTGCAGGCGGTTGTCGGAACGATAAAATACAATTTTTCATTTTACGTCGTTGGGCTTTTAATATTATTTGGTGCTATATTTGGAAGATTTATATGTGGCTGGCTATGTCCCTTTGGATTGATTCAAGATTTATTGTATAAAATAAAAACTAGAAAAATTCAAGTGAGTAAAAAGGTCAATAATGCTTTAAAATATCTTAAATACGTATTACTAGCCCTTTTTGTTATAATCCTCCCTATGTTTTTAGTAAATGAATTTGGTATGAGCCCTCCTTATTTTTGTCAATATATATGTCCTGCTGGCACATTACAAGGAGGAATTCCATTAGTTTTAATGAATCAATCATTAAGGGATGCGCTAGGGTATTTATTCATATGGAAGATGTTTATACTACTCTTCATTTTGACAGCATCGGTATTTGTGTACAGACCCTTTTGCAGATACCTTTGCCCATTGGGGGCCTTTTATGCATTATTTAATAAAGTTAGCCTTTACAGATATGAGGTAGATAAGGATAAGTGCACACGCTGCAATGCCTGTACCCACAAATGCAAAATCAATATTGAGGTGCATAAGAATTCAAATAGTGCGGAATGTATACGATGTGGGGAATGCATCAAAATATGTCCTACAAAATCCATAAAAAGAAATCTCACTTTAAGGTAAATTGATTTAGTGAATTATATATGATAGCATAATTATTTTGAGATACTAGCTGTGAGGCATGAAGAAGGATTTAATATTTTTAGCAAAGGATGATGAGGCCTATGGGTATCAATATTTTAGTGGTAGATGATGAAGAGAGCATAGCGGACCTAATTGAGGTATATTTAAAAAATGAAGGCTTTAACGTATATAAGTTTTATAATGGAAGGGATGCTTTAGAGTGTGTTAGATCAGAACAACTGGACATTGCAATACTTGATGTTATGCTGCCGGATATAGATGGATTTGCCCTTTGTCAAAAAATCAGAGAAAATCATAATTATCCGTTGATTATGCTGACGGCGAAGGGAGAAGAAATCGATAAAATTAACGGGCTAACATTGGGTGCCGACGATTATATGACAAAGCCCTTTCAGCCTTTAGAGCTAATAGCCAGGGTCAAGGCTCAGCTCCGTAGGTCGACCAAATATAATTCCGGAAAATCATTACATGAAGAAAAGGTAATTGAATTTTCGGGCTTAGTATTAAACAAAGACACCCATGTATGTATACTAAATGAAAGGCCGCTAGCTTTAACGCCCACAGAGTTTTCTATCCTGTGGGTGTTGGCGCACAAGCGAGGGCGGGTTGTTAGTGCCGAGGAGCTATTCCATGAGGTATGGGGCGATAAATATTTCAGCAACAGCAACAATACGGTGATGGTACACATTCGTCATCTGAGGGAAAAGATGCACGATTCTGCAGAGCATCCCAAATATATCAAAACAGTATGGGGGGTAGGCTATAAAATTGAAAAATAGTGAAAATGCCATGTTAAAATATGCATGGATCATCCTTGCTTCTGTTTTATTTTTCTTAAGTGCTATGTGGCTGGTGGACCAAGGATTAAACGGCGTAGTTAAAGAGTGGTTTCTAAATTTATTTTTACTAGAACCCGAATACCCAGTTCGTGGAAAAGTAGGCATAGTATTTAAGAGCTGGTTTGAGATAAAGCAATTTTTCATAAACATTTTCTTAGCTTTTGTAATAGTTTTAACCATATGTATGTGTGCTTCAGCATATTTATATGATCGGTATAACAGAAAAAAAGACATTACCTTTATTAAAAGCACTATGGAGTCCTTCATGAACTCCGACAGCGATAATATAACACTTCCTACAAAATATTCTGAAATAGAAACACAGCTTGTCAGGCTGAGGGCAATTAACCAAAGGCACCAGCAGCTTGTGCAAACTGAAATGCAGAGAAAAAACGATTTAATTACTTATTTAGCCCATGACCTGAAAACACCGCTTGCTTCAGTAATAGGCTATTTGAGCCTTTTGGATGAGGTGCCGGAGCTGCCGATAGAGCAAAAATCGAAATACACTTCGATCGCTTTGGATAAGGCTTACAGATTGGAGGAGCTAATCAATGAATTTTTCGAAATCACAAGGTTTAATCTGCAGTCCATAGTTCTAAATAAAGGCAAAATAAAACTGGCCTTCATGCTTCAGCAGCTGGCTGATGAGTTTTTTCCTATGCTTGAGCCTCAGGGCAAGCAGGTAGCCATCGATGCGGAGGATGATCTTATTTTGGTGGGGGATTCTGACAAGCTTGCACGTGTCTTTAATAATATTCTTAAAAATGCCATTGTTTACAGCCATGAAAACAGTGTGATCAATATTTCTGCTGCGAAGGTGGGGGACAATATCGTCGTCAGCTTTACCAATAGGGGTGAGCCAATTCCTGCCCACAGACTAGACACTATTTTTGAAAAGTTTTATCGTCTGGATTCTGCCCGTTCATCAAACACTGGAGGGGCTGGATTGGGTCTGGCTATAGCTAAAGAAATCGTTACAGCCCATAATGGGACTATAACAGCAGAAAGCAATCTAGAAAATACCATATTTACTGTAAGGATTCCATCATAAAATGCAAAGGAAAGTATGTTGACAGTCATTTATACGAATGATATATTTTACTTAACATATGCTATAGCGCACTATGACTCATATAACAGACGGATAAAATATCAAACAAATGAAATATTACAAACATATGAAATATAAGAAAGGCTGATATGTATGACTGATCCAAGTTCAAATATAGGTTCTATTTTAAAAAGAGTGAGGTTTGAACGGAGCTTGACCCTTGAGGAAGCCTCCAACCTGACGGGAGTAAGCAAAGCAATGCTTGGGCAGATAGAGAGAGGAGAATCCACCCCCACAATATCAGTATTGTGGAAGATTTCAACAGGCCTACGTATTTCCTTTTCGGAGCTATTGGGAAGTGAAAGCAATAATTACGAGGCAATATCAATAAATGAAATAGAGCCTGTATATGAATCTGACGGGAAAATGATATTGTACGATGTTTTTCCCTTTAACCCCATATCGGGATTTGAGTATTTTTTCATTAAATTGCTACCCGGAGCTAAGCACACCTCCACACCGCATTATAATTCAACGGAGGAATATATTGTGGTAACAGAGGGATCGCTGGTTATGACTGTGGAAGAGCAAACCTTTGAGATGACTGCACCTGCTGCATTAAAATTCAAAGCAAGTATGGCCCACACCTATAGCAATCCATATACTACAGAGGCGATATTTCAAAGCATAGTCAAATATTAATGATGAACCAGATACTAAATACTAGATTCTGGTTTTATTTTAAAGCATTTGAACGTTAAAACAAATAATATATGCTAAAGCATATTTAAAATGAGGGGGAAATTTATGATTACTGAGAGGATAGAAGCTGCACGGCAGAATTATATCAATTCAAAGCCAGCCATTTCCTATGAGCGGGCGAGGATATGGACAGAATCCCATAAGAGAACTGAGGGGGAAGCAATCCCTATAAGAAGGGCTAAGGCCTTCAGAGATACCTGTCAGCAGATTGATGTAAATATCTTCGACGGAGAGCTTATTGTTGGAGTCATCGGAGAATTTAGAAAATGTGGCATTCTAACACCCGAATTCTCCTGGAGCTGGGTGGACAGGGAGATGGACAATTTTGATATTAGAGTTCAGGACCCCTATGTTATGACGGATAAGCAGAGGGATTATGTGAGAAAAAATATATTTCCTTATTGGAAGGGAAAATCTCTGGAGGAGGCTTTTTTAGCCCAGCTGCCGAAGGAAACTGCCAAGGTTGCTGTTGATACAGGCTTTGTCGATAATGATTCAAAATGGCGGCAGGCTGTAGGTGAGATTACGCCGGATTATCAGGATGTATTATTCAAGAAGGGCTTTGGTGGGATTATAAAGGAGGCAAAGCAGCAGCTTTCAAAGCTGTCGAGAACCTCAGCGGAGGATTTGAAGAAAAAGGACTTCTATAACTCAATAATCATTACCTCGGAAGGAATTATCACCCTGGCAAAAAGATATTCAGAAAAGGCCATGGAAATGGCGGCAGCAGAAATGGATGCTGCAAGAAAAGCTGAGCTATTGAAAATATCCGATATATGCAGCAGGATACCGGAAAATCCGCCATCCAGCTTCCATGAGGCTATTCAGTTCCTATGGTTTACACAGCTGGGAGGAATCCTATCAGAAAATCCGTTGGCATTGAATGTCGGCAGATTTGATCAATTTATGTATCCATATTACGAGGCGGATATAGAAAAGGGAATAATGACAAAGGAACAGCTGCAGGAGCTGATTGAAGCACTATGGCTGAAGCTATCGGAATGGGTCTGGACAATATCAGCAAATACGGCTGAATTTTTCGCAGGCTACAATCAGTTTCAAAATCTAACCGTGGGTGGGAAAACAAGAGACGGCAAGGATGCCACCAATGAGCTTTCCTATATGTGCTTGAAGGCAACGGAGGCAGTAAAGACGCACCAGCCGGGGTTAAGTGTCAGAATACACCAGGATTGTCCCACTGAATTTTTAGCAGCAGTAACCCATTTGGTAAGCAAGGGCACAGGCTTTCCTGCAATACACAGTGACAGCGCAGGCTATCAGATGCTAATAAATGCAGGCTACGAGCCAGAGGATGCAAGGGATTGGAACAATTGCGGCTGCGTCGTTCCGCATTTTCGAAAAACCTACGAATGGACCTCAGCAGTCAACATTAACTTCACCGCCGCTCTGGAATTTGCATTGAATCAGGGCAGGAGCAGAATATTGGGAGATCGGATCGGCCTAGATGAAAAAGCTCCGGTTGACTTCAAGACTTATGAGGAGGTTGAAGCCGCCTTCTACAGACAATTTGACAATCTGATTGAACAGTCAATCATCGCCACACTGTTAGCACAAAAGCTCCATAAGGAAATGGTGCCGAGACCCTTTCTATCCTCATGTATAGAAGAATGCATGACCAGCGGAAGGGACTTGGTTGATGTGGGGGCAAAATATAATATTGGACCTGTTCTTACAGGTATAGGCCTTGCGGTAACATCAAACGCCTTAGCAGCTATCAAGAAGCTAGTATTTGAAGAAAAGGCAGTAGATATGAAGACCCTCATCAAGGCTCTGGATGCAAATTGGGAGGGCTATGAGGAGCTGAGGCAGTTGGCTCTTGCTGTTCCAAAGTACGGAAATGACAATGATTATGTAGATGATATAGCATGCAAAATGGCAAATCACTATTATAAAGAAGGGCATAAATATAAAGATATCAACGGCAACAGCTTCAACACTGCCTTTATGGGCATATCAAACTATCTACCAACCGGCAAGGTCATAGGCGCAACCCCCTGCGGAAGAAAAGCAAAGGAGCCCTTGTCCGAAGGCGTGTCACCCTTTGCCGGCTCCGACACCTCCACACCACTTGCAGCAATGCGCTCGGCGGCAAAGCTGAACCAGGATGTGCATTCTGGAGGAACACTATTAAACCTAAGATTAAACGAAGACCTAGTGAGTACAAAGAGAGGACAAAGCAATTTGGGGGCAATGATACAGACCTTCTTCTCACTGGGGGCCTTTCACGTGCAGTTTAATACCATATCTACCGAAACCCTGCGGAAGGCCCAAAAAAATCCTGAAAACTACAGGGACCTATTGGTCAGGGTGGCAGGCTATAGCACACAATTTGTCAATCTGTCCAGAGCAATGCAGGATGCAATAATAGCAAGAACCGCTCATGAGAATTATTAATACTAAGAGCGTGGCAAGCCTAAAGCATATATTGTAGTTTTATCGAGAGACGAGGTGAAAGCTTGTATGGGTCTAACCAGTGGGTATATTTTTGAGCTACAGAATTTTTCCGTTAATGATGGAAATGGAATAAGAACGGTGGTTTTCTTCGCAGGATGTCCCCTCAGCTGCCAATGGTGCTCCAATCCCGAAGGCATCTATAGCAATAGAATATCCTACTACGAAAAAAAGACTGGCAGCAGGAAAATATTGATCCATCATTACACCAGTGAGGAAATACTTAAGCTGCTAGAAAAGCAGAAAATATTCTATCGATATTCAGGGGGAGGAGTCACCTTCTCCGGTGGGGAGGCTATGCAGCAGCAGGACCTCCTCAGGGAGCTGGTGTATAGCCTTTATGATCAGGCCGTCAGCTTAGCCATAGAAACCTCAGGGTATTTTGAATTTGATGGAGTTAAGGATATATTGGAAAAAATGGACTTGATTTTTGTTGACATAAAGCATATGAATAGGGATAAGCATGAATTTTATACGGGAGTCAGCAATGAAAGGATATTAAAAAATATAGCCAGGCTTAATGAGCTGAAGGTGCCGGTAGTAGTGCGAATACCGGTGATAGACGGAGTAAACTCAGATATAGAAAACATTAGAGCGACTGCACAATTTGTTAAGGCTAGCCTGGAGGCCCCTAAAATTGAGCTGCTGCCATACCATACTCTAGCTGATGGTAAGTACGAAGCCCTTGGCTTGGAAAAGCCATCGAGAGGCTTCAAAACACCATCGCGGCAGTATATGGTGGAGTTAGAGAGAATAATTCAGCAGGAGGGGGTAGAGGTAGTTAGCTATAGATAGTCTTTATATAACATTATAATAGAAATAATCTTTCACTAGCTGTTGAAAAGCGTTGGGATAAAACTTTCTAGACTCTTTTTTATTCTTATAAATAAACCTTTTCATTTCTTATTATACTGCTAACTAGCAGAAGTGATTTTAACCTTTGGCATGAAGCTTGCATTATTATAAGGAGCATCATCCTATGAAGTCAGTACTTCATGGGGGTTTAAACAACCAGTAGTTAAGGAGGAATAAAATATGAGTCAAGAAGAAAAGTATCATCCAATGCCAGAATTGTTGTCCAAAGAAATCATCGAAAGAATAAGCAAGCTGAGTCCAGCCCTGTTATGTGACGGAATGAAAGGGTTGGGTGTGAGTCGGGACGGATGTATGGAGCCGGAGATCATGTCAATCGACGATCAGAAAATTCTTATAGGAACAGCCTACACTGTGGATACAGAGGATGGAGACAATTTCCCCATTAACGAAGCGATTTACATGGGAAAATCAGGCTATGTCTTGGTTGTTGCAGGTAAGGGTTACAGAGAAAGAGCATATATGGGGGATCTGATGTGCTCTGCTGCAGCGGCAGTGGGTTTGAACGGAGTCGTGATTGACGGCTATGTAAGGGATAAGGCGGGCTTACAGGCCTTAGACATACCAGTATATACCAAGGGATTTGTGCAACGGGGGCCTAATAATAAAGGCCCGGGAGCAATTAATATGGCAGTGGTTTGCGGTGGCGTAAGGGTAGAGCCCGGAGATTTGATATTTGGTGATTGTGATGGTATTACTGTTGTGCCTCGGAACCTAATTACACAGGTGTTGGAAAATGCAGAAAAACGAAATGATTTTGAAATTGAAAGAAGAAAAGTCATCGAAGAATATGCAAATTGTCTGCTTCAGGGAAAAGAGCCTCCTGACATTACTGCCGGTAAACAAGTGAAATAATACTCTCTTCCTTCCATTCATTGGGGGCAGCATTTTTTTATATTAATCTCTCGGTAGCATAATTTAGGGCACACCGAATGGTTTAATTAGGGTAAAATAGGTTTATATATGGACTGCAACCAATTTGATTGGAATCTACCTAATGGAGGAAAGTAAAAATGATGAGGGAACGGGAACAAAATACAAAAGCACCTGAAATATGTTTGATTGCGCCCTCCCAAACCCTGGCTGACAATGTTAGAAAGCTGGCTCATGAGCGGGGAGAAGAGATAGGGATCTATGTAGGGGTTTTGGATGAAGGTTTGAAGCTGGCCCAAGGCCTCTCGGAGAGAGGGGCTAAGGTTTTTGTCAGCAGGAAGGGGACAGCAGCATTAATTGCTAATGCTGGATTTAATGTTGTTAAGATTAATACAACCTTAAATGACTATTTAAGACACCTTCATTTAATGAAGCATTGCCAAGGAACAATGGCAATTGTTGAGTACACTGAATTTGTCCCCGAGCTGAAAAGCTTGTGCGAGTATCTGGAGATTGAGGGTGTTGAAATTTATGGATATAGCAATGAGAAGGAATATTTAAGGTGTGTTGAAGCTGTTTTGAAAAGCAATGCGGAAATTATCATGGGCGGTGGAGCGCAGCTTCCGGTGGAGGCCCAGCGTCAAGGTAAGCCCTTTACTGTGGTAGAGAATACAGAAAAATCTATTTCCTTTGCTTTAGATAGCGCTCAACAGCTCTTAAAGGTACAAAAAGAGGAAGCAACCCACAAGAAGCATTATAAAATCCAACTTGAAAAATATGAAACCGTAGTAAATTATACCCATGATGCCGTAATCAGTGTTGATACCAATGGCAAAATTGCCGTTGTTAATGACAAGGCCCTAGAGCTTCTTGGAATTCCAGAAAATTGCATAGGACAAAGCATTCAAAGGTTTGTTCCCCAATTGCAGTTTAGCAGATTGAAAAATAGTGGGAATAAAGAAATAGACACCATTGTAAGAATCAAGGAAAATATGCTGCTCCTGAATAAAATCCCAATCGAGGTCAATGGTGTTTTTGAAGGTGCCGTCTATCTGTTAAAGACGGTCAAGGAAATTCAGGAAAGTGAAGGTAAAATCAGACAGCAGCTGTATAAACGGGGACATGTTGCGAAATATGATTTTGAAGATATTATTGGGAACAGCCCTGCAATACAGCTGGCTAAAAAAGTGGCGAAAACCTATGCCGGTGTATCCTCCTCCATTCTGATTTCCGGGGAAACCGGGACAGGAAAAGAATTATTTGCTCAGAGCATTCATCGTAATAGCTCCCGCAGAAAACAACCCTTTGTAGCTATCAATTGTGCTGCATTACCCAAGGATTTACTCAGCAGCCAGCTCTTTGGATACGAGGAGGGAGCCTTTACAGGGGCGACAAGAGGGGGCAAAGCAGGTATTTTTGAGATTGCCCACGGGGGTACGATTTTTCTGGATGAAATCGGTGAAATTCCTCATGATACCCAGATACAGCTGCTGCGAGTGCTTCAGGAAAAGGAAGTAAGAAGGTTAAGCAGTGACAAGGTAATTCCAATAGATGTCTGGGTGATCTGTGCAACAAATAAGGACCTGGCTGTAGAGGTACGGGAAAACCGTTTCAGAATGGACCTATACTATCGGATTAATGTGCTGAAGCTGTCTATTCCTCCCTTGAGAGAGCGGGAATTGGACATTCCTTTGATTGCTAATCATTTTATTGATCAATTTTGCCATAATTATCCTGAAGAAATAAAGCAGTATATGGAGCAGGTTTATCCAGCTCTAATGAGTTACGAATGGCCAGGTAATGTCCGCGAATTATTGGCAGTACTGGAGCGGATTACGACGCTTTTAGAAAGAGATCCGAACATGGATATTAATCTGAGTATGGTGATGGAAAACGTAACCAATCCTCATATCATCATTAAAAAGCCCTCTGATGTCCCAAATAGCCGGATTAGTGAAGTGGAAATTCGTGCTGCCCTTTTAGCCAATTCCTTTCAAAAGGGAAAAGCTGCTAAAGACTTAGGAATTTCCAGAAGCACACTGTGGCGTTTAATGTCTCAGTATGATTTGAAATAAAATGTTTCAAATGTTTCTGACAATTGAAACAAAACGTTTCAAGATTTCTTAGTTTAGAAGGGATTTTACGTCCCTTCAATATATTTTTTTGAGAAAATAGGCATTCAATTCTGAAAAATAGATTTGGCATGATAATTGCTAGTATATAACTAATGTAATCGAATCTATTTATAATAGGAGGGACAAAAATGAATTTTGCTATACTGTCTTTATTATTTCTTGTAGGAGCTATTGTATTGGGCTTTGTAAGAAAGGTCAACATGGGGTTTACTGCCTTTGGTTTATCCTTAGTTTTGGCAACGTTTACAGGGATTTCTGCTGGCACTGTGGTAAACGGCTTTCCTACCAAGCTGTTTGTTACCCTGTTGGGGGTAATGTTTTTATTCAGCATCGCTCAGGAGAATAAAACCCTGGAGCTGCTTGCGGGGAAGATTGTTTCCCTTGCAGGAAAAAGAACAAATCTGATTCCGATCATAGTGTTTGTTTTCTCCGCAGTTTTGGCAGGGGTTGGGCCTGGGACTGTGCCGGTTATGAGCTTGATGGCCATTTTTACCTGTTCTTTGGCGGCAGAGATGCGGGTCTCGCCTGTGCTCCTTTCGGCAACCTCTGTTTTAGGGGCAGCAGCAGGGGGATTAACGCCTATTGCGCCGACAGGAATTTTAGGCCTAAGTCTTGCAGCCGAACAGGGCATCACCGGGATTGCGTTTCCCTATGCCATGAACATGGTGATTGCAATGACCGTATATTTTGTGGTGATTTATGTTTTCCTTAAGGGATATAAGCTCAAACCGGCAAACGATGTCACCTTTACAGCAAAAGAATCCTTTAATCGTAGTCAAAAGATTACTTTGGTAGGGATGGCGGCATTGATTATTGGGGTAATTTTTATTGGTTATGATGTAGGGTTAACTTCATTTACCATTGCCATGGTTTTATTATTGCTGAAGGTGGCAGATGAAAAGAAATCAGTGGCTTCTATTCCCTGGGGAACACTTTTGATGATCTCTGGAATCAACATGCTAATGGCTATGGTAATCCAACTGGGCGGAATAGATCTGTTGGCTTCAGGACTTTCAAAGCTGATGACACCAACGACAGCTCCTGGGGTAATAGGAGTTACTGCAGGGATGATGTCCTGGTTCAGCTCTACTTCCGGGGTTGTGATGCCTACGTTGATTCCAACAGTAACAGATGTTGCAGCACGGGTTGGTGGAAACGTTTCTGCGCTCGCACTGCTGTCAGCTATTACGAATACAGCCAGTGCAGCTGGTATGAGTCCAATTTCCACTGGTGGATCCATGGGGCTGGCGGCTTATTCACAAATTGCACAGCCCACTGAAGAAGAGCGTTCTAAGTTATTTGTACAGTTGTTTATCGTGTCGGCAGGAGGCGTACTGGTAATTGCCCTTCTTGGTATGACAGGTATTTATTCGTTATTTGCATAGAATAGGATTCGTATAGGAGGGATTCAAATGGGTTTTACCATGTCGGAAAAAATTATGGCAGCAGCATCAGGGAGAGAAACAGTAAAAGCAGACGAAATTCTCTGGGTAGATATCGACAAGGCGATGATGGATGATGTCCTTGGTCCCAGATTGGAAATCGCAGATATACTTAAAGAAATGAAGGCAGAGGTTTGGGACCCGGATCGAGTAATCATCATTTCGGATCATTACACCCCACCTGCTAATGTCACTCAAGCAGATATCGTAAAATTTACCCGTGATTGGGCTGAAGATAATCAGATTCCCAATTACTATGAATTTGATGGTCCATGTCATCAGGTAATGGTAGAAAAGGGACATGTTTTACCCGGTGGAATTGTTGTAGGAACTGACTCCCATACCTGTACCTATGGAGCGTTGGCTTCCTTTGGAACTGGAGTTGGCTCAACAGAAATGGCAGGAGTGTTAGCAACAGGTCAGACCTGGATGAAGGTACCTAAATCAATCAAGGTAGTCTGGTCAGGCAAGCTGAATGAACGAGTGATGGCAAAGGATATTTCTCTGAAAACCATCGGTAAAATAGGCCATTCAGGGGCCACCTATCAGGCCATAGAATATTGCGGTGAAACTATCAAAAATTTACCGATGGATGAACGCTTTTGTCTTTCAAATATGGCTGTAGAAGCAGGTGCTAAGGCGGGTTTAATTGGTTATGATCACATTACCGCAGAATACTTGAGAAAGTTTGGTGTGACCCAGGATTTCAGTTATGTCAACCCAGATAAAGATGCGGTCTACAGTAAGGTATATGAATTTTCAGCCGATGCTTTGGTGCCTCAGATTGCCTGTCCCCATGAGGTGGACAACGTATTTGATGTCACAGAGGTAGAGCCTGTAAAAATTCATCAGGCATATATTGGCTCCTGTACAGGCGGCAGGTACCTGGATTTAAAATCCGCCGCTGATATATTAAAGGGCCATCGAATTACAAAAGGAATCCGACTATTGGTTTCACCGGCTTCCAAAGAAATCTATAATCAATGTCTGCAGGAGGGCATTCTACAGACATTAGCCGAAGCAGGTGCGACTATTCTTGCTTCCAGCTGTGGCGCTTGTCTAGGAATCCATTCAGGAGCCATTGCTGGCGGCGAAAGATGTATTTCAACAACAAACCGTAATTTTTTAGGGCGAATGGGAAGCAAGCAATCAGAGGTCTACCTAGCTTCACCTGTTGCTGTAGCCGCAGCCGCCATCACAGGCCGGATAACAGATCCGAGGACAATATAGGAGGGATTAGCATGATACAAGGTAAAGTATGGAAATATAAAGATAACATCAACACAGACATTATTTCCCCTCCTGCCTACTTGGAATTGGATATGGAAAAAGCAGCAAAATATACGATGGCCCCCGTAGATGAAGAATTTGCATCGCTGTATCGTCCTGGTGACCTATTTGTGGCAGAGCATAATCTGGGCTCCGGCTCCAGCCGGGAAACAGCTCCCCTAATGCTGAAAGCTTTGGGAGTGCGTACTGTCATTGCTATGGACTATGCTCGAATCTTTTATCGAAACTGCATTAACGTAGGAATCTTAGCTGTGGAGTGCAGTGAAACAAATAAAATCGCTAAAGGAGATCAGCTGAAGGTGGATTATCTCAATGGAAAAATTCATAACCTGTCCACTGGAGAGGATTATGAATGTAATAAAATTCCTGAGCACATCATGGCCATTGTAGAATGCGGTGGGCTGATAGCGTATTTAAAAAAGGCGCGTTTGGGTAATGAACTTGCTTAAAAGAAGGAATGTACCTGGTGATTGTAGAAAAAGGTAATATAGTAATCAGTGGAGGCAAGAAAATGGGACATTATTGCAGATTATGCGGAAGAACACGGTCTAATGAGAAATCAACAGGTAAAGAATAAAAACCATACCCGTAAGACTGTTCTGGAAAGTTAGGATAAATCGAGAGATTTCATCCAAGAAAGAGAAGACGATTTATTGAGTTGAAAAGTGAAAAAACAAGATAAGAGATAATTGTCGTTGACCCCTAATAGTGTAAAAACATTCGGAGATCGACGACAAATTATTTTTTCAATAAAACTGGTGAATTGAATAGTGTGAAGGCGAAAATCAAAAAAACTAAGTTAACATAAAACTGGGCGTTTATTTTTACAGATTATAGTAGATATGGTAATATCAGTGTATGTAATGTATTTAAGAAATTACCTATAAGGATTTGAAACAATATTATCTTAGCTATTTTAGATAAAGAAAAAACCCTTCTTCACTCTAATTAATCAAATGTTTGATTTTGACATGGTATAGTAGATGTGATAATATCAATGTATATATTGACTTAAGGATTTAAATTTAAGTAATCTGATATTTTGTACTCAAAGCCGATTGGGCTGAAACTTATACCCAAAAAGATATAGGAGAACTATATAGAAAGGAGATAAGTCAGTGAGTAGTGAAGATAACTTTTTTGATTTAATGACTAAGATGTATGCTGAAATGAAAGAAGGTTTTCAATCTGTCAACAACCGTTTAGGCAATGTAGAAAATCAACTAAGCAATGTAGAAAATCAACTAGGCAATGTGGAAAATCGACTAGGAAAAGTAGAAAATAGATTAAATAATGTAGAAAATAGATTAGATAATGTAGAAAATAGATTAAATAATGTAGAAAAAATTACTCTCAGTATTGAGAATAAACATGGAGAAAAATTACAGGCATTATTTGATGGTTATATCCAAAACTCAGATAAACTAGACCGTATTGAAAAAGAAGTATCAAAACACGATGAAGTCATATTAAGAAAGGTTAATCCTAAATAACACTTCCGTTGATTTTGCAAAATCCACAGCATTAGGCCCAAGAGTCTATATCTAATAATAAAAAAGCAGTTGAATCCGCATCATATAAGGATTCAACTGCTTTTTTAATCCTTATAGGTATTTACAACATCCAATATATTTCATGATGGTTAAATCAAATAATTTTGAAACCAGGAAGAAATAATTACCTTTGCAAAGCACCCTATTTTGATCGAATATCGTAAATCTTATAATATCAACGTATGAAATGGATTTTAGCAGATACCTAAAAGCATCTAAAACATTTAAACCCCAGCTTCAACTATCATTAACATTTAAAGGATTGAAACGCCTTAAAATGGATATCCCTAAAATAACTATAAATTCCGATAGGATAGCGATAAGATAGCCCTTTACAAAGACACCGAAGAAATGTATCCTTCAGGATAATTATGCTATAATAGTATTATACTGATTACTATTTTTACCAAAGGAGAAAAGATTATGAGAGTTACAGAGATAGAAAAAAACATTCATCAGCTTTCTGTAAATGTTGAAAATATCCTTTTTGAAGGTCTTTGGGAAATGCCGAAGGGGGTTTCTATCAACTCCTATGTGATTAAGGGAGAGGCAACGGCTTTAGTGGATGGTGTTTGCGGCTGGGATGGTGTACCTGAATCATTGTTTGAGCTGCTGAGACGAGTTGATGTGGATATTCACAGTATCCGCTATTTGATACTGAACCATCTGGAGCCTGATCATGCTGGATTTATAGATGCCTTTAAGGCGATTCACAGTGACTTTCAGGTAATTTGTACCAAGAAGGGAGCAGAGCTGCTGGCGGCCTTTTATGACTGTGATGTTCCAGTTCGTACTGTAGTGGAGGGCGATACCCTTGATTTGGGCTCCGGGAGAATCCTGACCTTTACGGAAATCCCTAATGTTCATTGGCCTGATTCTATGATTACCTATGATACCCAATCGAAAATCCTGTTTTCCTGCGATGCCTTTGGAAGCTTTGGAGTGATGGCAAAATCACCCTTTGACGACGATTATACTGATGAGGAGCTGGCGGAATACGAGAAAGAAACCGTACGGTATTATTCTAATATTATTGGCGCCTTTTCACCCTTAGTGCTGAAGGCCCTAGATAAATGTGCTTCACTAGATATAGGAACCATTGCACCTGGGCATGGCTTGATTTGGCGAAAGCGGATTCGAAAAATACTGACGGATTATAAAGCGTATGCAACCTATCAAAAAGGAAATGCAAGAGAAGAAATAACGTTAATATGGGGAAGCATGTACGGCAATACGGAATTAGCCGTTAAAGCGGCAACAGAGGCTTTAAAGGAGAGTGGAATTAAACATAATGTTCTTCAGGTGCCTGAAAGCTCTTGGGGCGATGTGCTGGCCTCCGCCTGGACATCCTCTGGTTTAATTCTAGCTATGCCCACCTATGAATACAAAATGTTCCCACCAATGGCTGCGGTGCTGGAGGAGCTGGGAAAGAAAAAGGCCTACGGAAGGAAGGTCTTCCGATTTGGCTCCTATGGCTGGTCTGGGGGAGCTCAAAAGGAGCTGGAGGAAATACATGAGCATTTAAAGCTTAACTGGTCCTTTATAGAGCCCTATGAATTCAAGGGCAAGCCTCGTGGGGATGATTTGGAGGCTATTAAGCAAAGGGTGAGGGAGCTTGTAGAAGTAGTACGAGTTAGCAAAGATATATAAAGTAAAGCTTAGACGTAGAGATTTTGATCTTTACGTCTTTTTGATTTAAAGGATGTTGCCTGAACCAGCAAATTTTAACAGCTATGCAGTCTTCGATAAGGATGGTAAAATAGGGATATGGAAAATTTTCCACCATGATGGGGTAAGGCCTATGATGGATATGCAAAATGAATAAGCATAATTAGGCTTTATTTGAATTAAAGGATTAAGAAAATAGGAGAAGCTCATCAATATGAATGATTTATTACATAGAAAAAAAATAATTAAATCCTCTGTTATTATAATTTTAGCCGGATTGTTCCTCTTTGCCAATTTACCTGTTATGATTATCTCCTATAGCTATTTGACGGTGGTGATGCTGATTCGCACCTGGCTTAGTGGATTTAACAAGGGGGAAAAGCTTGGGCTTAGTGTTACCTATGGCCTGGTGGCTGCAGCACAGATTGTTTTCAATGCATTGGTTGTCTTTAGCCTGCAGGGCAAAGGCCTTCTGTATTATCCCAGCAAGCTGTTTGCGGTTGTAATAATTTTTTTGCCCTTTGCAATGGAACGTCTTGTTACAGCCAATAGAAATGCTGAATTTTTTCCGCCTTCGGTGGAGGATATCACCTCCATCAGCTTTGCTGAAATTCGCAACAGTCGTAATTATATCATCAAAATAATGAAGGGTGTGACGAAAACGGTTGGAAGTGCTTCGCCAGAAAATCTTAAATCAATATTAGAAGATTTGCCCCGCCATAGCGCTATACGATATATCAATAATGGCAGCTTGACGGATGCCTATTTTGAACGTGCTAATGCCAGTCTGGAGGACCCGAATATCTATATCGTAGTTTCCAACACCGGCAGTGCCGCCAGTGAAATTATTTCGGTTTTTACTCAAAAGCAATATAATCATGCCTCATTGTCCTTTGACCGTGACCTGGATACCATCATCAGCTATAACGGCGGTGCCAATGTTTACCCGCCGGGTATGAATACGGAAATGCTGGAGCAGTTGCATCAGAAGAAGGATGCATCGGTGCTGGTCTATAGTCTGCCGGCCACAAGAGAGCAGAAAAAAATTATAATAGATAAAATTGCTGAAATAAATAGCGAAGGTAGTGCCTATAACATGGTAGGACTGGTGGTAAAGCGCTCTTATAGGTCCAACATCATGTTTTGCTCTCAGTTTGTTTATAAGATGCTGGAATTTGCAGGTATACAATATTTCAGCAAAAAGGACGGAGAGGTTCGTCCAACTGACTTAATTGAGCTGGATTATTATAGGAAGCTTAGGTTCGAGGAAGAGATTAAATTCCACTGATATTTACCTTATTATATATAAAGCGGTAATTTCAGCTGGGAATATTTCATTATTTGAGTGCTATTGAGGAAGTAGATTTTAATCGATGTAGGATATACATCAGGAGGGGGTTGTATGGAGAAAAGAATCTTTTTCAAAAACAATCTAGGGTCTAAGCTGGCAGCTGTGCTGCGGCAGCCTGATTTACATGGGAAAGCGCCTATGGTTGTCATTTGTCACGGTCTGGGAAGCAATAAGGATAGCTATACATATGTACTGCTGGCGGAGAAATTGGAAAGGAAGGGGATTGCCTCCCTTCGGTTTGACTTTTCCTGTCATGGAGAAAGTGAAGGCAGCTATGAAGATATCACACTTTCCCAAGGGGTAGAGGACCTGAAGGCCGCCATGGGGGTGGTTAAAGAGCTTCCCTTCGTTGATCTCAATAAAGCTGGTTTATTTGGCAGAAGCTTTGGAGGGGCAGTTGTATTGCGTTACCTAAATGCGTTTCCTAACACAGGGCCAGTGTCCCTCAATGCCCCTGCCATTGATTTGGCAGCTGCTATGAGGCATGCCCTGACGGATAGAGGAATAGAGGAATGGGAGAAAACCGGCTATTTTATTGAAGAAGGTGAAGGTAATCGAAGGCTAAGCTATGAAATGTACCGAGATGCCGTCAGACAGAATCCTTACGAAATCGCCGGCAAGCTTCAGAATAGAGTATTGATTGTTCATGGCGATTGCGACAAAACAGTACCTATTGCCCAATCCCTTCAGCTGAAGGAGGCCCTGGGTGAAGGCTGCCAGCTGGTGGTGCTTGAAGGGGTAGATCATAGCTTTGAACCCGGCAAAAGGGTAGAAGCCATCGAATATAGTGTTGATTTCTTTTATCGCCAGCTTTAAGGTACGGCAGTATATGTATTAGCCTAAGGCTGTAGATAAAAACCGATTGTCACCCTGAGCAAAAGTGAAGGGTCTATGTTTGTATTGAAATAATGAGACTTTTAAGCTGTGCATCACTAGATCCCTCCAACTTCGGTTTGAGGGATTTTTTTATTGTAAATAGGCAGTAAGATTTTGAATATTGCAAATTTGCAACGAATTGCAAAAAGACCATAGGAAAAACGGAGGCTTGCAAAAATGCAAGAAAGGGATAGTGGGCAAAGCAAGGATAAATATTAGCATCTGATACTCTTTAAAATATTAAAGGCAAGCTAATTAAAGGCTTTAGGTCAATAACTCCTTCAGATTTTTTTTTATTTCTATAAATGATAAAAAATTGGCATGCTTTCTGCAAATATATTTATGAAAATAATATTAAAGGGGTGGACTAAAATGGCAATTAAAACAGCAGAGGCTTATGTTGAAAGCCTAAGAAAATTAAACCTGGAGGTATATCTTTTTGGAAAAAGAGTAGAGAATCCTGTGGATGATCCTATTATCAGACCCTCACTAAATTCAGTGATGATGACCTATGAGCTGGCTAATGATCCACAATATGCGGACCTAATGACAACGGTTTCCAACCTCACAGGCGAAAAAATCAATCGCTTTACCCATCTTCATCAAAGTGAGGAGGATTTAATTAAAAAGGTAAAAATGCAGAGGCTGCTGGGACAAAAAACTGCCGCCTGCTTCCAGAGATGTGTGGGAATGGATGCCTTTAACGCTGTTTACAGCAGCACCTATGAGACTGACCAGAAGTACGGCACCAGCTATCATCAAAATTTCATCGAATTTCTAAAGTATGTGCAGGGGGAGGACCTTGTGGTGGACGGAGCCATGACGGATCCTAAAGGGGACAGGGGCCTTTCACCCTCGCAGCAGCAGGACCCAGATCTATATCTTCGTATCGTTGAAAGAAGAGAGGATGGCATTGTCGTCAAGGGAGCAAAAACGCATCAAACAGGGATCGTAAACTCCCATGAGGTTCTGGTAATGCCCACCAGCGCCATGAAGGAGGAGGATAAGGATTACGCAGTAGCCTTCTCTGTGCCTACCGATACAAAGGGAATCAAGATTATTTACGGCAGACAATCCTGTGATACCAGAAAGCTGGAGCCAGGAACTCTAGACAGAGGAAATCCGAAATTTGGCGGGCATGAGGCATTGGTTGTATTCGACAATGTATTTGTGCCTAATGACAGAATTTTTATGTGTGGCGAATACGATTTCTCAGGGATGCTGGTGGAGCGTTTTTCAGGCTATCACCGTCAGAGCTATGGCGGCTGCAAGGTAGGTGTTGGTGATGTATTGATCGGAGCTGCTTCCTTAGCCAGCGAGTATAATGGCGCTGCTAAAGCCTCTCACATTAAGGATAAAATTATTGAAATGACCCATTTGAATGAGACTCTGTATGCCTGTGGCATTGCCTGCTCCTCTCAAGGGCATGAGACAGCAGCAGGAAATTATGAAATTGATATGCTTCTAGCCAATGTTTGCAAGCAGAATGTAACCAGATTCCCATATGAAATAGCCAGGCTGGCAGAGGATATTGCAGGAGGCCTATTCGTTACCCTACCCTCTGAGGAGGACCTTAACAGCCCTGAGGTGGGAGAATATGTTGAAAAGTACTTTAAGGCCAGAGCAGATGTACCAACGCTTAACAGGATGAAGGTTCTAAGATTAATTGAAAACCTTACACTGGGTACTGCTGCCGTTGGCTATAGGACAGAATCTATGCATGGTGCAGGCTCACCTCAGGCCCAGAGAATCATGATCTCCAGACAGTCTAATCTTGGTAGGAAGCAGCAGCTGGTGAAGGAGCTATTGGATATTGAGGAATAAGGCCATGATAGAGAAAATTGTCAAGGTGCTGAATGAGGATATCCGTCCCATTTTGAATAGGGATGGGGGCGATGTTGAAATTGTCGATTATGTTGAGGAGGAAGGACTTCTGAGGCTGCGACTTAGGGGACAATGCAGCACCTGTCCCCTCTCCCAGCATACTGTTGACTCAGTTATAAAAAGAATTCTGAGGGAAAAGGCTTCTATTGAACATGTTGCCATAGAAGCGGGTCTGTCAGAGGAAATGCTGGCATTGGCTAAGGAAATTCTGAATGGAGGGGGAAAATGTTAGGCTGGAGTGAGGAATATAATAGCAAGCTTTGTAGTGCGGAGGAGGCAGTAAAGAGAATTAAATCCGGTGACCGGGTTGTGGTAGGCCATGCTGCCGGAGAGCCTCAGGCCCTTTTGAAGGCAATGGTAGAGAATCATAAAAGCTATGAGGCTGTAGAAATTGTTCACATGGTTCCGTTGGGAAAAGCTGAATACATGAGGCCGGAGATGGCAAAGCATTTTAGACATAATGGGTTATTTTTAGGGGGAATGACCCGGGATGCGGTGGCAGAGGGTAGAGGCGACTACACACCCAGCTTCTTTTTCGAGATCCCCAGGCTCTTTAAGGAAAAAATTCTAACAGTGGATGTCGCCTTAATTCAGGTGTCAAAGCCCGACAATCACGGCTATTGCAGCTATGGCGTATCCTTGGATTACACCAAAAGCGCAGCAGAGAGTGCAAAGGTAATTATTGCTCAGATAAATGATCAGATGCCAAGAACCCATGGTGACAGCTTTATCCATATTAGTAAAATGGATTGCATTATTGAGGTCTCTCAGCCCCTTTTAGAGCTTCCCTTACCTAAAATAGGCGAGGTGGAGAGTAAGATAGGGAAGCACTGCGGGGATTTAATAGAGGATGGCTCTACCCTCCAGCTGGGTATAGGGGCTATCCCGGATGCTGTATTATCCTTTTTAAAGGAAAAGAAGGACCTGGGGATTCATTCTGAAATGTTCTCCGACGGCGTATTGGATTTGATTGAAAACGGTAATATCAACAATAGTGCCAAGGCCCTTCACAGGGGAAAATACGTAGCTACCTTTTTAATGGGAAGCCAACGGCTTTATGATTTTGTGAATGATAATCCCGATGTGCTGATGTATCCAGTTGACTATGTAAATCATCCCCGAACTATTGCTCAAAACAGCAAAATGGTATCCATAAATTCCGCCATACAGGTGGACCTCATGGGCCAGGTGGTGGCTGAGACAATAGGCTACAAGCAATTCAGTGGAACCGGAGGCCAGGTGGACTTTGTCCGTGGAGCCTCAATGGCCCAGAATGGAAAATCAATTATTGCCTTCCCGTCGGTTGCAGGTAAGGGCAAGGTATCCAGAATAGTTCCCATTGTAGATGAGGGCTCCTCCGTGACCACATCAAGAAATGACGTCCACTATATTGTTACGGAATACGGTATCGCTGATCTTAGGGGAAAGACCTTAAAGGAAAGAGCTAAGGCCCTCATAAGCATTGCCCATCCAGATTTCAGGGATATGCTTACTGAAAAGGCTAAGGAGAGATTTAATCATTTTTAAGGCTTTGATTTACGGTGCAAACGTAAAAATATAAAATTTAGGAGGCTAAAGTATGAAAAGAGAACATGGGATGGAGCAGCCGTATTGGGCAGCGGGGATTTTTAAAATCAGACTTCCGTTTATACATTATAAATGGGAGTGGTCTGAAACGCTACAGGCATTATTGATGTGTGCCACCTGCTTAGGTGCAATTCCTATTTTGACCAGTACATTGGGGATATCCTTCGAGCTGGCCTGGTCAATGGTTATCATTAATGGATTTTTGTATGGGCTTCATACGCTGCTGGGGGACCCTGTTGTGCCGGGATGGATTACCCCTTCAATACCCCTCACCATTGCATTTTTAAATGAGTATGCCTTAGGGGTGGAAAGAATTCAAGCCCTGATTGCGCTACAGATTCTTGTAGGTATAATCTTTATTATTATGGGGATTACGGGTGCAGCGGGAAAACTAATCAATGTTGTGCCCAACTCCTTAAAGGCAGGAATTTTGCTGGGAGCAGCCTTTGCAGCGATATCCGGAGAATTTAGTGCTACAGGAAGATTTGGAATATATCCCTTTGCAATTCTTATTGGTGGACTGATTTCCTACTATATTCTTTTCTCCGACGGCTTTAGGGGTCTAAAGAAAAAGCATCAATGGGCTGTGACATTGGGTAAATATGGCATGCTGCCTGCTATCATCATCAGTATTATCGTAGGGCCTCTATTTGGTGAGCTGCCGATTCCCCAGATAGAGATAGGAACCTTTATTAAAATACCACAGTTTGCAACTCTCCTTAGAGAGGTGAGCCCATTTGGCATCGGATTTCCAACTATTGGTCTATTTATATCCGCCATACCTATGGCAATAATAGCTTATATCATAGCCTTTGGTGATTTTGTAACCAGTGAAGCCCTAATCGGTGAAGCAGATAATGCAAGGAAGGATGAGGTTATAGATTTTAATTCAAATCGTTCTAATTTAATCAGTGGCTTTAGGAATATTATACTGGCATTATTCGCCCCCTATGTGACTCTTGCAGGTCCACTTTGGGCAGCTGTAACAGCAGCAATATCACAGAGATATCAGGACGGAAGAAAGGCAATGGATTCCTTAGTTGGTGGCATGGGAACCTTCAGATGGGTTACGGCAATATCCGTTGCTCTTATACCAATTGTTTCCCTTGTTCAGCCTGTATTGCCGGTGGCGCTTTCACTGACATTGCTGGTGCAGGGCTATGTCTGTACCAGGCTTGCAATGAATATCTGTAAAAATGATACAGATAGAGGAATTGCAGGGGTTATGGGTGCTGTCCTGGCTGTAAAGGGAGCTGCATGGGGCTTTGCTCTAGGAATTATTTTATTTGTTATACTTTCAGATTTTAAGAAGTCCAAGGTGAAGGCAGAGGAAGTAAAAGGAGCATAAAGAGTGAAGTATAGGACGGAATATCTATTTTGCGGAGGCTGCAACCCTCTGTATGACCGAAATCACGCATATAAAACCCTGCGGGTGCTACTAGAGGAGCAGGAGCTATCCACGGACAGTGCCTATGAGGAAATCATCATCATTTTTAACGGCTGTCAGTGTGGATGTATTCGAGGACCTAAAGGGCTCAGTGAGAAGGTAAAGGTAATTAATATACAACAATATATAACCAATCATAGGGGAAATCTCAGCCTTGATGGCATTATTTCCTGGGTGCTTCAGCAGATTAAATAAAATGAAATTGGCTGCCGGCAGCCGATCCCAGTGACGGTTGACCGGGCAGCCTTTTCAGCATAAAAGAGTATTTTATCAATATGAACCACATTAGGCAGCTTTGAGGATGCATTATTAAGCTTTTGCCCTTTAGCTGGAGGCTATAGCAAAAAAGGAAGTAATTCTTTAGGGGGGAGTATATGAGCTATCAAAATCTAATCATTGAGCAACAAAATGGAATTGCCCTAATCAGAATTAATCGACCAAAGGCATTGAATGCCTTGAACATAGAGGTGCTAACGGAGCTGGATAAGGCCGTTGAAGGAATTGCAGAGGATAACGACATACGAGTACTGGTGCTGACGGGAGAGGGGAAGGCCTTTGTAGCAGGGGCAGATATTGCTGAAATGAAGGATTTAGCACCGGGGGAGGCAAGGAGATTTTCTCAATTTGGTCAACGGGTTTTTAGAAAAATTGAGCTGTTAGAGAAGCCCACCATTGCTGCCATCAATGGCTTTGCATTGGGTGGAGGCTGCGAACTGGCAATGTGCTGTGATATCAGAATCGCCTCTAAGGGCGCAAGGCTTGGTCAACCAGAGGCTACACTGGGCATTACTCCCGGCTGGGCAGGAACCCAGAGGCTGTCCAGGATTGTAGGCCTACCTAAGGCAAAGGAGCTAATTTTTACAGGTGACATGATTGAAGCAGAGGAGGCCCTAAGGATAGGGCTGATTAACAAGCTGGTGGTGGATGCAGAGCTAATGCCTCAGACCATGCTGCTGGCGGAAAAGATTGCCTCCAGAAGCCAAACCGCCATAAGATATGCTAAAATAGCCATGACCAGAGGAATTCATATGGACTTGGACACTGCCCATACCATCGAATCCAACCTTTTTGCATTATGCTTTGCAGACTCCGATCAAAGGCAGCTGATGGAGGCCTTTATGGAAAAAAGGAAATAATAATTTGCAGTAGGGAGGGTCAGCTATCATTGGAGGACTCTTCTTATTGTTTTAAAGCTAGTACCCTACGTCACTTAAATCATTGGATAACTACCGGTATAATTTCCCTGTAGCTTCGTTGTCGTCAGTCGCGATATGACTGGATATCCCTTCTTCCTCCGCCTCGCTACAGAAAAATTCTTCTCGGGATTTACCTCAATGCTTAAATGACGCAAGGCACTAATGGCTAGTCATGCTATAATAGTAGTTAAGCACCATATTATTTGGTGAAATAAGGTCTTTAAGCTTGGGGGAGCGTATATGAGGGTTACTGATGAGGTTTTTAAATATGTATTAAAGAACTCTATCAATGGTATCATCATTGTAGGAAACAATGGCGAGATGCTCTATTTGAACGACCGGGGAAGAGAGATTCTGGAAATCGGAGAAGGTGATCAGGGAAGCTTCTTAACTGAATTTTTAGAGTCTGAAAAGCTGGAGCAGCTACAAGACAATAATGATCAGGACTTCCACAAGATTAAATTCAAGGATAAGGTTTTGATCGGTAGCAGGCTGACAATAAACCCAAATGAGGAAGGCAGGCTTAGATGCTATATTCTACAGGACATTTCTAAATTTGAGTCAGTTGCTGATGAAATCAATAAATATAAGGTGTTGAACGAAAAGCTTCATTGGATCATAGAATCCTCCTTTGATGGCATATTTGTAACTGACGGTGCTGCCAATGTATTGATGCTAAACGGAGCCTATGAAAGAATCACCGGCATAAAAAAAGAGGATCTCATTGGCAGAAACATGAGGGATCTTGTAAGGGATGGCGTTTACAGTCAGTCGGGATCTCTGATGGTAATCGAAAAGCGAAGGCAGATTACTCTTCGGCAGCTATTAAAGCATGGGAAGGAAATTTTGATTACCAGTACTCCGGTTTTTTCAAAGGATAATGGGATTATGTATATCGTAACCAACGTACGGGATATTTCTGAGCTGGTAAATTTAAAAAACCAGCTATTGAATACAAAGGCCTTAAACGAGAGATATTTGGCAGAGCTGGAGCATATGAAAAATAAGCTGATTGAAAATCCTGAAATCATCGTCAAGGATCAGAATATGTTTAAAATCATTGAGATGGCTTTGATGGTGGCAAAGGTAGACACAACCTTGCTTTTAAACGGTGAGACAGGTGTCGGAAAGGGGCAGCTTTCTAAGCTGATTCATAAAAACAGTCATAGGGCTAAGGAGAGCTTCATTGAGGTGAATTGTGGTGCTATACCCCCAAATCTTATTGAGTCTGAGCTCTTTGGCTATGAGAAGGGAGCCTTTACAGGCGCTAATATTAAAGGGAAAACCGGGCTTTTTGAGCTGGCCAGCAAGGGAACAATTTTACTGGATGAGATATCGGAGCTACCTCCGGGGCTGCAGGTAAAGCTTTTAAAGGTGCTAGAGGACAAGGTTGTATACAGGGTAGGGGGCGAAGCGCCTATACCCGTTAATGCAAGGGTTATTGCCGCCACCAACAGAAACCTTCAGGAAATGGTTAATGAGGGGAGCTTCAGGGAGGATTTATTTTATAGGTTAAACGTTGTCCCCATTTATCTGCCGCCACTAAGGGAACGACGGGACGACATTATTCCTCTAAGCCTGAAGTTTTTGAGCGATTTCAACAAAAGATATCAGATGAATAAATATTTTTCTCCTAATGTATTAAACAGGCTGTTAAACTATAAATGGCCCGGTAATGTAAGGGAGCTGAGAAATCTGATAGAGCGTATGGTGGTCATCTCTCAGGAGGATGAGCTAAAGGAGGAGCTGCTGCCCAATTATATTGCGAATAACACCTCCTTGAATATAAAGATGAATTTCCATTCTTCAGGAAGGATGAAGGCCCTTATGGATCAAAAGCCTATGGCGGGCTTGACCTTAAAGGAGGCTAGCCGCCAATTCGAGGCAGCCTTCATCAAAGAGACCATGAAGCAATGTGGCACCTTAAAGGAAGCAGCAAGGATTTTGAATATAGATCCCTCCACCATCAATAGAAAGCTTAAGTAAAAAATTAGCTGTGATCATTGTAAGCAATAAATCCAATCCAATATAGAAGATGCATGTTAACCGCCGGGCTTTGATGTACATAAGCTTAGCGGTTTTTTAATTGTGCAATACAGCCATAGTTATGGCTGCTGTAAAGCATAATATTGTCTAATATTTGAGATATTAATACTAATATAACAAGGAATTTTTATGGAGGATGCTATGTCAAGAAACTTTAAAAAGCCTAAGAAATATCCAGTGATGGGTGAAAATAGTAAGCTAAATGAAAGCTTTGAGGCAGTAGATGAGACAGCATTAATTTCTAAGGATATCAAAGCTGTTGAAGACAGGCTTAGTAATATCTTTGAAGGCAGCAGAGATTTGGTTGTCAGAAAAATATCCCTTGGTAGAGTCACGCCGATTCCAGTATTAATCGTTTTTATAGATGGCATAATAGATAAAAATATGATTAGCAATGACATTGTTAAGCCCCTTATGCAGGGAGACATTCAATTTGATTTAGAGCTTTTAGACTTAGAGGTGGATTTTCTTGATTATTTAGAGCGAAATTTTATTTTTAACTATAAGCTGAGGGTAATAGGCGATTTTAATGAAAGCATTGATGAGATTTTAGCAGGGAATGCCGTAATGTATGTTGATGGCATTCCAAAGGCCTTAAAGGTGAGTACACAAGGCGGGGATAAACGAGATGTTGAGGAGCCTTTAACTGAATCGGTGGTGAGGGGTCCACGGGAGGGCTTTACCGAATCAATACTAACCAATACATCACTTATAAGAAGAAAGATTAAGAACCCTAATCTTAGGTTTGAGTCAATGACGATTGGAAAGCAAACAAAAACCGAAGTATTGGTATGCTATATCAAAGGCATTGCAAACCAGGAAATCATTGATGAGGTAAAAAATCGTTTGAATAAAATCGATGCTAACAGCATACTTGAGTCCTGTAATATTGAGGAGTATATAGAGGACAGCTCCTTTTCATTATTTCAGACTATAGGAAACAGTGAGAAGCCCGACATTGTTGCAGCAAAGATTTTAGAGGGAAGGGTTGCGATACTATGTGGTGGTACACCCTTTGTATTGACTATGCCCCATATTTTTGTAGAGGTGCTGCAGGATGGTCAGGATTATTATTCAAGATGGGTGTATTCTTTATTAGTGCGCTTTGTACGCTTAATGGCATTTTGGATAACGACAATGATACCGGCTGCTTATGTAGCCTTAATATGCTTTCATCAGGATGTATTGCCCTTTAAGCTTTTACTGACTATGACGGCCTCAAGAGAGGGTATACCCTTTTCAGCCTTTACAGAGGCATTGATGATGATTTTTACCTTCGAGCTTTTGAGGGAAGCCGGAGTTCGTATGCCAAGACCCATAGGACAAGCAATCAGCATAGTGGGTGCCTTGGTTATAGGTGATGCTGCGGTGCGGGCGGGGCTAGTGAGCATTCCTATGGTTGTTGTTATAGCTATTACTGCAATTAGCAGCTTCATAGTGCCACAGATAGCCGGCGGCCTTCTGATAATACGCCTTGCCTTGCTTGTTGCTGCAAACGTAGCTGGCATCTTCGGAATAATCATTGGCTCTCTCTTTCTATTTATTCATATGGCCAGTCTGAAATCCTTTAATGTGCCTTATTTATCTCCATTAACCCCGCTGGAGGGGGATGATCTAAAGGATAGCCTTATACGCTATCCTATATGGGCCATATTAACAAAGCCGAAATCCTTTACAAGAAAGACATAATGTAGGGGCCTCAATTTATTTTATGGGAGGTTATTTATAGATGCTGAGAGCAATTCGAAAACTAGTCCTGCTTCTTCCTGTGCTGTTAATACTGGCATTAAACACCTCCTGCTGGAATAACAGAGATATTACAGATATCGCCATAGCAGTTGGTATCGGCCTTGATAGAACTGAATCTGGTGAAATTGAAATTACAATAGAAATGGTAAATCCCTCTGCTATTCAATCAGAGGGTGGCGGAGGCAATGCTAATCTTCAGCCAAGCATTGAGGTTTCTGCCACCGGTGAGACGGTTTTTGCCGCTGCCAGAAATTTAATCGGCAGCTCCAGTAAAAAGATGTTTTTTTCCCATATTCAAGTGGTTATAATTGGAGAATCCTTAGCAAGGGACGGATTACAGGAAATCATAGATTTCTGGGAAAGAGACCATGAAACCCGTAGAAAGGCATATTTTCTTATTGCTAAGGATGTAACTGCTAAGGAGGTACTAAATATTCAGACGATTATAGAAAGCCTTACTTCAATCCATCTGGCAAAAAGCCTAGAGGCCAGCAGTGCCGTCGGAAAAATTCAAAAAATTACGCTATTTGATATTATTCAGCAGCTGCATGAGCCCGGTAGATCTGTTGTTATCGGGATAATTTCTTCCGCTGGTATTGAGGTGAAGACCATTGAGGATATGGAGCCTAAGGGAGCCAGTGTGTTCAAGAATGGTAAACTAGCAGCTTTTCTTACTCCCAATGAAACAAGGGGCTTTCTATTTGCCACTAATGAGGTTAAAAGCACAATTCTTGCAGTTCCTAATCCAATAGACAAAAATAGACTTTTTTCAGTAGAGGTGCTTAATAGCAAGGGCAATATTGAAGCAAAACATGAGAATAACAATCTGATGCTTAAGATAAAGGTAGAAGCAATGGGAAATTTGGGTGAGACCGTTGGAGAAAAAAACCTATCGGAATATGATCTTATAAACACATTACAGGGAGCTGTGGAAAAAGTTATAAAGGATGAGATTAATCAAGTGGTAAGAAAGGTGCAGGAGGAATTGCATAGTGACGTTTTTGGCTTTGGAGGGGTGCTTTACAGAAATCAATATAATGAGTGGTTAAGCCTGCAGGAGGATTGGGATGAAATATTTACAAACACACCGATTGAAATAGAAGTTAAATTCCGTCTAAACAGCACAGGGCTTATTAAGGAGCCTGCTTTTTCTAACATAAAGGAGTGAGAAGGTGAAAATTGTCTACATACTCATTGTTTTTATTATAATAGCTGTGGTTGACTATAAAAAGCTTCAGCAACAGGATAATAAAAAGAAATATATGGCAATCTACTTTACGATATTATTTCTCGGGTGTTTTTTAAGTATTTTACAGATTTTGGTTGAAAATCTACCAAGCCCTATGCTAATTATAAAAAATATGGTAGATAGGCTGTAATAACAAGTGAGATAAAGACTACTTTTCACTTTTGTAATTGGAGGAGAATTGGAATGACAGAAGAAAAAATATCTTCTTATCAGCTGGGTATGATAATTATTGCTTTCTTTATAGGAAGTGCCTTGGTTTTGAATCCAGCTGCAATGGCTAGGCAGGATGCTTGGCTGGCGTATCTATTGGGGTGGCTTGGTGGATTTTTAATGCTATGGGGTGTTGTAAAAATAGCAGAGCTGCATCCCAATAAATCCCTGGTGGACATTTTAATTGATTGCTTTGGCGGGTTTTTCGGAAGGCTAATTGCCCTTTTGTATGGCTGGTATTTCATACACCTAGCTGCAGAGGTAATTCGTACCTATTCAAATTATGCGACAACGGTGACCTATCCTGAAACACCACTGCTCTTCTTCGCAATCACCTACGCTGTTGTTGTTATATATGCCTTGAAGGTGGGAATTGAAGTCGTAGGCAGGATAAGCGAGGTTATTGTGCCTTTTGTTTGTCTGGTAGTAATTTGCACATTTCTTGTATCAATACCTTCTATGAAGGTAAGCAATCTCCAGCCAATTTTAGCTAAAGGAATCATGCCTCCGCTGCAGGCAGGCTTTGCCACTATGATATTACCCTTCGGAGAGTTTATATTATTTTTGTTGGTTGTACCTAATCTAAATCATCAGAGGAGCTTCAAGCGGACTTCTTTTATAGCCTATTTCGCAGGGGGCTTTACCTTGTTTATTATTATATTCAGAAATCTTTTGGTATTGGGTGCGGAAATGTCAGCTAGGGATATCTTTCCCGCACATATAGTATTTCGAATTATACCTGGCATTGATGTTGCACCCCTCCTGGATATCAATATGATTACGACAGGGGTGGTTAAAACCTGCATTTGTCTATATGCTGCCACTAAATTAGTGATAGAGGTTTTTCAGCTTAAAAACTATAGAATTATAATTTTACCCATAATGGCCTTCACAGTAGCCCTCTCAATGCAGGTGCGGGATAGTGTCATTGAACAGCTGGAGGTTATAGTGGAAATGTGGCCCCTATACTCTATACCCTTTCAGATTCTGGTACCAATAATCGTTTTATTGATATCCCTCTTTAGCAAAAACCGCAATAAATACAACAGTGCCTGAGGGTGAGGAAGGCATTCGTTAGTTTACATAGATTTAGCAGCTTTGGAAATAATATAAAAAGTATATCATTAACTTAAGTTAGGAGAGATTATATTGGAAAATTCTATGTTCTGTTATCAATGTGAGCAAACCTTGGGTGGTAAGGGCTGTACCAAAAGCGGAGTATGCGGTAAAACTCCAGAAATAGCAAATTTGCAGGATTTGTTGATCTATCAGCTGAAGGGAATTTCCTGCTATGCCAAGCCCTTATTAGAAAAGGGGGAGCATATCGATAAGGAAATTGTTAAGTTTGTTGAAAATGCTTTGTTTACAACCCTTACAAATGTAAATTTTGATATCGACTTCCATTTAGAGCTTTTGAAAGAATCTCAAAAACATAAGGAGGCCATGAGAAATAAGGCCCCTAAGGGCGATTATCAGGATTGTGCAGTGTATAACCTCAGCAATTCCAAGGAGGAGATGCTAAGGGATTCCATCAAAGCTGGTATTATGTATGATCAGGAGCTGGATGCAGATATCCGTTCCCTAAGATCAACGATTTTATATTGTCTGAAGGGTATAAGTGCCTATGGGCATCAGGCAAGATACATCGGGCATCATAGTGACCAGGTGGATCAATTCTATTTCTTAGCCCTAGAGGCAATCGTCAATAATAATATGAATCTTGAGGACCTAATTAGAATGACCATGAGGGCGGGAGAAGCAAGTGTAGAGGTGATGAGTGTTCTGGATGAAGCCAACACCACAAGGTATGAAAATCCATCTCCCCACATGGTTAATGTAAAGGTTAAAAAGGGGCCCTTCGTTATTGTTTCAGGCCACGACTTAAGGGATTTGGAGCTGCTGCTGCAGCAAACTGAGGGTAAAGGCGTCAATGTATATACACATGGAGAAATGCTGCCGGCTCATGGATACCCAACACTGAAAAAATACAAGCATCTAGTAGGGAATTATGGCTCTGCATGGCAAAATCAACAAAAGGAATTTGACGGCATACCCGGCTGTATACTGTTTACCACCAACTGTTTAATGAGGCCAAGGGATACCTATAAGGACAGATTGTATACAACCAATGTTGTGGGATGGGATGGCATTAAGAAAATTGAATTAAAGGAAGATAACACTAAGGATTTTACCGAGGTAATCAATAAAGCGCTGGAGCTGAAGGGCTTTACTGAGGATGAAAAGCCCGAGGAAATATTGGTGGGCTTTGGTCACCATGAAACCCTATCCCATGCAGAGACGATAATAAATGCAGTAAAGGATGGTAAGATCAGACATTTCTTCTTGATCGGTGGCTGTGATGGTGCAAAGCCGGGAAGAAACTACTATACAGAATTTGCCGAAAAGGTGCCAGAGGATTGCATAATTCTTACGCTGGCCTGTGGAAAATATAGATTCAATAAGCTGGATTTTGGTAAAGTGGCAGGTTTGCCGAGGCTGTTGGATGTCGGTCAATGCAATGACGCCTACTCCGCCGTCAGAATTGCTACAGCCTTAGCCGATGCCTTTGAAACCGATGTAAACTCACTGCCGCTAACAATCGTATTATCCTGGTATGAGCAAAAGGCAGTTGCTGACCTATTGGCATTGCTTTCCTTAGGTGTTAAGGGCATGTACCTGGGGCCAAGCCTTCCGGCCTTTATTTCGCCTAATGTACTGCAATATCTTGTGGATACCTTCGATATCAAGCCCATAAGCACAGCTGATGAGGATTTAAAGAACTCGCTTAATCAGGCTAACTAATTAGTATAATACAATATAATTTATTGGTGCTATAGGAGTCCATTGATGATAAATCAACGGGCTCCTTTGTCATATTTGAACTCTGTCACTTTGAGCTTATTTATGGACTTTCCAAGCCAATGGGATATAATATTATATAAGAAATATAAAATTTATTTTTAAAAGGAGGCGCTATGGATAGAGAGCTTAAAAAGCAGTTTAAAAAATTAGGTAGGCAGGAAAAACGAATACTGAGCAAAAAAGAGAGCAGTCTGTACAAGGCTAAGGTGGCTCCGATAATAGATAATATACAAGAAAAAATACCCGACAAGGTACTAGTAGTCTTAGAGGCTGCCTTTCTAAAGGGCTTTAAGCTGGTATTTGAAAAGGGAAGCACATATATCGAAAAAACCTACGATAAGGATAAGCTAAGGCTAGAGCATGAATTAAATGATTATGCAATTAATGAAGGGCTTGGTAAAAGATATATCAATAATTTGGATAAACAGGCTGGCGCAAAGAAGCTCCTTAATGAATCCATCACTTTGCTGGAGGGAGGCGTATTAGGTTTTTTAGGCATAGGCCTGCCGGATATTCCACTATTTATTGCTGTAATTATAAAGACCATCTATGAGGTTGCCCTAAGCTATGGCTATAATTATGCTTCCGATGAGGAGAAGGCCTTTATTCTGCTGGTCATTTCAGGGGCATTGACTAAAGGAGATAGGAAAAAGGAAATTAATATAGAAATAGATATATTAGGAAATAGCTTGGACCATGAGCAGCCGGTGGAAATAAATCTTGTGGCGCATATGATGGCTGCAGCTGATGTACTATCGGCTTCTATGCTGGTGGCAAAATTTATTCAGGGAATACCGGTGGTTGGAATGGTAGGTGGCGTGGTTAATTACAGCATCATCAAAAGAATTGGCAAATATGCCAGCTTAAAATATAAAAAGCGGTATTTGGTGAAAAAAGCAGGAATCTAGAAGGAGGAGAGGCTAAAATGATAAGAAAAATTGAAAAGCTGATTACAGGTGAAAAAACTCAGGACGGTGCAGGTGTTAAGCTGACTAGAGTTATCAGCCGCAGGAATGTGGAGGATTTTGATCCCTTTTTATTGCTGGATGCCTTTGATTCAATTGATCCAAATGATTACATAAAGGGCTTTCCCTGGCATCCCCATAGGGGAATTGAGACGGTGACATATTTAATAGAGGGAGAAATTGAGCATGGCGATAGTCTGGGCAATAAGGGGAGTATTTTAGATGGCTGCTGTCAATGGATGACGGCTGGAGGAGGAATCCTTCATCAGGAAATGCCGCAGCCCTCTAAGCGGATGCTGGGGGCTCAGCTTTGGCTAAACCTGCCGGCAAAGGATAAGATGACCAGTCCCGAATACAGGGATATCACAGCCGACATGGTGCCTAAGGTAAAGGAGGAAGGGGTAACTGTGGCAGTGGTTTCCGGCAGCTACGGCACTGTAGAGGGGCCTGTTACAGGCGATTATGTTAAATTAACCCTATTGGATGTAGCTATGGAAGGTGGTCAGAGCTTTCATCTGGAGGTAAATCCTGAGGATACTTTATTTGTCTATACGGTTACCGGGAATGGTTGGTTTGATGAGGCTAAGGAGAGCCATGTTGATGAAAAATCAGCTGCTTTATTTGGTTTAGGAGGTCAATTTGTTGCCAAGTCAGCCGATAAGGGCTTGAGATTTTTATTGTTTTCCGCCAAGCCTCTAAAGGAGCCCATTGCTTGGGGTGGACCGATAGTTATGAATACAGAGGCGGAGCTGCAGCAGGCCTTTAAGGATATTGATGAAGGAAAATTTATAAGAAAAGAAGTCAAGGGGACGCTTCGTTTGACACGCTCCAGGGATTAAATGAATTTGCAAAAAAGCTCTTGACTAGCACCCTCGGGGTTAGTTTAAGATGGTCTTGAGGTGATGAATATGCTAATAAATGAAGCCTGTAAGGTAACAGGCCTAACTAAGAAGGCGATTGAATATTACATGGAACAGGGGCTGGTGAGTCCTGAAATCTTAGAAAACGGCTATAGAAGCTTTAGCCAGAGGGAAGCAGCTGTCCTGAAGAAAATTTCCGTTTACCGTAGGCTTGGACTTGGCACGGAAGATATTAGGGCTGTTCTTATGGATGAGTCGGGGCATACTTTAAGGAAGCTATCGGCGCAAAGGGATATCAAGCTGCAGCAGGAAAAGGCGAAGGGGCTTCTATTGGTAAGCTTGGCATCAGGCGAGGATTTTGAGGAAATCAGCAAGGAGCTGAAAATCATTGAGCAAAGGGCCACCATCACAGATAGGCTGCTGGCGGCATTCCCTGGCTACTACGGTAGATTTGTCTGCTTGCATTTCTCAAGATTCCTAATGGAGCCAATTACAACGGATGAACAGAAGACTGCATATGAAGAAATAATTGCATTTCTTGATAATTCGCCTCAACTGATGTTTCCTGTGGAGCTACAAACCTTTTTGACAGAATACACAGAGCATATGACCTCTGACAATATAAATGAAATGATAAAAAGCACAAAGAAATCCATCGAAAACCCTGAGGCGTTTTTAAAGGAAAATAAAGAGATATTGCAGCAGTATCTGAGCTACAGACAGTCGGAGGAATATCTAAATTCCCCCGCCTATAGGCTGCAGGCTCTGCTGAAGAGCTTTAACAGCACAAGCGGCTACTATGATATATTTATACCTGCCATGAGGCGCTTGAGCACCTCCTATAAAGAGTATTATGGAAATTTAGAAATAGCCAACGAAAGGCTGCTGGCTGAATTTCCTGAAATAGCAAAGCTGGGAGCTGAAAAAATATAGATATTTATGTAACCCTGATCCTTGGATATCCCTTAGGATATGATCAATCAGGCTTTAATTAAAGTAAGGGACTGCTAAAATTAGCAGTCCCTTGCACTATTTTCTTCTGATTAGCTTAACCAGCTCTACTATCGGAATGATGCTTAGGGCGGCAGCTACTACAATGCCCCATTGTTGAAGGGACAGGTGCTGCACCTTAAAGATTGAATTTAGCTGGGGTATTACAATGACCATTACTAAAAGCAGCCCGGAGGATATATTGGCAAGCAATAAATATGGATTGCGGGGCAGGCTTTTGCTAAAGGCGGACTTCGTATTGGACCTAACATTATAGGAATGACATAGCTGAATCAGGCCGAGGGTGGCAAAGGCCATGGTTACGGCTATTTCTGGCGAATACCAGCTTAGCCCTAGGTAGTAGGTGCTTAGGGTAATCACTGCCTCCAGCATCCCTTGATATATGATTTTAAAGCCCACCCCCTCTGAAAAAATACTGCTTTTAGCATCTCTAGGAGGCTGCTGCATAATATCGCTATCCTCCTTTTCCACACCCAAGGCTAAGGCAGGAAAGGTATCGGTAACCAGATTAATCCATAATATATGAATGGGCAGCAGAATTGTCCAGTTAAGCATTGTAGCCACAAATAGTGTAATCACCTCACCGATATTGGCGGATAATAGGAATTGGATCGCCTTACGGATGTTTCCGTAAATCTTTCGGCCTTCCTTAATTGCCACTACAATGGTGGAGAAGTTATCATCTGAAAGCACCATATCTGATACGGATTTGGTCACATCAGTTCCAGTGATACCCATGCCCACACCTATATCCGCTATTTTTAAGGCTGGGGCATCGTTGACACCGTCACCGGTCATAGCTACAACCTTCCCCCTGGATTTCCAGGCCTTGACTATTCTGACCTTATGCTCAGGTGAGACCCGGGCGTATACAGAGTAATTTTCGATGACCTCCTGAAACTGCTCCTCTGATAGCATATTTAGCTCAGCACCCGTAAGCACTTGATTTTCTGAGGTTATAATATTTAATTCTTTTGCAATGGCAGCCGCTGTATCCCTGTGGTCACCGGTGATCATAATTGGTCGAATGCCTGCTTCACCGCAAAGCCTCACAGCATCCTTAACCTCCTCTCGGGGAGGGTCTATCATACCTACAAGCCCGACGAAGGTTAATTCATCCTCAATAGCTGATGGAGTTAAAGCCTCAGGTATTGAAGGAAGCCTCTTATAGGCCATAGCCAGTACCCTGAGGGCTCCTTCAGCCAGCTTGCTATTCGCCGCCTGTATTTTATCCAATGCCGCTTGATCCATTGGCTGCTGTATGCCAGCCAGCAGTATAGAGGAGCAGTGCTTCAGCAGTACATCCGGCGCTCCCTTTGTCAATACAAGTATGCCTTCTTTTTCTTCATGCAGCGTGCTCATCAGCTTACGCTCTGAATCAAAGGGCAGCTCCTCTACTCTGGGCAGCTCCAGCTCCAGCTGATTTTTTTCATAGTTTACCTGATAACCATAGGTGACCAATGCAGTTTCAGTGGGATCACCGATTACCTCCAGCTTATCCTGCTGAATTCCTTTGATTTTACTATCATTACAAAGGACCATGATTTTCATAAAAATGTCGGCGTCTGCATTATCCTTGGAAAGCTTAGCACTAGTGGTTATGCTATCATTCAGATAAATTTCCTTTACGGTCATTTTATTCTGTGTAAGGGTTCCGGTTTTATCTGAGCATATGATGTCGGTACAGCCCAAGGTCTCTACAGCAGGAAGCTTTCTGATGATGGCATTGGATTTAGACATTCTCTGCACCCCAAGGGCCAAAACTATAGTGACAATAGCAGGTAGTCCCTCTGGGATAGCCGCCACTGCCAAACTGACGGCGGTAAGAAGCATTTCAAAGGGCTCGCGGTCCCTAAGGAGTCCCACTGCGAAGATGACGGCTGCAACAGCTAAAATACCTATAGTCAGGTATTTTCCAAGCTCTGAAAGCTTTTGCTGCAATGGCGTCTGCTCTGTGTCCTGCTGAGAAATATATCCCGCTATTTTGCCAACCTCAGTTTTCATACCTGTGGCTGTAACCACACCAATACCACGGCCATAGGTAACACTGCTGCCCATATAGGCCATGTTTTTTCTATCACCCAGGGGGGTATCGGCCTGATTAATGGCAGCTATGTGCTTTTCGGAGGGCACGGATTCTCCCGTTAATGCCGCCTCCTCAATTTTAAGGCTGAAGGATTCCAGTAGCCTCAAATCAGCTGAAATATTATCTCCTGCTTCAAGAAACACAATGTCACCCGGTACTAAATCCTCTGCCTTTATTTCCTCAATTGTACCATTACGCCTTACCTTGACATAGGGGGCTGACATTTTCCTCAATGCCTCCAATGCCTTTTCGGCCTTGCTCTCCTGAAGAACTCCCAGGGTTGCATTAATAATCACCACAAATAGGATGATGGCTGTATCAGTTAACTCACCCATAAAGCCGGCAATGATGGACGCCACTAAAAGAATGATTACCATAACATCCTTGAACTGTAGCAGAAATTTTACCCAAAGGGGTGTTTTAATTGCTTCCTGCAGCTGATTTTTTCCATGAAGACCATAGGCCTGTTGCACTCCCTCATCAGTCAAGCCCTTGATATTGGAGCCAAGGGCAGCAAGCGCCTCCTCCTGTGAAAGGGTATGAAAGGCGGTGGTCTCAGTGGAATTAAGCATCTCCTTCATGTATATACCTCCTAATCCATTATATTTATTCTGAAAAAATGCTTTGACTAAAGGCTTCTCTTATATTTTGAGTTTAAGGGCCCTGTAATAAACCCTTCCTACGAAATAAAAAAAGACCTTTAACATAACCTTCTTCAGAGTTATGTTAAAAGTCTTGCTTCCCGTGGTACAGCAGGGGCATAGCACCAGGCATTTCTACCGGCTGTTGATGCTATACTATTTAGCTACTCCCTCTTAACAATCACAGTATATAAGAAATATTTGGAAAAGTCAATAGGATGTATTTTCGTCTTCAATTTGCTGCTTTTATAAAGATGGGATATAATGGTTTTATGAAACCTTGAGGAGGGCTTTGAATGCTGGAGGTAAAGCATGGTAGATTGAGAAAAGGCATTAAATGGGTAATTATAACACTGGTGGGCTTAATAGCAATTATACTTCTGATAGTACCCATTATTATAATCCAACAGGCAACCAAAGGTCCTGTACAGTATTTAGGCTATACTACAGAGGATTATCCAATGCAGGATATATATACAGACCAGGATTTTGGACTTGCTGCAAAACAGCAGCACTTAACTACAGAAGACGATATAAAGGTCTGGATCTCTGAAATCGAGGCTAGTAGCCCTAAGGGGGTAGTAATATATTTATCAGGTATTCAGCAGCCCTCGGTTACATACTTTTACGGGCATTCAAAATGGTTGAAGGACAAGGATTTTGCCTCAATATTGCTGGAGGTCAGAGGTCATGGCCAGAGCGAAGGCAATAGAGTAGCTTTAGGGTATGAGGAGGTAGCTGATGTTCAGGCTGTGGTTGATTATATAAGGTCCCAAGAGAAATATAGTGAGGTTCCGATAATTCTCCACGGCGTATCTATGGGGGGATCAGTTGCCATAAATGCCTTTGGTCAGATACCTGAGATTGATGGCCTTATAGCCATGTCTGCATATTCCAGCTTTCCAGATGTGCTTTATGAAATGATGCTGAATTTTGGTGTTCCCCCCTTTCTTGCTCAATTTGAAAAAAGTCTTGTGGAGCTGTATCTGCCCTTGTTTTTCAATGAGACGGTGCATGAGCAGACTCCTATTAAGCAAATACAAAATGTTGGGGAACGACCTGCTTTTCTAATTGCCTGCACAGGTGACACAGAGGTTCAACCGACAAACATGGAAAGACTGCTGTCGGTGGCACCAGATCATACCGAGAGCTGGTTGAAGGATTCATGGGAGCATTTTATAGTTAAGGATTGTGACTTTGAAAATATGGAGGAGGACCAGGAATACTGTGATAGAATACTCAGCTTCTTAGAGAAGGTGGCAGCTAAGGCCAAATAGTTTGTATAGGTTCATAGGGCTGTCAGCTTTGAGGAGTAAGTATGCTGGAGAATATGGGAATGAGGCTAGTAGGCTTAAGACGATTAGAAGTGTACAGTTTTATATTTTAAAAGCCCTAGAACAAGGGCTTTGTCTTTAGAAAAAATTAATAATATATTAATTTGAATAATCCAAGCATTAGTGATAACATAGTATCGAATTGTGTAGGGCAGAAATCAGGCTCAAAAGAGAGGTAATGGAGGTTAGCTATGAACTGGTTGAGAAGATTTATGTATGGGAGAAATGGAGGGGATCAGCTCTCTATATGTTTAGTTGTAGTATCAATGCTAGTAACTCTAATAGCTCGTATATCGGACATTTCGCTGTTGCTAACCATAAGCTATGCTCCTTTGCTGGTGGCATTATACAGAATGCTATCAAAAAATATACAAAAGCGCAGAATGGAGAATCATAGGTTTGTATTGATTTTTAATCCATTCTATGCTAAGTTTAAACAAAATCTAAGGCGAATAAAGGATTTTAGAACCCACAAATACTATAAATGCGCTAAATGCGATACGACACTGCGTGTACCGAAGGGGAAAGGGAAAATTTCCATAACATGCCCTAGGTGTAAGGAAAAGTTTATTAAGACAACTTAGAGGGGCCAGTCCTTTGCAAATGAAGGCGATGAGGAGAGATTAAACAGCGATGAAGGTATTCAAGAGGCTTTTGGCGAAGATAATAAATGCCACAGCGAAACTGATGGATATAGTGTTTAGTGGTTTGATTATGCTGGTGGAAACGATGGTATTTTATATAAGCGGATTTTTTAAGGGCTGCTTAGCATTAGTTAGCATGGGGGGCTGCCTGTTTTTTTTGCTGTTTTTCAATATTGCAATGCGGCTGTTATTGAATCCAGTGGCTCTGCCGACTGTGCTTATTCTAATAACCTTTCTAATGCTTGGAGGCAGATTGGTATCTTATCTGAAGTATGTAAAGTACATTACAACGGAGTACCTATATAATACGGCAAAGCATCTTGTAGATGGTAATTTGTATAAGTACAAAGCCTTCAATGAATTTAAGGCTGCCTATAGAAGAGCCGAGGAGGAACGTATTAAAGAGGAGCAACGACGTTATTATCAGCGGCAGAAGGAATGGGAGGAACAATTCTTTCGAAGCTGGAATCAGCAAAATCATCAAGGCGGCGGAGGCAGCTACGGCTACGGCAATTATGGTGGTCAGAACAGCTACGGTCAGGGCTTTGGTAATCCTACTACCGATTTTAAATATAAATATGAAAAAAGCTGTGATACGCTGGGGGTCTCCTATAATGCAGACAAGCAGGAAATTAAGACAGCATATAGAAAAAAGGCGAAGGAATATCATCCTGATTTGAGCAAGCTTCCTGATGCAACAAAGATTTTTCAGGAGATCACGGCAGCATACGAGTTTTTAAGCGATGAGAATAGACAAAGATATGGTAGCTTGTAGAGTCCTATGCTCATAAACCATATCGTATATTTTAAGTCGGTGATGATCTAAAGCTTGAAAATCTAAGGGAAACTAAATAAGGGGGATAACATTCATGGATACAAAGTCATTCAGAATTGGAAGAGGAATACTTCTGCTATTTTTAATTATTTATGTAGGCTCCTTAATCGATTGGGTATTTAAGCCTTTTATTACTGCCTTTAGCACTTTGTTTATACCGGTAATTCTCTCAGGATTTCTGTTTTATTTACTAAGACCATTAGTCAAAATATTGAACAGGAAACTATCGAGAGGAGTATCTATTTTGCTATTATATTTGGGTCTAGTTTGCGTGATGATAGTACTCCTGCTTATCACCGGTCCAGCTCTACAAAGGCAGTTCTACAGCTTGACTAATAATTTGCCCCATATTTTTACAGAAATTCAAAACAGGTTCATCGATCTTCAGCAGCATGAACTATTTCAACGCTTCGAATTAAGCGGCTTGGTTAATCTCGAAGAATATGTACTCAAGCTTAGTGAATTTGCAAATCAACTGGGCAAAAGCCTTGCCAGCAGTATGGCAAGCATCATTGGTGCAGTTGCAAATACAGTCCTTGTGTTGGTGATAGTGCCCTTCATTCTATTCTATATGCTAAAGGATGGAGAAAAGCTGGAAAATCATGCCATAGAGCTTTTTAACCCCAAAAGACGTGAGGATGTTAGACACATCTTAATCGATATTGATAAAACCCTGAGCTCCTACATTCAAGGACAGGGTATTGTATGCCTTTGCGTTGGGCTTCTGTGCCTGATAATCTTTAGCATTATTGGTCTGGACTATGCATTGCTATTGGCTGTTATAGCCGGGATTACCAATATCATTCCATACTTCGGGCCATGGATTGGCGCAATTCCTGCCGTAATCGTCGGTTTGTTTCAATCACCTGTAATGGCTTTGATTGTAGTTATTGCCGTCGTTGTTATTCAGCAGGTGGAAAGCAGTCTTATATCACCACAGGTAATCGGTAAAAAGCTAAACATGCATCCTATAACAGTAATGTTTTTAATATTAATTGCAGGTCGTATTATAGGCTTGATAGGAATGATTTTGGTGGTGCCCACCTATGGCATCTGCAGGGTTATATTTAGCCATGGCCTTAGGCTGTGGAGGTTGAAAAAAGAGACTCTAAGCTAGGGCTTCGGATGACATAACCAGATTTTCAAATAAACAAGCCAATTCCATTAGGAGCTGGCTTTTTTTATTATTCATCTTTTGACGTAGAAAGTATATTTTCTACGTCATTTATTATGTCCAAAATAATTCGGTAATCAATTACTACAGCTTCAATTGGAAAATCACAGCAGTTTTTAATCGGATATTAAGAAAATCTTAATCTATTTATAAAATATTTCTTAAGAATTGGTGTTTATAATAAGAAGAGTAGGAAGCTAAAGAAGTAGATATCCGGCCTAGTCAGCATGCTTAGAAAAATAGCTGCTGCAAGGCCGGAGGAGAAAGAGGTGCTTGAGCTTGAAGAAAATTCTGATATTCCCATTACTAGACAGCCTTGCCTCCGGACATCATCAGGTGGCAAATGCTGTAGCTCAATATGTAAATAATAGATCAAATGAAATTGAATGCAAAACCGTGGATATTCTACACAGCTGGAATCCGGTATTGGAGCCAATGATTACAAAATCATATTTATGGTGGATTCAAAGCTTTCCAAGATCCTATGCCCTTGCCTACAGGCATTATGCCTACAAGGCTAAGAAGCAGAGGTCCTATAAGTACTATGATCTTTTCTTTCAGAATAAAATGCATAGGATCATATCTGAAGAAAAGCCTGATTTAATAATTTGCACTCATTCCTTTCCATCGTATCTAGTAAACAATTTAAAAAGATCCGGTGCCTGTAGTGCTCCCTTAATAAATATATATACCGACTTTTTTGTCAATGATTTATGGGGTAGGGAGATGGTGGACTACCATTTTGCTTCTGACGGTAGCATGAAGACAAATCTCATTAGGCATAACGGCATACCGGAGGAAAAAATAATTGTGACGGGTGTGCCGGTGGATGAAAGCTTTTCTGCTGCTACAAAGGATAGAACCTCAGGCAGGCAGCTGAATATTATAATATCTGGAGGCAGTGCAGGGCTTGGTAATATGCTGGAGCTTCTGAAGAGCATTAAAAAGCAGCAGGGGATAAAGCTCCATGTTTTGTGTGGTAATAATAAAAGCCTCTACGATGAAATTACTCAGCTAAAGGACAGCAGCCTTCAACCTCTGCCTTATATTTCATCCCGAAGGGAAATGAATGCGCTGTATGAGCAGGCGGATGCCATAATTTCAAAGCCCGGTGGCGTAACCATCAGTGAGGCCATAAAAAAAGGGCTGCCTATTTTTGTTCATTCCAGCCTTCCGGGGCAGGAGGAAATAAATTTGAGATACCTTAGAGCAAAGGGGCTAGTATTTTCTATAGAGGAAGGAAAGGATATGCTGCAGCAGGTTGCTGAGGTGCTGAAGAATGATTTGAAAATGCTGGCCTTTGAAAGGGCCCAGCAGAGCTATTTAGATAATCTGGATTTAAAGAAGCCTGAAGAAATCTATGGCTTTATAGAGGCTCTTCTGGCAAAAAATGACCTGAGGGCCAGCTTGAAGGTGCTGTAAATATTCACGTATGGGAGGACTATCATTGACTAATTTAATTTTGAGCTGGCTTAGGGAGCTGGGGCTTTTTGGACTATTTGGAGCAATGCTTTTAGAGGGCTCCTCCCTCCCTTTCCCAGGGGTAGCTGTTGTATTTGCATATGGCTATATCCTTCCCCTTACTCTAGCCTTTACAGCTAAGACAGCTGCAGGTATGAGCATCATGTATTGCGGAGCCAGCCTGATACCTTATTTTTTAGGCAGCAGGCTAGAGGGGATTTTTTTAAAGAAACCGAGAAAAGGCTTAAACAAGGCAAAGGCTTTGTTTAACCGCTATGGCTTTTGGAGTGTCGCTTTGCTTAGGCCCTTCGGTCTTGGCAATTATATTTCATATGTGGCGGGCATGAGCAACATGCGGCTAGTCCCATATTTATTCTTTACCTTTATAGGAATTTATCCCTGGTCCTTTGCAATATTATCCTTGGGCAAATACTTTAATGGAAACTACGAGGCCTTTAGGTCCTTTTATTATAGAAACAGTATATTCATATATTCAGCTGCAGTATTTATACTAATTACGATAATTTGCATTTACGTTGGGAATAGAAAAAAGCTATGGATCAGAGAGTTTGGGAAGGAGGACTAGACAGTGCATGAAGCGGGTGTATCTTTGGGGGGCGGCTGCTTAAGGGGTGCTGCCCATATCGGAGCATTAAAGGAAATCATAAACCATAATATTAATATTACCCATATTGCAGGGTCAAGCGCTGGTGCTGTTGTTGGAGGACTATATGCCTGTGGGCTGAATCCCGACAAAATGGAGGATGTGCTTGAGTCCTTATCCATCAGGAAGCACCTGGATTTTGGTTTTAACAGAAGGGGATGGCTGAAGGGGGATAAGATTTATAATACCCTGCTGCAGCTGACGGATGGGAAGCATTTTTCGGATTTAGATATACCCTTCGCAGCTGTTTCTATAGATTTAAATTCTGGAGAGCTGATCAGTATAAATGAAGGTGAGGTAGCCAGAGCCCTTAGGGCCTCCATAGCTATACCGGGAATTTTCCAGCCTGTCAAAATCGGCGATAGGCTGCTGGTGGATGGCTATATTCTAAATAATAATCCTGCCGATGTGGTAAAGGAAATGGGAGCCAAAAATGTAATTGCAGTCAGAGTTTTCAGCTCGCAAATGAAAAAGGAAAGCTTGAAGGGACTTATTTCATATCTTAGGCGATATATGGATATTACAAGCACGATTCATACGGATCAGCTACTGAAAAGCTATGCTGATCTACTAATGGACATAGATTTAGGCAATGTGGGAAGGTTTGACACAAAGTTGCTGCCCACAATAATATACCGGGGTCAGCAGGAGGCACGGAAGGCTCTAGCTAAAGAAAGGGCTTATATGTTTGATAGTCATATGCTTTACTTAAATCATAGACAGATATACAAGGATATTGTTTAAGGAATTAAAGAATCTATTTGAAAGGGCAGATGCTAAAGGTGTCTGCCCTTTCAGACTGTAGTTAAGGGAAACTGTAATATTTTGTGAAATTAATAGCATATTGACGATAATAAATGATAAGATAAAAAATGAGAAAACTATATGAAGCTTTTAGCAGGAGGTACAACATGTACAGAATTTTAATTATAGAGGATGATATGGTAATTGCAAAGCTGATTAAGGACTATTTGCTTCAATGGAGCTATGAGGCTGAAATAGTAGTCGATTTTAAAGAGGTTATACCGACCTTTGTTAAGTTTGATCCCCACCTAGTGCTTATGGATATATCCCTGCCCTTTTTCAATGGATATCATTGGTGCAGCGAGATTCGGAAGATTTCGAAGGTGCCTATTATATTTGTTTCCTCAATGTCGGAAAATATGAACATCATAATGGCTGTCAACATGGGGGGCGACGATTTTATTACAAAGCCCTTTGACATAAACATACTGGTGGCAAAGGTGCAGGCCCTACTGAGGAGAGCCTATTCCTTCGCAGGAGCTATGAATGTGATGGAACACAAGGGCGTAGTACTAAATCTTGGAGACACAACCCTGGAGTACAATAATAATAAAATAGAGCTTACGAAAAATGAATTTAAAATCCTGCAGATTTTGCTTGAAAACGTAGGAAAAGCCATTTCAAGGGATGCAATAATGACCAGGCTTTGGGAAAGCGACAGCTATATCGACGACAACACCCTAACGGTGAATGTGACAAGGCTGAGGAAAAGCCTAGAGGAGCTGGGCTTAGGCGATTTTATTAAGACTAAAAAAGGTATAGGATATATGGTGGAATGATATGAGAGAAGCTACTACTTTTGGGATAATATACTGGTACATAAGAGGAAGCCTCAAGGGCATTATAATGAATTGCCTGCTTATAATAATTTTCCTTGTGGTTTTTACATTATACGCTTTACCCCTTGAACCCATATTATATGGCCTTATACTGTACAGCTGCGGGGTCTTAGTCTATTGTATGTATGATTTTTATCGTTTCTATAGAAAGCATAGGTATCTTTTTGCTCTTAAGGACCATATTGCAGCAAATATGGTAGTAATGCCTACAGCACAGAACCTAATAGAGCAGGATTACCAGAGAAATTTTCAAGCCCTTTATAATCAATATTTGGAGGCTGTTTCAAAAAACGATGCAAAGCAGACGGAAATGATGGATTATTACACCCTGTGGGCCCATCAGATCAAGACCCCTATTGCCGCCATCGGACTGCTGCTGCAAAGCACTGCGGCAGAGAATAATACTGAGCTTATAGCTCAAATATTTAAAATTGAACAATACGTAGAAATGGGCTTGAATTTTGTGAGGATAGAAAACACTACCTCGGACCTGGTGCTTCAAAGCTATAGCCTTGCAGATATTGTGAAGCAGGGAATCCGAAAATATGCCAATGTCTTTATAAGAAAGAATATAGCCCTAGAATTTAAGGAAATGAGCAACACGGTTTTGACCGACGAAAAATGGCTGGTTTTTGTAATTGAACAGCTGCTGTCAAATGCATTGAAATACACGAATAAGGGTAAAATTGCAATATATATGGCGGATGGCGACAGAGATATATTAGTGATAGAGGATACAGGAATAGGCATCGCTGAAGAGGATTTGCCAAGGGTTTTTGAAAAGGGCTTTACCGGATATAACGGCCGAATGGACAAAAAAGCAACGGGGATAGGCCTTTATTTATGCAGCAAGGTATTAGATAAGCTATCCCACAAAATAACCATTACCTCAAGCATTGATGTCGGGACTAAGGTTAGGCTTGATCTTTCTTCTGTAGAATCCATGATAGAATAACGAACCTTACAGAAATGTAAGGATAAGGAAGGAAATGTAAGCCGAGGTTATGGTTGAGCATTTCTTTTTTTCTTATACTGATAGTATAGAATTTATACAGGAGGGATAACATGCCGTTATTAGAGGTTAAAAATTTAAAAAAGGTATATGTAACCAGATTTGGTGGAAATCAAGTACAGGCATTAAGCAATGTCAATTTTTCAGTGGAGAAGGGTGAATATTTGGCTATCATGGGGGAATCCGGCTCCGGAAAAACCACCTTGCTAAATATCTTGGCAGCATTAGACAAACCAACCAGCGGAGAGGTTTTGCTGAATGGAAAAAACATAGTATCCATCAGGGAGAAGGAGATTTCAGCCTTCCGTAGGGATAATCTGGGCTTTGTATTCCAGGACTTCAATCTTCTAGATACCTTCTCTATAAGGGACAACATTTTTCTGCCATTGGTATTGGCTGGGAAATCCTATCATGAAATGAAGGATAGGCTGGAGCCCATAGGAAAGAAGCTGGGAATACAGGATATTCTTGATAAGTTTCCCTATGAGATTTCCGGAGGACAGAAGCAAAGAGCAGCAGCAGCCAGAGCCTTGATTACCTCACCACAAATAGTTTTAGCCGATGAGCCGACAGGAGCCCTGGATTCTAAGGCTACCGATCATCTTTTAAGGCTCTTCTCAGAAATAAATAAGGAGGGTCAAACTGTATTGATGGTTACCCACAGTACAAAGGCTGCCAGCCATGCGGCAAGGGTTCTGTTTATCAAGGACGGAGAGGTGTTCCACCAGCTCTATAAGGGTGCTATGTCAAATGAAGAAATGTTTGAAAAAATATCCAACACACTGACAGTGCTTGCCACCGGAGGTGGAGCCAATGAGTAGTATGTTTTATCCTAAGCTGGCGGTTATGAATATCAGAAAAAATGGTAAGACTTATTTTCCTTTTGTTATTACCTGCATAACTACTATCATGATGTATTATATCATGCATGCAATTTCAATAAACGAGGGCCTAAATGGCGTTAGGGGCTCTGAAAGCCTGAAGATTCTTCTTAACCTCGGAACAATCGTAATCAGCATTTTTTCAGTTATTTTTCTTTTTTACACCAATAGCTTTCTGATCAAAAGACGAAAAAAGGAAATTGGACTATTCAATATACTCGGTCTGGAAAAAAAGCATATAGCACTGATTTTATTCTTTGAGAGTATCATTATTACCACAGTCAGTCTAGTGGTGGGTCTTTTGGGTGGAATTATACTGAACAAGCTTATGTTTTTACTGCTATTAAAGCTAATGCAATTTGAGGTTGCCTTTGGCTTCGCGATACCTTTGGAATCTATAATTAGCACAGCCGTAATTTTTATAGGAATCTTTGCATTGGCTTTGATTTTTAATCTGTTCCAGATACAATTGGCTAACCCAATTACGCTGTTAAGAGGCTCAGAGCATGGTGAAAAGGAGCCTAAAACGAAATGGATAATGACCATTATAGGAATTGCAGCCCTGGGGACAGGCTATGGTATAGCAATTCGGGTACAGTCACCTCTGAAAGCATTAAATCTATTCTTTGTCGCAGTCATATTGGTTATGATAGGCACCTATGCCCTCTTTACGGCAGGCAGTATTGCGGCATTAAAGCTTCTACGACGGAATAAAGGCTTTTATTATAAATCCAAGAACTTTATCTCGGTTTCCGGAATGCTCTATAGAATGAAGCAAAACGCAGTTGGACTAGCGAATATCTGTATTCTCAGCACTATGGTGCTGGTGATGCTCTCTACAACGGCTTCACTTTATGTTGGGCTGGAGGATGCATTAAAAGCCCGTTACCCCAGAGATATTTTATTTAGCATTTCAAGGCTAACAGAGGAGCAGGCACATACTCTGGAGGATATAATTGATAAGGAAGCCCTTGATAAGAGCCTAGAAATAGAAAATAGATATAGCTACTGGTATACAGTGTCCATAGCCAAAAAGGAAGGGGACAGCCTTGTATTAAATGAAGATGTATTCATGAATGAAGAGGGCATAGTTACAGTGATGGCTATTCCTGTTTCCGATTATAATAGAATTACAGGCAGGAATACTACTCTAGAGGAAAATGAAGCTATAATCTATTCCTCAGCCGGCTTCGATGGAGATTATATCACATTGGGTGAGAATACCTTTAAGGTAAAGTCGACGGAGGGTGCATTTATTATCGATGGGAAAAGGGATGTGGAGTTTGTCGAAACCCTTGTATTGTATGTAAATGATATTGAAGCCCTAGAATTAGATGGGCATAGCACTTATTCGGTTGGCTTTGATGTTGAGGGAACGGATGAGGAGATAATCGGTATTTCAAATAGCTTAGTTCAAAAATCTAAGGAAAATAATATGGATATTAGAATACAAAGTGCTGCCCTCAGCAGAGGAGAGTTTTTAGCATTACATGGGGGTCTATTCTTTCTAGGAATATTTTTAGGTGCTTTGTTTCTGATGGCTACAGGTCTCATTATTTACTATAAGCAGATTTCGGAGGGCTACGATGATAAAAAACGCTTTGAGATAATGCAAAAGGTAGGTATGGGCAAGGGAGAAATCAAGAAAACCATAAAAAATCAAATACTGATGGTCTTTTTCCTACCCTTGATTTCTGCAGTAATTCATATTGTCTTCGCCTTTCCGATTATAACCAAGCTGATGATTATACTAAACCTAACAAACATTACTCTGTTTAAATATGCTACAATGCTGACTATATTGGTCTTTGCACTCATATATGGCATAATATATTATTTGACTGCGGCAGTATATTATAGGATTGTTGAATAGGTTTAAAGAGAAAATAAAAATTAGGTCTCCGGAGACAAGGCATCTGTCTAATACGGAGACCTTTTTTGATGTCAAGGAAATTATGCTTTTAATTTCTTGGACATAGAGGTGTTAAAGGGAGCCCCGTATTAAAATAGGGTTATCCTTCAATACCCAGAAGCCATAGAACACTTACTCCAAGAGCATCAGCAATTGCCAATAGCTCAATATCTGTTACAGGTCTTGCTTTTGCTTCTATTTTGGATATGGTTGTTTTCTCCAATTCGATGCCTCGAACTGCAAGACGGGCCAAAAGGTCGCTTTGTGTTACCTTAGGCTTAGCCCTATGGCGTGCTTGTCTTACACGAGGGCCTATCAGATTTCTGTCATTACTATTATGTATAGATGTCATAAAAGCTCTCCTGTGTTATATTATAAGCTTGATTATAAGGCAAGTTCAATGGTATAATTTGCTCTGTAAGCAAGTTTTGGGTGTGTTGGAGGAATTTTCATGAAAAATATTAAAAGACATATGGAGGAGCTGAGAAGGCAATTAAATAAACTGATCAATAATGTTGCTGCCAACAAAGAGGATGTACTTAAACTAAGCTGTGAGCTTGACGAGGCCATCATTAGGTATATTGCAGAAAATAACTCAGATAAGCCAAAGAAATAAAGCCGCCTTATGAAATCATGCTATAACATGACATACTGCTGTCATATAAAGATGATATAATAGCAGTACATTTATTAAGAGGAGTGATTTTATGAAGGCTTGTTCTTGGCCGGGGGATAATCTGATGATGCAGCAGTATCACGACAATGAATGGTGTGTGCTAAGCTATGACGATACATATATTTTTGAAATGCTGTCTTTAGAGGGAGCACAGGCAGGTTTATCATGGAGCATAGTGCTTTCTAAAAGAGATGAGTATAGAAGGGCCTTTCACAATTTTGATATTGAATATTGCTCAAGGCTCACGGATGAGGAAATAGAAAATATTAGGCAGGAATTCAATGTAGTAAAAAATTTATCGAAGCTTAAATCCGTTAGAAGCAATGCTGAGGCAGTTATTAAGGTCCGTGAAGAGTTCGGGAGCTTTTCCAGCTTTCTATGGCGCTATGTGGATTTCAAACCGGTGATAAACGCCTGGGAACCGAATACCCCTATGCCTGCACAAACCGATTTGTCTGTCAAGCTTAGTAAGGACCTTAAAAAACGAGGCTTTAAATTTGTAGGCCCAGTAATAATGTATTCATTCCTGCAGGCAATCGGCATGGTGGACGATCATGTAAAAACCTGCCCATATCATAGCTATAACAGGTAAATAGGCGGGCTTTATTATACAAAAGTATAAATTGTTTACTAAAGCATATTGACAGTGAAAAACATAAATGATAAGATATGAATGAAAATAAAAATATTCATTCATGGAGTAGATAAATATGGAAGATAAAAAATTACTGATATACAATTGTGGAAAAGAGCTCTTCAGCAATAATGGCTTTAAGGATACCAATATATCTCAGATTACGAAAAAGGCTGGGATGGCTGTTGGAACCTTTTATAGCTACTATCCCTCCAAGGAAAGGCTTTTTATGGATATTTTTGTGGAGGAGAATACAAGGCTGAAAAAAAGCTGTCTGCAGCGTCTTGATTTAAATCAAAGTCCCTTGGAGATCACCAAGCAAATGCTGGGGCTGAATCTGGAGGGGATAAGGAGCAATCCAATTCTAAAGGAATGGTATAACAAAAACGTTTCTGAAAAAATTGAGCAGCTTTTTCGTGAAGAAAAGGGTATTAAGGCAGTGGATTTTTTATTTGACAGCTTCCTAGAGCTTGTGGAACAGTGGCAGGCCCAAGGAAAAATGCGAAGGGATATCGACAGTAAAATGATCATGATGATCTTCGCTGCAATTATCAATGTAGACACCCACAAGGAGGAAATCGGCCTAGAGTATTTTCCGCAGCTTTTGGAGCATATGGCGGAGCTGATTATGAAGGGTCTAACGGACTGCTCTTGATAGATATAAGGAGCAGTTATTTTTCACAGGCACATGAATGAATATATTACAATTCATTCATAACAATAAATCCTGTGAAGATGGGAGTAAATAGTAGGATATTCTACAGATGGCTGGAGGTATAAGGGAAAATTTCATTTAAAGGGGAGAAGGCAGATGCGGAACGTTGAAGGAAGCAAGAGAAAACGTAAATTACGAACTGTAATACTGGTGCTTGTAGGTGTGATTGTGGTAGCTTTGATAGGCGGATTTTTAGCAAGTGAACCAGGGAGACGTGAAGTCAGGGAGCTTGTCATCGCTGACATAAATTTCGAAAGCCTGCGGGATGGAAGCTATGTTGGGGAATACACAGGAGCTAAGGACTCCTTCAGAGATACCCAGGTTGAGGTAAGCATAAACGCTGGTAAGATTTCTGATATAAAAATACTGAAGGGGGCGCTGGATAAGGAGGGTAGGCCTGCGGAGCTGACAGGCGGTAAGAGCATTGATGATTTGTTTGACAATGTGGTGAGACTGCAGACGCTTCAGGTGGATGTCATAAGCGGCGCAACCCTTACCTCAAAGGCACATCTCAAAGCACTGGAAAATGCCTTAAAGCAGGCCCAGAAAAATTAGTTTATTACAGGAGGAGTCAAAATGAAAATTGTGGTAATTTCTTATTCCTATACAGGTAATAACGAGGCTTTAGCCGATAGTGTTGCCAAAGAGCTGTCAGCAGAGCATATTCGAATTTCAGAGAGGAAAATCAGAACAATGGGTGTTATTATTATGGATATGATTTTTAAGCGAAGTCCTCAGGTCCAGCCATCCCCGGACAGTATAAAAAAATATGATCTTATTCTCTTTTTCGCGCCGGTTTGGATGGGGCAGGTTGCCTCACCTTTACGCAGCTACTTAAATTATCTAAAGGCATATCCCCACAAGTATGGCTTCATTTCCATCAGCGGAGGTGCTGACGCCACAAACCCGAAGCTGATGGATGAGCTTAAAAGGAGAACTGAATCAGAGCCTGCTGTGCTTCTCGACCTTCATATTGTAGGCCTGATACCCACGGATTCAATGCCTGACCGCAAGGATACCTCCAAATATCGATTGAAGGAAGGGGATGTAGGAAATTTGACCAACAAGGTCTTAAAGTCTCTTAAGGATATAATTTAATGATTTTTTTCTGGCCATAGGCAGCTATACAGCTGCCTGAAGGCTTTAAAAGAAGCTCTATTGCTGCTTTGTTGTCGCTGCAAAATTGCTTTTATAGGAAGGATAAACCACCTTTGCAATCAAAATCAGGTTTAAAATGCCAATAGCTAAAAATAACAGCCGAACAAATGCTTCTGGTATTCCGAACAAAATAATACCATTCATATCACCACCTCCAAAAAATGAGTAAAGGATGGATAAATATAAAGGATCAATTAATAGCAGGCCTAAGGTAGTGTAGTATGCAGCAGCCTTCAGAGGCTTGCTTTTATAATGTAAAATAAAGCGCCTTAGTAAAACCAATAGATAGCCGGTGAAAATCGCAGAGACTGCACCTGCTGAGCTAAAAACCGCTATATGAAAATCAGGGATTGAGCTATCTATTAGTATTTGCATACCAATAATGCCTATGAATCGTATTCCCTGAAATATACCTAAGACCAATGCTATAATTAAGTGTGCTCCTTCGTGAACCAAATAATAGCTTATGATGGCAGTCAAAACTCCCATCCACTTTCTCAGGTTACTCTTCATAAAATCCTCCCCTTTCAACAGTCGGTGACGAAATAAGGGTAATATTTCTAGGTATTCTATATCCATTCCTTTCGAAATTAACATATCTTTTTACGACATCAAATACATCCTCAATAAATGAATTAAACTCATCGTCCGAAAGCAAAAGTACATTGTCTGAAATAAACAATCGATCCTTTATGGGATTGGCATCCTTCTTTTGAAAATAGTCTGTGAAGTTTGTCAATAGCCTAATAATTGATATATGAACATTTTTTTCGATCTGCTCTTGAGAGGCACACCCGTCTAATAGCGTACTCATGCTTAATGCATATTCCCTCTCATATGTGCCTCGTATTTTTTCCTCCTGTACGACAATAAGCAGTCCACTATCATATAATGTGTTAATGTGGCGATATAATGTCGTCCTGGGAATATCCTTCATAAGCTCAGCCAATTGTCCGACGGTTGCACTTTCCATAGCAGATAAATGCTGAATAATACGTATTCGTGCAGGGTTTAATAAAACCTCACCCAAATTTTTCATAAAAACCCCCCCATTTTTTTATTGATTCCAATTATAATTATAATACCAATAATGGAATTAATCAACGATTAAATATTATAATAAATCAAATAGCTCGGTATGTGAAAACATGTTATAATAAAAAAGTTAGAAAAACCTAACTAAACTTTTTTATGATTTGATTAAGCAACAGGGGATTGTATAGGAGGTATGTATAAATGAAAAAGCTAAACTGCTGTAAGGGAGGTATAACAAAATGAAGGAGCTAATGCACTTAAGGCGTTTGTCCGCCGTTAAATCCAACAATGGTATAAAATTCTTAACGCCTGCTGTTTCCCCTGGAACCCATTGCCCTATGCGTATCGCTTCAGTAATCGTGGAGGACATAGAGGGGCTATCTTCTCTGCTTGTCGGTATGCAGGAGTGTACAACCCACTCGCGGCTCTTCAGCCCCAAGCCAGAGGGCAGTAAAGGAGAGCTACATTGGCTATATGTACTGGAGGGCCATGAAATTGTTTTTGGTTGTCGAGAGGGACTTATGGAGGCCCTAAGGGAAATGGATGAGGCCGGTGCAAAGGCGATACTGGTGATTGCCACCTGTGTGCCGGAGCTGATAGGGGAGGATATCGAGGGGATTATATACGAAATACAGCCAGAGCTGAAGGCACGGGTAACCTATGTGATGCTGGGGCAATTTAAAAATGTCAGCTATCCGCCCGGCTCGTGGAAAACAATGGAGGCCCTTGAAGGGCTAATGGAAGAAAAGGAAAAAAAGCCACTGCTGGTTAATGTTTTGGGGCGTTCGCCGGAGGAGGATCATATACCGATGCCTTCGCTGCTGCCTGAGCTCCAAGCCCGTGGTATTGTATTACGCTATCTTGCACCGGGGGCTTCACTGGAGGATTTTCAAAATGGGCCGGAGGCTGCTTTAAATTTAGTGGTATCACCCTATACCCAACCCTTAGCTGTCAAAATGGAGGAGGACTTCGGTGTGCCCTACCTTGCACTACATAATCGGTATAGCATTGAAGAAATCGACAGGGTCTATTCTGAAATTGCAAAAGACCTGAACATATCCTGGGGCAATGCCTTTGAAGAGGAGCGTCAGGAGGCTCTCGCACTGCAAAACCAAGCAAAGGAGAGGCTGGAGGGACTCAAATACATATCTTCCCTGAGGATAGATCTACCCCTTCCATTGGCGATTTACCTTAACAGCCTTGGCATGGAGGCTTTGCTGCTGCACCTTGAGGAGTTCTATCCTGAGGATAAGGCGCATGCGCAGCAGCTTATAGCAACGGGTCAAGACCCATGGATATGTAGAATGGTCAATACTGAAGCGGATTTACCTATTATGGAGAAGCTTGAGCCGGACCTGTACTTTGGTTTTTTGCAAAATGCCAGTCCGACAGCACCTTGCGTATCGGATATGTTTGATTTTTATGGTCAGACGGGCTATGGACGAACAAGTCGCCTGTTGAAAAGAATATTTGAGACTTTAGATGAAATAGAAATATCACGAAGGGGAGGAAATGCACATGGGTCTTCATCGATTTAAGCCTCTGCCATCAGGACGAATGGGCATTCTTTCGACATTGGCAACCATCCATAAAGCGGCACTTGTGGAGTTTGGCTGCATGGGTCACATGCTCTACAGTGGCGTAACATTAAAGCACGCAGGGGTACATGAAGGCTGCAGGCTGTATTCCACCCACATAGACGAGACGGACATTGCCTTAGGCGACTCAACCAGGCTGAATCATACGATTGCAAATGTCGTAAAGCAAAATAATCCGAAGGTTATTTTTCTGCTGCCCTCCGCCATACCTGAGGTAATAGGAACGGACCTGCCTGCCCTTTGCCAAGAGCTGCAGCAGGATTATCCTGATGTCCGATTGCTGCCCTTCGGCTATGGTGGTTTTGACATAATCCAGCATCGTGGGGTTCAGGAGGCCCTTTTGCTGCTGGTGAAGGCTTTACCTAAAGAAATAGAAAAAACACCTCGACCAACCCTTAATATCATTGGCTCCTGTGCGGATATATTCCGTTTTCAGGCAGATACAGCAGAAATACTACGGATAATGGAGGGGGCCTTCGAAATGAAGCCAGTTGCCGTAATGACCTCCGATACCTCCGTAGAGGAGATTGAAAAAATGGGAAGCGCCCATATCAATCTTGTTATACGCCGGGAGGGAGAAGCTGCTGCGAAGCATTTAGAGGAGCGCTTTGGAACGCCATACCTCATGGGAAGGCCCTATGGCATTGAAGGCACAATAAAGTGGCTGGAGGAGGTGGCTGAAATCGCAGGTTTAAGCATAGACAGCACCTTCATCAAGGAGGAAAGAGGTATGGCTCGTAGTCGCTTGATACCTGTAATGCCTGCCTTAAGGCATATGATTCGTTCGCATCCGGAGGAGGCAACCCTGTCCTTAGGCGGTCATGCCGATGTGGTAAAGGGGATATTATCCTTTGCCTGCAATGAGCTTTCTCTTATCAAAGGCACCTGCTGGTGTGATTGTCCCGATATGGGCAGCGCTGAGCTTCCATACCTTTCAGAAAAAGAATGGACTAAGGTAATCCAGCAGCATGATAAGGGCTTGCTGATGGCCAGCGGAGAGGCATTGGAATGGGCGGGCCGCTCCAGTGACATGCAAATTTCCAACCCTGATACAAAATGGCGCCTGCATCCCTACGAGCCCCCCTTCGTCGGATTTCGCGGTGCGGTACATTTGGTAAATTTGTGGATTAACGCCAGCAACGAGGATTGATAATGCAAGCTATAAAAGCACCTCAGCTCAAGTGAGACCATTGAAAAAGTGGCCTCACCAAGCTTGGGTGCTTATATATTTCCTTCTAAGAACTATATTGTGTTGCAAATCAGAATCCAATCGTTAAAAAGAAATTTCAGCATCCTATTGTTTGTAGGTAATCTCCTATTGTATATTTATCTTAGAGATTATTTACATGGATTTCCATATTCATAAAGGAAGAGAGATGATGAGTATGAAAGTGGCAAGGGTGTGTAACGCACCGGATGGGAAGGAAATACGCGTTTTTACACTTGTCAATGCGTCTGGCATGAGGGCAGAGCTATGCAATATTGGAGCCTCGGTGCTATCATTGTATACCCCCGACAGATGGGGGAAATATGAGGATATTGTTCTGGGCTATGAAAGACTTGAAAGCTATCTAGACAACAGTAAATTCCTAGGTGCCGTTATCGGCAGACATGCCAACAGAATAGAAGACGCTGCATTTGAGCTTGGTGGCATTAAATATGAGCTCGCAAGGAATGAGGGGAACAATCATCTTCACGGGGGATACAGGGGCTTTGGCAGAGCTATATGGGATACAGAAATTGCGAATGCTGATAGTGTGACCCTAAGCTACTTTAGCAAGGATACGGAGGAGGGATACCCCGGAAGCCTTCAGGTGAAGGTCATCTACACCCTTACAGCCGATAATGGACTCAGAATAGACTATTATGCGACCTCCGATAAAGACACGGTGGTAAACCTGACAAATCACAGCTATTTCAATCTTGTAGGCCACGCTGCAGGAGATATCAGTAAGCATCAGCTAATGATTGCAGCAGATGCTTTTACTCCAATCGATGAAAATAGTATTCCGACCGGTGAAATCAGAGCTGTAGGGGATACCGAATTGGATTTCCGAAATATGAAGGAAATTGGTAATGGCCTGGGTAGCGGTGAGGAGCAAATAATAAAGGGCAAGGGCTATGACCATAATTTTGTGCTGAATAGCAGCGGCGATATAACAAAAAAGGCGGCTGAGGTCTATGAACCCATCTGTGGAAGAAAAATGGAGGTCTACACGACAAAGCCGGGAATACAATTCTACTCCGGCAATCATCTTGAGGGCTCAGATGTGGGTAAAGGTGGAGTCATCTATAAAAAGCGGAGCGGATTTTGTTTGGAAACCCAATATTTTCCCAATGCCTTAAAGCATCAGCATTTTCCCTCCTGCGTTTTAAAAAAGGGAGAGGAATACAGGCACACCACAATATATAAATTTCAAGTAAAGTAGTATAAGCTTCATTTAGAGCATAGAAAAAGCCTAGATGATTTTTCAGAATAACTTTTTATAGTCATTTTAAAAATACTTTTTAAAGTGGGTTGAAAAAGAATTGGAAATATTTTATAATTATCTTAGAGTCATCATCGGGATATAAAGTGGCTCATTTTAGTAAAGGATTAGTAGTGCGCAATACTAATCCCTTAATAGCATGGGCTATTAAAACTGTACAGGCTGACATTGTATTGACTCGCTTCAATTAAAAAAGAAAATAGGGGGTCTATTGATGAAAAGGTTTGGATCATGGCTTTTGGTTTTAATTTTGCTGGTTTCTATGTTAACGTTTGCCGGCTGCACACAGCAATCAGGCACTACACCCGAGGATAGCAAGCTTATCGGTGTGGCAATGCCAACAAAATCACTGCAGCGCTGGAACCAGGATGGCGACAACATGAAAAAATCGCTTGAAGAGGCCGGTTTTGAGGTGGTATTGGAGTATGCAGACGATAAGGTGGAGCAGCAGGTTACACAGGTTGAAAACATGATTACAAAGGGCTGTAAGGTTATTGTAATCGCTTCCATTGACGGAACTGCCTTAAAGGGCGTACTGGCGGATGCCGCAAAGGAAGGCATTAAGATTATTGCTTATGACCGTTTGATATTAGATTCACCGGATGTCGATTATTATGCAACCTTTGACAACTACTTGGTAGGCAAGATTCAGGGTGACTATATAGTTGAGGCGCTTGGATTAAACAGCGGGAAGGGTCCCTTTAACCTAGAGGTATTTGGAGGCTCCCCAGACGATAACAATGCCTTCTTCTTTAATAAAGGCGCTATGGATGTTCTACAGCCATACATTGATAATGGAAAATTGGTGGTAAATTCCGGACAGGTAGAAATGGCGCAGGTTGCAATCCAGGGCTGGAAGGCCGAAGGCGCTCAGGCAAGAATGGATAACCTTCTGACAGCAAATTATGCAGATAAAAAGATTGATGTTGTACTATCACCAAACGACAGCTTAGCCCAAGGCATTGTTGCATCCTTAAGAGCTGCAGGCTACGGTTCAGCTGACAAGCCCTTCCCGGTCCTTACAGGTCAAGACTGTGATGTTACCAATGTTAAAATGCTAATTGCCGGAGAGCAATCCATGTCCATTTTCAAGGATACAAGAACTCTGGCTGCTCAGGTGGTTAAAATGGTAGTTGCCATAATGGATGGCTCAGAGGTGCCTGTAAACGATACCAGTACCTATAACAACAATGTTAAGGACGTACCCTCTTTCCTATGCGAGCCTGTATTTGCAGACAAGGACAACTACAAAAAATTATTAATTGATTCCGGCTACTATACTGCCGATCAATTAAAGTAATTTAGAAGGAATTTACTTATATGCTGTGATAGCTTACTATCACAGCATATAATTTAAAAAAAGGAGTAGGGGATATGACAATTAATATTCTTGAAATGAAAAATATAACGAAGGAATTTCCGGGAGTAAAGGCTCTGAATAACGTGAATCTGCAGGTGAAAAGAGGACAGATACACGCATTGGTTGGAGAAAATGGGGCAGGAAAATCAACACTGATGAAGGTTCTCAGTGGTATATATCCTGTTGGAGCATATTCAGGAGAAATCATATTTGATGGTAGGGTATGTCAGTTTAAAGACATCAAAGAAAGCGAAGGAAAAGGAATTGTCATTATTCACCAGGAGCTGGCCCTTAGCCCCTACTTAACGGTGGCTGAAAATATATTTCTTGGCAATGAGCGTAATAAAAGAGGCGTGATCAACTGGTATGATACCAATGTAAAGGCTATGGCGCTTATGAAGCGGGTGGGATTAAAAATCCACCACGATGCCCTAGTAAAGGATATCGGTGTCGGTCAGCAGCAGTTGGTTGAAATTGCAAAGGCACTGGCTAAGGATGTAAGCCTGCTGATACTGGATGAACCCACTGCAGCTCTAAATGATGAGGATTCCGACAGCCTGCTGGAGCTATTGAAGGAGCTTAACGAAAAGCAGGGGATTACCTGCATTATAATATCCCATAAATTAAATGAAGTAACCAAAATAGCCGACGAGATAACCGTTATACGGGACGGCACCACCATTGAAACCCTTGTTAAGGGCATGGATGAAATAACCGAGGGTAGGATTATCAAGGGAATGGTTGGAAGAGAGCTGAAGGATAGATACCCCAAGAGGGTGCCCAATATTGGAGATGTGGCCTTTGAAATTAAAAATTGGCATGTACATGACCCCTTGGATGAAGGCAGAGTCAAAATTAAAAACATCAGCTTAAATGTACGACAAGGGGAAATTGTTGGAATAGCAGGACTAATGGGCTCAGGCAGAACAGAGCTGGCCATGAGCATCTTCGGCCGTTATTATGGCAAGAACATTGAAGGAAAAATGCTAAAGGCAGGTGAAAGCCTGTATGTCGCCAATGTAAGCCAAGCAATAGAGGAGGGCCTTGCCTATTTGACCGAGGACCGTAAAAATGCCGGCTTAGTTCTTATAGATGATATAAGGAAAAACATAACCCTGTCAAAGCTAAGCAAGATAAGCAGCAAAGGGGTAGTGAATTTAAATGAGGAGATTCAAGCGGCTGAGGAATTCTGCAGTAAGCTTAGAATTAAGACCTCTGATATATATCAGAGCACAGGAAATCTATCCGGTGGGAATCAGCAAAAGGTTATTATAGCCAAATGGCTGTTTTCAGAGCCGGATATACTGATATTGGATGAACCAACCAGAGGAATAGATGTAGGTGCAAAATATGAAATCTACACCATCATAAACCAGCTGGCAAGCCAGGGAAAAAGCATTATCGTCATTTCCTCGGAATTGCCTGAATTATTAGGCATCTGTGATCGAATTTATATTATGAACGAAGGGGAATTGGTAGGTGAGATGCCTATAGAGGAGGCCTGTCAGGAAAGCATTATGCGCTGTATTATTCAGAGCACCGATAGAAAAAAAGCAGAAGCGAATAGCATGAGTTAGGAGGGTTTGGGCGATGGAAAATATCAAGGTAGTTGTAAGGAAAAATATGCGGCAATATGCAATGCTGGTGGCATTGATTGTTATTATGATTTTGTTTCAGATACTGACAAAGGGTGTATTACTTAAGCCTATAAACGTTCACCGTCTTATATTGCAAAACAGCTATATACTGATACTTGCCATAGGCATGATGTTTTGTATTTTGTCAGGAGGAAATATTGATCTTTCAGTGGGTTCGATTGTAGCCCTTATTGGGGCCTCATCTGCATTATTTAGTATTACTTTGGGCCTGCCGGTTATTTTATCTATTCTGCTATCACTTTCCCTTGGGGTGCTGGTTGGGATGTGGCAGGGCTATTGGATTGCATACGTCAAAATTCCCTCCTTTATCGTAACCCTGGCAGGCATGCTGGTATTTAGAGGCATCAACAATCTAATATTGCAGGGGGAAACCATAGCGCTCCCAAGCCTGTATGTGACCATTGCCTCGGGATCGATACCGGATTTTATAGGCGGAAAAGGCGGTTCTCTACATATTACAACGATATTGATCGGCTTTATATGCTCTATCCTTTATGTAGCCCTTCAATATAAAGAGCGTCAGAATAAGATCAAGTTCAATTTTCAGGTTATATCCTTTAAGGGCTTCGTTATGCAGTCTGCCGTCATGTTTGCCATAATGAATTTGTTTGCGGTATGGCTGGCCAGAGCAAATGGACTGCCCTACATCATTATAATACTGCTGGTGCTTATTTTGATATATTCCTTTATCGCCAACAGGACAGTAGTGGGCCGGCATATATATGCCATGGGGGGCAACTCAAAAACCGCCGAGCTTTCCGGTGTAAAGACAAAAAAGCTATTGTTTTGGATTTACGCAAATATGGGCTTAATGGCAGCCATAGCAGGCATTGTATTTTCAGGTCGCTTAAATTCTGCTTCGCCAATAGCCGGTGACGGCTTTGAGCTGGATGCAATCGCCGCCTGCTTCATAGGAGGAGCATCGGCCTCAGGAGGTATCGGCACCGTTCCCGGTGCTATCATCGGAGGCTTTATTATGGGTATTCTCAACAATGGTATGTCGATCATGGGTATCAATGTCTTCTGGCAGAAAATCGTAAAGGGACTGGTGCTGCTGATGGCGGTGGCCTTTGATGTTTACTCTAAATCCAAATCTAAATCCAAAATATCATATAAAATGGAGGTCGAGAAAAATGAAAGAGTTCTTTCAGGGAATTGATAAAATAAGCTACGAGGGTGCTGAATCAAATAATCCTCTGGCGTTTAAATATTATGATGCAGATCGAGTGATAGCCGGTAAGAAAATGAAGGAGCATCTGCGGTTTGCCCTCAGTTATTGGCACACACTGACGGGTAAAGGCACCGATCCCTTTGGCGAGCCCACAATGGAAAGAGGCTACAATGAACTGACGGGCATGGCGCTTTCTAGAGCAAGGGTAGAGGCTGCCTTCGAGTTGATGACAAAGCTGGGTATTGAGTATTTCTGCTTCCATGACTTAGATATTGCACCTGAGGGAGCTTCCCTTCAAGAAAAGCTGGATAATTTAGACATAATAGTGGCGATTATAAAGGAGAAAATGAAGGAAACCGGTATAAAATGCCTGTGGGGAACCACCAACGCCTTTAGTCATCCTCGATTTATGCATGGAGCCGCCACCTCTCCTAATGCCGATGTCTTTGCATTTGCAGCAGCACAGGTGAAGAAGGCTATGGAAATCACCTTTAGACTAGGGGGAGAAAACTATGTCTTCTGGGGAGGTCGTGAGGGCTACGAAACCTTGCTGAACACAGATATTGCATTAGAAAACGACAATCTAGCCAGATTCTTAAAAATGGCAAGGGACTATGCAAGAAAAATAGGCTTTGAGGGACAGCTGCTGATAGAGCCGAAGCCAAAGGAGCCTACAAAGCATCAATACGATTTTGACACCATGACAGTTCTGGGATTTTTGAGAAAATATAACCTCGTTGAGGATTTTAAGCTGAATATAGAGGCAAACCATGCAACTCTTGCAGGACACACCTTCCAGCATGAATTAGCCCTAGCAAGGGTTAACGGTGTGCTGGGTAGTATAGATGCAAATCAGGGAGATATGCTATTGGGCTGGGATACGGACCAGTTCCCAACAAATATTTATGATGCTACCCTGTGCATGTATGAGGTCCTGAAAAATGGCGGCATTGCCCCCGGGGGCTTAAACTTTGATGCAAAGGTTAAAAGGGGCTCCTTCAAGCCGGATGATTTATTCATAGCCTATATCGTAGGAATGGACACCTTTGCAAAGGGGCTGTTAGTGGCTGACAGACTACTGACGGATGGTGTGCTGGAGGATTTTGTTGCAGATAGATATGGCAGCTATAAGGAGGGTATGGGTAAGAAGATTGTAGAAGAGGCCACAGATTTTGAGGAGCTGGCGGAATATGCCCTGAAGCATGAAGGCATAGAGCTTCAATCAGGACGTCAGGAAATGCTGGAGGATATAGTAAACCGTTATATTTATAGTAAATGTGAGTAGAGAATGAAGAAAAGTGGCTGCTTGATTATATTTTCTTATGTATGATACTATTAAAATATATAAAACAGGCACGTGCGTAGCCTTAAGAATAGCTATAGCCATGACAGTAGAATAAAGGAGCTTCAATCATGATAAAATTAGAGACCTTGAGTCAGGACCAAATCAAAGAAATGAATCGTTCAAACATTATAAATATCATCAAGCAAAAAGGCGAGATAACCAAGCAGGATATTGCTGTTGCCCTCAAGCTGAGCATTCCCACCGTCACCACCAACATAAACCAATTGATGGAGGAGGGCCTTGTAGAAGGAGCAGGAGTTGGCGACTCCACAGGAGGGAGAAAGCCTCTGATTCTAAAGTTTGTTGAAAATGCCAGATATTCTGTTGGAGTCGACATTTCGCCGGATCGTGTGAGGATAATATTAATCAACCTGAATAATTCAATCATTGATGAAGCTACCTTTGTATATGAAAATGACTATAGCTTCAGAGAAATACTGGAGGCTATCAAGGCAGCAATAGAGAAGCTGATAGAGGGAAATCATATCGCTAAGGAGAAGGTTTCTGGTGTAGGAATATCTCTGCCGGGATTGGTTGATGAGGATCGGCTGATTTTAGAGAATGCCCCTAATATTGGTGTGAGGGATTTTGACTTCCATGAATTTCAGAATAGCCTTAGGCTGAAGGTATTTATAGAAAATGAAGCAAATATAGCAGCATATGCAGAAAAGGAAATAGGAAGAACGGTAAATATGAGAAATGTGGTCTATGTATCTATAACCGAGGGTGTAGGCACGGGAATTACAATAGATCAGCATATCTATAAGAGCTCAAATAAAAAAGCCGGAGAGTTTGGTCACATGAGAATATCCGATGAGGCAAAGCAATGCAACTGTGGAAGAACCGGCTGCTGGGAGCTCTACGCCTCGAAAAAGGCCCTATTCAGATATTATCGGGAGCATACAGGTAAAATTGCCGCCTCACTGGATGAAATTTTTAACGAGGCCAGCTTAAGTCTGCCACCGGTTCAGAAGGCAGTAGAAGCGTACATTGATAGCTTATTTATCGGCATAGAAAATATTATACTGGCCTTGAATCCGGAGCTTGTTATCATCGGCGGCGAGCTGGGAAAATATGAAAAGGAAATGCTGACACTGATTAACGGGAGAAACAATATGAAATGCAGCTTTTTCGAATATGAGGGCACCAAGGTGGTTTTCTCAGCCCTAAAGGATAAGGGATCATTGATTGGAGCAGCGCTGCTGCCCTTTGAGGAGCTATTTAATTACGCAAAAAGCATTATATAAAGAAAGTTAATAAATAAAATAATGGGTGGAGGGATATTATGTATTATTTAGGTATCGATTTAGGCACCTCTTCCGTCAAGATATTAGCAATAAATGATAAAAATGAGATAGTAGGCGATGCAACCAAGGAATACCCCGTTTATTTTCCACAGGAGAAATGGGCGCAGCAGGATCCGGCAGATTGGTGGAGGGGGACAGTTGAGGCCATTAAGGAGCTATTACATAAGCTTGAAATTGCACGAAACCAGGTTAAGGCTATAGGCTTCAGCGGTCAAATGCATGGTCTGGTGGCATTGGGGGCAGATAATGAGGTGCTGACACCGGCTATTTTATGGTGTGATCAGCGAACACAGGCGGAATGCGATGAAATCACCGAGTTTTTCGGTCAGGAGGAGCTCAGCAGGCTTACCGGCAATAAAGCCCTACCCGGCTTTACCGCACCTAAAATCCTATGGGTGAAAAAGCATCTGCCGGAGCTTTTCGCAAAAATAAAGCATATACTATTGCCGAAGGACTACATTCGGCTGATGCTTACAGGAGAATATGCTACAGACATGTCAGATGCATCAGGAATGCTATTATTAGATGTAAAAAACAGGCGATGGTCAAGGGAGCTTCTAGAATTTATAGGGATAAATGAAAGCCAGCTTCCCAAGCTGTATGAATCCTATGAGGTTACCGGGATCGTATCAGAGGCCGTGAAGATGGAATTAGGGCTAGAGGGAGAAATCCTGGTAGTAGGCGGTGCGGGTGATCAGGCAGCGGGAGCCATTGGAACAGGAACAGTTGAGGATGGCATTGTGTCGGTTACTCTGGGTACCTCTGGAGTTGTATTTGCATCCCATGAGGCCTATGCGGTTGATGAAAGCAATAGATTGCATGCCTTCTGTCATGCCAACGGAAAATACCATTCTATGGGGGTTATGCTGTCGGCCGCCAGCTGTCTGAAATGGTGGGCAGATACGGTGCACCCAGGGGTTGAATTGGAGACATTGCTGGAGGAGACAGAAAATACAAGGGCCGGAAGCAACAGGCTGATTTTTCTACCCTATCTGCTGGGAGAAAGAACCCCCTACTCAGACCCCGATGCAAAGGGCTGCTTTGTAGGAATGACGGCAACCACCACCAGAGGTCAAATGACAAGGGCAGTTCTGGAGGGTGTAGCATTTGGTCTTTATGATTCCTTAAAGCTGTTGGAATCCCTAGAGGTTCCCATAAAGCAGGTGCGTGTCATCGGTGGCGGTGCAAAAAGTAATCTGTGGAAGCAAATATTAGCCGATATCTTTTCCCAGGAAATTCAAGAGATTAATACCAATCAAGGTGGCGCATTAGGGGCAGCGATATTGGCGGCTGTCGGTGCAAAGAGATATAGCACAGTGGAAGAGGGCTGCAGAGCCATGATAAAGGTAGTCAATAGAATAAGTCCTGTTGAAGAAAATGTAGAGACATACAAAAAGCTGCATCCCCTTTATGTAGAGCTGTATGAGGCTTTGAAGGGCTGGTATAAAAAGAGCAGTCAGCTTCAGGGAATATAGTTACGAGAGGAAAATGCATATTATTCATCTTAATTATGCATTTTCCTTAGGCAATAAACATTAGAAGGCCGGAGAATGAGTAAAGCTCATGACTCTGGTTCTTTCTTTTTTGTAGGAAGCCTTTTTTTTCTCTAACGGTTATACTTTTAGGTCTACATGGGAATTTTATCAAGGGATGCATTAATACTGGTAATTATACAAGCTTTGTAGTAATATGGGTAATGAAGCAAAAAGTGGTAGCATGGAAGGAGTTTTGGCCTTGACAAGGGTAGTTTTAAAAACAGGAGAGCAAAAGAGAGTCGCAAAGGGACATCGCTGGATATTTTCCAACGAGGTTGAAAAAATAGAAGGAAGCTATGAGCCGGGAGATATAGTAGATGTATATGATTTTAAAAACCGCTTCGTAGCAAGGGGCTATATCAATCCACGGTCTAAAATAATAGTCAGGGTACTTACCTATAAGCAGGAGGAAATCGATAGAGAGTTCTTCAAAAGGAGAATACAGCAGGCATGGGACTATAGGAAAAAGCTAATAGATACCAATTGCTGCAGGGTTATATTCGGAGAAGCAGATTTCTTACCGGCATTAATTGTAGATAAATTTGGAGATGTATTGGTCCTTCAAACACTGGCATTGGGAATCGATGTCCATAAGGAGACCATTGTAGAGCTTTTGGATGAAATAATTAAGCCAAGGGCCATCTATGAAAGAAATGATGTTCAAATAAGAGAGCTTGAGGGTATGGAGCAAAAAAAGGGCTTTCTTAAGGGAGAAGCAGACACAAAGGTGGAGATCCTTGAAAATGGTATAAAGCTTTTAGTAGACTTTGAAAATGGACAAAAGACAGGCTATTTTCTGGACCAAAAGGAAAATCGACTGGCAATCGCGCCTATAGTAAAGAATGCTAGGGTATTGGACTGCTTCAGTCATACAGGCTCCTTTGCAATACACGCCTGTAGCTTTGGCGCAAGGGAGGCTATTGCAGTAGATATATCGGAGCATGCAATAGAAACCATAAAGAACAATGTGAAGCTTAATGGCTTCGAGAACAAAATACAAACTAAGCTTGGAAATGCCTTCGATGTATTGAGGGAATTTGAAGCCAATGGAGAAAAATTTGATGTTACTATACTGGACCCTCCTGCCTTTGCGAAGTCTAAGAAGGCAATGAAGGGAGCCCTGCGGGGCTATAAGGAAATAAACCTTAGGGGAATGAAGCTGACAAAAAACGGCGGCTTCTTGGTTACAGCCTCCTGCTCCCATTACCTGTATCCAGAGATGTTCATGGATATTGTAAGAGAAGCAGCAATAGATGCAGGAAAGATACTAAGGCTTGTAGAATATAGAACACAGTCAAAGGATCATCCTATAGACATGAATGCAGATGAATCCCTATATCTGAAGTTTGCAATATTTCAGGTTATAGATAAGTAGGGAAGATTGGTAGCGAATACAGAATAACGACATAACGTCACTTCTTATATGAAGGTATTGACTTATAAATAATTGCTTGAGGGTACGGAGACAATCTCCGTCTGATATATATTACTTAACGAAAGGATGAATAGATATGCAAAATCCAGTAGTAACCTTTACAATGGAAAATGGAAATCAAATGAAGGCTGAGCTTTATCCGGAGATAGCTCCAAACACAGTGAATAATTTTATTTCACTGGTTAAGAAGGGCTTTTACAATGGTGTTATATTCCACAGAGTAATTCCCGGCTTTATGATTCAAGGGGGAGACCCATCAGGCAACGGAACAGGAGGACCTGGCTATTCAATTAAAGGAGAGTTCAGTCGCAATGGCTTTAAAAATGATTTAAAGCATGGCAAGGGTGTACTATCCATGGCAAGATCAAGCATGCCAAATTCAGCCGGATCACAGTTTTTTATAATGGTTGCACTATCCTCACATCTTGATGGCGAGTATGCTTCCTTTGGAAAAATCATTGAAGGCATGGAGGAAGCTGAAAGAATAGTTTCAGTAGATAGAGATTATCGAGACAAGCCCTACGAGGAGCAAAAAATTAAGGAAGTAACAGTAGATACCTTTGGTGTAGAATATCCAGAGCCTACAAAGGCGTAAAATACATGCTTCAAGCCCTTCAAGCCGTCATTTTGAAGCGCAGCTGAAGAATCTCGTCAAAAGCAGGTTTTTCAAAAACCTCTAACCACCTAGAAATAGGTGGTTTTTTAATGCGTGCCAAGGGGATGCTTTGCTTGTTGTATAAGAAAGTCCTATTTTTTTACTATGAATTCTTATACAATGGGGGGTTGTTAAGGGGGGCGTCACCCCTTATTACAATAAGGAGGGTACAGCGAAGCGTCCTAGGGAACGCATGGGTTCCCTGGAAAACAAACGTGGCGGAGCCACTTTGTTCACACGTAGTATTCTGGTAATCAAGTAGTCAGCACAAAAGATATGTCTATTTTATGGTCGTGGACTTAGCTACCAGATATAACGATTGCTAATAATATATCGTGAACTATAGGTTTGAAGGTGCATTGGATTTCTATGCTGAAAGTAAGTACTAATATTTAAATAAATGTGATATATTGTTAATATATGGATATAAATATTTATCATATGAAGGGAGAGAATTATTTATGAAAAGAGATATAAGAAAGTCGTTGTTTTTATTAGGCTTTTTAGGATTTCGGGTTTTAACGGTTTAAATGATAATCCACTATACTTCATAAATTTTGCTTTTGGGGGATATTTTTCTTATTTTTGGTGGTCTAAATTGGGGCATATTTCGGACGAGCGTTTAAAGTCTAATAAATATAAGGCTGGTTCAATATCATTTAGAGTATGTTTTGCAATAGTATTTGTTATAACTATTTTCATTGCTCTATCTTCATTAGATTTACAGTCAAGTTTTAACATATTACTAATAATAATATCGCTTACTTTTGCAATGGCGACAAACTTATGGGCATTTCTAACTTACAAATTTTGCAATGCTGCACTAAAAGTGTAGCACCAGTCATAATGGCTAAAAAATGAACATCATTTCCACCTAGATATAGGTGGTTTTTTAATGCACTAAAATATATACATATGTTCAAAGACTTTTTTTTATGTTAACGAAACACCATTTTTTAACAAGTGAATAATATAATATAACAGTATATTTACTGAATGTAACAAAAAGGAGGATTTTCAAGATGTATGATATTCATCAACCAGCAATGCCAATGCCAGGAACGCCAGCGATGCCAGCGATGCCAATGCCAGGCATGCCTATGCCCCATTACAGCATCTATCCTTTACCCTTTATGCCCTATTGTGTAAGGATGGCCCATGCTTATGTACCCTATCAATGCTTTACAAATTCCTTCCCAATCAATGAGGCTCTGCAAAAGGGAACCTACTTCCCAGAATTATATCAGCCTTATAATCCAGAGAAAAAGTTAGGGGGGGTGACAGATAATGAATGATCAATTAGCCTTTTTAAACCGTTTGCAGCAGGTAGAATTTGCTCTAGTTGAGCTTCAGCTGTACCTAGACACCCACAAGGATGATCAAAGAGCACTAATGGAATTTAACCAATACAGCAAGCAATTGGAGATGCTGAAGAAGCAATATGAGCTCCAATATGGACCGCTGCTTAACTTTGGTTTTTCACCCAGCCAGTATCCATGGAGATGGTTAGAAGGCCCATGGCCCTGGGAACAGGTTTTTTAAATTAGCATAAGGAGGATATGATATGTGGATATATGAAAAAAAATTGCAGTATCCAGTAAAGGTTTATGGTCAAAACTTAAAGCTGGCTAATTACTTATTTACTCAATATGGAGGCCCCGATGGAGAGCTGTCAGCCGCCCTGAGATATTTAAATCAGAGATACACAATTCCTACAAATGAGGCGAAGGCGTTACTTACGGATATCGGAACAGAAGAACTAGCCCACGTAGAGGTTATTACAACAATGATCTATCAATTAACCAAGGATGCAACAGCTGAAGACTTTAAGAAAGCAGGCATGGGAAGCTTTTATGCAATTCGTGATGGCGCATTATTCTATTCGGACTCAAATGGAGTTCCCTGGACAGCAGCCTATATCCAGGCCACCTCAGACCCAATAACAGATCTCCACGAGGATATGGCCGCAGAGCAGAAGGCAAGAACTGTATATGAAAACCTCATCAAATTAAGTGATGACCCCGGTGTAATCGACACCTTAAGATTCCTCAGAGAAAGAGAAGTCGTACATTATCAAAGATTTGGTGAGGCATTAAGGATAGTTATGGAGTATCAGCAGCAGAAGAAGATATTCTAGTTAAAATTTAATAGATAAAACATAAAGGCTCATTCCTAGAGGGGAATGGGCCTTTATCCGACACTAAATAGTATTGTTGATAAAAAATGTATCAATTTAAATGTCTTTATAGGTATAGTAAAGGGACTGTAAAATATTTTGTGTATCTCAGAAATAAAAAGCTCTTTTCTGGAAATAATTAGAAATAATTACCAGAGAGGAGCTTTTTTATGAGTACATTACCTAAAGAAATTTTAAGACAAATGATTAAGGAGAATGTATTGAAAACAGTAGGGGATATCCACTCCTTCTTAAAGGACTTGTTTAAGGATTCTCTACAATTCCGGATATATTTCTTTGGTATTTAGGAATTATTTTAGGCTCAAACTCGCCTTTTCGGTCTCTTGGAATATCAAGAGAGATGTCACCAAATTGACTCTTTACAGTCTTAGAAGAGTATCCATTTCTTGCATTATCAGTCACCTTAGCTGTCTTATCATTCTTAGAATAGCCAAGTCCTACCTCAAGCTCCGCTTCAAGCATCTCCTAGAAGAACAAGTTATCTCCCTTTATGCCAGAGGGATGTCTACTAGAGATAGCCATGACCAGATTAAAGATATTTATGGTATAGAGGTATCAGCAGAAATGGTCAGCAAGATTACTGAGAGGATTGTTCCTGAGATTAAGGAATGGCAAAATAGATCACTAGATCCATAGATCCAGATACCGATGGATGCAAAAAGTTATATGATGACATTATAGAGGCATTTTTCAGTGATGAACGGATTAATGGAGATAATAAAAGTGACACGGTAGAAAATTGGGAACAACAATATAAGGGTTCTCTTAAAACTTATTATACGATAGGAATTAATAAGGATAAAGAGGATCAAATACTATTGTCATCCGATTATATTGGTCTGTCTGTTTATTGGGCACGTGAGTCAGGGATTAATGATGCACAGATTAAATCATTTTCAGAGATAAGCAGAACCATAGGGAGTCATATGTGGAGAATGGGGACAGGCTTGACAACTTGACAAACTTATAATTCCTTTTGTTCTTAATGTTCTATAAGTGAGTTGAATCAATTTGAAGCCCTTTAGTATATCAAACAACACTCAAGGGCGTTTATATTCGGAAACAAATCTACAAGAGTCATTCCAAGTTTGCGATATGACCTGGTTACGGAAATACTTTTCAAAAATTTGAAATAAATAAAGGATACTATGCACATTCGAGTGTATCAGTAATCTTTTTCTTTTTTGCAGGTTCATTGACAGTTACCTGGATCCGATCATCCAATCGCAATCTTGCAGGCGGATAAGTGATACATTCCCTATTAATGCCGGTGACGTTGAAGTTTATGCCTTAAAATTCTCGAATAAAAGCATCCATAATACTTGGTATATAACGATATTTATTTATTACTATATTAAAATTTCTAATCATTAAAGGGTGATCTACTTTCAAATACACAAGATTATTGTTATCATCAATCTGTTTAATCAGCTTGTCGGTAGTAATAGTAGCGCCCATACCGCTTCTACATATATAATGTGCTGTTGTCAATTGGTCCAAGGTCAGTACTATAGGAGGCATCATACTTTCAAGTTCAAATAGCATCTTACTCCTTTCGTTAAGATTATTGCCCTCGCGAAGGAATATGAAAGGTGTTTTTTTAAGATCATTGAGCGAGGGAATAGCTTCTAAATCCTTGTATTCTATATCTATAATATCTTGTCTAGTTAATCCGTATTTAAAGATAGGAGAACACATAATTAAATTTATGGGGACAGCAATAAAAAGATAATCGGTTAAACTTTTATAAAATGAAAATTTGTTGGAGTCTAAATTCTTAACGCTAAACATTAAGTCAATATCATTATTGATGAGTAAGGCACTTAACTCCGCAGAACTTGCTTCAACAAAATCTATTTTAAATCGAGGAAACTTTTTTGTGAAGCTGAAAATTATTTCCGGGAGAATAAAAGCAGTGAAGTATTGGGTACCACCAATGGTTAGATGACCAGAATTTATACTATCCAAATCGTCTAATTTAGCTTTAGTATTCGATTCAAGTAACATGACTTTCTCTATATGTGAAAATAGAATCTGCCCAGCTGGTGTTAAAAGGGCTGGTTTTGTGTTCCTATCAAAAATAGCAAGGTTGAGTTCCTTTTCCATCTTTTTTATAGCGATACTTAAGGCTGGTTGGCTGATATTAAGATGAATGGCTGCTTTTGTGAAGGAACCTAATGTTTTAACTGCATAAATATATTCATAAACAGATTCCATATTGTTACCTCCTATAGCGCATTAATATAAATATTATTTATCATGATATAAGAAAGTGATATTTTACATATATAGTATACTCCTTTATAATGAAGTAAATCAATAGTCCTTTGATGAAATTATGATTTAGATTGAATAAAATTGGAGGAGTTATTATGAGTAGAGTTATGTCAACAGAAGACTTGATCCCAGTGATAGCAAAGCTTTGTATGGACGCTTGTTACCATCTGAGCGATAATGTCATCGAAGCACTAAAATCGGCATATGAAAAGGAAGAATCACCATATGGAAAAGACACTTTGAAACTGTTGTTGGATAACGCAGCACTAGCTTCGAAAGAAGAGATGCCTGTTTGTCATGATACAGGTATGACGGTGGTTATGATGGAAATTGGAGAACAAGTATCTTGGGAAGGAAAACCTCTTGAAGAAGCCGTTAATGATGGGGTCAGGAAAGGTTATGCAGATGGATATTTGAGGAAATCAGTTTATCTTGATCCACTAAACCGTGTTAATTCAGGTGATAACACACCATGTGTGTTACATACTGAGATCGTTCCGGGGAATAAAGTTAAAATTACTGTACTTCCAAAAGGTGGCGGAAGTGAGAATATGGGGACATTTACAAATTTAGTTCCTGGGGATGGAGTGGAAGGCGTGAAAGAATTTGTGCTTAAATCAGTCCAGGCGGCAGGAGGAAAAGCTTGTCCCCCAATTGTTGTTGGTGTTGGTATTGGAGGAACGATGGACAAGACAACATTAATTGCAAAACAGGCACTTCTTAGGCCAATTGGCAGCCGAAATCATAATTCATTTTATAAGGAACTAGAGGAAGAACTTTTAGAAGAAATCAATAAGTTTGGGATTGGTCCTTTGGGAATGGGTGGACGAATGACAGCTTTAGACGTGCATATTGAATATTATCCATGTCACATCACTTCTTTACCTGTAGCCGTAAACTTACAATGTCATTCTGTGCGTCAGGCATCAATTGAACTGACGGTAGATAGGAGGGTCTAAGTTGAAAAACAAGATAATTAAAATGACAACACCACTAACAAAAGACATGGTGAAAGATTTGAATATTGGAGATGTAATCGATCTATCAGGAGTGATTTATACAGCGAGAGATGCGGCGCATAAAAGAATTAAGGAAAACGTTAACAATAACAGGGAGCAGCCCATCGAATTAGAAAATCAGATTATTTTCTACGTTGGCCCCACACCTGCAAAACCGGGGAAAGTCATCGGATCAGCAGCTCCGACAACCAGTGTCAGAATGGACCAATATGTAGAAATGATGTTAAAACAGGGTATTATAGGTATGATTGGTAAAGGCGAGAGAGCTGATTATGTGACAGACCTATGTAAAGAATATGGCGCATGTTACTTCCTAAGTATTGGTGGTGCATCTGCCATGATAGCAAATCAAATTAAAGAATTGGAAGTTGTTGCATATGAAGATTTGGGGACAGAATCTATAAAGAGATTAGTCGTTGAGGATATGAGGCTGATTGTAGGTATTGATACAAAGGGCAGAGTATTTCAGGATGAACAAGTGAAAAAATACAAAATCACTGATTAAAATTTGAATGCCAATAGAGGAAAGGGGGTTATTTATGCGTATATAAGAGATTAATAGTTGAGGATATGAGGCTGATTGTAGGTATTGACACAAGGGAAAGTGTATTACAAGAATGCCAATAAAGGAGGAGTTCATTATGCTAAATTTTATTAAAAAAACTGGGTTGTTTACAAGAATAATGATAGGTTTTGCTTTAGGGATTCTAGCTGGTATCGTCATGAGAGAAGACGCTGCAATGTTTGCATTTTTAGGTACTATATTAACAAAGATGCTTACGATGGTCGTAGCTCCGTTGGTACTTTGTGTTATTGTTGTTGCAGTGGCAAATCTGAAAGATGGCAAGCGAGTAGGGCGGATAGGAATTAAATCAGTTGCGATATTTTTAATATCAACACTTGGTGCGATAGCGCTTGGTCTTGTTGTAGCTAATTTAATGAATATCGGTTCAGGCGTTATTATTGATACAGCTGTTAAAGCGCAAGAGGTAAACAACGTTACAGTTATTGACACGATAGTGGGGTTAGTACCAGCAAACATATTTGCCGCCTTGTCTACAGACCAACTGCTTCAGATTATTTTCTTTGCTATATTACTTGGGTTTGCTATTTTGAAAATGGGAGCCAAAGGCGAACCATTGCTAAATTTCTTTAAAATGGCTCAAGAAGCAATGCAAAAGTTGGTAGGTATAATTCTCGAATTTACACCAATTGGTGTGTTTGGTTTAATGGCTAATGTCATTGGTAAAAATGGGTTGGATATTCTATTACCTTACATGAAGGCAATCATTGCAGTCTATTTGTGCTCAGTAATATACTTATTTGTAGTTCAAGCAGGGGTAATGGTTGGAGGTTTTGCTAGAGTTTCTCCAGCAAAATTCATCTCTGCCATGAAAGAGCCCATGCTATTTGTCTTTGCTTCATGTTCAAGTGTCGCAACTATCCCTTTAACACTAAGAGCGGTAAAAAAACTAGGTGTAGATGATGATACAGCAAACTTCGTTGTACCTCTAGGTGCGGTGGTCAACATGAATGGAACTGCTATTTATCAGGCTGTTGCGGTTGTATTTACAGCTCAAATATTTGGTATTCATCTTAGCTTCGCGGATCAGGTTATGGTTATGCTAACGGCTACTTTGGCGGCAATAGGGACAGCAGGAATACCAGGTTCAGGATTAATTATGTTGACCATTGTACTCGGAGCTGCAAAACTTCCAATGGAAGGGGTTGCACTGCTTGCTGGAATAGATCGAATACTAAACATGGGAAGAGTTGTACCCAATATTGTTGGTGATGCAGCTGCAGCAGTTATGGTGTCTAGATCTGAGAAAACATTTATTGATAACAAATTAAGTGATGACGAATTAGTTGATGTAGAAGAATAATAAGAGTTGACCATATCATTATAGAGTCGCCATCTCCTTTAGTAAATGGTTCCATAATATATGATTTGCGGAACCATTTACTATGGATATACATACATCTAAAGTGTTTATTCAATTAACAGGAAGTAATTTACAAAAGGGAAAGTACCTAGAATGTCAACATATACTGAAAACTTAAAACATACATGATACAAATTCGGGAACTGAAGCAAAATTCAATGGTTGAAAATGCAGAGCGTGAAGGAAAAAGGCAACGAATTGCAAAAATGACAGCCTTTCTAAATGAGCAGCCAAGCAAACTCACAAAATTCGATGAGCAGCTTGTAAGGCGACTAATTGAGAAGATAACTGTTTATGATGATAGAGTGATTGTTGAGTTCAAGTCAGGGTTATAATTGATGCAAGTATGGAACAAAGAAATGGAAAGTGTAGAAAGAAAACAAAACTCAGGTTTCGTATCCTTGTTCAACGCGTTAAACATTAATTTCTTGGGCTCAAATTTCTTCAAGACTTGGTGGAGGAATTATGTTAGTAATCGCAAGTATTGTATTTGAAATGTTCTATTAGAAGAATCTTAAAAGAAATTTAACAGAGGGTACAAACAATATAAGATAGTAATACCAATACAAAGTTTATAAGGTTGTAGTTAAGCTAATAAAATACGCGTGGCAAGGGCTATAGCTCCTTGCTATGTCTATTTCTTTTCTTAGAGTATTTTGTTACTAAATACCTTTATATTGATTATAAAAGTGAGGAGTATTTAAAATGGCGAAAATAAAAATTACTGAAACCGTACTACGGGATGCGCATCAGTCGTTAATTGCAACCCGTATGAAAATAGAAGAAATGCTTCCAATACTAGAAACCCTTGATGCAGTAGGTTATCATTCCTTAGAAGTATGGGGAGGAGCAACCTTTGACTCCTGCCTTCGCTTCTTAAATGAAGATCCTTGGGAACGGTTAAGGATCATTAGAAATCATGTAAAAAATACTAAGTTGCAAATGCTTTTAAGGGGACAAAACTTATTAGGGTATAAGCACTATGCCGACGACGTTGTAACTGAATTTATTAAAAAGGCCATCGAAAATGGTATAGATATCATGAGGATCTTTGATGCATTAAATGATTTAAGAAATATAGAAACAGCTCTAAAAGCAACAAAGGCTGTTGGAGGTCATGCTCAATTGGCAATTTCCTATACCACTAGCCCAGTTCACAACACAGAATACTATCTTCAACTGGCAAAGAAAATGGAAGATATGGGGGCAGATTCGATTTGCATTAAAGACATGGCAGGTATTTTAACCCCTTATAACGCCTACGAGTTGGTAAAAGGTCTAAAGGCCACAGTAAAAGTACCGATTCAGCTACACAGTCATTATACCAGTGGGCTAGCCTCTATGGCTAACTTAAAGGCTATTGAGGCAGGTGTCGATGTTGTTGATTGTGCCATTTCTCCAATGGCCTTAGGAACTTCTCAGCCTCCAACAGAGCCACTGGTGGCTGCCCTACAGAGAACAGAATATGATACAGGATATAATCTTGAAACATTAAATAAAATTGCAGAGTATTTTATACCCTTACGTGAAGAATATCTAAAGAGTGGTCTTCTTAACCCTAAACTATTGGGGGTTGATATCAATACTTTAGTATACCAAGTACCAGGGGGGATGCTATCAAACTTAGTATCACAACTGGAAATGCAAAAGGCATCAGATAAATATGAGGAAGTATTAAAGGAAGTACCAAGGGTAAGGGAAGAATTAGGATATCCTCCATTGGTTACCCCTTTAAGTCAAATGGTTGGTACTCAAGCGGTGTTTAATGTAATCCTTGGTGAGCGTTATAAAATGGTTCCAAAGGAAATTAAAGCCTATGTAAAGGGCGAGTATGGTCAGCCAGTAGTGGAAGTTTCTAGAGAAATTCGCAAGAAAATTACTGGAGCTGAGGAGGCCATTACTGGTAGACCAGCAGATTTAATTCCACCACAATTGGAGGGCTTCCGTAATGAAATGAAGGAGTTTTTAGAGCAAGAGGAGGATGTATTATCTTATGCTCTATTCCCACAGGTGGCTACTGAGTACTTTAAGTTCAGAAGGGCTAAGAAGTATAAGATTGAGAGTGCTTGTGTAGACATTATTGATAAAGTTCATATTGTATAGTTTATAGGGACATGTTCACTGCCTCCTGTCTTTAACTATTTTAAACAAATATTATTACCGACAACATCATGGAACAGAAGAACTAGCCCACGTAGAGGTTATCACAATAATGATCTATCAATTAACCAAGGATGCAATAGCAGAAGACTTCAAGAAAGCAGGCATGGGAAGCTTTTATGCAATTCGTGATGGCGCATTATTCTATTCAGACTCAAATGGAGTCCCTTGGACTGCAGCCTATATTCAAGCCACCTCAGACCCAATAACAGATCTCCACGAGGATATGGCAGCAGAGCAAAAGGCAAGAACCGTATACGAAAACCTAATCAAATTAAGTGATGATCCCGGTGTAATCGACACCTTAAGATTCCTCAGAGAAAGAGAAGTCGTACATTATCAAAGATTTGGTGAGGCATTAAGGATAGTTGAGGAGTATCAGCAGCAGAAGAAGGTTTACTAAATTTAAAACGGTAAAGGCTCGTTCCGTGGGGATGGGCCTTAATTTTTTTTAAGAGCCCCGAAAAATAAGACAGTAGATTATTTGGAACAAAAACCGGTAAAAAGACATCCTATTGGTGTATATAAAAAATATTAGAATTGGATAAATCATTTATTGGTTTTAAAGTATTAAAGGTCAGTATTTTATAAATCAACATAGATTTATAAAGATATTAATTAAAATAGGGGGGATATAATGAGGTTTAAGTTAAAAAAGTTGATAGCATTTACAGTAATTTTGTGTTTTCTAACACCGCTCTCCATCTCGTATGCAGAAGAAAACATTAAAGAAGTGGAAATTGATGAGCAATTGTGGTATCAAGCTATTACAAACGTTAAAGATGCTGAAAAAGAAAAAGCCCTTGCAGAGTGGGAGTTTTTGTCGCAGGAGGAAAAATATAATAAGTCGTATATGAATTATATCGAAATATTGATGAATTATTATAATGAGGCTCTAATTCTGAAAAACAGCCTTTCTGAGCCCACTGGAGAAAGTATTTCTGGCAAGTGTTATACTCTTATGACTACAATTAATACAACCCAAGTAGAGGCATCTAATCTCGCAACTGAAAGTAAATATGCCTACAGTAAAGAGTACCTGGTTAATAGTTTTAATAGTCTAAAAAAAATTGTTAATTACCTTGATACCTACGATCTATATGTGGCTACTAATGATACAAAATCAGCTGAAGAAGTAGCAGAGTATATTGAGGAAGAATCAAAGAAGTTTGTTGAAGCCTTTGGAAAAGCATACAATTATTATGCAATCACCAAGACAGGAGAAGTTATTACTAGCTCACTTAACCAAACAGAAGATACCTTCTATGATAGTATTAAGGCAAACTTTGATCTTATTAAAGCCGCTACTGAAATGTTAGAAGAGGCCCATAGAATTATTAAGGAAAAAGAAAATGGCGATGTGTTAATTAGAAAAGCAAAAGAAAATTATTCTAAAGTTAGCCTCCTAAATCTAAAGACAGTAGAAAATAAACAGTTAATAACAAAGGTTAATAATGCTGCTGAATTACTAAAAAAAGCCTCGAATGAATTAGAATACTATTCTATTGATATTATGACTGAAGGAAAGGGTAATGACAGCAAGTACATTTCAACATTAAAGGAATTAAAAACGCAAGTGATTGACATAAACAATGAGATTATTGCTATTGGAGTTAAGGTAAATAGCATAGCTAATAATGTTTCAAATAAGATGGTTGAAATAGACAAAGAGGAGCTAAAGCAGGCTCAAGATAAGGGGTACTCTTCAGTAGAGGAATATAATGGTGCTTTAAAGAAACAAGAAGAACTCCAATATTTAGATAAGGTACTAAAGGAGTACGAAAGATTAACTGAAGAAAAAGAAAAATTACAAAAAGAATATGAAGAAATGCTTAAGGCAATCCACGAAAAATGGCTTAACGAAAGAATTGATTTTAGTAAAGGGCAATATAATCAAAATCATAACAAAAATTTCTACATGGAAAAAGTAAAAGCAGATATAGGGAATTTATATTCACTTGATAATTACTTGGCAGCCTTAATATATAAATATCAGTCTGCTGCCTATGATGAAATGTGGAAAATTGCTAATACTTCAGGAGCTAACTTGAAATTATTACAGGATTTATATGACGATTATCCAAATGATTTCATGACTATAGTACTGTTATATGAAGTACACCAATAATTTAGATAAGAACAACAGAGCAACCCCCTTAATGGGGGTTGCTCTGTTGTGTACTGTATTTTTTATCGCTAACAGAAAAAGAGTATTGGAAGGCGGTAAACAAAAGTGCTTCCCGTCAAATTATTATTTGAAGATGACAAGACAATAAATGAAAATGATAATCATTGACACGTGATAAACTTTTATGCTATATTAATTAAGGATTTAAGAAATTATTTCCAAGAAAAGTCTTATTATATTTGGAGGATAGGATATGAATATTGGGATAGTTTATTCAAGCGTAACTGGCAATACTAAAAAACTAGCACTTGGCATTCATAAAATCTTAGGAGATGCTGAAATAATGTCCATAGAAGAGGCAGATGACTTAAAAAGGTTTGATCTTCTAATTATAGGCTATTGGGTAAATAGAGGAACTGCTGATATGAAGACCCAGAAGCTAATAGAGAGATTGACAGGGAAAAAAATAGCTGTCTTTGGAACCTCAGGGCTATATGGAGATTCAGATGGTGCATTAAGATACAAGGATCGAGTTAAAGAGCTGGTTCAAAGGGATAATACATATTTGGGCGGATTTATCTGCCAGGGGAAAATAGAAGAAAGTAGAACTGAGAAAAGAAGGCAAATACCTAAGGGTCAGTCCCATTATCTTGATGAAGAAGGATATAAGCGTCATTTAGAATCTAGAAAACACCCTGATGAACAAGATTTATTAAATGTAGAGGGTTGGATTAAGAGCATTCTTGAGGAATTAGGGGTCATGGCGTAATGATTAATATTGCAAAAAAGAAAAGCTTTTATGAAAAGCTTGAGAACAAGGCAAATGATATGACGGATATCAAGAAGCTGAAATTATTAATATTTTTAGGTGTGCTTTTAATTATTATTGCAATACTGAATATTGTTATGGGTGCAGCAAAAATTTCTGTGCCTGGTGTTGCGAGGTTATTGTTTGTAGATGATGGATCTGTCCAAAGGCAAATTATTTATAATGTTAGATTACCAAGAGCGATTATTGCAGGGTTAGTGGGGATATGCCTTTCACTTTCAGGAGCTATATTGCAAGGTGTTATGAGAAATTCTCTTGCATCCCCAAGTATTATAGGGGTTACTTCTGGGGCCAGCTTTATGGGTTATGTGCTACTGGTTATGGCGCCACAATATGCACGCTTCTTACCCATGGGTGCATTTTTGGGGGCACTTGCAACAACACTTATTATTTATACAATATCCTTTAAAGATGGAGCAAATCCCATGAGGTTAGTATTATCAGGTATCGCCATATCCTCTTTACTAGGAGCGGCTAGTGATTTGATTAGAATGTTTTATTCAAACAGACTTGATGGAATTACAGGGTTTTTAATTGGAGGGCTTAATGGCCGTACATGGGTTGATTTAAAGCTTATGCTTCCTTATGCAATAGTGGGAATTTTAATAACGATCCTTATGCCAAGAAAGCTGAATGTATTAATGCTAGGTGATCAGGTTGCCATATCCTTAGGATTGAATACGGAAAAAACAAGGCTGTTTTTTATTGTGGTGTCCTCATTATTATCGGCTGCGGCTGTTAGTGTAGTAGGTATTATTGGTTTCGTTGGCATGATTGTTCCGCATATTGGTAGAATGCTTATTGGTTCTGATTATAAATATCTTTTACCAGCTACAACAATTCTTGGAGCAACAGTATTATTAGCTTGTGACTTAATCGGCAGAACATTCTTCAGTCCAATTGAAATTCCAGTGGGTATTATTATGTCTGCACTGGGAGCTCCCTTCTTCTTATATTTATTGAGAACAAGAAAGGTGATGACTGGAAATGATGCTTAAATTGGAGAATTTAACATTAGGATATGATGGACATATTATTGTAAATGATTTAAGTCTTGATATACCTCCAAATAAAATAACTACATTTATAGGAGCCAACGGCTGTGGTAAAAGCACGATTTTAAATTCTATTTCTAGATTTTTAAAACCAGTTAATGGTCGTGTCCTATTAGAAGGAAAAGACATTAGAAATATGAAATCCACTGATGTTGCTAAGCACATAGCTGTTTTACCGCAGATGCGAAAGGTCCCAGGAGATATAAATGTTCATACCTTAGTTGCTTATGGCAGATATCCTTATTTGAGGTTTGGTAGAAGGCTAGGGGTTGAAGATTATAAGGTTATTGACTGGGCTATGGATAAAACAGGAGTTAAAGGCTTACAGCATAGACGTGTAAGTACATTGTCGGGAGGAGAGCAGCAAAGAGCATGGATTGCTATGACAGTTGCTCAACAAACCGAAATACTTATATTAGACGAGCCTACGACATATCTTGATATTGCATATCAAATAGAGGTTTTAGAGCTTGTGAGGGAGCTTAATGAAAAGCTTAATCTTACTATTATTATGGTTTTGCATGACATCAATCTTGCTGCAAGATATTCTCATAAGATTGTTGCTCTAAAGAATGGTGAAATTCATAAATTTGCTAATACTGAAGAAGCAATTACCAAAGGGCTTTTGGGAAAAGTATTCAATATTGATGCCAGGTTATATAAAGATGAAGTAAATGACTGTGTTTACTTTATCCCACAAAGAGTTAAAAAGTGAGAGGAGAAGGATTATGAAAAAGATTAGCTTGTTTTTAGTGGTTATGTTAATTGTGGGTTTATTGGCGGGTTGCCAGCCAACGGATAGTGCAGCTAACAATGGTGAAATTGAAGAGATTGCTTCTGACGCCTATGATTTTCAAGCATTGGCTAAAGAAGTAGAGGTTGGTGATAATGAAGTAACTTTTATAGATTATGCAGGAGACACAGTTTCAGTAACAAAAAATCCACAAAGAGTTATCGGGTTAGTTAACTCATTTGTAGAGCTTTGGTATCTTAGCGGTGGTGAGATCATTGGAAGGATTGATTCAACTACAAATCTTCCTGAAGAAGCCGTTGATGCAGAAATTGTAGGTACGATGACTGAGCTTAATGTAGAAAAAATAATTGAATTACAACCAGATTTAGTTATCTTAAGAACATCTAAGCAACAAGATATTGTGAATATACTAAAGGAGAATAATATTGAGTACATATCTACTGAATATGATTCCTTTGAAGATTACTTAAAATTAGTGAAGATTTTTTCTGAGCTAAATGGGAAACCAGAGCTTTATGATACATTGGGATTAGAGGTTAAGAAAAATATTGATGAAATTATTGCTAAAGTCCCTGAGGGAGCTGAACCAACTGCCCTTTTAATGTTTGCTACAACTAGTAGTGTCAAGGCTTACTTGAGTAATACAGCAAATGGACAAATGCTGGAGCAATTAGGTGTTAAAAATATTGGAGAAGGCTTCGGAGAGGCTGCATCGGGAGCAACATCGTTGGAATTCAGTATGGAAAAGCTTTTAGAAATAGATCCAGATTTTATATTTGTTCAGTCTATGGGAAATATTGATAAGGTTAAGGAATATATGACAGCGCAAATTGAAAGCAATCCAGCATGGAGCTCATTATCTGCTGTTAAGAATGAAAAGTATATTTTCTTAGATACTTCATTATTTCACTATAAACCTAATGATGAATATGCAAGAGCATATGAAGAATTAGCCAAAATACTATACCCGGAGCTGTTTAAGTAAAAATGTATCAAGAAAGATATAAATCACATCATGATGCAAATAGAGTATTGAAGCAGGCCTTCTCATCGAAAGAAAGCGCCTATGAATACTTAAAGGAAACCTTGAATCAAGAAGCTAATAATAGAAGAGTGCTCTACTTACATGTTCCATATTGTAAAAAAATATGTAGCTTCTGCCCCTTTAGCAAATTCTCCAAAGTTCCTACTAGCGGATATGATGACTATTTGATTAGTGATATGAATAGAATTATTAACTATACCTATATTAAGGATAAATCCTTTGAAGCTATCAACTTTGGAGGTGGTACGCCCACAGCCCTTTCTCCAAAACAATTTGATAGAATTTTAAAGCACATCAATAACAGCTTTCTGCTTGAAGCAGATGCTGAAATAAGTGTTGAAAGCTCAATAACGGAGCTAACAGATGAAATGCTGGAGGTATTGGTTAGTAATAATGTAAACAGACTGAGCATAGGCGTACAAACCTTTAACGATAACGGTAGAAAATTACTCAACAGAAGAGGCAGTGGAGAATTTGCATATAATAGATTGAAAAAAATAAGAAAAGCCATACCTAATACCAATATCGATTTAATTTATAATTATCCTGGAGAGGATGAAAATGTGCTGAAGGAAGATATCGAAGTAATACGGAGTCTTGATTTGGCAGGAATAAGCTTTTATTCGCTTATGATTCATGAAAAAACGCCACTTGCAAAAAGTATTACAGAGCTGGAATTAAAGCAAATGAATGACCTAACAAGGGAAAAAAGATTTTTTAATGAAATAATAAATGGATTGAAACAGGATGGCTATGAGATGTTTGAATTGACGAAGCTAATAAACAATAAAAGAGACCGCTATAGGTATATAGAAGTAAAGCATGATAATGGCGATTGTATTCCCATAGGAGTAAAAGCTGGTGGTAGCATCGGTAGATATCTTCATTTTAACCCAGAGGATCGTGAGGATTTTGATGAAGCTATTCGTATATCAAATAGAGGTAGAATGGTTACAAATGATTATTTTAAAATAAATAGGATAATCAATGAGCTTCAGCATGGTCTTATTTCCTACAAAACCTTGGAAAGCGTAGATGAAATTCATAGAAACCAGTCATTCCTACATTTGCTAGATGAATTAGAAAAGGATGGTTTAATAATTAAAGAAAAGGATACTATTAGATTTACTAATGAGGGGTACTTTTTTGGCAATAATATAATCCATGATATTGCTAAAACATTTATAAACAATATCTAAAATATTCGAAAATATATCACACCCCCCTTACCAAACGACTCCCTAATTTCTAGGGGGTCGTTTTAGGCTACTTCAGAAGTTCCCTAGCCCCGACGCAAGCTTTATATGGAGCAATGTCGGTGGGGATAATTGTATTGACAATTTGTATACAAATGTATACCATATTTTTAGGAGACATAGATATACAATTGTATACAAATAGGGAGATGGTAGAATGAATGGTGAAAATTATATGCAGAATAAGACGGAGGGGCATCATAGTGGCGACCATCCTAATGAGGAGGAAAATAAGTCACAACAACGTGGTGCAAAAACCTTTAGGAGGCGGAGAGTAATAGCCTTTTTAGAAATGATGAAGGTTAAGCGTTCCACAATTAAACAACAGTTAGAAGAACCAGAATTTCAATCTATTCATCAAATTCTAGTTGGTGAATTAAAAGCAATTGATATGATAATCAATGAATTTATTCAATTGTTCGAAATACATGAAAGTGAAATCATGGAAACAAAAAACAGAAACAATGAGGCATAGATTCATTTCAGCTATAGTTTAATGTAATAATTTTTATGGGAAAAAGAGGATATTAAATATGAGATTGTATGGCAAATACTTTAAAAAATATAAGCTTCCATTTATCATAGCTGTTTTATGTGTTGCTCTAGAGTCTATCTGCGACCTGCTTGGTCCTACACTTATGGCAAAAATCATAAGTACGGGAATCGAAGAAGGCTCCCTTTCTAATGTGTATTATTGGGGTGTTCGCATGCTTATAGTTACTCTGGTGGGTGCTTGCTTTGCTGTTACACGAAGCATTTTGGCGAGCAAAGTATCACAGCGTATGGGGGCAGATTTGAGATATGATTTATTTGATAAAATTATAAATTTTTCTGAAACGAGTGTGGATCAAATCGAAAGCGGATCCCTTATTACTCGTATGACCAACGACTCTGCACAAATAGTGCAGTTCGTAAACGGTATTATGCGTATTTTCTTGAAATCACCTATATTATGCATCGGCAGTATTGTCCTTGCAAGTCTGTTGAATTTCAGGTTAAGCCTCATTATCTATATCATTGTAGCAATAGTAGCAATACTAATTATCGTTAGTATGAAGTTAAGCTATCCACGTTTCTATAAATTGCAAAAATCTATGGATCAGGTAAATTCCGTTGTGCAGGAGTATCTTATAGGAGTACGCTTAGTTAAGGGATTTGGTACATATGCTAAGGAAATCGATAAGTTTGAAAATGCAAACACAAATCTAATGCATAAGGGTATATCCTCCCAGATGATCATCACCTTCGTATCACCGCTAATGACCCTTACTGTTGGAATTGGTATAACTATTGTGATTTTTATTGGAAGCAGGCTCTTTTCACTAAATCTTGCATCACCAGGGGAGATCACAGCCTTTACTATATATATGGCTCAAATTCTTTCATCCTTAATTATGATAACAAATATTTTTAATACCTTTGTGAGAACGAAGGCCTCTACCGCTCGTATCCAAGAAGTACTTGATTGTGATGAGGACTTTAACCATGGTGGCAAAATAAAAAATTTAAATGGAGACATTGACTTTGAAAATGTCACATTTGCATACCCAAATGGTAGCGGGGTACCTGCCTTAAAGAATCTATCCTTTTCTATTAAAGCTGGACAGAGCTTAGCCATCATTGGACCTACGGGAAGTGGTAAATCTACAATTGCCTGGCTCCTGCTGCGGTTTTATGATGTAAATAAGGGGAGAATTTTGATTAATAGTTGTGATATTAGAGATTTAAACATACATTCAATCCGCAATAATGTAGCCATTGTTCCACAAAAACCAATGCTCTTTTCAGGTTCAATAGCTGATAATATCAGATGGGGGAATAAAGAGGCCAACGATGAAATGTTAAATCAGGCAGCAGCTACTGCCCAAGCAGATTTTGTCCTACAAATGCCTGGAGGCAATGAAAGTATATTAGGAAAGGCTGGAGTTAATATTTCAGGTGGGCAAAAACAGCGTATTTCCATAGCTCGTGGAATACTTAAAAATTCTCCAGTGCTTATACTTGATGATGCAACCAGTGCCCTTGATGCAGTAACGGAGGCCAAGGTTCGGGGAAATTTAAAGACTAAAGCAAGAAAACAGACGGTCATTACCATTACTCAGCGTTGTGGAACGGCTATGTTTGCAGATCAAATTTTAGTGATTGAGAATGGGGTCAAGGTTGGATATGGTACCCATGACCAGCTTATGGAGAAATGTGATCTATATAGAGACATTTATAAAACACAAATAGAAGGGACTAAGGAGGCCTAATCTATGGCGCAACGAATTTCTAGTCAAGAAATAAAGGCACCAAACATTGGAAGGAAGGCAGTAGGTGGTGGTGGTAACCGGTTTGCACCAACTGCAAAGCCCCAAAATGCCAAGAATACGCTAAGACGTATTATAAAGATATATATGCGTTGGGCAAAAACACTGTTTTTGACGATGCTACTTACAGTATTTTCATCAGCTATAGCTGTGACCATTCCTTATTATATAGGAAGGACCTTTAACACATTTAAAATCGAAACAAGGACAGTGGATACAGAAACCCTAATAGGGCTTTTACTGATTATCGTGGCTTTATATGTAGGCAATTGGCTGATAGTGTATATCAATGGCGTTATTATGCTGAAGGTCTCACAAAAGCTTGTATTCACCCTCCGGGCAGAGTTTTTTAATAAAATGCAAAGGCTGCCGCTGAATTTTTACGATACACGATCCCACGGTGATACAATGAGCAGAATTACCAATGATGTAGACAATATAAGCTCCACCATCGCACAGACAACCACACAGCTATTATCAAGCGTTTTAACCCTAGGGGGATCTTTGGTAGTTATGAGTAGACTAAATGTACCTCTTACCTTTGTTGTTTTATTGTGTGTTCCTTTAGTCATGACCTTAACCCGTATTATAGCATCTCGAAGCCGTACATATTTTTTGGCACAGCAGAGAAATCTGGGTTCCCTCAATGGGGTCATAGAGGAAAATATCTTAGGTATTAAAATGGTAAAAGCCTTTAGTAGGCAGCAGGATGTTCTAGAGCAGTTTGAGGAGATTAATGAAAGGCTGTATGAAAGCAGCAATAAGGCACAGGTATGGTCCGGATATATGATGCCTCTTCTTAATGTTATCAATAATTTCATCTTTGCAATGATGGCTATTGTTGGTGGCATATTGTCAGTAGGGTATGGGGTGACGGTTGGTACCGTTGTTAGCTTTATGAGCTATTCCAAACAATTTGCACATCCATTGAATTCTGTTGCTGGGATGTTTAATACCATTCAATCTGCGCTTGCTGGAGCTGAACGTGTTTTTGAGATTCTTGATTATGAAGAGGAGCCAGCTGATGAAGAAGATACGATTGAGCTAGAAGCTCCAAAAGGGGATGTCATATTTGAAAATGTGTGCTTTTCATACAACGCAGATACACCCATTCTAAAAAATGTAAGCTTTAGGGTTAATGCAGGCGAAACAGTTGCTTTAGTAGGTGAAACCGGTGCAGGGAAAACTACTATTGTCAATCTTCTTACGCGTTTTTATGATGTTGATAGTGGCAGGATTTTGATTGATAATGTGCCTATCACAAAAATAAAAAGAAATAGACTAAGGAAATGTTTCTCAGTAGTATTGCAGGATACCTGCCTTTTCACCGGGAATATTATGGATAATATTCGTTATTCACAGAAGGGTGCAACTGATGAAGAGGTTTTAAAGGCTGCTAAAATCGCTCATGCTCACGAATTTATAGATAAGCTTCCAAGAGGGTACCATACAATGGTTTCAGGTGCTACCGATAATTTAAGCCAAGGTCAACGCCAGCTCATAGCTATCGCCAGAGCAGTACTATGTGACAGTCCAATCCTAATCTTAGATGAGGCAACCAGTAGTGTAGATACAAAAACAGAAAAGGATATACAGCATGCATTACTGAGGTTAATGAAAAACCGCACAAGCTTTTTGATAGCCCATCGTTTATCCACCATCAGAGACGCAGATCGTATTATGGTGGTTGGTGAAGGAAAAATAATAGAAAGCGGTAATCATGACAGTCTTATGGAGGAAAGGGGACAATACTACACAATGGTAATCAGCCAAATGGGAAAATTGCCATAGCGTGCCACTGGGACGCTTCGTTTGACACGTAGCTGCAATCTAAAGATAAACTATATTTAAACAGGATTTTAAATCATGGATATCTGTTGAATACATTGTTTAATAATGATAAATTGTAAGTATATACCTAAAACAGGGGGTTACATGTTCATGAAGGATATTGCTAAGTATGACATAACCATATTCGGTGAGTTTATGGACAAAGAAATTGAAGGTGAATTTTTTAATTATGACATGAAGCGTTATTCCAAAGTGGTGGGACTTGTTGCTCTAATATTTGGAGTAATGTATATGATGTTTCTAATAGCGGATTACTTAGCCATTGAAAGCCGCATTTCCTTTATGATTATATCGGCAATAAGAGCATTATTTCTCATAGCCTCAATGTTAATATACTTAGCATCAAAGAAAATTGATAATTACACTAATTTTGCTTACTTGATAACAGCATATGAAATTTTAGCTATCATAGGATTCATGTTTATAATTGACCAATATGAATCCTTTACTCTATTAGCATTTTTAAGCGTAATAGCTATGACCTTAGCAATCTATATTACACCCAATAAGCTCACATATACAACAATAGTAGCTGTTTTTCTTAGCCTTTCCTTTTTCATATTTCACGCTAAGCGCATGGAGGGTATGGAAGCCTCCTTATTACTTAAAATTATTGCATATAATCTTGTTATAGTGCTTTTTTGTAATATAGGTGCATATATGACCAATTATTACAAAAGGAGGCAGTTCGTAGACAGTAGAGAGCTTCTAAGGATTTCTATAACCGACCCACTAACCGGTATCTATAATAGAGCTAAATTTAATGAGGAAATAAACCGATGGGTTGACAGTTATAATAGATATGAGAGCCCACTATGCCTAGCTATGTTGGATATAGACAATTTTAAAAGGGTTAATGATGGCTATGGCCACCAAGCTGGCGATAGGGTTTTACAGAGCATAGCAACAACAATAAAAAAGGCAATACGAAGTACAGATATTTTTGCTAGATGGGGTGGAGAAGAATTTGTAGTACTTTTTCCTAATACTGAAATAGAACAAGCAGAGGAAATAACGGAGCGTATAAGAATATGTGTACAAAATGATATATATGATGAAGTAGAAAATATTACTTGTAGCTTTGGGCTTGTAGCGCTAAGAAGGAATGAAAACTCTGATTCTTTGCTAATAAGAGCGGATAGGCTTCTCTACGACGCTAAAAATTTTGGCAAAAACACTGTAGTATGTGAGGTTGATAGAATAGAGGAGAAGATTAGCTAGGTACGTGTCACTGGGACGCTTCGTTTGACACGTATTTATTGGAGTTCCAGAGAATTATTTGCTTGAAATTAAGTCATATTAAAAAAAACACCCTATCTTGGTTAGTTTAGCTACTATGATTTAATATAGTATTGTACTGACATAAAATATACCATCGCGATAAATGGCGTATGAAGATGAAAAGGTGTCAATAGAACCGTCCCATTGACACCACATTGACACCAGTAGATTTAAGGGATGAATTTGTACCCGATCCCCCATACTGTAATTATGTGTTTTGGAGATTTTGGATTTGCTTCGATTTTTTTTCTTAGCTGATGCATATATACCATTATTGCATTATCATCTATTATTGTGTCGCTCCATATATTCTCGTAAAGCTGTTCTTTAGTAAAAACCTGCTCAGGATTTTCCATAAAAAACTTCATTAGTAGGTTTTCCTTATATGACAAATCAATTAGCTTCTCATTTTTATATAACCTATAGGTTTTTAAATCAAACTTAAATGGCCCATTTAGTATGAAATTTGGTAAAGTGCCTTTTTCTGTAGAGAATTCTTTATAGCTTCTCAGCTGGGCTTTTACATGAGCGCATAAAATAGCCGGACTAAATGGTTTTGTTATATAATTGTTTGCACCAAGACCAAGTCCCAAAATCTTGTCATAATCCTCATTTCTTCCGCTTACAAATATAATTGGTGCTTTAAATCCCATCCCTTTAATTTCTTTAATTAACTCAAAACCATCCTCATCCTTTAGCATGACATCCAAAATAATTAAATCAAATATATTATTTTTTAATAAAGTCAGAGCTTCTGACCCATTAGATGCTTCTTCAATTAGATAGCTTTCATTCACGAAGCTTTTTTTGATCAATTTTCGGATATAATCTTCATCATCCACAATAAGAACTCTATGTTTTGTCATAAAAAGCCTCCTATGACTACTTAATAACCTGATACCTTACACAAATTAACAATATAAATCCAACAATAGAATTTTTGAATATGATAATTATTTATGTTAATCTGATATAATAAATATAACAAAATTCGACTATAAGTTCAATGACTAGACGGTTTGGAATTTGGAGGTGATTGTTATTAGACTTCGTAGGTTATCCAAGAAATTTTTATTAATAACAGCAATGTTTTTTATATTGTTATCTATGATAATGATAATAGGATACAATAATTTTACTAACCATAAGAATACGGTCATAAGGCAGCAACAACAGCATTTACTAACAATAGCAAAGTCCATATCAAGGAGTTTAGACGTTTTTATTAATTATAAAACTAATGGCATGGCGATATTAGCTAAAGAACCAGTCATTTTAGAGGCATTAATAAAGTATGAAAACAAAGTAATTTATAAGCAACATGAAGAAATTATAAGAAATTTTTACGAAAAACATATAGATGAAACAGAAGAGGTAATGCTATTAAATGCTAAAGGAGAGTTAATATATGAATCTCCCCACAGAAATTCAATAATGGATATAGACAATGCTGTTATCGATCGGGTTTTAAAAAATAAAGAGGGATTTATTACCAAGGAGTATTTATCAAAATCTCGACAGTTTTCAATCAACATAGTGTATCCTGTGATAAAGGATAATGAGGTTCGTGGAATTCTAGTTAGTACCATTAATTTAAATAAAATATATAACAATTTGATTCATCCAGTTCAGCCAGGAAAGAAAGGCTATTCTATGGTGAAAAATAGAGAAGGCTTTATAGTAATGCACCCAGTAATAGACCAAGTAGGAATAGAATCAATAAAGGTAAGGAAGGAAAGATATCCGCATCTTGATTGGAGCCAACTCGAGGAATTAAATAGAAGGCAGCTAGAAGAAGGTGAAGGGTCTTTCATATACAAATCCAAATGGTGGCAGGATTCTGAAGAAAAATTAACTAAGAAGATAAATTCATTTGCAACCTTTGAAAAGGGAGATATTTCCTGGATTATATCTGTTCAAATGGATTATAAGGAAATAGAAGAACCTATTAAAGGTACCCTGATTAATATATCATTAATTGCTTTTATTATTATAGTTATAGTAATAAGCGGACTTTATGTGATTTTTAAGATTGAAAAAAGAAGAAGATCATTGGAAATTGAAGCTAAGTATCTAAAGGAGTTAAATAAAACGTGGGAAGAATTAATTAAAAGTGAGGCAAGACTAAGACATTCACAAAAACTTCAAACTATTGGTGTCTTAACCAGTGGTATTGCCCATGAATTCAATAATTTACTCTCTCCTATACTAGGCTATTCAGAGATAATATTAGAAAATATTGATAATACCAGTGCGATATATGAAGACATATTAGAAATAAGTAAGAGTTCACTAAAAGCTAAAGAAATTCTAAAGCAGGTTTTAATGTTTAGTAGAGCAGACGCCTCCGTTACTGAGTTTAAGTCTCTAGAGGTAAGTTCTATTATAAAAGAAAGTATTTATCTTATTAAACCAATTATACCTCATAACCTTAAAATAGTATGCAATATTAATAGCAATGAACAGATTTTGGGAAATTCAACACAGCTACAACAGGTTCTAATTAATTTGTATACCAACTCCTACCACGCTATGAAAAAAAATGGTGGCACTTTACACATTAATGCTAAAGATATATATATTCAAAGTGAAGAAAGTAATCAACTTGGTTTACATCAAGGAAAATATGTAAAAATTCAAGTTAAAGATAATGGTGTTGGTATGGATGAGAACACTTTAAAGCAAATATTTGAATACTTTTTCACAACAAAGGAAGCGGGGCAAGGGACAGGCCTGGGTTTAGGGGTTGTACGCAGTATTGTAGAGAATCATAGAGGGAAAATATTTGCACAGAGCCAGTTGGGCGTAGGAACAATAATGGATATATATTTACCCGCTATAAAAAAATCATATGACGAATCTTAATAAATTTTAAGATTTACTAAGAATTATTTAAGATTTATCTATTATACTTTACTTTAGGTTAGTTAAATATCAAACAAATACGCTTAAGGTAAAGGAGAGAATTTAGATGAAAAGAATTAAAAAGTCTTTAGCTATAATACTGACTTTAATATTAGTATTATCCTTAGGAGCCTGTCAAACAAATAATGCTAGTAATAGTAAAGATGAACAAGAGCTTGTAAATGGTCAATTTGTAGGAGAAGGTAAAGGCAAAGGTGGGGCCGTAAAATTAGAGCTTACTTTTGAAAGCTCTGTAATTAACGATATAAAAGTTCTAGAGCATAATGAATCTGACTATACAGAACCAGTTATTGCAGATTTAACTAACCAAATCATCAAAACAAACTCTACAAATGTTGATATTGTTTCTGGTGCTACATTAACAAGCCATGCTATCATCAACGCTGTAAAGGATGCTATAAAAAAATCAGGTGCAGTTTTAACTGCAAAAGAAGCAATTCAAGAATCTGAAAAAGCAGAAGATATCTCAACAGACATAGTTATTATAGGTGCTGGGGGAGCAGGATTATCTGCAGCTATAGAGGCTACTAATGCAGGTGCAAAAGTAATCGTCGTAGAAAAAAATGCTTTCATGGGTGGAAATACAAACTATGCTACAGGTGGAATGAATGCAGCTGGTACAAAGTATCAAGAAGCAAAAGGAATAAAAGATAGTCCAGAGCTACATTTTCAAGATACAATGAAGGGTGGACACGATAAAAACGACCCAGCACTATTAAAAGTATTTACTGATAAAGCTGCAGATACCGTTTATTGGCTTGAAGAATTAGGAGCAAAGTTGTCTGAAATCGGAAGATCTGGGGGGCAAAGTGTAGATAGAATTCATAAAGGTCCTGAGGGTATGCCTATAGGAACTCATCTTATGAAGGTATTTACTAATCAAGTAGAAAAGCTGAATATTGATGTTAGATTAAGTACGAAAGCAGTAGAAATTATATCAGAAGGTAATAAAGTGACAGCTATAAAAGTAGAAAATAAAAATGGAGATGCTTACACTATAAATGCTAAAGCTGTAATACTTGCATCAGGTGGATTTGGAGCTAATTCAGATTTAGTAACAAAATATAAGCCGGAACTAGAGGGCTTTGGAACAACAAATCAACCAGGAGCAACAGGCGATGTGTTTAGTATGTTAGAAAAACTAGATATAGCTTTAACTGATATGCAAGAGATTCAAACTCACCCTACAGTAGTTCCTAGAATAAATGAGATGATCACTGAAGGGGTAAGAGGTGATGGCGCTATATTGGTAAATAGAGACGGAAAAAGATTTATAAATGAGCTGGAAACTAGAGATACAGTATCTAAGGCGATATTATCGCAAGAAGGTAAAAGTGCATTTTTAATCTTTGATCAGCAAGTAGTGGATACGGCTAGTGCTATAAAAAAATATAGAGATGCTGGATTATTGACAGAAGCAACCTCTTTAAAAGAGTTAGGTGAAAAGCTTAAAATTAATGCGGCTCAACTTGAAGGTACTGTAGCTGCTTATAATGAGTACTATAAAGATCAAAAAGATACGGAATTTGGTAGAAGATTATTGAATGTAGAGCTTACAAAGGCACCATTTTACGGGGTAGAAGTATCTCCTGCTATTCACCATACAATGGGTGGTATAAAAATAAATACTAACACAGAAGTAATTAATAATTCAGGTAAAGTTGTTGAAGGATTATATGCTGCTGGAGAGGTTACAGGAGGAATACACGGTGGCAATAGAATTGGTGGTAACGCAGTAACTGATATAACTGTATTTGGTAAAATTGCGGGAAAAAATGCAGCAGAGGCTATAAAAGGTAGATAATTATATAAAATCGGTTCTCATAAAACCACTCTTTACTGATAAGTTACCTTTATCAGAGAAGAGTGGTTCTTATTTCTTTCCCCAGTTGTTTATTTCGGTCTATTACTTTGACACGATTATAATGTTGTATTGATTGCAGATAGATGTTAAAATTTACAAAGAAGCTTATGCAATAGAGAATTTACATAGAGCTGCTTGCTAGAATAAAAGAGGAGGAAAGCTTTAGCTATAAGGCATACTATAACCAAAGCAGTAAATAGAAACGGAGGAAACAAACCTACATGGACAACAAAATTCACTGGAAAAAGAACATTATTCTATTTTTAGCCAGCCAGATAATTTCCATTTTTGGATCATCGCTGGTGCAATACGCCATAATGTGGCACATTACCCTGACAACTCAGTCTGGGGTTATGATGACGCTATCGATTATATGCGGGTTTTTGCCCACTTTTTTTCTTTCGCCCTTTGCAGGAGTTTGGGCTGATAGATATAACAGGAAAATGCTTATTGTCTTTGCGGATGCACTGATTGCAATTGCAACCCTTATTTTGGCCATTTTCTTTTTACAGGGTCACTATTCCATATGGATGCTGTTTATTGCTTCAGCTGTTAGGGCACTGGGAGCTGGAATACAAGCACCTGCGGTGGGGGCATTGATACCCCAGATTGTACCAGAGGAGCAGCTCACTCGGATAAATGCCATCAATGGCAGTATACAGTCGATGGTAATGCTGGTATCCCCTATGCTGAGTGGTGCCCTGTTGACCATGTCAACAATAGAGGTTATATTTTTTATTGATGTAGTTACGGCGGCTATTGCCATTGCTATACTACTGTTTCTTCTACATGTGCCATCCCATGAAAAGGCAAAGGAAGCCCAATCCGTCAGCTATTTTGCAGATCTAGCACAGGGCTTTTCCTATATCAGAAAAAATGACTACATAATGCGGTTTTTTCTGTTTTGTGCCGTCTTTTTCGTATTGATTGCTCCTGTTGCCTTCCTGACGCCTCTGCAGGTAACCCGCAGCTTTGGTGAGGATGTATGGAGACTAACGGCGATCGAGATTACCTTCGCAGTGGGGATGATGCTGGGAGGCGTAGTTATGGCCTCGTGGGGAGGCTTTAAAAACAGAATCCATACTATGGCCTTTTCATCTATAGTGATGGGAGTCTGCACCATTATCCTTGGCTGGGTACCCTTCTTTTCCTTATACCTGTTGATTATGGGAGTTTGGGGGATGGTACTGCCCTTCTTCAACACACCTTCAACGGTTCTGCTGCAGGAAAGGGTGGAGGAGGCATTTATGGGAAGGGTATTTGGCGTTTTAGGTATGATCAACAGCGTTATGATGCCTGTAGGAATGCTGATATTCGGGCCTTTAGCGGACATTGTAAAAATCGAATCGATTTTACTGGGTACAGGAGCTCTTATCGTGATTCTGGGAATATTACTGGTAAGGAATCGTCCACTTGTGGCGGCAGGCTGGCCTATCAACCGGGATATTACTCTTGAAGAATAGGTACTAGCTTTCGCAAAACTAAAAGAGCGGGAGCGTCATATTGTTTATAAATCAGTATTAATACAGCAGGCAAAAGAAGCGCAGAGGTACTGGAGGGAAAAAATCGATAATTGTACTAAGGTTGCTTTTATTAGCTCATAATAATATTGAAAAAAATATATTGGAGGAGAGCTAATGAAGGTACTAATAATTTTCGGGCATCCAAATCCCGATAGCTTCAATGGGTTAATGCTTTCAGCGATAAAAAACAAGCTTACAGAAAAGGGCTATGAATTTATTGTCAAAAACCTATACGATTCAAATTTTAATCCCATGCTAACAATGGGGGATTTTATAAAAATGACCAATAGCACCGTCAGTGATGATGTGGCCCTTGAGCATTTAGATATAGGCTGGGCAGAGGCGATAGTATTTATATATCCTGTATGGTGGAGCGGTCCACCGGCCATAGTGAAGGGCTGGTTCGATAGGGTGCTTACGGATGGCTTCGCATTTACCTACAAGACCGATGGCAGCCATGAGGGGCTTTTGAAGGATAAGCAGGCCTTTATATTCTCCACCTCAGCCATGACTCAGGAGGAAATGAATGAACTGGGGCTGGCAAAGGCCATGGAGGATATAGCTGTCAAGGGTATACTTAACTATTGTGGGATTACAAACGTGACCTATAGGAATTTTTTTGAAGTGCCTGACACCGACGATCTTACTAGAAATCAAATGCTTAATGATATAGCGGGCTTGATCAATAATTTATAGAATAAGGGTGCTTCGGCATCCTTTTCTGATATGCTCTAAATCACATAAGTGACCTTTAAAAAAATTTCTGTTGCTTTGTGAAAAAATTGGCCTTAAAAATATTGTAAATATAAGGTATGATATAAAAGGGATAGTTGACTTGTAATCTACAATACTAATAAGGAAGAAGCTTTTAATAGCAGCACGTCGGTTGTGAAAGGAGACACTGATATGATTACTCGTTTATTTATAATTGCCGTAACCCCAGGCATTGCACTGGGTCTGGGTGTATATTTGATGGATCGCTATGATAAGGAGCCATTATATTTGCTTATGAAGATGTTTATATTGGGTGCTCTGTCGGTTATACCGGTCCTATATATTGAAAGGCTGCTGCTCAAAATAAATGTTTTTGGCGGTGTGCTGGGCATTGCCTTTACTGCCTTTATAGTTGCAGGGCTTACGGAGGAGTACTTTAAAAGAGCTGTGGTGCTTTATGGTGCTTATAATGACAAAAACTTCAATGAGAAGCTGGATGGCATAGTCTATGCCGTTTTTTCTGCCTTAGGCTTTGCTACCGTTGAAAATATTATGTATGTAGTTTTCAGATACACCGGAAATTATTACGTTGGTGTTTTGAGGGGAATACTTTCTGTACCGGCTCATACATTATTTGCAATCACTATGGGTTACTATCTTTCCCTTGCTAAATTTACGTCAAATGAAAAGGAAAGCAAGGTGTACCATTCTAGATCCTTACTGATACCAATATTGCTGCATGGACTGTTTAACTTTATATTAATGGCTAAAATACCAATACTAATGCTCTTATTTATACCATATGTTATATATTTATGGCGGGTAAATCTGATTAAGCTTAACGAATATACCCGGGAAAGCCGGGATAAATACAATAAGATACACGATATTGAGGACTTAGATTAGTGCCCTGACTACCTTGAAAATAGGGAGCAGCGGGGGAAATCCTTACAGGGCGCCGAATTTAACAAAGGGGGAAGCAAATTGCATAAGTACGATGGCGCAATTTTTGATTTAGATGGAACATTGGTGGATTCAATGTGGGTATGGGAGAAGATAGACTTAGATTTTTTAGGACAGAGGGGACTGACGGTGCCGGAGGATATTGGAACAGTCACAGCCGGCATGAGCTTTACTGAAACAGCCGGATATTTTAAGGCCACCTTTCAGCTTGAGGAGTCGGTGGAGGAGATAAAGGAGCTTTGGATACGGATGGCTGTTGACTACTATAGCCACGAAGTGCTTTTAAAGCCAGGTGCCTTAGAGCTCTTAAAGCATTTTAAAAAATGCAATACTAAAATTGGACTTGCCACCAGCTGTTCAAGGGAGCTGCTTACGGCAGTTTTACAGCAGCATCAAATAAATGCATATTTCGATGCCATAGTGACCTCCTGCGAGGTTGATCGGGGGAAGCCCCATCCTGATGTATATCTAAAGACGGCAGAGATGCTTTCAATTAGGCCGGAAAGGATCATTGCCTTCGAGGATACCGTGGCAGGAGCAATGTCGGCTAAGGCGGCAGGGATGACTGTTGTAGGCCTATATGATGAATACTCTTGTCTGCATCAGGAGGAATTAAAATCCACAGCTGATTTGTATATTAAATCCATGACGGAGTTTTTTGCGTTTGAATAGAAGCTGTTAATCTGTAGCATATACAATAATTTACATAACAAAAATAAAAATCAGAAGGGTCCTCCCTTCTGATTTTATGTATATTATTTTTGTCTGGCAACAGTTTTTACAATTTCCTCTATCGTAGCATTTGATGGTATGTCAAAGGTTCCGGATTTTAACTTAGTGCCTAAATTCAACGCCTCTGACACCCTTACAAACTCTGAGGTGTCGGATATAAGACCCTTTTCCTTTAAAATATTGGCAATACCTATTCCTGGGGTTCCATCTGGTATTACAACACGTACAATCTCAACGATAATAGCTGTAGGTGGAGGGGTTTGGGGAGTTTCATTTACCGGAGGTGCTACCTCCTCTGTATGCTCCTCTTCAACCGGTTCCTCTTCAATTGGCTCCTCTTCCTCCTGCTCTTCTACAGGTGGAGCTTCCTCCTCTTCCCCTTCAGGGACTGCTTCTGCATCGTTATTTCCTTCGTCTGCCATAACAATACCGGAGTCTAGCTTAAACCAATCACCTAAGTTGACGGCGACAACTGAAAACATTGCCAGGGCTATGAGGAGTGCAACAAAAATATCGGTATTATCGTGCAAAAAATCCTTTAATCTCTCCATCCTTTTCAATCCTTTCCGACAACTCTCTACAACAAAAGAATATCATATAATACCTGATAATTTCAACAGAAATACAAATGAAATTATTGACACTGTCGAAAAGTAAGATATAATTTAATTATTTAAAGGTTGTAATGAGTGGATATTTATTGATTTTGGGGGTCATATTATGACAATATATACCATGTATAATGATGAAGAATTGCTTGTAAGACTTGCCACAAGAGCAGATGCAGATGAAATTCTTCAGCTGCTTAAGCTGGTGGGAGGAGAAAGTGATAATTTAACCTATGGTAGTGATGAATTAGGATTTACCGCCGGTCAAGAGGAGGAAATAATCGATCAGCATAATAAAAGCTGCAATTCCCTATTTATTGCAGCCGAATATAAGGGTAAAATAATAGGGGTATTGAATTTTTCTGGAGGAAATCGTGAAAGAATTGCCCATTGTGGAATGTTTGGAATGTCGGTCTTAAAGGAGTATTGGGGTATCGGCGTGGGCACCAGCTTAGTGGATTTTATGCTGGACTGGGCTGAAGAAACTGATATAATAAAAAAGATCGAGCTTCAGGTTCGGGCAGATAATAAGAGGGCAATACAGCTATATAAAAAAATGGGCTTTGTGGTTGAAGGAAGGCTACGAAGATCTATCAAAATAGCTGGAGAATACTTTGATACCCTTTACATGGGTAAGGTGATAGATTAAGGGGGGATTAGGTATATGGGTGGATTTGATAGGCTTTGATCCACAGCATTAATACAAGGGCATTACAAAGAAGCTGTTAATAAGCCACAACAAATTACATAATATTTTTTTTATAAGTTATAATATCGTTTAAAGGGTAATATACAATAATTAATAATACACAATAGCATGATTGGGAGGTATAAATATGGCGAAGAAAGTAAAGAAAATTGTTGATGTGACCGATTTAGAAAAGGTGATTAAGCGTTCCACTAAAAAACCGTTGTTTATATTTAAGCATGATGAAACAATTCAGGAGAGCGAGGACGCCTACGCAGAGTATCTTGATTTTATTGAGGGCTCAGAGGAGGACATTTTGTACACTGTCGTATATGTTCGTGAGGATGTAGAGGTATCAGAGGCCGTTGAGGAGCTTTTAGAGGTCGCCCATGAGGTGCCACAGCTTATTTTGGTCATGGATGAAGAGGTGGTCTGGGACGATATCAAGGATAATATAAACCATGACAATCTCATTGAGGTTGTAGATGAATTCGTAACCGAATAGCAGCTTGCCCCCTTGATTAGTATAAAGCTGGATGAAGCTTTTGAAGTTGATTTATTTTTATCCAAGTGGTAGAATGAGTAGGAAGCTTTTTACGCAGACAGGGGGATATTAGATGAAGAACGAAATTTTAGAATGGATTAAAACTATTGTCTTATCAGTTGTTATAGCACTTGTTATCACAACCTTTGTTAAACCCACAATTGTAAGGCAGCACTCAATGAGCCCAACCTTAGAGGAATACGATTTTTTAATTATAAATCGGCTGTTATATAAAAGAGGAACTCCAAGCTACGGAGATATCATAGTATTTAAATCGGACTTAAAAACAAACATTGGCAATAATAAGCTTTTAATTAAAAGAGTTATAGGACTACCTAATGACGAGCTTCTTATAGAGGAAGGAAGGATATATCTGAACGGCGAGCTGCTGGAGGAGGAGTATCTCAATGGCCTAGAAACCGATGGTAAGGACGTCGAAGGTGAAAGGTTGATCATACCTGAAGGAATGCTATTCGTAATGGGGGATAATAGAGGCAACAGCATGGATAGTCGTGACAGGACCATAGGCTTTATTAATCAAGAGGATATAGTTGGAAAGGCCTTTGTAAGGTTATTTCCATTCAATAAAATTGGTTCATTATAAATCCCGAGGCTCAGGCCTTGGGATTTTTGCCGTCATATACACCTCTAGGGAAATTGATTTCGTTAACATTAAATGATAAAATTATAAATATGACGTTAAGATGAAGGTAGGGGCCCATATGAAGGATAAATTGATAGAGGGTACAAAAGTATTTCTGCTGGCGATATCCTTTACCCTTTTGATCACATTTCTGATAAAACCGACTATAGTCAAGAATTATTCAATGAGTCCGACTCTGGAGGAGAACGACTTTGTTATAATTAATAGACCTATTACTAAGAGTATGCCTCGTAAAGGGGATATCGTGGTTTTTAAATCAAAGCTCAGAACTGTTGACGGCAAGGAAAAGCTGCTAATAAAGCGAATTATAGCTGTTGCAGGAGATGATTTAAAAATAGAAGCAGGAAGGGTCTATATCAACGGGAAGCTCTTTCTGGAGGATTATTTGAAGGATTCCTACACCCGGGGAGATTTAAGCCTTAAAATACCTGAAAGCAAGGTTTTTGTTATGGGAGATAACCGCAGCAATAGTCTTGACAGCCGAGACAGCTCACTGGGGCTTGTGGATTTATCAGACATAGTGGGAAAGGCCTTAATAAGACTATATCCCTTTGAAAGACTAGGACTTATAAACTAAATTATGCAGCTCCCATGTGGGGCTTTTTTAATTGTATAAGAAAGTCCTATCGTAGCGGAGCCACTTTGTTCTCTAAGAAATTATGCTTATGTTCAGCTTCAACTTTGTTAAATTACAGAAAAAGAAGGAAAATGCAAATATTAGTAGAAAAAATATATAATATGGAACCTAATATTTGATAAAGGTGGATTAACTATGGGAAAGAGGGTACTTATTGTAAACGATTCACGATTTGAAGGCTTAGTCTTAAAGGACAGCATTACAAGATTAGGCCATGATGTGAAGCTGGCAGACGAATTTGATGCAGTAAGAATAATCGAGGTATTTAAACCGGATTTTCTTGTCGTTAATCTTATTATGAAGGAAACACGAGGAGATATATTTATTGCCAATATCAAATGGCGATATCCCAATATTCGATGTATCCTTACCTCCTGCAATGACATCAGCATAAAGGATTTTGACAGCAGCTTGATTTCCTCAGTGCTGAAAACACCGATAGGCTTGAAGGAATTGGAAGGCGCTCTTTTATAAAAATAATGACATCCCCTCATAAAAAATTCCTAAAGGGTCAAAATAAAGCTGATAGCAAAAACATCATTTAGGAGGGTTCATATGAAGGTTAGAGATGTCATGACAACACAAATTTCTATGGCTGATTCCAATACTCCCATCAGTCAGGTGGCAAAGCAGATGAAGGATTTAAATGTTGGCTCAATACCCATCACCGATGATCAGAAAAAGCCGGTAGGTATTGTAACCGACAGAGATATTGTAGTTCGTGGTGTTGTGGAAGGGATCAACAGTAATGACACTATAGGAAGAGTAATGTCCAGCAAGGTTATTTCTGTATCACCCGATACGGATATCCATGAGGCTGCAAATATAATGGGAGAAAATCAAATAAGAAGACTGCCGGTTGTAGAAAATGGCAAGCTGGTAGGAATTGTTGCAATTGGTGATTTAGCAGTTCGGAACATATATGAGGATGAAGCTGGTCATGCACTGGGGGAAATATCTACTCCCAGCAGACCAATAATGTAAAAAAGCTCCTGCGAAAGCAGGACTTTTTTATGTATATGAATACCATAGGCACGAATTTTTTAGTTCTTTCGACATAAAAATTTAATATTTCCTTTATACTTAAAGTCTGCATTTAAGGTAAAATACTATATAGGCAATAAATTTGATTAATAGCATTAAAAAAATCTAATATATATTAATAGAGTCAATAAGAATAGGGGGATTTACATATGTCAATGACTTCTTTAACAAGTAAGATTGCAGCTTTAATAGAAGATAAAACCTATCACTACACGAAGGGAGTAAGCCTGGAGGAAATAAGTAAGGATTTTCAAGCAAAGGAAAATCAGCTGGTGGTGGCAGCCCTGGTGGATAATGAATTAAAGGAGCTCAATTACAGGCTGGATGAGGACTCCGAGGTAAAATTTGTAACTAATATATCCTCAATAGGGGCGAGGATTTATCAAAGAAGCCTGGTATTTGTCTTTATTAGAGCCTCCATGGAAATCTTTTCAGATTGCAGGGTAACTGTGGAGCATTCCATCAGTAAGGGGCTTTACTGTGAGATTCACTATAAAAGGCCTGTAAATCAACAGGATGTGGAAAGAATTGAGGCCCGAATGCGGGAAATTATAGAAGAAAATGTACCATTTACAAAGAGCCGAATTCCAGTGGATGAGGCCAAGGATATTTTCAGAGAGTATGGACAGCTGGGCAAGGTTAAGCTTATGAAGTATAGAGAAAAGCCCTATATTAATATTTATCAGTGCGGCTGGCTGAAGAACTATTTCTACGGATATATGGTGCCCTCCACAGGCTATCTGAAAAACTTCAGGCTGCAATTCTATTCTCCGGGGGTTGTTATTCAGTTTCCAACCCTTGAATGTAGTGGGCAGCTGCCGAAATTTGAAGAGCATCCAAAGCTTTTCAAGGTATTCCGAGAGACTGAGAAATGGGGAGAAATCCTTCAAATTGATTATGTAGCAGCCCTGAACGATATCATAGTTTCCCGCAGAGAGGGAGAATTCATTAGAATTGCAGAGGCATTGCATGAAAAGAAGATAGCAGAGGTGGCGGATAAAATCACCGAAACTATAGATAATAAGCAGTTGATTTTAATAGCAGGACCTTCATCCTCAGGAAAAACCACATTTGCTCAAAGGTTGATGATTCAATTGAAGGTAAATGGATTGAATCCTGTATCCATATCGTTGGATGATTATTTTGTCGAAAGAGAGCATACACCGAGGGACGAATCGGGAGAATACGATTTTGAAGCTCTTCATGCAATAGATGTCAATCAATTTAACAGTGACTTAAACAGGCTTTTGCTGGGGGAAGAGGTAAATATACCTACCTTTAACTTCCATACCGGCAGCAGAGAATACAAGGGTAAAAAGCTTCAGATAAAGCCCGGGCAGCCCCTTATATTAGAAGGGATTCATGCCTTGAATGATGAGCTAACAAATACAATTCCAAGGGACAAAAAGGTAAAGATTTATATCAGTGCATTGACCCAGTTAAATATTGATGAGCATAACAGGATACCGACCACCGACACTAGGTTAATTAGAAGGATAGTAAGAGACCATAAGTACCGTTCAAATGATGCGGAGAGAACATTATTCCTATGGAGCTCCGTACGTAGGGGTGAGGAAAGAAATATCTTCCCTTATCAGGAGGAGGCGGATATCATGTTTAACTCTGCACTAGTATATGAATTAAGTGTCTTAAAGAAATACGCAGAGCCATTGTTAAGGCAGGTGGACAGCACCAGCGATTATTACTCAGAGGCTAAAAGATTATTAAAGTTTCTTAACTATTTTGTAGCCTTGGAAAAAGAAATTGAAATTCCAAGAACCTCTATACTGAGGGAGTTTATAGGCAATAGCAGCTTCCACGATTAGGATTGACTTTATGTGCTTTTTTCTATATCTTTAACTTGTAAACCTTGAAGGTGAGTGATGAGATATGGAAAAAATATTAAAGGATATTCTAGAAAAGAACAGAGGCTTAATTAATTCCGGAAATCTGCCATCATATATACCAGAGCTGGCAAAGGCCGATAAGGGGGCCCTGGGCATATGTGTGGCAGAGCTATCGGGAAATCAATATTGTGTAGGAGATTATCAATATTCCTTTACGATACAAAGCATTTCAAAGGTAATAACATTGATAATGGCTCTTCAGGATAGCGGTATTGAGGAGGTATTCAGCAGGGTTGGGATGGAGCCCACCGGAGATGCCTTCAATTCCATGATGAAGCTGGAGATTGTCAGGCCCTCCAAGCCCTTCAACCCCATGATAAACGCAGGTGCAATAGCGGTAACCTCCATGATTAAGGGGACTGGAGATCAGAGGTTTCATAGAATATTGGAGTTTTTTAGAAAAATAACCGGAAATCCCGATATTAAAATTAATGAAGCTGTCTACTTGTCGGAAAAAAGAACCGGTGACAGAAATCGGGCAATGGCATATTTTATGAGGGATGTCGGAATTGTCAACGGAGATGTTGAAGAGAGCCTAGATGTCTATTTTAAGCAGTGCTCACTTGAGGTAACCTGTCGAGATATTGCTCAAATAGGGCTGTTTCTGGCAAATGACGGAGTAGTGCCAGCAACCGGTGAAAGACTGGTGGCTGAGGAATTTACAAAGCTTGCCAAAACCTTTATGGTAACCTGCGGTATGTACAACGCCTCCGGTGAATTTGCAATCAATGTAGGTATACCATCAAAAAGCGGAGTAGGTGGCGGTATCCTTTCCGTGGTACCCGGTAAGCTGGGAATTGGGGTCGTAGGCCCGGCCTTGGATGAAAAAGGGAATAGCATAGCCGGAATTAAGGTGCTGGAGGATTTATCAAAGGCGTTAAAGCTGTCGATATTTTAATTAATAATCAATTGCAATAATCCCAATGATAACGATTACATATTACAAAATTTTAATATAATTTTTGACAAGCTTACTAAAAAACAATATAATTAGTTTAGAATTCAATTAACGAACATACAAAGGGGAAGGTATATGAAGGACATTCTTGTATTGAGGGAATTAGAACAAATTAAGGCAATTTCACATCCCTATAGGGTTGAAATTTTTGAAAGCTTCGATGGAGAACAGCCACAGTCAGCCAAGCAGGTAGCTGATAAGCTAGGAGAGCCCCATGCAAAGGTAAACTATCATATTAAAAGTCTTCTAAAGGTTGGAATACTAGAGCTTGTGGATGAGAAGGTTAAGTCAGGTATCATTGAAAAATACTATTTGCCGGCTGCGAAGAATTTGGTTATTGATAAGAGCTTTATGCAAAATGTAGACGATGCAATGCTACAATCATTAAATCAAGCCTCTATTTCAATCTTCGAGAAGATAAGCGAAGACTTTTATAGGGCTGCAGAAAAGCCAATTGAGCATCTTAAGTATTTAAATCATTATAATGATTATTATCTAACAAAGGATGAAATTAAGGATTTTATGGAAAAGCTGAAGGCCTTGACAAGTGAGTATTTGAAGGACAAGAAGGACAAGACCAGACCAGAGGTTATTCCATATAATATTGCCCTGCTGGCGATACCGAAGGTAACACCTAAAAAGAGACGTGGGTAGCTATGTAAAGCTAATCAGCCACCAATTAAGCTGGCGGAGACTGTTGACAAACAAAAAAATGTCAGCAGTTTTTTTGTTTTATAGGAAAGTTCGTTTTATTTCCTATGAAATGGGGGGTTGTTAAGGGGCCCCTCCCTCTTATTAATATAAGGAGGGCACAGCGAAGCGTCCTAGGGAACGCATGGGTTCCCTGGAAAACTAACGTGGCAGAGCCACTTTTGTTCTTTTAGGCCTTTTGCTTGTTATTTCTTGAAAAAATACTAAATTTTGTAAATAATAAAGGAAATAGTGGCTATAGCTAGAATCAAAAATAGTGTGAAAAATAAATCCTTATTATAGGGATAAGGAGGATGAGAATGACAATAGTCAAAAGAATCGTAATGGGAATTGGTGTTTTTATATTAGGTTATTTTTTGATCGTTGTAATATCCAGTAGAATGGTGGACTTTCCAATTGATCTGTTAAATCATTATAGGATTATATATAGCATATTATTTTTAGGAGCTATTATCTCTGTGGCAGCTATGGCAATCGTTGATGAGTTGAGGGCCTTAAGGAAATAGCAGGCCTCATATATAGACACAAAAGAATTGGAGGCCTATAGATGGAATGTCCATATTGCCAAAAGAGCATGGAGAAGGGCTATTTGAATAGTCCTAGAGATAATTTGAAATGGATTGAGGAGGCGAGAAATAAGGGAGCCCTTATGAGTCATTTCCAAAAGGGGATTAAGCTGACTGATTGGTATGAAAGTCAGGTAGAGACCTATTATTGTAGAGAATGTCAGAAAATGATTATTGACGTAGCAGATAAAATTAAATAGTAGAAATAGGGGTGAAGCTATTGTGAATTGTAAGTCCTGTGGTAAAGGAATTTATATTAATCATGGAAGCATGGAAGAAATTCTTTGTAAGGACTGCTATACTACTAAATACGGTGATTCTAATAAAGATGGTCAGGTGAATTACGAGGCTCTAAGGGGATTGGGTAAGGCAATAGTTTTTCTAGGTATTTTATATATAATAGCTCAGATTAAAGCATGGTTAATTGCATTAAACACAGGCGGTTTTGGTGAAGCAATACTAAATACTGTCATTGGGTTAGTTCTTATTGCTGTAGGCTATTTGATTCCTTGCCTTGTATCTATAGAAAGGGGTATTAGTGAAATAGTTAAGAAGCAAACCGATGGCGGGGAAAAGAGCGATTAATGAAAAACAGAAGAGAAAATATACTGAAATTATTATAATGCCTGCATTGCAATGTCTATGCTGGCATTTTTGCTTTCTACGATATTTTTGCTATATTAAATAACAGCTCCAAAAGGCATGAAAAAATGCTATAAAATGTAAAAAATAGAGGGAATGGATGTTCTTGATAGAATATATAGAATAGTGAATATAATCATATGGTAATACGTAAAAAGTGTATGGGAATGTGCATTTAGGAACACAGAGTGGCATAAACCTATCCTATTATAAAGAAGGGTGTGCTGGAGGCTCTTCGAGAATGCGGATACCTGGGGATAGGTAAATTAAAGCGTTGACTTTAAAATAATATGTAGGAGGGAAAATAATGAAATGTGCAAGATGCGGAGAAGAAACCTACGTCAATTATGGTACAGAGGAGCAAGTCCTATGTAATAATTGTAATGAGGTTAGTCCAAAGAGCAGTAGTCATGGGAGAGAATTCAATGAAGTAGCAATTATAAGCGTTGGAAGAATAATTACTATTTTCGGTTTTATGTACACAATTTTCCAGGCGGTGGATATTTTTAGTGCAGTAGCAGAAGGATATTTTAATGCGATTATGCTGGTAAGCTTAGTGGCTGGATTTTTGGTAATTGCAGCCGGCTTACTTATTCCGGTCTTTGTTTCTATAGCCCAAAATTTAAGTGAAATAAATAAAAAGATAAGTGATTCAGAAAATCATTTGCTTGGGACGTCAAAGGAAAAATAAGGAGCGGAACTATGAGGGTAGAATTTCATAATATTGGGGCTATAGAGGATAAAAGGCTGAAATTTGCAGTAATAGTGGCCCGGTATAACGGCAAGGAAGTATTTGTAAGGCATAAAGAACGGGAAACGTGGGAAATACCTGGGGGACATAGAGAAAATGGGGAAACCATTGAAGAAGCAGGCAAGAGGGAGCTGGAGGAGGAAACAGGGGCTAGGGACTATGCCCTCAAAGCAATATGTGAGTATTCCGTTATAAGAGACGGTATAACCAGCTATGGAAGACTATTCGTGGCTGATATAAAGGAGCTAGGCAAACTACCAGACACAGAAATTGCAGAGGTTAGGCTTTTTGATACGATGCCGAAGGAGCTAACCTATCCTGCAATACAGCCATTGTTGTATGAGAGGGCGTTAGGTTATATACCTTTGTATTAAGTAAGGAAAAAATTTTATAGTAAAATGGGAGATAGAAAATGTTTAATAGGAGAATTGTTAACTTATTTTTACTGATATTACTCCTGATAACTATAGGCTTTCTCGCTTCACTAAAGAGAATTAATAAAGAATTTCCCGCCGTTAAGTACAGACTTGGGGATGAGGAAACCTTTGAAAATATAACCATAAAAATTAACGGCGTATATCAAAGAAGATTATTTTTCTCAGACGTTTTTAAGGGCTCTATTTATATAGAGGGCTATGAATTCACAGGAACTACATCTGCCTCTATAAACTCAGTCATTTTATCAGATATATATTTTGAAAAGGATGGCTCAGGCTGGTACAGATATCTTAAAACCGACAATGGAGAACTCCAAAAGCTGATGATGGGCACAATCTACATGGATGATAACTTCTCAAGGGTTGCTCTGACAGTACACGACGATAGTGTGGATAGTTCTGTCACAGGCTGGAGTATTGAAAATGGTCTAATTATAGCAGCTCCTGCCAAAACAAAGGAGGAAGCCGTGAAAATATCCAACCAGTTATTGAGGCTGGATTTTAGATAAATAGCCATACCTTTACAGAGCTTCCCGGTATAGAGAGACTTGCCATGAAAATAGCTGAAGGTAATGAAGGAATACAAATCATAAGGCTTAAGGAGGAGCACCTAGAGGTAAGGGGTAAATATTAAAGGGGAGATATACATGATAACGTATAAAATCTATAATAAGGCATTAGATTTAGAAATTGGAGAGGGCTTTTTTAAAGGATGGCCCAATCCTCCTAGCTTAGCTATGCACAAGCAAATATTAGAGGGAAGCTTTAAAGCAATAGTGGCAGTAGATGGGGAGACGAGAAAGATAATAGGCTTCATCAATGCTATTAGCGACGGAGTACTATCAGCATATATTCCATTGCTGGAGGTGCTAAGTGAGTATCAAAACCAAGGCATCGGCACTGAGCTGATTAAAAGGATGCTGGAGGAGCTAAAGGACTTTTATATGATTGATTTAATCTGTGATCAAGAGCTTCAGCCCTATTATAAAAAGATGGGGATGATGAGGGCAAATGGGATGCTAATAAGGAATTTTGAGGTGCTATAAAAGGGGGATTTTAATGTCTTTTAACTGGATTAAAGCGGAGGAATTTTCCATCAACAGTTTATTACTTATGGATAGATGGATTATACAGAAACTGGTAGCATTCGGAGATTCAAGGTATTGTGATGGTAGTGCTAAGTATCGAAGGGCTTTAGGTATTGCTCTAGCCTATAATCCTGCAATACGCTGGTACTTCGATAATAAAAGTCCTGAAAGTGCAGATGGGGTTTCGTGCCTGGTTATGGAGGCACCTACAGATTTAAGCTTTGATGAGGTAAGAGACTATGAAGTACAGCTGTTAAGTATGATAGATAGCTTTGTAGTTTATGCATACCCGGAGGTAATGGAAAAGGCTTGCCCCTACATTAGGGAATGGGATGAGGAACGATTATTATCATTAGTTGATTTCACAGATAAACTGGTGCTTGATGTAGGCAGTGGAACGGGACGATTAGCCTTTGCAGCCAGTAAAAAAGCAAGAAGGGTCTATGCCAGTGATCCAGTGGATAGGCTGAGGGAGTTTATGAGGGATAAGATTAAAAGAGAAGGTATCAAAAATGTAGTGGTTTTAGATGGAACTATCGAAGAAATACCCTTTGAGGATAATATTTTTGATATAGTCATGTCTGCACATGTTGTAGGAGATGACTATGAAAGAGAGCTGGCTAATCTAGAAAGGGTCGTTAAAAGCGGCGGCTACATCATTGACTGCATGGGAGAGGATGACAGAAAAAGAGAAGGACCAAGTAAAAATCTAGTTGATGCTGGATTTGAATATTCTCATTATGTCAGCAAAACAGGAGGGGACGTATATAGATATTGGAAACGAGTTATTAAGTATACTTGTATTTAATTAATGTTATCGAAAGTTCAAAAAGCAATGTTTTGGTAGTTAAAATGTTTCTGCAAAATATATTACAACTGAAGATATACCATACTTTATGGCAATGTAAGGAGGAGTAGATATGAAGGGATTTTTAAGGATAATCAATAGTCTCAAATGGCTTGGTCTAATAGGAGTTGTAGGTAGACTACTAAATAATAGGATTCTGGAATTTTTTTGGTTCTTTTTCCTGCTATTTTTTGTAGACTTTCTTTTTAACCTTAGATTTAACCTGCAATGCTTAAAGCAGCTTATCACATTCCCTTTTGCTCCTATAAGGTCTTGCTTTAAACTGCCCTCCATAGAAAGCTATAGCTGTAAGGGCAATTACATACTTCCCTTTAAGGGGGAATGGAGTGTTGTGAATGGCGGAGCTTTTAAAGAAATATCTCACTCTTGGTTTGTACCCTCCCAAAGATACGCATATGATTTCTTGATCATTGATGAAAAGGGAAAAACCTATGATGGTGATAAGCATAGGCCCGAGGACTATTACTGCTATGGCAAAGAAATAACTGCACCGGAGGATGGCACTGTAGTCTATATCTATGATAAATGCGAGGATAGCAAAATATTTGGAAATGGAAGATTGGATGGCAATATTAAGGATATATGCGGAAATCATCTAGTCATAAAGCATAATGATACGGAGTACAGCATGATAGCGCATATTATGCCAAAGAGCATTGCTGTGAAGGTAGGACAGAGGGTAATGAAGGGTGAAGCAATAGCCAGCTGCGGCAACACAGGAAATAGTAGCGAGCCCCATATTCATTTTCAGCTTATGACGGGAAAAAGTCATTTTACTTCAGCAGGACTACCTATCAAATTTAATAATATTAGCATTAGTGAAAACGAAGCCTATGCATTGCTGGACCCGCGGTCAATACCCATTTCAGCTAGATCAGAAGATAAGCTTGGAGAAAATATCAGTTCAGCATATATTCGAAGAGGACAGTATGTGAGGAATTCCGGATGAGGCCAGTATTAGCTAAATAAGTTAATCATTCACATTGTGACTTAACAAAGTATTGGTGATGTAGACAGATAAAAACCAATAAATATTACGAAAAATAAAGAGGTGCTGCAATGATTTCTCTTGAGACAACGCGTTTGACAATAAGTGACCATACTATAGAGGACCTTCCAGATATCCATAGACTACTGTCGGATTCAAGGGCTATGTACTATGTCGAGGATTTAAGAACAAATTCTTTAGAAGAAAGCCTGCAGAATCTAAGCACTGCCATTGAGGAGGCTGGATTAGAGGAAAGAAAAAAATATTTCTTCAGAATAGCGGATAGAACCACTGGTGAATACATCGGTGAAATAGGCTTTACCGTTACCTTAAATACACCCTTAGGTAAGCTTGTAAATATGGGTTATTTTATACTTCCAGAGTTTTGGGGTAAAGGTATAACCACAGAAGCCGCAAGGGAGGTAATAAAGTTTGCCTTCCAGAAGGCAGATGTATTTAAAATAGAAACAGGATGTATAAAGCATAACAGGGCCTCAGAAGGAATAATGAAAAGGCTGGGAATGATTCAAGAGGCAGAGTATAAAATGAAGGTGTGGCACGACGGAGCTTTAAGGGACAGAGTTGAATACAGGCTTTTGAAGGAAGAGTGGCTTCAGCTACAGAAATGACATCCATATTCAGGAGGACAATTGGATATGAAAATTGATTATGAAGGCTACAAGCTATTTAACGAATTCTGCTGTGGGAATGCATCCTTTGAAACGCTGATGCAGCATAGGGCCTACCATACGGTGTTAAAGCACGGGAAGCATTATAGCAACGGTACCAGCAGCAAACGAATTAAAAGGGCTCTAACTGAAAAGGAAAGCCCCTTTTATGGCTTTAAGCATATGGATATCCATAGGGAACTAATCCTCTCCACAGACCCCTTGATTCAGTTTATTGAAAAACATCAGGAGCTTTGGCTTGATCAGCTGGCGAAGATCTACGGAGATATTGTATCTCAGGATGCTTTGAATACTATAACGATATGTCCTATAGGAGGCTATGATATCGGAATAGGCTTTAATGATGTTGTTTGCTTTAATATATTTCATAAATGCTATATAGATAATCCAATGGAGCTTTGGTATATGATGATTCATGAGGTTTCTCATGTCATTTACGAAAAGCTTCATAAAATTCCCAAACTTGCAACTATAGAAAGAAAAAATGCTTGGTTAGATTATTTCAAGCTTTTTCTACAAAACGAAGGCTATGCTGTTTATTTTCCTCTTACACTAAGGGGTACAGCTCCCCAGAGTGTAGGGGACTATCCTACAATAGAGGATTATGGGGTTTTGTCAGATAACGCAGAAATGAAGAAGTGTATAAATGGGTTTTTGATAGCAATAGGTGAGATTGAGGTGGGAACTCTTGAGAAGGAGGCATGTATAGAACGTTTATTTGGTGAGAATAGGTTTACATATAGAATAGGCTGTGAGCTGATTAAAAGGATACTACAAGCCTATGGCCCAGCAGCCGTAAAGGATGGCTTTAAAATGGATGCAGGAGAATTCTATGACAAATATATTCACTTACTAAAGCAAAATTAGTTTAACCCCATATGAAGGCGAATAATAACAGAAAAGAGGGACTGAAATGGAAACACACAAAAATGAGATTAAGGCCAGCTATGATAATAGCACCGAGTTTAGAGAAAGCAGAGGGCTTCAGAGCTGGAAACTGGAGGAGCTGGATCGTTTTATTAAAATAATGAAGCAGGAGAAAAAGCAGCAGGTGCTGGATGCGGGAGCCGGAGTTGGAAAGCAAGGAGAATATTTAAGTCAGCATGGACTGGAGGTAACCTGTATGGATATTTCCACCTCAATGGTGAAGGCCTGCAGGGACAAGGGGCTAAAGGCTGTGGAAATGGATTATTATAATCTGGATTTTCCAGAGGCAACCTTTGATGCAATATGGTCGATGAATAGTCTGTTGCATATTCCAAAGGCAGACTTGCCTAAGGTCTTGGAGAATATAAAAAGAATATTGACGCCAGAGGGGCTTTTATATATAGGGGTTTATGGCGGCTATGATTTTGAAGGTAGGTGGCAGGGGGATAATTACGAGCCTAAGAGATTCTTTTCCTTCTTCACCGACGAGGGTATAAAGGAAGCTACAGGCAGGTATTTTGAAATAATAGACTTTAAAGCTATAGCAACGGAGGGTGATGGAGGTCTGAATTATCAAGCACTAATGTTGAGAAATAAGAAATAAAGCAGTGAAATAGTGGGGAGATAAATACATCCGATTAATTAATGAATTAAGTGAAAGGGTTAATCTATAACAGGAGGCTTATAATTATTTGCAGTAATATATTAGGAGGGGTTTGAGTGAGACGACTAGAAAAGCTTGATTGTCCACTATGTGGTAGGGAAATGAAAGAGGGCTATGTCTTTTCTCCACGACAGATATTATGGACGGAGAATGAAAAAAATAAGGTTATTGAAAATCAAAGTGAAATGCTGGTGGGGGTTCCTATGTGGAAATCAAAGAAAGTAGCCGCCTATAGATGTGAGGAATGCGGGATTGTTACCTTTGAATACAAGCCCATTTCATAAGGCTTGCTGTAATGGATATTTAATTTATGAGGGGGTTATACAAATGAAAAATAGCAAAATAATTAAACTGATTCTACTGGTAATAGTTCCATATTTGGCAGGAGAGGCCATTAACAGGCTCTTAAGCTATGGGCTTACGATAGATTCCTCAACCTTTTGGTCTATAACCAGCACGCTTCTATATGGATGGCAAATAGGATCGGTATTTTATTGGTTTCTTGTAGGCAAGTATTTTGGAGGCCTAAAATTAGGCAGGCTGAAGGGCATAATTCTTGGCAACATAGCATGGGGAATATCTTTATTTCTATTTGTTTGGCAGTTTATGCTGCTGCAGGATTCAGGAAGAAATCTACTGCTTGCCCAAATACCTCAGCACTATATATTAGGCTTTTCCGGCTTGAGTAGTATGCTGCTAAGCTTCTTAACAAGCTCAATTGACAGTACAAGTATTATATTGGTGGCTCATATTATGATGCTAGCTATATTTTTGCTGGGCTATAAATATGCAGAAAAATAGCAACAGAATTGATGCGGGTGAGACAACTTAATTTAAGGAGGATTTTAATGCTAGACAACTTGGGTTTTGATAAATGGTCAGGTGAATACGACAGCTCAATAGAGGGCTTTAGTAAGGGCTACCCCTTTGAGGGATATTACGAGGTACTGGCCTTTGTTCAAGGGAAAATCGAAGGGCCAGAGGGAAAGAATATTCTTGATGTAGGTGTAGGTACAGGCTTACTGACACAGGAGCTATATAAGAAGGACGCATTAATATATGGCTTGGATTTTTCAGAGGGTATGGTGTCAGAGGCTAAAGTTAAAATGCCTAAGGGAAATTTTTATATAGGTGATATGAAGAAGGGTTTACCAAAGGAATTAAAGGTTATTGGGTTTGACTATATAGTATCATCCTATGCAATTCATCATTTGAATGATAATGAAAAGATCAGCTTTATCGAAGAGCTAAAGGCTGTCTTAAATGAAGGTGGACTAATAATATTGGCAGATGTGGCCTTTGAGACAAAAGAGGCGCTAGAAAAATGCAGGGTAGAAGCGGGTAATGACTGGGATAATGATGAGTGTTACATGGTGATGGAGGAGTTAGAAAAATCTTTAGTGCAATTGGAGCTAAAGGTACGTTATACCCAAATATCAGGATGTGCAGGGGTTTTACAATTGAAAAAATAGAGTTAAGCTTACAAGATAGATAAAGGCAGTTACAAGAGGAGAACAAGGATGATTCAGATTGATATTAAGTAGGAGATTAGGTATGCAGTTGTAAAAAGGAGGAAGCATTTATGCACAGTAGATGTATCATGATTTTTCCAGAGTTTGTTAATATAGCTATTATAGAGGAAATACGAAAAAAATATGATCCCTTGGCATATAACGTCAGGCCCCATATTACCCTTGTATTCCCATTTATTAGTGATATTGAGTACAATCGGCTGAAAAAACATGTTGAGGAGGCTCTACTATCCTTTCCTCCTTTTAATATAGAGCTGAAGGGCATTACTCCTTCAAGGATCAATGGAAATTACATATTTCTAAATCTCAAAGAAGGTCAAGAGGAAATAATAGAAATCCATAAGAAGCTATATACAGGGATTCTGGAAGTGTATCGCCCTCAATGGCTTAAAAATACCCGCTACATCCCACATATGACAGTGGGAAGTATTGAAGCTGAGGAGCGCTATAGCCAGGCCCTAGAGGAGGTTAAGACTATGGACAAATCTTTTAGAGCTCTAATTAATAAAATAAGTGTAGAAATAATAGAAGAAAATCAGGACTCATCAATAGAAATGGAGATAGCCTTAAGAGCTCAGAGGCAAAGCAGCAGGGGGTAAATAAAAATGATAATAATGATAAACGGTGCCTTTGGTGTTGGCAAAACGACAACAGCAAATATGCTATTAGAGCATATAGAAAACAGCATGATATTTGACCCGGAGGAGGTAGGCTTCATGCTGAGAAATATTATAAAAGAGGATATAAAGCACCCGGAGGAAAGGAAAAATGACTTTCAAGCCATGGAGCTATGGAGAGTCCTTACCGTTAAGGTGGCTTCGGAGATAAAAAAGAAATATAAAAGGAACCTTATAATGCCTATGACCATCAGAAATTATGATTACTATAATTATATAAGAGATGGACTTAAGGAAATAGATGAGAGGCTGTATCATTTTTGTTTAACAGCTAAAAAGGAAACTATACACAAAAGGCTTCTTGATCGGGGAGATGTGCCCGGCAGCTGGGTATTTAAACAAACAGAGGAATGTATTGAAGGCTTCATAAAACACGATTTTAATGTATATATTGATGCTGAAGAAAATAATCCGTCGGGAATTGTGAAGATAATACTTGATAAGATAAGCGTATTAAAATAGAGGATAATCGCTCCTCATTTAGAGCAACAATATGTTTCTTATATAAGCAACAATATGAGTCGAAGATAGGTATTGTAATGAAAACACTTTATGCAGAATAGCAAATACAAATTATGGAGGGATAATTATGTCTGTTATAATGGCATATTTATTTGGCGCATTAACGATATGTTATGGACTAATATTACTACGGGGAAAAAGAATAATGGTACCACGCACCCTAGATAGTTCATTGCTATCACTGGTTTTGCTGTTGAATCCATCGATTGCGCTTATGAAAAGTGGATATACTTTACCGATTTTATTCACTAGTAGTGTGTTACTAATATTCGCTTATGTTATGACGAAGGGGAAATACACCATAACCAATGTAAATATGGATATGGTCAAAGTGGCTATTATAGACGTATTGAAGGCTAAAGATATAAAGTACATTGAAGAGGAGAAGGATATCATACTTAATGAATACCAATATACACGATTGTCCCTCTCGCAAAGCATGAACTCCGTAGAGATAAACCTGAAGGATGCCAAAGAGCTAGAATTTTATCAAGAGCTGTATTCTGGTCTTGTAGACAAGCTAAGAAAAATAGAGGATAAGGTTTTTCCGTCAACGTCAGTTTTTTATATCGCCCTAGGCACTATTCTAATTATAATGATGCAATATTTAAGCAGAAATGCAGGTTAATGCATTAGAGCTAATTAATCAGCATCATAGATATGAGGAGGGTTAGGCTATGGATAATCTTAAAGGGGTAATGAAATTTTTCTTAATAATTTCATTGGTTGCACTACTGATATTGGCCTTAAACTATTTTAGTATTTGGATTGTGCTTATTGCCTTGGCTATAATATCTCACATTACTATTTTAATTCAGCTGGCACAGATAAAAAGCACCTTAAGAGAACTGAAGGAGAAGGAAAGATTATAAGAGTGACTAAGAATACAAGGGATTATAATCTCTGAAATATTGGGAAAAGGGAAGCTAATTAAACAGGAGGCCTACATATGGAAGAAAACAAAAGAGTCCAGAGCATTGATGAATACATTGCAGAATGCACTGAGGAGATACAACCCAAGCTGTTGCAGCTAAGACAAATTATTAATACAGCAGCTCCAGAGCTTACAGAAAAAATCAGCTGGGGGATGCCCACCTTCTATTTAAGAGGAAATGTTATTCACTTTGCTGCCAACAAAAAGCATATAGGCCTATATTGTGGGGCAAAGGCAGTAGAGGTTTTTTTAGATAGACTAAAGGATTATAAAACCCATAATGGAACTATACAAATACCAAATGATAGAGACTTAGATGCAGAGTTAATACAGGATATTGTAAGATTTAATGTTGCGTTGAATACGAATACAAATATTTCTACAGAAAGTCACTAGATAAGCATTAAAATAAAGAAAGTAATTATATAAATGCAATGACTAAAGCTATAAACTAGTTGAGGGGGGATTTGAGTGCATATAGACCACTTACACAAGCATCCAGAGTACATAAAGCCTGTTGCTGCTTGGATTTATGATGAATTTGTTATAAAGACCGATGGCAGCATCGGCTTTGATGAGGTTGTAGCGTATTTAAGTAATACTAACGATAAGGATTATCCAATGGCATTTGTTGCAATTGCTAATAATGAGAGCGTGGGAACTGTTTCTATTTTTCAAAACGATTTAAAGACTCAAGATGCTTTAACACCCTGGTTAGCATCCTTATATGTTAGCCCAAGGCATAGAGGGCAGGCAATTGGAGAGTTGTTGATTAAGCATGTTCAAAAGGTTGTAAAGGAGCTAGGCTTTGAGTCAATATATTTAAGAACCGAGCATACCTCTGAATATTACAAAGGCTTAGGCTGGGATTTTGTGTGTAAAGCAGTTGATGAAAAGGGGCAGGAAACGGAGGTTTTTAAGTATAATTTAATGTTGTAAAGGAGGACTACCATGAAGGATTATGGGTTGGCTATTATACTCTTTGGTGCTGCAGCTCTTTTTAGTATATTCTATAGTATTTATCAGCATGTCAGCATTGCATTGAACAAAAGTAAGATCGCATATACCAAGGCAACAGTGATAGAGGTTGTGTCGGTAGTACCTGAAGGAATGATAAAAAACTCAAAGCTGGTGCGGGTAAGATTTTGGGTTTACGGTAGAGAATACATATCATCTAAGCAGATTCAAGCTTCCATGAAAACTTCGGTGGGGGATGAAATTGAGATCGCATACTTTAAGGACAATCCAAGTGAGATTTTTACAGCAAGTTGGAGGAAGGAAACAATATCTATGATAATAGGGGCTGTGTGCTTGATTATCGTTACCTATATAATGAATAGGGGCTAAACACTAGAAGATACATGACATATGGGGAACTATGAAATAAAAAATAGATGAGTTAAGAAATAAATTAGAGGTTAATGGAATATCTACTGATAAGGGAACCAAGCCGCATATTTCATTGGCAATCTATGATGACATTGAAATACGGAGAATTGAAGAAGAGATTTATGATTTTTCAAAAGAATTCGAGCCATTTTATTGTAGCCTACCTAGTATTGGTTTATTTATGACTGAGAGACCCGTACTTTTTTTAAAGCCCGTAGTAACTATGGAATTACTAGAAATTCACTCTAATTTTCATGGAAGGCTTGAAAAATATATTGAGAAAGCATGGGGCTATTATTTGCCGGGCAATTGGGTACCACATTGTACATTGGTTATGGATAATAATTATGATGCGATCTATAAGGCAATAAACATCTGTAAGGAAGTAAGTATGCCAATAAAAGCTAAGGTTGAAAGTATTGGATTGTTGGAGTTTAAGCCCAATAAACAATTGCTGGCGTATAGGTTTGGTAAAAATCAAAAGGGAGCCAAATAATATGAAAATTCTACTGCTGCGTTTACAGAAGGCCTTTAGCCTCACCATTGATTTAGCACAATCGATAGAGGCTGAGGACCTAAAGCTGAAGATGAAAAACCTTCCTTCAAATACTATCGGGGAGCAGCTTTGGTGCATTATAGGGGCAAGAGAGAGCTACTTTAAGGCAATAATTAATGAAGGCTGGAGCGGCTTCTCCTGTTCCCTAACTGATACCACCTCAAAGGAAAAAGTGTTGCAGAGCCTTGAAAAAAGCGCCGGGGACTGCTTAGAATTTTTGCAGGGCTGTGAGATAAGCGAGAAGCAAGTTGAATTAGTTTTCGCATTGCTGGAGCATGAAATACAGCATCACGGTCAGCTAATCAGATATTGTTATGGCAATAATTTAAGCTTTCCTAAGAGCTGGAAGGAAAGATATACGGTTTAATACTTAGCCGTAATTGGATAAAGTAATAATACTTAAATAATGTTAGCAGTAAAGGTTAGTGAAAGCATAGGAATGAATGTAGGAAATTTGCAACGAGAAAAAATAATTAGAACAGATAGGAGGAATAGTGATATGGACATTAGCTTTGAACTAGGAAAAACACAGGATATTGATGAGTTGGAGCAGCTATATAATGAATTAAATGATCATTTAGCAGAAGGAGTAAACTATCCGGGATGGATAAAGGGTATATATCCAGTACGTGAAAATGCAATAAATGGAGTTAAGAATAATAATCTTTTTGTAGTAAGGCATGAAGGCAAAATAGTAGGCTCAATTATCTTGAGTCATGAGCCAGAACCCGCATATCATAATGCTAAATGGGGGATTGAATGTGATTATTCTGAAGTTCATGTCATACATACATTGGTAGTACATCCCGAGTTTTTGAAATGCGGAGTCGGCAAAGCCTTAATGGACTTTTCTGTCCAGCATGGTAAAAAATCTCAGGTGAGATCAATAAGACTGGATGTATATGAAGGAAATATTCCAGCCATAAAGCTATATGAAAGGTGTGGATTTAAATACATTGATACAGTTGATTTAGGGCTTGGAAGCTATGGGTTACATTGGTTTAAGTTATATGAATTATTATTGTAAGAAATATGACACAATAGCTAAGTCCTGGCTTCAGCTGAGTAAACGGCAATAAGAGCTGCATTAAAGCTACTGGAGCTTTTAACCTCACCATCGGAGGCGCAGGAAATAAGGGAGTTAATGGGGTTTTAGCTGCTATAAGGGACTTGGGAGAATCACAGAAATCTATCAGTTGTTCACTTTTTGAAAATACGAAATGAGCACGAAGGAGAGGATACATGTGACGCATATAACTATAAGGGCATGTAAAAATGAAGATTTAACAGCTGTTATAGGCTTAATGCATGAGTTGACAGAGGTAGCCAGTACATGCAGTGATTTTTCCAAGGACGATATTATTGATATATACGATGAGATTGAAATGAAGCCGGATATTTACTTAAATCTAGTGGCAGAGGCTAATGGAATAATAGCAGGCTTCGTTTCAGTAATTTTTTATAAAACACTTTATCACAAGGGCGGTACTGCGTTAATAAATGAGCTAATTGTAAGTCATAATTATAGAGAAAAGGGGATAGGCAAATTATTAATAGAAAAAGTTAAAACAGAAGCAATTAAAAGAGGAATGGATGAGCTTGAAGTGGGTACAGAGATATGTAATCAAAGTGCACAGTTGTTTTATAAGAAATGTGGATTCGACCAAGAATTTATTCTGTTGGGTATGGAATTTTAAGAGAGTAAGCAGCTAACCATAGAGAGGGTTTTGATGGAATATAATTGGATCTACATTATGTATGCCCTGAAAGGAGTATTTTAATGGATAAGTACATCAGAATAGCTGAGAAAATATATAAAGAAAAATACAGTAATTCGGCGTTCTTAATTTTGGCAGGATCAATTGTCAGGGGAGAAGGTACAAAAACGTCAGATTTAGATATCGTTGTAATTTACGATAAGCTGGATTTTGCATATAGAGAATCCTTTCCGGCTGCAAGCTCTATGATGAAGCAGCACAGCTTTATTTTGCATCAATAGGGAATTGGAGCGGCGAGGCGAAATCGATAGTTAGAGCTATGAAAAAATATGATCAGGACTTTGCTGACAGATATCATGGAGGCTTTGACTTACTATTTACATATGGTGATGCTACGAAGGTTGTGGAGGTAACCGAGGAAATACTTCATTCTGTAGGTGGTCGATTGTTTGATGGTTATAGGCTAGAAGCTAAATCAGAGTGGAGAATTTGTGAAACAACATAATGATTTGAAAGTCGGAAGCTGTAGATCATAGAGGCCTTAAAAAGGGAGGATATATGAAAAAGCTGAAGAAATATATTAGCTTAATGGCAGTATTAATGATATTAGTATTGTTCTATATATATAACGGTATTCGGGTTATGAGTAGTAAATATGATATTACTAATCTAGAAACACCTTGGTGGCATCAGTATAATAACTTCACGATAGAAATAAGCCCAGAAAATATTAAAAGGAAAATTGTGGTTGCAATCATCGATACAGGCGTATCACATGAGAGTTTCCCATATCCGAATATTATCGAAGGCTATAATGCAGTTAAGGGTAATACTGATACAACAGACAAGCATGGACATGGAAAAGTGCTGGCACATCTTATTGCCTCCCCAAAGCTTGGTATAAATCCCTATGCCGTTATTTTGCCCGTGAAGGTTAGAAACACAATGTTTGATTGGCCTGAGATTGTATCAGAAGGTATTAAGTGGGCTGCTGACCATGATGCTGATATTATCAATCTAAGTATTGGAAGAGGGCCTAAAGGTATAAAGCTATATGAGGGATATTTTGAAGGTGTGGAATATGCACTTGACAAAGGAAAGCTACTGATAGCATCAACAGGTTCTAATGGTACAAGTATGTTTTATCCTGCTGCTATAGAGGGTGTAATTTCTGTAGGGGGATTAGATAAAGATTTAAATTATAAATATAATATTGCTGTTGAGGATATTGATATTTTTGCAGTTGATACTAAGGATGAGGCAAGCGCTAGTTTTCCTACTGCGATTGTTTCAGGAGCTGTGTCATTATTAATGGCACTGGATGAAGATTTAACATCTAGGCAAGCAATGGATGTAATTCTAGCACAAGCCGATAACATATATATTAATGGCAAAAGTGCAAAAGTACTCAATTTAGATCGGGCAATAGAGTATTTGAGTGTTAAGGAGGAAATCAATGAAAAAGAAGATAGCTTTGGTAATTATTATAAGCATTTTTATGCTTACAGCATGTAAGAATAAGCCAGTTGAAGCAGATGAAAATAAGAATATTGAGGTAAATAAGCCTATCGAAAATTCTATTGAGCTTGAAAAAGATGATGCAGATAAAGAAATAGATAAAGATAATCACATTGAAGCAGGCAACTACGAGGAAGCTGAAGAGGAAAAAGAAGATGAAAGCCTTGTAACCCATGAGAATAATCCACTGCTTAAAGAAGCTTTGGCTGGCAGACTAGATACGGTTAAATTTGCCATAGGCACTGCCACTGAAGAAATCGCAAATGCTTGGGGCATAGACAATAATTATGATTATTTTATGGGGGGCTTATACTTTATATATGAGGAAAGAGGGGTTGTGTTCTTCACAAGTGCCTACGATGTAGCTGATGGAATACAGCATGGTGAGGTTGTTGCCATAGGCGCCTTTGGTGATGGGGCAACGGCTTTTGGTGTAAAAATAGGCATGACCTTTAAAGAGATTAGAGCCAATTTGGGTGAGCCCACATATTTATTAGCCCCTGAGGAAACAGAAGGCGATGAACTTTTTTATGACTCGTGGGTCATGATGTATCAAGTAGGAGATTATAGACTTTCCTTCACCGCTGAAGAGGAGTCAGGGCCGATTAATGGGATTTATATCAGATAAACTAAAATGCGTTGGGAGATATACCTATGGCACTGATACTAGCGGGATTTAGTTAGAGAGTAATCCAGGGAAATGGATCATTATTATTGATTTAAGAGGGGAGCTAATTATGAACCTATTAGGCGTATTTTTAATATTACTTGGTGTAGCTTATCTAATTTACTCGATAATATATAGGGAAACCATCACAATCTATTTTAAGAACATAAAGCTGAAGGAAGATAAAAAGAGAGAATATTATAAGCTGCAGCTGTGTTTTTCAATCATTAATTCTTTGATTGTAATGGCAGTTGGTATTTTCATTACTATAAAGGATGCGAGGCTAGCATACATCGCTGTATTTCCTTTATTGGTTCACTTGATTAATTATATTATGAAGCTAGTAGGTAAGGATAAGGGTTACTTAGAGATATAGTGCATCATAGGTGTTGAAATTTAGTAAGTAATAGAGACTAGGGACAAATATGAGAAATACAAAGAAAAATTCTACAGGAGCCAGTAAGACTATATTTTACGAGGTGATTGCCCTTGAAAAGAATCTGCGCTATTTTATGCTTAGATGAGGAGACAAATAATAGGATACAAGCCTACAGAGATGCATTAATTGATAAATATGGATTACCTAAAGACAGTATATATCCTCACATAACTCTAGCCTTTTATCTTGGAATAGACCAAAATAAAATCATAGAGTATACAGAAAAATTCGTAGAAGGAATGAAGTCCTTTGGCATACAATATATATCTGTAGAAGTTTTTTCAGGAAATTGTGTCACCTGCATTGTTAGTCCAAGTAGCGAAATAATTGAATTGTACAATATGTATCATCTTGAATATGACTCCTATTGCGATATGTGGACACAAAAGGAGAATAAATTATGGAAACCTCACAGTACTATTTATGTAGGCTCAGAATCAAAATTAGAAGAAATGAAAAGTCATATAGAAGTTGATTTTGTTCCGTTTGAAGGTAAAGTAACACGTTTTGAGCTTTCTCAAATAAATGAGGATGGCTTTGAAATTATTTATTCTAAAGAATTGGAGCCGAATTAAGCGATTCATGCTAATGATAAGGGTCGAGAAAGGGGCAAGTTAATGAAATTAGAAAAATGTCAGTGATGGCAAATTTCCTGTAAGAATGACAACCACAACAGAGTTTGTTTCACCAGCCTGCCTGTGCGTGATGGATGGAATTGGCTATAAAAGATAACGCTTTAGGAGGGATACCCTTGAGTGAGGAGAAATTTTTAATAGCATGGGAGAAGAAAAGAAAAAAAGGAAGAGGACGGTTTATATTAGAGCTGTCTATAAGGAATTCTGTGCTAATTGTAGCAGCATCTTTTCTATTGAGATTTATACTATTTGAGTATAGGAATAGAGATTTTATAAGCTTCATAAAGGAAAATATAAATTTATTAGTGATTTTCTTTGCAGTGATTTTTGTATCCTCAAGCACAGGGGCCTTTATTAGATGGAAAAATGATGAAAGTAGATACAAGGCGATGAAGGATAATCATATGAAATAAGAAATCTTTGATTGTATATACCTATTCTCAAAATCATGAGGAATATTTCCTAATTTGCATATAACAGGCCTTTAGAGAGGAGAATACAATGACAAAGCTATATATTACAAGACATGGTCAGACGGAGTGGAATGTTGAAGGAAGAATACAAGGAAGAATGGATTCAAAGCTTACAGAGCTGGGAGAAAGGCAAGCTAGATGGTTGGGGGAAAGATTAATGACTGAGGATATAGACATTATTATCTCTAGCTCCAGCGGAAGGGCATTGAGGACAGCTGAGCTAGTACGGGGTGAAAGAGGTATTGATATAATAGCATCTGACCAGCTCATGGAGATGCATATTGGAGATTGGGAGGGACAGCTGCATTATGATGTTCAGTTGCATTCACCGGAGGAGCAGAAAAACCTCTGGAATTTCCCTCATTTATATAAGTCCAGCGGAGGAGAGTCATTTATTCAGGTGATGGATAGGGTGAAGTCTGAGATAGAAAGAATTTTGCTGCAGTATAAGGATAGAAATTTATTAATTGTCACCCATGCTATAGCTTTAAAGGCCATTCTAGCGCATTTTGAGAATAAGGAAATTAAGGACTTTTGGAGTGGAACAAATATTAATTCTGCCTGTCTTAATATTATTGAGGTAAAGGAGAAGGGTGCAGATATAATGCTGCAGGGGGATATATCCCATTATAAGGAATAATACCGAGGGGGTATGAAAATGAGTGAGGTAATGCTGATAACAGGGGCAAATAAGGGCATTGGCTACTACATGGTGAACAAATGGCTTGAGGAAGGGAACTCTGCTATGGTACTTGATATAGCTTGTGATGAAGTAGATAGATTAAAGGCTGTATATGGAGATAAGCTCTCCACCATTATATGTGATGTTTCTAACTTTGAGTCCGTAGAAAGGGCTGTAGCTGAGGCTGTAGTAAAATTCTCAAAAATAGATATAGCAATACATAACGCTTGTGTTTGTATATTTAAAAGTCTTTCAGAGCATTCAATGGAGGAGTACAAAAGAACCCATGAGGTGAATTTTATCGGAGCTGTTAATATTACGAAGGCTGTTTTACCCCAATTGTATAGGAATAAAAAAGGACGCATTTGCTATACCAGCTCAGGTGTTGGGGTAACAGGCTTTACCAACATTAGCGGTTATTCCGCCAGCAAGGGGGCAATTGAGGCCTTTGCTAAATGCATGTACCTTGAGCATTTAGGAAGTGGAGTAAGCTTTCATATTTTACAGCCACCCCTTACAAATACCGAATCCTCCTCGCCGCTGCCGGTTCCTAAGGAATTTAAAGCACACCCTAAAAAAGTTGGTGAAGGCCTTGTTAAAAACATTCATAAGAAGTCCTTTATCATCACCCCCACCTTGTTTGACAGAATTTCAACAGCAATGAGCTACCGTATGCCGTTGGCCACAGGCAAATTATTAGTTAAAATGACCAGTAGGGCCAATCGGTGATATTACTCTGTATTATATCAGCATAATATATGTCCTTCAGTGACAAACCTACAAATAACATATAAGGAGAAGAGAGACTAATGGAAACCATGCAGTTGTTAATCAATTATGCTACTAGAATTGCCCCAGGGTTAATACTAATAGCCTTGGTATTTTTATTTATAAGACCTAATAAGCATTTTAGAATTGTAATATATATTTTTACCTTTGTCCTTATGAGGGATGCCATGACACCACTGGGGCTATGGCGATTGGGTAAGGAAAATGGAGTCCTATGGCTTAGAATGAGCGATAATCCATATTTTCTTTTAATCTTTGCCGGCTGCAGCCTGCTGATGATGCTGGCTTTATATTTCCTTGACGGTGAAAATAGCAGATATATTGTGTGGTTTCAGAACAGTAAATTAAAGGGACTTTTATTTGGTTTATTAGGCTGTATTGTAGTAGTAGCACCATTTCTTTATTTCTACAATGATGTAGCTATTGCCGAAAGGGGAGGCGCTGTAGCCAAGGGACTATTACCATCACTGCTTGTCTTTACTATGTTGGGTAACTTCCTTGAGGAGGGACTATTCAGAGGCTATGTACTGGGCTATTTAAGGCAGCGGGAAGGCTGGATCATTGCTGGAATATACTCAGGTGTGTTATTTGCATTTTGTCATATATTTTTAGCCACTACCGTCACCGACATAGGGCTTGCAATGCTGATTTTTACTCTGTGGGAGGGTGTAATTGTCGGATTGGTTGGCAGCAAATATGGAATCATACCTGCTACTCTTACCCATGGTGGAGTGATTTTTTTATTGAGCTCAGGGTTGATATAAAATCTATAATTACGGGGGGATAGCGGCTTTTCTTGCCTATTAATTGGGGCGATAAAACCGAAAGGATTAATGTAACCAAAATCCGATAAAGCTTAGAAGGAGTGATGCCTTGTGAATAGAAGGGTTGGCTTTATTATACTCTTAATACTATTACTAAGTCTTTCAGCATGCATGAATATAGAAAATGAAGGCTCTATTTACTACGAAACAATGGATGCGGCTATAGAAGAGGGCTTAGAGGAAGCGGACATTATTCTTGCTATTGATAAATATAAGGAGGATACTTTGGTATTTTTCGATAGAGATGAAGCCCTTGGTTCAGCCATGGTTGAAGAGACTAAGAAGGGGTTTAGATTAATCAGGAATAATCCTTTTATAGGCTTCGAAGGAGATGTAGATTATTCGACCGGCGGCTTTAATATGACAATTACTGGTGGTGAAACTATAGAAATTTTGGCAGGTAAGGTTTTTAAGCCTGACATTAGTAAAATTATGATTGAAGAAATCAATATGCCGGCTGTTGAGGTTTGGGATAGAGAGAAGACCAATTCAAAGCTGTTTTACTATATTCTAAATGGAAAATATGAAGATCATGAGATAATTGTTATTAGGGATTAAGGATTAAGGATTAACGAAACAGGATTAGGAGGAGAGGCAAATGGAGGACAATAGCTGGAGGGTAGGAATCCTGCTCTTTGATGATGTGGAGGTTCTGGATTTTGCCGGGCCCTTCGAGGTCTTTTCGGTAACTAGCAGGGACAATGGCACAAAGCCCTTTGAGGTAAGCACCATATCTCAGGAGGGACAAATGATAACCGCGAGGAATGGCCTAAGGGTTCAACCGGATTATAGCTTTAGGACAGCACCAAAATTTGATATATTAATAATCCCCGGTGGCTATGGAGCCAGAGAGCGGGAGGTTCACAATGATACCTTGGTCAATTGGATAGCTGCCGAAATGACGAGGGTTCAGCTGATGACCTCCGTATGCACCGGTGCCTTCCTGTTGGCGAAGGCAAAGCTATTGCAGGGGAAGAAGGCCACCACCCATTGGGCAAGTCTTGAAAGGCTCCAGCAGGAATTTCCTGAAATAAAGGTGCAGCAGGGTGTTAAATTTGTAGATGAAGGCAATATTATCACATCAGGAGGAATCTCAGCAGGCATAAATATGTCCTTTCACGTTATTAAAAGGCTGCTGGGACCGGAGATTGCTAGGCAAACGGCTAAGCGCATGGAATACGATATTTCAATCTAAAGTTATTGAATGAAAAAAACCAAAGCAGGATTTGGTTAATAACCAAGCTCCTGTTTTTTTAATCCCTTTTCATCTTATTTTTACAAAAACATAACCTTTCTTTCATAAAGCTTTAACCTATTAATAATAGAATAAAGGAAAGAAAGGATGTGAAGACAGTGAATGCAATTACTGGTTTTGTGAGAAGAAGTGATGTTTCTCTGTTTTATTTGTTTAATCGTAGGCTCCACTGCACTCTACTGGATTTACTAATGAAGATAATTACGCATTTAGGCTCAACCACATTTTCAACAGCTATGGCTCTCTTCTTATATTTTAATCCGAATCCCAGAATCAAAAATATTGGAGTACAAATGATAGTGACACTATTAACCACACAGGCTATCGTTCAGGCTATAAAGCGTATCGTTAATAGACCAAGGCCCTATATTACCCTCAGCGACATAATCCCAATTAATCCACCAAATTGTAAATACTCCTTTCCCTCCGGGCATACCTGTGCTGCCTTCTCATTGGCATTGGTTTTATCAAATGGCTTCCCTGCCTTAGGTTTACTATTTATAGGCTTGGCGGTGCTGGTGGCATTATCAAGAGTCTACTTAGGCGTTCATTACCCGACGGATACTGTTATAGGAACATTAATTGCATTTGGAACCTTTAAAACAATACTTTTAATTGGACTTATTTAATCATATAACAAGCCCTTAGGAGGAATGTAAATGAAAATTGCAATTTTTACCGATACCTACGCACCCCAGGTCAATGGAGTTACAAAAACTCTGAATAGGCTAAAGGACTATATGGACAAAAATGGCATCGCGTATAAGCTGTTTTTCCCCGCAGAGGGCAGTCCCAATGAAACAAAGGAGACAATATCCTTTTACAGCATAAGATTTCATCTCTACCCTGAATATAAAATTGCACTGCCTACCTATGGAGAGGTAAAGCACGCATTGGACAGCTTTGAGCCGGATATTATTCATATTGTAACACCCTTTTCCGTCGGACTAATGGGTTTGAAGTATGCAAGAGACAACAGAATACCCTTGGTCTCCTCCTATCATACAAACTTTGTGGATTACTTCAAATACTATGGTTTGCAATTTCTTGAGGGCATCTGCTGGAAATACTTCAATTGGTTTCATTCCTTTTGCCAAATTAATTTTTGTCCCTCAATGGACACCCTTGCAAAGCTTAAAGGGAAGGGCATAGGTAATTTGAAAATATGGGACAGAGGAATAGAGGCAGATAAATTTAAGCCAGAAAACTACAGCCAGAGGGTCAGGGACCAATATGTAAAGCAAAATGAAAGGCTGCTGCTATATGTTGGAAGGATCGCAGCTGAAAAGGAGCTGGAGGTGCTTTTAAGGGCTGCTGAAATTTTAAATGAAAAGAGATATGCCTACAAGCTGCTGATGGTGGGGGAAGGGCCTCAGCTGGAGGAGCTTAGGGCAAAAAACATTCCTAATGTCGTATTTGCAGGCTATAAATTCGGTCAAGAGCTTCAAGAATTATATGCCTCCTCGGATATCTTCGTGTTTCCCTCTAGTACAGAAACCTATGGCAATGTCATATTAGAGGCAATGGCCTCCGGAGTGCCGGTGGTGGCTACTCTTCAAGGGGGAGTAAAGGAGAACCTTGTTAATGGTACAAATGGTCTGGCCTTCAATGTGGGCTCAGATTCGGATATGGCGAAAAAAATAGAGCATCTTCTTAATAATGGCGGTTTGAGACAGGAATTAGCACTTAATGCCAGAGCTCATGCGATGGAAAAAGGTTGGGAGAGGGTCTTTGAAAGATTATTTGATGATTATCAGGCTGCAATCAATGGCACTGCCGATAAATTAAAGAGATTAAGTGCATAAGACAATGGGACTGACGATAACGCAGTCATGGAGAGATTTAACTGTTGCTGAGCTAAGAACCAAGGTTGTCAAGGAGCTATGTACCGTATAAGGGAGGATAATCCATGAAAATTGCAGTAGCAGGAATTGGCTATGTAGGCCTGTCAATGGCTGTTTTGCTGGCACAGCACAATGAGGTAACGGCTTTAGATATATTAAAGGAAAAGGTGGCTATGATTAATAGCAAGAAATCACCTATTGAGGATTTTCTTATAACCGAGTATTTGGCAATGATGAAACTAAAGCTGAAGGCCACCGCCGACAGGGTTAAGGCCTATAAGGGGGCAGATTACGTGATAATTGCCGCTCCCACAGATTATGATATTGAAAAGGAATGCTTTAATACAGAAGCTATTGAGGCCATTGTAGAGGATGTGCTGGAAATAAACCCGCAGGCGGTGATGATAATTAAGTCAACAGTGCCAATGGGGTACACAAAAGCCATAAAGGAAAAATATAATACTGAAAATATAATCTTTTCACCTGAATTCCTCAGGGAGGGCAAGGCGCTTTACGATAATTTATATCCCTCTAGAATTATTATAGGAGAAAAATCCAAAAGGGCTGAGGCCTTTGCGGCTCTATTGCTGCAGGGGGCTAAAAAAAGCAATATTCAAGCTCTGTATATGGATTCAACAGAGGCAGAGGCGGTAAAGCTATTCTCCAATGCCTATTTGGCAATGAGGGTTGCTTATTTCAACGAAATTGACACCTATGCGGAGCTTATGGGGCTGGATACTAGGTCCATAATTGATGGTGTCGGCCTTGACCCCAGGATAGGTGGCTATTACAATAACCCCTCCTTTGGATATGGAGGCTATTGTCTTCCTAAGGATACAAGTCAACTGAAGGCATTATACAGGAGCATACCCAACAATTTGATATCTGCCATATTGGACTCAAATGCCACCAGAAAGAAGCATATAACAGATATGATTATAGAGCGAAAGCCTAAGGTGGCAGGTATTTATAGGCTTTCCATGAAGGCGGATTCTGATAATTTTAGGGCCTCTGCCATTCAGGACATTATAGGCGGTCTTAAAAGCTCCAGTATCGACCCTGTAATATATGAGCCCTCTTTGAAGGTGGAGACCTTCGCAGGATTAAGGGTAATTAAGGATATTGAAGAATTCAAGGGTATTTCAGATGTTATAGTCTCCAATAGATTAAGCCAGGAGCTTGAGGACGTAGCCCATAAGGTTTATACAAGGGATTTGTATAATAGAGATTAGGAGGAGATTACATGAAGCTTCGTAAGGCTGTAATACCTGCTGCTGGACTGGGCACAAGGTTTTTACCTGCTACAAAGGCCCAGCCCAAGGAGATGCTGCCCATAGTTGATAAGCCTGCATTGCAATATATTATTGAAGAGGCGGTTAACTCGGGAATTGAGGAGATTTTAATCATAACCGGAAGAAACAAAAAGGCCATAGAGGATCATTTTGATAAATCGGTTGAGCTGGAGCTGGAGCTGGAGGCAAAGGGTAAGCATGACCTTCTGAGGGAAGTTAGAAAAATATCCGACATGGTGAACATACACTACATTCGCCAAAAGGAGCCCAGAGGATTGGGGGATGCAATTCATTGTGCCAAAAGCTTTATAGGCAATGAGCCCTTTGCGGTAATGCTGGGGGACGATATTGTAGAGGGAGAGCCCCCCTGTCTTCTGCAGATGATTGAAATGTATAATCAATATAAGGTCAGCATTTTAGGTGTGCAGGAGGTTTCAATGGAGTCTGTGGGCAAGTACGGTATTGTCAAGGGCATAGCTGTGGAGGACAGGATTTACAAGGTTAAGGATCTTGTTGAGAAGCCTTCTGCAAATGAAGCGCCTTCAAACATCGCTATTCTAGGCAGATACATTATAACCCCTGAAATATTTGGGGCTTTGGAGAGCATCAAGCCGGGAAAGGGCGGAGAGCTGCAGTTAACTGATGCCCTAAGGCTTCTGGCCCAAAAGGAGGCTATGTATGCCTACAATTTCAAGGGAAAAAGATACGATGTAGGAGACAAGCAGGGATTTCTGGAGGCTACGGTTGAGTTTGCCTTAAAGAGAGATGACCTTAGAGAAGAATTTTTAAGCTACCTTTTAACTGTTGTAGAAAGGGAAAATAGAAGCAATAGTCGCAAAAGGGCGGTATAATAGAGGCCTTTTTGCTTATGAATAAAGAGAACAGTTTTGAAAAGTGCTGTACTATAAATAGTACGGCATTTTTGATTTTATTAAAAAATAAAATAAAGTTTGTGAAATCAGTGAAGTTGAGAAGTGTTAGAAAGCCTAAATTAAACAGAAATATTCACATAATATTATGGAGGAAAATGGAAATTTCTATCGAATAATATATTATATAAGCAAAGAAACAGTGACATCTTTGTATCTGATATAATATAGTTTAGACAGTAAAGTTTAAAAGGTGGAGGATACGTGGTGGATAAGGAGAATGCGATTAAATTATTTGAAGATAAAAAAAATCTAAACTCAATTCAGAGGGAAGCCAACTGTCCGAAAAAATCGGACAACAGAAAATGAAGTCAGCAGATGGGAAATTGAATTTGAAAAGAAAAACGATGAATACTTGCGATGGAGCAAGAGCAGAGATTAACTGATCGTGACCAACAAGTGAGATTTGGTATAGGCAAAATTTGCCTATACTGCGCTAAAGACCACGTTCCAAAGATTTTTTATTTGGACGCGGTCTTTTAAACATTCAAATGTGCAAAGGAGACAGAATATGGGCTTTTCAATTATCGGTGCTATTATTGGAGCTTCAATCATTTTACCCAGCATATTATTTTATGCGATATTTCCACCTAAAAACATACCTTCAGCTCAGGTGAAGCAAAGCAAGCTCTTTGAAGCTCTTGAAAGAATAGGGCAAATGGCCTGCTTAGCTATACTGCTATTTTCAAGGGAGAGCTTTGTGAACAGAGGCATCAATCCTGCGCTCCTGCTGATGGCTATTTGCATTATTATTTACTATGGTCTCTGGGCAAGATATATGATAATGGGCCAGGAATATAAGCTGCTGTGGCAGCCCCTTATCTTTATACCTGTACCAATGGCGGTTTTTCCGGTTCTGGCCTTTAGTTTTGCCGCCCTATGGGGGCAGTCAATTTTACTTGCATTAGCAGCTGCGGCCTTAGCAATAGGGCATATCAATATCAGCTGGAATAGCTATAAGCCAAAATAATAAGCTGAGAATAGCACTATTTCCATAAATGAAGGTGTCAAATGCAAAAAAAGCAAAAAAGCAAAAAAGCAAAAAAGCAATATGCCTTATGTGAGTATGTTTATAGTGGCAGACTATTGGGAAAAATGTATATGGGAACTTATGTATCACATTATACGTCTAATATTATGATACCAGGCAGCCATAGCAGCCATATTTTATTTTAGATAACAAAATGTACCAATATGCTTTCGTCCTAGAAAAATGGGTAAAACAATAGTACAACAAATGCAGAAGGAGTGATGACAAATGAAAAAGCTATTTTTTATAATATTGACTATTTCCTTATTGATCGTAGGCTGTGCCAAGGAACCTATTAAAGAGCCAGAGGAGGAAATGCCTAAAGCTGCGGATTACTTCCCTTTCCTTGAGAATACAAAATTATCTTACGCTGGAGAAGGCAATGAATATGCTGAAAAGGAAGTTTTCTTTGATTTTATAGAGGGTGACAGAGCACAGATGAGGGTTATTAATCCCGGAACTACTTTAGCCCAGGTTTATGAGGTTAAGGATGGAGAGGTCAGACGCTTAAGCTCCAAGGAGGAGATGTATTCCTTCTATAATACTTTGGACTGGCTGAATGACGAGGGTGAAGACATCGAGGCCGAGATTATATTAAAGGAGCCGATTGAAAAGGGCAATAAATGGCAGCTTTCTGATGGGCGAACAAGAGAAATTACAGAGGTTGACATAGAGGTTGAAACGCCACATTCAGATTATGAGGCCATCGAGGTAACCACCACAAGCCAGGATGGAAAATCTGTTGTAAAGGATTATTACGCTTTGGAGATTGGTTTAATTAAAACTGAATTCTCCAGCGAAGGCGTCGAGGTATTAACAATACTGGAGGCGGTTGAAAAGGATTCAAGCTATAATCAAGAGGTAGCCTTCTTTTATCCAGACTTCCACAATGAGCAAATTGTATATACAGAAGAAGAGATTGAGTTCAAGACCAATGACGATATTAAGAAGCTATTTGAGGAAAAGCTGAAGGAATCCCCGGGAGAAGGCATAAATCATGTATTGGGTGAAAATGTTAAGATAAACGAAATAGTATATGAGCCCGATGATTCAGCCATAACAGTTGATTTTACCGGAGAGCTGGTTACTGAAATGAATGCGGGTGTCTACCTAGAGGGACAAACCTTAACCAGTATTACAAACACCTTTGCTAGATATTTTAATGCATCTAATGTCTTTATCCGTATAGACGGAAAGACATACGAATCAGGCCATGTATACCTGGAGGAGGATGAGCCCCTTAATCCGAGAATTGAGGAGGCAGTACCCTATAATAAGTAATACAAATTAAAAATGACTTTTGAAGCAAAAGGGGGCTATATGGCCCTCTTTTAATGCTTATTCCTGCAAAAGTCTACGGAGCTGTTGGATTACAAAAAATCCTTAACTATCTCGAGTCCTCTCCTTAATTCCTGGGAATCGGCAGCAGAGGATAGGGCAATCCGTACAAACTGTGAAGGCTCCTCCCTATTTACTATAAACCTGTAGGAATGAAAAAGTCGTACACCCCTGCGTAAAAGCTCCTGTTCCAGCTCCTTTGGCGGATATTTACGGGGAAGGGGGAGCCAGCGGTAGAGGCTTAATGGATTTTCCAGAGGATTATATATATCGAAGTACTGACGATAAATACTGTTTCTTTCCCTTGCAAGCTCCAGCTTTTTTGCTATTATTCCTTCGGCAGCTCCGTTGTTTATCATCTCCGCGACGATTTCAGCATTTAACGCAGAGGTTTTAATATTAATATTGCATATGCCACGGGTTATCATATCGGAAAACTGCTTTGGATACGCGATAAAGCCAACCCTCAGGCCTGCGGCCATAGCCTTTGATATACTGTGCATATATATAGAATGCTCCGGCACAAAATGAGATATGGGCAAGTATCCATCGGGACTAAGGAAGACATAAATATCGTCCTCCATTAAAATGAGTCGGTTCTTTTTGATTACCTTCGCCAGCTCTTTTCTCCTTTCCATAGGCATAATCACAGCAGTTGGATTGTCGCAGGAGGGACATAGGTAGATGCCCTGCAGGCTGTTGGCCCTACAGACTGCCTCCAGCTGCTGAGGTAGCATGCCCATTTCGTCCCCTCCAACGGGAATCAGCTGTATATTCAGCATATTTGCCAGCTCTATAAAATTGGGATAGGTGTAGGTATCAACAGCAATTTTATCACCGGGCTTAAAGAGGGAAATTAAGACCAAGGTAAAGGAATTTTGTCCTCCGGAGGTAATAGCAATATTGTCGAGGGAGGCTTCCATATTGAAGCGCTCCAGCCACTTCTTTGCAGCCATCCTATGATAAGGCGCTCCAAGGGGGTATCCATAATCCAGTAGCTTATCTAAATAATTTTTTTCTGCTATATCCTTGATTACCTCTCCTACATGCACATTTAAGAAATCAAAGGCCTTGATAAGTCCCAGCTCTATGAAGCTCTTATTGCCCTCGCTGTCGGCTATAAATATTTCATTTCCCGCATTTGGAGCAACAAAGGTTCCTCTGCCGGTTATAGCGTATATCAGTCCCTTAACCTCGCATAGCTTAAAAGCCCTGGTTACGGTGCTGAGGTTGATGTCGAGAAAATCCGCCAGCTCCCTTTGGGGCGGAAGCTTTGTGTTTGGAGCAAGAAAGCCGTTTAAGATATCATATTCCAGCATACTAGCCAAGGATATATAAAACGGTGAAGTCAGCTTGCGTCTATCGGGTCTCCAGGTCATTGGGTAATTTTCAAAGGAATTAACAGGCATAATATACCTCCTAAAATAATTGTCTTGCATACAATTATAGCATTGTGACCATACACCTACAATGCTATAATTCTATTATATAAATTTGAGGATGTGCTTAATATGAAGAAAAATGAGAGAAGAAAAGCGTTTTTTAAGGGCTTCATAGACACAATTCCCCTTGCACTAAGTGCTTCAATATACGGAGTTGTCTATGGCGTATTGGCGGGTAAGGCCGGGCTCTCTATATTGGAGACTATAGCAATGTCGGGAATTGTATTTGCAGGGGCTTCTCAAATGACGGCGGTTCAGATGATTGCCCTTGGCAGTAGTGGAATTTCAATTATTATAACGGTATTCATAATTAATTTAAGGCATTTCCTTCTGTCTGCCTCCATAGCCCCCTACTTAAAAAAGGAATCATTGGGGGTAAAGCTTTTGAGTTCCTTTCTATTAACCGATGAGACCTATGCTGTTGCCTATAGCCACTTTCAGAAGAATAGCCCCGAAGCTAAATATTATCTGGGAAGCGGTATGACGATATACATTTTCTGGGGGATATCAGGCGCTATAGGATATTTCTTTGGAAATATTATATCCAGCCAGCTAAATTATATCTTTGACTTTGCCTTTGTGGCAGCCTTTCTAGGCATGCTGGTGCCAATGGTGAAGGGGCTTCCGATGGTGGTAACGGTTATTACCTCTGCCATAGTATCTTTGATAGGCAGTCAACTGATTCCCGGTAAATGGTATATTATTATAGCTGCTATCCTTGCAAGCATAGCAGGATACCTTGCTTCAGAGGTGAAGGGAAGAAGCACTGATGCAGAGGAGAATAATAGAGGAGGCGTTCAATATGAGGATTAGTATGCTATTATTGATTATCGGCGCAGGAGCAGCAACCTATTTGACACGCTTTCCTTTGATGATAATCTCCGGCAGAAAAGAAATTTCCCCCAAAGTGGCGAAGCTAATGAGCTTCATAGCTCCGGCGGTACTAACCTCCCTGATAGCCCCAGCTATTTTTATAAAGGAGGGCAGCATTGACCTTTCATTGAGCAACAGCTATATCATTGCCGCTGCCATAACAGCGCTAATAGCCTATTATTCGAAAAATATGCTGGTGACGGTAATAACAGGCATTGCCACTGTAGCGGTGCTGATGTATATACTATAGTTATAAAAGCTAAAGATCATGTTGTCAAGAACAGCAGTGGAGGGCCTCCATTGCTGTTTTTTATGTGTGGTACACATGGTTTCCCTAGAAAACAAAAGACAAGCGTTTTTGTTCTCTCTTCTTATGGCATAATTCAATAATTGCAGAATAAATATAAAGCAATACTGAGGATTCGGATTCTGAAGGCCAGTACCTGTAGACGGTTAGATATTATTGGAGGAGGAGAGGCATGAAAAGACCTGCAATTTTTATAGTATTAACAAAAAGGCGATTGTATTATCTTGTGCTAGCTTTAGTAATTGTAATTTTAACAGTAACATATATGACGTCGCTTTTCCAACGGACCATTTCAGTATACTTCTTTAATGCTTTGGAGGGAAGGACTATAGCAATAGACCCGGGGCATGGGGGTATAGACGGTGGTACGCATTTTGGCGATGCTATATTGGAGAAGCATATAAATCTAGAAATAAGCCTTAGACTTAAGGAGGAGCTGGAAAATGAAGGGGCTACTGTTATAATGACCAGAGAATCAGATGTTTCTCTGGATGACCATATAAATAATGGCAGTCGACATCGAGAGGACTTAAATGAAAGGGTTAGGATAATTAATAATAGTGAAGCTGAAATTTTTATCAGTATCCATGCTAACTGCATTAAAAATACTAACAAGCAGGGGCCTATAGTCTTTTACCATGGAAACAGTGAGGAAAGCAAAGCAATGGCAGAGCTGCTGCAGCGGAATTTAAACCGACTGTCGGCCTATGAAAAGCTGGACTTAAAGGCATACCATAGCGCCACAAAGGGAGATTATTTTATTCTGAATAACACCGCAGCACCGGGAGTAATAGTAGAAGCTGGCTTTATATCAAATGAGATAGACAGAGGGCTTTTGTTAGATGAAAAGCATCAAAGGGAGATTGTGGAGCAAATTATTCAGGGGATTATTGAGTATTTTAATTGATCTAAAGGAAAAAGCTAGGATGGAATCAATGCAGAATACTGTATAGGGTTACATAAATTTCACTAACGAATATATTGTTATTATGATAATATTTTGTGTTATCAAATAATACTAAAGGAGCTAGTGATATGAAATGTGACTGCAACAATGATGAGAATAAAAGCATTTGTTACATTATAGGTTGTTCAAAGAAAGGTAACAGCGTGGAATTTCGCTGCTTTAATCATCGTCCAAAGCCTCGTCCCAAGCCATGCATAATCTGTCCAACCGGACCAACCGGACCAGCAGGACCAATAGGACCAATAGGACCAATAGGACCCATCGGACCAATAGGGCCAGCGGGAGTAACGGGTGCAACAGGAGCAATAGGGCCGATAGGACCCGCAGGACCAGCAGGAGCAACGGGAGCAGACGGGGCAACAGGGCCGACAGGACCAGCAGGGCCAACAGGAGCAATCGGGCCAGCAGGAGCAACGGGAGCAGACGGGGCAACAGGGCCAACAGGACCAGCAGGAGCAACAGGTCCAGCAGGGCCGACAGGACCAGCAGGAGCAACGGGAGCAGACGGGGCAACAGGGCCAACAGGACCAGCAGGAGCAACAGGAGCAATTGGGCCAGCAGGAGCAACGGGAGCAGACGGGGCAACAGGACCAACAGGACCAGCAGGAGCAACAGGAGCAATTGGGCCAGCAGGGCCAACAGGACCAGCAGGAGCAACGGGAGCAGACGGGGCAACAGGGCCGATAGGACCAGCAGGAGCAACGGGAGCAGACGGGGCAACAGGACCTATAGGACCGGCAGGAGCAACAGGAGCAGACGGAGCAACCGGGCCAACAGGACCTATAGGACCAGCAGGAGCAACAGGAGCGATAGGGCCAACAGGACCAGCAGGAGCAACAGGACCAGCAGGAGCAACAGGACCGGCAGGGGCAACTGGAGCCACTGGAGCAACTGGGGTTGCTGGTGTCTTAAACTTTGCAGACTTTTTTGCATTAATGCCTGGTGATAACGCTGCAACGGTTGCCCCAGGAGCAGATGTAGACTTCCCTCAAGATGGACCCACCAGTGGCACAACAATTTCCCGTACTGGTGTCGATACCTTTGAATTGGCTGCAATTGGCACATATCAGGTTCTATTTCAGGTTAGTGTGTCCGAAGCCGGTCAGCTTGTCTTAACCCTTGACGGTGTTGAGCTTGCCTATACGGTGGTAGGCCGGGCGACAGGAACATCTCAGATAGTTGGTATGGCACTGGTTACTACAATAGAAGTGGATTCAATACTCACTGTGCGTAATCCAGCTGACAATGCAACTGCACTAACCATAACACCTCTGGCTGGGGGAACGGAACCGGTCTCAGCACATCTTGTGATTACACAGCTTGCATAGAATGCCAACAATTTTAGAGTAAGCCTTTTAGCTCATAGCCACCAAACTATGAGCTCTTTTTTTGGGCAATAGAACAATTGCAGTCGGTGGCTATTTACAAGCTTTTGCCATAAATGGTATAATTACTAAACCTAAATCTCATAACAATGCTGAGGTGAAAAAAGTGGAAAAGCAGACAAAGGGACTAAAGCGGCGCTTCAGGAACAGGATAGCTAGGGTAATAGCAGGTACTCTGCTGGTGATGGTAATTATTTTGGTGCTATTACAAAGCAATTATAGGTATATACAGGAGAAGACAATAAAATCTCAGCAGGATAATATACTTAATATTGTGACGACGGTGGCAGATCAAATGGAGTCTTATTTTGAGACTAAGGATAGCTATTTATTGGCGATTGCTGAGGATTCTCAATTCTTTACGGACTTTATGGCCCTCAGGGAGGGAAGCACCAAGGATGTCAGATTGGTGGAGCTTCTTTATAGAATGGGAAGCAGGGAGTATATTTCCATAGAGCTAATCGATAGCAGAGGGGCGCTGTTAAGGGCATATACCGATAGCCCCAATTATAAGTATCAATTCGGTGAGGACGTAATCAGAGGGATTAATACCCATAATACAATATATTTTGTAGATACCTTAGGAGACCGGAGCATAAATCTACTTCAGCCTATAAAGAGGGAGGGAGAGCTTTATGGCTTTATTAGAATGCAGTTGGATTCCGACTATCTGTACGACACCTATATGGCAGACTATCAGCTAAATCAAAAAGGCTACATATCAATAAAGGATAAGGATGGACGGCTGCTTTTGCATCCCTCTTTGGAGTATTTGGGTGAGGAGGTTGTTGAGGTACGACGGAGACAGTATCCTGATTACGATTGGAGTGAGCTGGAAAATTTAGTTAAAATTCAGATACAAAAGCAATCGGGGGTGGGGGTATATCACTCCGTTTGGCCGGGGGACGGCACAAGAGTAAAGAAAATAAACGGCTTTACCCCCTGCAATATTGGAGACACCTTCATCATACTTAATTTCTCTATAGACTATTTAGAAACCATGCATAGCTTCGAGTCTATAACTGAGGCAACTGTTTTCATTGCTATTCTACTGGTAATTATGAGCCTCTTAACGATTATATATATTTATATAGTAGAGCTTAAGAGAAATGAGCTGGCATTGGAGGCCATCTACTTTAAGGAGCTTAAGGAAAAAAATGCAATCATTATGCATCAGGCTAAGTTTGCTGCTATGGGGGAAATGACGGCTACAATTGCCCATCAGCTAAAGCAGCCCTTAAATGCCTTGAAGATCTCATTATACAATATAGAGGACTATCACCTGCTGGGGGAGGATGACAGGATCTATTTGAATTCTTTATTTAAATCAAATCGTAGGCTGGTGGATAAGATATCGAAAACGATTGATGATTTTAAATTCTTCTTTAAACCCCAAAGCAGCAGCATGGTATTTAAGGTAAAGGAAGCTGTCGAATTTGCACTTGAGCTTAATGTTGAAAGGCTTAACTATTTAGAAATCAAAGCGAATATATCGGGGGACATAGAGGCGAGGATTAACGGAGAAAGCAATGTTTTAGCTCAGGTCCTTTTAAATCTAATAAACAATGCCATAGATGCCCTTGCGACAACGGAGGGAATTAAGGTAATAGAAGTCCAGCTTCAGGATAGGGAAGAGGCGGTAATTGTACAGCTCCAGGATACTGGGGGAGGTGTACAGGAGGATATTATGGCAAAATTGTTTGAGCCCTATGTTTCTACAAAGGGAGAAAGTGGGACTGGACTAGGTCTTTATATATCAAAATACATATTACGAGAAAAGTTTGATGGAGAATTGACCATAGAAAACACCGACACCGGGCTAAGGGCCACCATTAATATTCCAAAGCATTCAGGGGAGGGACACTACGATGAAGTTAAAGGATAGCTGCTATAGTATGACAGACTCAGCCTTTGCAATAGGTAGCCTTGCGGTTCAGGCTATGCTCTATGAGGTTTCCTGCTTTCCCTCGCCAGGGCTGGTATCTCCCGTTTCCAATGGTGCCCATAAGGACATGAATTATTATACCTTTATTGACAGCACCGTTGCCTTGAGTAAGTATTTTTCAATATTTGCTCAGGAGGGAATGTCGGATAAGGCCTGTAAAGAGATATTTGCTGGGATAAGGAGAACCGGGGTGGAGGCTGAAGGGGAGATGTTTGCTAAAACCAAGGGAGTAAATACCCATAAGGGAATGCTATTTTTAATGGGAATTTCCTGTGCCGCTGTAGGCAAGGCTCTATATGATAAAAAAGAGTTTGCCGATATTCCTGGCATTATCAAGGAAATGACGGTGGGACTGGTTAAGGAGGAGCTAAAGCCACTGAAGGAAAAGGACAGCCTCTCCAATGGTGAACGGCTATTTTTAAAATATAATTCAAAGGGCATCAGGGGTGAGGTGGAGGAGGGTATTCCCACGGTCTTTAAATATGGTCTTGATGCATACCGCCAGAGGGGAGATCTACCCCTTAATCATCGGCTTATCCATACCCTAATCAGCATTATGCAAGTATGTGAAGATACAACGATCCTTCATCGTCACTCTCCTGAGGTGCTGGAGGAGGTAAGGGGACGGGCGAAGGATATCATGAATAGCGGCGGAATGAGCTCCGACGAGGGAAGGCACAAGCTAGAGCTGCTTTGTGATGAATTTATAAAAAGGAATATAAGCCCCGGTGGAAGTGCAGACCTGCTGGGAACTACTGTATTTTTCTATCTCGTGGAGGAATACATGAAAAAAACAACTTAATTTAAGTTGTTTTTTTTGTCTTTACAATCCTGCCATGGTCAGTACCTTGGAGGCTGTGGAATCATCTGTGATCAGAACATTTACATGCTCTCCTCGTAAGGCGCCCAGTATGGCCTCTGCCTTGTATTTTCCAGAGGCGATTCCTACTCTGTATTTTATCTGTGGGAAGGTGTTTGAATCAAGCCCTACAATTTTTTTGTTGATATCTATATCCAACTCATTGCCATCTATGTCATACAATCGTGCGTAAATACAGCCGGCAGCCCTTTGAGAATTTGTATCGAAGCTCTTGTTTTTTACCAGATAGCCGGACCAAAGGCTGGAGGAAAAAACTGCATCTATAGTTCCGATGCCAGCAAGCACGATATCACATCTATTGGCTAAGAATAATGTATCGTTTATAACCGGCTCATGCATAAGGGATTTTCGTGCAAAGTCATTATCGATGTACAGGGGAGCGTACAAATACTTGTATTTACCGCCATAAACCTTAGCAAAACGACGAATAAGCTCCGGTGAATCCACTAGAGGATTATCCTTTGCTGCAGCCCCCAAAACCTGAACGGCAGTAATTGCCTTTTTATTTTGGGGCTTAAGCTGATTGATCAGATTGTATAGGGTTTTTCCCCATAATACGCCCACAATAGAATCCTCGGTAATAATAGAGTCCACATATTCCGCACCCAGCTTCCCAAGGGCGTATATGGTTTGGTCGTGGGACATCATCTGATTATTAAGTACAATTGCATTCTTCAGCTTAAAATTCTCCATCAGCAGCTGTTCCATCTGTGTAGAGCGTTCCTTAGGATGATTTATTATTATCTCAACGACATTCCGATCCCTGGCCTCCTGCAGCAGCTTTGATATTTTAAAGCGGGAGGTGGAGAGCTGGTCGGCAATCTCGGATTGGGTCAGGTTCTGCTCATAATACATATTGGCAAGATTAGAAAGAAATTTAAGCTTTTCATTATCATTCATTTTTTCATATTGATCCATAGTATAGCTCCTCTTATAACATTTTGATTTACAGAAGGGTTGAAAAGCAATTTAATTATAGCTTAAATATTCAACTCTATCAAGGTATGTACTCTATTTTATGTCATAGGAAAGTTCGATTTTAATTCCTATGAAATGGGGGGGTGTTAAGGGGGGGGCGTCACCCCTTATTAAAATAAGGAGGGGCGAGTAGTGCCACGAATAAGTGGTACTGCGGTACGAGCGCCGCCGAGATGGTGAGGCGGCAGGGTGCTTGCACGCATGGTTTCCTGGAAAACAAACGTGGCGGAGCCACTTTGTTATCACATGTTGAAAGTGGTTACAAATGTGCGGGATTAATAGGCAATAATTACATAATATACAATGAATAGCCACTAAATATCTATTTAATTTATGCGCTATCAAAAAACACAAAAACATATGTGATTTAAAGCAACAAATGTTTGACTAAATGCAGAATATTTGGTAATATAAATTTGAGGATTACTTAACAAAGTAAACAGGTCGACGGATAATGGCTTTAGGGAGGGAACATTCTTGGAATTTTCAAGCCTTACCGAATATATGCTGACAAAGGAAGACCAAGAGCTTCGAGGGCTTGTGTCGCTCTTCTTACAAAAGCAAAGCTTAAGGCTGGAGGCGGGCATTGATTACACCTATGCCTTGCTGAATAAAGGCGAGGTAGTAGCCACCGGCTCATTGGAGAGAAACGTAATCAAATGTGTTGCGGTTGAGGAGGGCTATCAGGGGTTGGGCCTTGCCAATAAGGTCATATCACAGCTTCTTTACGAAGCCCACAGCCGTGGTATACATCATCTATTTGTATATACCAAGCCTCAAAATATACATATATTTTTAGATTTAGGCTTTTATAAAATTATAGAGCTTCCCGGCAAGGTGGTGCTATTGGAAAATAAAAGAGATGGCATCAGGGACTTTGTTCAGGGTATAAGGCAAAAATCATCATATAAAGGAAAGGCCTCTGCTGTAATGGTGAACTGCAATCCCTTTACTCTGGGGCATCAGTATTTGATAGAAAGGGCAGCTGAGGAAAACGATTTTCTTTATGTGCTGGTTGTATCGGAGGACAGATCAGTTTTTCCCTCCAGCGTCAGGCTCAAGCTTGTTAGGGAGGGCACTAAGCATTTAAAAAATGTGCTGGTGCATGAAACCGGAAATTATCTGATTTCATCAGCTACCTTTCCCTCTTATTTTTTAAAGCAGGAGGATGTGTTGGTGGAGACCCACGCAGCTCTGGACTTAGAGATATTTGCAGTATATTTTGCAGCGGCCCTCAATATAACCAGAAGATATGTTGGAGAGGAGCCCAATTGTCCCCTGACGAATAGCTACAATACAGCCATGAAGACGCTTTTACCGATGCATGCCATAGAGGTAATAGAGGTGCCGAGGCGAAAGGCCCAGCAGCAGGTCATCAGTGCATCTAGGGTAAGGCAGCTGCTAAAGGAAAATAAGCTGGAGGAGGCGAGGGCTTTAGTACCCCAAACCACCTATCGCTTTCTGATGACAGAGGAAGGGCAGCAGATTATTGAGAAAATAAAAGGTACATAGATATATGCTATAAAATTGGAGGGAAGGCTATGGAGATAAAGGACAGTGCTATGGCAGGAACGCTAGAGTCCAGTGATGCCTCTATTGTGGTGGAGCCCAACGCAGGGGATGGCATACTTATTGATTTGAACAGCTCCGTCGAGAAGCAGTTCGGCGATGAAATAAGGGAAACGGTAAGGCAGGTATTGAAGGAGCTGGAGGTAAGCCGTGCAATAGTTAGAATTCAGGACAAGGGTGCGCTGGATTGTGTGATAAGGGCGAGGCTTCAGACGGCAGTATTAAGAGCGGCCGATGTGAAAACGTTTAACTGGGGGGAACAGATATAATGTTTAAGCTGAGAAGGACAATGATGTATGTTCCTGGGAATAATCCCAGTATGGTAAAGGATGCGCATATCTTTGGTGCAGATACCGTCATGTTTGATCTGGAGGATTCGGTGGCCATCAATGAGAAGGATGCCGCAAGATTTTTAGTATATAATGCCTTGAAGGGCTTAAATTATGAAGGCGCAGAAATAGCAGTAAGAATCAACGGATTGGATACTCCCTTCGGCAGAGAGGATCTTGAGGCCATTGTCAGGGTAAGGCCCAATATCATAAGATTGCCGAAGGCGGAAACCCCTGAGGATGTAAGGTGTATAGAGGAGAGAATTGAGGATATAGAAAAAAAGGAAGGCATACCGGTGGGCAGTACAAGGCTGATGGCTGCTGTAGAAAGCGCCAGAGGGGTATTAAATGCCAGAGAGATTGCAGCCGCCAGCAGCAGACTGGTAGGGATAGCGATTGGAGCAGAGGACTTTGTCACAGACATGCGAACCACCCGCTCCTTGGAGGGTGTGGAGCTGCTGACGGCTAGAAGCCAGGTGCTGCTGGCGGCAAGGACTGCCGGCATATATGCACTGGATACAGTCTTTTCAGATGTTAATGATGATGAAGGCTTTGCCCAGGAGGTAAGGCATATAAAGCAATTGGGCTTTGACGGAAAATCAGTAATTAATCCCCGACAGATAGATGTGGTGCATGCAATCTATACCCCCACACCACAGGAAATAGATAGATCAAAGCGTATTATCAAGGCCAGCCAGGAGGCTCTGCTGAGGGGCTCCGGTGTGGTTTCATTGGATGGAAAGATGGTGGATAAGCCGATTATTGAAAGGGCCCAAAGGGTCTTGACCTTAGCTGCAGCAGCAGGGATATACAGTCTTGAAGGAGGCGGAGCATTTGCTTACTAATGGTATTGGGAGGGAGCTTCCGGAATATATTGAGGGCATAGGTGAGCTGAAGCCATATAGTGGGCCCTTCAGCATACTGCCAACCAGTCGAAAATTCGGCTCAAGGCTTTCAAGAGTGACACCTAGCGAAAGCAAACTATTGGAGAGCATTGAGGAGGCCATTATAAAATGTGGCCTAAGGGATGGCATGACAATTTCCTTTCATCATCATTTTAGAGAAGGGGATTACATTGTTAATATGGTGGTGGATGCCATAGCAAGGCTGGGAATTAAGGATATAACCATAGCACCCAGCTCCTTAAACGGTATTCATGCCCCTATCATAGAGCATATAAAAAATGGCGTTGTAACAAGGATAGAGACCAGTGGATTACGGGGGCCCCTTGCAGACGCCATATCAAAGGGTATTTTAGAGTATCCGGTAAAAATAAGATCCCACGGAGGAAGGGCCAGGGCCATAGAGGCGGGGGACCTAAAGATAGATGTGGCCTTCTTGGGGGTGCCGGCCAGCGATGGCTATGGCAATGCCAATGGGCATTCTGGTAAGTCCTTTTGCGGCTCACTGGGCTATGCGAAGGTGGATGCCCAATATGCTGACAGGGTGGTTTTGATAACCGACAACATAGTTTCGTACCCCAATGTCCCAGCCAGTATATCCCAGACGGATGTGGATTTTATAGTTAAGGTTGATGCCATCGGAGACCCAAAGGGAATTGTTTCAGGGGCCACTAGGTATACCAAAAACCCCAGGGAACTGCTTATAGCTAAATATGCAGCAGAGGTAATAAAGGAATCCGGCTATTTGGTACCAGGCTTTTCCATGCAATGCGGAACCGGTGGGGCATCATTGGCAGTGGCTAGGTCCATAAAGGATACGATGCTGGAAAGGGGAATTAAGGCCAGCTTTGCCCTCGGAGGGATCACTGGACAGTTTGTTGAAATGCTGGAGGAGGACCTGGTGGAGAAGCTATATGATACCCAATCCTTTGACCTGACGGCAGCAAAATCCATCGGCACAAACCCAAGGCATGTGGAGATAGATGCAGGCTTTTATGCAAATCCCCATAATAAGGGCTGTGCAGTAAATGTTTTGGATATAGTTATTTTGAGTGCATTGGAGATAGATATCGATTATAATGTAAACGTTATTACAGGCTCCGACGGTGTACTTAGGGGAGCCTCTGGAGGCCACTGTGATACTGCGGCAGGGTCAAAGCTATCTATCATTGTGGCACCCTTAATTAGGGGACGGATACCTACAATATTGGATAGAGTAAATGCAGTGATTACCCCCGGTGAAACCATCGATGTGGTGGTGACCGATAGAGGGATTGCAGTCAATCCAAGAAGGCAGGACCTAATAGAAAGGCTTTCAAAAACAAAGCTGCCCCTATATACTATAGAGGAGCTGAAGGAAAAGGCAGAGGAAATCACAGGAAAGCCAAAGCGTATAGCCTATGATGAAAAAATAGTAGCAATAGTGGAATACAGAGATGGCACAGTGATTGACGTTATCCGAAGGGTCAGGTAGGATAAATGGAGAGGGCTGCTTCAGAGGCTTCAATGGAGGCAATTTTATCAGGAAGAGAAAAAAGAGCTTTGGCACAAAGGGAATTACTAGTACGCTATAGAATTCCACTGATATCCTATACATTAAATATACCGGGGCCCATAAAGGAATCGAGAGAGCTTGACGTAATACACGAAATCGGAAGCAGGATAATCCTTAAAGCCTTGGAGGCATCGGGAATACAGCTTATTAATCAACAGGTGGAGTCCAATCCCGCAGGAAAAGTGGGGTTTTTCTCAGCAGCAGCCCCGGCAGCAGTTCTAAAGCAGCTGGCTGTAGATATCGAGGAAAATCATCCCTTGGGGAGGCTCTTCGATATAGATATATTGGATGAGAATGGAGGGTCGATTAATAGGGAGGCCTTAGGCTATAGCTTCCGTGGCTGCCTATTATGCCCCCATATACCTGCAATCGTATGCCGGCGAAATCAAAGCCATACCCTTACGGAGCTGCAGGGGAAAATTCAGCATATGATAAGTACCTACAAAGAGGGTCTTAAAGAAGCCACATAAGAAAAATCCTATGAGGGGAGGAGGATGGGTAGTACTATGTCAATAGATAATGGTTTGCTAAAGAATCTAAAGCTCCTATATGTAGAGGATGATAAGGATGTAGTGCAGCAGATGAGCTTTTTCTTGAAAAAGAGGGTAGGAAGGCTGATGGTTGCAGAAAACGGTGCAGAGGGGCTTGAAATGTTTAAAAAGCATATGCCGGATCTTATTTTATCGGATCTTCAGCTGCCGGGCATGGACGGAATCAATATGGTGAAGGAAATCAGACAGGTAAGTGATGTACCCATTATAATCAGCACTGCCTTCTCTGAAAAGGACATCATCCTCAGGGCTGTCGATCTAGGAATAGAAAACTACATTGTTAAGCCCATCGATATCAGGGAGCTTATGCGGGTAATGAACAAGGCCGCCATTAAGATACATAGAAGCAAGGGAACCCTGGTGAAGCTCCGTAATCAAAGCCTCCTGCCAGAGGAAAAGCTAAGGGCAGAGGAAAATATTAAGAATGCCTTTGCAAGGATTATCAAGGACAGAAGCGGTAAGGGGCCACAAAACCTAAAGGCCTTTATCCACGGTGATATTCTGGAAATAGAAATAACCGACAGCTTGACAAAATTTGAAAGGACCCTCCTGGAAAATGAGAAAAACACCGCCATAGTAGTATTCAATAGAGAGGTATTCTATAAGGACTGTGGGGCAAGCTTCAAAGGAGTCTATCAGGAGCTTTTACAGGGTGATCTAATGCTGACATCTATTTTAATAGACACACAAAAAGATGTAACAAGCCTAGAATTTATTATTCTATAGCAATATTTACAAAATTGTTAATTTTATGTATAGTTGAAGTAGTAACTTAGTTGCATTGGGGCTGGGTTTGAAAAGGTTTTCCTAGGAAGGGCTTTTCAAAATAGCCGATATAAAAGTAATGAGTCTAATAATGATATATCAATTGATTTTATTGAGAAAGTCTATAGATTTAGCTCAAGGGATCAATACAGAAAATAATTCTGTGTTGATTCCTTTTTTTGTTTTTCATTTCGAAAATGCTATAAATACGGAGGTTAATTATGTCTAACATAAATATAACAGAAACAGTGCTGAGGGATGCACATCAATCCTTGATCGCAACCCGAATGAAAACAGAGGATATGATACCTATACTGGAGGCAATGGACCAGGTGGGCTATCATTCTCTGGAGGTATGGGGCGGTGCCACCTTTGATGCATGTCTACGTTTTTTAAATGAGGACCCCTGGGAACGCCTTAGAATCATACGAAGGCATGTAAAGAAGACCAAGCTGCAAATGCTGCTGAGGGGACAAAATCTGCTGGGCTACAAGCACTATGCAGACGATGTTGTAGAGGAATTTGTCAAGAAGGCAATCCAAAATGGCATCGATATAATTCGAGTATTTGATGCCCTGAATGATTTGAGAAATATTGAAACCGTTCTAAGGGCAACAAAGGCAGCAGGAGGCCATGCACAGGTGGCTATTGCCTATACCACAAGTCCTATACACACAATAGAATACTACCTTCAGCTGGTAAAGAAAATAGAAGGAATTGGGGCAGACTCCATCTGCATAAAGGACATGGCAGGGATTTTGAAGCCCTACGATGCCTATAGGCTGGTGAAGGAAATCAAGGTGATTTCCAGACTACCGCTACAGCTGCATACCCATTACACCAGTGGAGTGGCATCAATGACCTATATAAAGGCCATCGAAGCAGGGGTGGATGTGGTGGACTGTGCCATTTCTCCCATGTCCTTAGGGACCTCACAGCCTCCGACAGAGCCATTGGTGGCGACACTGCAGGGAACCCCCTACTGCACAGGCTTGAGCTTGGAGAAGCTAAACAAGGTTGCAGAGCATTTTAGACCCTTGAGGGAGAAATATTTCGCCGAGGGCTTGATGGACCCAAAGGTTTTGGGGGTAGATGCAAATGCCTTGATTTATCAGGTGCCGGGGGGAATGCTATCAAATCTGATATCACAATTGAAATCTCAGAATAAGCTGGATAAATTTGATGAGGTATTGGCGGAGGTGCCAAGGGTTCGTGGCGAGCTGGGATATCCACCTCTGGTTACACCCCTTAGCCAGATGGTGGGAACTCAGGCGGTGTTCAATGTCATCTTCGGTGAAAGATATAAGCTGGTGCCAAAGGAAATAAAGGCCTATGTCAAGGGAGAATACGGCAAGCCAGCAGCCCCCATCGATGAGGATATAAAGAGGAAGATCATAGGAGCGGAGTCGGTGATGGTTGACAGGCCTGCCGACACGATTTTGCCTCAGCTGGTGCTTTTGAAAAATGAAATGAAGGAATTTTTGGAGCAGGAGGAGGACATATTATCCTATGCCCTGTTCCCTCAGGTAGCCAGAGAGTATTTTAAATTCAGAAGGGCAAAGAAATACCTAATAGATGCTGCCTGCGTGGATATGGAGCAAAAAACCTATCCGGTTTAACAAGACTGTGATAAAGGGGGTATGATAAATGGTTAGGCTTTATGACTCAGGTGTTTTCTTGGTAAGGGGTAGGGAGCTGGTGGAGGACAACCACGAAGCAGAGACTGCCTTGAAAAGCATAGCAGGAGCAGCAGTAACAAAGGAAACCGCAAGGCAAGGCACAATTGCCTACGCTATACTTAAAGCGCATAATGCCTCGGCTAATATGGAGGCACTTAAGCTTAGGTTTGATGCACTGGCATCCCACGACATAACCTATGTCGGTATCATTCAAACGGCAAGGGCCAGTGGTTTAAAAGGCTTTCCCCTTCCATATGTGCTTACCAATTGCCATAACAGCCTCTGTGCGGTTGGAGGAACCATAAACGAGGACGATCATGTATTTGCGCTTTCAGCAGCACAGAAATACGGCGGTATATATGTACCACCACATCTAGCGGTAATACATCAGTATATGAGGGAAATGATGAGCGGCTGTGGCAGTATGATCCTAGGCTCCGACAGCCATACAAGATATGGGGCCCTTGGCACCCTCAGTATAGGAGAGGGCGGCGGAGAGCTGGCAAAGCAAATATTAAACCGAACCTATGATATAAAAAGACCGGAGGTAATAGGCGTATATCTGACGGGGACACCACAAAGGGGAATAGGGCCACAGGACGTTGCTCTCAGCATTATAGGTGCCGTCTTTAAAAATGGCTATGTTAACAATAAAATCATGGAGTTTATTGGCGAGGGTGTGGAAAGCCTGTCGGTGGAATATCGAAATGGCATAGATGTAATGACCACCGAAACCACCTGTCTTTCCTCCATATGGCGGACGGATGATAGGGTCAGGGATTACTATGCAGAGCATGGCAGGCCGGAGGCATACAAAAGACTGGAGCCCGCAGAAATAGCATATTATGACGGAATGATACATGTGGATTTATCAAGGATAAAGCCAATGATTGCCCTTCCCTTTCACCCCAGCAACACCTATACCATAGAGGAGCTAAAGGCAAATCCAAAGGACATATTACGGCAGGTGGAAAGAGTGGCCAATGAAATGTTTGATGGCAGGGTTAAGCTAGACCTTGTGGGCAAGGTAAAAAAGGGTCGGATATATGTTGATCAGGGAGTGGTTGCAGGCTGTGCCGGCGGCACCTATGACAATATAGTAGATGTGGCGGATATCGTAGCCGGGGGCTCTACAGGCAATTGGGCATTTTCCATGAGCGTTTATCCCTCCAGTCAGCCCACCTACATCAATTTGGTAAGGAATGGCACCATTGAGCGCTTAATGGAGGCAGGGATTATCGTAAGATCAGCCTTCTGCGGACCCTGCTTCGGAGCAGGAGATGTTCCCAGAAACAATGGTTTATCCATAAGGCACACAACAAGGAATTTTCCAAATCGTGAGGGCTCTGATCCAGTCAATGGTCAGATTGCCTCAGTAGCTTTAATGGATGCAAGGTCTATTGCTGCAACCGCAATAAATGGAGGATGTCTGACGGCAGCCAATGAAATCGATGTCTGCTATAAAAAGCCTGAATATCACTTTAATGATGAAATATATAAGAGACGGGTGTATAACGGCTTTGGCAAGGGACAGCAAAATACAGAGCTGATTTTTGGCCCTAATATTGTGGATTGGCCCGACTTCTCAGCCCTTACGGAGCATCTGCTTCTGAAGGTGGTATCGGTGCTGACGGATCCTGTGACAACTACGGATGAGCTTATTCCATCAGGTGAAACCTCCTCCTACCGCTCCAATCCTCTTAAATTGGCGGAGTTTACACTAGGGAGGAAGGACCCAAATTATGTGGCAGAGGCGAAAAGGGTCAAGGCATATGAAGCTAAGAGATTGGCAGGTGAAAATCCTGCAGATATAGATGAAGAGCTGGAGGAGGTTTATAGCAGGCTTCAGCAGCTGGAGGAGGAATTCCGTATCAATCCCTTGGAGATTGCAATCGGCAGTGTCATTTATGCCAACAAGCCCGGGGACGGCTCCGCCAGAGAACAGGCAGCCTCCTGTCAAAGAGTACTGGGGGGCTGGGGAAATATTGCAAAGGAATATGCGACAAAGCGATACCGCTCCAATCTTATAAACTGGGGAATGCTTCCGTTTCTATTGAAGGAGGAGGCGGAATTTAGAAAGGGTGACTTTATTTTCATACCCGGCATTAAATTAGCCATCGAAGCAGGTATGGATAGCGTGAAGGCTTATATCATCGGTGAGGACATAAGGCAGCTTCAGCTAAGCCTGGGGGACCTGTCACAGGAGGATCGGAGAATAATAACCAAGGGCTGTCTGATTAACTACTATAGAGAAGATAGCCAGAAGCAGGAATAACGATTTAAAAATGCTGTAGAAGGCATTTTTAATATAAAAAAGGGAGGAAATTAAAATGAAAAAACGATTTTTTATCTACATTGCACTAGCGTTAGTATTGGCAATGGCTTTAGTAGGATGCAGTCCTAAGGCCCCAGAGGTTAGCACACCGGAGGGAGAAGCTGAAGGTGGATTTAAGTTTGAAAGAAAAATAGAGCTGGTTGTACCCTGGGGTGCCGGTGGAGGTGCGGATTCAACAGCCCGTGCTTTAGCAGCATCACTTGAAAAGGAATTAGGTGTACCTATTGTAATCAACAATGTCGAAGGCGGCGGCGGAGTTATGGGGGTACAATATACCGACAAGCAGCCAGCGGATGGATATACCTTTATGCTGGGGACTCAATCCCTGCTCTTGGCTAATATTCAAAAGCTTTCATCCGTAGATATTTATAATGATTTAGTTCCTGTAGTTCGACTTGTGCATGATACGAATGTTATTATAGCTTCATCCAAGGCTCCCTACAGCAATTTTGACGAGCTGGTGGAGTACATAAAGGCAAACCCTGACAAGGTTAAGGTAGGGGTTATGACTATAGCCGGAGTAGATGGGATGATGGTAAGGCAAACCTTTGAGGCGGCAGGTGTGGATGTTCCATTAGTTGCCTTCAACAATGGTGCAGAGCTGAATGCTGCAATAATCGGTGGACATGTAGACTTGGGAACCGTTGGGCCTGCTGAGGTAAAGGGTCTGGTGGAATCTGGGGACATGAAGGCTATTATAGTAGCATCTGAAAAAAGACTTTCTATGCTGCCTGATGTTGAATGTACCGGAGAAAAGGGAATTGATTCCTTCCTAGGGCCTATGAGGGGTATACTTGCCAAGAAGGGAACACCAGAGGAGGCTATAAAAGCCTTTGAGGAGGCTGCAACTAAGGCCCATGCCAGTACAGATTTCCAGGAATGGATGAAGACAATGGCCCTTGATCAAAGACCTGGTTTTGCAAATGCAGCAGAATTCCAAGCCATATGGACAGAGGAAAATGAAACCCTTACAGAATTGTATAACAAATACAACAAATAATATATGAATTTATGGATTCGGAATGGCTTCATTCCGAGTCCATAGATATTTTGAAAGAGAGGGGAATTATATTGATACTAGAGCTATTGTTTAGTGGTGCCCTGCTGATTATTTTTACCTATTGCCATTATTATATCGGTGTCACGATGCCTACCTCGGCTCCAACGGAGCTAGGCCCAGAGCAGTGGCCGCAGCTGATACTGAAGGCCCTTATAATTTTAATGATAGTGAATATGGTTAAAATCTATCGCGGCATACCGACAGAGGACAGAAATTTTAAAGAAATAAAAAATGTTAATATATCCGCTTTAATTAAAAACAAATTATTCATAGGTATCATTTTTATACTTTTATATGCGTATTTGCTTGAGCCTGCAGGTTTCTTGCTCAGCACCATTGTCTTCATTATTGCATATGCAAGGCTTATAGGTGAAAAAAGAATTAAAATTCTTGTAGGCAGCTCCTTTGCAATGACCTTCGGATTATATTTTTTATTCGCAAAGGGACTGAGCATTATGCTTCCCAGGGGCTATGGAATTTTAAGGAGTCTGGCCTTGATGCTGGAATCAATATAACGGATAAGGAGTGAGAATATTGGCTGATATGTTAATAACCGGCTTTCAAATTGTATTTACACCACAGACCTTTCTGCTTATCTGTGCCGGTACGATACTTGGTGTTATATTTGGTGCAATGCCTGGTGTAAGTGCATCTATGGCGGTGGCCCTTGCAATGCCCTTTGCCTATGCAATGAGCCCAATTGTTGCAATTGCCTTTCTGGTGGCAGTTTATTGTGCTTCCATAACCGGGGGAGGAATAACGGCTATTCTATTTAAGATTCCCGGAACCCCCTCCAGTGCGCCTACAACCTTCGATGGCTACCCGATGGCGATGCAGGGAAAGGCAGGCAAAGCCCTTGGAGCATCATTGATTTGCTCTGCAATAGGAGGTATTGTTGCATCAATTGCAATGTTCCTTTTGTCGCCGCAGCTGGCAAATGTTGCTTTAAAGTTCGGACCTTCTGAGCTATTTGCAGTGTCCTTTTTGGGGCTTAGCGTTTTGACTGCCTTAGACAACGATAATATGGTAAAGACACTGATTTCAGGCTTGATGGGGCTTCTGCTGGCAACAGTAGGCATGGACCCACTTTTGGCGGTTCCACGCTTTACCTGGGGTAATACCGCCCTTTTAAGCGGAGTAGAAATGATCCCAGTGATGATAGGAATGTTCGCTATAACAGAGGTGCTTAAGCAAACACTAAATCCAACAAAGCTGGCGGACAGTGGTTCCGGCTCAAAGGTTAAAACAAATCTATTGACTTTAAAAGAGGCCTGGAGCATAAAATGGACGATTGTTCGATCCTCAATTATAGGAACCCTAGTGGGAATTTTGCCGGGGGCCGGAGCTACGATAGCCTCCTTCCTAAGCTATACAACAGAGGTTAAGATATCTAAGACTCCTGAAAGGTTTGGTAAGGGAGCCATTGAAGGCGTAGCAGCCTCTGAAACCGCAAATAATGCCGCAACCGGTGGTTCTATGGTTCCATTGCTTGCCCTTGGTATTCCTGGAGGGAATGCCGCAGCAATAATGATGTCAGCACTAGTGTTAAAAGGCGTTCAGCTGGGCCCGCTTCTGTTAAAAACTCAGCCTGATTACTTATCCAGTGTTTTTGCTTCTATGATAGTGACAAATATTATTATGGTAATTATAGCTATGGCAATAGCTAAGGTCTTCAGTAAAATCCTTAAGGTGCCCTACAGTATGCTTGGTCCGGCAATAGTGTTGTTTGCAACAATTGGAAGCTTTGCACTTCAAAGCAGTACAGGTGATGTCATATTGATGGCTGTTGCAGGAATCCTGGGCTATGCCTTTGTTAAATTTAAGTTTTCTTCAGCTGCTCTGGTTTTAGGTCTGGTGTTGGGTGGTATGACAGAGTCAAATCTAAGACGAGCCGTTTCCTTAGCTAATGGAGACCTAGTAGAAGTCTTGAGTAAGCCAATAACCGCCACTCTCTTAATTGCATGCTTCCTTATGCTCTTCTTCCCAATAGTAAAAAATATCATTAAATCTAGAAGGCCTAAGGCAACAGCATAAAATACATTAACACTTTTTAAATGAAGCAAGGCACTAGGAAATAGGGGGATTTACAAAATGAACGGTTTTCTATTAACCTTGACTATAGGTGCAGCAGCGGGTTATTTTTTCTATAGGCTAAAGGTTCCCGGTGGAATGATGGTGGGAAGCATAGTCGCAATTTCAATATTTAATGTCTCAACAGGCCTGGCTTATACGCCCCCAGCAATAAAGGTTATAGCACAAATAATTGCTGGAGCCTTCATTGGAGTTGGTGTAGAAAAAAGTGATTTAAAGAGAATTAAGCATATCATAAAGCCGGCGGGGGTTTTGCTATTTGGCATGCTGCTGCTGAATATTACCGTCGGCTTTATTATATATAAGCTAAGTCCATTGGACCTCATAACCTCCCTAATGTCTGCTGTGCCGGGGGGGATGAGCGATACCCCCATAATTAGTGCAGAAATGGGGGCAGATGCCTCTAAGGTTACGGTTATGCAATTTCTCAGGCTGGTAACGGGGATTGGTGTGTTTCCCAGCATGATTGCAAGGCTTGCAAGAAATAAGGAGGAGGCCGCCACGGAGGATGAGGTCTATATAAGAGAGAAAACCCAAAGCGACGATCCAAGGGCCTTTGCTTTAACCTTAGGGGTCGCATCAATCTTTGGTGTAATAGGTAAACTTATGGGCGTTACTGCTGGAACTATTATTTTCTCTATGATAAGCGTGATAGGCTTAAAGCTTTTGCATGGTAGAGTTTCAATGCCCCGCTATATGAAAAGCATCGCCCAGATACTTGCAGGTGCCTATATAGGCTCATCGGTTGGCTATAGCGACATTTTGGAGATGAAATATCTTGTTTTACCAGCAATCATACTTATTTTGGGCTATTCTCTGGCATGTATAATCATAGGGAAGCTGCTCCACAGGTACTTTAACATGTCCCTAAAGGAAGGCATGCTGTCGGCAACCCCTGCTGGGGCCTCCGACATGGCCCTTATCGCTTCAGATATAGGTGTAATGAGTGCAGATGTAATCGTATTACAGATAATCCGTATGGTGGTGGTTATATCCATTTTCCCCCAAATTATTAGCCTGATAGTAAGGCTGTCAGGGCTATAGCCCCCATCGGAAGGAAACCTGATATATAAAGCAGAGAGGATGGCTGGAGAGCTGTCTTTTTTGTTTTTTTTGTAGGTACTAAATAGATCTGTTTCCGAGTGTATTTCTATATTATTCTACTTTACATTACATACTTCGACAATAAATTTATTCCATATTATGTATAATGTTGTTAGAATGGTTGTTTCTATGGATGGCTAAGGGTAGTTATGTGTTATTTCTCAACACCAAAGTAATATTTAAATAAGAAAGTCATATTTATTAAGGGGGTAAGGTTAATTATGTATATATCCCATACTAGAGAAATTGATTCAGAATGTCAAAGTCTTATAGAGCATTTGAAGGGCACAGCCAATAAAGCAAAGAAATTCGGTGCCAGATTTAACAATGAAGAATATGCGTATCTTTGTGGACTAATGCATGATATAGGAAAGTACTCACAAGATTTTCAACATAAAATTATTAAAAACTCAAGTATTAGAGTGGATCATTCTACTGCTGGTGCAGTAGAGGTAAATAGAAATATAGATTTATTCGGTAAATTAATATCATACTGTATTACAGGGCATCATGGAGGACTTCCTGATGGTGGGCATAAGAGTGATACTGCTAGTGATACTACACTTATTGGACGGCTGAAAAGAGTAAATCAGCTTCCTGATTATTCGAGCTTCAGTAATGAAGTGAATTTTGAAGATTTTTTAAATATAGGGCGCCCTAATATAAAGCCATTAAATAGAGGTGGATATTCATTATCATTTTATATAAGAATGATTTATTCATGTTTAGTAGATGCTGATTTTTTAGATACAGAAGTATTTATGACTAATAATCAGGTAGATAGAAGTGTTGAAGATGATTTTAAAATATTTTATAAGAGATTTAATAAATTTATAACTAGCTTTAACAATACAGAGCGAGAAATTAATAAGAAAAGAACTGAAATACTAAATAACTGCATAGATAAATCAAAGCTAGAAAGAGGCTTATATACGCTTACAGTTCCGACTGGTGGGGGAAAAACAATTTCTTCATTGGCATTTGCCATTAATCATGCACTTAAGCATGGTATGGATAGAATTATTTATGTTATTCCATATACAAGCATAATAGAACAAACTGCAAGAATATTTAAGGACATTTTAGGTTGTCAAAATGTATTAGAGCACCATTCAAATTATGATTTTAAAGATGATGAGGATGACATATCTTATAAACTGAAGCTAGCTATAGAAAACTGGGACATGCCTATTATTGTTACTACTAATGTTCAATTTTTTGAATCTTTGCATGCTAATAAATCTTCAAGATGTAGGAAATTGCACAATATTGCTAACAGTGTGATTGTTTTTGATGAGGCTCAAATGATACCAATTCAGTATCTGACTCCTTGTCTTATGTCCATTTCGGAAGTAGTAATGAATTATAAAACCACATGTGTATTGTGTAGTGCTACACAACCATCACTGAAAGATAGATTTCCAAAAGAGATAAGCGTAAATGAAATATGCGAAAATACTGAATCTCTTTATGAATTTTTTAAAAGAACTAAAGTTGTCTATAGAGGAAAAATGGAAGTAGCTCAAATAGCAGAGGAACTTAATAATTGCAATCAAGTTCTATGTATAGTAAATAGCAAAAAGCACGCAATGGAAATATTTTCAAAATTGGATGATGAGGGAGCATTTCATTTGTCCACGAGAATGTGTCCAAAGCACAGGAATGAAGTGCTAAATGAAATAAGGCAAAGACTAAAAGATAAACTGCCCTGCAGAGTTGTGTCTACTCAATTAATTGAGGCTGGAGTTGATGTTGATTTTCCAGTTGTTTATAGATCTGTGGCTGGAATTGATTCGATTGTTCAGGCGGGGGGCAGGTGTAACAGGGAAGGAAAGCTAGAAAATGGAATTATAAATGTATTTGAACCGGAGAGCATTTATACTAAGAATATGCCTAGCTCGATAAAAAGGCCTACTGAAGTTGCGAAAACTATTATGGTGAAATTTGAAGACATACTTTCTCCCCAGGCTATAGAGGCATATTTTGAAGAATTATATTGCTTAGAAGGGGAGGAAGGATTAGATATTAATGGGGTATTTAATGAAATGGAGAAAGGTGCAGAAGGCTGTAATTTTAACTTTAACTTCAAACAAGTTGCTAGTCAATTCAAATTGATAGAGCAAAATACAATTCCTATAATAATTGGAATAGATGATGAAGCAGCAAATCTAATAAACAAGCTGCGTTATGTTGATGAATATAAGGCTATATTAAGAGCCATCCAACCATATACAGTGAATGTATATGAAACTGAATTTAGTAAAATGCATGGTGCAAATATGATTGAAGTGATTAACGAGGGGATTTATGTTTTGAGGGACAAGAGTAAGTATAATGGAAAGACAGGACTTGAGTTCACTGTAGAAACAGGCGTAGGAATCTTCATATAAAATGTCTAGTAGCCAATGCATACCATTGCTATTAGACATAAGATTTTTCATTAATACTAGGATAAATTTCAATTCACATTTCAACTGAAATGACAGTAGAATTATAGCATTTATAAATTTTGTTGTCATCAAATATGAAATCAAACAATCTAATAATCCAATCTAAATAATCAGAAAAATCAAATTAATCAAAAAAAACAATTGACAAATTAAATGGTTTAGCGTTAATTCTAACTATAATACATTATATATAATTAGAACTAAAATGAGAATATTTATATGAGGAGTGATCAAAATGGGCTATGGAATTAAACTGGAGGTGTGGGGCGATTATGCACTAATAACTCGACCAGAAATGAAGGTGGAAAGAGTTAGCTATGATGTCATAACACCCTCTGTGGCGCGTGGGATAATTGAAGCAATTTACTGGAAACCTGCAATCGCTTGGAAAGTAACGAAGATACATGTATACAATCCTATTGAGTTTACTAACATTCGAAGAAATGAAGTTAGTTCAAAAATATCAGCTAGAGCAATTGAGTCAGTTATAAATGGTGGAACTAAAGCCTTGTATATAAATACCAATGAAGATAGACAGCAAAGAGCATCAATGGTGCTTAAAAATGTCCGCTACATAATTCAAGCACATTTTGAGCTAACAGATAAAGCAGGAGCGACGGATACAGTTGAAAAACACTATAATATTGCACTTAGAAGGATAAGAAACGGACAATGCTTTCATAATCCATGCTTTGGATGCAGAGAGTTTCCAGCATATTTTAGATTAATAGAGGATGATGTACCAAAATCCAGCTTAAGTGGAGAAAAGGATCTAGGATATATGCTTTATGATATGGATTATACAGATCCGGAGGATATTAAGCCTGTATTTTTTAGGCCAATTATGCGTGACGGTATTATAGATTTATCAAACTGCGAGGTGTTCAAATGATTCTACAGTCATTAGTCAATTACTATGAGATTTTAGCAGATGATGAGGATAGTGATATACCCCAATTAGGCTATTGTAGAACTAAGGTATCCTATGCAATCAATTTATCATTAGAGGGGGAATTGTTAAATATCTTTCCTATGAAGATTGGGGTGCAGAGAGGTAAGAAAATAGTTGAAGTGCCACAAAGTATGGAAGTGCCAGAGCAAGAAAAAAAAGCCGTCGGTATAAAATCCAATTTCCTATGTGAAAATTCAAGTTATATTTTAGGTATAGATAATAAAGGGAAGCCAGAACGAACAAAAGAATGTTTTAAGGCATTTAAGCAGTTGCATATAAGTATTTTACAGGAAGTTGATAACGCTACGTCTAGGGCAGTTGTTAATTTTGTGAATAGTTGGGACACTGAGACAGCGCTGGACCATCCTGCTTTAACAGAATATCTAGATGAGATATTATCTGTTGGGAATTTAATATTCAAAATTAATGGTGGGGAGTTTGCTCATCATAACAAAGATGTAAGAAAAGCATGGGAGAAATACAAGGGAAGTTTAGATAATACAAATGTTATGCAGTGTCTTGTAACTGGCAAATACAGTTCTACTGCAAGATTACATCCAAACATCAAGGGAGTCAGAGGTGCACAATCAGTAGGTGGGTCACTGGTGTCATTTAATGATCGAGCATATGAGTCCTATGGACGTGACAAGCAGCAAGGTCTAAATTCACCTGTCAGCGAGTATGCGACCTTTGCATATACCACAGTTCTAAATTATTTGCTAGCAGATAATTCTCATAAAATATATTTAGGAGATGCCACTATTGTCTTTTGGGCAGAGAGTCCAAAGAAAATTTATCAAGATTTTATGTCGTTATATATTAATGGTGGAGCGGCAAATAATGATGAAAGCTTAGTTAAAGATGAAGTAGCTGCAAGTGAAGTAAAATCTATTTTCGAAAAAATAGCACAAGGTAAACCAATCGATGAATTATCGAATGTTTTTGATGAAAAAACAAAATTTCATATATTAGCGCTATCTCCCAACGCTTCAAGATTAGCTGTAAGGTTTTTCATATCTAACTCTTTTGGTGAACTTGTCAAGAAAATAGCAGAACATTATGAGGATTTAAAGTTAGAAAAGCAATATCCTAATGACCCGGATACCCTTTCTGTGTGGAGATTATTAAATGAAACTGTATCCCCAAAGTCTAATGATAAATCGGCTACACCGTTAATGGCAGGTGCTACATTAAAAGCTATTATCACAGGTACCCCATATCCTGCTAGCTTGTATAATTCTATAATGCTAAGAGTTAAAGCAGAAAAGGATATAACCTACTATAAAGCATCTATAATTAAAGCGTATTTATTAAGAAACACTACAAAATCCAAGGAGGTATTAACGATGGCACTTAATGAGAATAGTGATAACAGAGCTTATATTTTAGGAAGATTATTTGCAATTTTAGAGAAGGCCCAGCTTGATGCAAACCCAGGAATAAACACAACAATAAAAGATAGGTATTTTACCTCAGCTTGTGCAACACCAGCATCTGTTTTTCCAGTTTTATTAAGGTTATCACAACACCATATTTCGAAAGCAGATTACGGATATACATCTAATAATAAAATTGCTAATATTTTAGAAAGGCTAGATATTGATAATAATCCATTCCCATCAAATTTACTATTGGATGAACAAGGCGTATTTATACTAGGGTATTATCATCAAAGAAATGCAATGTATCAAAAAAATAATAAATAAAGTGAGGAGATCTAATAATGAGCGAAGCGATCAAGAACAGATATGAATTTATAATTTTATTTGAGGTAGAAAACGGCAATCCTAATGGCGACCCGGACGCAGGCAATATGCCAAGGATAGATGCTGAAACCGGTTACGGTATAGTTACAGATGTGTGTATAAAGAGGAAAATAAGAAATTATGTAGAAACGGTGAAAGGGGACAGTAAGGGCTACAAAATATATATTAAGGAGGGTGTTCCCCTAAATACTAGTGATAAATCAGCATACGAGTATTTAGAAATTAAAGAAGAAGAAGCACAAAAGAGCAAAGGTGAAAAGGATAGTCAAATTCGAGATTTCATGTGTGAAAATTTCTTTGATATAAGAGCGTTTGGAGCAGTTATGACTACTTTTGTAAAAGCTAAACTAAACTGTGGACAAGTTAGGGGGCCTGTTCAAATCGGGTTTGCAAGAAGTGTTGATCCAATAGTTCAACAAGAAATAACTATTACAAGACTTGCTATAACAACAGAAGAAGACTCTAAGAAGAAGGGTACTGAAATGGGTAGAAAACACATAATACCATATGCACTATATAGAGCGGAAGGCTATATATCTGCTAATTTAGCTAAAAATGTAACCGGCTTTTCAGATGATGATTTGCAGCTCTTATGGGAAGCAATAATTAATATGTTTGAACATGACCATTCTGCAGCAAGAGGAAAAATGAATGTCAGAGAGTTAATAGTTTTCAAGCACGAAAGTGAATTTGGAAATACACAAGCATATAGATTATTTGAAACAGTGAAAATAAAACGTAATGATGAAAGCAAACCAGCCAGAAATTACTCTGATTATAATGTTACTGTAGATATGGGAAAACTGCCAAAAGAAGTACAGTGTATTAGAATGATATGATGGAATATAATGAAGAAGTTTTTTTATTGCTGTCTGGTATTCAGCACTTTTCATTTTGTAAGCGCCAATGGGCATTAATTCACATAGAACAGCAATGGAGAGAAAATCTACACACGGTTGAAGGTCAGATTCTTCATGAGAAGGCCCATGATAGTACACAAAAGGAAAAGCGTGGAGATTTAATTATTACCAGAGGAATGGCGATATTCTCTCGGATATTAGGTATAACTGGCTCTTGTGATATTGTAGAGTTTTATAAGGATGCAGGCGGAGTTAATATATTCGGAAGAAATGGAACATATAGGCCGATACCTGTAGAATATAAAAAGGGGAAGCCAAAAGAAGATGAGTCAGATATGTTGCAGCTCTGTGCCCAGGCCATGTGCCTTGAGGAAATGCTCGTGTGTGATATACCGGAAGCCTTTATGTTTTATGGTGAAACAAAGCGTAGACTTAAGGTTGTGCTAGATGAAGGATTGAGAAATCGACTAAGAGCTATGGTTAAGGAAATGCATGAATTATATGATAGAAGACATACACCAAAGGTCAAGGTATCAAGTAAATGCAAGGCCTGTTCCCTTTCTGAAATTTGTATGCCAAAGCTATGTAAAAATCCGTCGGTAGACAATTATATTAAGAAGAATATTTTGGAGGTAGAGGAATGAGAAAGCTGTTAAATACACTCTACGTTACTTCTCCAGAGTCATATTTATCTCTTGATGGAGAAAACATTGTGATTTTAAGGGAAGAGTCAGAAGCTGCTAGAATACCGTTGCACAATCTTGAAGGCATAGTTGCGTTTGGTTATACAGGGGCTAGTCCTGCATTGATGGGTGCATGCGCAAAACATAATATAGCATTGACCTTCATGAAGCCCAGCGGTAGATTCTTATCGAGAGTAGTAGGTGAGGTTAGAGGAAATGTTACTTTAAGAAAAGCTCAATATAGAATATCCGATAGTACAGAAGAAAGCAATAAGATTGCGAAAAATTTTGTTTTAGGCAAGATATATAATACTCGATGGCTAATTGAGAGGGCAACCCGTGATCATGGGGTAAGGCTCGATGTTGATAAACTTAAGAAGGTTTCTAAGGTTCTTGCTAATTCCCTTAAATATGTGCAAGAATGTGAATGCTTAGAACAGCTCAGAGGCTACGAAGGAGAGGCGGCATCTCAGTATTTTAGCGTATTTGATGATTTAATTCTTCAACAAAAGGAAGCTTTTTATTTCCGATATCGAAATAAGCGTCCACCACTTGACAATGTGAATGCAATGCTGTCATTTGTGTATACTCTTCTAGCACATGATGTGGCAGCAGCACTAGAGACTGTGGGATTAGACCCCTATGTAGGTTTTTTGCATAGAGATAGGCCAGGGAGGATATCACTCGCGCTAGATATGATGGAAGAGCTGCGCCCTGTTTGTGCTGACAGATTTGTTATTTCACTAATCAACAAAAAGGAAGTGAATGATAAAGGCTTTAGCCAAAAAGAAAACGGAGCTGTTGTTATGGATGATGATACAAGAAAAACGATTCTAAAGGCATGGCAGACTAAAAAGCAGGAAAAAATAACACATCCATTTTTACAAGAGAAGATAGAATGGGGACTTGTACCCTATGCACAGGCGATGCTGTTAGCAAGATTTATAAGGGGTGACCTAGATGGTTATCCGATGTTTATGTGGAAGTAGGTGAAGAGATGCTAGTATTAATAACTTATGATGTAAACACTGAAACTCCACTTGGTAGAAAACGGCTTCGTCAAGTAGCAAAGCAATGCCTTAATTATGGTCAACGTGTCCAGAACTCAGTGTTTGAATGTGTGCTAGATGCGGCAAAATGCCGTGAAGTACAGCATAAGCTCGAAAAGATTATTGATAAGGAGAAAGACAGTCTGCGGTTTTACTTTTTAGGAAATAACTATAAAAGCAAGGTGGTGCATATAGGCGCAAAGGAGTCCTTTGATGTTGAGGATACTCTTATTATTTAGTGCGAACCAGTAGTGGACAGAGATTTGCTGGTACATTCGCACCTTAAAACAATCACTTTATACCAAAATATGGAATAGAAAACGAGGAAATAGTTGACATTAGGATGAAAATGCAGAGAAATAAGCTTAAAAAATTGTAAGACATATGAAGTTTTACCTTTTTTGCTGTCGCTCCTTATATAGGAGCGTGGATTGAAATTTAAAATATAAGTTGGAATATGAAGGAAAATATGTCGCTCCTTATATAGGAGCGTGGATTGAAATTAATATGAATGGTTTACAAATTTATAATGATGAGTCGCTCCTTATATAGGAGCGTGGATTGAAATTGATAGAATATTTATAAATTCTTCTCTAGAATGTTGTCGCTCCTTATATAGGAGCGTGGATTGAAATTTACTATACCGGTGGCTTTCATTTATACGTTCCCCGTCGCTCCTTATATAGGAGCGTGGATTGAAATTATGTCTTGAAGGGGTTTTGATGTTGAACCTCCGTGTCGCTCCTTATATAGGAGCGTGGATTGAAATTCGAATTGATCTCTGTCCTCAGGTGCCTTGGCTAGTCGCTCCTTATATAGGAGCGTGGATTGAAATACGTATATCCCTCCATCTCGGCACATTGGGCCAGTGGTCGCTCCTTATATAGGAGCGTGGATTGAAATACGTTGTTCTTCTGATACATGGTTATAAGGCAGCCAGTCGCTCCTTATATAGGAGCGTGGATTGAAATTAAAAGCACTGCCTTTCTTTATTTAGTGATATCTAGGTCGCTCCTTATATAGGAGCGTGGATTGAAATCTTATGTAATCAATGCCCTTGGCTGTTACCATTGGTCGCTCCTTATATAGGAGCGTGGATTGAAATATCAACTAGCCTAACATAAGGCTCTGCGTGTTCACGTCGCTCCTTATATAGGAGCGTGGATTGAAATTATGTTTAATTTCTTTATATCCTCTGCGCTATCGTCGCTCCTTATATAGGAGCGTGGATTGAAATATCCAGTATGAGACCATTGCAAACATCTGATTAGTCGCTCCTTATATAGGAGCGTGGATTGAAATTTCATCAACATGGGCCTCTATAATCCATCCACCTGTCGCTCCTTATATAGGAGCGTGGATTGAAATTAACAAAGTCATTATTAATACTATCCAGTACCCTGTCGCTCCTTATATAGGAGCGTGGATTGAAATCACTCAAATTGTATTAACCGTCGGACAGGATAGTCGCTCCTTATATAGGAGCGTGGATTGAAATTGTTAAAAAGGTTATTGCTCTTAAGCTGACCCAGTGTCGCTCCTTATATAGGAGCGTGGATTGAAATCAAGACCTAGAATTGTCTTTGATTAGCCCATCAGTCGCTCCTTATATAGGAGCGTGGATTGAAATCACGTTCTGGCCTTGTCTAGCTCTGAGCGTGTAATGTCGCTCCTTATATAGGAGCGTGGATTGAAATACAATCACAATAGAAAAATACAGAGATAAAAAATAGTCGCTCCTTATATAGGAGCGTGGATTGAAATTTTTGTGCATCGTCTTTAAGGTCACCGGTATATTCAGTCGCTCCTTATATAGGAGCGTGGATTGAAATCCAGTCTATCCTGCTGCTCTGATGTTAGTCTGCTTTGGTCGCTCCTTATATAGGAGCGTGGATTGAAATTCCAGTGGGTTGGTAACTAAGTCCTTGATACCGGTCGCTCCTTATATAGGAGCGTGGATTGAAATTAGTACACTGAATATATCATCAAAGGATGTTTGCGTCGCTCCTTATATAGGAGCGTGGATTGAAATACCGCAGGGGCAGTTAAACACGATAAGGCTGTGGGTCGCTCCTTATATAGGAGCGTGGATTGAAATATGAGTATTGCAAAACTCTTGAATGATACTGATTTTGTCGCTCCTTATATAGGAGCGTGGATTGAAATTTCGATGGGAAAGCGGTAAGGCCCTATGGGTTGGTCGCTCCTTATATAGGAGCGTGGATTGAAATTTCAAGGTGACGTACATAAATTTGACTGCTGGGTCGCTCCTTATATAGGAGCGTGGATTGAAATTTCCCATCAATCTAACTCAGATAGCATAAGTTCCGTCGCTCCTTATATAGGAGCGTGGATTGAAATAACCGTGGCAGCTGTTTGAAAATCCATTTCTGCCCGTCGCTCCTTATATAGGAGCGTGGATTGAAATCACACTATGCAGATGCCCCTTGTACTCTCTTATGTCGCTCCTTATATAGGAGCGTGGATTGAAATTTTTTTCTCATTTTCATTCCTCCAATTCAATATAAGGTCGCTCCTTATATAGGAGCGTGGATTGAAATTACAAATGCTATTACAATATGCCAAGGCCTATTACCGTCGCTCCTTATATAGGAGCGTGGATTGAAATCTGTTTATTTTTTATATGTATTTAAAATATTGTTGTCGCTCCTTATATAGGAGCGTGGATTGAAATCATTCTTGCCTGAGCTGCTGGGGATGGTGTAAACGTCGCTCCTTATATAGGAGCGTGGATTGAAATAGTTAGCTTCATTAGTACACCCCCCTTTGTTAGCGTCGCTCCTTATATAGGAGCGTGGATTGAAATTTCTGAGAGGTAGTGCTGTCTCAGTGCCTTAAAAAGTCGCTCCTTATATAGGAGCGTGGATTGAAATTCAAGGGTTTCCCTATCCTGTGTTTCTATTGCTGGTCGCTCCTTATATAGGAGCGTGGATTAAAAATTTAAATTGATGTATAATCAAAAGAAAAAGAGGCCTAATGCCTCTTCCGGATGCCCAATTGTTCTTTAAGAGCATTTTGAAGAACTTGAGAAAAATTAATATTATTATCGATGGCAAGTTTATTGAGCCATTGAGGTATGGAAAGAGTCTTCTTTACAGAAAAATTTTCAATGGCTTGTCGAATTGTTGGCATAAAAATTTCAATTAGAACGACTACTTGATTATTTTCAAGCTGGATTTTATTTATCGATGTTGAGGTAGGTATTTCATCATTGTCTTCCTCCATGCTATATAAGTGAAGCCCTAGAACATCTTTGGCCATAGTGATGGCATCTTCATCAGAATCGGCACAAGAATAGCAACCAGGTAAATCAGGAAGGAGATTGAAATTCCATCATTTGCATAATAAAATATTGCTGGATAAATATAACGATCTTTTTTCACGGCGCGTTCTCCTTCAAAATTATTATGGGGGGCAGAAATTAGATGTTATTTTCTGCTTACTGAAAGACACTTTTTGCATTGAAGAATATGTTTTCATCTAGGATCTCCCCATAAACCAATCATAATACGTATAATAATACGTGTCAAACAATTGACAATTCTTTTTTATTATAGGAGAAGGTAGTAGCCACGGTGCACCACACCCCTCTACAGGTAGCTAAGCTCTGGAAAAGCTGATTTCTGAGTTGCCATTGTGACCTTAATACTATGTAAGCTTTAAATTTTTTTAGGAGGTAATCAAATGAAAACAAAAAGAGTGATTGTTGTACCTTATGATTATAAATGGAAAGAGGAATATGAAAAAATAAAATCCTACATAGAAAAGCCACTTATAAACAGTGTTATTGGAATAGAGCATGTGGGGAGTACATCGGTTGAAGGATTATCTGCTAAACCAATTATTGATATCGACGTTATTATTGAAGACTATGATAAATTTGATAATGTTAGATGTTGCCTTGAAGATTTAGGGTATTATCATGAAGGAAATTTAGGTATAGAAGGCAGAGAAGCCTTTGGATATAAGGAAATGAAAGCCTTTATGAGTCATCATTTATATGTTTGTCCTCGGAATTCTGAGGAGTTAAAAAGGCATATTACCTTTAGAGACTACCTGAGAACCCATAAAGAAGATCGGGAAAGATATAGCGCAGTAAAACTACAAGCAGCGGAAAAATTTCCAGCAGATATTGATGGTTACTTAGCATATAAAAGTGCTTGTATTAATGAAATATATAGAAAGTGTGGCTTATAGGAGCTTATAAGGAGAGAACTAATGTGGTAATCCAGGGAAAGTATTTTATAATCCAAAAGATTGATGAAAATGATATAGATGAGATTCTCGAGGTTTATAAGCAATGTGAGGATTTTTTGGCACTTGACTAGGAAAGAATGGGGGAATGTTGATATGGTAAAGTTAAAAATTAGTGAAATTGCTGCGTTAATGGGACTATCAGCTAATGGCGTAAGAAAGTTCGAACAATATGGTATTATTAATCCTACAGTAAATGATAGCACTGGACATCGTGAGTATACAGGCATGAATATGGGGCATCTTCTGAGTACACGGAGATATCGACAGTTTGGGTTTTCGCTTGAGCAAATAGGGGATATGCTGGCGAATTTGGAACTGGAAGAAATTGAATTAGGATTGCGTCAACAAGCAAAACAACTAGAAAAAGAGGCATTATATACGCAACGAAGAATCCAAAGATTAAAAGAAATGGCGTCCTTCATTTCAAGTGTAAAAATTAGTGTGAATACCTACTCAATACAACTTCGCCCTGCTATGTGGCTTATACCTTTGAATAATTTCATAAATCTACAAAATAAATATGATATTTTTAAAGAGTTATCTGCAAATATCCCTAGTGTATGCATATCATGCGTATTTTCAGATCCTGATAACCATCAGCATTATCTTAGTGTATACGAATCCGATGCTAGTTTATGGGAGCTGCCATTGTGGAACCAGGTGCAGGTTATTCCAGAGCAAATTTGCGTCTATACATCTATGATTCAAGCCAGTGAGACGGAACAATTACATGAGCTTTATAATGGTATATTAGAGTATCTAGATAAAGCAAGCTTAGAATTAGTAGGTGATATCATTACTAGAGGAATTGTTTTTACAAACAATAGCAAACAGGTACATCGAGAAGTTTGGATTCCAATAGAGAAAAAATAAACGTTGACAATGAACTTGGTGTAGCTGTTATCGTTAAATTAACAACAAAGCATGGTTCGTTTTGGCAATTTATATCTTTCCATACTTGTTGTAGGGGAATCGTTTGCACTATAAAAACAAGATAATGAGGAGGTATTTTATGGTAACAAAGCATTTTAAAGTTTTCATTTCTGTCTTATTGTGTTTAGTTATGGTTTTTGCTCTTACAGGTTGCGGAAATCAAACAAAAGAATCAATATCAGTATTAAATTACAAGGCTGGTAGCTATCAAGCTTCCGCACTAGGTTATAAGGGACCTGTGACAGTCGAGGCTACTTTTGACACAAATGCAATTATAGGAGCTAAAGTAATTTCCCATATGGAAACTGCGGGGATAGCTGATACTCCTATAGAGAGAATCCCACAAATGTTTGTGGAAAATCAATCTCTCAAAATTGAAGCGATTTCGGGTGCCTCGAAAACTAGTAATGCTATATTAGCTGCTTTGGCTGATTGTGTCATTCAAGCTGGAGGGGATCTAGAGGTATTAAAAAATGCAGAGCTGAAGTCGGTAAAGGCAGGAGAAACTGTTGAAATGACTGCTGATATTATTGTCTTGGGCGGAGGTGGAGCAGGAATGGCTGCTGCTTACTCAGCAACTGGGAATGGTGCATCTGTAGTAGTTGTAGAAAAAACAGCAGCATTAGGTGGAAATACATTGCGCTCAGGTGGTGGCTTTAACTCTGCCGGTCCTCAATATGGTAGAAATTGGTTGCAGAATGACCAAATGACAACACTCGTTCAGTCATATATTGATCTGCCAGCAAAAAATGAAAAAATGGCAGGATGGCAAAAAACAGTTGATAAGCAATTCAAAGAGCATTTGGCATCCGGGGCTACTAATCTTTTTGATTCTGAAGAATTTCATATGCTACAAACCTATGTTGAGGGTGACTATATAGGTAATCCAGATATGATTGAGCTCATGTGCAAGGATGCTAAAGATTTGCTTACGTGGGCAGAATCAATAGGCGGAACATTTGATTTTGAAAGCAAAGGCGTATTGGGTATGGGTTCCATATGGCCACGTGCATATTCTTTAATTGGTGGGCATGGAAAAGGAGGCGGACTCTTCATAGATTACATGAAAAAAAGTATGGAAGGCAAAGAAATTGAATATGTAATGGAAGTGGCTGCAAATGAACTGATCGTTGAAAATGGAAAAGTCATCGGTGCTAAAGGTACGAAGGCAGATGGGACACCATATATTTTCCATGCCAACAAAGCGGTTATCGTAGCTACAGGTGGCTTTACGGCAAATGTAGAAATGCGAGAAAAGTATAATAAAAAATGGGAATATATAGGAGAAAAACTTCCGATTTCAGGCTCTCCTGCTAATACAGGAGATGGCCATGTCATGGCAGAAAAAATTGGCGCAAAATTAATTGACATGTCTGAAATACAATTACAGCCCCTAGCAACTGCTAGAACAGGTGCATTACAATTTGTTGCAATGCCTTCCTCTCCATTTATCAACCAAGATGGTCTGCGTTTTACGAGCGAAGCTGGACGTCGTGATGTAATGTCGGCGGCGATTCTTGCACAACCAGGTGGGTATATGTATCAGGTGTGCAGTTCCCAAAATAGTTGGGTGAGTGATGGTATTACTAAGACCGGTGATAACTTAGAACGAATGATTGCAGATGGTGATGTTTTCCGTGCTGACACATTAGAAGATTTAGCAAAACAGTTAAACATTGATCCAAAAACTTTTGTTAAAACTATTAACGAATACAATGCTGCGGTAAAAGCAGGTAAAGATCCACTAACTGGAAGAATTTCTTTTACTGAATTAGATTTAATTGAAGATTTTGGTCCTTACTTGGCACATAAAATCAGTCCATCAGTACACTTTACAATGGGTGGTATAGCAGTGGATACTGATCTTCGTGTACTCGACCAAAACGACAATATTATTCCAGGTTTGTATGCTGCCGGTGAAGTTTCAGGAGGATTCCACGGTGGCAATCGTGTAGGCGGTAATGCCATTACACACATTTTTAGAACAGGTCTTAATGCTGGAATTAACGCTGCATCTAATAATTAAAAAATGAAGCTTAACTATCTTAATAATGATGACTATATATCATCAGAATGATTCCTATAGGCTAACAAAATTATTATCTTAATTCTTGTGGCAATAGTGAGTCTAATGATATTTTAATCCCTGTAAACACTGTAATTCTAACATTAAATGAAAAAATCCCAGTAGTTAATATTACTGGGATTTTTTGTATTATTTATTTAATCTTCTTCATAGCCTCTTCAGCAAACTTAGTGGTAACAATATCAGCATAGGGAACCTTCTTCTCCAGCTCTCCTGCTTCTGTCATAACCTCCTGAAGCTTATCTAGCCCTTCCTCTGTTAATACAGGGTTTGGCGCCCAGGCTCCGATTGAACGGTATCTTTCAACAACACTAGAAAGCGTCGCTATATCTGTGTCGGGGAAGAAGGGCTGTAAGGATTTCGCTACCTCTTCTGCAGTATGGGACTCAACCCAAAGCATTCCCTTGTAGATGGCATTCGTCACGCCCTGGATTACTTCAGGGTTCTTTTCGATGTAGCTCTTGGTTGCTGAGTAGGCGGTATAGGGAATATATCCGCTTTCCTCGCCTACAGACATTACAACGTAGCCCTTGCCTTCTTGTTCTACTAAAGTAGCTGTAGGCTCAAAGAGAGTCGTATAGTCCCCTTCGCCACCGGTGAAGGCTCCGGCCATTACTGCAAATTGAACATCGGTTCTAACATTTACATCCTGCCCCGGTATTACACCCTTTTGTTTAAGTACGTATTCCAATACCATATGAGGCATTCCGCCCTTACGGCCTCCCAATATTTCCTTGCCTTTGAGGTTCTCTAAGGTAAAGTTTGGCTCAGCTGTTCTCGAAACTATAAAGGAGCCGTCCCGCTGTGTCAGCTGCGCAAAGTTAACCACGTAGTCGTCCTTACCCTGATTGTAGACATAGACTGAGGCCTCAGGACCCATAAAGCCTATTTCCACCTGATTGCTTAGGAGTGCTGCCATTACCTTGTCTGCACCCTTGCCGTCAACCAGCTCTACCTCCAGCCCCTCCTCCGCAAAGAAGCCTTCTGCTACAGCAATATACTGTGGTGCATAGAATACTGAATGAGTTACCTCCATAACAGTAATCTTGGTCATTGTGTCATCCTTTTTGCAGCCTGTCACTGTGAACATAGTGACCAGCAGGATGACGATAAGTACACTGAGTAATTTATAGCTTTTCAAGCGTATCCCCTCCAGATTATAAATTTTTAGACTCTAATCCATTATATTCCTAAAAAATATATGTGTTACTTTGGTTAATGAATAGTAATTCGCAAATAGGCATAAAATGAAATATACGAGGCAGATTTTGGAGGGGGGTTTCTGTTATGAATAGTAATATTAAGGTCTATCATGGCAAAAATAGATATGGTTATATAAAGGGGGAAATAGATAATTTTAGCTGGTATGCTTTGGTACATAAGGATTCTGTAGATTTCGGGCTTAATCCCGATGAGCTGGAGAGCGGCAATGGCAGAATTTCCAGACTATGCGTATACAAGGATATTCCTATGTCAAATTATACAAAGCGGCTTATTTATGCAAATTATAAGCGAAAATGGGATGTGTTTAATAACAGCTATGAGCTGATGATACGAAATCTAGTGGAGTATTTGGATAGAATTTATTCAATTAAGGCAGTTAAATAATACTTTTTGAAGGATAAATGCTATAATAAACTTGTGTATATGTAAAATTATAGGGTACAAATTAACTGATCGGGGTTTGATCGGAAAGAGGGATGCCATGAATATACCAAATTCTTTAACCGTGTTTAGATTTTTATTGGTTCCATTGTTCATATTTGTGTTTTTTTCATCTGCTGAGGCCAGTCTGCAATATTCAGTCTACATATTTATAGCAGCAGGGCTTTCGGATGTCTTAGATGGGTATATAGCAAGAAGGTATCAATTAATAACCAAATGGGGTCAGGCAATGGACCCTCTGGCCGATAAGCTCATGCAGTTAACTGTTTTAGTATGCTTTACTATAAAAAAATACGTGCCTATATGGGTGGTTACAATAATTGGGCTGAAGGAGCTTCTAATGATAAGCGGAAGCCTGTACCTTTACTTCAGAAAGCAGGAAATCGTAATCCCCTCAAATAAATATGGAAAGCTGGCAACCATCGTGTTTTATGTGGCTATTATTTTTGTAGCCTTCAAAATCCCCCTCGGCAATATTATGATGGGGGCTGCGGTGGTAATAACCGCCTATGCCTTTACCCGATACCTAAGGCTTGGTCTTAACGAAATCAAGAAAAATCATACAGGGGTATCTTGACAAATTTTGCGAATTAATTATAATAGGCTATAAGTAAATAAATAAAGGCTGTGAAAAAGAAGAGTAGACAGTTCAACTTATTAGAGAGAAAAACCCTTGGGCTGAAAGGTTTTTTTAAGAAATGATTGTCGAAGGTAGCTTTGGAGCTTCTGCAGGGAAGTAGCAGTATCTGCAGACGGGAGATCGTTAAATCAATTGAGTGCCTATATGATTTTATATAGGAAATAAGGTGGTACCACGAATAATACCCTCGTCCTTACTTTTGGACTGAGGGTTTTTTTGTATTTAATTTTTACCTAAGCTGATACTAGCTGGAAAAGACTGGTTTCAATTAAGTGTAAATGAGTTGGGCAAAGTATATGAAGAAAGTGGGGGGTAGCAATGGCATTTTACATAGGTGTTTTCTTTATCATTTTAGGTGCTGTCATGGTATATGGCACAGCTACAATAGCCAAACGCTTTAATATTACTACAGTGAAGGGCATTCTCTCGGTTAAGGTGGGGGGACTGCTGGTAACCATACTGGGGGCCATAATTATATTTTTGGCTCAATATCCGGAGCGGCTGAGATTTTTAAATATCGTTTAAAATACTGAGGAGGGTTACTATGAATAATAATTTACCAAAGAATTACGATCCACAGGAGTTTGAAGATCGCATTTACAAGCATTGGCTTGATAATAATTACTTTCACGCCAAGGTGGACCCCAATAAAAAGCCCTATTGTATAGTGCTGCCGCCACCAAACATAACAGGACAGCTTCATATGGGACATGCCCTAGATCATACGCTACAGGATGTGCTAATCCGTTGGAAGAGAATGCAGGGCTATGAAGCCCTATGGCAGCCGGGAACAGACCATGCCAGTATTGCTACAGAGGTTAAGGTGGTTGAAAAAATTAAAGCTGAGGAGGGCTTATCTAAGCTGGATGTCGGCAGAGAGGGCTTCCTTGAAAGAGCATGGAAATGGAAGGACGAGTATGGCGGAAGAATAGTAGAGCAAATGCAAAAGCTTGGTGACTCCTGTGATTGGGAGAGAGAACGCTTTACTATGGATGCAACCTTAAATAAGGCAGTAACAGAGGTCTTTATTAAGCTATATGAAAAGGGCTTAATCTACAGAGGCAACAGGATTATAAACTGGTGTCCCGACTGTAAAACATCCCTTTCAGATGCCGAGGTTGAGCATGAGGAAAAGGCAGGGCATTTCTGGCATATCAAATATCCGATAAAGGATAGTGATGAATCCTTAGAGATTGCCACCACAAGACCGGAGACAATGCTGGGGGATACTGCAGTAGCGGTGCATCCTGAGGACCCAAGATACAAGCATCTCATAGGCAAAACCATCATATTGCCATTAATGGATAGGGAAATCCCGGTAATAGCAGATGACTATGTAGACCCTGAGTTTGGCACTGGGGCGGTAAAAATAACCCCCTCCCATGACCCAAATGACTTTGAGGTTGGCTTAAGGCATAATTTGCCACAGATAGTGGTTATGAATGACGATGCCTCCATAAATGAAAGAGGTGGCAAATATAAGGGCCTAAGCAGATATGAAGCAAGAAAGCAAGTCGTAAAGGACTTAGAGGAAATAGGACTGCTGGTTAATATTAGAGAGCATACCCATAATGTTGGTCAGTGCTATAGATGTAATACTGTGGTGGAGCCAATAACCTCTGACCAGTGGTTTGTTAAGATGGAGCAACTGGCAGCACCTGCAATTGAAGCCGTTAAAAATGGAAGCATTAAATTTGTACCCGATAGATTTTCAAAGATATATTTGCATTGGCTAGAGAATATTAAGGACTGGTGTATTTCAAGACAGCTGTGGTGGGGTCATAGAATCCCGGCATATTATTGTCAGGATTGCGGAGAGGTTGTTGTAGCAAAAACAGCGCCACAGGGCTGCAATAAGTGCAGCAGCAGTAATATAAAGCAGGACGAGGATGTATTGGATACCTGGTTTAGCTCGGCCCTATGGCCCTTCTCGACTCTGGGATGGCCTGAGAACACTGAGGAATTAAAATACTTCTATCCTACGGATGTGCTGGTTACAGGCTATGATATCATCTTCTTCTGGGTGGTAAGGATGGCCTTCTCAGGACTGGAATTTATGGAGGAAATCCCCTTCAAGCATGTATTCATTCATGGCATTGTAAGGGATGCAGAGGGAAGAAAAATGAGTAAGTCCTTAGGTAATGGCATCGATCCTCTTGAAATTATTAAGGATTACGGCGCAGATGCCCTTAGATTTACACTTTTAACAGGAAATTCCCCGGGAAATGACATGCGTTTCCATACAGAAAGGCTGGAGGCTAGCAGAAATTTTGCCAATAAGCTGTGGAATGCAACTAGATTTGTGCTGATGAATTTGGACGAGGAATTACCAGCCTATGAAGCTGTAAAGGACAGTATGAGTGCAGCTGATAAATGGATTATCTCAAGGCTTCAAAGGCTTGTAAAGGAAATGACAGAGAATCTTGAGAAGTTTGAGCTGGGAATAGGCGCGCAAAAGCTTTACGATTTTATATGGAATGAATATTGCGACTGGTATATTGAATTAGTAAAGCCAAGGCTCTATGGTGAGGATGTGGAAAAGCGTCAATCAGCCCAATATACCTTAACCTATGTTTTAGAGAACATATTGAAGCTGCTGCATCCATATATGCCATTTATAACTGAGGAAATATGGCAAGGAATACCTACTACTGAAGGCAGCGTAATTGTTGCTCAATGGCCCACTGCAAGGGAAGAGCTAATGGATGCCGATGCTGAGGAAAAAATGACCCTTGTAATGGAGGTTATCCGAAATATAAGGAATGTTAAGGTTCAGATGAATGTTCCTCCTTCAAGAAAGGCTAAAATCCTTGCGATTGTGGCAGATGGCGTAGTAGGAAGAATTATTGAGGATAATACACAATATATTATGACACTGGCAGGGGTATCTGAGATTCTATTCCTAGAAAACAGCGATACGATACCGGATGATGCCGTATCCATCCGTATTCAGGGAGCTGAGCTGTTTGTGCCATTGGATGATCTAATTGACTTTGATAAGGAAATAGAGCGTCTGGAAAAGGAAAAGGCAAAGCTGGAGTCAGAGATCCATCGTGTAGTGGTAAGGCTGGTGAATCCCGGATTTGTTAACAAGGCACCTGCCTCCCTCATCGAGGAGGAAAGACAGAAGCAGGCGAAATTCCAGCAGCTGTTGGATGCTTTGCTTGAAAGGCTTGAGGGCTTGAAGAGGAAAGTGAATAAATAATAGTATTAAATATAGAATTAGGAATAAGGACTACGAGTTCAGCCTTTAAAAGATGCGAAGAAATGGTGGCAGGGGTGTTTTTTCTCTGCTGCCTTTTTAATATAATTCTTAATTGGGGAAATTGTATAATAAAGATGAGTCATATGTTTATACAAAGCCAAAAGTTTCCTGCTTAGTGTCCCACGGGCTAATTCATTGAATTTAAAAGGTTATTAGCCCTAGACAATGCGCGATAAGCTTTTAACTTTGTATAAACTAAAATATATGCACTCCCTTGATAGTATACTATTTCCTCATCTAATAAATATTTAATTATGCTATTTATGTTATGATATTATAAGTAGAAAAATCAACGGAAGGATTGATGACCTTGAATTATCAGGAGGCACTGGATTTTATACATGGAACCTACAAGTTTGGCAGCAAGCTGGGCTTAGAAAATATCACCTACTTATTGGATCTGCTGGGTAAACCACAGGAGGGCCTAAGGATAATACATATAGCCGGAACCAATGGAAAGGGCTCAACAGCAGCCTTCTTACATGGTGTATTGAAGGCGGCAGGCTATAGGGTGGGACTTTACACCTCCCCTTATTTACAATATTTCACTGAAAGAATTCAGATAAATGGTGTGGATATACCGGAGGAACGCTTAGCCCTGCTGACGGCGTTGGTTAAGGAAAAAATTGAAATAATGGTGGCGGAGGGGAGAAATCATCCAACGGAATTTGAGGTGGTTACAGCCTTGGCTTTCTTATACTATGCTGAGGAAAAGGTGGACTATCTTGTACTAGAGGTAGGTCTGGGTGGGAGATTAGATGCCACCAATGTCATCAAGGACCCATTGCTTTCGGTAATTACACCAATAGGCTTTGATCATATGCAATATCTGGGAGATACACTGGAGCAGATTGCCTTTGAAAAGGGCGGAATAATAAAGGAAAATGGCTATACGGTAGTTTATCCACAAAGGGATGAGGTTCTGAAGGTTTTTCAAGAGCTTTGCAGCAGCAGGAAGAATAGGCTGACGATTTCAGAAGCGTTAGATCTGGATGTAAGCTACAGCGGTATTGACTATCAGCAATTTTCAGTAGTAATACAGGGCAAGAATTATAAAGATATAAAAATAAAGCTGGCGGGTAACCATCAAATTTATAACTGCTGCAATGCACTGACAGCGATTGAGGTTTTGAAATCAGAAAGAGGACTGGCTATTGAAGACGAGGCAATATACAAGGGTCTTGCAGAAACCGGATGGCCCGGCCGTATGGAGGTAGTAAAGGAGAAGCCGCTGACTATAATAGATGGTGCCCACAATATCCACGGAGCAGAGGCCCTTAGTGGGAACATCCAGGCATTATTAGGGGGCTATAACATTACTCTTGTTATCGGTATGCTGGAGGATAAGGACATTGAAGGTTTCCTGAAGCTGATTATTCCGCTGGTGGACAGGGTAGTGACCACTAGGCCAGATAATCCAAGGGCCTTGGGAGCAGAGGCCTTGAAGGAAAAGGTGCTTCCCTTCGGCAAGCAGGTATATGCTCATGATGATATCAATGAAGCAATAACAAAGGCTGAGGAGCTGACTGGCGAAAAAGAGGCTATATTATATGCTGGGTCGTTGTATATGATTGGTGCTGTTAGAGGGGTAATTTTGGGGATACAATAATTATTGATATATCATAAGAAAGGGTGGCATGGGATTCTCCGGCCACCTTTATGATTTATATGCTTCTAGAGGAGCACATTTAAGCTAGGATAAGTTCGAGTGTATTACTAACAGTCAAGGAAAGAACAGGAGCTAATAGTTAAGGCATCACTTTGTATACTTATTGAACATTACCCTTCAAAGCCTCAGACAGATTTGTAAAAAAGTCTGCTCCGAATAAAAAATATTGGAAATTTTCAGTCATAATTACATAATGGCCTTCAAATTCCCTCCAGTAGCTATTCGACCCACTCTGATTAATTTTGTCAATAGATTTTTGAGTTTTAGGCGTCAAAATTTTTATATTGCTAATTATTTTACCGTCTTTAGCAAATTCAAGCCTATACAATTCCGTCATACTGATTCTGCTAATTCCAAGCTGAGAAGTATCTGTCAAGCCAACTCCTACAATACCTTTAAACGTATCCATCATGTATGCTGGATTATTAATGGTAGAAACTAATTCATTATTACTATAAATACTCAAGGTATCTGCATCAAGCAAATCAGTGTAGTTTTTTAGGCTAAACATTGGTTCCGTAATCACAATTAATAAAAATATTACCAATAATGTTATTAATATTTTGCCTTTACGTTTGAATCTAAACGGAGAATTGAACTTCATAAAATACCCCCTTTAAATACATAGTTTTAAAGCTAACAAGGCAAGTGGCGCATAATTATTATATGCCTTTTCCAACATAAAATAATTTTCTTAATCTAAAACACAATGAAATGCATTTAAAATACAAATTTGACAGTATTTCCTAAAGTCGCTTATTAATATTATAAATCAAACTTAGCCATATTTAAAGTGTACAATTCCGTTAGCAGGATCGTAAAGGACAAGAATAGCACAGCCTCCCCTTGAATATATTTAATTATATTTCAAAAGGGGAGGCTGAGGGCTTTATGGGATTAATATATTTTAGACCCTTCAAAAGGCTTAGCAACAACCGAATTTTGTACCTTATAGATGTGATGACTAAAAAAATACAGGCAAATGATGTCCTCGTAGAATCAGAGGCATTGAATTTCAGCCAGTTAATCCGTGAGGCAAAAACACGAAAACTGTCCTTAAGCCCTGCTGAGCTTTATTCTAAAATTCTCTACAGTAGCCATATGGATTAACCCCTCAAATATCAATATGAACATATCTTAAGCTCCGTCATAAGATAATTAATATAAGCTTTATCGGAATAGTTATATTATTTGTTCGTCGGAGTTAAGATGCTGGGATATTGATAAAGAGGTGATGGGATGAACTACCTATCTCAGGGGAATGTAATTGTATCTAATTTTTTTGAGGACTCAATTTCAATAGTAGATACAATAGAAGGAAAAGAGGTTAAAAAATATTACCTAAATGAGAGGGGAAACTTTTATCCTCCTTTGCATTTTGGGCCTCATCATATTGCCTTAGATGGTAATTTGAGATATTTGTATATACCGAATTCCCACAACAATACCTTGTCTGTAGTAGACTTGATACTATTGAAGACAATCGATAATATCTCTGTAGGTAGCTGCCCAACTCAGGTTGTATTGTGTAAAAGGTATAATGGTATCTATGTAGCCAATGCTGATTCCAATAGCGTATCAAGGATCGGTCTGGATACCTTTTCCCTTAATCTTCAAATTCCAACCGGAGAATTGCCCCATGGTATGGTTATTAGCAGAGATCAGGAAAGAATCTATGTGGCTAATGCGCAGTCTCAAACCATTACCGAGATTTTGACAAAAACCAATGAAAAAAGGGAAAGCCATACAGTGCCATGTTCGCCCTGGCATCTAGATATAAGCTACGATGGAAAATATCTTTTTGTAGTCAATTATTGCAGCTCCTATCAGCAAAAGGGTAAGATTCTTATGTATCAGCTGCCGGACATGAAGCTGATAAAGACGATTCAGATAGGTAAAATGCCAGTGGAGGTAGCCTCAGATCCAAAAACCGAAAGGCTCTATATTGCGGATTCTGATACTGACGAGGTATATATATACAATTTGAAAAATGATAGGCTGGAGGCCAGCATAGGGGTAAGTAGAATGCCCCACGGGTTAAAGCTGGATTATCACAGAAAGGTTTTATATGCAACCAGTATCAAGGATAACAGGCTAGAGGTAATTGATATTGATAAAAGAGCTTTGATCAAAAGCATAGACGTGGGTGAGGAGCCCACCAGCATTCTGTTATTATAGAAAAAGAGACAAAGGAGATGGTATCTTTTGTCTCTTTATTGTTGAGACAGAAGGAACCATCCCCCTTGGTTCAAGTCCCCTTGGCTTAATCAACCAAAAGATTAATGATTTCACCAAACAAATCCTGTGCTTTATTTTCCCATTTGTCACAAATCTGCTTTGCTTGCTTATTGCTGCTGACATTCAGCTTTATATTAATCATCGGAATGTCCTTCTCTATAACCTTTAGGGTTACTAGATATTCGTCTTCCTTCAGTTTAATATATTCTGCCTTTATTTCAGAGCTTTTTATAAGCTCCTTCTTCTTTATCTTCAGCAATGCATTTATTTTCTCCAGCTGCTGCCTTGGAATTCTATTTATGAAATATTCCAAAGTCTTTCTGCCCTTTTCTGTAATTTCAAAAAGCTGATGATTTTCCTTGACCTCCTCAGTAATAAAGTCGGACTCCTTAAGCTCTGTAAGATATTGCTGGAAGGCAAAATAATTCATGATTTCATTTTCCAGCACTAAATCCGTAATTTGAGAATTTGATATAGGAAGCTCCAGCTGTTTAAAGATATATAGAAGCAGAAGCTTTTGCTCTGCCAGTTGTTGAGAAGAATGTATAAACATATGTCCACCCTCTTTTTTAATCTGATATAAATATATTAATGTATTTTAGTGATTTTTGAAAGGGGGATTACGAAAATAAAAAATCAAAAGGAAAAAGGAGACACTAAAGCCTATTAGTATCTCCTTTTTTCTTAATGCATTTTTAGCTATTTGCCCATGTTCCTCTCGGCGTATTCAACCATGTTTTTAACCATATATCCGCCGACATAACCATTTTGACGAGAGGTTAGCGCACCCTTGTCGGTGCTTTCATAATTTGAAAGACCCAATTCGTTAGCTATTTCTAGCTTAAGCTGATTCAATGCTTGACGAGCTTCTGGAACAACAATTCTGTTTCTATTTCTAGCCATAATGTTTTCCTCCTCCTTCAAACCTTGAATTTTTTACAGCATTGCTGCTGTAATATTAATATCTCCCGAATCGCTATGATATATGTTAGCAGTATTTTCAGCAATTGCCTAATGAAGGCTGGTGTAATTCCTTCTGCTCTTTGGTATAATCAAATGAGAGGTGAAATTATGAAAAAACAAGAGGAATTGGAAAAGGCATTAATCGACTATGGCGTAGCAAAGGTCGGCTTTAGCTGCCTTGAGGATTTAGTTCCTGAGGGATATCAGCATTTAAAAAGCGGTATCACTATTGCCGTTAGATTATCTGACCAAGTAATTCATGAAATTGACCCGATAGCTGGTCCAACGCATATGTATTTCCATCATTACAGAACTGTAAACGCCTTTATCGATCAGGCAACCCTTAAAATATCAACGATGCTGCAGGGATGGGGATATTTAGCAATGCCTATTGCTGCATCCCAATCTATAAATAAGGATGGCTGGAATTATAAGGGGCTATTTCCCCACAGAACCGGTGCAACCCGATCTGGTTTAGGCTGGATTGGTAAAAATTGCTGTTTGATAACGGAGGAGTTTGGGCCCAGAGTTAGGCTTGGTACGGTATTAACCAACATGGAGTTCGACTATGGAACACCGATAGAGGAGTCCAAATGTGGTGAATGCGACCGATGTGTTCAGGCCTGTCCTGCTACTGCGCTAAAGGGGAATACCTGGAGAGCCGGCATTGATAGAAGCCAGCTTCTAGACCCACAGGCCTGTAGCCAGCATATGCACAAGCAATATCAGCATATAGGCAGAGGCTCTGTTTGTGGTATTTGCGTAAAAAGCTGTCCAAGGGGCAAAGAGGTCTTATTAAGATAGAAGAAAGAGATAGGGTAGACAGCTACCCTATGTCATCTTTCTATCAAAATTCTTTTTTACATCCTTTCTAATACCATGCTGATGAACGCTTTCAAGCTGTGCTGCTTGTGATTTTGATTCTCGGTGGAAATGCCGATCTTCATATTTAAATGTTCGCGAGCCTTCCTCTACACGATGACCATTAACATTAGTCCAGTGACTTTTTCTAATTGACATCGTATCACCTCAGTTTGAAAGATTTGTTCTAAATTATTTTTAGCATTACATAGAAATAAAAAACCTATAAGGTTATAGAAAAGCAACCAAAAAATACAAAAAAATTGACAGGCTAAGGAGGACATAGGATGAAGATTTTGAGAAGCATTATAATTTCAATTGCTATTATAGTATTGTTAGCCGGCTGCAGCGGCACTGATAGGGTGGCTGCTGACGAAATCCCAGAGGAGCAGGAGGAGCAATTGCAGGAGGAGGAACCCTCTGATGATGAAGCCGAGGAAACGGAGCTACCAGAGGTTAAGGAGGAAATTGATCTAGAGGCTGTAAAGCCGAATGAGGCTGGTGAAATTATGGTCCTGATGTATCACCATATCAAGGAACCGGAGGCCGAATGGTCAAGAACCCCTGAAAACTTCAGAAAGGACCTTGAAAGACTCTATGAAGAGGGCTTCCGACCAATAAGCCTGAGGGACTATGTAGCAGGCAATATTACCACCGAGGCCGGATTTACTCCAGTGGTACTGACCTTTGATGACGGAAACCAGAATAACTTCAATATGCTGCAGAATGAAGCTGGTGAGTGGGTAATTGATCCCGACTCAGCCGTTGCTATATTGGTGGATTTCCATGAGCAGCATCCGGACTTCCCGCTGAAGGCCACCTTTTATATCAATGGTGGTAACCCCTTCGGGCAAAAGGACCTAGTAGAATATAAGCTGAATTATATCGTGGAAAAGGGCATGGAAATAGGAAACCATACCAATACCCATGTTGATTTCACCAATGCCGGAGTGGATAAAATACAGGAGGAGATGTCCAAGCTCATACAGCTGGTAAATAGAAATGTTAAGGATTATGAGGTAAATACCCTCGCCCTTCCCTTTGGATCGAAGCCTAAGAATCAGGACCTAAGAGCATATTTGGTTGAAGGCTCCTATGAAGAGGTGAGCTACAAGAATATCGCCATTTTAGAGGTGGGCTGGGACCCGTACCGCTCACCCTTCCACAAGGAATTTGATTTCACCAGAATAAGAAGAGTCAGAGCCAGTGAAACCAAGGTGGATGGCGTAGGCATGTACGATTGGATAAGGGCCTTTGAGGAGGGCCGCCGAATAAGATATATCAGCGACGGAGACGTCGATATAGTAACAGTTCCTGAAAAATATCAGCAGCAGGTAGAAGTGCCTGAGGGTAAGAGCATAAGAGTATATTAATTTAAATAGGGCTGTCGGCAACGACAGTCCTATTTAGTTCGCGTTTTGTAGAGCGGTTTGGTTAATAATTGTTAATCTCTGCATTGATATGTGTCTAATGAATACCCCTATTTTTGACTGATGGTTTCGTCAATGCAAGTTAACAAAAAAGTTTTTTGTAAATAAAATCAGAAAAAAACATCATCGAAGGTAAGTTAATTACATAGTAAAGTTAACACATAAATAATTTTGTTGTAAAAATACTTGCAATAAGATTTGTGCTGGTATATAATTTAAAAAAAGACAATATATGTAAAAAAAATAGAAAATGCTTAGATATGTATCGTGGTGGAAAAAAGTATAAACTTCATTAATTGATTTTAATAAATAGAGATAAACATAATAATATTTTTAAAAAACACAACAAAAAAGCAGTAAATACAATAAGTAGTACTACTGGGATATATGATTAGTCTACTAAAAAAGGACACATCGGATAAGAAAAATATAAAGAGATTTTAAGACTAGTTAAGGATTAGTTTTACCTTATCAGCGATAGTAGCTTCGGCTAATAGAGTAATATCAGCTATAGTATTTAAATTTGAAGCAGTATTTGTGTACAAAAGGATTTTGAGGATTAATTCTTTTCAATCTTGAATTGTATCTTTTAGGATCAGCCCTTAAGGTATAGATTTTTTAAAAAAATCCGATCCTCAGTTGATTGAAGACCTATAAGCAGTACCAGTAAAGGCATAACGAGTGCAACCCCATTTCTCTTGTCACTGAAGCAATTAGGATAGCTATAAGAAGTTTTACAAGTTATTATGAACGCTAAAACTAATGGAAAGGGGGTGAAAAAATGAACATTATCATTATTAGAGACTCACCAAAAAAAGCGACTTAACTATTATAATCCGAAGGTTTGGGCAAACTCACAGATTAAACGTTGTAAATCGCTTTAGTTTTATTGTATCACAAATGTAAAGAGAATAAATATCAAATTGAGGAGGAATTTATATGAGTAACAGAAAGAAAAACATGATGATTCTAATAATAATAGGAGTACTGGCGATGGGTAGCTTAGTAGCATCAGCAGAGAGGTACACCTCTACATTGTATCTCAGCTTAAATAGTACGACAACTGGAGCTTACAGAGACTATACAGGTTCATCACACAAAATTGAAGTAACAGTAGCAAGCAGGGAATACCATTCGCTATATACAAATAATGTAAATATTCAATTGCATAGAAAAACTTTATTAGGTTATGATGGTCAAGCAACGAGATTAATAAATATGCCTACGGTAGGACAAGCATATCCGGCTACTTGGTCAGGTCAGAGTAATGGAACGTATAGATATTTCTTTTCTAACTATGGGATATCTGGAGGGGATGCCTTTACCTCTGATTACGTCGTAATGACAAGCAATTAACAGTTGGAATAACTCAACAATTTACCTATCCCCTATGAACTGGGGGATAGGTAAAAATTTTTTTTATATGGGGGCAGGTTTGAATTATGAACAGTATAATAACAGCAAAAAATATCAGTAAGGTTTATGGTGATCTAATAGCAGTAAAAAACGTAAATCTTGATATTGAACCAGGCTTTTATGTAATAATGGGAAGGTCGGGCTCAGGAAAAACAACACTTTTAAATGTTTTGGGGCTATTAGATGATATTTCATCTGGAGAAGTGTATGTGAGAGGAAAATTAGTATCTGATATGAAGGCAAGAGATAAAGCGTTTCATAGAATGAAGGATTTTGGGTTTATTTTTCAGTCCTTTCATCTGCATCCAAAGCTGAAGGCATTTGAAAATGTTATGATACCAATGTATATTAACCCTGAACTAAAAACAGCTAATCTTAGAGAAAGGGCTATAAAGCTTTTAGAAATTATGGAGCTTAGTGATAGGAAAGATCATTTTCCAAGTCAACTTTCAGGCGGAGAGCAGCAAAGAGTAGCTATAGCAAGGGCTTTGGCGAATGATCCTGCTTGTATATTTGCTGATGAGCCTACAGGTAATTTGGATATTGAGAGTGAAAGGATTGTCCTTAGTCATCTTAAAAATATTTCAAAAAATGGCCGCAGTGTAGTTGTTGTAACCCATAATGAAGCAGTTATAGAGTATGCAGATAAAGTTTATTATATGACAGATGGTGTATTGGAGGGAAGATAATGAGAGCTAGGTATTATTTTCGTATTGTTTACAATAACTTAATTAGGAGAAAAAGCCAGGTTATAAGGCATAGTGTTATTATCTTTTTGGCATTAGTTACTTTGATGAGTACGATCTCTATTGCTTCCTCCTTAGATAATATGGTCAATGACTATATACTTCAATCACCTAAATACAGGACATATAATATTTTTTATCATAGGGATGATAAATTAACTGAGAATATGTTGTTTGATTTGCTAAGTAAAGAAGAGCATGTATTAGACTATTATACAAGAATATGGGGTATAGGCGCTAATATACTCAATGCTGAGGATTTGTTTGAGCCTTCAGACGTGGATCATGAGCTGTATTTTTATGCAGCTGACTCTTCTGTGTCTATCATAGCAGGCGAAGGATTTAATAAAGATTCTAAAAATGTGGGAATTATACCTAAACGATTTTACCCAGATTTCAATTATGAAATTGGATTTGAAAAAGAGCCGGAGGGGTTTTTAGATGGTGAAGATTTTATTGGTAAGGATATTACGATGAGATTCTATTCATATGATTGGTCAGAATATCCCTTCGAAAAAATTAATCCATTTGATTATACTTTTACAGTGACTGGTGTTTATGATATTGGAAGAGATTTACGCCAACCTTATGAAGTATACATTCCCTATAACGATTTAAAATACATAGATGAAGAAATTAAAAAGAGAGAAATAGGTGGAACAGATGATATAGGAAGTACTATATCCTTTATTGTGGATGATGTGAAAAACGCTCAAGGAGTAGTTGATAACATTTTGAGTAAGATACAGGTACAAATCTATCCTCTAGCAGTACTTGGTGTAATACAAGACCTTGGAGGATATTTTATTATTGTCGGTTCTATCATAAGCATAATTGTAATATTGATTGCACTTATTAATATATCTCTTTCTACCTTAAAGATGGTAAAAAAACGAACAGCGGAGATTGGCTTGCTAAAGGCGATGGGTTATAAAAACAATCATATAGTTACTATTTTATCCTTGGAATCAATAGCAATCGGGTGCATAAGTTTAGTAGGTGCTACTTCATTTGTGGTTATATTATTAAAGGTCTTAAATTTGCTAATTCAATCGAGACTATCAATACAACTAAGGTATTTGAGCCTTTCTCTAAGATTTGATTCTGTTGTTATAGCAGTTGTTATAAGTCTTTTACTTCCTCTTGCTACAGGTATAATGGGTATGAGATATGCTTTTAAAATTTCACCATCAGAAGCGATTAAAGCAGATTAATATGATTAAAAGGGATAAGTTTAGGGGGAAGCAAAAATGCAATTGAAAAACATGGCACTATTTTTATTAAAGAGCCTTTATCGTAATAAAAGTAAGAGTCTAATATATTTGGGATTGATGGGCTTCTGTATTTTTTTTCTTTCAGTCGCATACAGCTTGGCATTTGCCTACTATTTCTCAATAGATAGCAATTTAAACACTGTTCCTGAGTATAGAAGTTTTATACTTGAGATAAACAATCAGGAAGTCAATCTAAGTCTTGAAGAGTGGGTTAATAAATTAAAGCAATATGAGAATATATCTGAAGCTTATGAGTATATTGGTCCTTTGAATGCACATCTGGAGGGGTTTGAAAGTAGTGTTTTATTGGATTCGGGAGACTCGTTATATATACCCAAAACGATGATTGGTAGAGGGTTTATGGATGTTGAACAAGAAGAAGTAACTATCCTACCATCAAAACTCATACTCCATGAAGCTAATGGGTATAAAGAGATTGAAACTAAGGATTATATAGATAAAAAGTTAACTATTAGATACCCAACAATAGATAGTATACAAACCTATTTGGAGTTAAAGGTTATTGGGGTATATGAGGTTATTGAAGGATCAAAAGAAAATAAGCTTTTTATCCCTTTATCAGACTATCATAATCTTATAAAATCACAGAATAACAGCACTGGTGATAAGGAGTCTGGAGTAAATGAATTTTATTCTTTAATTGTCGTTGTTGATGATTATAGAAATTTTGATACGACAGTAAAGGCATTAAATACAAATAGAGAATTCAATGTAATTCTTAGTGAGGATAATATACTAGATACAAATCTTATAGCTGCCATTAAAGCAATAAGCCTTATAATGTTTTTAATCATAATTATTATCACCTTTTTTACAATAAGGGTAGTGATCGATGCCTCAATACATGATAGAAGCCGGGAAATAGCACTTTTTAAAGCAATAGGCTATAATAATAGACATATATTCTGCATGATATTTACTGAAGCCATCATACTTTCGGGTATTAGCTGTATGATAGCATTGATTTTCTCAAAAATAACAATCACATATATCATTAACCCATACTTAAGCAGTAGAATAAGTGATAATTTAATAGATATATACTTAAGAACAAGCATCGCAGAGGGTATTGTTGTTTTTATTTTAATAATTCTACTTTCCCTTCTATCCTCGCTGAATATTTTAAGAAAAACCAATAAAATTTCACCCACAAGATTAATGGGGGAGGCCAATTAAGGGGTATATGGAAATACTGAAGCAGGGATGATAAAGGGAGGGCTTATATGTTGGGTAAAACAAAAAAGGTGTCAATTGACGGCTCGGAGATGGACTATGTGGTTTTCGGCAATGGTGAGACGCCCTTGGTGATGATACCAGGGCTAAGCGATGGGCTTAAAACAGTAAAGGGGCAGGGCTTTACTCTTGCCAGCTATTACAAGGAATATGCAAAGGATTTTAAGGTATACATCTTCAGTAGAAAAAATCAGCTGCAGGAAAGCTATACCACAAGGGATATGGCAAGGGATCAAAAAGCTGCAATGGATATACTTGGTCTTAAGGAGGTTTACCTAATGGGAATCTCTCAAGGAGGAATGATATCTCAATATATTGCCATTGATTATCCTCAGCTTGTTAAAGGTCTAGTGTTGGGTGTAACTGTCTCAAGACCGAATGCTACCTTGCAAAGGGTGGTTGATAGCTGGATAGAAATGGCCCACCGTGAGGATTACAGCAGCTTAATAATAGACACCATGGAGAGGACCTTCACTGAGGAGGGACTTAAGAAATACAAAAAGCTCTATCCAATAATAAGCAGAATAGGAAGGCCGGAATCCTTTGAAAGATTTATAATTCAGGCAAAGGCCTGCCTCGGTCACAATGCCTACGAGGAGCTGAACAAAATAAAAGCCCCCACGTTGATCATCGGCGGGGACAGCGACAGGGTTGCAGGAGAAAATTCCTCTGAGGAAATGGTAGAAAGAATTGAAAACAGCCGACTCCTTCTATATAAGGGTCTAGGGCATGGTGCCTATGAGGAAGCGAAGGACTTTAATAGTCAGGTTATAGCGTTTTTTCAGCAGTAAAAAGTATGATCCAGCTGCTTTTTATTGCTTGATTAGCTTAAAAGGATTAAAGCCCTCCTGAGGTCCCCTATAGCGGGGAAATTTTTCTGTATCAGCAGAGGCCGCACCAATCAAAATTGCATTTTGTGGGCATTGGGAATAGCAGCGAAGACAAGCATTGCAGTTAGCACCAAATGCATAGGTGCCATTAACAGCCCTTATGTTTTGGGTGGGGCATATCCTTATACATTTGTTACAATGAACACAGGCCTCTGTATTAACATCAAAATGCTTACTTACCTTTTCTATCATGGCGTCCATATGACTTCTCTGGAGCTTGCCCAGGATTATACCTATAGTGTATTTACCCCTTATCTGCCTTTGGTCCTTAGAGATTGCTGTCGCCAGTTTATCTAGCTTTGGAAGGCATTTTCTGTGAAGGGCAATAGTTCGATGATCATTTTTAGGTGGATAGAACCGAAACATCGGCAGATGAAGATTATTCATCATTCTGAAATGCAGGGTTTGCATTAATTTGTAACCCTTTTCAGCAAGACCTCTGCCTATAAAGTAGGCGGTGTCACCGGAGGCAAGGGCTTGGGTTCCAAAAACCGTAGCTGTTTGATGATTGGAGGCCATAGGTAATTTCTTGATAAACTCCTGCATAAGCTTAGGGGCTGTGGAGCCATATACCGGAAATCCAATAACAATATGGTCTGCATTTTTAAGCTGTTGAAGTACTTCTTCTGCTGTTACGCCCTCAATTGAGTAGGCAACAGCAGTGGTATTTTTTATTATTAATAGCTTTTTTAGCTCCTCTGCCAGCCACCAGGTATTGCCGGTACCACTAAAATAGTAAATAACTACCTTCTTCATAGCATTTCCTCCTACTTAAATTTATACTGCCGAACTATTGCTTCAATAAAGCTGCTCCAGGCAGCCTCTGCCTCCTGGCGATTCAGATTTATAAGGTAATGAAGTCCAACCTAGATGAAAAAAATTGTGGCTTGCTTATAGCATATCATTAACCCGATAGGTCGGTCAGTAAAAAATTACATTTCTATTAAGGGAATTATTTTTTTTTTGTATTAACACAAGCCTCAGCAGCCCTTACAAAAAAGCCTGTAAAGGGCAGGAATAAAACTGTTGATATGATATTAAATATACTATGGGCATGGGCTAATTGCCTGGCAGGGTTTAGGGGTGCCAGCTTCATGGCAGCCGTGGCCAGTAGCCCGATAAAGGGAAAGAAGAGGATGACACCCAGTGTATTAAAAAGAAAATGAATAAAGGCTGCTCTTTTGCCGGTGGCACTGAGGTTGACGCTGGCTAAAAGGGTGGTTACACAGGTGCCGATATTCTGCCCCAGCAGTATAGGCAAAGCAGCGGTCAAGGATATGACGCCGCTTTTGGCTAGTGATTGAAGTATGGCAATTCCAGTGCTGCTGCTCTGTATTATTGCTGTTGTTGAAAATCCCATCAGAACGCCAAGGAGGGGTCTGTTACCCAGTACGGCTAATATTTCCTGAAACCGTCTTAAATCCTGCAGGGGGGTTACGCCTTTGCTTAATAGGTCTATGCCTATAAAAATTAAGCTTAGTCCCACTAAAGCCTCGCCGATAAGGCTTATTTTTGTTTTTCTGGTCATAAAGGAAAGAATTAGTCCTAAAATTAAAACAAAGGGAGCAAATGCACCAGCATTAAAGGCTATTAGCTGTGCCGTTATGGTTGTGCCTATATTTGCCCCCATTATTATTGGCGCAGCCTGATAAAGGCTTAGAAGATTTGCTTCTACTAAGCCAACTATGATTACTGTTATGCCGCTGCTGGATTGCACCAGCATTGTCGTCAATATCCCTATAGCCACACCCAATAGTGGGTGTATTTTCATTTTTTGAAGCCTTTGCTTAAAACTGCTGGATGCAACTCTATTGAGGCCCTTTGTTAATAGCTTCATGCCTAAAAGAAACAGGCCTAGACCTGTAAGCGCAGTTGTTAAATATGTAAACAAGGACATCACCCCCCACATTAAATATACGTAGGCAGCAGCAAATATAAAACTTAAAAAAGCATTAATTTATCGCCTTCAATAGTCATATAATTCCTATAGTAAATGGTATAAATAAAAATCTTGAGAATAAACTGTATTAAAGTTAAAAAGGGACAGGGGGGAGCTTATTGAGGATATTTATATTACCCAAAAGACTAGTCTACATAGTCATAGCAATTCTTTTATTAATGGTCTTCTGGCTGATTTATTCCAGTAGCTTTAGGCAGGATGTCATGGGTGTTTTCGCACCCCAGAAGGAGCTGCCTATCTATAGCGTGGAAACAGAGGAAAAGAAAATAGCCATCAGCTTTGACGCGGCTTGGGGAGACGAATTCACAGACGATATTTTAGATACCTTGGATAAATACAATGTAAAGACAACCTTTTTTCTAGTGGGCTTTTGGGTTGACAGGTACCCGGATATGGTGAAGAAAATTCACGAAAGAGGCCATGAGGTAGGAAACCATTCAACGACACATCCTCATATGTCAAAATTGAGTAAAGAGCAAATTATTAGTGAGCTCAACACTACAGGTGAAAAAATAGAGCAGCTAATCGGAGTGAAGCCATCGGTATTTAGGCCTCCCTTCGGTGACTATAACAATCTTTTGATTGATACTGCAAAGGAAGTCGGCTACTATACCATTCAATGGGATGTGGATTCTCTGGATTGGCGGGAAATGGGTGTGCAGCCTGTAGTAGACAGGGTTACACGCAATGTAAAAAAAGGATCTATCGTTTTATTTCATAATAATGCAAAATACGTAAGCCAGTATTTACCATTGGTTCTGGAGAAGCTGCAGGCGGAGGGCTATCAGATCGTACCCGTTTCAGAGCTAATAATAAAAGAGGATTATATAATGGACCCCTCAGGCAGACAAAAGCTTAATAATTAGTTCTCCTGCATGTCGTGGGAGAACTTTTTTTAGTCTGGATATTGAATATAAATCTCTCCTCAAATACACACTATATATAAACAATTATATATAGGCAGCTGGAGGAGATGAGAAAATGCTTTTGGAAGGGTTAAGGGTTAATGGAGTCACCAGCGATTCAAGGCGAGTCAAGGAGGGCTTTATTTTTGTTGCTATAGAGGGAGAAAGGCTGGATGGGAACAGCTTTATTGATGATGCTGTCGCCAGAGGAGCTTCCATCGTTTTTACGGAAAGGAATATTATCAGAGGGGATTGCAGGGTAATCAGAACCGATAATTGCAGAATAAAGCTGGCTGAGCTTTGCAACGAATTCTATGGCTATCCTTCAGATCAGCTTATAGTTGTAGGAGTGACGGGAACCAATGGCAAGACGACAACCACTCACTTGATTCATGAAATTTTGATAAAAAACGGAGTCTCAGCAGGTTTGATAGGAACCTTAAATATTAGGATGAACGATAAGGAATACAATCCTAAGCTAACCACACCCATAGCCGAGGATATTTACTTCTATCTCAATGAAATGGTTAAGAGCAATATCAAGGTGGTGGTTATGGAGGTTTCCTCCCATGGCTTGAAAAGTCATAGGGTTCATGGCATTAAATTCGACATAGCCATACATACCAATATTGATAGAGATCATTTAAATTTCCACAAGACCATCACAGATTACATACAGTCCAAGAAAAGGCTTTTTGACAGCCTTCAGGAAGGAAGCCTTGCATTAATAAATATTGATGATCAGAACTGTATAAAGCTGCTGGAGGGGAATAAGCATATGGTGGTTATAACCTATGGCTTGAATGAGAAGGCCTCTGTGACGGCCTCCAGTATCGATACTGATGCTACAAGCTTTTTTAACTATTGTCTTCAGAGGGGCTTAACAACAGTGTCGGGTGTAGATATAGAGCCCTTTGAATATCCCCTGCAGTTAAATTTATTTGGAACCCATAATGTGTATAATGCTCTGGCAGCCGTTACCTGCTGTCTCCTATTGGATGTTCCGATGGAGAATATAGCCAAGCTCTTAAAGAGGACAAGGGCTATTCCAAGAAGAATGGAGCTTATTTACGAGGGGGATTTTTCAATTATCGATGATTTTAGTCATAATCCCGCCAGCTATGAGGCTGTATTCAACAGTGTGCAGGGCTTGCCCTATAAAAAAATACATATAGTAAATGCGATAAGAGGTAATAGGGGTATTGACATCAATATGGAAAATGCTGAGGTGCTGAGGCTTTGGACTCAGGCACTAAGGGTAAAGTCGCTTATAGTTACCTCCAGTACGGATTTTATAGGGTCGGAGGATAAGGTGAGCCTACAGGAGAGAGAAGCATTCTTAGAGGCGCTATACAAGGGGCAGGTAGCCTATAGCTATGAAGAAAAGCTGAGGGATGCGATTGAACGGGCTCTAGAGGAGGTGGGTCCAGGAGATTTGCTACTGCTGCTGGGGGCCCAGGGAATGAAGGAAGGAAGATCTGTAGCATTAGGCCTATTAAAGGAAAGACTGCATATGAATTCTGAAAATCTACTTAATGAGTGTATATCTAGACCCCTCTAAATGAAATTACTAAAAAAATAGGGAAAAAAATCCCTATTTTTTTAATGTAAAAAAACATAATCTAGTCCTTATTTGAATAAACATGGTTATAGATTATGTCATAAGATACATAAGAGTAGAAGGGGGAGTTGGAGTCATGCCAAGTCATATTATTGATAGCAACATGGTAACTTTAGTTGGCAGGGTTATAGGAGACCGAGAGTTTAGCCACGAAATGTATGGGGAGGGTTTCTATAATTATCAATTGCAAATATCTAGGCTCAGTGAGGCCTATGATATGCTGCCTTTAACAATATCTGAACGGTTACTATACGATTTTGAACTGAAGGATGGGGAGCTTATCAAGGTTGAAGGACAGCTTAGGTCCTACAATAAGTTTACGGATGGTAGCAATCGTTTGATTCTTACTATTTTTGCAAGGGATATAGAAAGGCTGGAAAGCGATGAAGAGATCAAAAATCCCAATCAGATTTTTCTTGAGGGCTTTATATGTAAAAGTCCTGTATATCGTGAAACACCCTTTGGAAGGGAGATTACAGATTTACTGGTGGCGGTAAATCGTTCATATAACAAATCCGATTATATTCCTTGTATTGCCTGGGGCAGAAATGCAAAGTTTTCCGCCAAGCTGGAGGTAGGAGACCATATCAAAAGCTGGGGTAGAATCCAGAGCAGAAGATATCAGAAAAAGCTGCAGGATGGAAATGTGATAAATAGGGTGGCCTATGAGGTATCAATATCCAAGATGGAACGGTTAAATGAGAATGGAGAGATCATATCTCAAGAAGAAGATATTTAGATTCTCAATAAAGGACAGGGTGCGGCTCCATGTATATTGGCTATGAATATGCATTGGGCTGCATTTTTATGCTGCAGAGCTTACGAATACTGGGCTTGTATAAAAAAATATATAGGAATCAATGGCAGCAGCTGATATAATGTAATTGTCGGATAAGGCTTGCAGCACGAGGGCAGGTGCCATGTCTACAGGTAAACTAAAGACAAAAGGAGTAGATTGAGATGCAGAAAGTTAAGGTGATTTCTAGATCTTCAGCAGAGAAATTGGAGTGTGCAATTAATCAATTTTTAACCGAAGAGATTAATGTCGTTGATATCAAATTCTCAACTACAATTGGAAGCGGCAACAATTTTGATTTAAAGGAATTTTCAGCATTAATTATTTATCGGGAGTAACACTATAAGCAGGGAACAAATGAAGAGCCTGAATCCGGAGGCTCTTTTTTAAAATACTAATAAAGAGGTGATTAAATGAAGGATTTTTTAGTCCCAGCCGCTATTCTGCTAGTCATACTTTTTTCAATGCAATACTCAATTAACAAAATAATCGTGCTATTAAAGGAAATAAAGGAGATATTACTTCAAAAAAATGATAGCTACCGGAGATGAAACAATACATATTATCAATAGGCATAAAAACCCTTAGTCCCTGCTGTAAAAGCTGTGGGAGCTAAGGGCTTTATCTTAATTACAATCTTTCGGCTATCATTGCAGCTATGCTTTCCAGCAACCATTGATCATTTTCGTCGAAGGCTCCAAGCACATCGCTGTCTATATCTATTTCACCTAAAACGACGTCCCCCTTCATAATGGGCACTACTATTTCAGCGGCGGTTTCAAAGCTGCAGGCAAGATAATTGGATTCCTTAGTAACATCCTCTACAATATAGGTTTCCTTCCTTTCAGCCGCCTGGCCACAGATTCCCTGACCGATCTGAATTGTAGTATGGTCAGTAGGCTTCCCTATGTAGTGGCCTAAAACTAATTGATTATTTTCAATCATATAAAAGCCTGTCCAGTTGTAGTAGGGAATGTTTTTGTCCAGCAATTCTACAACCCCCCTGTAGATATTGTCCATGCTTTCCTCGTTACTAAATAGCTTTTGGGCTTGTACCTCTAAGCTTTTAAATAATACCTTTTTTTCTTCTGCTGTCATTCTCATGGAAATCCCCCCATCAATCAATTATAGATATTTTATCATAAAATCAGTTGAATATTTAAAGAAAATTTAATTGAGGAAATTGATAATACTATAAAAGCGCATATATATTCTAGTTTATACAAAGTTGAAAGGTTATCGCCCATTGCCTAGGGCTAATAACATTTAAAAATTATACAAATTAGCCCGTGGGGCACTAAGCAGGAAGTTTTTGATTTTGTATAAACATACTACTCATTTTTATTATGCAATTTCCTCAATTATTTGATTGGCTGCTACAAGGTTTGACAAGGTATAGGTTTTAACTTAGAATAGTAAATAACATCTATGTAGAATAAATGGAGGGAAATCGATGGATATTACTAAAAAGGTATGGGAGGTCCTCTTAACCGAAGAGGATATTAATGATAGAATTACTCAGCTGGGGAAGCAGCTATCGGAGGAATACAAGGGTAAAAACCTAATGGTTGTGTCTCTGCTGAAGGGAAGCTTTATATTTACCGCGGATTTAGTTAGAAAAATGGACTTGTCTGTAAAGATAGAATTTATGACCACCTCCAGCTACGGGCATTCAGAGGAATCCAGTGGACAGGTAAAAATATTGACGGATGTAGATGATGACTTATCAGGCTATCATGTTCTGGTGGCGGATGACATAACTGACTCTGGATTTACTATGAAATTTGTAATGGAGCACTTGAAAAAGAAGAACCCAGAAAGCGTTAAATGCTGTGTGCTGCTGGATAAGCCAGATAGAAGGGTAGTGGATATAGTTCCCGACTACTTAGGCTTTACAATTGCCGATAAATTTGTCGTGGGCTATGGCTTAAACTACGGCGATTATTTTAGAAATATTCCATATGTATTTGTAGTTACAGATAAGGATAGATAAAAAATAAAGGGTGGCACAAAAGCACAAAAGCCACCCTATTTTCTATTCTATCATTCAACGCACTATTTACCAACGATTTTTATCCCCTCAGCTCCTCAAAAATCTTAACCTTATCCATTGTCCTTAGATCCTTCGTCTTTATTACCCTTGCCGGCATTCCTGCCACCACAGTATCGGGGGGCACATCCTTTGTTACTACGGAGCCGGCTGCGATAACAGCACCATTTCCCACCTTTACCCCCTCCAAAACAACTGCGTTTGCTCCTATAAAAGCATCATCCCCTATAATAACAGGGTCTACGCTGGGAGGCTCCAATACACCGGCTATTACGGTGCCGGCACCTACATGGACATTTTTTCCGATTATTCCTCTTGCACCTATTACACAATTCATATCTATCATAGTATTTTCACCGATTTCAGCCCCTATATTGATGACAGCCCCCATCATTATCACTGCATTTCTTCCAATGGTCACATGCTCCCTAATTATAGCCCCCGGCTCTATCCTGGCCTGAAGATTGATCAGGTTCATCAGGGGAATTGCTGAGTTTCGTCTATCGCATTCTATATGATAGTATAGAATGCTATTTTGACTGCTTTCCAATATCGTGCTAATGTCTGAGTATTCACCCACCAGCAGCCAAAAGGGCTCGCTGCCGAATATTTTAACTTTGGTCTCCTGTGCAACTGATATAAGCCCCTGCACATATACCTTTACAGGGGTAGATTTTTTAGCTTCCTTAATGTAAGTTGCAATTGCCTTAGGGCAGGAAAAATCTATGTCTGCTTCATTATTATCTAATTGGCCCATGTCATCACCCTTTCAAAAAGATTTGCTTCTAGTGTATATAAATGGTTAACACATATTTTAAATTTATCACTTCTTTTATTATGTATATTAATACCAGTCCTAAATAATGCAGTACATTGAAAAAAGCCTGCTATTTTTAATGCTTTTAGAATATACTTGAAACTAGAAATAAAAAGACCGAGAATTTTGTATTCCATATAAAAATTTGGAAAATTTATTTATTTTCATATAAAAAGTTGTTTATGCAGCCGAAAAAATATAAAATGAAATAAGTATGAGGAATTTATGAGAGGATGAGTCTGATTTGGAATTACAATTGGATATAGAGGCTTTACTTAACGAAATAGCAGATATGCGAAGAGAGCTCCATCAGATTCCTGAGCTTGCCTTTGAAGAGATGAAAACTATGTATTTTATTGAGAATTATTTGATTTCTCTGGGGGTTCAGTATGAAAGGAATGTAGTGGGCACCGGAGTTATTGCATATTTCCCTGGAAAATCAGGTAAAAACACTATTGCCTTTAGAGCAGACATGGATGCGCTCAGTGTTGAAGAAAAAAACAATATCGACTTTAAATCCACTCACCCCGGTGTTATGCACGCCTGCGGCCACGATGGTCATATGGCTATGCTGCTGGGTCTGGCGAAATATTTATCCCAAGTGTCTGAAGCAATCATAGATAACATTGTGTTGATTTTTCAGCCTGCGGAGGAGGGACCGGGGGGTGCTCTGCCGATTATTGAGGAGGGGTACCTTAAGAAATACGAGGTTAAGGAGATATATGGGATACACCTTTTCCCTCTAATAGAGGAGGGGAAAATAGGGGTTAAGCCCGGGCCAATGATGTCTCAAACCGGAGAATTCGATATCATCATCAAAGGCATAAGCGGTCATGGTGCAATGCCACATATGGCGATCGACAGCGTCGTGATCGCAGCTGAAATGATAACCGGCCTTCAAACCATCGCCAGCAGAAGCATTAACCCCCTTGATCCCGTAGTTCTTACCATGGGTCGTATTTTTGGCGGGGAAAGAAGAAATGTTATTGCTAAGCAGGTGGTGCTTGAGGGGACTATCAGAAGCTTCAAGCAAGAGATTTTTGATAAAATTAAAGCCCGTATCATAGATTATAAGGAGGGGCTGGAGAAAATTCATAATTGCTGTATTGATGTTATTTTTAGGGATATGTATCCGGCAGTAACCAATGATGAATTTTTAACCACTGAATTTATCAAGGCCAATGAAGCAGCTATTCAAATCATTGAGCCGGTTATGCTGGCGGAGGATTTTTCTTATTTTCAAAAAGAGGTTCCGGGGGTATTCTTCTTTTTAGGCTGTAGAAATGAAGCAGAAAACTACTGCCATCCCCTCCACAGCGATAGCTTTAACTTCAATGAAAGGGCTTTGGGCTATGGTCTACAGGCATATGTGAACATTTTAAGACAGAGGGGTGCAATAGAATAAAAAGGGAGCGATTATATGATTAATGAAAAGAGATTAAAGGTTTTAGATGCAAATTTATTATATCTGATTGGCGCAATTTTATTTGCTGTTATTGGTGCTTATGTTCAGCAATTAAGCCTTAAGTTTGGTCTGCTGATAACCGAGTATGTGTTGATATTAATGCCGCCTATAATATATTTGGCTCTACGGAAGATAAATATAAAAGAAAGTCTACGCTTGAAAAAATTGAGCCTCAAGCATGGCCTTATGGTTATCGGAATAACTCTCCTTATGTATCCCACGGCAGTATTTGCAAATGCGCTGATGATGATGCTTCTAAGCCTGTTAGGAAACCTTAATATACCGCAGCTGCCCACCGCTGGCAATACGTCTGAATACATTGTATTGATGCTTATAGTTTCTATTTCTGCAGGTATATGCGAGGAGGTTTTCTTTAGGGGCTTTATGCTAAGGGGCTACGAGGGCTTGGGAAAAAACAAGGCAATTATCATTTCCTCAATCCTCTTTGGAATATTTCATTTCAATCTTTATAATTTGACAGGACCGATTGTTTTGGGGCTGGTCTTTGGTTATTTAGTTGTTTTGACCGATTCTCTTTATGCAGGTATCATAGGCCATGTTGCCAATAATGGCTTTGCTGTTACCTTAGGCTTTTTAGCTAATTATATCACTGAAAAGCTTCCTGTAGAGGATGCTGCTGTTACTGAAGCGGTGCCAACTACTGTAGCACTGCTGGCTAGCGTTGTGCTATTTGGCATTTTGGCGGTTATCACAGGGTTTATTGCATATCAATTATTCAAGAGAATTAAGAGGGATATGGCGGAAAGAAATAGCATTGCTGTTGAGGAAATTAGCTCTATTGAAGAAGGGGTTAGTCTTAATGATGAAATCGAGAAAACGACCTTCGGGTCCTATGCTCCTCTAATGCTTGTTTTTACCTTCTTCATTTATGTGGCCTATGTCCAGATTGCTGAAATCATTATGCTGGGTTAGAAATTTTTATATGAAACAAAAAAAGGACTGCGGGGACAGTCCTTTTTTCATTCTATTTTCTAACGGGGGAGTGAGAAATAGAAGTTTACGTAGCAAAATAAATTTATCATTCTTTCGAGATAGAATCAATTAAAATTCGAAATATTTTTTTTATTTAACATATATCCTCCTTAAGGCCTACAAATTTGTATATTTTGACGTCTTTCCTTCTATAATAATCTCATGGAGGGATGACAATGGAAAATAATCAATATAAGAGGGAGTTTTCTGATGACCTTTTGATGAAATACGAGATCGCAGAGGAGCTGGGCCTTATTGAGAAGGTCAAAAACGTTGGCTGGGGTGGCTTAACAGCCAAGGAGACTGGGCGGATTGGCGGTTTGATGACGGTGAGAAGAAGAAGGGAAGCTAAGCAAGCTCAGAATAGTTAGCCTATTCTGAGCTTGCTTTGTTATGTTGGCTGGATTGATGAAGATTAAATATAAAGATTAAATGTAAAGATAAAAGAGAGTAAGGGCTCAGGGGTATGTATTTAAGTGTGGTTCAGATGTGGTAGGAAATGAAGCAGGCTTTTTAACGATTTTTTTACCTGCGTTCATTTTGAATTGCTGCTGTTTGATAAAAGGCTCTCACTTATACGAGGGGCATCATTTCTGGGTGCTGGCCTTCGGTATGCTTCTCATAACGCTTATCTCCTATATGGATAGGAATAACAACCAAAAGAAATAACCACCCTGTCCGCAGCAGGATGGTTATTGCGTATTTAGCTTAATCTGAATGTGGCAACCGCATCAGCGGTTCCGATTACCTTTATTATACCATAGAGTGTAAAAAAATAAACGTGGTAAAGTAAAAAAAAGACATTTTTAAATTTCTTTTAGAACTACCCTTGAAAATAGGGTAGTTTTTTAAATTAGAATTTTTATGAGAGAAGAAGCAAATGATGAAATGTCTTGAGAAAAAGAAAAAATAAAAGGTGGTTATTTTAGTTAAATATTTACCCAGTTAAAAAGAAAACCTATTTTATATAGTCATTAAACTGTATAATATAAATTGATTATATTTTAAAGGGGAATTATCTGATGGATCAATATAGCAGCTTTGCTTATGTTTATGATAGATTGATGGCGGATGTGGATTACAGTGAGTGGGTTATGTATATCGAGGAGCTCTTTAAGAGTGAGGGGCTTGCTCCTAAGAAGATTTTGGAGCTGGCCTGTGGAACTGGTAATATAACGATTCCCCTTAGTCTTAAGGGCTATGACGTGACGGCTTCTGATATATCGGAGGATATGCTGATGGTGGCGGCTGATAAGGCGGCTGAGGCTCAGGCAAGGATTTTATTTCTGCAGCAGGATATGAGGGAGCTGGAGCTGGAGGAAGAAAGCTTTGATACTGTTTTGTGCCTTTGCGACGGTATGAATTATATTGTGGAGGATGCTGAGCTTTTGAAGGTTTTTTCTTTTGTTCACCGGCTGTTGAGGCCAGAGGGGGCTTTTATATTTGATATTAGCTCCTATTATAAGCTAAAGAAGGTTTTAGGCAATAATACCTTTGGTGAAAACCTAGGGGATTTGTGCTATCTATGGGAGAATTATTTTGACGAGGATGCCAACACTGTAGAGATGGATTTAACTTTTTTTATTGAGGAAAATACTCTGTTTAAAAAAATGGAGGAATTTCATCTTCAGAGGGCATACCAGGTGGAGGAAATTATCGGACTGCTAAATAAGGCTGGTTTCATTGATATTTCAGTGCTTGAGGCCTTTGGCTTTAATCCTCCTAATAAAGAAAGCGAAAGAATTTTCTTTAAAATTAAAAAATAATTTTGTATACTTAAATTCAAGTGATTGACACTTCTGTTTACCTGTGTTACAATATTTTGGGATGACAGCGTGGTTGTCATATTCAAATTTTAGGAGGTTTTATTTAAGATGGAAAAAGGACAAGTAAAGTGGTTTAATGCAGAAAAAGGTTTTGGATTCGTTACAAGAGACAATGGAGAAGACGTGTTTGTACACTTTTCTGCAATCAATTCAAATGGCTTCAAGACATTAGAAGAAGGCCAAACAGTTGAATTCGAAGTAGTTCAAGGCGAAAAAGGTAAACAAGCTGCTAACGTAACTCCAGTAAAATAGTTATTTTCTTAGAAATAAGATGACTATAAAAGGTTAGTATATTGACTTATCAATAACAAGTTGGTTATCCAACTTGTTTTTTTGTACATTTTTAATAAATATATACATTTAATTAATATATAGATTTAATTAAAAGTAGGTTAAAATAGTAAAGTGTAATAGACTATGGTAAATGAGGTGTTATGCAATGAAGAGCAGAATATTAAGGGCCACAGCCGCAAATAATTATATCAGAGTTTTTGTCGCCGATACTACAGCTATGGTGGAAAAGGCCAGAAGCATGCATGAGGCTTCCCCAGTAGCAATCGCAGCCCTTGGAAGGACCCTAACAGCAACATCCATAATGGGGATTATGCTGAAGGGGGATAACCACAAAATAACGGTTAAAATCAACGGTGGAGGTCCACTGGGACCGATTGTTGCTGTTGGAAATTCTGAGGGAAATGTTAAGGGCTATGTAGCTAATCCAGTTGTGGAGTCCACCTTTCTTGGGCCCAACAAGCTTAACGTTGGCGCTGCTGTTGGGATTGATGGTGAAATAGTTGTAATTAAGGATATTGGCCTAAAGAAGCCCTATTCGGGAACATATCCGCTTGAATCCGGTGAGATCGCTGAGGATTTTGCAGCTTATTTCCTATACTCCGAGCAGCAGCCCTCTGCCGTAGGCTTGGGGGTACTGGTGGATGTGGATTATTCAATCAAGGCTGCAGGCGGGTATATCATACAGGTGCTTCCGGATATTGACGAAAACATTTTGTTTATACTTGAAAGCAGGCTGCGGGAGCTGGAGTCAATAAGTACTCTTTTAAGCAGAGATATGGGGGCAGAGGCTATTCTGGAGTATATCATCGGCGATATGGATTACAAGCTTTTGGATACCTATGAGGTGGATTTCGTCTGTGACTGCCATGAGGAAAGGCTGGAAAATGCGCTGATATCCATAGGTAGAGCTGATCTCACGGAGATAATTGAAGAGGATGGCGGAGCTGAAATGGTATGCCATTTTTGCAATAAGAAATACTACTTTGATAAGGACAGATTGTTGAATTTACTAGATAGAATGCGTTAATTCAGTTTAAAATTTTAGTAAATTTGATGTTATTTTCCCTTGAAAAAAGCATAAAAATAGAGTATACTTTACTTTGTCACTGTTTAAGACAAAGTAAATTTGCCCAGATAGCTCAGTCGGTAGAGCAGGGGACTGAAAATCCCCGTGTCGGTGGTTCGATTCCGCCTCTGGGCACCAGCGGAAGTGGCTCAGTGGTAGAGCATCGCCTTGCCAAGGCGAGGGTCGCGGGTTCGAGTCCCGTCTTCCGCTCCATAAATGGCGCCATAGCCAAGTGGTAAGGCAGAGGTCTGCAAAACCTTTATCCCCAGTTCAAATCTGGGTGGCGCCTCCAAACGTAAATAAATGAGTCTATGCTTAACGACTAAGGTTGTGGGTATAGGCTCTTTTTGTGTTTTTTTTTGTTTCGAATCACTAAAAAATATTACCAAATATTATAATGTCACTCATGGCTAAAGATTCATATACTATATAAGAATTAAAGAATATAACTAAAGGTGCGTACAAAATCGAATGTGTTTTTTAAAAGTGATGAGGGTATACATACAATACAAAAGATACAAGGAATAAATTGGTAATACATAATTATTGTGTGTTTGCAATTGCTTCTTAAGGAAATTCGAAGAAACTTGGTTACGCTTCAATTTAATGCTAATTTTGCAGCAGAATATCCTAGTTTATAAAACATATACTACTAATACAGCAGAAGGGAGTGATTTTAATTGAATTTGCTGTTGCTTGCCGTAGATAAGAATATTGATATTATTAAAGATAAATTAGATAGACAGGTGGAGACCTTTGTTAATGAAGGGGTTATTCTTGAGGAAGAAATTGAGACAAAGGATGACCTTAGCTTGCTTAAATATAGTGTAAAAATCGAGAGCATTAAGAATTATCCCATAAGCGACTTTATAAATATATTTAAGTATTGTGTTGCAAATGCTCTATGGGACTACATTCAATTATATGAGGAGCCCCAGCTTATACGTAGGATTATTGAGCAGGAGTACTACTACTTTGATTCAAAGGAACGTATTGAAATTGAAAGAAACACTGTTCAGATACTAAATGATGAAGGCAAAATGCTGAATTTCAATGAATCGCTATCACGAAAGAAGAAGATCATCTCAAATATTATTGCATATTTAAATAATGACTTTCAAATGAATTTAAAGGGCTTTCTTACCTTCAGACTGAAGGATTATATGCTGGAGCTGGAGGAAACGGTGGAAAAGGCCGTAGAGGATTTTTTATTGGATAAGGAGTATAACGAATTCATCAAGCTCTTAAAATACTTTGTTGATATTCAGGATTCGAAAATAGAAACCATACACATTATACTGGAGGCTGATGGAAAGTATACCCTTTATGATGATAATAACAATATTATTAATAATGATTATATAAAGGATGTAGCCTCAGAGATTTCTGAAAACAATTTTTTGACCTATGATGATTTGCTAATAAGCTCCTTGATTACAATAGCACCAAGGTTTGTATATATACATCAATCCAATATTTTAAAGAGAACCGATGTCATCAAGACAATTACCAAGGTTTTTGCAAATAAAGTAAAAATTTGCAACGGTTGCGACTGGTGCAAGGTAAATGCCCACTATCATCAGGATTAACCTGATTCCCTTTAGTGGGAATTTTTTTTGTGATTTAAAAAATTAATATTGGTGATGCTAGGAAATAGTGATATAATTTTTCTTGTGTTAATTAAAGCCTTTAAATTCAAATAGCCAAAGACTATTCTATTTAGATGAGCGATACAAGAGGTGATACAATTGATTTTTATCAGAATACTATTTCTAGCAGGAATCGGTGCCCTTATTGGTTGGATTACTAACCTTTTAGCAATAAAGCTGCTGTTCAAGCCCTATGATGTTATAGAAATACCAATTATAAAGCTAAAGGTACAGGGCCTAATACCTAAGCGGAAGGCGGAAATTGCCAGAAGCATCGGTCAAACCATACAGGAGGAGCTATTGTCCTTAGAGGAGATAATAGAGCAATTTGTTTCGCAGCAAAATAATCAGGAGATTATCGACCTAATAAAGGTCAAAATAAATGAAATTGTCAGCAGCAGGCTGCCGTCCATAATACCCTCTGCCTTTAAGGAAAAAATAGTAGGCTACATAAATGATGTTATAGATGACGAAGCTGGGGTATTAATAAATAATACAATGGAGAAAATGATTCACAGGGCCACTGCCAGCATAGATTTAGCCGCAATGATAGAGGCCAGAGTTTTAGAATTTCCGATGGATAAGCTTGAGGAAGTGGTGTTGAAAATAGCTCAGGATGAGCTGAAGCATATTGAAATCTTAGGAGCTGTACTGGGCTTCGCAATAGGTCTATTACAGGGTATAATTTTTATTTTTCAGTAGAAAATAATATCATATGAATACCACTTGACTTTTATGGTAATTATGAATATAATGATTTAAAATTACATTGCAAAGCTGTGAAGAGGAAGAGTAAATTAAACCCAATTCCAAGAGAGAAGGCGCCATCGGCTGAAAGCGCTTTTGAATATGGCTAATTGAAAACTACCTCGGAGCTGATTCAGAGTAGCCTTGGTGAAAATGAATTCGGAGGACACCGTTAAAGTCATAAAGCCGGATATAATATCAATTTAGGTGGAACCGCGGGAATAAGCTCTCGTCCTATTACTTTAATAGGATGAGGGCTTTTTTAATTGAAAAAATTGTATGCACTCCCATGGTAATATGCAATTCTCTCAATTAATAAAACACTTTCCCAAGGAAAAATATAACGCTTGGCTTCAATAAAAATATAAGATTAATCCCTATGGATTTTAAAATTATGAAGGAGGTATAGGCTATGGAAAAGGTAAAAATAGTTTTAAAGGATGGCTCGGCAAGAGAGGTTGATAGAGGAACCACAGTGCTGGAAATTGCCAAGCAAATTAGCGAAGGCCTAGCGAGAGTAGCCGTTGGTGGCGAAATTGATGGCAATCTTGTGGACTTAAGCTATCCTGTAGCAAAGGATTGTCAATTAAGCATACTGCGATTTGAGGATGAGGATGGAAAGGAATTCTTCCGACATACCAGCTCTCATATATTGGCACAGGCTGTAAAGCGTTTGTACCCAGGTACAAAGCTGGCAATAGGTCCGGCTATAGATAACGGTTTCTACTACGACTTTGATTCAGACCATAAATTTACACCAGAGGACCTTGAGAAAATCGAGAAAGAGATGGAGAAAATCGTTAAAGAGGATTTATCACTGGAAAGATTTGAGCTACCAAGAAATGAAGCCATTGAGTTTATGAAGGAAAAGAATGAGGATTACAAGGTTGAGCTGATTCAGGACCTTCCTGAGGATGTAACCATATCCTTCTATAAGCAGGGAGACTTTGTGGACCTTTGTGCAGGGCCTCACGTGCCAAGCACAGGCAAGATTAAGGCGATGAAGCTCCTAAGCATAGCAGGTGCATACTGGAGGGGCGACGAAAGGAAAAAGATGCTTCAAAGAATATACGGTACTTCCTTTGAGAAGAAAAAGGAGCTTGAGGAATATCTCAACCGTTTAGAGGAAGCGAAGAAGAGGGATCACAGAAAGATTGGCAGGGAATTAGACCTTTTCAGTATTCAAGAGGAGGGTCCGGGCTTCCCATTCTTCCATCCAAAGGGAATGGTAGTTAGAAACGAGCTGGAGAATTTCTGGAGAAATGAGCATGTTAAGAGGGGCTATGAAGAGATTAAAACTCCTATCATTCTTAATGAAGATCTGTGGAGACAATCCGGTCACTGGGATCATTACCAAAAGAATATGTACTTTACTCAAATAGATGATTTGCAGTATGCAGTTAAGCCAATGAACTGTCCCGGGTCAATTTTGACCTATAAGAGAAAGATGTATAGCTATCGTGATTTCCCAATCAGAATGGGAGAGCTGGGCTTGGTTCACCGCCACGAGCTATCAGGTGCGCTGCATGGACTAATGAGGGTTAGATGCTTTACACAGGACGATGCCCACATATTTATGCTGCCGGAGCAAATAAAGGAAGAGATCATTGGAGTTATCAACTTTGTAGATTATGTTTACAAGAAGTTCGGCTTTAAGTATCATATAGAGCTTTCAACAAGACCTGAAAACTCAATGGGCTCAGATGAGGATTGGGACTTGGCAATATCAGCCCTAAAGGGTGCGCTGGATGCTCAGGAGCTGCCTTACAAGATCAATGAGGGAGATGGTGCCTTCTATGGACCAAAGATTGACTTCCATCTGGAGGATTGCATAGGACGTACTTGGCAGTGTGGTACTATCCAATTGGACTTCCAAATGCCCCAAAGGTTTGATTTAAGCTATATTGGCTCCGATGGAGAAAAGCACAGACCAATCATGATCCACAGGGTTATTTATGGAAGCATCGAACGCTTTATAGGTATATTGGTGGAGCATTTTGCAGGTAAATTCCCTACTTGGTTAGCTCCTGTACAGGTTAAAATACTTCCTATCACAGATAAGCATTTTGAATATGCCCTAAAGCTGAAGGATGAAATGTTTGCCAAAGGAATTCGTGTAGAGGTAGACACAAGAAATGAGAAGATAGGCTACAAGATAAGAGAGGCCCAAATGCTTAAGGTGCCTTATATGCTGGTTATAGGCGATAAAGAGGTTGAAGCAAACCAGGTAGCTGTAAGATCAAGAGATAAGGGTGAGCTTGGGGCTGTAGAAGCATCACAATTTATTCAGGAAGTATTGGCAGAAATTCAAGATAAGGTGATGTATCAAGAATAGAAAAAGAGACAAAAGGGATGGTTCCTTTTGTCTCACTGTAGTAAAGGCTACCTTCGGGTGGCCTTTGCTTTTAAACAACCCCAAAAAGTAATCACCCTGCCTAGTCCACAGGGTGATTAATGATTATTTAACCTAATGTGGCAACCGCACCATGCGGTCCGATTACCTTCTATTGATATTATATCATAAAAAGCACATATGTAAACATTTAAAGGGCTATTTGGATTTTAAGTTTTAATAATTAAATAATAATGAGACAAAAGGAAATCCCTTTTGTCTCATTTGCTTTACACCACTGCCTCCAGCTCCTTACCTCTTTCCTTAAGGGGCTGGTCTATTGACGGAAGATCGCCCACCAATTCGTTCAACTCATCGAAGTTTAAGGTTTCCCTTTCCAGCAGGGCATCTGATATGGTGTCCAGATAGATCCTGTGGAGTCTTAGGTGTTCATAGGTGCTGGAATAGCACTGGTCTACTATTTTGTTGATTTCCTGAGTGATTTCCTGTGTTAAGCCCTTTAGCATGCTGGGTTCATTGCATAGGAAGCCTAAATCGCTCATGCCATATTCACATACCATCTGCATAGTGATGTCCGTAACCTTCTTTAAATCATCCTTTGCTCCGGTGGAGAGGTGGTTGAAGACCAGCTCCTCGGCAGCTCTGCCCCCCAGCATCACCATTATCTTATTGCAGAGCTCCTCTCTGGTAAGTATATATCTGTCATCCTGAGGCATATGGAGAACATAGCCCAGTGCCTGACCTCTGGGTATTATTGAGACCTTTTGTACCATGTCGGTGCTTAACAGCTTTCCAATAAGAGCGTGTCCAGCCTCGTGGTAGGCCACTATTTCCTTTTCACGCTTCATAATGGTTGGATTTTTTACCTGCAGTCCAGCTATAACCCTTTCTATTGCCTTTTCAAAGTGCAAGGAGGTTATTATAGTTTCGTTGTCTCGAACGGCTATAATGGCGGCCTCATTTGCTATATTGGATAAATGGGCTCCGCTCATACCATGGGTTTTTCTTGCTAGGTCTGCGATATTTACATCCGGTGCCAGGGGCTTATTATTGGTATGAACCCGCAATATTTCCTCTCTGGCCTTAACATTGGGGTTGCCAATATACATGTGTCGGTCAAAGCGTCCCGGACGCAATAGGGCTTCGTCCAGCAAATCTAGGCGGTTTGTGGCCCCGATAACCACTACAGTGTGATCCGTATTGAAGCCATCCAGCTCCACCAAAAGCTGGTTAAGGGTTTGATCCTTCTCGTTGTTGCTGTCTAAATGTCTTTTTGCTCCGATGGCATCTATTTCATCTATGAATATAACGCTGGGGGCTTCCTTTTTAGCCTTTTCAAAAAGGGTTCGTATTCTTTTGGCACCTACACCTACGTATTTCTCAACAAATTCTGAGCCGCTGGCGGAAAAAAAGGCAGATTTGGTTTCGCCGGCCACTGCCGATGCTAAAAGGGTTTTGCCGGTGCCGGGAGGGCCATAAAAAAGAATTCCCTTGGGAATCTTGGCTCCCATCTTTTTGTACTTCTCAGACTTTTTTATAAAGTCTATGACCTCAATAAGCTCCTCCTTCACCTCGTCCAGTCCAGCCACGTCCTCAAAGGTTATCTTGGGCTTGGTGAAAAACTCATTGGGATTTTGAGGGTTTTCCTTCTTCTCAGTGTTAATGGTTGCATGGGCATATTGAGGATTTTTGTCTAGCTTGAGATAATAGACAAACAGACAAATTGTAATGCCGAAAACTAGAAATCTATCGCCAGTTGTCAATTTATTATTTAACTCATTTCCAGTAAAAAGTGAATAGCTGGATATGACAGTTAGCGAGATAAAGATGCAAAGCAATATAAAAACTATTGTTTTCTTCACTGAATCACCACCCTTTTTTATCTTTAAATCTATCATTCCCAAAAGGATAGATAAAAATAATGCTTTACAAGATAATTATGTAGGAAAATATTGTGAGGTAAACAGATAAATAAGAATAGCAATTGTTCATTGAGGATATTTAAAGGATCTGATATAATTACAATGAAGTAAGTGGATATTTGGCAAAATAAAGGTTATAATAGCTTGGTATGATGAAAATCTTTATAATTGAGGAAATTATATAATAAAGATCAGCAGTATGTTTATACAAAGTCAAAAGTTTCCTGCTTAGTGCCCCACGGGCTAATTTATATAATTTTTAAATGTTATTAGCCCTAGGCAATGCGCGATAAACTTTTAACTTTGTATAAACTAAAATATATATGCAGTTCCATGGTAATATGCCTTTTCCACAATTAAAATTATAATAAATTATGTTGACATATAAGTATATGAATGATATTATGTTATAGAAAACAAAGCAGAAGTTTCCGCTTCTCACCCTAACCACGAGGTAGTAGGGTCAATAATGGATGTGAGTTAATCATTTTTCTATTATTTGTCTATTTAGCGGATTCTTTATGAGAATCCGCTTTTTGAATTACTTATATAACAATTATATATTAGGAGGTGTCTTATTATTAGAGATCATCAAAATGATTTAGAAATCAATGAAGAGATTAGAGACCGGGAAGTAAGAGTTCTTGATGCTGAGGGAGAGCAGCTGGGCATTATGTCATCAAAGGATGCACAAATGCTGGCCTCCAGTAAAAATTTAGACTTGGTTAAAATAGCCCCACTGGCTAAGCCACCGGTTTGCAGAATTATGGATTATGGGAAATACAAGTTTGAGCTTGCTAAGAAGGAAAAGGAAGCTAAGAAAAAGCAAAAGGTTGTTACCATCAAGGAGATTCGATTGAGTCCTAGCATTGAAGCCCATGACCTTAATGTTAAAGCCGGTCAGGCCATGAAGTTCTTGAAGGGTGGAGATAAGGTTAAGGTTACCTTACGCTTCAGAGGTCGAGAAGTAAGCAATGCCAACATAGGTAAAAGAGTAATCGAGGAATTTGCTTCCATATTGACAGAGGTATGTACCATAGAAAAGGAAGCAAGGCTTGAAGGAAAACAAATGATAATGATCTTAGCACCAAAAAACGTATAATTTGAAGGGAGGATTCTACGATGCCAAAAATGAAAACCCATAAAGGGGCAGCGAAGAGATTAAAAAGAACTAAATCAGGAAAAATTAAGAGATTTAAGGCCTTCAAAAGCCATATCTTAACTAAAAAGTCTTCAAAGAGAAAGAGAAACTTACGTAAGGCTGCTATTCTTACAAGAGGAGATCAAAGAAGAGTTCAGCATTTAATACCATAAATATATTAGAGAACGGAGGTACTAGAAAATGGCTAGAGTAAAAGGGGCTATGAATGCCCGTAAAAAACATAAAAAAATCTTAAAGCTGGCAAAGGGCTTTAGAGGAGCAAGAAGCAAGCTGTTTAGACCAGCAAACCAATACGTAATGAAGTCCTTAAGACATGCATATATTGGTAGAAAGCTAAAGAAAAGAGATTTCAGAAAGCTTTGGATCACAAGAATCAACGCTGCTGCAAGAGCTAACGGCTTATCATATTCAAGATTCATTAATGGCTTAAAGGTAAGTGGAATTCAGATGAATAGAAAAGTACTTGCTGATATGGCAGTTAACGATAAAGAAGGCTTTGCTCAATTAGCACAGGCTATTAAGCAAAAGCTAAACGCTTAAACCATAAATATTTTTAATAGAAGGCTAAAAACCCTTTGAATCGAAGCTGAAAAAGCCGCCCCTTTTATTATGAGGAGTAGGACTGAAGCAATAACGAGGATAGGGGTTTTTGCAATATTAGCATTAAAAGCAAGTAAACTGAATTAAAACAACGCGTACAGAATAAACTAAGGCTTAGATGCATTGAATTGGACAAGAAGGTTAATTACAAGGGTATTCAAGACTTTTGTCTATTGGTATTAAATGCTATAATAAGGTAATTTCCACTTGAGGGGAGCGACTTTGAGGGTTATGCTGGAACATATTGAAAAAATAAAGCTTAGACCTACTCAGGTCTTGGTGTTGGGCTTTGCAATCGTAATTTTTATAGGTGGCGTTTTATTGAATTTGCCGATAGCTTCACAATCAGGTAATAGCATGGGCTTTTTAGATGCGTTATTTACCTCTACCTCCGCCGTATGCGTAACCGGTCTTGCAGTAGTAGACACCGGTACTCATTTTACGGCCTTTGGTAAAACTGTTTTGGCGTTATTGATACAGGTTGGAGGTCTTGGCTTTATGTCTATGGCCACCTTGATATTTGTATTATTGGGAAAAAAGATTTCGTTAAAGGAAAGGCTTGTTATGCAGGAGGCCCTTAACCAGAATAATCTTTCGGGCTTAGTAAAATTCACTTTGTATATTTTGATCGGAACCTTTATAATAGAGGCCTTCGGAGCATTGTTTTTGTCCTTCCGCTTTATACCGGAGCATGGATTTTTAAAGGGGATAGGCTTTTCTGTGTTTCATGCTATTTCAGCCTTTTGCAACGCAGGCTTTGACATTGTTGGCAATGGAAGAAGCCTTATGCCATATGTAGGGGATGCTGTTATTAATTTTACCATTATGACATTGATCGTATTAGGTGGTCTTGGCTTTTCTGTCATGGTGGACATATATAATCACAAAGGCTTTAAGAAGCTAGGCCTTCACTCAAAAATGGTGCTATTAATTACAGTATTGTTAATCGGACTTGGCTTTATATCCTTTTTGCTTTTAGAATGGAACAATCCCCAAACCTTGGGTAGCTTAAGCTTCGGTGAGAAGCTTCTGGCGGGGCTTTTTCAGTCTGTAACCCCTAGAACTGCGGGCTTTAACACAATAAACACCGGGCAGCTGACAAATGCATCATTGCTTTTGACCATTATCCTTATGTTTATCGGTGGGTCCCCTGCATCTACAGCAGGGGGGGTTAAGACTGCTACAATGGGGGTTATCTTATTTCTGGTAATCTCCGTAATCAAAGGGCGTGAGGATACGGAGCTCTTTGGAAAAAGAATTTCCAGAGGTATTGTACAAAGGGCGATAGTAATAGTTGTCATAGCCTTAACGCTTATACTCCTATTTACGATGGTGTTGACAATCACTGAGCCGGGCTATACCTTTATGGAGATATTGTTTGAAACCGTCTCAGCCTTCGGTACGGTGGGACTGTCGATGGGTATAACACCGGCGCTAAGCGGTATAGGAAAAGTAGTCATCATGTTTTTAATGTTTGCAGGAAGGCTGGGTCCTTTGACTGTAACCTTGGCCTTAGCTCGTCAGCAGCGTCAGAACAAGGGCAATATAAAATATCCCGAGGATAAGATATTAGTCGGATAGGAGGAGAAATTGTGAAGCAGTTTGTTGTAATCGGATGTGGTAGATTTGGTTCAAGTGTTGCTAAGACTCTATATAAAATGGGTAATGATGTTTTGGCCATCGACGGAAGTGAAGAAATCGTACAAGGTATTTCTGAGGAGGTAACCCATGCCGTTCAGGCGGATGCCACAGACGAGCATGCCTTACGTTCTCTTGGTATAAGAAATTTTGATGTAGCGGTTATTACCATAGGTTCAAACATACAATCCTCCATCATGGCAACACTTATTGCCAAGGAGCTGGGGGTAAAATATGTTGTATCAAAGGCACAAAATGAATTGCACGCAAAGGTTTTATATAAAATAGGAGCCGATAGAGTTGTTTTCCCGGAAAGAGATATGGGTATCAGGGTTGCGCATAATCTTGTATCCAGTAATATTTTAGACTATATCGAGCTGGCTCCCGATTACAGTATTATGGAAATCAGTGCTCTGATAGAATGGGAAGGCAAATCCTTAATTGAGCTGGATATTAGATCGAAATTCGGTATAAATGTTATGGCAATTAAGCATGGCAATAACATCAATGTATCACCAAAGGCCAATGATAAAATCGACAAGGGAGATATACTTGTGGTTATAGGCCATAATGATGATTTGAAAAAAATAGAGCAATAGGTTGGTGAGGCCTTTGAGCAATAATGTGATAACCAGCGAAAGCAATAGCATGATAAAGCATGTAAAATCTCTAGCAATGAAAAAGAGTAGAGAGAAGCACCGACAGTTCGTTATTGAGGGCCTGAGGATGGTGGATGAAGCAATAAGGCACCAGGTGCCCCTAGAATATCTCCTGTATACCGATCATTTATTGGAGATTAATGGAGGAGCTGAGCTGCTGCAAAGGCTGCCCCAAGGCCTACAGGTATTTAATATACCCGACAAGCTTCTTAGGCTGCTGACGGACACCGAAAACCCACAGGGACTGGTGGCTGTAGTTAAAATGCAGGAGACCTGCCTCCATGACCTGAGGCTAAAGGAGGATTTATTTCTGCTGGTGCTGGACAGGCTTCAGGACCCTGGAAATATGGGGACAATAATTAGAACTGCTGAGGCAGCTGGCGTGGATGGCATCATACTTACAAAGGGTAGTGTCGACCCCTTCAACAGTAAAAATCTAAGGGCCACTATGGGAGCCATATTCCATATTCCTATTTTCCAATGCAATGATAACAATGAATGGTTGAGCTTTGTAAAAGAAAAGGGAATAAGAGTACTAGCCAGTGGCTTAGAGGGCAGTGTGGATTATTGCAGCCCCTCCTATGCAGGCAATATAGCCATTGTTATAGGGAATGAAGCGAATGGCGTTTCTGAGGAGCTTCTAAATTTAGCGGATTCAGTTGTGAAAATACCTATTTTTGGAAGGATAGAATCCCTCAATGCATCCGTTGCAGCCGCCATATTAATCTATAAGGCTGTCGAATTTCGACGTTTTCTGAAAGATTAGAAATTTCAAAAAATATCCAAAACACTTTGTGTAATCCCTTGTTTCAGCCATTATCATGTGCTATAATGTATCTATAAATGGCTATGGAAGGAGTGTGGTCAGATGAAGACCGCAGAAGTATTCTGGAGAATTTTTGAATTAACCGGTTCCGTAACAGCCTATATTATGTATAAGAAACTTTTGATGAGTTAATATATTTGATGAATCAATATAATAGTAGTAATAGCATTGATGGAGAAAAGTATGTTGTATGCTGTTTTACAGAGAATAGGCGTCATAGGCTGAAAGCGCTTATAAACAAGGACAACAGAAGTTCACTCTGGAGCTGTAAAGCTGAAGTTGTTAGTAGGCTTTACCGGCAGACCCCGTTAAGGTCACTAAGAGGTGCTGTAAAAGGCACTATTAGGGTGGTACCGCGGAGTAGTCTTCGTCCCTTTTTGGGATGAGGGCTTTTTTATTTGTTTAAACTAATAATACATATATTTATGTTGAGAAAGGAGATTTACTATGGAAGCTAAATTAAAGGAGCTGCAGCAGCTGGCCCAGCAGGAAATACAGGAGGCCGGTGCTTCAGAGGCATTGGAAAGGGTTAGGGTAAAGTATTTAGGCAAGAAGGGTGAGCTGACAGAGGTGCTTAGAGGCATGGGAAGCCTGTCGGCGGAGGAAAGACCCTTGGTTGGTAAAATTGCCAATGAGGTAAGAGAAAATATTGAAGAAATGCTGACTACTGCTAAAAACACCATAAAGGAGCAGGAGCTTTTAGTAAAGCTTAGCACAGAGGCTTTAGATGTCACCATGCCGGGAAAAATTCCTGCTGTAGGCAAAAGACATCCACTGATTCAAGGAATGGACGAGCTTAAGGAAATATTTATAGGAATGGGCTTCAAGGTAGCAGAGGGTCCTGAGGTTGAAACGGTGTACTACAACTTCGATGCCTTAAATGCACCTCAAAACCACCCTTCAAGGGATATGAGCGATACCTTTTATATAAATGACAGCCTAATACTTAGAACGCAAACCTCTCCAGTACAGGTTAGGGTAATGGAAAAGCTTAAGCCGCCGATAAGAATTATATCCCCCGGCCGCTGCTTCAGAAACGATACCCCCGATGCAACCCATTCACCGATGTTCCATCAGCTGGAGGGCCTGGTTATAGATAAGGGAATTACCTTAGCAGACCTGAAGGGAACTTTGGAGGTTTTTGCAAAGCACTTCCTTGGACAGCATACGAAAATTAAATTCAGACCGCATCATTTCCCCTTTACTGAGCCTAGCGCAGAGGTTGATGCCTCCTGCTTCAAGTGCCAGGGTAATGGCTGTAGCTTCTGCAAGGGCAGCGGCTGGGTAGAGATGCTGGGAGCCGGTATGGTTCACCCGAATGTCTTAAGAAACTGTGGTATTGATCCAGAGGTTTACAGCGGTTTTGCCTTTGGTATGGGAATTGACAGATTGGTTATGATGAAATATGAGATTGACGATATACGCCTGTTGTTTGAGAATGATATGCGTTTTATAAATCAATTCTAATACCAAAAGTATATAAGGAGGAATGAAGATGTTAGCACCATTAAGCTGGTTAAAGCAATATGTTGATATAAATATAGAGGCTGTGCCCTTTGCAGATAAGATGACGATGTCAGGCTCAAAGGTTGAGGTGGTTGAAGGCCTGGGAGCGGGAATCACGGGTGTAGTTATAGGAAAAATACTCTCAATAGACCCACATCCAAATGCTGAAAAGCTGACAATAGTGAAGGTGGATATCGGTGAAAAAACCCTTCAAATAGTTACAGGAGCTAAAAACATAGCTGTAGGGAACTATGTGCCGGTGGCGACAGATGGCGCAAAGCTTCCCGGTGGAGTTGAAATATTGAAGGGCGAGCTGAGGGGTGAGATATCAGAGGGTATGCTTTGCTCTCAGGAGGAGCTGGGAATATCCAAAAATGTAATACCAGAGGCTTCCAAGGACGGTATTTGGATTATCAATGAAGAGCTGCCGTTGGGGGCAGATGCTGTAGAGGTTCTGGAGGCAAAGGATGAAGTGATAGAATTCGAAATTACCTCCAACAGGCCCGATTGCCTTAGCATGATAGGAATGGCAAGGGAGGCAGCAGCTACAATAGGTGGTCAGCTGAAGTATCCGGAGATTAGCTTAAAGGAATGTGATGAGGCCATTGATCCAAGCTTCAAGGTAACAATAGAGGACCAGGAGGGCTGCTCAAGATACGTGGCCAGAGTAATAAAGGATGTTGTTATCAAGCCATCACCCCTGTGGATGCAGGCGAGATTAAGGAAGGTGGGCATAAGACCCATCAACAATATCGTGGATATAACAAACTATGTTATGCATGAGTATGGTCAGCCATTACATGCCTTCGACATGGATTTTATAGAAGGCAATCAAATAATCGTTAGGAAAGCAACTGAGAGCAGCTTCAAAACCCTAGATGCTGTTGAAAGAAAATTAAATGACAGCATGACCATGATAGCCGACGGCAAAAAGGCCTTAGCTATTGCGGGAGTCATGGGGGGAGCTGAGTCTGAGGTTACAGCTAAAACCACCACTATACTTTTAGAATCTGCAAACTTTACCGGAGAAAAAATAAGAGCAACCTCTAAAAGGCTGGCTCTTAGAACAGAGGCCTCATCGAAGTTTGAAAAGGGAATAGACCCAAACCTAGCAATAGTGGCTGCCAATAGAGCCTGCCAGCTTATAGAGCTGCTGGGGGCCGGAAGGGTTCTGAAGGGAGCTGTAGATGCCTACCCTGTAGTAAAAGAGGAAAGACAGTTTGATGTTCGTCCTGAAAGGGTAAATGCGCTACTGGGAACTGAGATTTCCAATGAAGAAATGATAAAAATCCTAGCAACACTGGAAATCAAGGGTGAAATGGTAGAGGGCAAGATAAGGGCGACAATACCAACCTTCAGAGAGGATCTTCAGCAGGAGGCAGACTTCGTTGAAGAGGTAGGAAGGATATTTGGCTTCGACAATATTCCCGCCACAATGATGAGGGGCAGAGTTGCTGTTGGAGGTAAAACCAATGGTCAAATGATAGAGGAAAAGACCAAGGATACCTTAAATGCCATGGGCTTTAATGAAATACTGACCTATTCCTTCGTTAGCCCTAAGAGCGTTGATAAAATCAGGGTTGCAGAGGACAGCATAAAGAGGAGCTTTGTACGTCTGTTAAATCCGCTGGGGGATGAAACCAGTGTAATGCGCACAAGCCTGCTGCCGAATCTGCTAGAGGTATTAAGCCGTAACCAGAATCGTAAGGTTGAGGAGGTTAGAGCCTTTGAGATAGGTAGTATATTCATCCCGAAGGCACCGGATGTTGTGGAGCTTCCCTACGAAATATCCAATCTAGTGTTGGGGCTATATGGGGAAGGTGAGGACTTCTTTACACTAAAGGGAGCGGTTGAGGGCCTATTAAATAAGCTGGGCATTACCAATTACTACTTTGAGGTAGAAAAGCATCATACAACCTTCCATCCTGGAAGATGCGCTAATTTAATTTTAAATGGACATATTTTAGGAACCATAGGAGAGATACATCCTTTGGTTATGGAAAATTACGATGTACAGAAGAAATGCTATTGCGCAGAGATGGATTATAGCAAGGTGGTTATGTATACTAGAATAGATAAGCTATATAAGCAGCTGCCTAAATATCCTGCCATCACCAGAGATTTTGCTGTTGTGTTAAAGGATACGGTATTTGTTAAGGAGCTGGAGGATATTATTAAGGAAAATGGCGGAGACATACTGGAGTCCTATAAGCTTTTCGACGTTTACCAGGGCAACCAAATTGCTGCCGGCCATAAGAGTATAGCCTATACCTTAACCTACCGTCACAAGGAGAGAACCCTTACGGACGAAGAGGTAAGCAAGGTGCATGAGGCGATAGTGGCAGAGATCAATCAAAGGTTAGGTGGAGCTCTTAGAGAATAGCAAGATAAGGTGGAGACTATCTCCACCTTATCTTCTGTAGTCCTATGACTTTAGTCTGAGTTTTAGGCTATACTAAAAAAAATATTCCAAATCAGTGGCAGCAGGCAGGAAAAAGTTAGTTTGTAAAGAAAGTATTTATAACAAGAAATATTTTTGGATTTTAAAGGGGCTGTTTAGTTATATGCAACGGAGAAATAAAGTACTTATTAAAATTAATGGTCAGGAATATCCCATCGCAGGTACTGAATCAAAGGAGTACCTATTAAAGGTGGGTAATTTTGTAGACGAAAAAATGGAAGAAGTTGCTGCGGGAAATAATCGATTAAGCACCTCAATGATTGCTGTTCTGACATCTATCAATATAGCTGATTTATATTTAAAGCTGAAGGAAGAACATGAAGGCTCGCTGAACCAATCAGTTGCCCCCTTAAAGGAATTGGACAAGGCTAAGGAAGAATTGCATCTGGCCCTTAAGCAGCTGGGTGAAAGGGAGGCCGCCTACACAATTCTTGAGGAGGAGCTGACCCGTATAGTCTCCCATCAGGAGAGTCATCATGACAGCTATGAGGAGCTTACGAAGCAGCTGGAGGCAAAGGATTCAGACTTAAAAAAGGCCGAGGAAATCATTAATGATCTTCAGAATAAATTGTTTGACAACCAGATTAAGCTGGTGGAGGCAAGAAAGCAGCTGGAGGGCTTTATTCAGCAGTCAGAGGAGAAGTACCCTTACAAGAAAAAATAATTATTATTGGAAAAGTAGTGATATAATAATATTGCTACTTTTTTATTTGAGCAAATACATATACTACTATTTAAAATACTGCTTAATATTTTACTACGAAAGGTTGTTTGATTAATGCAAAACATAGAATTACTGGCCCCAGCCGGAAGCCTGGAGGCCCTGAAGGCGGCTTTGCAGAATGGAGCTGATGCCGTATATTTAGGGGGAACGGAATTCAGTGCAAGGGCATATGCCTCAAATTTTGACAGAGACACATTAAAGGAGGCCGTAAGGTATTCTCATATAAGGGGTATGCGGGTTTATGTTACCGTAAACACCCTATTGAAGGACCTTGAGCTGGAGAAGCTTTTGGAATATGTTGGCTTTCTCTATGATATAGACGTAGATGCCTTGATAATACAGGATTTAGGAGTATTAAGGATAATAAAAACGGCTTATCCGGATTTTGAGCTGCATTGCAGCACTCAGATGACCTTGCATAATACCCTTGGGGTACAGGCTATAAAGGAGCTGGGAGTAAAACGGGTGGTTTTGGCTAGGGAGCTTACGCTGGCAGAAATAAAAGAAATAAAGGAAAAGACCGGAATGGAGCTGGAGGCCTTTGTCCATGGTGCCCTATGTGTATCCTATTCAGGGCAATGCCTGATGAGTAGCTTTATAGGTGGTAGGAGCGGTAACAGAGGACGCTGTGCTCAGCCCTGCAGGAGGGCATATCAAATGGTATCCAGCAAGGGAGATAGTGAGAAAAAAGAGCTTTATCATATCAGCATGAGGGAATTAAATACCTTTGATGATATCGGAGCCATTATTGAGAGCGGAGTCACCTCCTTTAAGATAGAGGGCAGGATGAAGAAGCCACAGTATGTTGCATCGATAGTAGGTGCCTATAGAAAAGCAATTGATTACTATTTGTCAGAGGGTAGGGCAATGAGGAGCCCAGAGCTTCATCAGGAAATGGCCCAGATGTTCAATCGAAGATTTACAAAGGGCTATATATTAGAGAGCCCCAGAGACGAAATTGTCAATACCGAGAAGCCCAACAACAGGGGCCTGCTTTTGGGGACAGTTATAGAGTATAATCCAAGAAAAAACAGAATAAAGCTTAAGCTGCAGTCTAAGCTTTCTGCTGGGGATGGAATAGAGGTATGGGGGCCAAAAACCTCCGATACCGGTGGAACAGTAGTAGGGCTATTTATAGATAATGAAGCAGTAAAGCAGGCGGAAGAGGGACAGGTTGTCGAGCTTGAGATTAAGGGACAAGTGTCTATTGGAGATGAGGTTTTTAAAACTCTGGACATAAACCTAATGAAGGATTTAGAAAAAACCTATGATAATAATATTGAAGCCAAAAAGATAGCTTTAAATGGCGATATTAAACTAAATGAGGGAAGGCCTATTCAGCTGATGCTGTGGGACAATGAAGGCAACACCGTATTTGTGGAGTCGCAGCAGCTGGTGGAAAGGGCGATCAAGCTGCCTTTAACAAAAGAAAAGCTATTGGAAAACCTAAATAAGCTGGGAAATACGCCATATATCCTTGATGAGGTTCAAATTGAATTAGAGGATGGAATAGCAGTTCCGTTGTCTATTATTAATGGGCTTAGAAGGGATGCCATTGAAAAGCTCAATGCCATTAGAGAAAACAGAAATCATCGTAGCCCCAGAGGAGGAGAACAGAAGCTTCCTGCTCTATCTGAGAAATCACAGGCACAAGAAAGGGCGCTGACCAGCACCATCACTATTAAGGTTGACACGATTCCCCAGCTTAGGGCTGTTTTAGATACAAAAATATCCCGCATTTACTATGGGGATATAAACACCCTTCAGGAGGCAATAGCACTGTGTCGGGAGGCAGAGGTGCCAATTTACCTTAGAACCTCAGGGATTATGAAAAATTCAGACTATAGAAGGCTTGAGGGTAAGCTGGCAGGTATAAAGCCTGACGGTATATTGGCAGGAGATATTGGAATGCTGAATTATTCTAAAAGGATGCTAAAAATACCAGCAATAGCGGATATGTCACTAAATGCTATGAACAGTCATACTATAGCCTTTTTAAAGGAAATGGAAGCCACAGGGGTTATAATTTCACCGGAGCTGGAGCTAAAGGCAATTAATCAATTGGAGTGCACCGATATAGAGGGTGAAGCCATAATATATGGAAAGCTGCCGGTAATGACTATGGAGTATTGCCCCTTGAGGGATAAAAAGCAGTGTAACCTCCAATGTAAGGAATGCTCTTATCCGCCCTATAAATATCACTGGGGTATAAAGGATGCAAAGCAAATGACCTTCCTATTTGCAAAGGATTGCTGGGGCAGAACCGTATTCTTGAATTCTCAGCCCCTATTTATGCTGGATAAGCTTAAGGACCTGCAAAGGACACCGATAAGCAGCTATCGTCTGGATTTTACCGATGAGAAGGAAGCTGAAATCAAGGAAATACTTCAGATGCTGGAAAAGCAGCAGGAGGCCTTGGCTGATAATAGTGAGGTTAATGATGATTTTCCACGCTTTATTAAGTCAGGGGGCTTTACTAGAGGGCATTATTACCGTGGCGTAGAATAATATGAAGAAGGTTGAAAAGCCCTCATCTTCTTCGTTACCGCTGCACCAAGTCCTTTCACGTATTGTTTTATACGCTGCAAGCTCTTGGTTTGCTGTGCCTCGAATCTAAAGGCTTTTGAACCTTCTATAATATCTTGAAAAACCATAAAAAACCAACAGTCCTGTGTAGGAGCTGTTGGTTTTTACTATATCCCCATAAAGGCGTATATTGCCACCATAACTGCAAAGGTTAGGGGCAGTACATAAACGTATTGTCGGTATAGAGACTTCATCTTTACCTTATAGTAATCCAGCGTCAGTACCTGACAAAGGTGTAGGGGTGATATAAAGTAAAATATAAAGGCGCTGGTGTATATGAACATTGCATATAAAAGCTTTGTTTCGTAGGTGGGTGCCAATGGCAATATCATTGGGAAAAGTATTGCTATTCCAGGATTCATAGAGGCCAGAGGCAGACAGATTATACCTGTAGCTATAATGATCAATAGCTCTATAGGTAGCCCGTTTTCCAGTAGTCTATTTAAAAACAGAAGAACCTCATCAATATCATTCACTGTGTTTTTATATAGCATAATACCTAAAATAGTAATTATCAGAGGAAATTTAATACCCTTATATATGGTGACAATAGGGCTTTCATGGGTATTGTATTTTTCGTCCCGTCTTTTATCATATTGATTTATAGCAATGCTTATCAAAATACCAAACATGATGGAAATATTGAAGGAAACATCGAAAAGCATTGCCCCAACAAGACTCACTAAAATAGGGGAGGAATACAGGAGAAACTCGCCTATTGCTCTCACATATTGCCTGCTGCTGATCTTCTCTCTTTTTTTATCCTTAAATTCTCTGAGTAAAAAGATATAACCAAATAAGTATAGCGCTATGGCTATTGGAAATTGAAGTTTTATGAAATCAAAAGCGCTAAAGCCCCCCAGCTCAGCAGCAAGTATAATATTGGAGGAAAGGGGGAAGACGAAGTATAGGGCGTGTCTGAATAAAAGATTTATAGCAGCCTTTCTGTCATTGGATATGGAAAGCCTATCACCAAGGTTACCAACCATTGGGCATGACATTAATGCGCCGCCATAAACCGTTAGGGTCCCCATGATTGCAGGGGCCACCAATAATGTGTTTTTAGTGCTGCCCAGCAGCTCTTCTAGTGCAAAAATCATTCTATCCAAAATCATGTACCTATCCAAAACATAGGCCAGCATTGCGATTAGAACGATTGTAGTGGTTAGAGTTAGGGTCGCTGGCTCCTTGATTGTCTGTAATGCCAATTGTAGAATTCGCGTGGGTCCTCTGCCGTTTAAAAGCGACAGTAATAGGGAACCGCAAATTAAGGAATAGCCAATGTTTATCCTTTTACTTACTAAATACAAAATTACAGCTATTGAAACAATTAATGATATAACTAGCATAGAGGTCCTCCATCCTTAGTACCATGCATTATGAAATTCTTTAAGGGCCTGCAGGGTCTAAAATGATAATATTTACTATTAAACTAATATATCATTTTTGGAGGAATAAACCAATTACAAAGTACCAGAGCTATAGCGATAAAAGCGCTTCAATTTGCTTTTTTAGCTTGGATGGCTGGGTTGTCGGTGCGAAACGATTTACAATATTACCTTCCTTATCCACCAAGAACTTTGTAAAGTTCCATTTTATAGCCTTACCTAGGATTCCGGGGGATTTTTCCTGAAGGTACTTAAATAGGGGATCAGCTGCTTGACCATTAACATCAATTTTAGCCATCACTGGAAAGGCTAAGCCGTAGTTTATAGCACAGAAATTTGCGATTTCGGCATCATTTCCTGGCTCTTGGTTGCCAAATTGATTGCAGGGGAAGGCTAGAATCTCTAAGCCCTGCTGATGGTACTGATCGTAAAGCTCCTGAAGCTCCTTATACTGGGGTGTAAATCCGCATTTCGATGCTGTGTTTACTATTAGGATAACCTTTCCTTTATAGCTGGACATAGCTACTTCATCACCGTCAGAGCTTGTAACTAAGAAATCATAAATAGTCATTGATAATCCTCCTTGTGAATTGGTTTTTTAAAATTGTATTTTATAAAATTTATATGATTAAAAATAAAGGAAACTATGAAGCATAATTTCCTTTATAAAATTCTGATTTGTGTAAAGCACATAAAAGCTTACTCACAGCTATTGATATTCTTAGTGAGCTCCTTTAGGGTTTCCCTTAGAAATACGCCTTCATGTGGAGAGAGCTTTACGCCACAGGCCACCTTAAAGGGGATATCCTTAGCTGCCTCTTTGAGGTCTAGGCCCTTTGGTGTCAGGGTTAATATCAAGCTTCTTTCATCCTCAACTGCTCTTTTGCGTTCAACTAAGCCCATACCCTCCAGCTTCTTTAATAATGGTGTAAGGGTACCGGAGTCTAGGTAAAGCTTGCTTCCTAATTCCTTTGCAGTGATAGCTTCATTTTCCCAAAGCACCAACATTGTAATATATTGCGTATAGGTTAAATCAAGCTTATCAAGATGAGGGCGATAAAGCTTAATTATTTCTCTAGAACAGGCATATATAGCAAAGCATAGCTGATTATCTAGTTTTAGGGCTTCATTAGCATCTATTTTTATATCCATTGCAACCATCCCTTCCATAAACCTAAGCTATTCGGTTATAATAAATTATCGAATTGATTGTATGCAATTAATTTATCATATCTTTGATTGGTTGTCAACAATGGAATAAAAATTATAAGGCTATCTTAATAAATATTCCTCTAAGGTTATATTTGCTTCGTATATTTCCTTTGCAGCAGCCCTTTCAACATAACGTAAGTGCCATGGCTCATAGCTATAGCCTGTGATATCCTCATTTCCTTTTTTGTATCGAATAATAAAGCCGTACTCATGGGCATTTTCTGCTAGCCATATGCCCTCCACAGTGGAACCAAAGTCTTCGGATAGCGACATGCCTGCACTTTGACTGGTAACGTCCATTGCCAAGCCGGTTTGATGCTCGCTATGCCCCGGCTTTGCACTTATCTTGTCGGCTTCCTCTTGACCAAGCTTTTGCACATGCCCATTGTATACAGTCTGCTGTCTGTTATAGGACCTATAGCCGGATACAGCATATAGCTCTATCCCTTCCTTTGAAGCAGCATTAAATAATTCCTCTAGAGCCTTAGCTGCCTCATATTGCATATTTTGCTTTTCATGGGGGCCGGTAAAGCTGAAATTAACACTAGGGACAGTTAGGTCCTTTGGGACATAATCAGAAGGCAAGCTATTGCCTTTATTAACTAAAATTAGAGGACTGTCGGTATCGTTATTGCTATCAGGCAGCTCCTCCTTAGAGGGTATAGGTAAGGTACTAGGCGTTTTGGCTTCAGCTTCCTTTATCAAGCTTTCCTTTTCAATAATAATCTCCTCCCTTTGAGTCTCTCCATAAGCGTTTTCAATGGGGCCGGCATTAGCCCTATTGTTGATAAAACCCTTAAAGGCAAATAGTGATACGCATATTACCGGTAATACTACTAATTTATGCAGCTTCATTAAATATTCCTCCTTTGTTTTTAAATTACGAGGCCACTTTGTCCTCAAAGACAAGTATAGTAGCTGAATGTATCAAAGCCCCTTGTGTTTTTATCGAATTATTAAATAACTTGTATCTAATTTGTAAATAATGTGGTTATTGGATTACATAGAGACAAGAAATAGGCTATTATAAGGGGGAGGGAGGTATCGGTATGCATAATAAAAAAATACTCATTATTGAAGATGAAAAGGCGATTTCTGACCTCATCGCATACTCCTTGGGCAAGGAGGGCTATATCACAAGGGTGAGGGATACAGGCGGAGAGGGTCTTAAGGAAATAATAGAGTTTAATCCTGATTTGATCATTTTGGATTTAATGCTGCCCGACATGAGCGGCTTTGATGTTTGTAAGGCAATTACAAAAAGCCATATCATACCAATAATCATGCTAACGGCAAAATCAGACACCATAGACAGGATTTTAGGTATGGAGCTGGGGGCAGATGATTATATTACAAAGCCCTTTGACATAAGAGAGGTTATAGCAAGGATGAAAGCGGTTTTTCGTAGAATTGAGTTAACTAATGAGTCGGCTATAGTCAGTGATGGAGAAGGAATTAAAATAGGGGCAGATATAGAGCTTTTGAAGGAGAGCCATGAGGTATACAAGGGACATAAAAGGGTGGATTTGACAAACAAGGAATATGAGCTGCTGGTTTTCTTAGCTGAAAATAAAGGTAAGGTCTTTACACGAGGAGATTTGTTGGATCGAGTATGGGGCTTTGAATTTGCAGGTGACACTAGAACCGTAGACATCCATGTTCAGCGCCTCAGAAAAAAGCTGGATGATTTTAAAAGTAATTCAATTATTGAGACTGTATTTGGGGTTGGCTATAAAATAATGTAAAGAGGACAATGCCTATGAGATATTCACTGCAAAACAAAATATTAATTCCCTTTTCTATAGTGATCTTTCTTGGTTTAGCATCATTGCTATTCGTTTCTTACAATATAAACAATCAAAACACCTTAAAGATAATCGAAGGGGATATGATCGGTATTCGAAAAAATCTGGATTTATATCTAAGACAATACTTCCTTTTGAATAATCTTGAACTGAACAAGCTCTCTATAGAATCGGAGGCAGAAAAAATCTCTAGGGAGTTAAGTCCACAAATAGGTGCAAGCGTTGAAATATATGGCTTTGATGCTTCAGTAGAGGAGCCTTTGGCCCACATGCCTGTAGCTGCCAATGAAGACTTTATCAGGGCTAAGGGGGGAGAAACGGCCTATTCTATCATGCATGTGGGGGACAAGGTTTTGGTTAGTCTCTCATATCCCTTAGAGATTAATAGCAGCATGATAGGAATAATAAGGAGCACAAAGGATTATACAGAGCAGTATGACTATAATAGGAGCTTTAAAAACATTATAAACATCTTTGCAATTATTATTTTTATACTAATATTTATTACGGCATACCTTTTGTCTAGACAGCTAACCAAACCAATAAACCAGCTGATAAAGGGCTCCGATCAAATATCTGATGGGGATTTTGAACTGGCTTTTAACATTAGTTCTCAGGACGAAATAGGGCAGCTGGCACAGCGATTTGGAATAATGGCGAAGCGAATAAAGGAGCAGATAGAAATAATTAAGAGGGATAGAGATGCCTTAAAGGAGCTTCAGTCCCAAAGCAAGACCTTCTTTGATAATGTAACCCATGAGCTAAAAACCCCACTTACCACTATTATGGGATATGCACAGGTGATGCGGGATAATGGTTTTACAGATAAGGCATTTTTTGATAAGGGGACCACCTATATTATCAATGAAAGTGAACGATTAAATCAGCTGGTTGCAGAAATCCTAGAGATTTCAAAGAGTAGTACCCTAGCGTTTAATTATACCTTTGAAATTGTAGATTTGAAGGAGATAATTGAAGCAACCTGTGAGGAAATGAAGATAAAAGCGAGAAGATATAATATTGATATTTGTCATAGCCTTAGGGGAGATTTAATAATGAGAGGCGATAAAAACAAGCTTAAGGAGCTGTTGATAAACCTATTGGATAATTCCATTAAATATGGAGATGTCAATTCTGTTATCGAAGTAGCTGCCTACCGGGAGAAGACAGAAATCATTATGATTGTTAAAGATAAAGGTGAAGGGATAGCAGACGAGAACATACCTAAAGTATTTGAACCCTTTTACAGAGTGCCGGGAATTAATAAAAAGGAAAAGGGGAGTGCAGGCTTGGGTTTGGCAATCGTAATGGATATTGTAGAAAAGCATGATGCTTCGATCGCTGTTAAAAGCAAGCAGGGGGAAGGAACAGAGGTGAAGGTAATATTTCAGGGTGAAGAGTATGCATAGGGGTCGATATAAGAACAATATAATCCTAATTTCTATTTTGGGGCTTTTTATTTTAGCCTTCTATGCTCTTAGCAATCTTTTTATGCTCAATAATGAAAGGCCTAAAACCATTGTTTTGGAGGAGGGTTTATTCGATGAAGGCATAAAGAATGAATTAAACATACCTAGGGTTGAAGGTATCGATCTATATGATATCGGTGATGTTGCATGGACGTATTCTTTTATAGATAATTCAAGGGTGTTTTATAGTACAATTAAGACGTCCAATGGTGAAAATAATCGTGTTGCTAAATTAGTTAACTTTAATAATGGCGACACAATAGCAGAGTTTGATTATAAAAATGCCCTTGATCATGTCATATCGAATAGCGGAAAGCTTCTTATGTATTCTGTTCCAGTGGCAGGAACCTCTTTTGTAAGGACATATATATTGGATATTCAAGAAAATAAGATTATAAATGATTTTGAGGGTGGCGGTATGGGCTTTATACCGAATGAAGAAGGTGTAATTCTCATGAGGGAAGAAAGTTTATACCTAAGAGACCTGAAGACCTCCCAAGAGAGATTTCTTTTTAAATTAGATGAAATTCCTCAAGATGAGGATATTATATTTAAAATAACCACCGATCGTATATACAAATCCATTAGCTTTCAGTTTTCAGCTGATGGTTACTCTATATATTTTCTCACTCCCCATAAGGAGGGCAATGCAATATATAGGTTAAACCTAGAGGAGCCAAACAAGCTTGAGGCTTTAGTGACAGGCAATATTTTTGCGTTTAATCTGTTGAATAATAGGAGCCTTTTGATAATGGGAAAAATTGATGATGAAAATGGTATATTTATATACAGTACTGAAGGGAAGCGGGATAAAGCGATTATCAAAGGAGCAGTGATTAAATACGATATTACCGCAGATGGTAGATTAGCATATATTCTTCGAGATGATAAGGGGATCTACGAGCTTCATATAGCCTATTATGATGGTGACAAGGTAAAGGCTGATGAAGTAATATATATCGATACAAGGTATGTTGCCTTTTTAGGCTGGAGCAAAACAGACAATACCCTTTTCTATACGATTGATAGCTTAAAGGGCACTGAAATATTAAGATTTAGGTTTAGTAGATGATAAGCAGTTAAATGAATAGGCACTTTTTATGCAGCGACACATAATATGGAACTGCAAAAGGGGGTGGAACATGTGGCACAGATTAACAACACATGGGGAAATTATAGCTTAGATTATTTCCTTTTTCCTAGTCAGCATTTAGATTTATTCAACCAGCATATGGAAAAATATGGTGGAATGACGGATAGTCAAATATACAATGAAATTAATGCTGTTAAAGACCAGGTTTCATCAGAGGTTGTAAGACAGCATATGACAAACCTAGACGCCATAGCCCAAATGCAGGGCTTTGTGGATAATCACACTAGACAAAGAATAGCTAGAACAAAGGAAATACTAGCCTCAAGCTCAGGGTCCAATGCAAGCCAAAGGGTAGAAACACAGTTTTTTGGTGGTTCAAGCCTGCTGCTGTGGTTTTTATTACTGGTTAGCATCTGGAGAAGGCCCTTGGGAGGCTATGGCTGGTTCTGGTAGAAATTAATTGAGCCAAGGCATTTTCCTTGGCTCAATTTTATATTCTAGCCGACACCATTATTGGGATCGAAGTCCACTAGTGGAAGCGCATCTAATTCATAGCTGGTGGTATCAAAAATGCTTTCATCGCTATTTAAATATCTAAATTCGTATAAATGAGTTTGAATTAATACAGGCTCTCCAGCTATATCTGAATAAATCTCCTTTTTTACGGGTAAGCCGGTTGATATATCTATATAAACTGATTCTTTTATGTTGATATTTCTGACAACATCACTTTTAATAAGCTGCTTCTTTGAGGACTCCAATATAGGCTTGCTTTCGACTGTCTGGTAGTTTTTTGTTTGAATTACATAGGCTTTACCATCATTATCATAAAGAATCCCCTCCTTTGACCATTCCTCAGAAGAATTGTATTCCTCCTTAATAGCACTAAGGTCGCTATGCTGCCTAACTAAAGAATGGTTATAGCTGGCGACCCTATCGGAATAGGGAGTTATTGTGCCACTGATTGGATTGCCTGCCTCATCTTTAATGATGTGAATAAAGGTTTTTGCCCCATCTAAAGAATAGAAGCTGGTATTGGATACTTCGCCTGCAGAGGACATATAGCTTCTATCATTTCTCTTTTCCAGGGTGATTAAGTCAATCCATTGCTCATATGTAGCGCTTATCCTGCCATCAGGAAATATATCGGTAGTTTTTGTGTATAGAATACCTGCTGCTTCTGTCTCATTTTCAATAGTAGCAGCAGCTATAGGCAGCACAGCCTCCTCGGCAGCTCTATCATTAGAGCTGGCGCTGACCATAAAAGAACTAATAACCAATGATACTAGCAATATTGATGTAAAGATAACTTTTTTCATTATTTTATCTCCTTTATTTTGTATTTTTGATATGGGATACTATAGATCTCTAAGTAGAGTTATAATTAAGCATCTGATCACCTCCAAATCCATAAAAATCCTTACACCTTCTATAGCCTAATTATATAAGTCTGATGTTTCTAAGCTGACAAATATTGTATCTAATTTTTAAAAAGGTTGTAGCTAAAATGTAAACTCATATTCATAAAGCAATAAATAATAATCAATAAATAATAAAGCAATAATACAATTCTATAAAGGCTCCTATTAATTAGGGAACAAATTCTAAGGCGTTACGTCTAATGCTATGAAGGTACTAGCTGACATATATAATTATCAAGCCTTCAAACTACTTAATAGGAGATGATGAAATGACGATATCGAGATTTAGAAAAGCCTGCATTGTAGGCGTATGTATAACAGCAGTATCTGCAGGTGCGGTTTTTGCAAATCAGCAGTATTTTGAAATTTTGCCCATAAGCAGTGTGGCGGTGAAGGCAGAGGATGGTGTGAGAATTTTAATTGATGGACAACTGATTAAAACTGATGCAGTCCCTTTTATAGAAGCTGGCAGAACCTTGGTTCCAATAAGAGGAATTATGGAAAAAATCGGAGCTACCGTTGAATGGAATGCCGAGACTGAGACTGTAAGTGTTGAAGCAGGGCATATCACCCTAGAGCTTGTTATTGGACAGAAGGTGGCAAAGCTAACAAGAATAGTGGATGGTAAGGCTCAGCTTCAGGAGGTAACGCTGGATGTCGCCGCTAAATTGGTGGAGGGCAGAAGCTTTATTCCCCTGAGATTTATCGCAGAGGCCCTTGGTGCAGAGGTAGGCTGGGATGAAGCAAATAAAGTGGTTACAATAGATACGGCAGAGGATGAAATCATATTTGAAATCGAAAGGCCTATAAGCTATGAGGTAGTAAATACCATTAAGCTTGAGAATAAGGAATTAGAAAAATGGTATAATGAAAAGCACAAGCAGCAGGGTATTCATAGCTATACCGATGGTAAATGGCATTATGTCCTAGTAGCAGGAGGCGAACAGAACACCGGTGGATATAGCATGGAGATAAACAGCATGACTTTGGTTTCAAAGGCCATTGCCTATGTAGATGCTACGTTAATAACACCGGGCAAGGAGGCAATAGTCACACAGGCCTTTACTTATCCCAACCTATTAATTAGATTTGAGGGTGAGGCGGATATAGAAATCCAAGGAGATATAAATGAAATATCTCAGGACGATGTCATAGTCGGCGAGATAGGGCCCTCTCCTATAGAGCTTGGAAAGGCAATAGATATTGAGGCAGTTGTGGAAATGAAGCTATACAGCCTTATGCAGAAGGAGCTAAAGACCTTCTCAAAGAGTGAAATAAAGGACATAATTACTAAGATCAACTCAAGCCCAACCTACGATGGTCCGGTATTAATGATGCTGGCGGGTAACAGTATAACCATTAAGCTGGCGGGTAAGGATACAATACAGCTAAGCAGCTATGGAAATGAAGAGCATGTGCTGGTAGGCGGTCAGATAGACGGTGAGAGCTTTGGGTATTGTGTGGTGAATAGTGAGATTGGAAGATTGCTTTTAGAGAAGTAATATAAGATGGCTTTCAAGGCTAAGGATAAATGATATAATTACTCAAATTAATCGGAGGAGCTCAAAATGCTCCTCTTTTTTGTTGTGATTAAATACAGCAATATGCACTAATTTCTTTTATTCCTAAACGCCATCGGAGTCAAGCTATTAAGCTTTTCCTCCGCCAAAACCCACACTCCTATGTGAGCATAAAGAAGCTTATTTGCCAGTTTAAATAAATGATTTGACAAAAACTATGGTAAGAATATATACTATAAACAAACCGACGTCGGTTTGTTTATAAAAGGAGGTACAATTTATGCCTAAAACAATGAAAAATCATAGTTTAAAAAAGAATGAATTGATAGAGCTTTCGGAAGTCCTATTTATGGAAAAGGGCTATGAGGCCACCAGCATCGAGGACATTCTAAAGGCTTCAGGACTTTCAAAGGGTGGCTTTTATCATTACTTTAAGTCAAAGGAAGAGGTACTGGTTGAGAGCATGAGGCGCTTTGCAGAAGATATGCTTCAGGAGCTGGAGCCTATTGTTGAAGCGGAAGGGTTGTCTGCCCTCGATAAGCTAAACAGATTTATGGAGAAAAAGGTAGAGCTTCAAAGCTCTAAGAAGGATCTGGCGAAGTACTTTATTATGCTGACTCAATCTGACTTTACCTATTATAGATATATTACCACTATAACAGAAATGTATATCAAGCCCTTTACAGCAATTATACAGCAGGGGGTTGATGAGGGAGTTTTCAAAGTAGAGTTCCCAAGAGAAACTGCTGACATATTATTGAGGGCTATAACCTCAGTGCCACAAAGCATTTATTATAGAGAATATCTTGATGATGAAGAGGCTGGAAAGAGGTATAAGGCATCTATAGAGGCTATTGCAGCTAGAACACTAGGAATTGACAAAAATACCTTGAGAATATTTTAAAAAGAAGGGAGGCGCTATTATGTCAAAAATGGTAATGGGCTTTGATGAATTGACCTTAGATCAGCAGCAAATGGCTGGAGGAAAAGGTGGAATGCTGGCTAAAATGTATCAGGAGGGATACCCTGTGCCGGAGGGCTTTGTGATCTTACCCTCAGCCTTTTATGAGGAAAAGCTGAAAAAAGAGGCTTTGGATGAGATACAAGGAAGGTTAGCACGAATTAGGAATAAACGTACAAATTGCAGCTTTGCTGTTAGATCCTCTGCCTTAAGTGAGGATTCAGCCACAGCCTCCTTTGCTGGAGAATTTGAAACAGTATTAAATGTAAGTGCAGATGATGGCATAGAGGCTGCGATTGATACAGTATTTAGATCAAGAGAATCTGAAAGGGTAAGGTCCTATAGCGCCCTTCAGGGTATTGAGGAAGCCCACGAGATAGCTGTGGTGGTGCAGCTGATGGTTCAATCAGAAATATCAGGGGTATTGTTCACTGCAGACCCTATAACAGGTAGCTATACAAGCATGATCGGGAACTATGTCCATGGCCTGGGGGAGCAGCTGGTATCTGGGGAGGCCAATGCATATGACTTTAAGCTAATAAGGCCTAAGGGCAGCTATGAAGGTCCTGAAGAGTTTCGTAAATATGCTTCGACTTTATTTAAATTAGCATCTCAGCTTGAAAAATATTTAGGTGCTCCTCAGGACATTGAATGGGCAGTGGCAAAGGGCAAGCTATATATTCTACAGGCAAGACCTATAACAACCCTGAAGGCCTTCAACCTAGAAACCTATGAAGTAAATTATTCATTAGTAGGTGACGAGCTATGGACTAATACAAATGTGGCTGAAGCCATCCCAGATGTTTATCCACCTTTTACTTGGAGTATCGCAAGACAGCTGGATGAATCCATGAACTTCATACCAGGCTATTATGTTTTTTCGGGAAATATCTGTGGAAGGCCCTATATGAACATCAGCAGGAGAGTATCAATGATTTCTACTGTATCAGGGAAGGATGGCAATAGTGCCCTTAAGCTTTTAGGCGATTTATACGGACAGCTGCCGGAGGGAATAGCTATGCCGATTTATCCCTTTTCACGCCTAGAGGTTTTAAAGATAATGCTTCCTATAGCGGGACGTACCGCCAAGCAATCTATGAAGGCAATCAAAAATCTGCCTATATTTCTTAAAGAGACACCAGCATGGTGCGTTGATATGAGGAATAAAATTAAAAGTGCCAAGACAAAGGAGGAGCTGCTTACCCTATGGCACACACAGCTTAAGCCCTATTACCTAGAGGCCTTAAATTTCGCATCGATGTCAGCAATGAAACTAACCAATGTTAGTACTCTAGAAAAAAAGCTTACCGAGCTGGTGGGTTCAGAGGATAGCAATACACTTTTATCTAATTTAAGGGGCGGCTCTGGTCTTGCAAGCCTAGGGCCAGTAATAGGTATTTCGAAGGTTATAAATGGTGAAATGAGCCGAGAGGAATACCTAATAAATTATGGTCATAGGGGGCCCCATGAATATGAATTATCTATAGCTGACCCTATGGAGGATTCTGATTGGCTAGAAAAACAGATACTGGAGGCAAAAAAGTCTGAGATAGCTGTAGAGGAGCTTTTACAGAGGCAACAGGATAAATATGAGGCTGCTAAGGATAGATTTAATAAAAGGTATCCAAGCAAATTAAAATGGCTGGAAAAAAGATTAGCTAAAGCCGCCGAGGGGGCACAAATGAGAGAGATAGGTCGTTCTGAATTTGTTAGGGCCTATAGGGTGGTTAGAGCCTTTGTCCTTAAAGCAGCGGAGCTAACGGGTATCGGGGAGGATATTTTCTTTTTATATATTGAAGAGGTTGAGAATTTACTACAGGGAGCAACTTGCCAGCTAAAGCACATTCCAGCAAGAAGGAAAAGCTTTGAGTTCTATAAAACCTTACCACCCTTCCCATCAAATATTAGGGGACGCTTTAATCCTGTAGAATGGATGAAGGATAAAAATAGAAGATTGGATTACTATGATGCGTCAATGCCTATGGAAGGGCCTGAAGCTACGTCGGCAACACTGAAAGGCTGCCCTGGAGCAGCTGGAAGGGTGGAGGGCATTGTTCGTATTCTAACAAAACCAGAGGAGGCATATTTACTTCAAGCTGGAGAGATACTAGTTGCAGCTACAACAAATGTAGGATGGACGCCATTATTTCCAAAGGCTGCAGCAATCATTACAGATGTCGGTGCACCCTTATCCCATGCAGCTATTGTTGCCAGGGAGCTGGGGATTCCAGCAGTAGTGGGCTGTGGAAATGCAACCATAAGGCTTAAGACTGGGGATAGAGTTATAGTTGATGGTGGACAGGGAATTGTGCACCTTATATAATAAGTTTTTTAAAGCCAAAAAAGTGACAGTTTTTGGCTTTTTTGATAAAATGAAATTATTCTACACGCAATAAAAAGATTGGATATGGATAAAAGAAAGCTGTCGATAATTTTATTTGAGTGCTAATTTACTTTGGAAGACTAGAAATTGATTCTGGGGTAAATAATTATCATAAGCTTGAAGGGATGGAGTATATGGATAGACAAAACATGCTGGAAAATGAAACAATTACTAGGCTGCTAATTAAATTGTCCTTACCGGCAACAGTGGGAATGATTGTTAATGCACTCTATAATATTGTGGATACAATTTTTATCGGCAGAGGTATTGGATACCTTGCTATCGGAGGACTGACGGTTGCTTTTCCTGTTCAGATGGTAATTATGGCAATTGCACAGATGATCGGTATAGGAGCAGCCTCCATAATATCTAGAAATTTAGGGGCTAGGGATAACGAAAAGGCTGACCATGTGGCAGGAAATTCTTTTTTTGCTGTGGTCTTTCTTGGAACACTGATTTGCATTGTCGGACTTACCTTTATAAATCCAATACTTAGAGCCTTTGGAGCGACTGATGTCCTATTGCCCTATGCTAAGGAATATTTACAGGTTATTTTGGTAGGCAGCATCTATTTTCCCTTTGCAGTTTCCACAAATAACCTGATACGGGCAGAAGGAAATGCAAAGGTTGCAATGTTTTCGATGATAATAGGGACAGTGCTGAACATTATCCTAGATTACATATTTATATTTCCGCTGGCAATGGGTATCCGGGGTGCGGCCTTGGCAACAATTATTTCACAGCTGGTATCAGTCATCTATATTTTAATCTATCTCTATAGTGGTAAAAGCACCTTAAAGGTGAAGCTGCACCATCTGAAGCCGGATCTGAAAATAATTTACGAAATAATGGCAATAGGCTTTCCTTCCTTCGCCCGACAGGTGGCCGGTAGCATCACAGCTATAATATTAAACAACTCCTTGGCCTTTTATGGCGGGGAAATGGCTTTAGCGGTGTATGGTGTAGTAAATCGGGTGATAATGTTCCTATTCATGCCTTTGTTTGGCATTGTACAGGGAATGCAGCCGATAGCTGGCTATAACTACGGGGCTAAAAAGCTTCATCGTGTTAAGTCGGTATTGAAGCTGTCATTGATAGTGACTACTGTATTTGCAACTATAAGCACCTTGTTTGGAGAGCTTTTTCCCAGCTTGATTATAGGACTTTTTGACAATAATGCGGATTTAATAAATAACGGCTCCTTTGCCTTAAGGATAGTTATCTCCATGGTGCCTATAATCGGTGTACAGATTGTAGGGGCGGCCTTTTTTCAGGCTTTGGGTAAGGTGTTACCCTCCTTGCTGTTGACACTATCTCGTCAGGTGCTATTATTTATACCCCTTGTCCTCATTCTGCCCAGAATATATGGCTTGGGGATGCTTGGTATATGGATTACCTTCCCTATAGCAGATATTCTGTCTACCATCTTTACGGTTATCGTGCTGAAAAGAGAGTTAAGTCTGATGGAACAGCAGCTAAGCACGGAGTAAAAAATGATACCTTAAATAGTATACTGGAAATGTAGCTGGCTGCCTTAGATGGCAGCCTTTGATATTTGTCTAGCAAACGAGTTCTTCAGTAGCTTTTCTAGAACTAAGGAAGAGTACCGTAAAACAATGGAGTAGATACTGAATAAGTGAGGATCAGGGTAGAATTTAGATCACTCTCATCAAATAAAACTGAGGCTAAATTCCCAAATCAAAACAATTTAGTATCGTAAAATTGTGATATTTACAGCTTTATGCTATACTAGCTTAAACATTATACTTCAGGAGCAATAAGGGGGGACAAATATGAATACAAGACAAAAGCTAAGCATAGCTGCAATCATTATTTTCATACTTTTTATCTATTTCTCAATAAATAATACATATGGCAGTGAAGCTACAGCGCTCACCAATCAAGCAATTACCTTTTCCGGCGGCAGCAGAAATGTCTCCTATGTTACGGTAGACTTAAATGACACCTCTATAGAAATTAAGCCCTATGTGGCCAACAACCAGATTGGGACAACCGATAGCCTACAAGGCATTGCAAACCAAGGAAGGGCGGAGGGGGCCGAGGTTTTAGCAGCAATTAACGGAACCTTCTTCAGTGCCTATGACAACAACCCTTTACCCTATGGTACAATCCAAAGGGAGGGGGAGGTAGTACATATTGGAAATACTGGCTCAACTATAGGCTTTACAGATACAAATCAGGTGAAAATAGAGAATTTATTTATTTCCATCAGTGGAACCATCAATGAAGCTGATACCTGGTATGCTTGGAATATAAATCATCCCTTTGATACAAAGGAGGCAGTAACCATATTCACACCGGAATACGGGACGGAGACCTATACCCATGCCTATACCTCTATTGTAGTAAGGTCTGACAAGGTAGCTAGTATCGTAAAGGGTAAAGCCAGCATTCCCAGCGATGGCTATGTTATTGTCACAGGAGTGCCAACCATAATCTCGAAATTTAAGGTTGGGGACATAGTAAAGTACAGCATGGGCTTCAGTGAGATAAGCTACCGGGATAAAAACGCCTATGGGGGTCAGTCATTGACGGAGCAGTGGAGGGATGTAACAAGTGCAGTTGGAGCAGGGCCCACCTTGCTTCAGGATGATGTAATTACTGCAGATGGTCTGGCAGAGGGCTTTTTTGAGGATAAGATTCTCACCAACAGAGGTCAACGAAGCTTTATAGGGGTTACCAAGGAGAATAAGCTGATGATGGGGGTAGTACCAAATGTTACGGTTAAGGAGCTGGCGGAAATCTGCAAGGGTCTAGGGCTGTATCAGGCGATGAATTTAGACGGTGGAGCCTCATCAGGGCTGATATACAAGGACCAAATAGTCCAGCCTCCCGGCAGATTATTGAGTAATGCTATAGTAGTAACTACAAAGCCAGTTCCACCAAAGACCATAAGAGTTAGGCTTGACGGTGAATTCTTAGAAACTCAGCAAAATCCCTTCACTATAAATGGTCGAACAATGCTTCCCTTTAGAACAATATTTACTGCCCTAAAGGCTGAGGTTGACTGGAATGAGGCAGAGTGGAGCGCTATTGGGATCAAAGGTAACACTACTATTAAATTACCCATCGGTGAGGCATATGCCTTTGTGAATAATAGGAAAATCTCCCTGGATGTGGCGTCGGTAATTATCGATGGAAGAAGCTTTGTGCCAGTAAGATTTGTGGCTGAAAGCCTCGGGGCAAGGGTTGAATGGGATGACGTAAATAGTATAGTAGACATCTGGAGCAATTAAGACATGAGTAATTTTAACCAAGGGCAGAAATACAAAGCCGTTGGTTTTTTTATTTGTTTTTTTGAATATAAATACGATATAGTATTATTTCTATGTTTACGCGAAGACATAAATGGTAAAATGAATATATGATTAAATATAATGAGGTGATATGATGGAGGTAAAAATAAGTAACAAGCTAAGGGAATATCTGACCGCCAGAGGTACTAAGGAATTGACCATTCAGAAGCTTAGCCTTAAGGCCTGCTGCGGAACCCCAAGCCTTCCTTCTGTTACAGAGGGCAAGCCTGCGGAGGACAGCAGCTTTGAATTAATTGAGCTGGAGGACCTGAGGGTATATCTGCAAAGGGATATAAGAGTTAAAAAGAATACATTAAGCTTAGACCTATACGGCTTTTTATTTACTAAGGAAATAGTGGTTGAAGGTGTGGAAATACTTTAGCTGAAGGGGGCTATGTAATGGATATTAAAGCCTTAGAAACACCCTGCATTATAGTTGATTTAGACAAGCTAGAATACAATATTAAGGAAATGGCTAGGCTGGCGGAGAAAAAAGGCCTAGAGCTATGGCCCATGATAAAGACACATAAGAGTAAGTATGTTGTTAAGCTTCAGCTGGAGCATGGCGCAAAGGGAATACTGGTGGCAAAGCTAGGGGAAGCCGAAAAAATGGTGGAGGCCGGAGTAGAAAAAGTCATACTTGCTTATCCCATAATTGGTGAGGAAAAGCTGAATCGTTTAGTTAGTCTAACTAGGAAGGCAGAGGTATATTGTAGTATTGATAGCCTAGAGTCAGCAAAAATATTGAATGAAAAGGCCCTGTCAGTGGGCAGTGTCTTTAAGTGCATAATCATCATAGACAGTGGCTTGAACCGGTTAGGAATTCAAGTAAAAGAGCTAGAGTCCCTATATAATCAGCTGACAAAGCTAAAGGGAATAAGCGTTGTGGGAGCTGCCACCCATGGTGGTCATGTTTATGGTGCAATCGACAGAGCAGGTGTGCTTAAGGCGGCCGATGAGGAGCTGGTGGCTATACAGCAGGCTACGGAGATATTAAAGGAGCAGGGGCTGGAGCCTGAAATTTCGGCTATTGGCTCTACACCAACAGTAAAGGCTATTGCGGACTTTAAGGATATAAAGCAAATAAGACCGGGAAATTATGTATTTTACGATGCAGTACAGGTGGCGCTGGGGGTTGTTCCTGCTGAACGCTGCGCTTTAAGCATACTATCCACTGTTCTAAGTGTTCCCGAAGCGGGAAGGGCTGTGATGGATGCCGGCAGTAAAATCCTATGTCTAGATGCCGGAGCCCATGGCAATGACAATATAAAGGGCTATGGAATCGTAAAAAAGCATCCGGAGGTACTGGTGAAGGGCCTGTCGGAGGAGCTGGGAAGGCTGGTATATGACCCAGCTAAGGATAACCTAAAGGTAGGAGATGTATTAGAAATAATCCCTAACCATGCCTGCACTGTGGTAAATATGGTGGATCGGCTATATGGTGTAAGAAAAGGCCAGGTGCAATTGGAGATAAGGGTTTCCGCTAGGGGTGAGGTTCGGTAGTTGTTCGCCGCTGCATTCAGAAGGACGCTAATATCAAGTCTAATGTAAGAAATCATAAAATAAAACACTAGAGGAGGCAATATTATGCTAAAGGAGCTAAGCGAAAAGTATTATACACAATTTGATTTAAACTGTGCCGAGGCCATCATATATGCAGCAAATGAGGGCTATGACCTAAATCTGGAGAAGGAAACCCTAAAAACCATGGGGGGCTTTGGAGGAGGTATGGCAATAGAGAGTGTCTGTGGTGCCATTACAGGAGGTATCGCTGTTTTAGGCATACTCTTCATCAAGGACAGAGCCCACGAGGCTGAAAGAATGAAAAAGCTGACGGCAGAGCTGATACACACAGTAGAGGATAGAATGGGCAGCCACAACTGTAAGGAGCTAAAGGATAGACATAGGAATGACGAGGTTAAATGCAAAAATGTAGTGTCGGCGGTGGCTGAGATTTTGGAGGAGATTGTTAAAAGGGAAATGAACTAATGGAATCAAGGGATTGCTGGAGCTAAAACTGCCGCAATCCCTTAGTTATTAGTAATGCTTATAACGTTATAATATTCCTTGTTTAGCATAATGCTGTAGAACTGCAGGAGCAGCAAACCCGCTAACCAAAAATTTTAGGATAAAATAAATAATAAAAAAGATGGCAATAGAAAGAAAAGTATAAAAGAATTTATTATTGATCATTTTCATTTTCAAACCTCCCCACAAAGTCCTTATCCGAATTTTTTTTATAATGCCGATAGCCATAAACTGAAAAAGCAGCTATAGCTATTATGTTTAAGATTATTCTATATGTAGGCATCCTAAACCCCCTTGCTTTGCTTTTCTTACTTAAGCTACTATGCTAAAAGCATATGATCTCTAAACCATTTTACCATAAATTTACACAATCATAAACCTTCATGAATATATTGTGTCAAACAAAATGCTTTGTCGTTTTTAGTCGTATGCTTTAGATATTTTTATTACTTACATTAAAGGTAATTTAAAAAAATCTAAGAATAGTTATATGCATACACATTTTGACAGCTATGCTTTTCTAGGGAAAAAACCTAAAAAGGAGTAGGATCGTATGAAAAGGCAAAATGGGATTACCATAGAGGATGTCTTAAATCTTGACTGCATGGAGAAATCTAGGCTTATTGCAGGCTCAGGCGGCAGCAGAAACACAGTCTCAAAGGTAAATATCATGGCGGACCCCGATGCTTTGGACTGGGTATCCCAGGGGGAGCTGTTATTGACTACAGCCTATTTTTTCAAAAAGGACGACCCAGAGGCACAGAAGCAGCTGATAAAAGATTGTGCAGGAAAAAACCTTGCCGGAATTGGTATAAAGATTTACCCCTATTTGGACATGCTTTCGGTGGAGGTCATAGAGCTGGCAAATCATCTGAGTTTTCCCATCATAGACATCTACTACGCTACCCCCTTTTCGGATATTACCACCAGAGTTTTCAAGGAAATATTTAATAAGCAGGCCTCATTACTGGAAAGAATAGAGCGAGTCCATGAAAGGCTTATGGAGGTTGTATTGAAGGAAAAAGGCTTTAGAGAAATAGCCGGGGTAATTCAGGAGAACATAAAGAACCCCTTAGCCATTAAAATAATTCTGCCAGATCAGCTATATCAAAATATGGAGGCAGTGGAGGATAGAATACAGGTGGCTTTATTAGATAATATAAACGGCTTTTATAATACAAATCGGCAGCATGAAAAGGCCTTCGATGAAGGGGTAGAGACTATACAGGGCAGACCCGTCAGAAGGATGGTTATGCCTATCATTGTAAAGAACAATATCTATGGACATATATTTGCTTGGAATATTTTAACCCCTCTAGGGGGCTTCGATTTATCGGTTATGGAGTCCGCCTCCACTACAATAGCATTGGAGATATTAAAGCAGCTGTCGGTTAGAGAGGTGGAAAATAGGTACAGGGCAGAATTTTTAGAGGAGCTCTTTTCAATGGAGGAAAAACGTCGGGTTAAGGCTATGGAAAGAGCAGCTGTTTTTAAGCTGGATATAAAGGATGAGTTTGCTATAGCAATTCTGCAATTAAGCTTTAGTAAATCAACCGATGTGGCAGCAGCAGAAAATCAAATACATTTTCTTAAAGGCAGCCTTGAACGATTGATAAAGGAGCAAAAAATGAAGGCTCTGGTTGCCAACAAAACCGACAGCATATACCTATTGTTTTCCTTCAACAATAGCAAGCAAAGCAGTGCTTCCATAAAGTGCTTCTGCAGCAGGCTCGAAAAAATCATAGAGCAAAGCTTAAAGGTGGAATACAAAATTGGTATTGGAAGAGGTTATAGAGGCTTGCACAACATGTACAAAAGCTACATAGATGCTACAAAGGCCCTCAGAACCGGAGAGATAATTGACGATAGGCCTGTAATATATTTTGACCAATTAGGGATTTATAAAATCCTTTGCCATGATGCCTTAACTGAGGAGCTAGAACAGTTTTACAACTGTACAATACAACCCTTGATTGATTACGACAAAAAAAAATCAACAGAATTAGTTAAGACCCTAGAGGTATACTTTCAACATAATGGAAACCTTAAAAGGATGTCAGACACTTTATTTACCCACTATAATACAACTCTATACAGGCTACAAAGACTCCAACAAATCACAGCACTGGATTTGGAAAATCCAAAGGATAGGCTAAATTTGGAGGTTGCTTTAAAGATAAAGAGACTTTTGAAAAAATAGTACACTGAGAATGCCTGTAAAAAAATTCACTTCAATTCAAGAGTAGTAATTACCGCTCTTCATAATTGACTTTTTGACGGCTGTCCTTTTGGTGGGAGGAGGAGGCCAAATCCTATGATACTGGCATACAAAAACACGCCCAATCCATACAAACCAATGATTCCGAAAATTACCAGAGGCATGTCCTTCACCAGAAAATGCAAAATGCTTGTGACAATTGCCAATAAGATTCCAATTAAAAATAGTATAGGTTTTACAACTTTCTCGATAGCGCTATACATCAAAATCAGGGTCAATATAAATAAAAAATCTATCTTCAATAGTAAGCTGATAGCAGGCAAGACATCAAAAAAGTGATTAGATATACCTAATAAGTATTTCGCATATTCCAGGAAGCCAGCTAGATTCAATAAAAAGAAAGCGAATAATCCTGCCAAAGCTGTATAATTTGCGAAAGAATGGCCATTTGCTAATAATTGAAAAGGTTTTTTCATTTGATTTCCTCCTTAAGATTTATGCAAAGATTAAAAATTTGCGTCTAACGTATTCAATTAAATATATTGTCTTGTCCATAAAAATATGACATTAAAATAAGAGACTGGAATTGAGCCATTAAGCAAGGCCTCAATTCTAGTCTCTCTTGTTATTCTTTTACTCCTCCACCAAAGCCACTGCCCGTATAGGCGATCCTGAGCCTCCCCTTATCTTTAAAGGAAGTCCGAAATACAGAAAACGCTTATTCACAAGCTTATCCAGATGACATAGATTTTCGGTATTGGTAATATCGTATTCTCCACAGACCAAATGGCCTGAAAAGTCAAGGTCTTGAGGATGATCTATTGCCGGCGCATCTACTCCGATATTTATAACGCCCTTCTCCGCCAGCCATTTGGCTGCTGCATAGCTGAGGCCAGTATAGGTGGTCTGCCATTGATCGGTGCCAAAGCTTCTGTCATAATGCCCAGTATACATTAGAAAAATATCTCCTCTTTTAAGCTCCTGTCCCGATAGGCAGAGGGCCTCCTCCAAATCCTTCGGCTCAATGTACCTATCGGCTGTCACAAAGGATAAATCTACACAGATGGCACTTCCCCAAAAGTATTCCAATGGCATATTTTCAATTGTTTCCCCCGAGGGCTTGTATTCCCAAACAGCATCGCAATGGGTTCCGCCATGCTCGCTTATAAGCAGATTTCTGGCAGAGAAGCCCAGGGTCTTGCTTCCAGTGGTTTTCATATTATCCTCGTGGGTCATGTTGGTCATGATAAAGGTGGGCTGGTGCATTGGAAAAACCGACATTCCTTGAAAAATCTCCTGAGATAAATCAATCATTTTAAGGGCCATTCCTCCATCTCCTTTCCTTCTACGGGAGCAGTAGGTATAAACTAAAATGCATACGCACGCTTACTCTCATAGTAATATGCAATTTCCTCATCTATGTATATGCTTCAATTCTATGAAAATATAAGCTACAGGGACAAATTATATTTTTAGATGACTCTAGGTAATAACCTTAAGCATGTGGACATAGATTATTATATCTTTTGTAAAGCCCCTATAGAATTGTATAAATCCTACGAAAACTAGTCGGAAATTTCAGGAAATTTCAACGAGTTTTCAGAGCTTTACTACAAAGGGCTAGAGTGCTTTCTATGGAATTGTTATTTCATAGGCAAGTACGTTTAATTTCCTATGAAATGGGGGGTTGTTAAGGGGGGGGTCACCCCTTATTAAAATAAGGAGGATACAGCGAAGCGTCCTAAGGAACACATGGGTTCCTTTGGAAACAAATTTGGCGAAGCCACTTTGTTCTCATAATAATCAACATATGGATAATTTTTAATTATATGACAGGGGGTAATAAAGATGCTTAAGGAAAAGCAATATCTGCTGGCGGTGCCGAATTTCAGCGATGGCAGAAGAAAAGAGGTTATTGAAGAAGTAGTGGCGCCCCTCAAGAATATTGAAGGGGTAAAGCTGGTCAGCTACGAGCCAGAGCATGACTTTAACAGAACGGTGGTTACCGTCATAGGCGAGCCTGCGCCTTTAAAGGAGGCCCTATTGGAAATGGCGGGAAGGGCTTATCAGCTTATTAATATGGAGGAACAGCAGGGAACCCATCCAAGAATAGGGGCTCAGGATACTATACCTTTATTTCCCTTTAAAAATATTACCTTGGAGGAGTGCCGGCTGTTGGCGGAGGAAATAGGGCAGCAAATATTTGAAAGATACCAGGTGCCAGTATATTTCTCAGGGCTAAATGCCCGCAGTGAGGAAAGAAAGGCCCTATCCTTTATTAGAAAGGGACAGTATGAGGGCTTGAAGAAGGTGGTCCATACGGATGAAAGAAGGCCGGATGTCGGGCCGAACAGCTTACATCCTACAGCAGGGGCAACCATAGTCAGTGCCGATAATGAGGGCTTGACGGCCTATAATATTTTCCTGGCTACGGAGGATTTGGAGCTTGCAAAGAAAATAGCAGCAGGTGTTAGGGGGCCCAGCGGAGGCTTCTCCACCATCAGAGCTGTTGGAATTAAGTTTCCAGAGCGTTCCGGCGTGGTGGTGTCAATGAATATGTTTGACTGTGGTCAGACACCCCTCTACAGGGCCTTTAACTTCGTAAGGTCGGAGGCTCAAAGATATGGCGTTGCTGTCACCGGGTCGGAGCTGGTGGGTCCTGTGAAGCTGGAGTATCTGTTGAATTCACTGGAGTACTTCCTAGGGCTGGAGGGCTTTAGGAGGGAGCAGATTTTAGAGAGCCATTTAATGGAGTAAATAAATTTAGGGAGGTTTGGCAATGAAATATGATGTAATCGTTAAAAATGCGAGAATTCCACAGGGGGATGAAACGGTATTAACTCATATACTGGTTAAGGATGAAAAAATAGCAGGCTTTGTTACGGATTTACAGGGCATAGAATTTGAAAATAGCATAGATGCTGAGGGGAATTTGACCTTGCCCGGCTGCTTTGACTCCCATACGCATTTTATGGACCCCGGCTTTACCCATAGGGAGAATTTCCTTACTGGCACCTCCTCGGCTGCTGCTGGGGGCTTAACCACGATTATGGATATGCCCTGCTGCTCCAAGCCCTCTGTAAGGGGAATTGACGAGCTGGAATCCAAGCTGAATGATATTAAGGATAAGGCCGTTATCGATTATGCCATGTGGGGTGGCGTGACAGGGGAGGATATTAGAGCTGGTAAAAAGCATATTGTCAAGGACCAGGCCGATTACGGCGTTTGTGCCTTTAAGGTGTATATGACCCCCTCAGTGCCCACCTATGAAAGGGTTACGGACCCGGAAATGCTGGAGGCCTTCCGCTGGGTGGCTGAAACAGGACTGCCGGTGGGGATTCATGCAGAAAACTATGCAATGTGCGATTACTTTGTAAGAAAGCTGCAGGCAGAGGGGCGAACCGATGGCCCGGCTTGGGCAGAGGCTAGGCTAGAGCTGGCGGAAAAGGCAGCTATTCAGCTGGGCATAAGCTTTGCAGAGGAAAGCGGAGCAAGGCTGCATATCGTTCACATGAGCACAGGTATAGGAGCAAAGCTGGTGGGTGAGGCGAAAAAGAGGGGCTTAAGTGTAACCTCAGAAACCTGCCCCCATTACCTGATGCTGAACTATCAGGAGGCCATGAGTGAGCATATGCAATATGCGAAAATAGCGCCTCCGCTACGTACTAAAAGAGATAATAAGGAGCTATGGGAGGGCTTGCAAAACGGTAGCGTGGACTTTATGGCCACAGACCATGCCCCCTATGAAATTGAGACGGAGAAGGAAGGAGAAGGAATGAATATCTGGACCGCCTTCCCGGGAATCCCCGGCGTAGAGACCTTGGTGCCTATTTTAGTCAGCGAGGGCTATAACAAGGGAAGATTGAGCCTTAGCCGATTGGTGGAGGTTTTAAGCACCAGCCCTGCCAAGCAATACGGGCTATATCCTAAAAAGGGCGCTATGCATATCGGTTCGGATGCCGATTTCACCATCATCGACCTTGAAAGGGAATGGACCATCGATCAGAAGAAGACCTATTCAATGGCAAAATACAATCCACTTCACGGCATCAAGCTTAAGGGTAAGCCAGTTAAAACTGTGGTCAGGGGAACTTTGGTCTACGATGATAATATAGGCATAGTGGTCAAGGAGGGCTTTGGCCAATTCATTAAGCGCCAGAGGATATCTAAGCTGGATAAAATCATTAAATATTAAGGAGGAGAGGATATGCCGAGACATGCCATTCTTGTTATAGATATGTTGAATGACTTCGTTGGGGAAAAGGCGCCACTGCGCTGCCCCGGCGGAGAAACCATAATTCCTGATCTGCAGAAGCTCTTTAAATGGGTTAGGGGCAGGGAGAACAATGATGTGCAAATTGTTCATATTCAGGAGGCCCATAGAAAAAATGATGCTGACTTTAGAGTCAGGCCGGTGCATGCCGTCAAGGGAACCTGGGGCTCAGATTTTATACCGGAGCTTTATCCCATTGAGTCAGAATATATTGTTCAAAAAAGAAGGCATAGCGGCTTTGCCCATACGGACCTAGACCTATATCTTAAGGAGGAAAGCATCGATACCGTAGTGGTAACAGGGGTTTGGACCAATGTCTGTGTCAGAAGCACCGCCACTGATGCCCTTGCCAACGCCTATAAGGTGATTACTTTAAGTGATGGCTGTGCCTCTAAAACCGAGGAAATGCATCAATATGGCCTCAATGACCTCAGCATATTTACTAAGGTCATGACCATAGATGAATATGTTGAGGCATGGGATAAGGGCTTGGACCCATGGCTTGGGGGAGGAGACACAGAGAATAAAGTGAAGTAGGCTTAATTATCAAGGTTCTGGTAAGCAAAGGAAGTGATGAGGCAAATGAGAATAATCGTGGGTTTATCAGGTGGCAGCTGTGCCATATATGGCATCGGGCTATTAAAGGTGCTGCAGCAGCTGGATATTGAAACCCATCTGGTGGTTTCAACAATGGGAGAGTATGTGGCGGCTCATGAATGCGGTATGGCTTTGGAGGAGCTAAAGGCCTTGGCAACATGCTTTCATGATAATAAAAATTTGGCGGCTCCCATAGCCAGCGGCTCCTTTAAAACAGATGGTATGGTAATCGTCCCCTGCTCCATGAGGACCCTGGCGGCGGTTGCCAACGGTTTGTCGGATAATTTATTAACAAGAGCAGCAGATGTCGTCCTGAAGGAGAGGAGAAGCCTAGTGGTGGTTCCTAGAGAAACCCCTTTGAGTATCATACATCTGGAAAACATGTTGAAGCTGGCAAGGGCCGGAGCAATTATAATGCCAGCGGCGCCGGGCTTTTATCATCAGCCGGAGAGCATAACGGATATCGTCAGCATTATGGTAGGAAGAATTCTCGACCAATTGAAGCTGGAGCACAACCTATTCAGTAGATGGGGAGAATAGGAGGTTAAAAATGGAAAGACAGATGCTAAGGGCTGCTTTAGATAAGCTAAGGCAAATGGGTGATTTGGAGGTCTGTAATCAAGCGGTTGACCCTAAATTTGAGCTGGGGGCTGTGCTGAAGCATTTTAATAACGAAAGGCCCATCCTCTTCAATCGGGTAAAGGGCAGCAATATGCCGGTGGTGGGAGGGTTATTCGGTAATAGAGCTATCTATTACAAAATGCTGAATACGACTACAGAGGATAGACTTTTCTACTTCATGAAGGCCATTGCAAACCCACAGCCTACAAAGCTTTTAAAAAATGGACCAATAAAGGAAAATATCATAACCAGAAATATAGATATCAGAAGGCTATTGCCTATACCGACCTTCCATGGGGAGGACTCCTCCAGCTTTATAACCGCAGGAATCGTAGTGATCAAGGACACCGAAACGGGAAATAGCTACACCTCTGTCCGAAGGCTTCAGGTAAATAACGGAGCCGAGCTGAGTGTACTAGTAGCTTCTCCCCTTGCAACTAAGCAATTTAACGATTTTGAGAGCCTCAACAGGCCTATGGAGGTGGCGGTCATATTGGGCTATGACTATCATTTTCTTTTGGCCTCTCAAATCAGCAGCAGTACCTATGGGGTTGACAAATATCAGGTGGACAGTGCCCTGAGGGGTGAGGCCTTAGAGCTGGTGAAATGCCATACAGTAGACCTGGAGGTTCCAGCCCATGCGGAAATCGTTCTGGAGGGGATTATGCCTCCCAATAAAAGAAAAGCAGAGGGCCCCTTCGGTGAGCTGATGGGATATTACGGCGGCGTGGGGCAGCATCCGGTAATGGAGGTAAAATGTGTCCTTCATAGAAATCATCCTATTTTTCAAACCGCCTTTCCCTGCAGGGAGGAGCATCTCTCCAATGGACTTATAAGGGAGATGGAGCTATATAGCTCCGTCAGAAATCTTGTCAGCGTCAAGGATGTCAATGTCACTGTCTCTGGCGGCTGCCGCCTTCATGCTGTGGTGGCAATAGATAAGCAGCAGGAGGGTGACGGTAAGAGTGCCATTATAGGGGCCTTGGCCAGCAGCAAGGACCTGAAGCATGTCATGGTGGTGGATGAGGATGTGGATATATACAGCCATGATGATCTGGAATGGGCACTTGCTACTAGAGTACAGGCATCGAGGGACATGGTGATAATTCCTGGCGCTTTAGGCTCAGGACTGGAGCCCTCTCATGGCATATCGGGAGTGACGGATAAGCTGGGAATAGACGCAACGAAGCCCCTTGGGAAGGGTGCAGAGAAATTTGAAAGGGCTAAAATACCCGGCTTTGACCAGGTGAATATTGAAAAATACTTCCCTGAAAAAAAGATAAAAGGTGGTAATGGCGTATGAAGCAAGCCTTAGGATTTATAGAGACCAGAAGCCTTGTGGCAGCTTTGCAGGCGGCAGATACTATGGTGAAGTCTGCGGAGGTTAAAATAGTGGATTTTAATTATGTAGGCTCCGGCATAGTCGCAGTGGTTGTAGCCGGTGAGGTGGCAGCTGTAAAGGCAGCTGTAGAAAATGGCACTGCAGCAGCCGGGGCGCTGGGGGAAATCATTTCAACCAATGTCATTGCCAGACCCCATGATGAGGTCGACAGGCTGTTAGAGGATGTGTTGGATGGTGGTGATGCTAATGCCGAATCCATTAGCAAAGAGGATACTGAATAACATCGCCGACAGAGGAATCAAGCCATCTTCTCCGTCAAATACCTGTAGGGACGTCAGGCTGACGGAAAGGGAGGAGGCGCTTTTAAGCAGCATTATAAATGGAGATAGGGGAGATTTAAACAGACAGCAGCTTCCCCAAATAGTTAATGCTAAGAAAGCTATAACGCTGGAGGCTTTAGCTGAAAGGGTAAAGGGCAGCTGATGGTAAACTGAAGGATTTATAATAATCTTAGGAGGTGATGCTGTGGCGTCAGCATTGGGTTTGATAGAGGCAATAGGGCTAACAACCGCTGTGACGTCCCTTGATGCAGCTGCGAAGGCAGCGGACATAACCTTAGTTGGCTGCGAAAAGGTCATAGGGGCGGGACAGGCAATAAGTATAACCATCCACATAGCCGGTGAGGTAGCTGCTGTGAAGGCTGCTGTGGAGGCAGGGGTGAGTGCCGGCAGCAAGGTGGGGAAAATTTTAGCCCACCATGTATTACCAAGGCCCCATGAGGAGCTGGACCAGCTAATTGAGGCCTTTAGAAGGAATCTTAAGGGAAAAGGGGCAGTGGCAAATAAAGAATGACAGATTCAAGGATATTCTTCTAAAGAAATAATTTCAGTGACCCTCGTAAGGCTTCATTGATATGAGCGACTTCATGAGAAATATTAAACTAAAGGTTATATTATAAGGAGGAATTTTGATGAGTCAGGCATTAGGTATGATAGAAACTAAGGGCTTGGTCGGTGCTATCGAGGCAGCCGATGCAATGGTTAAGGCAGCAAATGTAACACTGGTGGGCTATGAAAAAATCGGCTATGGCCTGGTAACTGTGATGGTAAGGGGTGATGTAGGGGCCGTAAAGGCTGCCACCGATGCCGGGGCCGAGGCTGCAAGGGCTGTGGGGGAGCTGCATTCTGTCCATGTTATACCAAGACCCCATGCTGAGGTTGAGAGGGTTTTATTAAAGCAGGAATAAAAAAATCTTGGGCGGGTGAAAAATAATGGAATTGAACCGAACAAGAGAAATCCTTAATCAGCTTTCCTCAAAGGGGAAGGAGGGCCTTCCACCGAAGGTGGACAGGAGGCTTCTGATTGTCCTAACAGGCACCGACAATGGTGTGGAGGAGTTGATTCCCCCCCTTGTTAGGGCACGGGGCAGAGGCTTTCGATATCGATTAGCCTTATCAAAGGCCGCTGAAGGCCTGCTTAGTATTGATAGTATTGCCTTAAAGCTTCAGCCTATAGCCTTAATTAAGGAAGGCTCCCCGATGGATGAGGTAGAGGCATTGAAGGATATAGATGCTGTTGTAGTGCCTCTCCTGACCCAGAATACCGCCTTCAAGCTTTGCAATGGCATTCAGGATCAGCTGATACCAAGGCTGCTATGGCAGAGTCTTTGGTTGGGGATACCCCTTTGGATGAACCTGGAGGGCTTAAGGACCTATAGGGGTATGGCTCCAGCATCAGAGGCCATGAAAAACATGGTGGAGGCCAACGTTGTAAAGCTTAAGTCTATGGGGATTGAGGAAATTAATGATAAGGAGTATATGGAGAAGATTTTTAAATATCTGGATTCAAAGGACCTGGCAGGGGCTTCGTTGACAGCAGCTTTGTCAGTCTCTAGCTCAGCTGCTGATTTAAAGGCAGCCGTCAGCCCCAACAATAAAAAAAGCATCATAACCGAAGGAGACGTACTCAAAATTCCTCCGCAGGTGAAGGAAATTAAGGTTGGCGGCAATTCGATTGTAACTCCTCTGGCCTATGATACCGCCAGAAGGAAAGGAATCAAGATAATAAAGGCTTAAACTCCATTTTGAAGGAGATGAAATGATGTATTTAGGCAGAGTTGTAGGAACAGTTGTGGCAACGAGGAAGGATGAAAGGCTGACGGGGACTAAGCTGATGGTAACACAGCCCCTGAATCTGGAGAAAAATCCAGTAGGGGAAGCCTTAGTTGCTGTAGATACCGTAGGTGCAGGCATCGGTGAAATTGTCATATATACTAAGGGGACAGCGGCAAGGTATGCTGCCGATAAGCTTCAATCCCCTATAGATGCTGCAATTATTGGAATAGTCGACAATATCGACATATACAGAGACTTAATTAAAGACAATAGCTAAGGGAGGTGAAGGCTTTGCTGGATGCCTTAGGAATAAAGAGAGCAATAGAGCATAGACAGTTGATTGATGTGCTGATGTCGGAGAAGGAGCATGCAGATGTTGTCTTATATCAAGGTAATGTCATTAATGTCCTCACCAGAGAAATTTATAGGGCCGACATAGCTATAAAGGGGAAGTATATCTTGATGGTGGGGAAGGCCGACGCCTTGATTGGTCCGGAAACTATAGTTGTAGAGCTGCAGGATAAGTATTTAGCACCGGGATTTATTGACTCCCATATGCATTTTGAAAGCAGTATGCTTACTATTACGGAATTTTCAAGGCTATCAATACCCTCCGGCACCACGACTCTGGTGGCGGACCCCCATGAAATTGGCAATGCCCTTGGACCGATAGGCATTAAGGCTATGGCGGAGGAGGCCAGCATAGTGCTGAATCATGTTCATTTAGTCGTTCCTGCCCTCACCCCCGATTGCCCACAGCTGGAAACAGCAGGCTATGATATTACCTCAAGGGATATGGGGGCGCTGCTGAATTACCCAAATGTCATTGGGATCGGTGAGCTTCAGGGCTTCAGTAATGCTAAGCATGTATATAATAATACGCCGGAAATAATTACGGACCTCGTTGCCTCCACCACCTATGCCAGAAGCATAGGGAAAATTGTAGACGGCAATGCACCAGAGCTCTTCGGTGCTGAATTGGCAGCCCATATAATAGCCACAGGCGGCAGCTGCTCCTGTCACGAGACCACCACAAAGGAGGAGTGCATCGAGAAGCTGCGGCAGGGGGTACACGTATTTATGAGGGAGGGCTCCACTCAGAAGAATATGGCAGAATGCATTAGGGCCATTACGGAGGAGGGCTTGGATAGTCGTAGATGCATATTGGCCACCGATGACATGGTGGCGGAGGACCTGGAAAAGCTGGGTCACATGAATGAGATAGTAAAAAGGACCATCAAGGAGGGAGTTAATCCCGTTGAGGCAATTCAAATGGTAACGATAAATCCTGCTGCATACTTCGGCTTTGAGGACAGAGGTGTGCTGGCGGCTGGAAAGCTGGCGGATATCGCTATTATCAGCGATCTAAACAAAATGACGGTGGCGGGGGTATTTTTGGAGGGTAGGCTGGTGGCTGCCGAGGGCAAGCTATTGATAGATATGCCTAAATACACCTATCCTAATCATGTAAAAAATTCAGTTAAGGTCCAAAGGCTGACGGAGGGGGATTTGGCAATATCCGCGAAGGGAAATGAGGCAAGGGTTAGATGTATTGAGCTGATCCCGGACCAAAATCTTTCTGGTGGACTGGAGCTTAAGCTGAGGGCTCAGCAGGGCTCGGTATTACCGGACACAACACAGGATGCCTTGGAAATAGTGTGCATAGAGAGATATGGCAGAAACGGGAATATAGGTAAGGCCTTTGTTAAGGGCTTTGGTATGAAGCGGGGAGCCTTTGCAGAAAGCGTAGCCCATGATACCCATAATATCATCGCAGTCGGTGCCAGCTTGCAGGATATAGCAGCCGCAGTAAATCATGTCATTGAAATGGGTGGCGGCATTGCTGTCTCTAGGGATAAGAGGATAATCGGTGAATTGAGGCTGCCGGTGGGGGGCTTAATCACCGATGAGCTTACAGGGCCTGAGGTCAGCAGCAGAATATCCGAAATGGAAAGGCTGGTTAAGGAGGAGCTGGGCTGCAGTGTTCATGCGCCCTTTATGCATCTGTCCTTCCTGGCTTTATCCACAAGCCCTAAATGGAAGCTTACCGATAAAGGCCTAATAGATGTCAATAACTTCCGGATATTAGAGCCGGTGGTTGAATAGCCTTAGAAACAGTAGAAGAAAGGAACTGAAGGGCGCCTCTGAAAAACCCAGCTTAGGATGAAAGTTTGGGGATTTTTCTCTACAAGTCCCTCAGTGTTTTCCAGCTGCTGTAAGGATAACAGTAAAAATGCATACGAAGGGAGGGTAGGCCATAGATTGCACCTTGGGGTGGATTTAATCCACTGGCATAAAATAATGCCTATAAAATAAGGGGGTCTAATGATGAGTAGTAAACCTGAAGCTATGAATAACAGCCTATTGGAAAGAGCCTTCAAGCTCAAAGAGCACAAAACAACCGTTAAAACCGAGGTTTTAGCAGGTATCACCACCTTTATGACGATGGCCTACATTTTAAGCGTCAACCCGGGAATATTAAGCAATACGGGAATGGATATTAACGCTTTGTTTACAGCCACAGCCCTTTCAGCAGCCATTGCCACCTTAGTAATGGCCTTTGTTGCTAATTATCCCTTTGCGCTGGCACCGGGAATGGGACTTAATGCCTTCTTTGCCTTCACAGTAGTTCTCACCTACGGATATTCCTGGCAATTTGCACTAACCGCTATTTTAATAGAGGGTATCATATTTATAATCCTAACCTTCTTAAACGTAAGAGAGGCAATAGTTAACTGCATACCATTAAACATTAAGCATGCCGTAAGTGTTGGTATAGGACTATTTATTGCCTTTATAGGCTTATCCAATGCAAAAATCGTTGTGCCCTTAGAGGCAACCTCTGTAACTCTGGGGAATGTTACAAGCCCTGGTGTTCTCCTTGCTTTAATTGGCTTAGTAATAACAGGGGTCCTCTTAGCAAAAAAGGTTAAGGGTGCTTTGCTGCTGGGGATTCTTTTAACAACTGTGCTGGGGATTCCTATGGGAGTCACTCCTATGCCTGAAAAATTCATCGGGCTTCCTCCCTCGCTGGAGCCGATATTCTTTAAGTTTGATTTCTCAAATATATTCTCAATGGATATGGTAGTTATCGTATTCACCTTCCTGTTTGTGGATTTATTTGATACATTAGGAACATTGGTTGGTGTAGCTTCAAAGGCAGATATGCTGGATAAAGATGGAAAGTTGCCTAAGGCTAAACAGGCACTATTTGCCGATGCGATTGGCACTACAGTAGGTGCAATGCTGGGAACCAGCACCGTTACCACCTATGTGGAAAGCGCCTCCGGTGTTGCTGAGGGTGGAAGAACAGGCTTAACTGCACTAACCACAGGCGGGTTATTCCTACTGGCTCTATTCTTTGCCCCTATCTTTACCTTAGTTCCATCTGAAGCTACTGCGCCTGTACTAATTCTGGTGGGACTATTTATGATGTCGCCGATACTTAAGATTAATCTGGAGGATTTCACAGAGGCTATTCCTGCCTTCTTAACGATTATAATGATGCCTCTGGCCTACAGTATCGCTGAAGGTATCGTATTCGGTATTATGTCCTATGTGCTTTTAAAGGTTTTAACAGGAAAATACCGTCAGGTTTCTCCTATAATGTATGGTCTTTTTATTATTTTTATCATCAAGCATCTGGTATAAAATAGTATAATAAGTATTGCGGCAGAGGAGCTATGAATTTGCCTCTGCCGCAATAACAATCGAAGAAGTTGCACAATAAGGGTGAGCAGTATGTTTATACAAAGTTAAAAGTTTCCTGCTTAGTGTCCTACGGGCTAATCCATTGAATTTAAAATGTTATTAGCCCTAGACAATGCGCGATAAACCTTTAACTTTCTATAAACTAAAACGTATATGCACTCCCATGGTAATGTGCAATTTCCTTAATCCTTAGTATTCATGGATGGCTATGGGGTATAATTGATATACGGCGTTATATCCCATATCGATGCATGAAGCGCTAAAAAGGAGGAGCATATATGAGGTCTTTATTGATTAAGAACGGTACATTGGTGACTATGGATAAGCAAAGGAGAATTATCCGAGGGGATATTTTGATAGAGGAAAATAAAATCAAGGAAATAGGCGATTCGATTAGCTGTGAAGCAGATCGGGTGCTGGATGCCACAGGAAAGGTGGTAATTCCTGGCCTTATACAAACCCATATACACCTGACCCAGAGCTTAATTAGGAATCAGGCTGACGATTTGGAGCTGTTGGATTGGCTAAGGGAAAGGGTGTGGCCTTTAGAGGCGGCCCACACTGCCGAGTCCAATTATTTGTCGGCTAAGCTGGGGATAGGAGAGCTAATAAAGGGAGGCACCACCGCCATCATAGATATGGAGACGGTGAATCATACCGAGGCAGCCTTTGAGGCCCTTTATGAAAGCGGCTTTAGAGCCATTGCTGGCAAGTGTATGATGGATTATGGCAAGGGGGTACCTGAGGCACTTATGGAAAGGCCGCAGGAGTCTATCGCAGAGTCTGTAGCACTGCTTAAGAAATGGCATAATAAAGGCAATGGAAGGCTTCAATATGCCTTTGCACCTAGATTTGTAGTCTCCTGCTCTGAGGAGCTTTTAAAGAAGGTAGGAGTGCTGGCTAAGGAATACGATGTAATGGTCCACACCCATGCATCGGAAAACCAAGGAGAAATTAAGGTGGTGGAAAGAGATAGGGGGATGAGGAATATAAGCTATCTCCATCATCTGGGGCTGACGGGGGAAAGGCTAATATTAGCCCATTGTATTTGGCTGCAGGAGGAGGAAATGAAGCTGCTGGCAGACACCGGCACAAGGGTTGTGCATTGTCCCAGCTCCAATCTAAAGCTGGCCTCAGGAATTGCTAAAATCCCTGAGCTACTTTCAATGGGGGTTGAGGTTTCCCTTGGTGCTGATGGCGCTCCCTGCAATAATAATCTAGATATTTTTCAGGAGATGAGAAGTGCTGCCCTGATCCATAAGGCGAGGCTACTAGATCCAACAATAATGCCTGCCGAGACTGTATTTGAAATGGCTACCTTGGGGGGCGCAAGAGCAATGGGTATGGAGGATAAGCTGGGAAGCCTTGAGGTAGGCAAGCTGGCGGATATCGCTATATTAGATACAAGGGTGCTGCATATGGCGCCCAATAATGAGGGTAATATTATTTCGCAGCTGGTATATTCTGCCCGAAGCTCAGATGTTGTAGCCACCATTATTGACGGAAGAATAGTTATGGAGGAAAGAGAGCTGAAGACCCTGAAGGAAAAGGCGATAATTGAGGAATCCACTAGGCTATTGAAGCAGCAGTTTGCGACAAGTGGTATAAAGAGGCGGATTTAGGGGGGAAAGCCATGCATTTATTGGTTTATAGGGGAGATGAGCTTGAGGAGCTGCTGGTGCTTTTAGAACAATATCAAGGCAAAGCCAGCATAGTTGCAGGAGGTACCGATATCATCCTTAGACTTCGGGAAAAAGAGCTGAAGCCGGAGATTTTACTGGATATATCAAGTATTAAAGAGCTGAAGGGTATATCAGAATTTAGATCGGAGGCTGCAGGGGCTAAAAAGGATGGCCTCGTGGAAAATGCTTTGGTGAAGACAAGGATCGCTATAGGGGCAGCGGTAACCTTCAGTGAAATAGCAAAAAGTCCTTTGTTTAAGTTGAATCTAAGAGGGTTGGCGGATGCTGCCTCATCGGTGGGCTCTCCACAAATAAGAAACGCTGCCACCATTGGGGGGAATATCTGCAATGCTTCTCCCGCGGCTGACATCCTTCCGCCGCTTTTGGCCTTAGATGCCTCTGTAGCTGTTAAAAGCAGCGATGAAGAGTTGGTGCTTCCACTGCATCGCTTTTTGCTGGATAAGGGGAAGGTCAGGCTTCAGCCCAATCAGCTGCTTTACAGTGTAGTCTTCGAAAGGCCAAAGCAAAATCAATCCCTTGGCTTTGCAAAGCTGGGACTAAGGAAAGCCTTGGCAATATCGAGAATCGCCGTGGCTGTTTTTGTGGAGACAGAAAATAATTGCTTCGCTACAGTTAGAGTGGCCACCGGGGCCTGTGGCAGAATTCCCCTTCGGGAGACTACAATAGAGACTCAGCTTGCAGGCAGAGACATAAACGATAAAAGCATAGAGGCGGCTGCTGAGCGATATAAGATGGTGCTGGAGGAACGCTTAGAGGGGCGAAATGCAGCAGAGTATAAAAGCGAGGCAGTAAAGGGTGTATTTAAGGAGGCCATAACGAGGGCCCTCAGCTATCAAAATTTGTAAAGGTGGCGTTGGGGTATGAAGGAGATTTCTTTACGGGTTAATGGTGAAGCATGTAGAGCTGATATTCATGAGGAAATGAGATTAATAGATTTATTACGGGATGTCCTGCGTCTTACGGGAACCAAGGAGGGCTGCGGTGAAGGAGAATGCGGTGCCTGTACGGTGATAATGGAGGGGAAAACCGTCAATTCCTGTATGGTGATGGCCTTTCAGGCAGAGGGGAAGGAAATCATAACCATAGAGGGGATGGAGACTAATGGAAAGCTGCACCCAATCCAAAGGGCCTTTCTGGAGCAGGGGGCCGTCCAATGCGGTTTCTGTATACCGGGAATGGTGCTTTCTGCCAAGGTATTATTGGAGGAAAACCATAGACCCACAAGAGATGAGATAAGGGAGGGAATATCGGGTAATCTTTGCAGATGCACCGGCTATAACAAAATTGTCGATGCGATAGAGACTGCTGCAGGCTACATAAATGCCGGGGGGGATTCAAATGCTTAAGCAGGTTGGTAGGGCTGCTGTTAGGGTTGATGGTGAGGCAAAGGTAACCGGCAGGGCCAGCTATCCACAGGACTTGTATATGGAGGGAATGCTGCACGGTAAAACCCTGCGGTCGGCTAGGCCCCATGCTGAAATTACAATTGATACCAAAGAGGCTGAAGGGCTGAAGGGAGTTATCAAAATACTAACCTACAAGGACGTCCCCCATAATCATTATGGGGTTCTTTTTAAGGATCATGAGGTCTTCTGCAGTAAAAAGGTACGAAGCATAGGGGACCCAATGGCCTTTGTGGTTGCTGAAACGGAAAAAATAGCCCTAGAGGCATTAGAGAAAATACATGTGGATTATATAGAGCTGCCGGGGGTTTTTGATCCAACTGAGGCAATGAAGGCTGATGCCCCCAAAATCCATGCTGCCGGGAACCTAGTATATCATTATAGGCTGCGAAGGGGAAATGTTGAGGAGGCCTTTGATCGGGCTGCAGCCATAGCAGAAAACACCTATAAAACCTCTATGGTGGACCATGCCTTTCTGCAGCCGGAGGCTGGCTTAGCCTATTTAGAGGGTAGTCAGGTGGTTGTTTGCGTTGCAACTCAATACCCACATTTCGACCGTCAGGAGATTTCCGAGGCCCTGGCGCTTCCCTTGGGGAGTGTAAGGGTATTAAACCCGGCAGTCGGAGGAGCCTTTGGCGGCAGAGAGGATATAACCATGCAGATTCATCTTGCGCTGGCTGCTAAATTGACCGGAAGGCCTGTAAAGGCAGTCTACAGAAGGGAGGAATCCTTTGTCGCCCATAGTAAACGACACCCTATGGTGATGACATATAAGACTGCAGCAGATGCAGAGGGAAGGCTTTTGGCAATGGAGGCAAGCATAGTTGGAGACACCGGAGCCTATGCCTCCTGGGCAATAAATGTTATAAGAAAGGCAGGGGTGCATGCTACAGGCCCCTATGTGATTCCAAACGTTAAGGTAGACAGCTATGTGGCCTATACAAACAATCCCTTTGCAGGTGCCATGAGGGGCTTCGGTGCAGCACAGGTGCCAATTGCCCACGAGCAGCAGATGGATATATTGGCGGAGAAGCTGAAGCTTGATCCCATTGAAATACGTCTTAAGAATTGCTTCAGACCCGGTGTAGCTACAGCCACAGGGCAGGTATTACACAATAGCGTCCCATTGGTGGAATGTATCAATAGAGTATCTGACTGGATGAATAAAAATACTGTGGCTGATGGAGGTGCCCTTACATGAAAAAGAGGGGTATGGGTATAGGCTGTGGCTTCTATGGCACTGGATATGGCAATGGCTTTCCGGATGTTTCCAGAGCAAGGGCAGAGCTTAAGGTGGACGGCAACATTGCAGTTTATGTGGGTGCCACTGAGGTAGGACAGGGGGCAAAGACGGTTTTGCAGCAGATAGCAGCAGAGGCCTTGAGTGTAGAATTTCAGAATATTGTGCTTTACACTGAAAGCACAGACAACACACCTGACTCCGGTACAGCCGCCGCCAGTCGACAAACCTACAATTCGGGAAATGCAATTAAAAAAGCTTGCGAAGCACTTAAGGAAGGGCTAATATATATAGCAATAGATAAATTACAGCTGAATAGCGCCATAGGAATAAGGGTAGAAAATAAAAGGATATATCTTGAAAGCTATCCACAAAGCTCCATAGGCCTTGAGGATATAGCAAAAGAGCTGACGGAGCCATTATGCTTTGAGGAAAGCTTTACAGCAGGCACCACGAAAATGGAGGAGGAAACCGGACAGGGGGCTCCCTATTGGCCCTATACCTTTTCCGTATATGGCGTCGAGGTGGAGGTAGACACCGACACCGGCTTTGTTGAGGTCACTAGAGCTGTCTGCGCTCAGGATGTAGGAAGGGCAATCAATCCAAGCCTGCTGGAGGGACAAATAGACGGTGGCTTTGCCATGGGTCTGGGCTATGCCTTGATGGAGGAGCTAAGGCTTAATAAAGGTGAAATACATAATAATAGATTATCCACCTACATCATTCCTACGGCAATGGATATTCCTGAGGTCGAAAAAATAATTGTGGAGGACCCGGAGGTAACAGGGCCCTATGGTGCGAAGGGTGTAGGCGAGCCGGTAATGGTGGCTGCTGCGCCTGCAATACTAAATGCGATTTACAATGCAGTGGGGGTAAGGATGATAGAAATACCTGTAACCCCCGACAGGCTGTTGAAGGCATTACGGGAAAAGAGATAGAAGGGAGGCAGTTTATTGAAGGAGAGCTTAAGGAGAAGAATAGATTTGGCTGCCGGAAGGCTTATGCCTCAGCTGGTGCTGAAGAACGGAAGAATCGTAAATGTTTTTTCCCATGAAATAATCGAAGGGGATATAGCCATCCATGATGGCAGCATCGTTGGGATAGGAAGCTATGAGGGAGTTGAGGAAATAGACCTAGAGGGAAAATTCGTATCACCGGGCTTCATCGACGGTCATGTTCATATTGAATCCTCAATGGTGTCGCCGGCAGAGTTTGCGAGGGCAATAGTACCCAGAGGCACAACTACCATAATCGCTGATCCCCACGAAATAGCCAATGTCAAGGGGATAAAGGGAATCCAATACATTTTAGAGGCCAGCGAAGGAATACCCCTAAATGTATTTGTTATGCTGCCCTCCTGTGTGCCCTCCACCTCTTATGAGAACTCCGGCGCCATATTAAATGCTGAGGAGTTGAGGCCTTTATTGAACCACAAGAGGGTGCTGGGCTTAGGGGAGCTAATGGATTATCCCAGTGTTATAGCTGCTGAGGAAAGTGCCTTAGATAAAATAATGATGGCTCAGGACAGGGTAATTGACGGTCATGGACCCAATATCCAGGGGAAGGCTTTAAATGCCTATGCTGCTGCAGGCGTAAGAACTGAGCATGAATGCTCTACAATAGAGGAGCTGCTGGATCGCTTAAGATTAGGGATGTATATATTGATAAGAGAGGGCTCTGCCGCCAGAAATCTGGAGGCTTTAGTAAGGGCTGTTACTAAGGAAAATCTTAGAAGATGTCTCTTCTGCACCGACGACAAGCATCCGGAGGATATCTTAATGGGGGGACATATAGACAATAATCTTCGGTTGGCTGTAAAAAATGGCGTCGATCCTATTTCAGCAATACAAATGGCAACTATTAATGCGGCTGAATGCTATGGCCTAAAAGGGCTTGGTGCCATAGGCCCTGGCTATGCTGCAGACCTAATTGTATTACAGGATTTGAAGGATTTTAACCCTCTAATGGTATTTAAGGAGGGTAAGCTGGTGGCAGAAAACAAACAGCCGCTATTTAGTATACCTGAGTCTGACTATAGCTCTGTGGTGGATACGGTAAAGCTGCCGGATATAACACCGGACATGCTGGAAATAAAGGTGGCTTCAGATATTGTCAATGTCATCAAGCTCCAGCCCCATAGCCTACTAACCGATAAGGTGGTAAGGCGAATTTATGTGGAGGAAAGTAAATTCAGATATCATAAGAGTCTGGATATTTTAAAGCTGGCGGTGATTGAAAGGCATAGAGCATCAGGTAATGTCGGGCTGGGATTGGTAGAGGATTTTCAGCTAAAGGGTGGAGCAATAGCCTCAACCATCGCCCACGATTCCCATAATCTTATCGTGATAGGCGACAACGACGAGGATATGCTGCTGGCAATCCAGGAGGTTTCAAGGGTCGGCGGTGGCATTACAATAGTCTCAAGGGGAGAGGTATTAATGACCCTGGAGCTATGTATTGGGGGCTTGATTTCCGACGCCTCGATGGAGGAGGTAAACAGTAGGCTAAAGGCTATGCTGGATTTGGCCTACAATAAGCTGGGGGTAAACAGAAAAATAGACCCCTTTATGACCCTGTCCTTCCTAGCCCTGCCGGTTATCCCGGAGCTGAAGCTAACGGATATGGGACTATTTGATGTTAATCGATTTGATTTTATAGATTTAAGTGTAAATGAATAAGAAAATTAAGAAGCTATCAGGCATACTATAAAGCTGAAGCTCAAGCTATCGAAGGATACTTGAGCTTTTATTCTCTCAAGGCCTGCACGGAAGCTTCTCCACCATTCGTTATTAACTATTCACTAAGCTTTACTAATCCCTAAACTCAAGCCTTGCCTTAGATAAAAGCTCTCGATCCCAATAATCAATAAACTCATCGTCACCCCCCATGATATACAGCACAAAGGTCATCTGATACTCCGCCATATATTTAATATAGGCCCGGCCCTTTAGGTTAACTACGGGAAAGTCCTTATACTGATAATTCTTAGGGGGCTTGCCATATTGAAGATACCCTCTGGCAGAGCTCTTGGGCCTATGCAGCAGACTATTGGTTATAATTGTAGAATCTACCCGGGTCCAGCCGTCTATTCCAATATAATCAACATTTTCCTCAATGCTGCCTATTTTGTTAAAAAAGACAATTTCCTCCGTCCGACAGCCCAAAGAGGGCAGCACCAGAAGAGTTTGATCATATTGAGGCACCAGCTGCAATTCTTCTGTATTTATAATGCCCTCTCTGAAACCAAAGGGCTCATTTGGATTATCATGGTGTATTGCGTAGCCGCCATAAAAGGCGGTGTAGTAGTCGGAGCTGGGATCATAAATAGATGACCCCTCCTTCGACTGTTGAAAATTACCAAAGCCATAGAGGACTGTAAGGGAAAGCTGCTGATTTGAGAAGGCGGAAAAGCCCTCATCGTCAAAATGGGTTAGGGTAAAGGGATACCAGCCCTTGAGGGAGGCGGAGTCTTTAGGAAATCTAAAATCAATATTATTTTGACCTAAAGGGCTAATATGCCGCTGATAGATGCTGAAGGGCAGCATTATAGAAAGGCTCCTGACATAGTAAAAAAGACCTCTGTTGAAAAATAGGGTCAATGATAAAGCGAATAGTATAAACAGGAAAACAAAGCGTTTTTTCACACGGCTGCCTCCTCAGTAAGCTTAATACAACACTTCAGTTTTATTATTTGATATGTCACGGTATATATGCAAGAAGAAAGGCTATTCATCACCTTTCCAATGCACAATTTGGCAGATGGGCATAAAAAAGAGAGATCCTTTGTATTCGGCATCTCTCATTTCTTTTTCTTGTTTTTCTTATTGCTCTTTTTAAGAAGCTTTTTTTCCTCATGGGCCCTTTTTGAATTGCTGAAGTAGCTTCTGGCCATATTACCGAACTTTGATATTCTGATAACGCTGGGCTGCATTATAAAAATCCATAGCTTGGCGAAAATTCCGATATTAGTGGGATTGACATAGGAAAATAATGTGAATAGCTTTGTTAGTCTTAATACTCCGGCTATACGAAAGAAGGAGCTGAAGGGTACAACCGCAATAATAGTTATCATACTGGACTTAAGGCATTTGAGCTTATCCTTGGCAATGATCAAATTTATGATAAGGTCCAAAGCGAATATTACACAAATTGCATAATCCACATGTTTTATGATATTGCTGGTGGATTGGCTAAAATCAACAAATAAATTAATTAAAGATAATAGCACAATTGCAAGGGAGATACTAATCATAAATATCTCATAATAGATGGCAGTAGAAACTGCATCTCTAGACTTTTTTTGCCTTCCCTTCAATAAAGCACCCCCCTCAATAAATAAAGTCAATATGAGGATTATAGCATAATTACACTAAATTATAAATACCTCTCAAAGCTCTTTATCTCCTGCTATATTAAATAATATGCAAAGGGCGGAGGGTTTAATGCATTTCGAAATATCAGCATGTAGCAGAAATAAAAGCTCCCATTGTCAATAGCATCCGAAGTTTGGGCAATTGAAAATGAGAGCTGGTTAGCTAGTGGCTATTGCTTCCCTTTAAGGTTTGAGTAAAGCCTTCAAGGGAACTGGTGATATTCTCCAGCTCATAGGCAAGGGACTGAACGACCCTTGTCTGCTCCTTGGAGGAAACTGTATAGGTTTGAATACTATCTGATATCGTAACAATTAATCGCTGTATATTTTTTATAACCTCATCGATTTTACTGACGGAGGTGGCGGTGCTTTCAGCCAGCTTTCTTACCTCATTGGCAACTATTCCGAAGCCACGACCCTCGTTGCCAAGCCTAGCGGCCTCAATAGAAGCATTGATTCCTAAAATATTAGTCTGCTTTGAGATTTTTTGAATTAAGTCTATGATCTGATTTGTTTCCATTACTTTGTTTTTTGCATCTAAAACCATATCATTAAGACTCTCGATGGAGGAAACCTGATGATCTGAGGAGGCGGAAATTTCCTCAAGACCTGCTGAGGATTCCTGTAGGCTCTCATTAATTGTATTAGCCATTACATTAATGTTATCCATAAATAGTCTTCTTTCATATTCTAAGGCTATGACATGACAGGCTATCATTGCAATCGGTTTCATTTGCTGCGGATCACCACTGATACCTATAGCTCCGATACGGGTGTTATTGGAGCTAATCCCGATACTAAAGCCGGGTCTGGTACCTGTCATGGTTTTAGCCATTTCTTCAGTTATAGAAATATAGTCTATTTTTCCTGCCATAATATCCTTTGCACCGGCATGAACAGTACCAAGTCGTTCACGCTGTGAAGTGGCGATAATAATACCGCCGTCTCCGAAAATATGTGCGTTTTGATTTGTTTCATTGCTTATTAACTTGATCAATGCTTGTGCAAATGCAGCATCAATAATAGTCATTGTGAGCCCCCCCTTAAACATTTTGGAAAAATAAAATAGTTTTATATTTGTATTTTGTATAACAACTTCTACATAGATTTACAATTTCCTTCAAGCTGCACTAAACAAAAAATTCTGAAAAATGAAATTTCCTCTTTTTAGTAGGTTCAAAAATAAAAATATAGAAAAAGATAATAAAAAGTGTATGTATACAGTATTCTTTTTGAGTAAATTTTGGGAATTGTCAAATAAATAACGACGGAAAGCATGCAGAGCTTAAGGCTTTAGAAACGTTTTCCCAATTTGAGGGAGGTCTGAAACCCTTGAAAAAGGTTAAAAAAATAACATTCAAAACCGTTTAAATTTTCAGAAAAAAGAAGGATAATTAAAAAAGAAGTGGAATATATTCTTATATGGTCTGACCATCTGATGTATGGATGACCATGTTAATAAAAAGGAGGGGTGAGGAATTTTTCACCAGTGGAAGAGGAGATATATTTTTAGAAGCTTCCCAGTTATCTGCAAACGTTAACAAAAAGATTAAAGAAAAAAAAGGAGGTCTTTATTCAATGTTAGCTATCTTAGCATCAATACCAATAGTTTTAACGATCGTTTTAATGGTTGGCTTCAACTGGCCAGCAAAAAAAGTAATGCCTGTGGCATGGGGATCAGCAATAATACTAGCGGCTCTTAAGTGGGGTGTAGGCTTTCAGTGGTTGGCAGGCTCAACAATAAACGGAGCCTTAAGTGCATTTAATATTTTAATTATCGTATTTGGTGCAATCCTTTTAATGAACACATTACAAAACAGTGGCGCTATCAAGGCAATTAATAAAACCTTTTATGGCATCAGCCCTGACAGAAGGGTTCAAGCAATTATTATCGCATTCTTATTTGGTGCCTTTATAGAAGGAGCTGCAGGCTTCGGTACTCCCGCTGCCCTGGCAGGTCCATTGATGGTAGGCCTAGGCTTCCCTCCATTAGCAGCAGCTATGCTGGCTCTTGTAGGTAACAGTACTCCGGTTTCCTTCGGAGCTGTTGGTACACCAGTTCTTGGTGGAGTTTCTTCAGTGCTTGGTTCACCTGAAATTCTTGCTAAAATAGAAGCAGCCGGTATGACAGGACCAACCTTCCTTCACAATGTAGGTATTTGGGCAGCTCTACCTCATGCTATCATGGGTGTATTCATGCCATTAATCATCGTATGTATGATGACAAAGCTATTTGGCGAAAAGAAATCCTTCAAGGAGGGTCTAGAGGTAGCACCTTTTGCAATATTTGCAGGTCTTGCCTTTGTAGTACCTTATATCTTCATAGCTAACGTATTTGGTCCAGAGCTTCCTTCATTAGCATCAGGACTTATAGCAATCGGTATCGTGGTTACAGCAGCTAAAAATGGCTTCCTGCAACCGAAAACGAATTGGGATTTTGCAAATAAGAGCAAGTGGGACAGCTCTTGGTTAAGTGCTACAGCTGAAACAGCTGCTGCAGAAGACAGTACTCCTGATGTCAGTCCATTTATGGCGTGGCTACCATATATTCTTGTTTCAGTAATCCTTGTTGTAACAAGAATTCCACAAATCGGTCTAAAGCAAATTTTAACTAGCCCAACCTTTACAATTTATTGGAGAGAGATTTTGGGAACTAAATTAACCTATTCATTACAATGGTTGTATTTACCTGGTACTGTTGCATTTATGACAGTTTCTATATTAACAATATTCCTTCATAAAATGAGGGGCGATGTTGTTAAAGCAACCTGGTCTAAATCCTTGAAGCAGGTTATACCAGCAGCTATAGCTCTTGTATTTGCAATAGCGATGGTTCAAGTAATGCTTAACTCAGGCAACAACAATTCCGGCGAAGTGGGTATGATGGTTGCCTTATCTACAGCTGCAGCTAATATATTCCAAGGCGTATGGCCAATATTCGCACCATTCATCGGTATCCTTGGCGCCTTTATGTCTGGAAGTAACACAACTTCAAACATCCTGTTCTCCGGCTTCCAGTTTGGCGTTGCAGAACAAATAGGTATGTCAAGATTGGTTATAGTTGGTCTTCAGGTAGTTGGTGGAGCAGCTGGTAACATGATTTGCGTTCACAACGTTGTTGCTGCATGTACGACAGTTGGTGTACTAGGTAAAGAGGGTAGAGTTATTAAGACAAATATGATTCCTGCTACTGTCTACGCTTTAGTTGCCGGTATATTCGCTTATATAGCAATGGCAATAGTACCTGGCTTATTCTAAAAGAGGGTTTTGTAGATCTATGTAGAATCAATAACATCATTGTACTATATAGATGATAGGGGTTGGTATATTGTTTAAGCCTATAAAAACTAAGAGAGTCTATGAGCAGATTGTCGAGCAAATAAAGGAGCTTATGCGTCAGGGTGATTTGAAGCCCGGTGACAAGCTAATGTCGGAAAGAGAACTATCGGATAAGCTAGGAGTCAGCAGAACCTCCGTAAGGGAGGCGCTCAGTGCTTTGGATTTCCTGGGAATTCTTGAGAGCCGACAGGGGGAGGGAACCTTTATTTCCGATGTATCTGAACAAGTTCTAATAGAACCCCTGGCCCTATTCATGATGATGGACCGTGAAGCCAGCTTAGAGCTTTTAGAGGTTAGAAAGATGCTGGAGGCTGATGCTGCAGAGCTGGCAGCCTTTAGGGCAGAGGAGGAGGATATTGAGAAGATATCTAAGGCCTTGGCATTGATGGAGGAGGATCTCAAGCAAAAAAGCTTAGGTGAGGAAAACGATGCAATGTTTCATTATGGCATTGCTGAGGCTACGAAAAACACCATGCTTATGAAGATGATGAGCTTGATATCAGACCTATTGGTTCAGAATATGAGAACCAGCAGGCAATACCTCTACAATAAAATGGGCAATGCAGAAAAGCTGTATCAGCAGCACTTCAATATCTATCAAGCCATAAGGGAAGGAAATCCTAAGCGGGCTAAACAAGAAATGTTTGATCACTTGGATTTTGTTGAAAAGGAATTAACCAGTTTTCAAAATGACTAGAATTATTTGATGGAGGTTGGCCTTGTGCCAGCCTCGCATCAAAAAACTACAACTAGTATAGCATACGACACAAACGATATAACAAAAGAGAATTTAGGCATCAATTAGCTTTGTTAGTTCGTATAGGTATGCGCCTACCATATGTGCAGGCTTTCTTAGCTTATGGTAATACTGGTTTTTTTTATTGTATAAATAGGGAATGTAAAACTACATATTGTAATAGTCCTCGCAACGATACTGCTAGAGTTTCAGAATAGGAATTTGTTCTTAATAAAGATTAGGAGGGAATGAAATTGAACATTATTATTCCAATTAAACAAGTACCCGAAACTAGTAACGTAAAGATGGACAAAGAAACAGGTACAATGATTCGTGAGGGTGTTGTTAGTGTTATTAACCCATTAGATCTTTATGCAATAGAAGCAGGAATTCAATTGAAGGAACAGCTTGGCGGGAAGGTAACCGTTTGCACAATGGGACCACAGGCAGCAACAAAGGCTTTAAAGGAAGCAATCGCAATGGGCTGCGATGAAGGTATCCTTATTTCAGACAGAAAATTCGCCGGAGCCGATACTTGGGCTACCTCTTATACATTATCTCAAGCAATTAAAACTATAGGAGAGTATGATTTGATATTAGCGGGTGAAAGGGCAACAGATGGAGATACAGGTCAGGTTGGACCTGGTATTGCCGCTTGGTTAGGAATACCTCTGGCTACTTATGTAAGCAAGATTGATGAAATAAATAATGAATCTATTACTGTTGAAAGACTGGTGGAGGAGGGCTATCAAATATTAGAAATGCCTCTTCCTGCACTATTGACAGTTGTAAAAGAAATCAGTAATCCAAGACTACCAACCTTAAGAGGCAAAAAGAAGGCAAGAGTAACCGAAATACCTGCACTTACTGCAGCCGACTTAAATTTGGAGGAATCCTATATAGGCCTAAAGGGCTCCCCTACCAAGGTTGTGAAAATTGGCTATCCGAAGGTTACAAGAGGCGGAAAGCTGGTTAAAGCAGCTGGTGAGGAAGGCGTCAATGAAGCCATTGATGAATTAATGAAATTCTTAGAAGAAAAAGAATTGATATAGGAGGGATTATTGATGAGTTATGTATGGACAATAGCTGAACAAAGCAAAGGTAAGCTTAGAGAGGTTTCCTTTGAGTTATTGAGCAGAGGCAGAAAATTAGCTGATAAAATGGACACAAAGCTATGCTCAGTTTTAATGGGAAGCAATGTTTCTGAGGAGACCCTTCAGGAGCTGATTCATAGAGGAGCTGATGAGGTTTATTTTATAGATGACCCTCGTCTGGAGAACTTTATAGTAGAGACCCATAGCAATGTATTATCAGATTTAATAAAGCAATATAAGCCTCATTCAATATTGGCAGCTGCTACCTCCAGTGGTAGGACCCTAATGCCATATGTCGCTATTCAGGTAAGCACCGGATTAACTGCCGATTGTACTGAGTTGGACATTGAGGATGGAACCTTCCATCTGCTGCAAACAAGACCTGCCATAGGCGGTAACATCATGGCTACAATAAAAACTCCACAGCATAGCCCGCAGATGGCGACAGTAAGACCTAAATCCAGCAGGCCTTTGTCAGCTGATAGCAGCAGACAGGGAAAAATAGTTAGATTAGAGCTGAAGGATGAGCTGGTGGATAATCGTGTTAAAATGGTTGGATTTAGAAAGGACCTTGAGGAATTTGTAAATATTGAGGAAGCAGAAGTAGTAGTAGCAGGCGGTAAGGGTATGAAGAAGGTTGAAAACTTTGCTTTACTACGGGATTTAGCAAAGCACTTCGATGGCGTTTTAGGAGCCAGTAGAGATGCTGTTGATAGAGGCTGGCTGCCATATCCTCACCAAGTAGGCCTAAGCGGTAAAACAGTTTCGCCGAAGCTATATATATGTGCTGGAATTTCAGGCTCAATACAGCATTTAGCAGGTATCAAGACCTCTGAATTTATTATTGCAATCAATCAGGATCAGGATGCAAACATATTCCAATTGGCTGACTTTGGAATTGTAGGAAATCTCTTTGAAGTAATTCCGAAGCTGAATGCAAGATTGGAAGCTTATAAGAAGGAGGGAAAATAAATGAGATACAATCCCGTTACTGCTGAAATAGTAGAGGAGTTAAAGGGTATCGTTGGACAAAAGAATGTTTTTGTTGATGAAGAAAAAATGGAGGCCTATTCCCACGATGAAACCAATGCTGAGGAATATGGACATATGCCGGAGGTAGTAGTTACCCCTGCTACAGCTCAGGAAATAGCACAAATCGTTAAGGTGGCAAATCGTGAGCTTATACCTATAACACCAAGAGGCGCCGGCAGCGGCTTATCCGGTGGAGCAATACCAATATTCGGTGGTATACTCTTGTCCGTTGAAAAGATGAATAAGGTGCTGGATATAGATTATGGCAACATGATGCTGACCTCTGAAACAGGAATTGTCACAAACGAAATAAATTCCTTAATTAAGGAAAAGGGATTATTCTATGCAGGATATCCTATGAGCTTAGAGACCTGCTACCTGGGTGGTAATATTGCTGAAAATGCAGGTGGCGGTAGAGCTGTTAAATATGGTGTTACAGGTCGATATATCATGGCCATGGAGCTGGTTACACCAAAGGGAGAAATCGTTAATCTTGGAGGAAAGCTTTCTAAGGACGTTACTGGATACGACTTAAAGCAATTAATCATAGGTTCAGAGGGAACCCTTGGAATAGTTACAAAGGCCACCATTAAGCTGACTGGACTGCCTACTGCTAAGTCTAACCTGCTGGTGCTTTATAAGACGCCAAAGGATGCCATAGATACAGTTCCTGTTATCATGGCAAAGGGAACCATTCCTACAAGCATGGAGTTTATGGATAAATTGTCAGTAAAAACAGCATGCGAGTATTTAAATGAGAGTCTGCCATATCAGGATGCCGGAGCGATGCTGCTTCTGGAGATTGATGGTACAAATCAAGAGCAGGTTGAATTGGATGCAGAGGCTATAGGCGATTTATGTATGGATAACGGCGCTATAGAGGTTTATGTAGCCGATAACTATACTACCCAGGAAAGAATCTGGAGTGTTAGAAGAAATATCGCTGAGGCCTTTAAGGTAGTAAGCCCTATTCAAAGCTTAGAGGACATCGTTGTTCCTATTTCAGCGATACCTGATATTATTCCAGAGCTGGATCGTATTTCTGAAAAGTATGATATAAAGATTCCTTGCTATGGTCATGCCGGTGATGGTAACCTCCATGCAACCTTGGTAAAAAATCCTGATCATACCATGGACCATTGGCATGAAATAGAGCCACTGGCGCTAAGGGAGCTTTATCAGGTAACTAAGGATCTTGGAGGAAAAATAAGCGGCGAGCATGGAATTGGTATCAAACGTAAAAAATATATGCTAGAGAACATGGATCCTGCTGAGTTGGAGCTTATGAAGGCAATAAAGCTTGCATGGGACCCCAATTACATCATGAATCCGGGTAAAATCTTTGACTTAGATTTAGAATAATATTAATATTTCCAACAATATTTAATATTCTCTAATTTTAGGATATAATAAAAGCAAAGGATTGCAGCCTTCATTTATGGTGGCTGCATTCCAATTATCTATGTAGTGATAAAGGAGGAAATGCTAGTGGCAACAATAAAAATACCTTATTCCAAGGGCTTTGTAGACCTGGAGGTAGCAGACAAAAATCTTTTAGGTGTATTAGAATCTAAGGCACATCATTTTAAGACAGAGGACGATCAGGTTACTATAGCCAGAAAGGCTTTAGAAAATCCTATAGATTCTCCTAGATTGAGGGATTTAGCGAAGGGAAAAAACAAAGTAGTTATTATTACCAGCGATCATACAAGACCTGTGCCAAGTAAAATAACAATGCCATTGTTATTAGAGGAAATACGAAGTGGAAACCCTGAGGCTGATATAACATTACTAATAGCTACTGGATTTCACCGTTTAACTACGGAAGAAGAAATGATAAATAAATATGGTGAAGAAATAGTAAAAAATGAAAAGCTGGTAAATCACGATTGTCGTGATGAAAGCAGCATGGTAGAGGTTGGAATACTACCTTCAGGCGGAAAGCTAATATTAAATAAGCTTGCAATGGAGGCAGATTTATTGGTGGCTGAGGGCTTTATAGAGCCGCACTTCTTCGCAGGCTTCTCCGGTGGAAGAAAGAGCGTGCTTCCTGGAGTTGCTTCTGGAACGACTGTTTTGGCTAACCACTGCTCAGAGTTCATTGATAGTGACTTTGCCAGAACCGGTATTTTAGAAGGAAACCCTATCCACAAGGATATGATCTATGCAGCTGATGTAGCAAATTTAGCTTTTATTCTAAATGTCGTTATTGATGCTGAAAAGAGAGTTATCAATGCCTTTGCTGGTGATAGGGTTAAGGCCCATGAGACAGGCTGCAAATTCGTTACAGAGCTTGCCAGCGTGAAGTCTATCCCAGCTGATATAGCAATTACATCAAATGGTGGATATCCATTGGATCAAAATATTTATCAAGCAGTAAAGGGTATGACGGCTGCTGAGGCTACTGCTAAGGAGGATGCTGTAATCATTATAGCTGCTGCCTGTAATGATGGACATGGAGGAAAGGCCTTCTATGATACCTTCATGGAAAACCCAACTGCCCAGTCAATCATGGATAAAATTATGCAAATCCCAATGGAAAGCACAATTCCTGACCAATGGGAGTCTCAAATCCTTGCCAGAATCCTTATAAAGCATAAGGTAATTATGGTAACTGATCAATGTGAGCCTCAAATGGTTAAGGACATGAAGATGCTGCATGCCTATACCTTGGAAGAGGCACTAAAAATGGCCTATGAAATTAAGGGCGAGGATGCAACAGTAACAGTTGTTCCTGATGGCGTTTCAGTGATAGTTCTTTAAACCTAATTAATGGTTAACAATTAATATTGAACATTTAAAATTAAAGGCCGAAATCCTGTGTGATTTCGGCTTTTTAATGGGTAAATATAGTTTGCTGTGGGAAAATTTAACGTATACACTCCAGCCGGAGCATATACATATATCCTTTGGTATTAGATAACCTATAGTAAAGGAGGTATCTAAATGACGGAACTCATGGAGCTGCTTAAGGATATAGAAATGCTTAGAAAAAATCTACTAGAGCTTATCGAAGAAAAGGAAAACCTTCAGGACCCGGAAATTGTGGCGGCCAGTCAAATTCTGAATGCCGCTATTTCAGAATATAATAAATACATAAAAAAGAAGCTGTAGAATAGGTATGCCAATGGGCATACCTATTATTTTTATTAACTCAAACTATGTAATTGGGGATAGGCAGACGCCACTAAAAAGTACTTTTTTAGATGAAGCTTATACAAAGTTAAAAGTTTATCGCGCATTGCCTAGGGCTAATAGCATTTAAAAATTATGCAAATTAGCCCGTGGGGCACTAAGTAGGAAACTTTTGACTTTGTATAAACATAAAAACTATTTCTATTTTCGAAGAAAATTAGCAGGAAAACAAACAACTGTTCTTGAATTCATATATAAAAAGGAGCAAAAGGGGGAAGGAACATGGATTTTGATGCATTGAGCTATCCATATGAAGCTAAAAGGACAGTGGTTTACGGTAAAAGGGGTATGGTTGCTACCTCGCAGCCATTGGCTGCTCAGGCCGGTCTGGAGATACTAAAAAAGGGTGGAAATGCCATTGATGCAGCAATTGCAACAGCAGCAGCCCTTACGGTGGTGGAGCCCACCTCCAATGGTATTGGTGGAGATGCCTTTGCTATTGTGTGGACGAAGGGTAAGCTCCATGGCCTAAATGCCAGCGGAGCTGCCCCCAAATCAATATCTATTGCAGGGCTAAAGGAAAGAGGCCATAAAGAAATACCCAGATTCGGCTTTATGCCAGTAACTGTTCCGGGAGCACCGGGTGCTTGGGCGGAGCTTTCAAGGGCTTTTGGCCGGCTGCCTTTAATCGAGGTATTGGAGCCGGCAATTACATATGCGATAGAAGGATATCCTGTGTCGCCAACCACCGGAAAATACTGGGCTAAAGCCTACGAGACCTATAAAAAGAACCTACAGGGGGAGGAATTTGAGGAGTGGTTTAAAACCTTTTCACCTAAGGGAAGGCCCCCCAAAATTGGTGAAATATGGAGCTCTAAAGGCCATGGTGAAACCCTGAGAAAAATAGGTGAAACCTATGCTGAGGATTTTTATAGAGGTGAAATAGCAGAAAAAATAGATGCCTATTCAAAAAAACATGGCGGCTTTATAAGTAAAGAGGACCTAGCAGCCTTTAAAGTGGATTGGGTAGAGCCTGTATCAGTAAGTTACAAGGGCTATGATGTATGGGAGCTTCCACCTAATGGGCAGGGCATAATTGCTTTAATGGCATTAAATATATTAAAGGGCTTAAGCTTTGAGGAAAGGGAGGCAGCCACAACCTACCACAAACAAATAGAGGCGATAAAGCTGGCCTTTGCCGATGGACATAGGTATATCACTGACCATCAAAAAATGACAGTAGAGGTTGAAGCCCTACTATCCGAATCCTATGGTGAGGGGCGCAGAGCCTTAATTTCCCACAAAGCGGAGCTACCTATGTCAGGAACCCCACCAAGGGGTGGCACTGTCTATCTGGCAGCTGCCGACGGCGAAGGAAACATGGTATCCTTTATACAAAGCAATTATATGGGCTTTGGCTCAGGCTTGGTGGTTCCCGGTACAGGTATTAGCCTTCAGAATAGAGGTCATAATTTTTCCTTTGATATAAACCATGACAACCGTTTAGAGGGTGGAAAGAAGCCCTACCATACAATTATTCCGGGCTTTCTAACCAAGGACAATAAGCCAGTGGGCCCCTTTGGTGTAATGGGAGGCTTTATGCAGCCACAGGGACATTTGCAGGTAATTATGAATACCATAGATTTTAAAATGAATCCACAGGCAGCCTTGGATGCGCCAAGATGGCATTGGTCCAAGGAGAGAACTGTAGAGGTGGAGGAAGGCATTTCAACGGAAATAGTAGAGGCATTAAGAGATAGGGGCCATGATATTATAGTGCAAAGGGAAAATGGCGTATTTGGCAGAGGTCAGATCATATGGAGAAATGAAGCGGGCGTGCTTTGCGGTGGTACAGAGTCAAGGACCGACGGTACAATCGCAGCATGGTAAGGTAAGGATAAAAGGAGAGAAGAAAAATGCTTAAGCTTTTACATATTGGAGACGTACATCTTGATACCAGCTTTCATTCCAGTGACCCCCAGCTTAGGGCTATTCTAAGAGATGGCCTACGAAGGGCCTTTGACAATGCCATAGAGACCTGTATTTCAGAGGGGGTAGATGCCCTGCTGATTGCTGGAGATCTGTTTGATAATGACAAGCTCTCCTTTCAGACGGAGCAGTATTTAATAAAGGCCTTTAATAAATTAGCGGATGCCGATATCAAGGTCTTTTATGCAACAGGAAATCATGACCCCGGAGATAAAAGCTACAGGGCGAATATGATAAAATGGCCTAACAATGTCCATTTGTTTTGTGAGGAAACGGCTCAAGAGGTTAAGCTTCTGAAGGGCAATGGTGAAGCAATTGCAACAATTGTCGGAGTGGGACACAAGTCTAATAGAGAGGCTAGGAACCTGATAAAGCTTTTTCCGGAAGGCAGTATCGAAATGCCCTACATAGGCCTAGTACATGCAATGGTGACAAATGCTGGTGGGGTTGAAAAGCATGACAGATATTTACCCTGTACAAAGGAGGATCTTGAGGAAAAGGGCTACAGCTATTGGGCTTTAGGGCACATACATATCAGGCAGCAGATTGGGCAAAGCCAGAGGATATATTACAGCGGCAATCTGCAGGGGAGGCATCCCAGGGAAACCGGAGAAAAGGGTGGTTTACTGGTGACCATAGATGACTTCTGCAATGCAAATGTGGAATTCAGAAGCTTCTCCACATTGCAATGGGAAAATATTGTGGTAAAGGATTTAAATGAAATTGTAAACTACCATGACCTGAAGGAGCTACTGTTACTTAAGCTACAGCAATTTATTGAGGAGAAGGGTATTCGTAAAAGCCTGATTTTAAGGCTTGAGCTGGAGGGGCCCTGCCCTCTGAAGGAGGAGCTTATGGACTCTGAAAATCTACTGCAGCTTCAGGAGGACCTGAAATACGGCCTTAGTCTGTTGTCGATTGAAATAAAGACCGATGGCCTCCTTAAACCCCATAATCGGGAGGCTCTGAAGGAGGGGAAGCATGTATTGGCAAAGGTGCTGACCTGCATTGAAGACTTAAGAGCAAGTGGCGTACAGGAGGGGCTTGAGACTAAATTTATCAACAAGGCTATAAGGTCTCAGCAGGATAAGGAGCTATATATTACACAGCTGCTGGAGAGCTTGGAGGAGGAAGCAATAGGTAGAATGGTGGGTGATAGATAATGAAAATCTCAGCAATCAATATAATAGACTTCGGCAAATTTGACGAAAAGAGGGAAATAGCGGATATAAGCCCTCAAGTAGCACTTTTTTATGGAAAAAATGAAGCAGGAAAAACAACCATATTCAACTTAATCAGAAGCCTGCTATATGGTTTTTCTCCGGCGAAGGGAGAAGCCCATCCCTATACCTCCCGGAAAAATGGGCGGATAGAATTTAGTGCCAAGCTTTCCATAGGGGAGGAGGAGATAGAGGTTTATAGAAGGCTTCTTAGCTCTCCTAAGGGGCAGCTGTCATCCAAGGACAGGCTTTTAGAGCTTAAAAACAGTCCTATACCCTATGCTGAGCATATTTCCTCGGAAATCTTTAATAAAATATATTCCCTTACGGTGGAGGATTTGATAGAAATACAGGGTAAGGCCTGGGAGGAGGTTCAGGATAAGCTTCTGGCTAATTTTGGAAATGAGCTTCTAAGAAATACTCGTGAGGTTTTAAAGGAATTGAACGAGGAGGCTGCAGAAATTTATCGTGAAAGCGGCAGGGGTAATTATTTAATTAAGGAGCTGGAAAATAAGCTGAAGGAGCTGAAGAAGGAAAGAAATGCTGCCTTCAGCCGACAGGAGCTGTTAAGAAAATACGATTCAAGGCTAAGGGACATCCAGCAGCTTTTGGAGACACTTATAAATGAAAGAATTTATCTTAGGGCGGCTATAAGGAAAACGAAGGAAATCATGCCTATTGTGACCTTAACTTCAGAGCTGGATGAGCTCAGAGGTGCTTTGGTAAAGGAGGAGCTTACGGAGGGTCTTCCTGGGGAGCTTCGTCAATCCCTTCAACAGCTGGAGGAAGTAGTCCTCAAGCTAGTTGGGGAGCTGGCAAAGCGTGGGGAGGCAATCAAAGAGAAGCAAAAGGCAATATATGTCATCGGGTCCCGTGATATGCTTATATTAGAGAATAGGCATAAAATCAATGCCCAATTACAGGTGCTAGTTCGGTTAAGCACTGCCGAAGAGGAGCTTAAGCGACTGAAGCAGGAAATCGACAGGAGTACGACAGCACTAATGGAGGAAGGCAGAAAAATTCTGAAGGAGGAGCCCTCTGAGGATATCTATATAAGAATAAAAAATATGAATTACCTAGAGCTGCAGGCTCAGCTTGCTATACAAAAAAATCTTCAACAGCAGCTGAAGGAAAAGCAAAGCATATTGGCGTATAAAGGGCAGCAGACAATTGAGGTTAAGGGCTCAAAATTATATATTGTGGCGGCAGCAGTGGCTTTGCCCCTCTTAGTACTTTCATTGATAATTAAGAATACGCCTGTAATGCTGATAGCGGGATTCATTGGTCTATTTGGAGCAACCGGCCTCATTAATAATTTTAGTCTTAAAAAGGAATACAGTACTAATTGGGCCAAAAACAATAATATTATCGGCCTTAAGGAGGAAATCGGTGGACTGACAACAAGGCTGAATAAAAACACTGCTGATATAAAGGCGCTTTTACTGGGAATACCTGTTCCTGAAATAATAGTGGAGCATAGTCAGGATGTGTTTTTAGCCACCATGATGAGAATAAAGGACCTGTATCAATTGCTGGAGGAGAAAAAGGCTGAAGGCCAAAGCAAGAGGACGGACCACAACCTTTTAAAGGTTCAGCTGGAGGATTTTATAAATCAGTTTTATCCGACAGAGTCTAAGGGTCTGGGGGAGGCTTCCTATGAGCTTAAGGACAGATTGGAATTTTTAGAAAAGCAAAGCCTTATAAATGACGGGCTTCGTCAAGAGCTATCTATTCTACAGGCAGATGCGGAAGAAAAGCAGCTGCAGCTGACGGAGCATCAGGAAAGGCTTCAGTATTATAAACAGAGGCTTATGGAAGTAGGCGATGGCAGTATAGATGAGGGTCTGAGGCTGCTGGAATCAAATCAGAGGCTAATGAATAAAATCAAACTGCTGGAGGAGCGTTTAAGTGAAATACCCTCGGCAAATAAAATACTTGAGGCGCTTTCATTACTACAAGAGGATGATTTTTTTAATGAACAGCAGCTGGAGAAAAAGGAGCTACGGCTGGAGGATATTGAGGAGGAGCTAAAGAACCTAAGGGTAGAAGGGAAGGAAATAGAAATAAATATGAGGCAGCTAATGGAGGCTCCTGCGTTAGATGAACTGGAAAGTGGGATATCCGTGCTAGAGGAGGAAATTAGTGAGGCCTCCTTCAAAAGGGACAGGCTTGTATTGCTCTTAGAGCTTATTCGAAGGGCTGACGATGAATTCAGGCTTGAAAATCAGCCGGATGTATTAAAAAATGCCTCCAGATATTTTAATATCATAACCCAGGATAGGTATAGTGGCATATTTTTAGAGGACATTGATGGAAGCCCTACCATATACATAAGGGAGTCCGATAACCCTGCGCCAAGAAGGGTAAGTAATAATGAAAGCAAGGGGACGTTAAACCAGCTGTACCTTTCCTTAAGGCTCTCATTAATAGACCATTTGGATCAGGGAAAGGAGCCGTTGCCAATATGCTTTGATGAGCTTTTGATTAACTGGGATGAGGATAGATTGGATACCAATCTTCAGCTGCTTGAGGAGATAAGCCTGAGGAGGCAAATATTCATATTTACCTGCCATGAATGGTTGGCAGACAAAATAGAAACACATTTTAAGGTGAAACGCCTTACACTAAATTAAGACTAAAGAGAGTGATGATATGCCCTACACCTATATGCTAAGATGTAGTGATAATACAATATATGTTGGTTGGACAGTGGACCTAGAGGTAAGACTGAAGGCCCATAATGCTGGAATTGGTGCCCGATATACAAGGGGCAGGCTGCCAGTGAAGCTGGTATATTGGGAGGAGCAGCAGGATAAGAGCGCTGCCCTAAAAAGAGAGGCTGCTATACGCAGGCTGAAGAAGGGGCAAAAAGAGGCCTTAATAGCTTTATTTTATGATAAAGGTCAGCTGTGAAGGTAAATCACTATAGCTGCTGTAGTCAGATGCTTTGTGATTTACTGATGCCGGAATAGATGTAACAAAAAAGCTAATTTTATGCCAGTAGAGTTAAATGGTCTTTGGTAAGACCAATGAAAAATTGAATAAATGATTAAAGCATCCCACCTAAGGTGGGTTTTTCTTTGCTTAAATCGCTTAAACAAGGGATGTTTTCGACAATTTATACGATTTTATATAAAATTATGACTAATTACGGCATTTTAGGCTAAACTATGAATAATAATTCTTGATTAAGTAAATATATCTTAAAATTAACAAGGAAAATTTGCGTAATCAGTATTACTTTATATTAAGATGTCAACAATGAATGATATACAGAAGGGGTGAGCTTAAATGAAAATTCCAAAGCATATAGGGATAATACCTGACGGCAACAGAAGATGGGCAAATAATCTTGGCATGGCAAAGGAGAAGGGCTATGAAGCAGGGCTGGACCCGGGAATTCAGCTATTTAAACTCTGTCAGCAGCAGGGAGTAGAGGAAATTACCTACTATGGCTTTACCACCGACAATACCAAAAGACCATCAGTACAAACAAGAGCCTTCACTGATGCCTGTATTAATGCAGTAAAGCTGCTGGCCAAGGAAAATGCCGCTTTAATGGTATTGGGAAATACAGATTCTCCAATGTTTCCGCAGGAGCTACTGCCCTATACAAAAAGGCAGGCTTTTGGAGAAGGCAGAACTAGGGTTAATTTCCTTGTCAATTATGGATGGCATTGGGACCTGGGAGAAATGATAAAGACCGGAGAGGGAGTAAAATCCAATTATTTTGGAGGATTACAGTCCAGGGACATTTCTAGAATAGATCTAATAATTCGTTGGGGCGGCAGAAGGCGGCTTAGCGGATTTTTGCCGGCGCAATCAGTATATTCCGATTTCTACACCATAGACGACTATTGGCCTGATTTCAAGCCCCAGCACCTCTACGATGCCCTCAGCTGGTACGAACAGCAGGATGTCACATTGGGAGGATAGCAATACAAGGAAACAAGGGAACACAAGGGGACGGTTCTTCTGTGTCATTTAAATGACACAGAAGAACCGTCCCCTTGTGTTCCTGATTTTAACAACAAAAACAAATTTATTATATTGACGATTGCAGTAAATAATAATATATGATAGAATTTTCTTTATGTGTAATAAATATAAAGCTTTTGCTTAATATAAACCAATCGAAGGAAGTTGAGGAAAAAAATGCAAAGAAATGATATCAGAAATGTAGCAATTATAGCCCACGTTGACCACGGAAAAACCACTCTAGTGGATCAAATGCTAAGGCAAAGTGGGACCTTTCGTTCAAATGAAGTAGTTGAGGATAGGGTAATGGATTCAAATGCTCTGGAAAGAGAACGTGGAATTACTATTTTGTCTAAGAACACCTCTGTAAGCTATGAGGGGGTAAAGATTAACATAGTGGATACACCAGGCCATGCAGACTTTGGTGGTGAGGTCGAGCGTATAATGAAGATGGTGGATGGCGTTCTTTTATTGGTGGATGCTAAGGAAGGTCCAATGCCACAAACTCGCTTCGTATTAAATAAGGCGTTGGAGGAGGGTCTACAACCGATTGTAGTAATTAACAAAATTGACCGTCCCGACAGAAGACCTGAAGAGGTTATAGACGAGGTTCTAGATTTATTTATTAGCCTTGATGCAGATGAGGACCAAATAGGATTTCCTGTAGTATATGCTTCTGCAAAAAATGGCTTTGCCATGGTTGAGCTTGATGAACTTGGTACAGATTTAAAGCCATTATTTGACGCAATTATTAAGTATATCCCTGCTCCCAAAAGCAATGAAGGTGAAGGACTACAGCTACAAATTTCTAATATAGATTATGACAAATATATTGGTAGAATTGGTATCGGTAAGCTTTTAAGAGGTGACGTCGTTAAGGGTCAAGGTGCTGTATTGATTAAAACCACCGGTGGAATAGAGAACGTGAAAATCAGTAATCTATACCATTATCAGGGTCTGCATCGGGTTGATGTGGATAAGGCTGAGGCAGGAGAAATTGTTGCTGTATCAGGCATGAGCGATATTAACATTGGTGATACCATATGCGCTATAGATCACGTAGATCCAGTACCCTTTGTAAAGATAGATGAACCAACGATATCCATGAACTTTATGGTTAATGACAGCCCCTTTGCAGGTAAAGAAGGAAGCTATGTTACAAGCCGACACTTAAAGGACAGATTGGAAAAGGAAATGCTATCCAATGTTGCTATGAAGCTGGAGGAGCTATCCGCCGATTGCTTTAAGGTTTTAGGCAGAGGCGAGCTGCATTTATCTATTCTTATTGAGACCATGAGAAGAGAGGGCTATGAATTTGCCGTCTCCAGACCAGAGGTAATTATTAAAAGAACTGACGATGGGCTGATGGAGCCAATGGAGCACCTGTTCGTAGAGGTTCCTGAGGAAAATGCCAGCTCTGTTATAGAAAAGATTGGTCAAAGAAAAGGCGAAATGCTGGATATGGCACCTAATGGTAATGGGATTATGAAGCTTCAGTTCAGAATTCCTGCTAGAGGATTAATTGGATACCGTTCAGAGTTCTTAACTGATACAAAGGGCTATGGCGTATTCCATCATTTGTTCGATGGCTTTGATCACTACAAGGGTGAAATAAGGGTAAGAAACAGAGGCTCCTTAGTTGCCTTTGAAACAGGAACTGCAGTTGCATACGGAATTTTCAATGCTCAGGACAGAGGAACAATGTTCGTTTCTCCAGGTATGGATGTTTATGAAGGTATGGTTGTCGGAGAAAGCTCCCGTTTGGAGGATATTGCTGTAAATGTATGTAAGAGAAAGCAGCTTACAAATATCCGAGCCTCCGGAACTGATGACTCACTAAGACTAACACCTGCGACAATATTTTCACTGGAGCAATCACTGGAATTTATAGCGGATGATGAGCTGGTAGAGGTTACGCCAAAGAACATTAGAATCAGAAAGCGTATTTTAGATAAGACAACCCGTGAAAGAATGCAGAGAAAAACAATCTAGGGATTAGTGACTTAGAGAATAGTGAATAACGAATAGTGAAGGACAAAAGCTTTCAATCAAGTAACGAAGCATCTCCAAATGCTTTCTTATGAGACATTTTCGTGATGTAAACTATAGATAGCAGAGAATCGATGTATTTCATTGATTCTCTGCTATTTTGCATTTACAATAAGGAACCTATGCTCAATCAAGCCTAATAACAGACCTTTGCAGGATATGGAACATTATCGCTATTTTTAAGTCATAGTAATATAGGAATAATTATCCTGTATGCAGATAAGCATACGTATTTCTTATGTTGGATAGCCTCTGTACAGCTTTAATAGACTTAAAAATCCATTTTGTGGTACAATAATGAAATAGCAGGGAATTACATGTAATATTAGACATATTTATGAGGTGAAGACTATGAACGAAAAAAGCTTAAGGGTTCTGGAGTACGGTAAGATTATAGATAGGTTGGCTGAAAGATGTACATCCTCCCTTGGAAGGCAGCTGGCAGAGGAGCTTAAGCCCAGAACAGACTATTCAGAAATCCATCAAAGCCTTAAGGAGACCAGTGAGGCACAGGCAATATTGTTTCAAAGGGGCAATGTACCCCTTGGAGGCATACATGATATTATACATTTGGTGAAAAGAACTGAAATAGGCTCCTATCTGGACCCTGGACAGCTATTGCACCTTAAGGAGACCATTGCAGTTGCCAGAAGGCTCAAGAACTTCTTTAAAAACGACAATTCGGAAAAAAGGTTTCCCATTATCGAGGGTCTGGCCGAGGGACTGAACGCCTTTAGGGAAATTGAAGAAAAAATAGATAACTGTATACTCAGTGAAACGGAGCTATCGGATAATGCCAGCTCGGAGCTTAAAAGCATACGCAGACAGATATTGTCTAAAAACGATGCCATAAGAAATAAGCTGAATAGTATTATTTCCTCTAATGCCAATCAAAAATACCTTCAGGATGCAATTATCACCATGCGACAGGATCGATATGTGGTCCCTGTGAAGCAGGAGCATAGACAGAGCGTTCCTGGGCTGATACATGACCAATCCTCCAGCGGAGCAACCCTGTTTGTTGAGCCAATGGTAGTGGTGGAGCTCAATAACCAGCTGAAGGAGCTTAAGCTGAAGGAAAGGGTTGAAATAGAGAGGATATTGATGGAAATTTCAGCTATGATTGCTGAAGTGGGCACAGGGATAAAGGCCAATCAGGGTAGATTGCAGCAGCTGGATTTTATGTTTGCGAAGGGGAAGCTCTCCAATGATATGAAGGCAATAGAGCCGGTTATGAATGGTGAGGGGAAGGTGTACATAAAAAATGGCCGACACCCATTATTGAAATACAATGAGGTGGTGGCCAACACCGTTTGGTTGGGGGATGAATTTCATATTTTGGTCATTACGGGGCCAAACACAGGAGGTAAAACCGTTACCTTGAAAACCGTAGGTCTGCTTTGTCTGATGGCACAGAGCGGGTTGCATGTACCTGCTGATTATGGGACTAAAATGACGGTTTTCGATCAGGTATTTGCGGATATAGGGGACGAGCAGAGTATAGAGCAGAGCCTGAGTACCTTCTCCTCGCATATGACAAATATCGTTAGAATACTGGAGGAGGTTACGCCCAATTCCCTTGTGCTATTTGACGAGCTGGGGGCCGGGACGGACCCTACTGAAGGTGCAGCATTGGCGATGGCTATACTTGAGAATTTGAGATATTTAAATACAAGGGTTATTGCCACCACCCATTATAGTGAGCTAAAGCAATATGCTCTTGTAAATAAGGAAATAGAAAATGCTTCAGTGGAGTTTGACGTAGAAACCCTTAGGCCAACCTACAAGCTTTTGATAGGTGTTCCGGGGAAATCCAATGCCTTTGAGATATCCAGAAAGCTGGGGCTAGGGGATGACCTAATACATGCAGCAAAGGAGTTTATAACGACGGAAAATATCCATTTTGAGGATTTGCTGCAAAACATAGAACGAAATAGAAGCACCACCGAGAAGGAATTGCTGGAGGCTAAAAGGGCAAGGGATGAGGCCGACAGGCTTTTGGATGAGTATCACAAGAAGAAGCAGCAGATGGAGGAGCAAAGGGAGAAGCTTATCCGTGAGGCAAAAAAAGAGGCTCAAAAGCTCTTGAAGGAAGCGAAGAACGAGGCAGATGAAATAATAAGCAACCTGAGGGAAATGAAGCTGGAGCTTGAGGAAAAGGAAATGAACCGAAGGATTGAGGAATCTAAGAAAAAGCTCTCCAATAAAATGGATAGCCTTGGTGGTGACCTTGGAGAGCAGCTATTTACACAGGTAAACCGAAAGCCTCCTAAAAACCTGAAGGCGGGTGAGGCTGTAAAAATTCTTTCCTTAGATCAGGAGGGCTATGTTGTAACACCTGAGGATACCAATGGTGATGTGCTGATTCAAGTGGGAATTATGAAGATATCCATGAAGGCCTCCAATCTTGAAAGGGTTAAGGCCAAGCCTGAGGCCAAGTCCACAGGGGTAGGTAAAATACTGAAAAGCAAGACAGAAGGCTTAAGCAGGGAGCTGGATATACGGGGCCACAATCTTGAGGAGGCTATGCTGGCTATGGACAAGTTTTTAGATGATTGTTATCTAGCAGGCTACAGCCCTGTCACTATCATCCACGGCATTGGAACAGGGGTATTAGGAGCAGGCATAAAGCAGCTTCTGAAGAAGCATAGGCATGTTAAGAGCTATCGTCCAGGGCAGTACGGCGAAGGTGGTGCAGGTGTAACAGTGGTGGAAATAAAATAGCATGAGGTGTGTTTATGATAATGGTCAGTGGCTGTTTATTGGGATTAAATTGCAAATATGATGGGGGCAATAATCTATCGCAACGGCTTCTAGCGGAGCTGGCGACTGAGGGTATAGTACCCGTCTGTCCGGAGCAGCTGGGGGGACTTACCACCCCCAGAGGGCCGGCTGAAATACAGGGTGGAGACGGCTTAGCCGTATTGGAAGGGAATGCAAGAGTGCTAAACAAGGAGGGCCAGGATATAACGGAGGCCTTTCGAAGGGGAGCTGAAGAGACACTAAAGCTAGCACAGCTGCTGGAGATCGAAAGGGCTGTATTAAAGGCAAGAAGTCCCTCCTGTGGCTGTGGAATAATCTATGACGGCAGCTTTTCCGGTAAAAAAAGGACTGGGGACGGGGTTACCGTGGCATTGCTTAAGAAAAATGGCATAGTGGTTATGACTGAGGAAGACTTCAGCGATGGCATATAACATAATTTGAATATAGCTACAAAGTTTGGCGTGAGGATTTTGGGTAACTATATAATAAAGAAGGAGGGGGACAAATGAAGAGAAAAATTGCATTGATAATGCTGACAGTACTGATGGTGCTTTCTGTTGCCGCCTGCAAGAAGGAGGTAAAGGCTGATGATTTAGATAATCAGCCGCCGGAGGAGTCTGAAGAGATAATACAAGAGGATGAGGATGAGGAGAAGGAAGCGGAGGAGTTGACCTATGTTCTTTACCTAAGACATAAGGAACTACCCTATATTTTTTCCGATGCCTATAGTATTAAGAGTAATGACCCACGATTAGATGAAAAAAGCCTAGAATTCTTTGTGCTGGAGGAGCTAATTAAGCAGAGTAATGCTGCGGACTTAATCAATCCTATACCAGCCGATACAAAGGTTCTATCAGTCACTAAGCAAAGGGGTAAGGCAACAGTAGACCTGTCAGAAGAATTTCAGCTGAATATGAAGGGTACGCAGGAGGATGTAAATATTGCAATAGCAGCCATTGTAAATACCCTCACCACCTTTAGCGACATAGATTCTGTGGCTATTTTGGTGGAGGGAAGTCCAGTAACAAATCTTAGAGGTGTTGACCTAAGCGGAGACTATGAGTTTATAATGGATTTTTACGCAGACAAATAAAAACAGCAGGGAGCTATTGATGGCATATCAATGTCGATAGCTCCCTTTCTTTTTGACAAGTTTAATGAGATGACATAAAAAGTATGAAGGCTCTCAGACAAAGGGAAACCTACCTCGTATATAAGTATGAAGCTTCGAAAGGATTAATAGTAGGAAAATTATTTTTAGGACTGATTTCTTTTTTAGCCGATGCTGGCCTAGAAAAAAATAGGAGGTATGAGGAAGGATGAATAGGAGATTTAAGCTTATTGGCTTAGGTTTATGTATAATACTAGCAACATCAATGATGGGCTGCACTATAGAGGTGGATGAGCTTGACAGTCAGGTTAAAAATAACCTTGATAGGATAAAGGATAAGGTTAACGAAATAACTGAAATGGGTGAAAATCTTGCCTTTACAGATCAGTATGACCGTACGGAGAGATTTTCCGAGGTCTTCAGCTCAGATATATCCAGCCTAAGCATTGATAATAGTGTTGGGGCAGTAAAAATCTATAAGGGAACCACAAAGGATATCACCGTAAATTATGAGAAAAAGGTTAAGAGTCTTAACTCTATTGAAGCAGAAATCATTAAAGCAATGGAAAGCATCACGGTTGATATTAAGGAAAGAAGCAATAGTCTTGAAATAGTGGTAGATATGAGCAAGGATTTGGAAAATCTATTCAGAAATAGAGCAGTGGATTTCGAAATATATATTCCCGCTGAAATAAAGGATATATATCTTGAAAACAGTGTGGGAGCGGCAGAGCTGGAGGGGCTTGAGGTTGATTACATTAAAGCAGATATCAGTGTGGGAGAATTCAAAATCAGCAATTCATTTGTTAAAGAGGCTAATATTAGCACCAGCACCGGCAGCATTAAATTGGAAAATACCCAGCTGATGGGCAGCGCCACAACCTCCACCGGCAGCATAGAAATTTCCGGAGGCAAGCTGACGGGAGATACAAAGCTTCAATCCTCAACAGGCTCCATCAATGTCAGGGCAGAGCTAGGCGAAGGCAGTAGCTACGATTTTGCCAGCAAAACAGGGTCCGTAGGGGTTTATTTAAAGGAGGATTATTCCTTCCGTTTGGATGCACAAACCTCTATAGGTGACATAGAAACGAATCTAGTCTTGAAGGACATATATTCAAAAAAAGGTATTTTAACTGGTATCAGCGGCGATGGTGGTGGTGTAATCACCCTGAGGACCGAGATTGGTAGCGTGACTATAAATAAGCAATAGTTGTATAAGAATAGGTATAAGAATATTCCATTTTTATGTATAAATTCGTTGCTTCAAGCGAGAATATATGATATATTAATTTCCAAAGAAAATATTTACTTCTATGAAGAGGAAAGTAGATGCAACGATTGTTTTAGCGAGTCAAAGTTGGTGGAAGTTTGACACAAAGCTGTATCGAAACGCACCTCTGAGAATATGCCTGAATTAAGTAGGGTCATACGGCTTCCTCCGTTATCTGGATTAGAGTGGGTATTTATACCAAAAAGAGTGGTAACACGGGATATTCTCTCGTCTCTTATTATAGGGACGGGAGTTTTTTGTTTTTGATAATATATACAGGAGGTAAATAAAAATGATTGATTTTAAAGTGAAATTAAGCCAGCTTTTAACAGAGAATATTCAAGAGCTTAATCAGGAGGAGCTACTAGGCATGATAGAGCTTCCACCGAATCCTGAAATGGGAGATTTCGCCTTTCCATGCTTCAAGCTGGCAAAGCTTTTTAGAAAGGCACCTAATATAATTGCCCAGGAGCTGGCAGGGAAGCTTCAATTATCAGCAGAGTTTGCTGCAGTAAAAAGTGAAGGCGGCTACTTAAACTTCTATGTGGACAGAAGCACCTATGTAAGGGAGATTATTCAGGAGGTTATAAGCAAAAAGGATAAATATGGCGCTCAGGAGCTGGGGCTGGGTAAAAATATCTGTATCGATTACTCTGCACCTAATGTAGCAAAGCCCTTCCACGTGGGACATCTTCGTTCTACCGTTATAGGAAACTCCCTATATCGTATCTATGAGTACTTAGGCTATAACTGTATTGGTATCAACCACCTTGGTGACTGGGGAACTCAGTTCGGGAAGGTAATAGTTGCTTACAACAACTGGGGCAACAAGGAAGAAATAGAGAAGGAACCAATCAAAACACTGCTGGAGCTTTATGTTAAATTCCATGATGAGGCGGAGACAAAGCCGGAGCTGGAGGATGAAGCAAGAAGCTGGTTTACAAGAATGGAAAATGGTGATGAGGAAGCATTGGCCCTATGGCAATGGTTTAGCTCGGAGACAATCAAGGAGCTGAAAAAGGTATATGCTCAGTTGGATGTGGAATTTGATTATTACTCAGGTGAAAGCTTCTATAACGATAAGATGGATGCTATAATTCAGGAGCTTAAGGAGAAGGAGCTGCTGCAGGAAAGCCAAGGAGCAACACTGGTTGACTTAACCCAGTTCAATATGCCCCCTTGTCTGGTTCAAAAAAAGGATGGAAGCACTCTATATGCCACTAGAGATATTACTGCTGCAGTATATCGAAAGAACACCTTTGATTTCCACAAATGCTTATATGTAACCGACTATTCCCAAAACCTGCATTTTGCTCAATGGTTTAAGGTAATTGAGCTTATGCAGCATGAATGGGCGAAGGATTTAATCCATATTCCCTTCGGAAGGGTTAGCCATGAGGGCAGAAGAATTCAAACCAGAAAGGGTAATGTCGTTCTTCTTGAAGAGGTATTAACCGGGGCAATAGAAAGGGTTAGTGAGATAATCGAAGAAAAGAATCCTGACCTGGAAAACAAGAAGGAGGTTGCCAAGGAGGTTGGTATTGGGGCTGTTATATTCAATGATTTAAGCAATAACAGAATCAAGGATATATCCTTCTCATGGGAGACTGCCTTCAGCTTCGAGGGTGAAACTGGTCCATATGTTCAATACACCCATGCTAGGGCCAGCAGTGTATTAAGAAAAGCAGCGATAGAGGTGGATGGTAGCTTCGATGCCTCTGTTCTAACCGATGATATATCAATGGCTTTAATAAAGGAAATATATCAATTCCCTGAGGCTATTATGGATGCCCAAAGGAAAAATGAGCCATCTATCATAACAAGACATATCATAGATGTTGCACAAACCTTCAATCGCTTCTATCATGACCACTCAATTTTAGTAGAGGACGAGACTATTAAGAAGGCAAGGCTTGCCTTAGTCTACGCTACAAAGCAGGTGCTGTTTACAGGATTGTATCTCCTAGGCATCAAGGCGCCAGAGAGAATGTAATATATTAAATAATGCCCTTAGCTGTATGTGGGCTTAACCTGCTATGATTAATAGAGTAGGATAAGGCCCCTTGCAGTTAAGGGCATTTATGCTATATGCTATGTATTTTGGGTTATAATTTAAGCTTGTATATTGCCTGGAATTTGTATAACATAGATATGGGGCTGTAGACAAGCCCTAAGCTTTTAAAACGCAAATGTACATATCCCACGTCTTTGGCCGGTATGTACGCTTCATAAAATAGGGGTGTGGAAATGTCAAAGGAGCTAAAACTTAAGAACTGCTTTTTAATGATGATATATGGTGATGCCTTAGGCTTTGCCTATGAAAATAGTCCTTTAGAGGGTCTTGGTCTGAAGACCTTTTCCTATGAGCTGCGAAGGGGACTGATTTTAAAACAGGATAAGGGACAATGGAGTGATCTAACGGAGCTTTTACTGATTCAGGCAAAGTCTTTGAGGGATATTAAGGAAAAGAATAAAGTAGTAGTGGATTATTTGAGATTTGCTGATGAGCTGAGGTATTGGCTACAATACAGGCATGGAAATCCACAGCAGTTAATAGATAAGGTACAGGTAGCGGAGAGGTTCAATAATTCTGAGGCGTATTGGCAGGACAAAAGGGGCTATGGCTTTTCAAGAAATCTGAGTATCATACTGGCTAATAAAAATAATAGCAGTGGTATCCAGGAGCTGTACAAGCAGGTATTATTTTTCAATAGGCACCCACAGGTAATTATCTCTGCAATACTATTTGCAAGGGCTGTTAATCTTTTGCTGGAGACCCCGATGGCGCATCAGCAGCTGATTGCGGAGCTGAAGGTATATTTAATGGAGCTAATGCTGCAGGAGCTGGAGGGAGAGGGCTACGACAGCCTGTCTCAAAAATATTTAATTCAATTTGAAAGAGAAAAAATAGAATACCTTATGGCTTTAGACAGAGTTATGGGAGGCAGTATAGATTGGTTGGCCTCAAGGGATTGGGATAGTAGAAGAATACTTATAACTGCTATTTATTATTATAATAATCTTCTAGAAGCCGTTGAACTGTGTCCTGCGGCGGAGGAAGGACGGCACTATAAAGAGGCTATAGCGATGGCCTATGGCCTATGGGGCATAAACCTAAAGGAGCTGCCTATGGATATTAGTCAGCTTAAGGATTGGGGCTTTATCAACAGTATGGGGGATTATATTGCAAGAATAAGAAGCTATGAAATAGATAAGAAGGCCTATGAAAATACAAGGTTTTTAGATGTCTTCCGGCTTCCTGCCGGTCAAACGCTGAAGCATCCTATATTGAATAGTATAAGGATAGTCAGTAAAGAGGAAAGGAGCCCCTATACAATCATTGAGATAGCAGGGAAAACAGGCGACTATACATTTATAAAAGAGTAAAAACCCCCTAGCCATGTGGCGGGGGGCTTTAAAGACTATATATTAGCCTGCATATTATTTCTGTAGGTGGGTCAAAAGCTCTTCTTCGCTGGTGTTAGCCAAACGACTCAGCTGCCTGACCATTGCATTTTTCAGCTCTATGAAGGAATGAATCTTAGTGTTTTCACCGGTATATTCCAAGGCCTTAATGATAAGCAGCATATCCTGCTTTGTGATTTCTTCAACTGATATAGTGGAAAATTCCTCCATTATAAATCTCCTTTCTGTAGCACATAGATTGTAACTAAATTAAATATTCTACAATAAACTCGAAATACCTTCATGGTTCTACAAATTATTTGAGGAAATTGCATAATAGAGATGAGTAGTATGTTTATACAAAGTCAAAAGTTTTCTGCTTAGTGCCCCACGGGCTAAATAGCATATTTTTAAAATGTTATTAGCCCTAGGCAATGAGCGATAAACTTTTAACTTTGTATAAACTAGAATGTATATACGCTTCCATAGTATTATGTAATTTCCTCATTTATTAAATTTCAATAGGATAGTAAGCTTATGAGGTCCTATGCAGCTATTTTAAGACGATATTCCCAGAGGTTAAAGCGAAGCGAATTTTTAGGGGAAGGAATGATAATATGCAGGAAATAAAAACCCTACTTAAGGGGGACGAGGAAATAATAAAGAAGATATGGTTTCTGGCATGGCCACTTATTGTAGGTCAGTTTTTACATACCCTCATGATACTGGCAGATTTATGGTTTATTGCAAAGCTGGGTAGCTTGGAGACGGCGGCGGTAAGCATCAGCACGGCAATCATCGGAGTTATTCAGGTGCTACCCTTTCTAATAGCCACTGGTGCTATTGCTTTGGTGGCAAGAGCCACCGGCTCTAAGGATGAGGCTGCAGTTAAGAGGGTTTCCATGCAATCCCTTGTCTTATCTCTTATTATCGGAGCTATTACCCTAGCTGTACTCTTCTTAAATATAGATAACACGCTGAAGATATATGGAGCTACAGATGCAACGGTGCTGCTGGAGGCCAAAAAATATATCAGAATTGCCCTGCTGGGTCTGCCCTTTTTCTTTTTTAATGCATCCGCCAAGTCAATAATTCAAGCAACCGGCGACACAAAAAATCCTGTTAAGGTTTTTTTGATAATGAACATAATGAATATTGCTTTGGACTATATCTTCATATTTATATTTAATATGGGCATTGGAGGTGCAGCTTTAGCGACTACACTATCCGAGGTAACAGCCTTTATATTGATGCTGCTGCTGATCATAAAAAATATATTTGATTTTGATGCAGTGGCTATGCTGCATTTCATAAGACCGGAGCTCAAGACTGTGAAACGAATCTTCAGCATAGGTGGATATTCGCTACTTCATATGATAACAAGGCCGCTTACGGGTCTGATTTTATATCGTATCGTACTAAAGCAAGGGATAGCGGCAGGTGCTGCTTTTGGTATAGGACAGAGGCTCTTCAATTTTGTATTTATTTTCCTGGCTGGCTTGGGAACGGCTATGTCGGTGCTGGTGGGTCAAAGCCTTGGACGACAGGATACACCTGAGGCTGAAAATGTAGTTAAGCAGGGAATGAAGCTGGCGGTTTACAATATGCTGATTTTTTCAATCCCCTTTTTCATATTTCCTTATTTTCTGATGAGATTTTTTGTTGAGGATATAGAGGTAATTAAGGTTGGAGTCGATTATCTGAGAATATGCTATGCCGGTGTGCTATTCGTAATTTTTCCCAATGTTCTAGGCGGTGCCTTTATCGGTGCAGGAGATACCTTTCCTCCTATGCTGGCATCAGTTGTAGCCAATTGGCTTGTAAAGCTGCCCTTTGCTTATCTGCTGAGTATAATGCTGGATTTAGGCACCAGTGGCGTTTGGATTGCCATCAGCCTTTCGGTGGTGGCGGAGGCTGTGGTGGTATTAGTATGGTTTAGATTTGGAAAATGGAAGGAAAAGATAATCTGATTGTAAAAATACTGTAAAATACCCCCTGCTAAAATCAAGCCTTAGCAGGGGGTATACTTATGTCGTCACTTATGCAATTTCTCTGATATATGGGGTTTTCATGGAATTGTGAATAATGTATAGCGTAACCGCAGTTGCAGCAAGGAGGGAGCATTTAATATCGTTGATGGGGGACTCCTCCAAAAGACTATATTCCCTATGATAATGGTCTATCACCTTTTTAATTGTAAAGGGGGTCAAATTATCTACATTAAAGCTGTTGTAGGATACCTTGACGCTTTCATTAAAGGCCTTTAGCTCCTTGTGAAGATCGCTTTCATACTTAAAGTGGTCCTTAAAATTGTTTTTATAGGTTCTCCTATCATTATGGGGTACACAGAAGAAGTCTGCTATAAAATGGGTTACAACACCAACCTGAGTGGAATAAAATCTAAGAAATTGCTTATTGTCAATTAGCTTAAACTGTGAGAGATTGTGGATTTCATCCATAACAATGTCATAGGATTGGGGCTTAAAATGGTCCATCATCAATAGCTTAGGAGCAATATCCGGCTTTACACTGCCGTAAATCAGGCTGGATTTGTTTAGCTCCACACCTAAGGTATCCAGGACATTACGATGTATATGCTCTGATATAAGCTTGTGGGTTATAGGTAGCAATGGCAACAACCTTTCTGTCTTATAGTATTAACCTCCAATGAGGTGAAAAACTGCGTTGACACATGTATTTTATACCTTTTGAATAGAATCTTCAAGTCAATTCTTATTATTTATAAAGATAATTTCATAACGAAAAGCAGATCATTAATTGGACTGCCTAATTAAAAGCTTAAATAGCTCCTCGAGTATTCTTTCTCTGTCTACTTCATAGCCTATTACAGCTTCACCTTCGATTAAAATAAGGCTTTTAACCTTAATCATTTCCATGCTATTAAGGGGCAGCATCACCTGTGAGTTATTGTAGAACCGATTTAGAAGGCTCTTTGGAAGCTGAATTCGTGATAGCTTAAGCTCCTTCAGAGTGAAGCTGAGTCCCTCTGGCTGCAGAGCTGGAATAAGTCGGGCTTCAATTTTAACTGGTAAAATTCTGTAGTTTCCATAGGCCGTTACGGTTAATTCTTGATCCATCAGGCTTACGGCTGCATGATGAATTGTTAAATTCTCTAATGCATAGCCACCGTCCTTTAGACGGTAAGCAATATAGCCATTAAGCTCCTCCTCAGTGATCACCAATTGATTTTGATTTTGAGGATTAATATGATTTGTCAGCAGCTTGTTTATAAAATAAGATTCATTTACATCGGTTGCTTTAAGGCTGACCTCAGCAGACGGCATAGGATATACGAGACTATAGGCTAGTCCGGCTATTATCAGACATAGTGATATCAGTAGTACCAGCGGAATTAGCTTCATGAAAATTCACCCCCTCAAATATCCTATGAAAATCTCTGATATAGTATACTATCGGGTTTAAATAATAAAATTTATTAAGTAAGATATCTTATTAATATTATACCACAATTACATAGATTATTATATAGCTGGAGGGCAGTAAATATAAATATAAATTTTACCCACGGGTCAAAACATGCTATAATAATTGTGTTTTATTAATAGCGGGTGAAAATGGCCCTCTGTATAAATAACAGCCCTTTTGCCAATGATTATACAAGCATCTTTTGCCGGGCAAATTAAATAAATCGAAAAGAGGTAAACGGATGAAGGTAATGCTGGTGGCCTTAAATGCAAAGTATATACATACCAATTTAGCGATTAGATATCTGAAAAAAGCCATAGATAAGCATGTGGATAGTCTTGTAATAGGCGAATATACCATAAATCATAGCACTGATTATATTTTAGCCGAAATATACAAACAGCAGCCTGATATTATATGCTTTTCCTGCTACATATGGAATATGGAAGTGATTCATTTTTTATGTAGAACTCTTAAGAAGGTAATGCCAGAAGCCACCATTGTATTAGGGGGCCCTGAGGTATCCTATGGCACAAAAGAGATGATGGAGGACAATGACTCTATTGATATGGTAGTCATAGGGGAGGGAGAAATCATATTTCCTTCACTGATTAAGCTACTGGATTCCTATGACGATTATTCTCAGCTGGAGGGAATTGCCTATAGGGCTAGGGGGGCTGTGTATGTTAACCCTCCCTCAGGGGCGATGGTGGAGATGGACCAGCTACCCTTTCCCTACGATGATAGTATAGCTGAACCGGATAAAATCATTTATTATGAGAGCTCCAGAGGCTGTCCCTTTAATTGTCAATACTGTCTATCCTCGGCACAGCAGGGAGTGCGGTTTTTGCCTATAGAGAGAGTAAAAAGAGAGCTTAAGCTCTTTCTGGAGAGGGGTGTTAGGCAGGTTAAATTTGTAGACAGAACCTTTAATGCCAATAAAAAATATGCCATGGAGATAATGGGCTTTATAATGGAGAACAACAGGGGCCTTACTAATTTTCACTTTGAGGTAACTGCTGATCTGCTGGATGAGGAGATGCTGGATTTTCTTGAAGCAGCGCCTGTAGGTCTATTTCAATTTGAAATTGGCGTTCAGTCCACAAATCCTGAAACCCTTAAAGCTATTGACAGAAAAATGAACTTCGATAGGCTTAAGGAGGTAGTAAAAAGGATAGCCTCTTATAAAAGCATCCATCAGCATTTAGACTTAATTGTGGGTCTTCCCCATGAGGATTATTTTTCCTTCAGAAAGTCCTTTAACGATGTATTTAGCCTAAGGCCTGAAAAGCTACAGGTGGGTTTTCTGAAGCTCTTAAAGGGCTCAGGCTTAAGGACGGAGGCACAAGAATATGGCTATGTGTATTCCGACTATCCACCCTACGATATCTTAGAAAGCAATTGCCTTTCCTATGGAGAGCTGCTGAGGCTTAAGGGTGTTGAAGAAATGGTGGAGCTCTATTGGAATTCTGGGGTTTTCAGTACCTCTTTAGAAATTCTTATCAGTAATTTATATTCAAATGCCTTCGCCTTATTTGAGGAGCTTTGGAGGTATTGGGAGAAGCAGGGGTATCATCATAGCTCCCATAACAAAAACCGACTGTATGAAATACTTTTTGACTTCTACAGGCATAAGGGCTTTGAATTACAGGAGATATTCCTTGAGCTTTTAAAATTTGATTATCTAAGAAACACAAAGACCTCCACCTTACCTGGCTTTTTTATTAATTGCAATGAGGAGGATTTTAAAAATAAATGCCATGAATTTCTACAGCAGCCTGAGAATTTGCATCGGTTTTTGCCTAAATATTTAGAGCAACCGGCTAAGCAGATCATTAAGAAGGTACATTTTCAGCAGTTCCTCTATGATGTCATGGCGTTAGAGGCAGACCCTATGAGCTTCACTGGAATAGTAGCTAAGAGGACAACACTGCTGTTTGATTATGACCTAGAGAATAAGGCGATTGATTTTTCAAAATATTATCTAGTGGAATTGAATTAATGGGCTAGGACAAGTTACTAAAGGTTTGAAAATTGGCTGAGATAATGATATTATATGAGTTGAGGTGATAAAAAATGGAATTTTTAACGGATATTATCTATATCAACAAAAGCATAGTAAAAAAGGCATTTATGAGCCTATATAAGAACTGGATGATTATTTTTACAGGAATTTTTTACACAACCGCCACTATTGTAATTTCAAGCCTTCTAAGCTTTTTTTGGATATTGGCAGGGCTTGTAATGATTCTAGTATCCAGTGCGCTTATTTCTAACTATTTGCATTTGCTGGATTGTATTATAACTAGAGATAGGCTAAGCTGGCATGAGTTTAAGGCTGGCTTCACCCTTCATTTAAGAAAGGTTTGGGGGATATTATTCATTGGATGGGTTGCATCCTTTGGCTTCAGCTCCTTCATTCTTCCTGTTTTATCTGTAGGGCTGTCACCCTTCACCCTCAGTATGATTGTAAATTTGATAGTGTTGATACTATTAAACCCATTGCCAGAAACCGTGTATCAAAAGTACTACAATCCATGGGAATCAGTAACCTACACCGTGGGCTTTGTAAAGGATAATTGGCTAGAATGGCTTATACCTAACCTCGTATTTATGGGGGGACTATATTTTCTAACCGGCAGCCTTTTGACGGGAATATTTAATACGCATGTGTTCTCCATGTCGTTGTTTTCGCCAGCTGGTTTGTTGTTGTATATTATAGGACAGGTATGGTTTTCTTTTATGATGATTTATAGAGGATATCTTTATGAGCTATTGAGCACCAGCACAAGAAGAAAAAGAATGTTTATGAGGGAGTTTTAGTTCAAAATACCTTAGTGCCTATTAAGATGGTCAAGGTACTAGATACGAGGCGCAAAGAAAATCAGCGACCGCAGCGTATGCAATAATACGTAAGGGTGCTGGTTTTTTGCAGCAACAAGAGGATTTTTCAACAGTTGGTACTATGCTAATCAATGGGGGAGATGTATATGGAATATAACTTTCGTGAATTTGAGCATACAGACATACCGGAGGCAATGATATTATTTAACTCCTTAAATCGAGAGGGAGCAGAGGTTTCCTTTGCCGACGTAACTACTGCTGAGGAAATAGAGGAATGGATAAGGGACTCAAGCTGTCTTTTATATTCTGCGGTTTTTGAGGGGAGGCTTATTGCTGTTTTTAGAGCAAGAGCGGGTGAAGGAAGTAAAAAGCATTCGGCCCTTCTGACTATAGCAGTTGATAAGGGTATGCGCGGAAGGCATGTAGCTAAGAATTTTACACTATTTTGTCTAGAGGATTTAAAGAAACAAAAAGTATTACTGGCAAGGGCTTATGTTTATAGCAACAATTCCTCCTCCATTAATACATTATTAAGCTGTGGCTTCACAGTGTCTGGCTGTGTTTATCAGCATCACTACAATGAAGCAACGGCAGCCTATATAGATGATATTATTTTTCACAAAATCCTATAGTAAAAGGAGGATACTATGAAATTTCGTATAGAATCCCATTTGAAGAAGAAATTAGAGGAAGTATCTTTTTTGCAGCTAAAGGCAGACGCTGACATAAATGTTAAGGGCTATAGCATGCCGGATGAAGGACTTAATGTTCCCTTCCTGACTGACGAGCTGGCGGAAAACATAAAGAATAAAAGGGAGAATGAGGTTCTCACCTTGGGTGGAATTATGAGGGGAATGATCTATACGATAGGTATAGACTCGGAATTTATATACAAGGCAGAATACATAAAATTCCTGAGGGCTGTAGAGCCTAATTTAGAAGAATACATTCTTTTTCAAGGCTCAAGATATATAGAGGAAGAAAAATTGCTTGAAGGGATAATTTATTTTAAGGCCCTAATAGCATTAAACCCAGACAACGAAAATGCGATCCTTCATTATAGTATAAATCTCCTTAGATACGCTGCGGAGAGCTTGGAGGAAAAGGCCAAGCTGAATAAGCTCTTTAGGCAGGAGGCAAAGGACAGACTTGAGCAGCTATTCCAAATGGGCTATGATATTCCACTGGTCAACTATCATTTAGGATTTTTGGCAAGGGAGGATAAGGAGTATAGAAAAGCTGAGCTTCACTGGAATAAGGCCTTAGATAGTAATCAAGAGGAGGATTTTAAGGAGCATGTCGCCTATCTTCTGAGGGGGATAGAGGACTTGGTGCTGTATGAAACCGGCTATGAAGCTATACTGGCCGGCAATCCTCAGTATGGACTGCCGCTGCTGGAGGAGCTGGAGGGAAGGTATGAGGAGTGGTGGAATCTATTGTTCTTTATTGGTCTAGGCAATCGGCAGCTGGGGCAGTTTGAAAAGGCAATAGGCTATTTTGACAAGGTGCTGGAGCTAGAGGCTGATCAGGTGGATGCTATGGTGGAAATGGCCGTCTGTCTAAGCGGTATGGGAGATTATCAGGATGCCATAGATGGCTTCTTAAGAGCGCTTAGTGTTGGTGGAGAAAACCATGAGGTTCTCTCAAATCTTGCAATTGCCTATATGGAAATGGGAGATTACATCAATGCCAAGGAATGCTTAGACCGTTCCCTTGAGCTTGAGCCAAATGATGAAATAACACAGCTTTGTCAGAAGAGATTAAAAGCATTAATGGAAGAATAAAATTCTATTGTATATATAGGGAAAAGAATATAAAATATTATTGAGATTGCTAAAAAATTTTAAACGATGCAAAATAACAACAATAATATGTAAAGAGGTGTTTTTATGATTAAGCATTTGGATGAACTACTAAAGGCCGCACAAAGCCAAAGAAAGATGAGACTGGTGGTTGCCGCTGCTCAAGACCTTGATGTCTTACAATCAGTAGCAGATGCAAAAAAATATGAAATAGTTGATGCAATTTTAATTGGTGATGCTGCAAAGATTAAGGAATTGGCAGCTGAGATTAAAATGAATTTGGAGGACTATAGGGTTATCGACAAGCCCGACCTTATGGATTCAGCCATGGAGGCTGTTAAAATGGTGTCCTCAGGTGAAGCAGACTTTGTAATGAAGGGGCTCCTGGACACATCAATTTTGTTAAAGGCTGTTTTGGATAAGGAGGTGGGCTTAAGAACGGAAAACCTTCTAAGCCATGTTATGGTCTATGAAATGCCTACATATCACAAGCTTCTTTACCTAACCGATGGAGGAATGAATATTGAGCCTACCCTTGATGAAAAGAAATCTATATTAAAGAATGCAATTATCGCAGCAAAGGCACTAGGCATTTCTGAGGTTAAGGTTTCTTGTCTGGCAGCTAAGGAAAAGGTGAATGAAAAAATGAAATCTACAGTTGATGGTGCTGAGCTTAAGAAGCTAGCCAACGAGGGCTACTTTGGCGAGGGGATAATTGTGGAGGGACCAATTGCCTTTGACCTGGCAGTATCTAAGGAGGCGGCTGAAATAAAAGGCTTCAAGAGTCCGGTGGCTGGTGAGACAGACATTATGCTGGTGCCTACCATAGAAGTGGGAAATGGAATAGGCAAAGCTCTAACCTATATGGCAAATGGTAAGTCTGCAGGGGTAATTATGGGAGCAAAGGCTCCGGTGGTTCTTGTATCTAGAGCCGATACTGCTGAGACTAAGCTTTACTCAATTGCTTTAGGTAGTGTGATAGCAGCAAATCAATAGTTCAGGATATGCTTTATGTTTTAAGAGATATAAGTGATTGTATTATGTAATTTACGATTCTTCTGATCAAAGGACCCCTATGGGGTCCTTTGATGTTCTATAGTATGCTTATTATAGTGAAATGAAAATTATTAATGCAAAATGTATAGAAATAGATTATTTTGAAATAATATAAAAGGTAGCCTGAATGTAGGTTTATCTAGCAATAGGTTTTACTATATATAAAGAAGGTGTGGGATCAGTGCATAATAGTATACATCTATGGAATTCCATGTTTTTCTTTTGTTTTTTTTGCCCGGATAATTGACAAGATGGCCTAAATGTGTTATATTTATTTTCGTCACATCAGCAAAACTTAACAAAATTAGTTAATTAGCTAGATTGACATAATCTCTATTATATGATTAACATAATATTCTCCACTGATTTCCAGTAAAAAAAGCTGTTGACTTGGAGGAGAGGAAATGATATAGTAGAAAAGTCGCTTCTGAAGGATGATGGTAAACACTCCATCAACTGGAAATAAAAAAACAGTTGACATAATGCTTCGAAAGTGATATAGTAGTTAAGTCGCCTTTAAGCGACAGATTATTCAAAATAACGCAGGTCTTTGAAAACTGAACAGTATAGATATTAAGCCAGCATAAATTTTATCCATTTAGAAAAATGGAACCCAGAAATTTTTTATTAAGAGTTTGATCCTGGCTCAGGATGAACGCTGGCGGCGTGCCTAACACATGCAAGTCGAGCGAAGTTGTGGAGAAGCTTGCTTC
>JBLXDM010000002.1:0-529092 GCA_048264125.1 Natronincolaceae bacterium
CGTCCCATAAAAATATACTCCTCCTTCAGTAAACAGTTTTTTTTATTTAAACTGTCTACCATAAGGGGAGCATATCATATTTGCGAGACAGCCCCTAGTATTATTTTTATTGATTTATTACAATCTTTCTACCTTTATACCAGTATCATGATCATTGATGTTTTGCACCTCTAAGCCTGCGCCCTCAAGCTTTTCAATTGAGACTGCAAGGGTTTCCTGCTTGATGTACTCCTCATGGAATTTAAAGGCCTTGGCAACCTCCTCGTCTCCTTCATAGTATATCTTGATTTGGTCAGCCACCTGGTAGTCGTTGTTCTTACGCATTTGCTGAACCTTAGAGATAAACTCTCTGGCATAGCCCTCGTCGATAAGCTCCTGAGTTAAATGGGTGTCTAATATGACAAACAGGTTGTTTTCTGTTTCTACAGTAAAGCCTTCCTTAGAGGCGATGGTTATCTGAACATAATCCTTCAGGATTTCCACCTCTTCACCCTCCAGCTCCAGCATTAGAGACTCTCCAGCCTCCAGCTTGGCTGCCATCTCTGCTGCATCCAGCTTGCTTAATACCTGTCCGAAGGCCTTTATCTTAGAGCCTAGGATTGAGCCTGCGGCTCTGAAGTTTGGTTTTAAATTAAAGTTCATATACTCCTTCAAATCCTTCTCAAAGACAACTTCCTTGATATTCAGCTCCTCCTGCATTAATGGTACAAGGTCTGAAATTAAGGCTTCAAATTTTCCGTCTACTAATATCTTTTGCAGCGGCTGGCGAACCTTAATCTTTGCCTGTGCTCTTGCGGCTCTACCTAAGCCTACGAGATCTCTAACAAGGTCCATCCTTTTCTCTACAGACTTGTCTATCAAATCGCTGTCGGATACAGGATAATCAGCTAAATGAACTGACATCTGGCCTGTAAGGTTTTGATATATCTCCTCAGACATAAATGGTGCAAATGGTGCCACAAGCTTTGCTACTCCAACCAATAGCTCATAGGTGGTGTTGTAAACCGCCTTTTTATCATCAGTTAGCTCAGTTGCCCAGAAGCGACGTCTTGCCCTTCTGATATACCAGTTGGATAAATCCTCATTAACAAATTCTTGGATTTTACGCACTGCCTTTGTCAGGTCAAATACCTTTAAGTCAGCATCTACTGCCGCCACCAAGCTGTTAAACTTAGATAGTATCCATCTGTCAAGCTCTGGTCTTTCCTTGTAATCAACAAAGAAGCTGGTTGCATCAATTTCGTCAGTATTTGCATACAGGGTAAAGAAGGCATACACATTTTGCAGGGTTGTAAAGAACTTGCTTTGAACCTCTTTAAGCCCCTCTATATCAAAGCGTGTCGGTGTCCATGCTGGTGATACATGCAGCAGGTACCATCGCAATACATCTGCACCATATTTATCAAATAATTCAAAGGGGTCCACCGTATTTCCCTTTGACTTAGACATCTTTCTTCCTTCCTTATCAAGAATAAGGTCATTTACAAGTACATTTTTATATGGAGATACTCCCTTTATAAAGGTTGAGATAACCAATAATGAGTAGAACCAGCCTCTTGTTTGGTCTATACCCTCGCAGATATAGTCGGCAGGGAAAAGCTCATCAAAGTTCTCTTTATTTTCAAAGGGGTAATGATGCTGTGCAAAAGGCATTGCACCACTATCAAACCAGCAGTCGATGACCTCTGTAACCCTTGTCATTGAATCACCGCATTTAGTACATTTTAGATGAACATCATCCACATATGGTCTATGAAGCTCTATCGTTTCGTCTATTTCTTCTATTGCATGCTCCATCAGCTCTTTTCTAGAGCCCACAGAGGTTGTATGTCCACAGCCGCAACGCCAGATATTTAAAGGTGTACCCCAATATCTATTTCTAGAAAGAGCCCAGTCATTTACGTTTTCCAGCCAGTTGCCAAAGCGCTTTTCACCAACATAGTCCGGGAACCAGTTTACGCTATTGTTGTTTTCTATCAGCTTATCCTTAAGCTTTGTAACCTCGATATACCAGCTGGGCTTTCCGTAGTAAAGCAACGGTGTAGAGCATCTCCAGCAGTGGGGATAGTTATGATCCATCTTTTCCTTCTTAAATAGCTTACCCTCTGCATGCAGCCATTTTATAATGTCTACATCGCAATCCATTACAAATCTGCCCTCCCAAGGGGTGGTGGTGTATTTTCCGCTCTCATCCACCGGCTGTAATACCGGTAAATCATAGCGTCTTCCAACCTGGTAGTCATCCTCACCGAAGGCCGGAGCGATATGAACAATACCTGTACCGTCTTCTGTTGTAACGAAATCTGCAACAGTTACGAAGAAGGCCTTTTTCTCTGGCTTAACAAAGGGCATCAGCTGCTCATACTCAATATGCTCCAATGTCTCACCTTTAAACTCCTCTACAATTTCATAATCCTCACCTATAACCTTGGCAGCCAGCTTCTTTTCTAGAATATATATCTTATCCTGATGCTTAGCCTTGATATAGGTTTCCTTTGGATTTACAGCCAATGCAACGTTGGAAGCCAAGGTCCACGGCGTAGTGGTCCATACTAGGAAATACTCATCGGCATCCTTACGCTTAACAGGCACTATTACAGTGTTTGATTTTATTTCCTTATAGCCCTGAGACACCTCGTGGGAGGCTAGACCTGTTCCACATCGTGGGCAGTAGGGTAGTATTTTATGTCCCTCGTAGATATAGCCCTGCTTGAAGAATTGGTCTAATATCCACCATACAGACTCGATATAATTATTGTCCAGAGTGATATAGGGATTATCCAAATCTATGGAATAGCCCATACGGGTCGTCATTTCTCTCCAAAGCTTTTCGTAGGTAAATACCGACTCTCGGCATTTTTCATTGAACTTATCCAGTCCGTAGGCTTCAATGTCCTGCTTGCTGGAAAGCTTCAGCTGCTTTTCAACCTCGATTTCAACAGGAAGTCCGTGGGTATCCCACCCGGCCTTTCTCTTTACCTGATGCCCCGTCATTGTCTTGTAGCGACAAACAGTATCCTTTAGGGTTCTAGAAATAACGTGATGTATTCCCGGTCTTCCATTGGCCGTAGGGGGTCCCTCATAGAAAACAAAGGATTTTTGCCCCTCTCTCGTTGTAATACTCTTATCCAAAACATCGTTTTTATCCCAGTATTCCGACACAGCATTTTCTCTTTGTGCCACCGGAAGATTCGATAATGCTTTATACTTTTCCATGCATCTCATCCTTTCTGCTTCGTCTTGAAAATATAAAAGTCCCTAAGTCATTGACTTAGGGACGAATTAACCGTGGTACCACCCTGATTACAGATAAAATCTGTCACTCAACAGCATGCTAACGGATGCCAAACGGGAATGCCTACTGTTAATTTTCAGCAATTCCAACTCCGAGGTGATCTTCACAATAAATCTTATTCATAGCCTTTCAGCCCTGGGCCATGTCTCTGTGATAAAGATATGCTGCTACTGTCCTCTTCCCTGTAATTAGAAGATATTTACTTTAGTTAAGATTATACCCTTATACAAGATAATGTGTCAAGAAAATTTAGATTTCTTTTTTAACATTTCAAAAAATTTATATGGAAGCCTGTTGCTTGATGTCGTTATTTCTATTTTACCAGATTTTTAGATGGTCTTATATATTATTGTAGTTTTTATGTGGATTATACAATTTTAATTGAAATTCTACTAAATCCAGCTGTTAACATAGAATAGGGCCTGTCACAAGAGCTAATGGATTATAGCCTATTTTCAATTGGCATCATGTTTCCAGCTATACCACTACTGCCTGTTTGTCCCGCTTCTAAAATGGGTAAAGTAAGTACAGAGTATATTTTAGGAGGGGTACATATGAATGGTGCTGTAGAAATTCTTAAGCTGGCTATGTCCATGGAGCGTCAGGGGCAACGCTTTTATGAAGGCTTTGTAGATCAGGTGGAAAGCCCTGTCATCAAGGAAATTTTTAATTCCCTGTCAAAGACCGAGGAGGAGCATTACTATATTCTTAAAAAGGAGCTGGACAAGCTGGTAGCCGGTGGTCAATGGTCTCCTGTAGGGGAGCTTAAGCCCAGTATTGAACGAAGCCTTTTTGATGTTCGCCTAGAGGCAGAGAAGCTGAATACAGAAAAGCTTGCTATGTCTCATTCAGATATTTCACTCTTAAGAATGGCCTATTTAATTGAAAATGATTTTGCTGAATATTATAAGAAGGCAATGGATTATACCGAAGACGAAAATGGTAAAAAAATACTGGAAATGCTGTATAATTGGGAAAATGAGCACAGACGCGTTTTTTATGAGGAATATAAAAGTGCTATGGAGGACTATTGGTTTGACCAGAGCTTTTCACCCTTCTAAGGACCAACATGCACAAGCCCCTATGATATAAGGGGCAGGAGGTCACAGGGAAAAATTGTGAACCCAGTTCATGAAAAAACTGAATACATTAAACAGGAGGAATGCTGATGTATTCCTCCTGTTTTAATGTAAGCATAGGACCATTCCTGTGATTCGTCCGATTTCTTCAACTATTCTGCTTCCCGCAGACGCTCAACAATGGAGCGCCTCGAAACAACGTGGTACACCGAAAGCGGCACGCCAATGCCCAGCAGCGTGAAAATCGGAGCAATCAAAAGGAGGGGTAAGAGAGTAAACCGGTAGGTAAAAAACCAGAATACACTGGCCAGTGCATTGGACAGCAGCGGTCCAGCAACGATACTGAGGGCGGCAGATACTGTTAAAGCCCCCAGTGCATAATATAGACCCTCCCATATCAGCATGGCTTTGAGCTGCCGGCCGGTCATGCCTATGGACTGAAGCATTGCCAGCTCTCGGCGGCGTGTCAGAATGCTCGTCAGAATTGCGTTGAGAAAATTGAGGATGCCTATAAGACCAACGATAAAGCTCAACACGCCTCCCAGCATCAGGAACATATTACGGAAGGCGTCAAACTCCGCTGCATAAGTTGCTTTGCTTTCATAGTCCAAATGCGGCATCCGATTATTTGTCAAATCAGATAGAAAAGCTTCCATATCTGCAGTTCTTTCATCACTGACATCGCAGGCGTAGTATATGACGTTGCTTGTGCCGCTGTCCTGAAGAAATGTCTGGTGGTTCATGACGAACTCGTCGGCACCATAATAGCGATAGCTGAGGGAATGCGGCACAGTCATCAGGGCTGCCACCTCGTAATCTATGTCCTGATATGTCTTTGCTCGGTAACGATAAGGCTGGTCATCAGGAATATAATCCGGATTAAGAATCTCACCTGTATTAGGATCATAGTACTCATACTCCGTTACATACCGCAGGGTAACGGTGTTTCCAAGCCTTGCCCAGTTAGAATCCATCCGCGGATTGCCATAGTCATCATCAGAATAGACCGCCGCCACATAGCGTCCCCCAGGTTCACTAAGCTTGGACAAATCACCCTGCAGCACCGTCATCTTATCAAGCACATAAGGCTCCATACCATAAAGCTGTACTCTGTCGGCCAGCAGGCCTTGCTGATTCTTTTCCATAAAGTTAACAGCGTGATCCAAGGCATCTTCATCGTTCCACTTGCCGTTCTTGGCACGGTAGTATTCCTCAGTGACAAATTCCTCCACCGGACTGCTCTTCCCGTATACACGCCCTCCTGCTTCTATACCGGGCTGAGACTTCAGGCTGGAGATGACATCCTCCGGCAGAGCACGAAGGCTATCCCAAAAAACTCCTGTTTGAAAGTGGCCTGCATCTGCCACAATAAAATCTGAAGCAACATTCCTTGCCAGATATTTATCCATGTCAAAACCGTTTGTAAAGGTGACTGTCATATTGAGCAGCAACACTGCCAGTGACAGGGAAGTTACTGTTATTACTGTCTTGCCTCTGTTGCGTCCTAGATTTACCCATGCCATTTTGGACAGTGATGTCCCTGACTGCACCTTGCGGATTATTTTCTTATTTGGCTCCCCCTCGGTGTAGCGAACAGCCTCCAGTGGCGATACTCTTGCCGCCATCCGCCCCGGCCTGTGGCAGGAGATCATCACTGTGATCAGAGCAAAAAACCCAGAACCAATAAAAATTAGAGGGCTTGCCGACACCGTCTCCTGTACAACGCCATTGAGCTGAGACGAAATCACAGGAGTCAGCCTAACACCTACGCCATAACCCATCAGCAGCCCAATGGGAATACCAATCAAGGACAATAGCAGCGCCTGCTGAAGAATGATACGATGCAACTGTCGCCCCGTAGTACCGATAGTTTTCAGCAGACCGTAAAAGCGTATATCGTTCGATACAGAGATTTGAAACACATTATAGATAATCAGATATCCAGTAAAGATAATAATCAACAGAAGCATCACAATTGCGATTGCGGTTATCGGATCCAAGCTGTCAGCAAGCTGCGCGCCGGTATAGCCCCAATTTATACCCGTTGAAATATAATTGCTCCCTGCCGATCTGCTTTCCCACTGGTAACCGTGATTTGTCAAAATCCCGCCTAAATCCCCCTCAATATTCAGCGAATTACCCAGCATGACATCCATGTTCCAAGACCCTGTGATGCCGTCATTGCCATTGCTGTCTCCTATGCCGACCTTATGATAGATAGCCTGTGCTCGGCTATGGGGAATGAGAACATGGTTGGCGGCTATCGCCTTGTCATATTCCCACCAGCCGCTCAGGAGAAAGGTTTCCGTTACCTCTGTCTCGTCAACAACAAAGGTTAGGGTAAACTCACTTCCCAATATTGGTTCGACGCCCAATAGCTCCAGTACCCGGGTATCGGTGGCAGCCTCATTGGTGCCTTCTACAGGCAAACGGCCTTCTACAGGATCACAGTACATCCAGTGGGCTTGGTTTGCATCGCTGTATCCAATTTCCACATGAGATTTGAGAAAGGGTGGGCCATCTGGCATACCCACAAAGCGTCGTAACCCAAACTGCTTGATGAGGGGATCGGTTTTAATTTCATCAAACTGCTCTTGAGTAAGATACTTAAACACCCCATGGCTCCAGCCTCCAGCCTGTCGGAAGTTGGCCTGCTGAATGGCTTCATTAATCGATAGTGCTATCGTAAATAGGGAAGTAAATAGTAAGGCGGTCAAGGCAATGGCAAGAATAGCAATAAGATTTCTCGTTCCTGTGGCCTTCATGCTCTTCGTGCTCAGCCGACGGATACATTTTTGATTGGCTACCTTCATATCTCCACCTCCTACCGATCCACGATCAAGCCGTCCTCGATTCGGACGATGCGGTCGGCCAACTGTGCAATTTCCTCGTTATGAGTAATCATCACAATGGTTTGGACAAATTTTCGACTTGTGACCTTTAGGAGCCCCAAAACATCCTGACTGGTCCTGGAATCCAAATTGCCGGTGGGCTCATCCGCTAGAATGATGGCGGGCTTTGCGCTTAAAGCCCGGGCAATGGCCACCCGCTGCTGCTGGCCTCCTGAGAGATTATTAGGCAGATTTTGTAGTTTAGACTGCAGTCCCAATGTTTCGATGATACTGTCCACATAGATGGCATCCGGCGTGTTGCCGTCCAATTGAATGGGCAGCACGATGTTCTCATAGACGCTAAGTACAGGAACCAAATTATAATTCTGGAACACAAAGCCGATCTTGCGGCGACGGAATATGGTCAGCTCCTCATCTTTTAGAGAGAAGATATTCTTGCCGTCTACCTTAACCGTGCCGCTTGTGGGCCGATCCAGTCCCCCCAGCATGTGGAGCAGTGTACTCTTACCGCTGCCGGAGGTCCCGACAATGGCTACGAATTCTCCTTTCTTCACTTCTAGATTTACCCAGGCGAGAGCATTAACGGCGTTTTCACCGGTGCCATAAATTTTCTTCAAATCATAAGTCTGCAAAATGGTCATAATAGACACCTCCAAAAAAAGTCTGCATAGCTGGCTACTATACAGACTTTATCATACGCTTCTTTCTAGAATCTTTCCGATAGACTAGCAAATCTATCATTATTGTAAGAATTCGGGTCTATCGGGGCAAGAACATTGAAAAAACCGAGCCGTTATTTAAAGATGATGCTACTTTGATATATCCCCCCTGCCCCTCTAAAATCTGGCGGGTCAGATACAAACCAATCCCCACGCCCTCCTGTTCACTGACGGATGGCGACCGGTAAAAACGCAAGAAGACCTTTGCCTGCTCCGCTTCAGAAATTCCAATACCCGTATCCGCTACATCGACCCTGCAAAATAAATCATATGCCTTGGCAGAAACCTGTATACTGCCCCCCACAGGCGTGTATTTAATGGCATTATCCAGCAGATTGCATAGCGCCTCTGTCGTCCATTTATAGTCAAATACCGCATTGGCCGCCGTAGGATTCATGGTCAAGGTAATTTCTTTTTGTGCAGCCTTGGGCGCCATCTGTCCAACGGCTTCCTCCAGCATAGGGACTATGCCATGAGAAACCGGATGAAGGGTAAAAACGCCTGTTTCCAATCGTGACAGCTTCACTAATGAGGCAATCAAAAAACTCAGCTTTTCCGCTTGTCCCCGCAGTGCGGCAACACACTCCAGGCTTTCTTCCGGCAAATCCCGCTCCTCCAGCAGCTGTGCATAGAGTAGAATATTGGCAATTGGCGTTTGGGTCTGGTGAGAGATATCCGCCAGTAGCTCCTTGATTTTTTCTTTCTCTACCGTTAAGTTGCGGGCTGACACTGTAGAGGCATTTAAATATCGGTTTAATCTACACTCCACTGAAGATAGCAGGCTTTCGTCAAAGCGATGCTCGGTAAAGCTTCCGTCCAATGCTTCATCCAGCATTAGATTCAGTGTCTTCATAATTCTTCTAGTTTTGCGATTCTCATGCAGCACAACCAAGATGCATAGGAGAATCGATCCTAGAGCTAGGGCAATCCAGGCAAATCGCCACTCATTCAATCTATTTCACCACCCACATATAGCCCATACCGTAAACCGTTTTGATATATTGTGCCGCATCCAACTTGTCCCGCAACCGCTTAACAGCGACTGAAAGCGCATTTTCATCCACATAATCTGCACCGTCTGTCCAGATTCGATCCAGTAGAACTGTTCGACTTAGGGTTAAACCCTGATTTTCCACCAGCAATCGTAGTAGCTTTTGTTCCGTTTTGCTCAATTCCACTGGAGTATCCCCCTTAAAAAAGGACATATGCTCAAAATCAAACTGATAGCTGTCAATGATTATCGCCTTTGATTCACTCGTTATGCTTCGACGCAATTGGGCCTTGACTCTCGCCCGCAGGATCGTAACGCTAAAGGGCTTTGTGACGTAATCATCCGCACCATACTCTAAGCCCAGCACGACATCCATCTCGGTATCATTGGCAGTTAAAAGAATCACCGCAATCGGTTTATTAGCGGTTTTAACTTCTCGTAGAAGCTGTAGCCCACTGCCATCGGGGAGATTGATATCCAGCAAAACCAAATCCGTCACGCCACAGGCAAGCTGTTGGCGGGCGGATTTCAAATCGAAACACGAAACAATTTGATATTCCTGATCCTTCAATGCAAGACTCAAGCCTCGGTTTAAATTACAATCATCTTCAACAATTAATATTTGTTTCATCGCTTTACCCTTCCTCTTATCGATACTCATTATTTGCATTTCCAGTATATCTTCCAGATAGTCCTTCAAGTAGTAGCGCCTTGGCCTCAACCCTCGACGTGCTTATACATAATTTGTATTGGGCCCTCTTGATATATGGTCAAATCCCTTTAAAATCCAGCATTTATGCTTCTTTATGTGCCTGGATTCTGTCTGTAGGATAATAATATCACAATGAATAAGAGATTTCAATTTGCTGGCTTACGTGGGTGTGAAGCCTATGTATAGCATGAAGATCCTCTTGTTGGAAGGAGCAGTCATACAAAAAAAGCCGGGCGGACAGCCTAAACTGTCCGCCCAATCACAGGGATCTATACCTGCTTTATTTATCAATATAAGGGGTGTGGTCGCTGAATAAAATGTAATATATTGCCCTCAGGGTCCTTAAAGAATACGGTTTTAACCATGTTGGGATGCACCTTGAAATCCTCGATTATTGCAACATTTTCTGCCTTAAGCCCTTCGTATGCCTTCTCTATATCATCGGTGGCAAAAGCCAAATGTCTAAGACCCTGTGCCTTGTTATCTGCAGAATCAGTGTCACTGTCTGAAGGATATATCTCTATCATATTGCCATCCTCCATCAAAAGGAAGTAGGTTGGCATTTCCTTTTTGTTATCATAAACTATCTTTAAATCAAATAATTTTATATACCAGTCCTTAAGCTTGACGGTATCCTTAGCACATATGCCTATATGCTCTAGCTTTGCCATTTTATCTCCTCCTGTACAAAGACTATCTTTGTACCCTTCCTGAAGCATCGCCCTTCATAAGGGTTGTAACCTCATCAATGGAAACCATATTTGCATCTCCCTCTATTGTGTGCTTTAGGCAGGAGGCTGCGACTGCAAACTCTAAGGCATCCTGATGACTCATGCCTGAGGTTAGACCATAGATAAGCCCTGCACCAAAGGAATCACCACCACCAACACGGTCAACTATTCGTATATCATAACGCTTTGATTTGCTGAAGCTGCTTCCGTCATATAATAGGGCAGACCAGCCGTTGTCTGAGGCAGAGAAGCTTTCTCTCAAGGTGATAGCAGCATATTTTAAGTCAAAACGACTAACCAACGCCTGTGCAACCTTTTTGTAGCCCTCATCACTCAAATGTCCACCTGTTATATCTGTTTCGTCAGCCTTGATACCAAATACCATTTCTGCATCCTCTTCATTGGCAATAACAACGTCACAATATTTAACGATATCCGCCATTACTCTGCCGGCCTTTTCAGTTGACCAAAGCTTCTTTCTGTAGTTTAAATCTACGCTTACGGTAACTCCAGCAGCCTTGGCTGCCTTAACAGCCTCTAATGTGATGGCGGCAAGCTCATCTGATAAAGCAGGTGTTATGCCTGTAAAGTGGAACCATTCTGCAGCCTCAAAGATTGCCTCCCAGTTGAAATCCTCTTTTTTAGCCTCAGCTATAGCGGAGTGTGCTCTATCGTAGATAACCTTAGACGGTCTTTGAGAGGCTCCCTTTTCACAGAAATAGATGCCTACTCTGTCTCCGCCCCTTGTAATAAGGCCTGTGTTGACACCAAATTTTCTAAGCTCATTTACAGCCGCCTGTCCAATCTCGTGCTTAGGCAGCTTGGTTACGAAATAAGTATCCTTACCGTAGTTAGCCAGCGAAACAGCTACATTTGCCTCTCCGCCACCATATACTGCACCAAACTCCTTAGCCTGAACAAATCTTTCATATCCCTGCGGCGCCAGTCTCAGCATTATTTCTCCAAAGGTTATAAACCTACCCATATGATCATCCTCCTTATTATCTAGCTGCCTTAACGGCTTCTACAAATTTTCTAGCAGTCTCTGTTACCAGCTCATAATTTCCGGTTTTAGCACCCTTGGTCAGGTCTCCACCGGTTCCTATCGCCACTGCCCCTGCCTTTATCCAATCCTTCGCGTTTTCAAGGCTTACCCCACCTGTAGGCATGAAATTACCCTGTGGCAGAGGGCCTCTAAAGGAGCTGATTATTGAAGGTCCAAAGGCATTGCCTGGGAATACCTTAAGTATTTCTGCACCATACTCTAATGCCTCAACGGCTTCCTTAACCGTCATAACCCCCGGCATAATAGGAACTCTATAACGATTACATAGCTTTATGGTTTCAATATTCAAGCTTGGACTAACGATATATTTTGCTCCTGCGAGAATACATAATCTTGCTGTTTCAGGGTCCAGCACGGTACCTGCGCCTATGATCACATCCTCGTTCCTGTAGGTCTCAGAAAGCTCCTTAATAATGTCCACTGCTCCAGGGACGGTCATTGTAATTTCCAGCGCCTTTATTCCGCCCTTTTTAACGGCGTCCACGATCTTGATTCCCTCGTCCTTAGATTCAGCCCTGATAACCGCCACAACGCCACTATCGGTAATCTGTCTGATGGTTTCTAATCTTTTCACACCAACACTCCCTCTGTTTTGTATTGTGAAACTTGGTTTCATTGTTTTGTTTTGTAAAAGAGTTAATTCTCTATGGAATTAACCTTGTTTCGTATCGTGAAATCGGGTTTCGGTTTTTTCTAATATAATTATATTTCTTTTATACATCAATATCAACTATTATTTCAAAATGATATTAATTCATTTCGGGACTTTTCTTAGTTGAGGAAATTGCATATTATCACGGGAGTGCCTTCATCTTTTTATACAATTTCCTCAGCTATATACTGTGACCCAGCTGGTAGGAGATATTATGGGAGGTTTTCAGCAGCTCTGCCTTTAAATCCTCAACACGCTCATTAGTAAACCGCATTACCGGTCCTGAAACACTGATGGCTGCAATAATTCTGCCCTTTAAGTCGTGTATCGGTACTGCAATACAACGAATGCCCTCCTCATGCTCCCTCTCGTCTAAGGCATAGCCCCGCTGTCTGACCTCCTCCAGATGAGCCTTAAATTCCGATAGGTCAGTTATGGTATTTTCAGTATATTTCCGCATTCCCTTTTCCTTTAATATGCTCTCAACCTCAGTGTTATCCAAGCCTGATAATAAAATCTTTCCAACACCGGTACAATGCACCGGCCCCCTCTTACCTACCTGGGAGTACATTCTAATGCTACTGTCGGTGCCCTCCACCTTGTCAATGTATACCGTCTCACCATTATCAAGTATTGCCAGATGCACCACCTCTCTGGTGAGCTTTGATATTTCCTCCAGAAAAGGCTTCGCTATTCTCCTTATATCCATTCGATCCAATATCGCACTGCCTAGAAATAATAGCTTCATACCCAGCTGGTAGTTGTCGTTACCGGGCTCCTTTTCGATATATCCCCGCTGCAGCAGTGTGTTCAACAATCTGTGTACTGTGCTTTTATGGAGCCCCGTCTTCTGCGCTAGTGCCGTTAACCCACTAATGCCCTTTTCCTCAGCCAATGCCTCCAGTATATCTATTACGCGATCAATCGATTGAACTGTATTTTCTGAGCCTTTAGCCATTCTTGTCACCTCATATCCATATTTCACTATTTGAAACCTAGTTTTATTTTAGCTATTATATCATACTTTTTTTCACTTTTACAGTCTGAAAAAGGGATATTTCTATCCCTTTTCACCCATCATTATATCGATAAATATCCTTGCCAGCTCAGGGTCAAATTGAGTACCGGCATATTTTATTATTTCCTCCAGTGCCTCCTGATGGCTGATGGCCTTTTTATAGCTACTGGAATTTGTCATTACATCATAGGCATCAACGATCGCCAATATTCTGGATAGCTTTGGAATTTTGTTCCCTCTAAGCCCCTGTGGATACCCGCTTCCGTCCCATCTTTCGTGATGGAACAAAATATATTCTGCAATATGAAACAGCTCCTGCGAGGACTCGGCTATACGGTAGCCAATCTCCGAATGCCTTTTCATCTCCTCCCATTCGTCATTATTCAATGCGCCTGGCTTAGTGAGAATATGATCAGAAATTGCAATCTTTCCTATATCATGCAGCAGACATAGAAGCCTCAGCTCATCCAGCTCGTTTTCCTTTAAGCCAATTGCCCTTCCCAGCATTTGGCTTATATTTTTCATTCGCTGAGCATGCTCCTCAGTTTCATGGCTTCTTTCGTAGAGGGTTTTTTGTAGAGAGGCGATAATATTGCTTCTGGCGCTCTTGCTTTCCAAAAGCTTATGTCTATACATTTTTTCCTCAGCTTCCTTTATAATATCCCGTATGACCTCCTCAGATCTGGTCTTAGTTGCACTACCAATGGCGATGCTTATCTGCACATGCTCGGTTTTTTGATTTCTACAGGCCTCGTGGATTCTATTCATTATCTGGTTTGCTTGGAAATCGTTGGTATTGGGAAGTATGACTGCAAATTCATCACCACCCCATCTGGCGACAACATCCTCTACTCTACAGCAGGCCCTCATAATATCAGCAATCCGAATGAGCAGCTCATCCCCCTCCAGATGTCCGAACACGTCATTTGTAAGCTTCAACCCATTTACATCCCCTATCAAAATAGATAATGGCAGCTGTCTTGAATTGTCTAAGCGCTTAAGCTCCTCTTCAAAAAATGCTCTATTATACAATCCTGTAAGCTTATCATGGAAGCTTAGATATCTTATCTTCTCATCCGCCTGCTTTCTATCGGTTATATCACGGATAATTGCAATGACCTCCTCCTCCCCACTGGCGACTTGACGCATTTCAAAATACCTTTCTCCCTGAGGAACTGAAAGCATATATTCTATCGAAGTAAGCCTTTGGCTCTCTATGGTCTTCCTTATGGTCGTAAGGATTAAGTCTGCTACATGTGTCGGCAAAATATCCCTTGCATTAGCACCGACTAACTCTTGCTTTGTGGTTATCAGTCCATCGGTTTCTCCTGAATTAACATCTAGCATAGTGCCGTCTTTGCTGTATCTGATAATAATATCGGGAATTGCAGTAACGATTGATCTGTATATCTCTTCGCTTTCCTTTAATGCCCTTTCTGACTCAAGGCGTTTTTTAATGTCGGTGTAGATCCCATAGTAGCCTATAATTTTTTCATCTACTATTATGGACCCCCCTCGTATTGATACGGGAACCAGACATCCATCCTTTCTGCTTCTATAGGTTTCTATTTCAATATTGTCATTGGCCATAGCCCTTTCGCTTATTTTATGGGCCTCCTGTAAAAGCGACTCATTTGCAATCAGAAGGTCAAGGTTTCTGCCTATGCATTCATCCACAGTATAGCCGAAAATTGCAGTAAACTTCTCATTTATACTCTGAACATTACCCAAGGTATCGAGATAAACGATAGCATCCGGGGATAGCCTGAAGAGGGATTCCAATATCTTTTTTTGTTCCTTTAGCTCCTCTTCTGCCTTTTTTCTTTCATTTATGTCGATATAGGTGCCAATCATCAATAATGGCAGGCCCTCCTCCGTCCAGGTCAGTACCTTTCCCCTATCCAGTATCCATCTATAGCTGCTATCACTGCATTTAATCCTATGCTCAGATATATATACCTCTGTTTCCCTATTGAAATGCTGCTTTAAAAGCTGCTTGACACCTGAAAGGTCCTCAGGATGTACCCTATCCTCCGTATTCTCAAGCTTTATATTTCCGTCGTCCTTACTGTAGCACAGTATCTCCATTGCCCGGTCGGAATAATGGACCTCATTTGTCTGGACATTCCACTCCCAAATTCCGTCACCGCTGGCCTCAAGGGCAAAACGCCATTTCATTTCACTTTCCTGAAGCTGCTGCTCCTTAAGCTGCAGTATATCATAGTTGTTTCTAAGCTCTAGCTCAGCCGCCAAAAGCTGCTCCAATGACGCCTCCAGCTCTTCGTTGGTGGACTGCAAATCCCTTTGACTCTCCCTGAGCTGCTCCTCCACCTGGCTTCTAAATAATGCCATGCCGATCATGTTGATAAAAATTTCGATTATGTCCTTATCTATTAGGACGGTGTCCTTCTCGACACCAAAAATCACATAGCCCATCACATAGCCCTTGTGATATATGCCAATAGCATAGAAGTCCTGCAGCCTGTATAGGCGTTCAATTAACCTGCCGGATTTAAACGGTATCTGGAAGGCAGAAGCCTCGCTGATATTTTTTATATTTATTAATTCCTTCTTTTTTATCAATGAAAGGGCTTCCTCCGGCACCTCCCATGTCTTCCCGACAATTTCAAAATCTAATATTTTCTCAATCAATCCCTGTCCTTCTATACCTGCAACGGCCTCCGTTACCAGTCTGCCGTCTCTGTTGTTGTATATGTTCAGCATAACAAAGGTGGCATTAGAAATCTCCCTTATATCCTCAGCCATCATTTGATAATTGTCCTCAGGAGCAGTGTTCAATTCGAAATACTTCATTGTTCGACTTGTCAGCTTTTTAATTCTTTCCTCTCGGAGGACTTCATTGGTGATATCCAGAAATATCGTGCTAAAATATCCTATATGACTGCTGCTGGCATGTATTAGGAACCACTTATCCAGCTGGTGAAAATACTGCTTAAATTCAACAGTCTCCTGCTTTAAAGCCACCCTTCCATAGATACCTACCCAATCAAAAGCATCTTCTGTTATATCATGAAATATCTCCGTTACACGTTTTCCAATTATGTCTTCCCTCTTTAGTCCCAGCAATTCTTCAAAGGCCCTGTTGACCTCTACATAATAGTAATCAATTGGATTGTTGTCATCATCAAGGACTATTTTATGACAGGCATAGCAATTAATCATGTCATCTAATATAGATCTATCACCACCTGTAATTCGGATTCCTTTATCAATATCCATAATCTCTCACTCACCCTATCCTTAAATCCAAAATATTTAGACATAATTGTTTATACACTAATTTTCGACATAAGGCTACCTATTTCCTGTTTATTTTAACAAGAAATAGGTCTTAGGTATGATTTTTTTATCGACAAAAAAAGGCCCTTCAATTTGAAGGTCCTTGAAGGGAAATTTTATAAATTTTTCTTTAAAGCCTAGTTGTCGAACCACCACTTGTAGTAGAACTTATCCTCATTCTGATTTACGACTACTTCTAATAGCGGATACATAATTATCCACCTTTCGGATTCAGACTCGTATTCAATTGTATCAGAGCTTATTGCATTGTTTTCAAAACCTTCAGTATACTCCTCCTGAACGTTAAAGTAAACTATAGTTGCTGTTACATCCTTTTCATAATATTCCATTAAATTTTCAGCAATATCAACGAATAAACCCATAATTGCATCAGCTTGCCCGTCATCAAGAGCACTAGTTAGTTCAACAATACTGTTTGGGACTATGTAATAAACCAGTTGAATTTTAGCTTCTTCGTCGCTACCCCCTAATTCTAAAATCAAATTATTATAAAAATATAAACTATAATTATAGGAGGACATATTCGACGCTGTTATATTCAGCCATTTCTCATATTCTCTATATGACATCTTATATAATTGATTCCCATTTTTTGAATCAACTTTTAGTATCGTATCATTCTTCAGATAATCTTTTATAGCATTAACTGGTATTGCCATATTTAGGTTTTGTCCCTCTTGAAAGCCTAAAGTCAGCATGCCCACCACTTCACCATAATAATTCAATAGAGCACCACCGCTGCTGCCTGGAGAGATCGGTGTAGTGGTCTGAATGTAGCTATAACCACCTAATGTTCTGCTTTTGCTACTAATTAGACCCTCCGATATGGTATTTTCAAACCCCAATGGACTCCCTATAGCCACAACCCTTTGCCCTAATGCAATGTCATCTGAATTTCCCAGGGCAACCGTCGGCAAATCACTGCCATTAATTTTCAACACTGCAATATCACGATCAAAATCAAAGGCAGTTACTCCCTCAACATCAAACTTCCTCCCATCAGAAAGCCTTACCATGGCACGATAGCCCCCTGCTATAACATGGGCATTGGTAACTACAAGACCATCAGCCGTAACTATAAATCCACTGCCAATGCTAATCGGATAATCCTCTTTATCATAAACCTCAATATAAACTACTCCGGGGCCTGCTGTAGCTGCAATTTCTACAGGTTCCATCAATGTTTTATTATTTGCCAGTGTATCGGTATCCATTTCAATACCAAAGCCCACAAGGCTATCCCAGCTGGTCTTCAGCCCAAACTCCGTCACAGCAAATCTCCAGGTCATAGGAAAATATGTTACATCCCTAAAAACTAAAAGAGGATATTCTTCACTATTGTTATCTATTTCCTTTCCATTCACCCTTACCTTAAAGCCTGCCATTGAAACTGTATTTTCTGCATTCAAATCATTGACATAGCCCAAGTCCTGCTTTAGCTCAGTGCCTGCAAGGCTAGGGTCCTTTTCTATTGAAAAGCCCTCTACCGAATCCCAGCCTGTTTTTAGACCAAGTGCCCTTGTATAATCCCAGGTCATTGGAAAGTATGTAATACCTTTATAAACCAGCAACGGATACCTGCTGTTGGCATTATCTATTACCTGACCATTAACAGTTACGCTAAAGCCAGGCATAGTAGCCGTAAGCTTAGGTGGACCTGCAGCAAAAGCAAAGGTATTAAATGAAAAAACTGTTATTAATACTAACGTAAGAGCTAAAGCAAATTTTTTCTTCATCCGTATCCCCCTTATTTGTTTTTTTACAAATTATCTTATTAATATTCAAATTTTTACATAATATTCCTTCCACTACATGGCCTTTTTTACAAATTAGTTCTTTATACCTACAATCAGTTACATATGGCCTATAAAAGCTTAGTCCCGTTCATAATCAGCTCAAATCTGGTCCCCAAAAAGTCAGCTGCTTTTCTACAGAGCATCATTCTGGTTAGAAATATCTCAAAATACTCCATTAAAGAGCAAATCTTTGTATCAATGGTTAGATCCAGAAGTACTGACTTCATATTTGCATTGACTATTACCTTTGAGGCCTCAACCGCATAGTTCACTCTGTCATGTATGTCGAAGGTGGCAAAATCCTGATTTCTTACCCTGCTTCTTCTTACATCGGTTTTATCAGCCAAAATCAGTGCAGCACTGACGACATTAATCGGCGCTCCGGTTCCTTCATCGTGATTGCCAATGGCGGATACTATTAATGCAATTTCCACCGGCTTCATTCCTATCCTTGATAAGATATTAAAGGCCATCACCGCTCCAGTTTGGGCATGATCCACCCTGTTTACAGCATTTCCGATATCATGCATAAAGGCTGCAATTTTAGCCAACTCAGCTTCTCTTTCGCTATAGCCCAGCTCCAATAATATATGGGAGGCAGTTTCTGCTATTTTTCCCACATGCACAAAGGCATGCTCCGTAAAGCCAAGCACCCCCAATAAATTATCTCCCATTTGTATGTAGGTTCGTATTTCTTCATTATTTTTTATATCTTTAAAGGATATTTCTGCCATTCCAATCCACTCCTTTTAATTATGCTGCCACTTCTGTGCTTTTACATATAATTGATACCCCTACGACTCACCTGCTACCATTTTTGTCCGCATGCTTTATGCTGCAATAAAAGAAAAGAGGGTAAGCAATCTCCCCCTCTAATTAGACTAATCATTTTTATTAAGCAATTCCTTTAAAGCCAGTATTTCCTCTTTACTAAGTGTGATGCCCTTCCCCATCTTCTGATGCTCTGGGTCCCATTCTCTGATATCGAATTTAGCCTCTCTATCGTTCCAGCTAACAAGATTTAACTCCTTTTTCCAGCCCTTTGAGGACTCAGATAAAACACCTATTGTCTTTTTGATTTCATATTTAATCTCTGCCATGTAAGTGCCTCCGTTCTAAATATTTTCCCAGATTATTAATTTAATATAGCTTCTACATTAATAACTATTTTCCTTCATATATTGTAAATATTATTTATTGTTCTGAGCTAGGCTCCTTCTTATGCTGTTAAGCGCTTCAACATCTTCGGCCCGTAACTCATTTACACCACCCTTAAGATGCCCTGTGTACATTAAAATTTTAGCGTATTGCTCCAATGACTCCATTCTGAAATAGGCCTCCTGCGGGTTATTTCCCCAGGTTAGGGCCCCATGATTAGCCAGCAGCACTGCATTATAATCTACACAATAGGGAGCTATAGAGTCCGGCACCTCCTGTGTACCAGGTGTAGCGTAGGGAGCTAAGGGCACACTACCGAAGGAAATAATTGCTTCAGCCAATATCGGCTTGTCCAAGGGTATGCCTGCAATGGAGAATGAGGTTGCCACTGGAGGATGAGCATGCATTACAGCCCTAACCAAGGGATTCTCCTTATATACTCTTAAATGCATTTTTACTTCAGATGAGGGCTTCAAGCTGCCCTCAAGCCTATTCCCCTCCATATCCAGCTTAACCAGCATTTCAGGGGTCATGTGTCCCTTACTGACACCGGTTGGAGTGGCCCAAATACAATCATTTTGCCTTATGCTTATATTACCGTCATTGGCAACAACTAAGCCCCTTTCATACATCCGCCTGCCTATCTCACAAATGATTGCCTTGACCTCAGCCTCATTACTGCATTTTATCAAATCTATCATACTATACCTCCCTAAATATCCACGCTTCTTACGATATCATGACTTTCTAAAAGAAAACTATGTTCCAGGTATATGCTACATGTTGTTTTATAACTGTGTTATAATATGGATAGTATTTGTCCATATACTATAATTTTATAATTAAATATTACATAATGCAAACTATATAAATGGAGGGATTATAAGGTGATTGATTTCAAATCCGGTTATTTTACCATGAAGGAGGCGGATGCCGTCCTCTATGCAAGAACAATGCTTGATTATTTTGATGCTGCTGCAGATTTAAGCTGCAAGGAGATTGGCGACGGCAATTTAAATTATGTTTTTAGAGTCGTCGACAGTAAAACCGGAGGCTCTATTATCATCAAGCAGGCAGGCCCTGTTGCAAGAATTTCAGATGAATTTAAGCTATCCACTGATAGAAACAGAATAGAGTATGAAATTTTAAAGCTTCAAAATGACCTTGCCCCGGGCCTGGTTCCAATAGTATATAAATACGACCCAATCATGAGCTGCTGTGTGATGGAGGACCTTTCTGATCATGTGATTATGCGAAGGGCTCTGATGGAATATCGACGCTTTCCAAAATTTGCAGAGGATATTACCACCTTTATGGTCAATACGCTGCTGTTAACCTCAGATGTCGTAATGGCACACAAGTCAAAAAAAGAGCTGGTTAAAGGCTTTATTAATCCAGAGCTTTGTGAAATTACCGAGGATCTCGTTTATACAGAGCCCTTTATGGATCACCCCAGAAATGACGTTTTTCCACCCACAAGAGCCTTCGCTGAAGCTGAGCTTTGGTCAGATAAAAAGCTTTTATTGGAAACCGCTAAGCTAAAATTTCTATTTATGCAAAATGCACAGTCTTTGTTGCATGGGGATTTACATACCGGCTCAATGTTTGTAAAGGAGGACTCCACCAAGGTTATAGACCCTGAGTTTGCCTTTTATGGTCCTGCCGGCTACGATGTCGGTAATACAATAGCAAACCTTATATTTGCCTATATTCATGCAGCTGCCACCATGTCAGATGCAGTCAAAAAAGAAGATTATAAGGCGTGGATTACAGCCACCATCGTAGAAATAATAGATATGTTTAAAAGTAAATTCCTTAAAGCGTGGCAGGAAAAGGCAACTGAGGTAGCCAGCAGGTATGAAGGCTTTGACAGCTTTTATCTTGAGGGTATAATCAGAGACACCTCCGCAGTCACAGGCCTGGAGCTATGCAGAAGAATATTAGGCATTGCCCACGTTAAGGACATAACCGCCATTCAGGAGGAGAATAAACGAGCAACGGCCGAAAAAATCTGTCTGGCAGCAGGCAAGCGTTTCATAATGGAGCGTGCTGTTATTCAGACAGGTGCTGACTTCGTAAAGATTCTACAGGAGGTCGAAGCCAGTGTGCTGCCTAAGCTATAGTGCCTTGATAGCTTTAAAAATTAGGAGTAGCAATGAGGAAAATTTTTTCAGGACAAGGCGGAGGAGGAAAGGCTATGAAAAACACATTTGATATGAAGGCAACCATGCTACAGGCAGTGGTCCTAGACGACGAGAGAGATACATTAATTCTACTGGACCAAACTAAGCTGCCAAACGAAAAACGCTTTCTAGAAATTAAAACCATGAAGGATTTATGGGAGGCAATATATGAGCTTAAGGTTCGGGGTGCACCGGCGATAGGCATTGCAGCAGCCTATGGGCTATATTTAGGCACCAAGGCATCTAAAGCCGACACCTATGATGCTTTGTATGCCGAATTCAAAAAAATTAAGGAATATATCGGCACCTCCAGACCTACTGCTGTTAATCTCTTTTGGGCACTGGACAGAATGGAGGCTAGGTTCCTGAAGGAGGCAGGCAAAGCACCTCAGGAGGTGAAGGCGGCCCTCAGAGAGGAGGCCCAGCATATACGTCAGGAGGATGAGGCGGTTTGTGAGGCCATCGGAGAGTATGGCCTATCCTTACTTCAGCCCGGCTGGGGACTATTGACCCATTGCAATGCGGGAACTATAGCTACAGCTAAATATGGCACCGCCTTGGCTCCGATTTACCTTGGAGAAAGCAAAGGCTATGGCTTTAAGGTCTATGCTGACGAGACAAGACCCCTGCTGCAGGGAGCAAGACTTACCGCTTGGGAGCTGAAGGAGGCCAATGTCGATGTAACCCTGATCTGTGATAGCATGGCATCTATTGTAATGAAGGAAAACAAGGTACAGGCGGTGCTGGTGGGCTGCGACAGAGTGGCTGCCAACGGTGATGTCGCCAACAAGATCGGAACCTCCGGAGTTGCTATTTTAGCCAAGCACTACGGTATTCCCTTCTATGTATGTGCCCCAAGGTCCACAATAGATTTAAAGACCAAAACCGGAGCTGATATTCATATAGAGCAGCGTTCTGCAGAGGAGGTCTCCACCAAGTGGTATGAAAAACCAATGGCCCCAGCGGGAGTAAAGATATACAATCCTGCCTTTGATGTAACCGATAACAGTCTTGTGACGGCTTTGATCACTGAGAAGGGCATTGTGTATCCGCCCTATGGTGAGAATTTGAGTAGGATATTTGAATAAAGCATAAAAAAGGAGACTATTGTCTCCTTTTTTGTTGGTTATATATGTCTCTTTATTCTATTTTCTTTTTCTAGGCGGCACCATATGAATGGCCTCGCCCTTTAAGCCCATGACGGCCTCAGCAAAGGCCTCTGAAAGGGTGGGATGGGCGTGTATGGTATTGCCTATATCATCTGCTGTTAAGCCCTTGCTTATGGCTAGAGTCCCCTCGTGGATTAAATCCGATGCATGGGGGCCCATAATGTGCACACCTATAATTTTGTTGTCCATATCAGAGATTACCTTAACAAAGCCCTCCGGCTCCCCGATGGCCAGAGCCTTCCCATTGGCTCCAAACAAGAATTTGCTGGTCTTAAATTCTATTCCCTTCTCCACCGCCATTTCCTCCGTCATACCTACAGCTGATATTTCAGGGAAGACAAAAATACAGCTTGGAACAACCTCATGATTACCCTTATGCTCCAGACCCATTATATCCTCAGCTGCAGCTATTCCATGATGGGATGCTGCATGGGCCAGCATAATTTTGCCGGTTACATCTCCGATGGCATAAATGCCTTCTACATTCGTTCTAAAATGCTGGTCAACCTCTATGGCATTTCTATTCAGCTTAACCCCTGCTGCCTCAAGGCTTAAGCCCTCCAGCACAGGAATTCTACCGGTGGAAATCAGTACCGCTGTGGTGGGTAGAGCCACCTCTCCCTTTTTCCCTTCGGCCACAACTGAAAGCCCATCCTCAGTTTTTTCTATTTTCACTACCTTTGTAGCGGTATGAACCGTCATTCCCCGCTTTTTAACAGAGGCAGCAAAGCGTTTTGAGATATCTGTATCAACATATGGAAGGAGATTGTTGGAGTACTCAACGACGGTTACCTCTGAGCCTAGCTCTTGAAAAATGCAGGCAAACTCCATACCGATAACCCCACCGCCGATAATTACCAGCTTTTCAGGCACTGCATCAAATTCCAGAAGCTCCGTGCTGGTATATACCCCTGGAAGGTCAGTTCCCTCTATTGTAGGGATAAAGGCCTTAGATCCGGTTGCAATTATAATCTTATTACCTTTTACTAGGACTTCCTCGCCATCAGCCTTTAATACCTTTATAGTTTTAGAATCTACAAATTCTCCTGTTCCATTGATAACCGTAACCTGATTTGCAGACAACAGCTGCTCTATGCCATTTACCAGCTGAGAGATAACATTGTTTTTACGCTCCTGGATCTTCGGTATATTAAAAGAAAAACCCTCCACCTCAAAGCCAAAATCCGAAGCATGCTTAAGGGTACTCATAACCTCCGCATTTTTGAAAAGCGTCTTTGTTGGAATACAGCCATAATTCAAGCAGGTCCCTCCAATTTTATCCCTTTCTATCAGAACCACCTTAGCCCCCAGCTGTGCGCCCCTTATTGCAGCAACATAGCCACCGGGTCCTCCACCAATTACGATAATATCAGCATCCATTGACATTCTCTCCTTCACTGTCTTTTGTTGTAGTATTTTATAGACTACCCCTACGAATTATTCAGCAGCTGCTTCATTAAAGGCTTCTGCGGCATTATAGGAGCTTCTTACCAACGGACTTGAGGCAACATGGCTAAAGCCCATAGCCATACCTGAAGCTCTATATTTTTCAAAAACCTCCGGCTTTACATATTCCTTTACTGGATAATGCGCCTTACTGGGAGCCAGATACTGGCCTATAGTTAAGAAATCACAGGCATTTTCCCGCAGGTCCTTCATCACCGAAAGCACCTCCTGCTGCTCCTCACCTAATCCGACCATAATCCCGGATTTAGTCATAATACTTGGGTCTAGCTCCTTTACCCGTTTCAGCAGTTCTAAGCTTCTTTCATATATGGCCATTGGCCTTACATCCTTATATAGCCTCGGTACTGTTTCAACATTGTGGTTTATTATTTCAGGCTTCGAGGCCGTCACTAGCTTTAAAGCCTTTATATCCCCCTGAAGGTCCGGTATCAGCACCTCAATTATCATTTTATCGTCCAATCCTCTTATTGCCTCAACGGTTTCGGCAAAATGTTGAGCACCGCCATCAGGTAGATCATCCCTTGTCACAGAGGTTATAACAACATGCCTTAGTCCTAAACGTACGGCAGCCTCAGCTACTCTAGCGGGCTCTTGGGGGTCCACCGACTGCAGCTCCTGGTGGGAAACATTGCAAAACCTGCAATTCCTGGAGCATTGATTTCCTAATATCATAAAGGTGGCTGTTTTTTTACTGAAGCATTCTACCCGATTCGGACAATTGGCCTCCTCGCAAACCGTATTTAAGGATAGCTGCTGTAGTATGCCCTTTACATAATTCAGGTTCTTGCCCTTGCGTATTTTAACTCTAAGCCATTCCGGCTTTCTCTCCGTTGACATTGTAGCCCTCCCCATCGGTATTTGCTTAAGCTATAGCTTCAATTCCAAGGCTTCAACCTCTTTAAAGCCAAAGATTTTCACAAAATAATCCACCGCCAGCCTATTCATTTCATCTATATCAAAGGTTTTTCCCGTTAATTTCTCGATTGATGTCACACCCTTATCGGAAATACCGCAGGGTACAATATATTTAAAATCCTCCAAATTCGTATTTACATTAAAGGCAAAGCCGTGCATTGTTACTCCTCGCTTCACCGCCAGCCCTATTGCTAATATTTTATCGTTGCCTATCCATACACCTGTATGCTGGCAGTTTCTTTCAGAATCAATATCAAATTTGTCCTTTAATATCTGTATAAAGATTTCCTCTAGACCCCGGACAAAATTCCTTATTCCTATTTTAGAATTTTTTATATCCACTATAGGATAGCCTACAATCTGTCCTTCCCCATGATAGGTAACATCTCCACCTCTATTGGTTTGTACCAGGTCTATGCCCTGCCCTTGTAGATATTCCTTTGATGCAATGATATTGGTCTCCTTAGCTTTATTTCCCAAGGTAATTACAGGAGGATGTTCTACTATTATCAGAGTATCTTCTATTTCTCCCCTTTGACGCTTCTCCAAAAGCTCATACTGTAGCTCCCAGGCCCTTTGATATTCACATTTTCCCAGAAATAATACCCTTAGCTTCATAATCCCACGCCTCCCAAAATTTTAAACGTTTAAATACCTCCCAAGGGAGGCATTTAAACGTTATATGGTTATTCAATATCTGCTACCTACGCCACCTCAGCACTAAATCTCTGGCTGCCTTAGCTTCATCAATACGCCTTACAGGAGTAGAATATGGCGCCTCCTTCAGCAGCTGTGGATTTTCCTTAGCCTCTTCAGCTACTTTTATCATTACTTCAATAAATGCGTCCAGTGTCTCAACGCTTTCGGTTTCTGTCGGCTCTATCATAATTGCTTGGTTCACTATTAATGGGAAGTAAACAGTAGGAGGATGGTAGCCATAGTCCAATAGTCTCTTAGCCACATCTAAGGTCGAAACCTCCAGGGTATCCTCTGCAAGGCCCCCCAGCACAAATTCATGCTTGCAAACCTGCTCAATCGGCAGATAATAATGCTCCTTCAGCTTGTGCATCATATAATTGGCATTTAGAACCGCTGTTTCACTAACCTCTTTCAAGCCCTTGCCACCCATAGTTTTAATATAGGTATAGGCTCTAACATTGATACCAAAGTTGCCATAGAAGTTCTTAATCTTTCCTATGGATAATGGCTTATTGTAATCAAGTATGAATTGATCCTCAACCTTTTCAATTACCGGTACCGGTAGGAATTGTACTAGGTCGCTTCTAACCCCTACAGGGCCGCTACCCGGACCTCCTGCACCATGTGGTGTGGAGAAGGTCTTATGCAGATTGAAGTGGATAACGTCAAAGCCCATATCTCCAGGTCTTGTAATACCCATGATGGCATTCATGTTTGCACCATCATAGTATAGTAGACCGCCAGCCTCATGTACTAAATCGGCTATTAGCTTAATATTGGTTTCAAAAAGTCCCAGAGTACTGGGGTTTGTAAGCATTAAGCCAGCTACCTCATCATTTAAAGCAGCCTTAAGGGCATCGATATCCACGGCTCCATCGAGGCCTGATTTGATTTCTACTATTTCAAAGCCTGCTACAGCAGCGCTTGCAGGATTTGTTCCATGGGCTGAATCGGGAACAATAATCTTTGTACGCTTATGATCGCCACGATTATGATGATATGCCTTAATTATCATAAGTCCGGTCATTTCCCCATGGGAGCCTGCCGCCGGCTGCAGTGAAACCCTGGACATGCCAGAAACCTCTGAAAGCATTTGGTCTAAATTATACATTAGCTCCAAGGCCCCCTGAACGGTTTCCTTCGGCTGGTATGGGTGCAGTGAGGCAAAGCCTGATAAGGAGGCCATATCCTCGTTAATCTTGGGATTGTACTTCATGGTACAGGAGCCTAAGGGATAGAAGCCTGTATCCACGCCATAGTTTTTATTAGAAAGGTTTGTAAAATGTCTGATGACATCTACTTCGCTAACCTCAGGCAATTCAAGCTCTTTATCTGATAAAAGCTCTGAAGGTATTAAATCATTTAGAGCACCTGCTTCTACATCAAGGGCAGGAAGAGAATATGCCTTTCTACCTTCCTTTGAAAGCTCAAATATTAAATGATCATATTTCTTCATATTATAGCACCTCCATTGCTTCAGCCAGCTTGTCGATTTCCTGCTTGGTTCTCTTCTCGGTTACGCATACCAGCAGACCGTTTCCAAGCTCTTTATACTCTTTATTTATTTGGAAGCCAGCAATAATGTCTTTGCTAAGCAGCTGATCCGTTACATATTTGCTATCCAGGTCACTGGTAACAGCAAACTCCTTGAAGAAGGGCTTGTTATTAAATAATGGCTTGAACTTACCGCTCTTAGTTAGCTGATCCATAGCATAATGCGCTTTTTGAGTGCTTTGTAATGCAACCTCTCTTAAGCCCTGCTTACCCATGGTGATTAAATAAATGGTTGCAATAATAGCATTTAGGCCCTGATTTGAACATATATTTGAAGTCGCTTTAAATCTTCTTATGTGCTGCTCTCTGGCTTGTAGGGTTAGAACAAAGGCCCTTTTTCCATCTACATCAATGGATTGACCAACTATCCTGCCGGGCATTTTTCTCACCAGCTTTGATTGAGCAGCTAGGAAGCCGATGTATGGACCTCCAAAGTTCAATGCATTACCTAAAGCCTGACCTTCACCTACAACTATATCAGCACCTAATTCACCAGGAGATTTCAAAAGACCTAGAGAAATTGGGTCCACCATCATAATGAGATTTGCCTTATTTGCGTGAACCAGCTTTTCAACCTCTGAAACATCCTCTATAATACCAAAGAAGTTAGGAGATTGAATGATAACACCTGCAGTTGTGTTGTTTACAAGTGAGTTTAGCTTATCAAGATCGGTAACGCCATCCTGCATATCAGCCTCTATGATTTCAATGTTTTTGAATTTCATATAGGTCTTTAGGATTCTTCTTGTTTCAGGGTGTACCGTCTTGGAAACAATTACAGATTTTCTTTTAGTGCTTTCCACCGCCATAAAGGCTGCCTCAACGCAGGCGGTAGCACCATCGTACATGGATGCATTTGCACAATCCATGCCGGTCAATTGGCTTATCATTGTTTGGTACTCAAATATTACCTGCAGAGTACCCTGGCTTATTTCAGGCTGATATGGCGTATATGCAGTATAAAACTCTGATCTTGAGGCCAAATGCTTAACGACAGTAGGTATAAAGTGGTCATAGGCCCCAGCCCCTAGAAAATTCGTCATTTTGTCTGCGCCCTTATTTTTTCCTGCCAGCTCCCATATATGCTTAGAAACCTCGATCTCAGACAAGCCATCGGCAATATTCAGGGGTCTATCTAGGCGTAATTCCTTTGGAATATCCTTAAATAAATCATCTACAGAGGATGCGCCAATGCTTTCCAGCATCCTTTTTTTATCTGCATCAGTATTCGGTATGTACCTATGCATATTGGACCTCCTTATTCTTCATCACAGAATTTTTGATAGTCTTCAGCACTCATTAATTTTTCTAATTCCTCTGCTTTAGAAAGCTCAACAGCTACCATCCAGCTACCAAAGGCATCCTCGTTAATTAATTGAGGAGAATCTACTAATTCCTCGTTAATCTCAACAACGGCTCCTGAAACAGGGATATAAATGTCTGAAGCAGCCTTAACGGATTCGACAACACCAAGGGCATCGCCTTCAGCGAAATCTGTATCTACCTCCGGCAGCTCAACGAATACTATTGCTCCTAATTGCTTTTGAGCATAATCAGTGATACCTATATATGCTTTATTTCCTTCAACTCTAACCCACTCATGATCATTTGAATAATATAAACCCTCTACTAACTTCATACCTAAACTCCTCCTTATAATTTTTATTATATTGTATCTTATTTTTTATATTTCTTGTCATAGAATTTCTTGCTTATTACTTTAGCCTTAAGGCTTCTCTTCCTAACCTTAATCTCTATAGGGGTGCCCAGCTCGGTATATTCGATATCCAGCATTGCCAGACCTATGTTTTTGCCTAAGGTTGGTGATAAGTAACCTGTGGTTACGAAGCCAATAATCCGGTCTCCGACTGCTACCTCGTAGCCATGTCTTGCAATACCCTTATCCTCCAGCTCAAAGCCCACGACCTTTCTCTTAAGGCCCTCTTCCTTTTGCTTTACCAAAGCCTCCTTACCAATAAAGGCTTCCTTGTTTAGCTTAACAAACATCCCTAAACCAGCTTCTAATGGAGTGATATCCTCTCCAAGCTCATTACCATACAGTGGCAGAGTTGCTTCAAATCTTAGGGTGTCTCTGGAACCAAGACCTGCAGGCTTAATGCCTTCTTCTTTACCTGCCTCAATTAATGCATCCCAAACCTTTGGCGCCGCCTCGTGATTTAAGTAAATTTCAAAGCCATCCTCACCGGTATATCCAGTTCTTGATACTAAACAGCTGTAGCCCGCTACCTTTACATCTCTTTCGCAATAGAAGAATTTAATTGTGGAGAGGTCTGTATCAGTAAGCCTTTGCAGTATTTCCTGAGCCTTTGGCCCCTGTAATGCCAGCTCTGAGTAATCTACTGAAGCATTTTCCAGTGTGAGGTCATAGCCCTCTGAATTATCTGTCATCCATTGGAAATCCTTATCTATATTGCTGGCATTGATAACCAAGAAAAAATGCTCCTGATCAAAACGATAAACCAATAGGTCGTCTACAATACCACCATGAGGATAGCACATAAAGGTATATATAACCTGCTTATCCTCCAAAACAGCTATATCGTTGGTAACAAGGTTTTGAACAAATTTGAAGGCATCCTTACCCTTAACCTCAACCTCTCCCATATGGGATACATCAAATAGACCTGCTGCATTCCTTACTGCCTCATGCTCCACTAAAATTCCTTCATATTCAACCGGTAGTGACCAGCCGGCAAAATCAATTATTTTACCGCTATGCTTTTTGTGTGTTTCGTAAAGTGATGTTTTTTTAGGCTCCAACTCATCCCAGCTCCCTTCTTATTTGATTAAAGTCTGCATATACATGCTATGCTTTTATGCTACCCGTGATTCATTGTTAATTTTTTTGCAAACTAAAAAGACATATAACGACCTAACCCTTTTGTCATTATATGCCTCTGTTTTTTTGCCTGAGAGCTTCTACACATAGTATTTCTCCTTCGGCGCCGACTTATTCGGACTCTTCAGAGTTCCATCCGACAACGATACGTTGGCCTGAAAGTTTCTATAAAAAGCAGGTACTTTTTATATTGCTTCTTCGGCTACCCTTAATTATGTAAATTTTTGCAAGGATATCTCTCGTTACCTTCATCTGGTACGCTTTTAAAATTTTCAAAGACTCATATAGCTATCTAAATTATATTAAAAATAGTCAGATTTTTCAATGATTGTTTAAAATTTAACTATACTTTTACAATAGAATTATAATACAACATATAAGCAATTTTGTATAATTGATAATTCAAATGCTTTAGCTGTTCTGTATTGAAAGCATCAATATGAAATATTTTAATTTTCTTTGGGGGTGAGACTATTAATAAGCTTCTCCTTATTACTAAACACTACCTATCCCATTCAAATCAAAATAAACATTTCTAACTCTAAAAGGGGCTGGATTTGAATAAAACAACTTGAACTTTTCAAAATCACTTAATCTTATTGAGTTAATAATAGGGCTTTTCAAGCTCAATCTTACGTCTCTAATCCATGTTGGCACGTCCATACCCTGTATTTGAAGGCAATAATCTATTAGTGCTGAAGCTATGGTGAGGTATAATAGTTCTTCTGTGGTACATTTATCTAAATCAATCGGCTCCCGTAGAATTCAATAAAGCCTTTTACCTTTGATTTTAAAAATTCCAGCAGCTGACTTGAAGCTATAAATCAATCATATATTTTCTGCAATTCCACTACAACAACTTTTAGCGGTTGCAGTTTATTCTCAATTACATCCCAAACTATATTAATATTTATCCCAAAATACTCGTGAATCAGAATATCACGAAGTCCCGAAATTTTTCTCCATGGTACTTCCTCATAACTGCTCCTAACATCATTAGGAATCCTTTTAACCGCTTCTCCTATAACTTCCAAATTCCTTATTACAGCATCCTGTACAAGTTCATTATTTATGAAATCCTCTTTTTCCATATCCGAAATATACTTTTCAATTTTCCCAATAGCTTGGATTATATCTTCAACGTAGACATTAAGCTCCCTTTGCATATTTCACACTCCCCATAATGTGAGGTTTCATCGATGGCTTTATTGAGTTTAAGATAACGACATCTACTTTCCTACCAAACAGTTCTTCTAAATAGAACTTTAAATCCATGTAGTTATCAAAGGTTTCATGCCCCTCTTCAAACTCCACCACTATATCCACGTCGCTTGATTCATTTTGCTCGCCTCGAGCAAAAGAACCAAACAAACCAATTTTTGAAACATATAGCTTTTCTATATTATTCATATTAATACTTAATATTTCCAGTATATCATTTAAAGTATACATAATTCTTGCCATGTTATCTACACCACCCTCTCAAGATACCGATTTACTGAATATCTTATAATTCTTATTTGTATTATATCATAAATGTACCTCTCTAATGAGAAGTCTGCCGACAGTACCATATCTTTTGTATATTCCCTGTAGAGCAGATAACATCATGGCTTTAGTCCTCAGCTCAACCCTTCTTATTTCAACAATAATATACTTTTTTTACCAAGTCAAACCAAAAATTAATAAACCTCCTTATTCAAGATAAACCTTCCGCTCTAAATCAATCCCCTTTTTCTTAGCGTCTCTTCTGGCTCTATAATTAAGCACCATAGCCAAGGGTCTGTTTAAGATTGTGGGAATTTTTATCGTTAACAGCTCCTGTGCTCTACTGGGGATTCTCTTACCCTCCAATATATTCTCCAGAGCCATTCTAAAGGCTAGAATCATCTTCTCTCCTTTTTTTCCTAAGCTCTCTAAAGCAGCACCATTTAACATGACGCCGCCGCCATAGCTTAGGCCCCCCAGCCAATTCATCTCCAATGCATTAGCGAAAAGCCTGCAGGACTCTATCAATGGTTCATTCATGGTTATATCCGGAAAGGCGCATTGCCCTATTGCAAAGAAGGACTTTCCTCTAAGCTCGCATTTCAGCTCCTTTGATATGGTCTCGAAAAACCATATGACATAGCTCGGCAGGGTGTCTACATATAATGGTGAGGTCAATCCTATAATCTCACAGCTCGCTACAAGTGGCCTTAGCTCGTCGATGCTCTTTGTTCCGTCAAAATAATCTATAATATGAATGATCTCTGCCTCATGTTCCATTTCCTCCGCCAGAGCCTTCAGTGTTCGGGCAAAGCTATAGGAGGTTTTGTTTTTTCTTGGGCTTCCATTTAGAATTAGAATTTGCCTTTTCATGCCTTTACCTCCCTAAGTGCTTTTGCTATCTGAAGCTGTACATCTGTTTTATTTTCTATATCTCTAAATGCCAATGCCCTGTAGGGGGACTGCATATTTATTGCATTTCTTTTCACCACCAGCTTGAAGTTTTCCTCTTGACCCATAGGTCCATCTCCTGCTATGCCTATACCTATTAAGGCCTTTGTGCCATACCTCATGGGGTGTACAAGCTTTCCAGCTTTAACCGACAGGAAAGGAAGCCCCAGCACCATAAACCTGTCAACTGCCCTTTTTAGAAGAGCTGAATATCCCCCAAAGCTAATAGGTGTCAGCATTATAATTCTATCACCTATGGCTATATTTTTCAAAACCTCCTGCATATCGTCCTTGATGATACACCTTCCAGGGGTTACATCACCACAGGCGCCACAGGCCCTACAGGGCATTATATTTTTATGCCTTAGCTTATAATATACCGTTTCATCTCCTTGAAGCTCCAGCTCTTCAGAAAGAATTTCCTCATATTTATTGTTTTCTGTTGCATCCAATACAATAGACTTCAAGCTATAACCCCCAATACATATTTTGTTTAAGCTTTTATTTTTCCTCTAGTGCATTTTCTATAGCCTTAAGTATTACCGTGCTGCTGCCGGTAGCACCTGAAATAAAATCCACTTCAAGGCTTTGAGCATCTAATACACTGTTGGTTATTGCCTCTGCCTTGCTACCCATTCCTGTTTTGTGCTCAAGTATTTCTATATTAATGATTCTGTTGTTTTTAACTGTAACCTCGACCTTTGCTCCTACTGCCTCGTTAAAGTTAAATTCACCTGTATAGTCCCCGTCCTCAATATTTGCTAGGTTTATGTTGTTTATTGACACCTTTGCTATTTCCTTGCTAAAGCCCCTCAGCATGATCTGAAGCCCTATGAAAAAAGTAGCTGCCAGTACAAATATCACAATACCGACGATCTTAATTTTTTTCTTGAATCCACTTTTTGCCAACCTCATCACCTCTTTCTTTTAATTAAAAGCTCTATTTCATTGACTAGCATGCCTACTATTTTTTCAGTGTCTGCTCCTTCCAATATCCTGTTCTGCACCAGAAACAGCAGCTTTCCATGTATGCTTGCTGCAATTATTTCGGCTACCACCTGCACATTGCTTTCTTCTAGGTATCCCTCCTTAACACATGCAATTAAGGCCTCCTCCAGCAGCGAAGCCACTGAAACTTGGGGATCCCTCGCTATAGCCTCCGGTGGGTTGCCTATAGCCTCTATAAACACCAGCCTAAATGTATCTGGCCTATCGGCAAAATATCTGAAATACTCTGTTGAATAAGTCACAAGCTGCTGCTTAGCATCTATGCCCTCTTGCTTAAAGCTGAGCAAATATCTGTAGGCATCCTCTAGAAAATCAAACACACAATAAAATAACAGTGTGTTTAAATCTGAAAAATAATTGTATATTGTAGCATAGGAGTAGCCTGCCCTTTCCCCTACCTTTCTTGCACTCAGGGCACTTATCCCTTCTTCTGCTATTATTTCCTTTGCTGCATTTATAAAATAGGTCATCATCCTTTGTCTTTGTAGCTCCTTTTTATCCATTGACAGCCTCCAATCTGTTTATTTCTGCAGCATATCTGGCAATGGCCTCCTCGTCGATCTGCGAATAGCTTTCCTTCACCTTCATAATATGCTTTAATAGACCTCTTTCAAAAAAATTCATTGCCTCCAGCTTTATCTCATGTCCTAGGTGTCCTCTTACAAAGGCTTTTTCTATTGTCCACGCGGGAAAATTCAAGGTCATAAACTCCTCAAGGGCTTTTTGCTTGTCTTGACAGCATAAAAATAAGCCAACATTTTTACTCTTTAACAGCCCTTCATTGTTTTCTACAAAGGCCTTTATATTTTTATTGAGAGTACCCACATATATCGAGCCCCCAATAATAATATTGTCGTAGGTACTCAAATCCTTATTACTTTCATTTTTTACGTCGACCACTTCTGCTGTTCCCCTTATTGCTGACGCCAGCTTTTTAGCACAACTCTCTGTCGTGCCGTACTTTGATGAAAATACAATCAGTGTTTTCATTTAATTCGCTCCCTTATTAACATTGTTAATATTATTAACTATGTTAATAGTATATTTCGCATGGGATATAATGTCAACCTTATTTTTACATTATTCTCGTTAAATTTTTTCTATATACTTCTCATGCAAAAGACCACACCTCGTATATGAAATGTGGTCGTAAAATCTATTTATTAAAAAAATCTATTTATTTAAAAAATCCATTGCATACTGTACATGTAAGGCAGTGCCAATCTCCAGTGCATCCTCATCTATGTTGAACCTGCCGTGGTGATGAGGGAAGCTAATTCCCTTTTCTTTATTTCCTGCACCTACGAAAGCTATTATGCCCGGTGCCTTTTCCAGATAAAATGCATAGTCCTCCGCACCCATTATCTTTTCAAAGCTGTAAAGCGCCTCTCTTCCAAATAGCTTTGTAATCGCTTCCTCTGCCCTTTGAGAGGAGAGGGCATCGTTTATCACTGGTGGGGTCATTGGGATATAATCCAGTGCTCCAGTGGCTCTATAGCTGTCGGCGGTATTCTTCACAATCCGTTCTATTATCTCCGGCAAAACCCTTCTAACCTCAGGATTAAAGCATCTAGTGGTCCCCTCCAGCACCGCCTCGTTGGCTATTACATTAAAGCCAGTTCCCGATTGGAAGGAGCCTATGCTCACCACCGCTGATTCCAACGGACTTATTTCTCTGCTTACCACCGATTGAAGATTCATTACGATAGCCGAAGCCGCCACAATAGCATCCACACCCTGATGTGGCATAGAACCATGTCCTCCCCGACCCTTCACGGTTATTTTAAAATAGTCAGCTGCAGCCATCCTCGGCCCCGCATCTACAGATACAGTGCCGCAGGGAATATCCGACCAAAGGTGGATTGCAAAAACCTCGTCTATGCCCTCCATAATACCCTCGTCTATCATCCGTTTTCCCCCTTGGGCCCCTTCCTCTGCCGGCTGGAAGATAAGCTTAACGGCTCCCTTTATATCTCCCCGCATTTCATTTAATACTCTGGCAGCCCCCAGTAGCATTGCCATATGACCGTCATGTCCGCAGGCATGCATTACGCCATCATACTTTGACTTGTAAGGAATATCATTAAGCTCCTGTACCTGTAGGGCATCCATATCTGCCCTAAGGCCTATGGTTTTTCCCTCCTGCTCCCCCTTTATCGTGGCTACTATTCCCAGCTCTGCAGCCATTATATAGGGTATTCCCATCTTTTCCAGCTCCTCTCTGACTCTCTGAGAGGTTCTCCTCTCCTGCCAGCGGGTCTCCGGATACGTGTGGAACTCCCTTCTTAAATCTATCACATATTGCTTGTAATGATTTGCATACTGCTTGATGTTCACCCTCAGCACCCCCTATGTTAGTTTTATGTACTAAAATGACGCATATATACCTATGCGCCATTTTATTGCTATTTCGGATCAATTACTCCGCTCATTCTTATTATTTCGATCCCCTTTTCCTCCAGGGCAGCACAAATTTGATTTATGCCCACAGAGTCACTGGCCATATGACCAGCAATAACTACATTACCGATGTTCTGTTCCTTAATGGCACTTATGCCCTCCTCAGGCACATGCATCATTACCAACGTGCCCACCCCTGCATCGAAGTAGGCCTTGTATACGCTATTGCCTCCACCGGTTCCGCCTGCCATGGTTACAAAGGTTTTCCCTGCATAATCATCCTTTTTCCCAACTCTGATAACAGGCTTTGCCAGTGTTCTTTGATATTCAGGAAGGGTTTCCAGGGCATCAATTACATCCTGCAGGGTTGCCTTAGGGTTATCCTTAAGCTTTTCATCCATTAGCTCCTGCACCTTGTTTTCTGCCAATATATCTGCTGGCGTGTGGATTGCCATAAAGGGCATGCTTAAAAGCTTTGCTGCTGATACTGCTCTGTCATAATTGGATACATGCATGCCTCTTTCCACCTGACCCTTTTTCTCTTGAAGGGCCTTTTGTGCCTTATTAATAGGAACTCCAGCCTTTATCATTCTATCTATTTGATTGTCCATAACATTATGTAAATCTAATCTTGGACTACCGCCTGTTGGGTGGTGGGTGATCACTAAATCCACCCCCAATTCTCTTGCCAGCATCATTTCAGCCAGCTCCATATCCACTCCAATGGCTATTTTCTTGATACCTTCCCCTTCAACAATAATTCCTGAATCCGCCGGTACCGCATCCAAGCCCGCCAGCTTCAAGGCTAAGTCCATAATTTCCTTGGTATTCATCATTAATACTCCTCCTCATATCTGTACTATATAAGCATCTTTTTTTATTATAAAATATTTAAATACAAATAAGCAAATTTTTACCTAAAAATTTTTCTATACAACTCATTTAATATTTTATCATGTTCTCTGCTTTTCAATTTCAGCTAGTATTGGCATTATGCCCCGCCCAAATGCTATAATATAAAAAAGGAGTGATGTGAATGCACATAATTGAAATATTAATAGGCTCATTATTGATTACACTTCTGACCTATTTTCTTACTAAAAAGGTTCTAGCCTTCACCTCAAAGCAGGTGATTACCCCCCTTAGATGCTTTTTGTCTTCAGCTATGGCAATTTTTTTATATTCTTATTTTTCAGGTAGACTGGATATGCTGCTTTATTATATACCCTATCTAACCTTTTGGTTTTTGCTGGATACCAGAAGAAGCAATAAAAAATAGAATTTTAGGTAACCCAATGTACTAAGCCCTATAGGCCTTGATCTATAGGGCATTTATTTTAATCCTCAGCTGCTGATTTCAAGCCGAAATAGCTTCCTGCAAACCCTAAGGCAATGCTTAGTGGTATTGTCAGACCCACTATTTTAGAGAAAACCGCTTTTTGCTCCGGCAGTGGAATAAAGGGCAATGGTCCCATCAGCTGACTATATACAAGCCTTAAAACCCCGGTGGATAATAGTATGGCTAAAGCACCGCCCCCCACGGTTAAAAGCAGTCCACCCAATACAAAGGGCATAGATATAAAGCTCTCCGGTGCCCCCAGCAGCCGCAGGGTAATTATTTCCTCTCTGCTATTATAAATACCACTTCTTATCAGATGGGTTATAATTACAAGGGTTGCGATCCCAACAGCGATGAACACCAAGTAGGATATCAGCCTGAGGACCCGTTCTATATCCATCAAACTCTGTAGTACCTCCCTATTATCCCTTATATAATCAACACTATCCAATGTCTCCAACTGCTGTAGAACCCCATCTATTTCCTTAATGTCTATCTTAATCTCGATATAGCCAGTAAAGGGATTATCCTCAAAATGTCTAAGGACCTCCGCATCCATCCCCAGTATTTCCACCATCTGGCTATAGGACTCCTCAGCAGTCACCAATTGGCTGACCTCTACCCCCTCTGTGGCATTGACCCTTTCAATTAGCTCTGTTAGCTCTGTAGCCTCCAATTCCTCGTTATAGTACATGCTGATCTCAGCCTCACTCTGAATCTGACCAATAGCTTCGTTGCTGATAAACCAGCCGGTGGTCACCAATACAAGAATAAAGAGTATAAGTCCTACGCTGAATACCGAAAGAAGGTTGGAAACTAGGTTTAGCCTTATAATCGTCTTTGCTTCCTTAGAAAAATATCCGATATTATTCTTTATATATTGCATATTAAACCTCCCCCCAAGCCCTTTCCATTATTCTTCCGTTTAAAATTTCAACAATCCTTGAATCAGGTCTATCCTCGATTAAATGGGTTGCATGGGTTGTAATCACCACAGCTGTGCTGGCGTCCCTGAAGGAATCCAATAGATCCAATATCTTAATGGCATTTTCCCTGTCTAAATTTCCGGTGGGTTCATCCGCCAGTATCAAGGCCGGTCTTCGTGCAACCGCCCTAGCTATAGAGACCCTTTGTCCCTCTCCCCAGGACATGTTATCCACTAAGGAGCTCAGCTTATGGCCCAGCCCTACCCTTTCAAGAGAATTTACTGCATGCTCCTTTATTTCTCTTGAGGAAAGCTCTAAAAATCTTAAGCCCATCATTACATTTTCAAGGGCAGTCCTGCCTTTAATAAGCCTGAATTCCTGAAAAACCGGACCGATGCTCCGTCTTAGCTGTTGTAGCTGAGACCCCTTTATATTCGTCATTGCTGCTCCCAAAACCCTTAATTCTCCTGCAGTAGGAGCCTCCATGCCCATAAATAGCTTTAGCATGCTGGTCTTGCCTGAGCCGCTGGGCCCTATTAAATACAGCATATCTCCTGCATCTACTTGTATATCAATTTCATTGAGCGCCGATGTACCATCGGGATATTTCAGGCTAATGCCTCTACCTTCTATCATTTTTTTCCCTCCATATCAAAATAATATCGGAACGATCAATAGCTCCAGATAACCATCAAATATACCGATAGAACGTATGCTATTGCCCTCTGTAATTGGTGACAGATCAATGATAATGGGTCCCTCCTTGAATAAATCATCAATAGACTCCTGCTTTAGTGGCATGTCATAAAAGTGGCCTCCCTCCACCATCAGCTCCAGATTGTTTCCTGACCTCACTGTAAAACTCCCCATTAGCTCCAGGCCCTTTTCAGGCACCGACATTATTACCTTATCCTCTATAAATTTGAATTCCAGCATTGAAAGGGTGGAATTGCCTTTAAAAATACTGTTAAAATCCTGCTCCTCTATTGCCACCCTTGCATTAAACAGACTATAGGTGATCTTTAATACATCCGGTGAAAGGCTGCCTGCCTTTATTACATTTGTTATGGTCTCTCTAAGGCCCGTCAAGCTTAGAGACAGCTCTCTCCACTCCTTTTGCAGCAGCTGCAGGTTCTCCTGATAATATTGGCCTTCCTCTCCCAAAGCTACTAGGCTTACCTCCAGCTCCTCTGTCAGCCTCTGGTTTTCAGCAATTCTGTCCTTAAGCTCTAGCTCCAAGTTCTCAAGCTTAGCCCTTCGTTCCTCCAGCAGGGCCCCTTCTGTCTGCAGCCCTTCCTTGCTTTCCTCCAGCTCCTGCAGCAGTACGCCAGAACCCCTTGTAAACTCTCTTATTATATTTAATCGCTTTAGCAAATCCCCAAGGCTTCGGGAGGATATTATTACATGAAGATAGGATGCTGCCCCCCTCCTTTGATAGCCCCTGAGAACCTCCTGCAGGATTCCTCGTTTATTGTTATAGCTCTCCTCCTCCTTCTTTAGCCTGTTACTGATCGTTGTGATCTCCTCCGACAAAAGGGCCGCCTCTTTAGCCACCTCTTCCTCCTGCCGTTGAGCCTCATCTATTTCCTGTGTTATGTCAAAAAGCTGCTGAAGGATTTCCTTTTCCTCCTGAGTTATCTCTGTTAGCCTCTCCTGTATAGGTGCTAAAATATCAGCCTGTACCATTAAGGGCTTGTAAATCAGCACTTGTAATAGCAAAGCTACAAGTAGAATAGCTGCTATGCCTTTTATCCTTTTCATGCGGATATATCCTCCTAACTCACCTGTTTACTTCATGTGATGATATGTCTATCCATTATGCTTATTGTATCAAAATAAACTCTTTGTTGAAATAAGGAGTTATTGCTTTTGATATTTATCTATATTTTCATGGTATATATTCCAAGTGTTTCGTCTAAAATACAATAAATGTAAATAATAGACGGAGTCCAATTGACGACACGATGCTTACCGCCAAAAGCTGGCTTGGAATTTTAGAGAGGCTGGGTATCGTGTTTTATCTACACCCGTATTCTAACAATATGCTCAAACGCATGGTGACGAAACCTAAGCTCTATTTCTATGACTGTGGCTTGGTGGCATACCTAACCAAGTGGAGCGATAGTAATACCCTGATGAACGGTGCAATGAGCGGTGCAATTCTTGAAAATTTTGTGGTATCTGAGATTGTCAAGAGCTATCACAACTGCGGTAGGGAAGCCTTTATTTATTATTATCGGGATAAGGATACCAAGGAAATCGATGTTCTGCTGGAGGACAGCGGCAAGCTGTACCCCATGGAAATCAAAAAGACTGCTACCCCACAAAGTCAGCTCACCCGGGTGTTTGGGGTTATAGATAAAGCCTCCTTGGAGCGTGGAACAGGGGCTGTACTTTGTACCATTGATAGGCTATCGGCGTTTGACAGCCAAAATTTGATTGTACCGATTTGGGGGATATGATTAATTTAAGGGACCTAAGCAATGCTCAGGTCCCTTAAATCTGCCTACCTAAATGACATAAAAGAGGGCTTCAGTACTGAATTCAGGAAAAGCGCCGCCCTTTTGAAATGAGGGGTCGGATAAATGCGGTTTACCATATGCTCATTAGTATTGCTATGGTATCAGGAAGACTATTTGCCGGCTGGCTGGGAGAGTTCTTAGCATATAAGGTCATTGCTATTATCTATGGAATATTCATTCTCCTAGGCATCTATTTCATTATTATGCCCAACAGACAAGAGGTCAAGGTGCTATATAACAGAGAGGTATAATCTATCCACATTATCCACAATTTCTATATGACGAGTCTTGAATACGCTTTCATCTGTGGATAAGCCTGTTGATAGTGTGTGTATATGCTGTGGATTGGTGGTGTATAACATTTAAATCCGAAGTATACATCTCCATAGCCAATTACTACAGGAGGTTATTGGCGTGTCAAACGAAGCGTCCCAATGACACAACCCCCGTAGCAACTACTACGGGGGTTGTGGAATATTATTCTCAAATTGTATTTCTTAAGAATTTTACTAAAACTGCGTGTCAAACGAAGCGTCCCGCTGACACGTTTAGGCTTTATTGCATTTTTTTGCGTCTGAACAGCTACTGCCGCAGCTGCATTTTTTTTCTTTTGAATCTCGGTATACCTTTGTAGCTGCAAATATGATAATACCTGCAAAGACCAAACCAATCACTACATTGGCCATTACGCCTCAACTCCTAATTCGGCACGTTTAGTATCTGCCTTCTTAATAATTGCCACAAGATAGATTGCAAGCAGTGCTGTTACTATAATAGCCGGTACAAAGCCCACAGCAGGTGTACCATATACAACTAGGGACCCGACTTGAGTAATCAGCATAGCCAAGGTATATCCTACTCCAAATTGGAAGGCCAAGGCTCTGAATAACCATTTCTTTGAACCCATCTCTGAGTTCATAGCACCGATAGCTGCAAAGCATGGTGGCGTAAATAGGTTGAATACTAGGAATGCATAAGCTGTCACAGGTGTGAAGAATTGCATTAAAGCTCCGCCTGGCATGTGTAAGGCTTCCTCGGAGGCTACTGCCAATAATACCGCTAAGGTAGCAACAACATTTTCCTTAGCAATAAAGCCTGTTATCGATGCTGCTGCCATCTGCCAGCCCACCAAACCAAGTGGTATTAAAAGCGGGGCCATAAGCGAGCCAATTGAAGCTAATATACTTAGGCTCTGATCCTCAACCGGTCTAAAGCCCCAGCTGTAGGCCTGCGCAAACCATACTAAGGTATTACATACCAAAATTATTGTCGATGCCTTATAAATAAACGCCTTTGCCTTATCAATCATTTGAAGGAAGGCATACTTAATGCTTGGTATTTTATAATCTGGAAGCTCCATAATAAATTGTGAATTGTTTTCCCATACAAATATTTTCTTAAGTAAAAGTCCACCAATTACAATCATAGTAATTGCAATAATATACATGCTTGGTCCTACCCAGCCCTGTTCAGGAAAGAATACAGCTGCAAACAAAGCTATTATTGGCAGCTTAGCACCGCAGGGAACAAATGGGGTTAAAATAGTTGTCATTCTTCTCTCATTGATATCTTCAATCGTTCTAGTTGCCATAACACCAGGGATAGCACAGCCAGTACCAACAATCATAGGTATAATGGATTTACCAGATAATCCAATTTTCTTAAAGAATCTGTCCATAACCACAGCAACCCTCGCCATGTAACCACAGTCCTCCAGAAGTGATAAACAGAAGAATAATACCATAACCAACGGAAGGAAGCCTACAACAGCGCCAACGCCACCTATAGCTCCATCTACTATCAGCGCCTGCAGCAGCTCATTAACTCCTAAACCCTCAAGGAAGGCAGCAGTAGCTCCCGGTATGATTTCACCGAATAGCGTATCATTAAAATATCCAGATAGATAGCCTCCAAGGCCTCCTATTGAGAAGGAATAGACAGCCCACATTACAAGAAAGAATATTGGCAGTCCCAGCCATTTATGAGCTACTATCCTATCAAACTTATCTGACATGCTGATTTTGCTAGCATCTCTCTTCTTCACCTGACATCTTGTCACTAAGCCATCAATATATTTTTGTCTGGCTAAATCTGAATCCTCAGCATCCATCCCTTCAAAAACAGGAGCTGTTTGAGGCTTCTTCTCTTTTCCAGTCTGGATTGCTTCATTAATTAAGTTCTGTAATCCTGCCTCTGATGTAGCAGTTGTAGGAATGACCTTACATTTTAATTCCTTACTCAAAGCAACATGATCTACTGTATCGCCTCTTTTGGATACTATGTCACTTTTATTCAGCGCAATAACTATAGGTACTCCAAGCTCCAAAAGCTGTGTTGTAAAAAATAAGCTTCTGCTGACATTGGCACCGTCAATGATATTAATAATCACATCAGGCTCTTCACCCAAAATAAAATCTCTGGTGATTTTTTCCTCGCCAGTAAAGGGTGAAATAGAGTATGTACCTGGAAGGTCAATTATCTTTATAGCTTCGCCCTTTTGATTGTATTTCTTTTTTAAATCAGCCTCTTTTTTTGCCACGGTAACGCCTGGCCAGTTCCCCACATTTTCAGCTTTTCCTGTAATGGCATTAAACAGAGTGGTCTTCCCTGAATTTGGGTTACCCGTTAATGCAATTTTCATAAAAATCCCCCTTTAAAAAAATATTGATATTGATAATTATTTTCAATGCAACAAGAAAATTATATGCTATAAATGCTATAGCATATGTGATTTAATCATTGATTTTATTAGTGTTAACCTTCTACTACAATAGACTTTGCCATATTTTCATCTAGTGCATATCTACTGTCCTTAATATTAACCACATAGTTTCCTGCCAGCCGAGAAATCAGTGTAATCTGTTCACCCTCAAAGCAGCCTAAGGTAAATAGAAACTTCTTAATCTTTTCTTTACCCTCAACGCGTAAAATATTAAAACTCTCACCTGATTTTGCCTTAGATAATAACATAGTCCTCACCCACCTAAATAATATATTTCCTCTTATGATAAAGAGTATCATTTTCAGCTTATTTTGTCAATAACTTATCATGCTAATCATTAAACAACTTCTTCATCCAAGTTCTTCCACATACCTGATAAGGATTCCGAGCTCATGGGATACAGATGATTATAAATAAAAAAGGTATATTGGTCCAGTGGAAACTTATAAAAATAAAAAGCAATCAAGCCTTTGTATTAGCTGACTGCTTTGACCTATAAGCTATTAAGCTTAATAGCTAGTTCTTTAAACCATTTAGCGAACGCGTTAAATTCCCACCTAAACGCCATAATGAAAATTTTGTATTATTCTCATCCCATAAAGTCTTTATCCATTGTGTCAACGTGGCTTCATCGGCAAACCAAACCTCGTGCTCTATTCTATCATTATCCGTGTACTTAAATACGAGACTATGGCTTTCCTTATCCCTTACCGGTTCTGATTCATATAGCAGCATTAGCTCCACAGCGCCTTCCTCTGTTAAGGACCTTACATTTCCTTTGGCATCCCAATCGAAGCCTCCCGTTGATAATGCAAAATTAACTTCAGAAGGGAGTAGCTTCATCCTATCAGAAAGCTCTTGAAGAAATTTAATGTCTGCTTTGGGCCCTGGTCCACTATGGCTACCATACAGGTTATAGCACATTATTACATAATCAGGCCCCTCCGGAAAATCATACCTATCGATTGGCGCAGAAGGCTCTAATACTACCCTCAGCTTTAAGCCCTGTAGATTGGCCTCATGATATAAATCCGATACGAACTCCAGAAAATATCCCCATAGCGCTTCATCCTTTTTTATCCCCTCATAATCTATCTCTAAGCCATCATAGCCATTTTCTAAAGTAAGCTTAGCTAAATTATTAATATGCTCTTTTCTTAATTTTTCATCTGCCAATAAGCTATATAAAAGTGCTGTATCCTTTAAGGAGGATGAGCCATCGCTGTTTATTTTATCATTTACTACGGATAAATAATGGAGAGTTTCGGCATTTCCTAGAGCTTCCTTTGAGGATTTGTATAGCTCACTTATATTTTCAGGTATAAATAATTGGTTGTATTGATCAAAGTAAGCAGCAAAATACGAAATCCCGTCTAATTGCTCCTTCAAATAACGCATTTCGCTAGAGGCCCCCTCTGAATCCCAATATACGCCCCATGCTGTTAGATCTATTTCTTTATTTAAAGCTTGTTCTTCTTTTAAAATATCAATTTTATCCTGTCTGCAGGATACTAATAGCAAGGATAGAAGGATTATAAAAATAACCGTATAATTTTTCATACGCACCTCTCAGCCATAGAATTTATAAATGCTTGATAAACCAATTAATCATTTTTTGCCATACTACCTTCATATTGTATTTAAGCTTTTCCATGCCCTTAAGCCTATTGCTATACAAAATATCCTCCGCATTTTTATCCTGTTGAGATATATCCCTAATAACAATCTCTTTAAATACACCATCATAGATAGAGTCCGATAAATTTCTTTGGCTGTAGCCGTAATCCTTAAAGGAAGCTTCCAAGCCCACATAGCCTGGATCTAAAACTGATGCTTTTATATTTTTAAATACTTCCTTGCTGTCTATCCTGAGGGATAAATTATCGTCCTTAAGGCTTATTTCCAACAGACGACCGCCCTTCTCCAGTATATCGGTTCTAGGGACATAGACCTCTTCACCCTCTGCTATTATTTTAGACTGCTCTTCCAGCTTTCCCTCCAAAAGGCGATTAAGCTCATCCTCCTGAAATTTGTTTTCTGCATATTTAAGCCTTGCCTCCAGGTATTTTATCTCTGCCTCTATTTTATTTTCATTCATTGATTGGTGAGCAATGCCGTCATGGATATCTAAGTCCAAAGAAAACAGCTCTTTCCGCCCTTTGTTATTATTTTCGTATACATACAATACATTGTCAATAATCTCAACAGCAATAAATTCCTTTAACTCCTCATCGGCCCTCATATAAACAATCTGACTGCCTATTTTATTTCCTTCCAATTCAATAGCTATGCCGATATCTTCATATCCTTGGCCATCCTTTAAAAACATAAGGCCCTTGTCCCCTGGTAAGGAGGTAAGAATAATTGTATCCTCGATAAATTCCGATTCGCCCAATAGGGTATTCCAATGCACTTTTTTATTCATATCGCCTGACTCAAATGCCACATCCTGCTTTGTATCCTCCCATATTCGCATAAGAAGATGGTTGGTAGACCAGTAGGCCTGAGGCTGTATTCTAGTCAAATCATAAATCGAGGAGGTTAATTGATTACGGCTATATCCCTCTCTATTAAAATTTATATCAAATAAGCTGTATATATTCTCTTCATTTATGGCGCTAACCCTATTATTTGTTCCAAAGCTGCCTGTGTTTGAATGCATTAATACATACATTCCTGGAACATATCCAATGGCCTTTGTATACGTATCCTCAATCATTCTATAATCATAGGATATCCTATCCTTCATTTCTTCATAGTTTTCCATTGGTATGCCATATTCATCTCTAATAAAATCCATTAAATAATGGTTATAATTCCTATCCAAATACGAGCTTACTACCTGATATTCATTGGTATTTAATTCTCCGATAAAATTATCATGCCTATCGAAGGCATTTATATACGAAAGTCGGTAGCCGTTGGTGCCGATCTCCCAAAAGCTATTTTTTTGCAGCGCATTTAGATCTGTTGAATTTAAAAACTTATTATCCTTAATGTCTAAATTATTGGCGTAGCTTAAAATACTAGCCTTATAATTATATTTCTCCAATATTTTTTGTGCAAAAACTGCAGTATCCCTTCTTCCGTCCTCAAACATTAGAAAAAGCGATTTTTCAGGTAATTTTTTGTTGTTTAAATAATAATCCTTTATGTCCTTCTGGGTGATGGTCACATAGCCAGATTCTGCCAATGCCCCTAGATGCTCCTCTAGCTTCTTGCTGCTGATTAATGTCTCATCACCTGTAATGTCTACTCCAAAGTAGGATATTGCAATAAATCCCTTCTCCGTCTGAATTCCTGCCTCTGGCAAAATATCATATTGCTTTGGGAAAATGAACGCAGCCAATATAGCATAAATAGCATAGGCTAGTATGATTCCCTGTATAGTCCCTCTAATCAGCTTTTTTTTATCTTTTTTATTTAAAGAAAAAGTATACCTTTTCATTATAGTCATCCTCTTTTACTATTAGGCTATATTACTGATTTTCTTTTTCCTTCGCTCCTCTTCTTCAACATCCTGCGGTGTCATCCTTGTTCCCCATGTGGTTTTCCAGAAGGTAAACCATGCTACAGGCATTTGCCATAAAAGTACTGTTTCATAATATAATACAAAATAGATTCCGAATAGCCAGGTTGTACTTTTTCTAAGGAGCAGCTGAGTAAAGCATAGCATGAGGGCCATCATTAAAATTCCCACAAGAAAGGTGGTAGGAAATACGCTATATGCAATGGGTATATACACAAGATTATACAATACGATGATGGGAGCAAGCACCGGAACAAATAAGCCCATGTAAAAGAAGGCGGAGCTAAAGGGCTCCTTTTTCCAAATATATCTAGCTGCGATTATGGATTCCCTAAGCCACGATCTTTTCCATCGCATTTGCTGCCTTAAGAACATCTTATGCCTGTTAGGCACTACCGTTGAACAAATTGCAGTATCCTGATAACCCGTTCTGTGCTCCCTCAACACAAAATTAGTTAAGCTTCTATCATCTCCAAAGGTGGCCCTTTGACCTAAAAACCTTTGATTTAACCAAGCATCCATATTAGTTAAAACGATATCCTTTTTATAGCATGACAATGGTCCTGAAAGACAGGTTACAGCGTCAAAATAGGCTTCTGCTGCCTTCATGATACGGAAGGCGATATAATATCTTACTGATTGCATCTTTGTTAAAGCATTGGTGTAGGTGTTGGCCACATCCGTTCTGCCAGAAACCCCTCCCATTTTAGGGTCCTGAAAGGGCTGAACCAGGTTTCTAATAGCAAAGGGATCTAAAAAGCTGTCGGAGTCTACAAATACCACCAGCTCATGCTTTGCAATTTTAACGCCTTCGGCTAGAGCATCTCTTTTCCCCTTATTTACCTTCTGAGCAAAAATACTCACTCTATCCTTAGTTTTAAAGCGTTCTGCCTCTTCATGGAGGCGCGCTACGGTTTTTTTAATGACCTCTAAGGAGTTGTCTCCGGAACAATCATCAACGACTATTACCTCCAATTTATCGATGGGGTAATCCTGATTAACACAGCTAATTATTGTTCTTTCAATCCATTCCTCTTCATTAAAGCAGGGAATAATAATACTGACCCCCGGTGTAAAATCTGGATTTATATCTATCGGCCTATAAAAGGCACCGAAAAAATATCTGCTTAATAGAAATATTGCCGCTATGATACTATATAAATACAAGGTCTTGTTAAAATTGAAATAGATGACGCTTTCACTTCTCATTAGTATGATAAAGGCCGACACGAAAAATAGAAAGATACTGGATATCATAAGCATGTAGTTTCCTCTATGCTTATTTGCATATTGAGCTAGGGTTTCATCAAAAACAAACCCACATAGATAAGCGCCGTCGTTAGTCTCCTGAAGGCGCACAAGCTTAGCTTTTATACCTACCTTCATTTCATAGCCCTCCGGCATACTGCCCTTTTCAATTTCAAATTCCAGTTTAACCTTTTCTGACGCCTTTAACAGCGCCACATCAGCTTCTCTGGATACATCCAGCAATATTCCTGAAGAGGATATGTCTACCCCTCTGCTTTTAAATTTCACCTTTTTCCCATTGGCAGCATGACATATTACATTCACATCATAGTTAATCCTATACCGCTGACCTGCTTCCTTAATTTTAATAGCCTCTTGAAGTCTCATATTATTCTTATCTACCTCTATGGCTTCATTCCCTCTGCGGTCAAGGTTTGATCGAATGCCCTCCATGTCAGGAACCCTCGACAATACGCGTCTATCCATTTTCATTTCTAATATGATATCCTTCAGCTCTTTATGCTTATTATTTTTTATTATTTTATCCTTAAGCTTTTTTATGAATGTCATAATGAAATTTCTCCTGACAGAGTAGTTTTTTAACCTGATGAATATTGTAAATGCTAGTTCTTGTAGCTTTTATTTTTTATTGATTGGTCCTCGAAGGGTTTTTATAGTCATTATCTAAATAGGTGCTTAATTTTTCAAATCTGTAGCCCAAAGACATATAGTAGGGAATAACGATATCTAAGGCCTCTGGAGTATATTGGCTTTCGTCGCTTAAATGCAGAACCACTATGCTACCCGGCGCAATCCTTCTTATATCTTCCTCCGGAGTATCCGGGGCTACACCACTATCCCGATCTTTGATGTTTATACCATTTATCATGGTATTTACTAGGAAATCAAGACTAGGTGCCATATAATCCTTTGTGCTGAAATCTCCATTTATGATATGGCTATATCCCATATTAAAGACGACTTCCATTGCCAACCTGCTGACGGCTAAGGTCGGAGGTCTAAATAAAGGCTTAAATTCCTCCAAATCCCCTATATACCTCATCATTTCATTATGAGCAGTAATAATATCCCTGACAATTAAATTAGTTTCACCTTCTTCAAGGATATTAATCTGTCTATGAGTAAAGGTATGGTTCCCTATATCATGGCCCTCTAAGGCTATGGCTCTTAATAGATTTGGGTTAGGCATATCACTTTCATAGGAAAGCTTATCATTTCCAACTCTAATGAAAAAGCTGGCCTCCGCATCATATTTATCTAGTACTGATAAAGTTTTGTTTATGATAATATCTGAACCCCAATCATCAAAGGTTAAAAAAATAACCTTTTCTCCATCAGTATCTATTCTTCCGCCTTTATCTATTTGATCAATCTCCTCAGGGGTAAAGCCCTTTAAGCTTTCATCCGTACCAATATCGGGATTACCTATATATCTGTCGATTATCATCCTATCTAAGGTGGCTTTGCTAAAATTGTAGGTCTCTTTTATCCTATTAAAGCCAATGCCTCTAGCCGCCGGAGTATATGCTAAAGGATTGGAAACTAACTCATCTACAGCTACAATAGCATAGCCTGCAGGCTTTATTAGCCTCTCTGCCGTTTTTAATACCAGTTCTTCAATAGTCTCATTAGCCAGATAGTCCAATCTAAAATAAACAATATCTCCTCTATGCAGAGAAATGACGTTTTGATAGTATTCCGTGAGGATTGTAGCTACATCAGTGTCCTTAAATCTGCTTAATATGGAATTTCTATTATACATAATTACATTTTCATACCCCAATGCAGAAGCGGCCTCTAATACGAAGCCATTTGAGTCTGCATACAAGGGCATGTAATATTTATTGCTGGAATTATAGCCTTCTTTAAGGAAGTTCTTTAAAACAGCTTCGCCGGCTTCTATCTCGTAGGATATTTCCTCATAGCTTAACTGGCTGGGATTTTTTGAATTTAAACCCAATCCACCATTTCCTAAAGTATGCCCCTTGTCAACAATGCTCTTGATCGTATCCGGGTACATCAGTATTTCCCTTCCTGTAACAAAAAAAGTCGACTTTGCATTTATTTCCTCTAGAATCTGCAGAATATTATTAACCGTATTTTCATTGCTAACACCTTTAAATACATAGGCCACCGCCGGCTGTGTTGTATACATATTATTTATTAGCTTAGCGGTTTTTCCTTGATTCTGCTGTCTTAGCTTATTATAGTCCGTAGCCTTAACAGTATCATTACCCGGCTTACTTCCCCCTCCACCTACCGGCTGAAGGCCCTTATCATTATCTACAGCATAAGCATTTTCCTTATGAAAATAGGGTAAATCACTGACAAGCTCAGATCGATAGCTTGCCTCGTCGATTGCCATTAAAAGCCACTCGATTACCTGCAGCAGCTGTTCCTCTTCGCTTAATACCGCCTTATTATTCCCACTGTTTTCATTTTCAATAGTAGACGTCTTATCTATGGCAGGCTTTTCTTCCTGCTCTACAGCCTCATACTCTGCATCATCTAAATATCCCGATAACTTAACAGTTATAACGCTCCCCTTATTAATTTTTCCTATATAGCCAAGGGTCATTTCATAGGATGAAAAGCTCTTATAATTCAGTATATAAGTGGACTCCACCACACTGTTAATCCCGGCAGCCCTTGCCACCTCCAAAAATTCCTTCGTATATTCTGTTGAATTTGCCTTTAGAATTTTAGGGCTCTCTCCTGTTAACTCCTTTAGAATAACTCCAGCACGGGAAAAATCCTTTGCCAGCTCCACTTCGGATAACTCCTCCATTTTTCTTGCTCCCGTCAAGGTATAATTCCCTATTTCATGCCCCTCATCCACTATACGCTTTACTAAAGTAGAATTTTCTGCTGCCTTTATACCAGATATGAAAAAGGTAGCCTTAGTGGAATGTTGCTCCAACAGCTCTAATATGCTTTCCACTACCCACTCCTCTGTAAAATCGTCAAATGTAATAGAAAGGATTTTTTCTTCAGTCATAACCCCGTTTATTATTGCCGCTTGGCTTCTATTATTGCTTAAGCTGTGGAGGGTTTTTTCTACTGCTTTGCTTGTGTCATACCTTGAAGCTTTATTATCTGTAGCAGCATTAATAATCTGCTTGTCGCCAAAATAGTTTTTAGCTAAAAGGCTTAAGGCTGAAATTAGCATTACAATAGCCACTAAATATATTGCTTTTCTAGATGCAAATTTCATCTTCATACTCCCCCTCAGCTATAGACTCCAATAAATATATCCTTTATTTTGCAGCTCCTGCTTATCAAAAATATGCTTTAAATCCATTATGATTTTTTCTTCATTAGGAATCGCTTTATACATTGATGCTATCTCTTCATAGGAAAGCCCTCTAAATTCAGCATGTGGAACTGCAAATATAATACAATCTGCATTGTTTACCTTTGAAATATCCGTCAGCTCTTTTCCGTAAATCCTTAGAGCAGCTTCTTTATCCGCCAATGGATCTACTAGGTCCGGTTCTATTTCATAGTCTCGCAGAAGCTTAAACACATCTTCAATTTTGGAATTCCTTAAATCATTGCAGTTTTCTTTAAAGGTTATCCCCATAATAACGACCTTAGCATTTTTTACAAGCTTGCCTGCAACCACCAATTTTTTTATTAAGTTCTCCACCACAAAGACTGGCATATTATCGTTTATTTTCCGGCCTGAAAGTATTATTTGAGAATGATAGCCCAGCTTTTCCGCCTTATAAATGAAATAATAGGGGTCTACTCCTATACAGTGTCCCCCTACCAGCCCAGGATAAAAGCCTAAGGCATTCCATTTGGTATTCATTGCCTCGATTACTTCAAAGGTGTCTATTTGCATCTTATCAAATACCATTGACAGCTCATTCATAAATGCAATATTAATATCTCTTTGACTATTTTCTACCACCTTTGTGGCTTCAGCTACCTTTATTGTGCTTACCTTATGAACACCTGCCTCAATAATGAGCTCATATACCTTTGATATTTCCTCCAAAGCTTCTTCATCTATTGCGGCTACTACCTTTTTAATATTTTCCAATCTATTAACCCTGTCGCCTGGGTTAATCCGCTCAGGTGAATAGCCCACCTTAAAATCCCTTCCACACACCAGACCAGAGCTCTCCTCCAATAGAGGTATACAAATGTCCTCTGTTACGCCTGGGTATACAGTTGACTCATATACAACAATAGCCCCTTTAGACAATTTACTGCCGGCTAATTTGCTGGCCTCTATAATCGGTGATAAATCTGGCGTCTTGTCGCTTTTAATAGGCGTTGGTACTGCTATAATTAAAAATTTCGCTTCTTTTAAAGTATCGGGATTGTCTGTAAATAGGAGTGTGCTATTTCTTAGTCCTTCGTTTCCTATTTCATTTGTAATATCTATTCCCGCTTTATAGCATTGTATCTTTTCGGCATTTATATCAAAGCCGATTACCGAGGCCTTTTTAGCAAAAGCAATAGCTAGAGGTAAGCCCACGTATCCCAAGCCGATAACGGCTATTTTTTCTTTATTCTTGATAATTTCATTAAAAAGCTTCATCCAGATAAAACCCCCTTCTAGAGCCTGTACAATTTATCCTAGAGTTAAAATTAAGTTACACTAATGCATATATTATAGTAATTTCTCTTTAAATGAATCATTCAAGTAATACATATCATTTTTATTATATATCAATAAGCCGTATTTAGTCACATCCTATATATTCCATAAGACTGTGAATTTCAAAGCCTTAGAGTCATATTGTGTATTTATACCCCGGAAACAAGTCAACTCACACTGTTACAATTATTAATTTTTTAACACCTAGAATGGAAGCCGGACCCCTTGTCTAGTGATGTCCATAACAAATAATCATACAAAAAAACATCAGTCAAAATAATGTTTAGAAGATATTAAAGCATGCTCTATACCAAAACAATCTACGGGGCATTTTAAATGACAAAAGCACCCAAACTTTTTGGGTGCTTCAGACTGAATATGAATTTTTTCTATGTCCTCCGGAGCGATAGCGAAAAATCTATGTTTTTATTATAATAAGTAAATTTACTTTGTTAGCAAGCTAAAACTTACAAACATAGGGTGTTTTTAAATGAATTAAATTTATAGATAGTTTCGTTATTCCCACGCTTCAAACAAGCCTCCTAATACAGCATTTAACAACGCATCATCAAGCTCAATTTTCCAATCCCCCTGTATTCTAGCTAGCTTAATATCAACCGAGTGTGTTTTCCTAACAGTGGCCTCTTTTAGTTTGTCAACAAAAATCTCCTCTGTTTTCTTTGCAACCGCATCCGCACTCAAAGGCTTATTTGAAAAGACACTGGCAAAAATGGCTTCTAGTCCCTCTGTAAAATAATCTGCTACTACAACTGCCATATCAATATTTGTTATTTCCGTTTTTACCACGGCTGTATTCCCTTTGATTTCTGTCGAAAGTATTTTAAACACTACATTTTTATATAAAATATCCCTCATTTCTTTACCTTCTTCTAGCATGTCAGCTTCCTCTGTCTTAACATTCTCTGCTCCGAAGTATTGAGTCATAGTAGCTTTATCGTTATTTTTTATTGCATTTAAAGCAGTTGCAACAGCTTCCTCGGGTGTTTCAAGACCCTCCCCACATCCTGTAAAAGCAAGCACCAAGCATAGTAAAATTAGGGTAAAGCAAAATTGTTTTTTCATCAAATTCCCCCCTTAATTGGCATTACTTTAATTCTATAGTGGAATAAATTAACTTTCAATACATTTTTTTGAAAAACAAAAATACCAACACATGAGTATTGGTATTTTAATATACTGGCGCGCCATGAGGGATTCGAACCCCCGACCTTCAGATTCGAAGTCTGCAACTCTATCCAGCTGAGCTAATGGCGCATATATAATTTTAGATAAAAAAAATGGCGTGCCCACAGGGATTCGAACCCCGGACACTCGCCTTAGAAGGGCGATGCTCTATCCAGCTGAGCTATGGGCACAAATTGGAGCGGAAGACGGGACTCGAACCCGCGACCCTCGCCTTGGCAAGGCGATGCTCTACCACTGAGCCACTTCCGCTTGTGTTGATTAAAAAACCTGGTGCGGACGAAGGGATTCGAACCCCCACAGTTTCCCGCTAGAACCTGAATCTAGTGCGTCTGCCAGTTCCGCCACGTCCGCATACATTTATGGCTGGGATAGAAGGACTCGAACCTTCGAATGACGGAGTCAAAGTCCGTTGCCTTACCGACTTGGCTATATCCCAATGAACAATGAATAATTTTTACATTAAATATTATCTATTATTCATTACTAATTGTCAATTATTAATTACTTAAATTGGGGTGGATGATGGGATTCGAACCCACGAGTGCAGGAGCCACAATCCTGTGTCTTAACCGCTTGACTACACCCACCATATATATGGCGTACCCACAGGGATTCGAACCCCGGACACTCGCCTTAGAAGGGCGATGCTCTATCCAGCTGAGCTATGGGTACTTGTTTGTTTTTTGAACGCTAGATTATAATAACACTTCCATGAGATTATGTCAAGCCTTTTGATATGGCAACTTTTTTATATCATTATTTTTTTTTGCCGTAATCTCTTCAAAAAACAAGTGGGACATTCTATAGGATTGTCACCATATACTTGGATTATTCAACCACCATAAAATTTAAAGTCAGGGGTCCTCCCCTAAGCTTAAATTAATGGCTGAATTGTAGTTCTATTCCAGTGTGATGTGCTTAATACTTATTTTCTCGCCAAATTCAATCATTCCACAGCTCCTTTTTGAGCCGCCTCTCGGAATACTGGTGCTGCCAGGATTGAACAATATCATATTATTTTCTTCTATATACAAAGGTACATGCGTGTGTCCAAAGACTATTATATCTGCCTCCTCCTGCTGTCCCTTATAATATATTCCGTTTAAGCTATATTTCACATTGTATTGATGTCCATGGCATAATAAAATTCGCTTACCGCCAAAGCATTTTATAACCTCCGTCGCCCCTGTCCAGTCACAGTTGCCCCGTACCCCTAATACCTTAATCCCATAGCTTTGAACGATATAGTCTATGTCATCGTGGTGGTCTCCAGTATGCAGAATATAGTCAACATTAGTAAAATGCTTCATTGCTTCAGCTATGCCTGCCAGATTTCCATGGGAGTCTCCTATTATACCTATCTTCATATGCTTCACACCCCAAGCCTGTCCCTTAGAGCTACCTTAAGCTTTTCCAATGCTACCGACCGATGGCTAATTTTGTTCTTAGCCTCAGCCCCCAGCTCTGCAAAGGTTTTATTCAGCTGAGGCACAATAAATAAGGGATCATAACCGAAGCCTGCAGCCCCCTGCGGCGCATAGCCTATCTGACCAGGGCACTCTCCCCGAAGGGTTAAAATCTCACCATTGGGGAATACCGCAGCTATTGCACAAACAAAGCGAGCGCTTCTTTTCTCCTGTGGTACATCCTTTAATAAGCTCAGCAGCTTTTGATTGTTTGCCTCATCATTGGCTTCCTCTCCTGCAAAGCGAGCGGAGTATATTCCCGGCTGGTTGCCTATTGCTTCAACCTCGAGCCCTGAATCATCGGCTATAGAAAGCATGCCGGTCCTCTCCATCACCGTTCTTGCCTTAATTAAGGCATTCTCCTCAAAGCTATTGCCATCCTCTACTATTTCCAAGCCCTCAAGACCAACATCCTTCATCGAGAGTACTTCCATATCATAATCCACCAGCATTTGACCTATTTCCTCCAGCTTGTGCCTATTGTTGGTGGCAATGACAGCCTTCATCATTCTGAATCACCCTTTATTCTTTTATTGTAAACTACTTACCTACAAGCTCTGCAATTTCTCCAAGGCTTTCTCGTTGCTGCTTCAGAAGCTCTTGATTTCCTAATTCCCCTAATCTCAGCAGCTCCATCAAATCCTCCCTTGTAAAGGGCGCCTCTTCTCCTGTACCCTGCACCTCTATAAATTCCTTTTTATCCGTCATAACTATGTTCATATCCACCTTGGCGGTAGAATCCTCCTGATAGCATAAATCCAGCATTGGCTTCCCTTCGACTATCCCAACGCTTATGGCAGAGACAAAGCTTCTTATAGGCAGCCTATCTAGAGCTCCGTTAAGCTTCAATTGATACATTGCATCCACCAATGCAACAAAGGCTCCGGTGATTGATGCTGTTCTTGTGCCTCCATCCGCTTGGATTACATCGCAATCTATCCAAATGGTTCTCTCCCCTATAGCATCAAGCTCCACCACAGAGCGGAGAGCTCTTCCGATTAACCGCTGAATCTCCTGCGTTCTACCCTCTACCTTGCCTCTGCTGGACTCTCTGACCTTTCGTATCATAGTCGAACCTGGAAGCATTGAATATTCGGCTGTAATCCAGCCTTTACCCGTATTCTTAAGGAAGTGTGGCACACGATCCTCAACTGCAGCGGTACAAATAACCTTTGTATCCCCCATTTCAATTAAAACCGAACCCTGAGTATGCTTAGTAAAATTTCTAGTTATCTTAATAGGTCTTATTTCATCTAGTCTTCTTCCATCTAGTCTTTCCAACATACCGCTTCCCTTCTATGTAAAATTTATATTTTTATGAATATTCACCTATGTATTGTATCATATTTTTAGGCCTATGTTTTATATTTTTAGGGCTAAATCTATCTTTTACAACATTGTATAGCTTCATACATATTAAGCGCTGCTGGATTTATTTATGAACAAAAATAAAAGGGGTTGATTTCACCCCTTAATAATTATTTGAAAATACTGGAAGATTGAGCTCTACATCGCTGTGAAGATTGATTTCAGTACCATTGGATAAAAGCCTCACCTGGCTTATTGTAGGCTCTATTTCCTTTAGCGTCAGTCCAATCTCATATACCATTGATTGCTGATGACTTAGGTTATCAGGAATTCTTGTAATCTCCTCGCTAAATTCTATGTAGGCTATGCCATCCTTTATATATACGTCGTTTACCATTACACCCTCCGGCAGCTCGCTATAAAAGTCTGTTCCTTCCGGCGCCCCCTCCAGTAGAGCATTTAAAACTGACTTCACATCTGCCTTAAGGGAGGTTACAGCTTTAGTCACTGGTACAAAGAAGCTATCCTCGCCATTATAGGAGGTCTTGTAATATACCACCACAGGAATCGTATCATTGCTTAAGGCCTGTGTTAGATTAATATGTTCTCTTTCAAATGGAGTATCCACCTTAGTACCAAATGTCAGCTCTCTGGTAACCTTTCCGTTCACCAGAATTTGCACCCTGTCAATTGCCTCAAACTCCGTAAGGGTATATACGATGGATTTTACCATTGCCTGCTCCTCAGCCTCTGACTCACAGGTTAATAGGCTGTCGTTAAAGTCTACCTTGCTTAAGCCGTCATTTATTGACATTCCTATGATATCCGTACCATCGGGTAATGTTGGAAGCAGTCCCACCGTCTGCAGATCCTCCCTAACCTCTGGATTATCCACAAGCTCCTTCAGGGCAGCCTTAGCAATTCCTTCCTCCCAGGGTATCTTCTTCATAAGTGGTATCAATACGCCTTTATCATCTCTATAATATAAAACCGTTTCTCTTAAGCCTTCCTCTTCACCTAATCCATTTTCAAGTATCAAGCTCACATCATCTGAGTCAGAGTCTTGATCCCTCCCCACCAGTTTATTTAAGGGATTTTGACAAGCAGTAAGCAATACCAAGCTGCATATCAAAAGAAGCACACATAAACGACGATATTTTATCATATATTCGTCCCCCCAAATATAAAATCTTTGAATATATAACATTTATATTATCCGAGGGACGAAACTATGCTATTTCTTTTTAGCAGCTGAAAAATACCCTCCTCTTATAGACCTGGTATCCATTACTGTTATAAATGAATTTTTATCATGCTGATCTATTATCTGGTATAGGGACTGTAAATCCTTTCTTTTGAGGGTAATATTCAACAGATGGCGTATGCCCTGTCTGCCATAGCCCTCTATCACTGTAACCCCAAAGCCCTTGTCTCTTAAAATACCCACCAGCCTCATAACCTCATGGTCTGAAATCACCTGTGCAACAATACTGCCTATAGCCAGCTTTTCCTCTAAAAATACCCCCATAAAATTTCCCGTAGCAAAGCCTGAAGCATATACTAATATATTAATTGGATTGTCTAATCCGCTCAAAACCTTGCCAATAGCCATTACGTAAATGCTGACCTCAAAAAAGCCTATCGTGGCAGCAATAAAGCGCTTGCCCCTTACTACCATTATCATTCTAATCGTTGCCATACTCACATCAGTTAACCTTGCGAAGAATATAAACAAATAACCCAGTATAAGCTCCATAATATGCCTCCTAAAGATTTTTTATTGCTTATATTTTAATTATACTACTGCCGCCTGAAAATAAACAGGTATACATATTAACAATGCCGCCCTATTACCTAACAAAATGTTAATAATTTCTCTAAACCCTATAGCAAAAAGAAGCCAGTCCTAAGACTGGCCCTTATGCTATTTGTCAAGCACTTCATCATAATATTTCAATATTGATTGGTAAATGGATTGTGCTACCTTTGTGCGGTATTCCGCAGTGGCCAGCTTGTCCTCTTCCTCTTTGTTGGTCAAGAAGCCCATTTCCACCAATACAGCAGGCATATTCGTCTCCCTTATAACATATAGCTTATCCCTTGCTACTATACCCCTACTGTAAGCCCCTAGGAAGCTAACCATTTCAGCTTGGAAAATCTGAGCAAGCCTTTTGTTATCTCTGTTGTCATCAGGGTCCATTTCACTTGGATAATAGAGATTTTCTATACCGTGTATACTGGAGCTGGTGGTGGCATTTGCGTGAATACTTACATATAGATCAGCATTCATTTCATTTGCAGTAGCTGCCCTATCCTGCAATGAAATTAATACATCGGTGGACCTAGTCATGTAGGTCCTAAAGCCTGCATCCGCCAGCATTTGATTTACCTGCTTGGCCACATCCAAAACGATGTCTGCCTCCCGCATCTTTCTGATGGTGGATATTGCCCCGGGGTCGCTACCGCCATGTCCCGGGTCCAGTACAACTAAAATATCTCGATACTTATTTTTGTTGACCAGCTCTATAATCAAGGTTTTTACCTTTGTTCCCGTCAGGACCTTATATTCCACCTCATCCACCAGCTGAACCTCCACAAGATAGTTGGAGGAATCCGTTGTTTCATCAACCTTAATGCTCTTAATCAGATGGTCATTTATTTCTAATTCCTTGAATTCAGCCTTGTAGCTGCTCTTGGGTATGGTGACTCTAAATTTATTTGCCTCTAAAGCCTTTACATTATATGTGGCAGTTGCCTCACTCAAAAACATAAGATTAGATATTGATTGAGATACAGCTTGATATTTAAATTGTTCATAGGGCTTACCCTCTACGTGGACTACAAGTCTGTTGTCAACTACCTCTATATGATAATCCTCATATTCGTTCTTTTCCTGAAGGTCAATAACCACACGGACTATTTTATCCTCCGGCTTGTAGCTGCTGTCGGGGGTGAATTGTGATACCCGTACGGACTTTACCACATTGCTGTTGAAATCCAAACGATAGGCTTCGTCCTTATGATTTAATAAGGCATCCTTAATATCAACTACAATTCTTTCGGGGTTCGCTAGCTTAAAATGATTATAGCTGGTAATGTTATTGCCCTCTATAGCTATAATCTCCTTCGCATTGCTTACCTCCCTTTTCACTGAATTTACATAATTAACAAAGCTGATAACCAGCTCATTCGTATTGTCGTCGAAGCGCACCTGATGCTGCATGCTGCTGTTTAGCTGAAGCACAACCCTTGTTACAAAGGGATTGTTGTTAAATTGTGAAACCCTCAGCTCATTTAAAAAGCTGCTGCTAAATTGCTTTGTGTAGACATTATTTTGTAAATCCGACTTTTTATCTAGGTCAAAAAGGGTATTTTTAATATCCAATACAATTCTTTCGGGATTAACTAGCTTAATTTCATCGTACTCCACTTTTCCAGTGGTCTTTATTCTAATTTCCGGCAGATCCTTTTCGCCATTCACATTTATTGCTTTAACCGTTGCCTCTACTACTGGTGCTTCCGGCTGCTGGGGCTCCCTTTCCTCCTCTGTCAAAAGAACAGTACGAGCAGCTTCATCCCATTCTACCTTAAGTCCGATTTCTTCAGCAATAAAACGGATCGGCACCATGGTTCTGTCGTTGATAAGCTTAGCAGGAACATTGTCCGGCAAAGTCTTCTTTGCTCCATTTACGGTGGCCTCTGCACTATTAATTTTTAAGGTAATTTCCTTATCATTTGCCTTTAAATGCACTTCATAATTAACGCCATCCCATTCAATCTCAGCATCGATATTCTCCATAATTACTCTTAAGGGCACCAATGTACGGTCATTGTATATAACAGGAGGAACATCAGATTTAACCTGCCGATCATTAAGCTTTAATTGAACAATGTTAAATGTTACACTTTTACCGTCCATAGTCATTTGAACAATATTGCTGTTGGCGTTAACCGTTAAAGCTGTGGCAAATAAAAACTGGATAATTAATACAATCGCTAATAGCTTTTTCATTACTTGTCCCCCTATACACTTCCCCTATCTGACCTTTAAGCTGACATGGCCTTCATACAATTATCGACTAAAAGGCACTGAAAATATAGAATTAATCTAGCTTCTATACTAGTTATATCATTATATGAAAAGTTATGTCAACATATCTGGAGATTTGTCATAAATATGTAAAATTGACTTCCAATTGTCACATAAAATAGCAATTTTTATACTTTCTACGCCCTCATTCTCTATGAAAAAAATAAATAGGCATCATCACGCCGAAAAATCAGAAGTGATAATACCTATATACTTACATCATATATTTAAAGCTACCTTATAAAGCTCATCCACATCAGGAGGCTGAAGCTCAGCGGCTTCCCCATTACTAATTAGCCTTCTAGCTGGTTCCTCCCTAAGCCTCCCTATTTCAGCTGCAGCTATTCCCTCCGCCGCAAGCACAGACAGCAGCTCTTCCTTTATCTCAGGAGCAGCAGCCATCACCATGACGCCGCTGGATATCAATCTATAGGGATCTATCTTTACCGCCTGACATATTTCTCGTGTTGCATTCCTTATGGCAATGGCTTCTATGTATACCTCGACACCGAGGCCGGAGGCCTCTGCCAGCTCCCACACAGCTCCCAATATACCACCCTCTGTGGCATCATGCATTGAGCTAACCCCCATTTTACCTGCAACGACCCCTTCCTTGACAACGCTCAGCTCCTTTGAATATTCAATAGCAGCCTCTAATACCGCCCTGCCAACCACCGGAAGCAGCTGATCATAATAGTCACTGGCGATGATAGCAGCCCCCTCCATGCCTGCATGCTTCGTCATAATTAGAATATCACCAGCCTTTGCCCCTCCGGAGGTAACAAATTTTGACTTATGCTGTTTGCCGATGGCAGTAGTGCTTATGACCATTCTATTTACTGCATCTGTGATCTCAGTATGACCGCCTATGATCTGGACATTAATAGAGGCTGCAGCTGCGTTGGCCTCCACCATAACCTCCTTAAGCTCCTCCTTCGTTGTTCCGGCAGGAGCTAATATCGTAAGCATTATCCCCAGCGGCTCCACGCCGTTGGAGGCTATATCATTGCAGGAAATATGCACCGCCAGCCCTCCTATGCCCTTTGAGGCCCCGGTAATCGGGTCAGAGCTCATAACACAGACGTAATCGCCAAAATCTATTACGGCGCAATCCTCCCCGATCCCCGGAGGAACTAAAACCTCCGAACGATGCTGCGATATATTAGAAAAGATAATTTCTCTTAGTACCTCTGTAGACACCTTACCCACCTTCATTTTAAATCCCCCCAACTAACCTTAGCTATTGGTAATTATACCATATTAAAGGGCTACCTACAAAAAATCTCTCTCCATTGGTGAGGCCTGAGTCTTCTATGATCAGATACTATATACAATATTTCTATATCCTCCGGTGGTATCGGATGGAAAATCAGCACCTCTGCATCATAGCCCTTTTTTAAATCCCTCCGCTTTATTAGATTGTCCTCAAAGCTAAGAGAGGTTCTCCAATACTCCTTTAGAAGCTCACTCCCTCTAGCTTTCAAATAGCACTGTGCTTCCTTAAAGGGCTCGGCATCCTTCATTATAAATGGCTCGTATACCTGATTCGCCTTATTCTCATTGGCAACCCAGCACCTTTCGGGCTTTATGGTAACTGACAAAATAACCGTATGGGAGTAGAATCGTGGTCTGCTGCGGTAGTTCATAGATGCAAATATCGCTTTCCTTCTATCCACCCATGAAGGGATTTTTTCATTTCTATGCTGATTGATAAATTCGTGAAAGGCATAGTACTTAGTTCTATAAGTGGCCTTATCATCAAAGTCGATCCCCTTCTTTAAAATTTCATCCAGATCATTTATTGAAGCTATATGATAAACCCTTTTTGTCTCATTATAATCCTGAAACAGCATTCCAGCACCTCGCTTCTTTTTTGGTCATCCTTCATTTCCTTAGTCCAATATTACTTCCTCCGCAGCCTCGATATATGAAATTTTTCCGATTTACCTCAGTCCTAAGCCTATTATTCAATTGACACAAGGCACTAGCAATAATTACAAGGAATTTACATGGAGATTTTATGCAAAATAACTATAGGAGGTGTTTCTGATGATTATACGTTGTACCAGCCCATGCCTTTTTGAAAACGACGGTCTATGTACCCTCACCCATGTAACCTCTGCAACTGAGCCCAGTGAAAACAGCTGTGCCTATTTCAAGAAAAGGGAGGAGACAATTAAAAAGAATCAGAATCTCCAGCATCTGCAATAGTATTTGTATATCAATGCCATTTTATAGCATACAAAAAACAGTTCCTGAAATCTTAGATTTTACAGCTTTGCTATAGCATTTTTATTTAATACTATGTTATGATTAGAAATAAAATTGCTTTTTAAAATGTATATATGCATATATCTACATGTCTACAAAGCTATAAGAAGGGGGATCTACATGTCAGTGAAGGGTACAAAAACTGAGAAAAATCTCTGGCTTGCCTTCGCAGGAGAATGTCAGGCAAGGGGCAAATATTTGAGCTATAGTTTTAAGGCTCAAGAGGAAGGCCTTGACGAAATTGCCGAGACCTTTCAAAGGACTGCTGAGGATGAAGAGACGCATGCCCGAGAGATTTTAGGATTTCTGGGAGCTGTAAACAACACCCTGAGTAATTTGAAGCTATCTGTTCAGAGCGAGCATTATGAGGCAGAAACCCTTTATAGAGAATTTGAGAGGGTGGCACTCGCTGAAGGGCTAGAGGATGTTGCTGTCTTTTTTAATGCTCTGTGTGAAAAGGAAGCTCAGCATCAAAATCTTTTTTTAGAGCTGGCTAAGGGCTTAGTAGAAAAGAAATAACCAGAAATAAAACAAAAGTTCCTAGTAGAAGGAACTTTTATTTTTTATATAGGTAAATTCGTTTTTTATTTCCTATGATGGGGGTTGTTATCTATATTTACGTAGTCTTCTGCTTCCCCAGAAGCCTGCAATTCCAAATATTGTCATGCTACCTACAAAAATACCTATAATCTTGATGGCAGTATCATAGAAAAAGCCCTCCGGAAGCATTTGTATTAATATTTCCTTTTTAGGGTCCAATATCCACAAATCATTGTCGAAGAATATATAGTGGAAGTAATCAAAATACTTAGTAAAGTCTGTCTGCATCAATATATATAGTCCAAATAGCAGAATTCCATTTGCAATTGCAGTGTTGAATAATGTTCTGGCAAGTCCTTTTTTCCATCTCCGGTCTAGATAGCATGCTAAAACCAGTGAAATTATAGAGGCTGCTATAGCAACATTTCTAAGTCCTCTGCCAGCGACGAAGAGGTCCTTTACGTCAACCATATGATGCTTTTCTCTTTCACCATATACCTCTCTAAGCTCTCCATGCACCACTGCCTCTGTATCCAGCTCCTCCTTGTTGTCCCTCAAATAATTCAATAAATCCTCGGCAGTATGCCTTAGATTCTCCTTGTCCATTCCAGTTGCCTCAACAATGTTGTACTTTTCAAAGGAGGACATATAATGATTTAAGTTAAAGGCCACCATCTCAACCGCTGTTAACAACAATACAATCGTCATGCTTATTCCCAATAATATATAAAGTAGCTTATAATTCCTCTGTCTCATTTCATTCTCCTTTTTAGCTTAGTTTTTTGCATACCTTAAGTATAATTCAAAGTAAATAAATTGCAATAAATTTTTATTAAGTATCACCGTTTTTTGGCCTCCGCCATATGATAAATTAGATAATCAAGGAGGTGAATTAAATGAGTGCTAATACTTCATGTGGTGGAGGTATCGTAAGTCCTTGGGGTAACCAAACTTCTTTACTATTCTTCTTTTTATTGCTGGTAATTATCTTCTGTAGATGCAGTATATTTGGTCCTGACAACAGAGATAGCTTACTATTCTTCTTCTTACTACTCATTATTTTATTCGGGGGAAGATATTTCTTCATCTAATATGAATAGTAAAAGATGCTACCTACAAGACGAAAAGCATGTTGACCAGATCAACATGCTTTACTTACTTTATCTTCAGGCGGATTATTATAGCAGACTAAGGATTTCTTCCTTAAGCCTTGTAAAGGCTTCACAGGTTAAAGTGCCATTATTCCTTGGCCTCGGCAGCTCCACTTCAATGATTCTCTTTACTGTGGCGGGCCTTTCTGAAAAAATATAAATTTTATCCGATAAAAATATCGCCTCATCAATATCATGGGTGATAAATAATATCGACGCCTGAAGACTTTCCAATACCTGTAGCAGCCACTGCTGCATTTTTCTTCGGGTTATGGCATCCAAGCCCCCAAAGGGCTCGTCCAGCAGCATGATATCATTTGAGAACAAATATGTTCTTAAGAGTGCTGCTCTCTGTCTCATTCCTCCAGAAAGCTGCGAGGGATAGCTTTCCTCAAAACCCTCCAGACCAAAGCTATGGAAATAGTCTGCTGCCCTTTGTCTCGCTTCCTTTTTGCCAATGCCCTTCAGCAGTAGGGGGATCGATACATTGTCTAATATGGTTTTCCATGGCAGTAGAAGGTCCTTCTGCTGCATATAGCTGACCCTACCTGTTTTTCCTGCAAAGTCCTGCCCTTCTATATATACACTACCTGAATCCGGCAAGCTCAATCCAGATATGATATTAAACAGCGAGCTTTTGCCGCTGCCGCTGGGTCCCAGTATGCTAACAATTTCATTGTCCTTCAGCTCAATAGATACATCCTTTAAGGTATGGAGACTTCCAAAGCTTTTTTCTATGCCTACTACCTCAAGCTTTTTCATAGCTAATTATTAGGCAAGAACTCGTTGGTGAAGGCATCCTTTGCCTCCAGCTCTGCCTCCAGTAGGCCTCTTTCAAGCATCCATTGCGCATAGGTTTCCCATATTTCTTCCTTCATTTCTCCCCATTGTGGTGCATCTGACCTGTACTCATCAGCCAAGTATTTTTGACTTGCTACAACGATGTCCTTATCCAGCTCAGGTACAGCCTTTAACAAATCATCCGCTGCCTCCTCCGGGTTGTCTATGGCAAATTCATAGCCCTTTGCAGTAGCCCTTAAAAACCGCTTAGCCAGCTCCGGATTTTCACTCAATAGCTTTTCATTGGCTATTATAACAGGGGTATAATAATCCAATGCAGGGTCTACCTCCTGCAATAATATAAAGTTTAAGTCCATGTCTCTTAGCTCTGCAGCAACGCCATCCCAGCCATAGTAAATCCAGGTGAAATCCACATGCCTTTCTACAGCAGTAAAGAAATCCGCCGCCCCTATATCCAGCATTTCTAGCTTACTGAAATCGGCATTTTCCTTCTCCATAAGGGCCTGAAGCATAGCCTCCTCCATAGGTGAACCCCAGCCGCCGTATTTTTTTCCTTCAAAATCCTTTGGGGATACGATGGCCTTGTCCGTTGGGGATGCAAAGCCTGAGGTATTGTGCTGTATAATTGCAGCCACAGCCTTAATAGGCAATGGATTTTTAGTTGTTCTGGCATAGGTTATTTCCTCCTGATAGCTAATTCCGAAATGCCCCTGCCCAGCTGCAATCAGATCTGCGCTGCCACCTGATGAAGGCTGAATAATCTCCACCTCAAGACCTTCTTCAGCATAATAGCCTCTTTCGTTTGCTACATACATTCCTGTGTGGTTGGTGTTTGGAACCCAGTCTAAAACAACAGTGATTTTTTCTAATTTTTCGTCGGCCCCCTGCGGCTCCTCATTAGTTTTTGGTGAGCAGGCCATCAAAGTTCCGACCATCATTACTATTATTAGTAGTGTGCCTATTAATCTCTTCACATTTATTCCTCCATATTCTTTTGTTTTTGTATTTGCAGCCAGGGCATCATTTTGCTCTCTGCAATTTCTATGATTTTAATTAAAGCAATGCTAAGTAAGGATATAATAACAATTGTGGCAAAAACCTTGTCTATGGCGAAGGAGTGTCTTACCCTCATCATATATACCCCCAGCCCGTCCTTTCCCCCTACCCATTCACCAATGATAGCCCCCATGATGCTGTAGGTTCCGGAGATTTTTAGTCCAGCAAAGAAATTGGGCATAGCCGCCGGCAGCTTAACCAGCCTATAGCATTGAAGTCTACTGGCCCCCATCGATTTTAGGAGATTCAGCATCTCCTTATCCACCGACTGAAGCCCCTCCAGCAGGCTTATGGTTATAGGGAAAAAGCATACTAAAATAACGATTAGTATCTTGGGTAAGTAGCCAAAGCCGAACCACATGATTAGAAGCGGAGCAATTACAAGAATCGGCACCGTTTGCGTTGTTATCAATATCGAATATAGGGCTTTTCTGATAACCTCAATACCATCCATGAGTATTGCCAGCAGCACCGCCAATATTATTGATATGACAAAGCCCGTTAGAGCCTCAAACAATGTGATTCTCGTATGCTGCCACAGCACCTGTATATTTTGAAATAATGTTGTTAGAATTTCCGATGGGGGCGGCAGCACTCTCGAAAGGTCTATACTCCTTCGGGAGGCCCCCTCCCATATAAGCAGTATCAGTACTATAATACCACTGGGTATAGCCCTACTTGTACTTTCCAATCTTTTCATCAATGGTCACGCCCTCTGGCTTATAGTCTAGCTTAATCATTGACATTACTCTTGTTGCGCCCTCACTAATGCATATTTCCTGTGCCTTTTTAACGATTTCAAAGAGCTGATCCAATTCCCCCTCTATCGTGGTTTCCATAGGACCCACCACATAGTACAGGCCTGTTTCTGCAATCATTTTTATAACCTCGTCCACCACAGGGTAGATTCTTTCATCGGGAACCCTGGGTAATACCTGTAGACTTAAATTTACCTTCGGCATCTTGCTTCCTCCTTTAAATGCATTTAAAAAGCCCTTTATCCATTGGAATAAAGGGCAATATTGCAAGTGCTTTACAAATATCTCCCTCCGCTGGCATTACCCAGATCAGGTTACGGGTCGGAACAGAACAGCTCCCTCTCAGCCAAGTATACTCAGCTCCCCTTTTATTAACTTCACTCTCATTATATTCCAAAGCCTGTATTACGTCAATGGAGAGATTGCTTTAAATCACTTCTTTATATAAGCGACTCAAACTCTTCCTCTGTCAATATTCTCAAATTGGTTTTAACCCCTGAGCTAAGTATATCCCTTGCCTTCTCCAGCTTTGAGCCTGCTTCATCACCAGCTATTACAAAGTCTGTATTTTTACTTACGCTTCCCGCCACCTTAGCACCTAAGGTCTCTAAGAGCTCCTTGATTTCATTTCTGCTATAATTGGTTAGTGACCCTGTCACCACAACGGTTTTGCCACTGAAGGCACCCTCTCTTCTGACCATAGCCTCATGCTTAGGTGAGACCCCCTCTGCCAGAAGCCTGTTTATGCTCTCCAGTATTTTAGGATCATCAAAGAAATCTATTATGCTTTGGGCTACTATCCCGCCAATATCGGGGATGGCTACCAGCTCCTCATAGGCGGCTGCCTTTATTGCATCGAGGGCTTCAAAATTCTTGGCCAGATCTGTAGCGGTTTTTCTTCCTACATTAGGTATGCCCAGAGCATATACAAAGGCATCTAAACGGCAATCCTTGCTCTTTTCAATGGCCTCCAGCAGGTTTTGAGCCTTTTTATCTCCGAAGCGCTCCAGCTGTACTAAATCCTCATATTTCAACTCATACAGGTCGTCTATACCCTTAAGGCTCAGCTCCTCAAAAAGCTGCTCCGCCGTCTTTTCGCTGAAGCCCTCTATATCCATTGCATCTCTGCTGGCATAGTGAACAATTCTTGATACCAGCTGAGGCTTACAGGTTAAGGAATTTGGACAGAATATATGGGCTCCCTTTTCAACAACCTCACTGCCACAGGCAGGACAATGCTCCGGTCTCTCAACCTCCTGAGCCTCATCACAGGTCTCCTCTATGGCTCCCATTATTTCAGGAATTACGTCATTTGACCTCCTGAGCCAAACATTGCAGCCGATTTTTACCTTTTTCCTCTGTATATCGTCCCAATTGTTAAGAGTAGCTCTACTGACGGTAACACCGCCAATGTCCACCGGCTCCAACTCTGCCGATGGCGTCAGCTTTCCTGTTCTGCCAACCTGCCAATATACTGCCTTCAGCTGTGTGGTAACCTCCTGTGCCTCAAACTTATAGGCAATGGCCCACCGGGGGAATTTCTGAGTATAGCCTAGGGCTTCTCTGGTCACCCTGTGGTTAACCTTTATAACAAGACCATCTATTAGGTAATCAAGACCGCCCAAGCCTTCTGCAGCTGCCTCAACCAACTCAACCACCTGCTGTATATCCCTGCAATGTCTTATATAGGGACTCACTGGAAATCTGTTATCCTTTAAGAACTCCAGCATCTCCATATGGGTTTCAAAGCTTCTTCCCTCTATGTATCCGATATTATAAAAAAAAGCATCGAGATTCCTTTTAGCAGTTACCTTAGGATCAAGATTTCTTAGGGCTCCTGCTGCTGCGTTTCTAGCATTTTTAAGGGGCTCCTCCGCTGTGTCATTGTATTTGTCCAAAACAGAGAGCCTCATCAGCCCTTCTCCCTGAAGCTCCATCCTATTGAGGGATGGGATTGACAACGGTACTGTTTTTATGGTCTTCACCTGCTGAAGTATGCCTTCGCCTACTGTACCATTTCCCCTTGTTGCAGCCTGTACCAGCTGGCCTTCCTCATAGGTTAGATTGATGGTCAGTCCGTCGAATTTATACTCCACCACATATTCTAAGGGCAGCCCCTCCCCCTCCAGTAGTCTTTTTATTCTTGCATCCCAGGTGGTCAGCTCCTCACAGGCCTTTGCCTTGTCCAGGCTCCAAAGGGGGGCAACATGTCTATGGGGCTGAAAGCCCTTCAAGGGGTCTCCCCCAACCCTTAGGGTAGGTGAATCCGAAAGGGTTTCCCCTGTTTCCTCCTCAAGCGCTACTAATTCATCGTATAGCTTGTCATATTCCTTATCACTTATCACCGGCTTATCCAGTACATAATAATTGTAATTATGGATATTAAGCGCCTCAATCAATTCCTTCATCCTTGCAATTTTACTCAAATAGCCCACCTCTTTATTCACGATTCGCCATTCACTATTCTCTATTAATTATTCACTATTCGTTATTCACTATTCGTTATTCACTATTAACTAGCTTCCTATCCCAAAATCTCCAGCTGCACGAAGGTAGCTGCTATCTTTTTTATCCCATTACCGGGGAAGGCTATGCTTATCATATCTCCGTCAACTGCAACGATTGTCCCTGCACCGAATTTGGGATGCTTCACCTTGTGTCCGGCCTTCATTTGCCCTGTATTGGCTGGTGCCGCTGTTCCTGCTGCGCTCGGACTTGGAGCGGTTTTATGCATCATCTCTCCCCTAAACAATGGCGAGGTCTGCATTGCAGCCACTTCCTTTTTCCTATCATAAGGCGTTTGCTTGTTTATATACTCCGCCGGAATTTCATTTATAAACCGGGATATTCCGTTATAGCCTGTCCTGCCGTAAAGTGTCCTCATCAGAGCATGGGTCATGTAGAGCTTTTCTCTGGCTCTGGTGATACCAACGTAGCATAGACGCCTTTCTTCCTCCTCATTCTGCTCCTGTAGAGACATTGCTGAGGGGAAGATGCCCTCCTCCATACCTGGTATAAATACGATTGGGAACTCCAGCCCCTTTGCACTATGTAGGGTCATCAGGACTACAACATTATCCTCTCCCTCCATTTGATCTAGAGGTGACTCTAGGGCAGTTCTTCCTAAAAACTCCTCCAGGGTCTTAACTTCAGAGTTTTTATCAAAATCCATTGTCAAGGACTTGAATTCCTGAAGGTTTTCTATTCGCCCCTTGGCTTCAATAGTATTTTCCTCAGTTAATTCCTTTATATACCCAGTTCTCTCATATATCTCATCCACTATTTCCGTAACCGTCATCTCATTTTTTCTCTCAATCAAGTCCACTATTAGCTGAGTAAACTGTTTGGCCTGTACCCTCACTCTAGTGGAAAGCTCTGACATCTCCTCCACATCCAGCAAAGTACTGAAGAGGCTTTCCCCGCTTTCATTGGCATGGACCTGAAATTTTTCTATGCTCTTTAAGCCAATGCCTCTTTTGGGCACATTGATAATTCTTTGCAGATTGATATCATCTACTGGGTTTTCAACAATTCTAAGGTAGCTAAGTATATCCTTAATCTCCTTACGATCATAGAAGCGAGTGCCGCCAAAAAGCTTGTAGGGGACTCCCTCCTTCAGCATTGTCTCCTCCAGTACACGGGATTGGGCATTCGTTCTGTACAATACAGCAAAGCTGGAATACCTTCTGTTTTCCTCCCTGACATACTTCTTAATGACTCCTGAGATATACTGAGCCTCCTCGTACTCATTATTTGCACGATAGTATTCTATGATATCCCCTGTTGTATTTTCTGTAAAAAGCTTCTTAAATTTTCTTCTTTGATTGTTAGCCACCACGGAATTTGCTGCAGAAAGAATATTCTTTGTAGAACGGTAATTTTGCTCCAGCTTTATTACCTTACTGTTGGGGAAGTCCTTTTCAAAGCCAAGTATGTTTTGTATGTCGGCACCCCTCCAGCTGTAGATCGATTGGTCATCATCTCCAACCACGCAAAGGTTTTTATGTCCTTGAGCCAAAAGGCTGACCAGTTTATATTGTGAAAGGTTAGTGTCCTGAAACTCGTCCACCATTATATATTTAAACTTTTCCTGATAATATCTCAAATCAGTCGGATTCGTAAGAAACAGCTCCACTGTCTTCATTATTAAGTCGTCGAAATCCAGAGCGTTATTCTTTCTAAGCTTATCCTGATACATCTGATATAGCTTGCCTATGGTGGTCTTTCTAAAATCCATTGTATTATTGGCTATATACTCCTTAGGACCTATTAGCTGGTCCTTAGCACGGCCTATTTCCCCCAGCACCGCCCTAGGATTGAAGAGCTTGTCATCCAGATTCATCGCCTTCAGACATTCCTTCATCAAGGTCTCCTGGTCTGTTGTATCATAGATTACAAAATTCCTTTGATAGCCGATTTTTTCGATATCTCTTCTAAGTATTCTGACACAGGAGGAGTGGAAGGTGCTTACCCATAGGTCTCTTTGGTTGTCCCCTAGGAGCTCTTGAATTCTTTCCTTCATTTCTCTAGCCGCCTTATTGGTAAAGGTTATTGCCAGTATAGCATAGGGAGATACTCCCTTTTCCTCCACCAGGTAGGCAATTCTATGGGTTAGGACCCTCGTCTTCCCTGAACCGGCCCCTGCCAGAATCAGCAATGGTCCCTCTGTATTTTTAACAGCCTCTAGCTGCATTGGATTCATATTCACTAAGTTCATTTTACTGCTCCCTTCAAACTGGTATTCGCCTCTCCTAATATATTAACCTATTTGGTGGAGTTATTCAATGACAAGGTAAAACCTCCTTGGCGGGTGAAGTTTGCCTTGGAGGTTTTTACAGATAGAAGTCTTCATCCTTTTCAAAACTTGTATGAATATCAAAAAGTATCTTCATAAAATCCTGTCGTTCATTTAGTATTCTGATGATTTTAATTATATTACCTTCTGTTCTGTAAAATGCATAATTCCTTTCAATGAAGATATACATATAATCTGTCGGAACATCGATCATTCTTCCCAGCATTACTCCTGATATCGGATATTCCTCTAATTTTCTAACGCTGGCAGTAATCTTGCCTAGAACCTTTTGGGCAGTATCAACTCCAAAATTCTCAATAATATATGCCTTGATTCCCTGTAAATCCTCAAGGGCCTTCGGTGAGTATTCCACTTTTCCCATGTTATAATCCTAATAAAGCTTCTACTTCATCAGCAGAAAGCCACCCTTTCTCCCTAGCAGATTTTTCCCCTTCCTCAAACTGTGCCATCAACCTTACCATAGCGCGGAGCTTATCGAGTTCTTCTACTTTTATAATTGCATATTCACCTCTTCCATTTCTGGTAAGGTATACAGGATTGTTATAGTTTACCTCTTTTAATACTTCTGTATAATTTCTTAAATCTGATATTGGTTTAATATTTGGCATTTTCATCACTCCTTATAAATATTATAAGCCAAACATTCTAAAAAAACAATGCAAATTAACATGTTTATTTGCAGCTGATAATTGTCTGTTTTTAAAACAGATATTTAGTTGGTAAACTTCTGTACAAGAAAAAACCTCCCACAGATTCATCTATCCTCAGGAGATTTAGTCCTTTATATCAATCATTTTTTTTCCAAAGGCTTACCCAACAACCCATAAAAAAACAACGTTATAATTTCTTTAAAAAAATGTCTACTCTTATCAAAATCCATAAAGGCATCTGTGTGCTTTCCTGCCCTGAACATGTTGATATAGTATAGGATTGCTGTATCGGATATATCATGCTGTATATAGCCTTCTTTTCTTCCTCTATCTATAAACCTTAACATTAGCGGGATATAGCTGTTATTTGTAAAATCCGCTGCTATCTGCCTGACTTCAGGGTCTTCTGACATAATTGTTTTAAGAAAATCCGTATCAAAGGCCTGAATCTCTCCTACCTTATCGGTTAAAAAATGCTCTACTATTTCAGTAAAGCTTTGTCCACCTTCAATAATCTCGGTGTCCTCCTTCAATCTTCTTTCCATCAGAGCATAAAAGGCATCCCTTACAAGCTCATCCTTACTTCCAAAATAATTATATATAGTAACCTGGGATACCTTTGCCTTATCTGCTATTTCTGCAACACTTACCTTTTTTACTCCATGGGTTGAGAATAGCTCAAGAGCCGCCTGGCGTATGTTTTCTTTTTTTCGTTCCTTACGTCGTTCAAAACCATCCATTATAATTTCACCTCTCCTAAAGAATACTATAAGTTATGAAATAAATCAATGAATATATTTCATAACTTGTTGACAAGAGTCTGAGCCTAATGTATTGTGAAATATATAAATAGTTTTATTTCATAATTTTCAAAGGAGTGGTTTTATGAGTAGATATGTATTAGCTTTTACCGAAATAAATAGCTCTAATCTTCCTGATGTAGGGGGAAAGGGTGCTAATTTAGGTGAGCTGTCTAAGATAAAAGGTCTAAAGGTGCCAGAGGGCTTTTGTATAACAACCGATGCCTATAGAAGGGCCTTAGGTGATAACGAAGAGTTAAGTGCGCTAATAGATGCGCTTATGCTACTAAGGACCACTGATAGCATTGACAGATCAGCAATAAGCAAAAAAATAAGGGATGTTATTGAAGCGTCAGTGCTCCCTACTGAGGTAGAAATTGAAATCACAAAATACGTAACAGGCTTTGGGGTCAACACGCCATATGCCGTCCGATCCAGTGCAACTGCCGAGGACCTGCCAACAGCCTCCTTTGCAGGACAACAGGATACCTATTTAAATATTATTGGAGTTCCCTCCATATTAGAGCATGTTAAAAAATGCTGGGCTTCCTTATTTACAGATAGAGCAATCATCTATCGAATACAAAATGGCTTTGACCATAAAAAGGTATTTTTATCAGTAGTTCTTCAGCGTATGATTTTCCCAGAGGTATCTGGTATTATGTTTACAGCCGATCCTGTAAGCTCTAATAGAACGGTAGTATCAATAGATGCTAGCTTTGGCCTTGGAGAAGCCTTGGTTTCTGGTTTGGTTAATGCTGATATTTATAAGGTTAGGGAGGGAAAAATTATAGATAAAAAAATTTCCTCTAAGAAGCTAGCAATTTATTCCCTTCCTAAGGGTGGCACGGTGGAAAGAGTCCTCAGTGAAAAGCTTCAGGATACTCAAACCCTTTTGGATAATCAAATTTTAGAGCTGGAAGCAATAGGTAGACAGATTGAGGTCTATTTCGGTAGACCTCAGGATATAGAATGGTGCTTATTTGAAGGTAGCTTTTATATAGTGCAAAGCCGACCCATTACAACCCTTTACCCAATACCAGAAAACGATGGTAAAAACCATATATATGCGTCTTTGGGCCATCTACAAATGATGACGGATGACATTAAGCCCTTGGGTATTTCTTTTATTCAAATGCTTTCCTTTTGGTTTGGTCCGAATTTAATACCTGCTGGTGGTAGACTATTTCTCGATGCAACCTACGATTTACGCTCTCCAATTATTCGCAAGGTTTTTATAACCAGCACTGGTAAGGCGGATGTCTTGATGAAAAATGCTCTAGAAAACATAATAGCCCGTAAGGATTTTATGAAGGCTTTGCCAAAGGGTAAAAGCTCTATGAAGGCAACTGCAGGCGCTTTGGGATGGATTGGCCCAGTCCTTAAGGTTTACAGAAAAAATGATATTAAAATAGTTGAGGATATCATCGCTTATAACGAAGGTCTAATTGACGAGCTGGAGATCAAAATTGCTAATTATAGAGGCGAGGCATTGTTAGATTTTATATTAAAGGACACTGCTGATTTAAAAGGAATTCTTACAGGGCCGCAAAATATGAGTCTAATGGCAGTAGGTGGACTTGTATATAGCTGGCTTGATAAAAGGCTAGAAAAGTGGTTAGGTGAAAAAAATGCCGTAGATACCCTTTCAAAATCAGTTCCCAATAATGTTACCTCCGAAATGGGCTTGGCACTTCTTGATTTAGCAGCTGAAGTACGTAAATACCCAGAAATTATTGATTACTTTAATACAGCTAAGGACTCTAACTTTTTCGATGAACTGACAAAGCTTGAAGGAGGCAAAGCAGTAGCTGCGGACATGTTTAGCTTTCTTAATAAATATGGTATGAGATGCCCAGGCGAAATAGATATCACAAAGCCTCGCTGGGATGAAAAGCCAACCGCCCTTATTCCTTTTATTATGAGCAATATAAAAAGCGCAGAGATTAATTTCTCTGATAAATTTGAACAGGGCTGCCGTGAAGCTGAGGAAAGAGCAGCGGAGCTGTTAAAACGAATTGAAGCATTACCTGGAGGTAAACAAAAGGCTAAAAAGACAAGGGCTATGATTAGTAGGCTTAGAAATATAATAGGTTTTAGAGAATATCCTAAGTATTCCTTTATTAAACGCTTTTATATCTACAAGAGAGCTTTATTAGGTGAAGCCTCAAAGCTTGAGGAAATTGGGGTTTTAAAGGAGAAGGAGGATATTTATTATCTATACCTCCAAGAGCTTCGTGATGTAATTAAAACTAAGCAGGTCGATTACAAGCTCATAAATAAACGCAAGGAGGAATACGCTCTTTATTCTAAATTAACACCCCCTAGAATTATGACCTCTGAGGGTGAAATTATCTCTGGAGCTTATAAGTCAGGCAATATTCCTGCAGGAGCTCTGGCAGGTGTTCCAGTATCCTCTGGAATTATCGAAGGTAGAGCAAGAGTCGTGACTAAGGTTGAGGAAGCAAAGCTTGAGGCTGGAGATATTTTAGTTACTGTCTTTACTGACCCAAGCTGGACACCATTGTTCGTAGCAGTAAAGGGGCTGGTAACAGAGGTAGGGGGACTTATGACTCATGGTGCAGTTATTACAAGAGAATATGGAATTCCTGGGGTTGTCGGTGTTGAAAATGCAACAAAGCTAATAAAGGATGGAGATAGAATTAGAGTAAATGGAACAGAAGGGTATGTAGAAATACTAGACTAGGCCATAGTAAAAGCGCTTCCGAGGCATATATACCCCCGAAGCGCTTTCTCATGAAAACCTAGTTTTTATCTATCTATTATCCAAATATACTCAGTAAAGCAGTGGCAAGTATCAGCATAAAGGCTCCCCCGATTCGGGAGGATATCTGTGCAAAGGGCATAAGCTCCATACGGTTGGAAGCCGATAGCACAGCAACATCACCCGTGCCCCCCATATTAGACATACATAGACCGGCGGTTATTGAGGCTTCTATAGGGTAGAAGCCCACCAGTCTGCCAACAAAGCCTGATCCTAAAATGGCACCTACAACGGTTACCCCAACCAGCAATACATATTGAAGCGTAAAGGCATCGATTACCTGCTGCAGATTTGTATAGGCAACACCTATTCCCACCAGCAGAACGCCTGTTAAATTGGTCATTACAAACTGGAACCATTGGAAGGCACCCTCTTCATATCTTCTAGGTAGTACCCCCACCATCTTTACAATCGCTACAGCTATGATCATCCATGCATAGGCATGCACCGCTGGGACAAATTTGCCTATTATGTTACCTACACCGAAGAAGGTCACTGAAAGCAATAGCCCCATCCCCATCATCTTGTAATCAAGAGCAGCAGGAGCCTCAGACCTTTGATCAGCTGTGGCAGCCGCTTCAGCTTTATTTATCAGTAGCTGACCATTTCCTGACAAGTTTTTCTTCACTTTTCCAAGTCTATCTAATAGTCCAGCCAAAATTATAGCCAAGGCATTACCTAAAGCAACCGCAGGCACCATGATGGACAGCATTTCTGCAGGGTCCTTTGCCAGGCTCGCACCGAAGATTTTAGATAAGGGTACTGCACCGGCCCCCATACCGCCCCCCATAATTGGGACTCCGATATATAGTATGGCTTCCTTTGCCCCGTAGCCAATCAAGGCTCCGGTTAGCGCCACTAAGCCAAGGGCAGCAGCAACGCCACCTATAATTGCAGGTAAATATCTAACAGAGGCCTTAATCAATAAATCCCTTTTCATTCCTAATATACTACCAGTAATAAGTGCAGCAATATAAAAATCTAAAAAGCCCTCTGTCGTCATAAAATTCTTCATTATTTCACTGGAATAGGCAGGTAATAGATTGTAGGTAACCAAAGCCGCAGAGCCAAAGATAACTATAATAGGCCCACCACCTAGATAATCCTTTATAATAGGGGTATGATTACCTATCTCATTGAATATCGCTCCAATAACCATCATTAAAGCATAGGCCCCGATCATCCCCTTGGGCAATACACCGATATAGGTGGTTGTTAATACCAACGCCGTCACAACGCCAAATATCGGCAGCGACATCCCCATGACTTTATAGCCTTGCTTTTCCTGTAATACTGCTGTTGACATAAAATTTCCTCCCTTTATTTTTATTTTATTTTAGCCACACCTGATTCAATAGCAGCCTTAGCAACAGCCTTAGCCACACCTTCAGCCACCCGCTTATCAAAGGCATCCGGAATAACATATTCCTCCGTCAGCTCCTCCTCAGCAATAATTCCAGCTATTGCATAGGCAGCAGCCAGCTTCATTTCTTCATTTATATCCTTGGCCCTGACGTCTAAGGCTCCTCTGAATACACCGGGGAATGCTAGAACATTATTCACCTGGTTTGGAAAGTCTGATCTGCCTGATCCTACAACCTTTGCTCCTGCCTCCTTAGCTATATTGGGCAGTATTTCGGGCACAGGATTTGCCATTGCAAAAATTATAGAATCCTTTCCCATGGACTGCACCATCTCTGCAGATACTACATTCGCAGCAGATACCCCTATAAACACATCCGCCCCCTCCATTGCAGCCTTCAGCAGGCCTTGCTTGTTATCTCTGTTGGTGAGCCTTGCCATTTCCTCCTTGTGATCATTGTTATCCGGAGAACCCTCGTACAATATCCCTTGACGGTCGCATAAAAGGATATCCTTAGGCTTCAGCTTCAGCAGCATTCTTGTTATTGCTACGCCTGCTGCTCCTGCACCATTTACAACTATCGTACATTCCTCAATAGACTTCTTAACCAGCTTTAGCGCGTTTATAACCCCTGCAATTACCACGATGGCAGTACCATGCTGGTCGTCATGAAATACAGGAATATCCAGCTCCTTCTTGAGTCGTGCCTCTATTTCAAAGCATCTAGGAGAAGCAATATCCTCTAGATTTATCCCTCCAAAGGTTGGTGAAATCAGCTTTACTGCTTTGACTATTTCTTCAACATCCTTTGAAGCAAGGCATATTGGAAAGGCATCGACATTTGCAAACTCTTTAAACAATAAAGCCTTTCCCTCCATAACCGGCATTGCAGCCTCAGGTCCTATATCTCCTAGCCCCAATACAGCTGTTCCATCGGTTACCACCGCCACCAGATTTCCCTTTGCAGTATACTTGAATACGTTTTCAACATCCTCATGGATTTTTAAACAGGGCTCTGCAACCCCCGGCGTATATGCAAGGCTAAGGTCCTCTCTGTTTTCCACCCTTACCTTGGAAACCACCTCTATCTTGCCCACCTTATCCTCGTGAAGCCTTAGGCTTTTCTCTGCATTATTCATATCGAACACCCTCTTTTCTTTGAAATAATGAATGTGCTTAAATATTACAAGAAAAAAACAAAAAATAAAACATTTAGTAAATATACTAAATGTTTTGTAAATTAAAAAAATATTGATATTATTTTAACAGTTCTACTTTCCTACTAATCTGTATTTAAATATCTATATACATAGCTTGGCCTTCCTACATTTCCATATTCCATATCAATTTGCACCTCACCGGCTTGGGATAAATATTCTAAATACCTTCTCAGGGTTACTCGGCTAATGCCCAGCTTTATTGATATCTCATCGCAGGTAAAGGGTGCATGCTTATACTCCCTTATGAAGCCTTTGATTCTTTTTAGTGTCCTTTCATGGAGACCCTTTTGCATCTCAATAGCCCCTGCCGTCGGGCTTCTGTCAATTATGAAATCGATGTCCTGCTGGTGGATAATTTTCTTGTTTTTTAAAAGGGCATACCTTTCTCGATAGTTTAGAAGAGATCGTTTAAAGCGTTCAAAATCAAAGGGCTTAATAAGATAATCAATGGCACCCAGCTTCAGTACCTCATCAATATTCTCTACCTCCTTGGCAGCAGTGACCAATATGATGTCCAGCATAATTTGCTGCTCTCTAATTGTCTTCATTAGCTTCAGTCCATCCAGCTTAGGCATGAATATATCCAAAATCATTAGGTCAAAGCTGCTGGAGCTTAGTTTTTCCAGGGCTATTTCACCATTTTCAGCAATTGCTGTTACCTTAAAGCCTTCAATGCTGTCTGCATAATTTCTGTTTAATTGTGCAACCATTGGATCATCCTCAACTATCAGAACCCTTATCATTATATCCCTCCCCCTTCGGCAAGCTCACTAAGATATTAGTTCCCTTGCTTAATTCAGATTCCAGCAGAATTTCTCCCTTAAGACTATCCACCACTTCCTTAACTAAGGCCAACCCTACGCCTCTGCTGCCCTCCTTGGTTGAGTATCCCCTCTTAAAAATCTTCTCCAGCTCCCCTTCACTCATGCCGATACCATTATCTATAATCCTCAGCCTTATATAGCGGTCATTCTCCTTTATTAAAAGCTTTACCGACTTATCCTCCTTTAGATCGGAGGCTACAGCATCAAAGGCATTTTCCAATAAATTTCCGACGATGGTCACCAAAGCATGACTATTGATTCTGTCCTCTCTTTTGGATAAATAGCTGTCGGTTTCTAATTGAAGAAAAATCCCCAGCTCCTTTGCTCTGCTGAATTTCCCCAATACCAAAGCAGCCACCACCGGGTCCTTGATTTTTTTCATTATTTGATTGATTATCTGCTGCTGGCGTTCAGTAACACTGATAATATATTGTGTTGCCTTCTCCACATCCCCCAGCTGCAGGAGCCCCAAAAGTATGTGAAGCTTATTCATAAATTCATGAGTATTAGCTCTTAGGGACTCAACTATTTGCTTAACGCCTGTAATTTCCTCAGCCATCTTCGTTATCATGGTCTTATCTCTAAAGGTGGCTATTGCACCTATAATTGTGTCCCTATCCTTCAAAGGTACTCTGTTGGATATAATAATAGTGTCATTTATCCGCTGCTCTCGATTAAACTCACTCTCCCCCGACTGCAGCACCTCCGGAAGCCTGCTGGTGGGAAGGACATCTGTTATTTGCCTGCCAATAATGTTGTCCTTCTGCAGATTTAAAAGCTCAATCGCAGAATCATTTACGAGGCTTATTTTCAAATCTGCATCTATCGCCACTATGCCCTCATGCATAGCATCAAGTATACCCTTCTTTTCAAGATACATTTTCGATATTTCCCTAGGCTCCAGCCCCAATAGGGTTTTCTTTATGTTTGTGGACAATATAAAGGCTCCAATAATACCAATAATTATGCCTATGGTGGAGAAAAGAATTAGGTTTTTCTGATTTTGTCTTTTAACCTTATCAATGTTTTCTGTTAAAGCCGCCGCCATAACAAACCCCAGCTGCTGATTCTCATCGAAGACCGGTACAAAAGCCCTCATTTGATGTCCGAGGGTTCCTACCGCCTCAGATATATAGGTCCTCCCCTCCAGCACATCCCTTTCGTCGCCACCGACAAAGCTCTGACCTACCCTTTCAGGTGTTGGATGGGCTAGCCTGATGCCCTCCATATCTACAACAACCATTACCTCGATGTTCCTCGTAGTCTCCAACAGACCTTTGATATAGGGCTGTACTCTATACCTCAGGGATGGGTCCCTTAACCCGTCTACAACTATCGGACTGGCAGCCATTAGCTGTGCAACATTTGAAATATTGTTTTCTACCTCTTTCCTCATATTATCAGTCATCCATCTGGTCATAAAAAACATAATTGAGGAAATGGAGATTAATACTATAGCTATTGTTAAGAGGGCAATTTTAGTCCTTAAGCTTACAAAATCCTTTTTCATGGCATAACCTCCAGCTTTTGTTCTCAGTGTATATATAATTGAGTTTTCACCCTCAGTAAATAAAAAGTATCTTTAGCCTATAGTAGCCTATTGTATTGCTACTGTCAACGAGGCAACTGAAAAGCCCCCGCGTAAGCAGGGGCTTTGAAAATTTTTGTGTTTAATTGTATAGCCTTACATATATTCAATGGTTCCGCCTGATTTATATATCGCATCGGTTATCTTGTGTATATCAAGGGTCGATTTATTATCCTTCCCACAGATACCAGGTAGCCTAATAATCAGACAAATACCTGATGGCGAAGTAACCTCAATAAAATTCAGTAGATTAATAACAGCACCTGCTGGTATATTAATTCTTAACAATGTCCCCGGAAGCTGCGGACATTTTTCTGGGCAGGGCTTTTTACTAGGTGGCATCGGCTTTTTATACATCGTCATTCCCCCTCCTAATTGCATTACATATTATGTAAGCAAAAGAAAAGAGTGATATCTATCAAGAAATATTTAATTGCAAAATTCCTTCAATCCCCTTATTGCTAAGTATTCTCTTTATCTCATCTCTGGCGGATACAAAGGCCTGTCTTTTTATCTGGGATATTCTTTCATCACCATATACTCTCCAGCCGTCTACCTTTGTCAGCTTTAATGAGGGATGCCCCATAAAGCCCATGACATCCTTTAGTGGGTATCCTAGAAAAACCCCTATTTCATCGGGAATTTCTCCCTTTCTCATGACATTTAGTATATAATCTACATAGCTCTGCAGGCTAAAGCTAGCGGGATAACCAATTTCCTTCAAAAACCTCAGGTTCTTATACTCAGAAAGGGCCTCCTCCAACGCTTCAGGATGATAAATAAATAGCTTCGTGCATTTACTGCAGTAGGTGTATTCCTCAAACCTAAGGGGAGTGTTTTCTTCAAAAAACACCTTCAGAAGCTGGGTATTACTGTTGAAGCCCTCTGGAAAGCTCAGTATCTCTGCAGGCTTAACGCCTAAAATAACAGGCCCCAGCAGTTCAATATACCATCTAAAAAAATCCTCATTGTTGCTGCCTTCTTTACAAAAGCAATTATTTAGCTTCACAAAATCACCCCCAGTAAAGCATTATTGAATTTCATTATCATTTATATATAATTATCATATACCAATTCTTCAAAAATGTCAAAATCTTCTTCGGTAATATTTATGTTAATTAAATAACTGTGCCGTTTCATTGACCTAAAGCATTTGCTATAATTGATGATATAAATAACTAACTTGGAGGCCTTTTATGAATTTTAAACTTGATATTCACTGTCATACTATCGCCAGTGGTCATGCCTACAGTACTGTTTTAGAGATGGTCAGCCAGGCAAAGGCCATCGGCCTTGAGCTTATTGCCCTTACGGAGCATGGCCCCGCAATGCCCTCAGGTGCTAATCTTCTCTACTTTAATAACCTGAAGGTTCTTCCTTCCTTCATTGATGGCGTTGAGGTCTTGAAGGGTGCAGAGGTTAATATCATCGATTATAACGGAGGCCTGGACCTTCCTGAGGAAACCCTGAAAAGCCTCGATTTTGTTATAGCCAGCTTCCATGACGCATGCCTTGAGGCGGGAACTAATGAGGATCACACCAATACCCTGATCAAGCTTATGGAGAAGCCCTATATTCATATGATTGGGCATCCTGGAAACCCTTATTTTTCTATTGATATCCCCAGAGTTGTACGGGCTGCGAAGGATACCGGTACTATTCTGGAGATAAACAACAGCTCCTTAAAGCCCAATAGCTTTCGGGTGGGCAGCAAAGAAAATTGCTTTGATATCCTAAAGGAATGCAAAAAACAAGGAGTACCGGTGGCCCTTGGTAGCGATGCCCATATTACCTTCGACATAGCTAACTTTGGCCATGGACTAGAGATGATAAAGGCCCTTGATGTGCCGGAGGAGCTTATATTGAATACTTCCGTAGACCTATTTAAAGAGGCCTTATGTAAGAAAAGAATTCTATAAGACATGAAATAAAAGGAGGTCACCCTCCTTTTATTTTTTTCGAATATATTAGAATGCAAAGAACCTTCTTCCACCAAATAAAATAACCAATAATAGGAAGAAGAACAGTAGGCTGTCACCTGAACCAGCGAACCAACCGCTATTACAGAAAAGGATCACCAAAAGCAGGAAGAAAAATAATAATGAGCTTTCTCCGCCAAATAATCCTCCTAATACACCATTACTCATACAGCTACCTCCTTTATCATGTAGGCCTCTAGCTTGATGCTAAAGGCATTATTTATTGACGGTACATTTTTCTAGCAACCACCAAAAAGAGTTGGCCCACTAAATAATACCACCAGTAATAAGAAGAAGAACAATAAACTGTCACCGTAGGCCTTAAATAAACCACAGTTACAGAAGATAATAACCAGCAGCAGGAAGAAGAATAATAAGCTGCTATTGGCGCCAAATATACCGCCTAACACGCTGTTTGATGTAACATCACTCATGCCTTACACCTCCTTTTAAAGCTTCTTTATTTTTTTATTACATATTATGTTGCAGCCAATTAAGATGTGATTACCACCACGTCATGAGGTCATGAATTGCAACGATAACACACAGAGGGCAGAGGAGCTGCCCTCCTATGTTCATGCCTAACAACCACCAAACAATCCTCTTCCACAGAACAATACAACAAGCAATAAGAAGAAGAACAGCAAGCTGTCGCCTGATCCCTTGAATAAGCCACAGTTGCAGAAGATAATTACCAGCAGCAGAAAAAAGAATAACAAGCTGCTCTTTCCTCCAAACAGTCCGCCAACTAAGCCTGTTCCTGCTCCTGTTGAAGCTATAGCATCACTCATAATTCGCACCTCCATTTTTTATATAGAATCCTAGGTCTCATTTCATCATATGAAAATACTATAAATGTGTGCTTTTTCACAGTGAAATTTATCAACATTGAAGGCTTACTTTTAGAGAACATTTAAGCTCCTCCGGCATAACCTAATTATTATATACTTAATTTCAAATTAAAAATGCTTGAGGTGATTTGTTTGGATATAATCGTTCAAAAGTTTGGCGGTACCTCAGTTTCCACCAAAGAAAGAAGAGAGATGGTTGTAAATAAAATACTTGGAGCCTTAAAAAGTGGACTGCAGGTGGTAGTGGTAGTATCAGCTATGGGGAGGAAGGGAGAGCCCTATGCCACCGATACCCTAAAGGGACTGGCGCTTGAGGATAATCCCGACTGTAGCTTTAGAGCCCTAGACTTTCTTATGTCCTGTGGCGAGGCAATATCTGCTGCAGTTTTGGCTTCTACCCTAGAGCTTCATGGAATAAATGCGGTACCAATGACGGGATATCAAGCAGGTATTATTACCGATACGAATTTTAGTAATTCTGAGATAAAGTCCATAGCTCAAGAAAAAATCCTACGGCATCTGGAAAAAGGTGAGGTCGTTATTATATGCGGTTTTCAGGGAATAACCGAGGAAGGAGAAATCACCACTTTAGGCAGGGGAGGCAGTGATACAACCGCTACCGCCATTGGCGTTGCCCTTGGAGCAAGGTATGTGGAGATATATACTGATGTAAATGGCATTATGACGGCTGACCCTAATGTAGTGCCAACAGCAAAAATTATAGATGAAATCAACTATGAGGAGGTCTTCCAAATGGCTGAAAAGGGAGCAAAGGTTATACATCCCAGGGCTGTAGAAATAGCCCAGAAGGGTAATATGCCGGTTAAAATAAAAAATACGATGACCACACACCCAGGGACGATAATCTCATATCATATAAAAACAGGTGAAGGACCTTATTCGACACAACCCAAAAAGCTTTTGACCGCTATTACTCATAAGGAGGACATTGCACAGGTAGCCATTTTGGAGGAGGATCATCTGGAGAACGATAGTATCCTATTGGGACGATTGGCAGAGGCAGCCATTAGTATAGATATGATAAATTTTTTTATTGATAAAAAGGTTTTTACCATAGAAGACTATCAGATACCATTAATTAATAAGATATTTGATGAGCTTAAGGTAAGCTACAACATAATTGAAGACTGTAGCAAGGTTACAATAATCGGAAGCAGGATCACCGGCATTCCTGGGGTTATGGCAACTATCGTTCAGGCCCTGGCTAAAGAGGGTATCAGAATCCTACAGAGCTCAGATTCTCATTCTACCATATCCTGCCTTGTGAAAAGGGAAGAAGCGAAAAGAGCAGTAAATATCCTCCATGAGGCCTTTCAGCTTCATCTTTAATTCCAAAGCCTTACATGGAACTAAAAAGGGGCTACACCCAGCTGTGAGTGTAGCCCCTTTTTGCGACCAAATTATTTATTATCAAGTCTTTCTAATAAAAGCTTATATCCATCAGCACCATAATGTAGACAGCGATTGACTCTACTAATGGTTGCAGTGCTGGCTCCCGTTACCTCTTCGATTTCAATATAGGTTTTACCATCCTTTAGCAGCTTAGCAACCTCTAGACGCTGTGAAATGGACTGAAGCTCCTTAATCGTACAAATATCCTCAAAAAAACGATAGCATTCCTCCATATTTTCCAGCATAAGTATGGCTTCAAATAAAGCATCGGTAAACTTATCTTTAATTTTAGGCTGATAGGACATTTTTTCACCTCATATCATTTTAATAGGTACTCTTGGCTATATGGCGTGGATGTTTTCAATCAATTTGTTTATGGCCTCCTGCAGGCTTTTACCGGCCTTCTTTTGGTCCTCCGAAACTGCCTTAAGCTTATGTATTTCATGGGATACAGTCGTAACCTCGTTGTTAATTGTACTTAGTATATCACCTATCTGCTTAGTAAAATCCTCGCTGTTGTTGGCCAGCTTTTGTACCTCTTTTGCAACAATAGCAAAGCCCCGTCCCTGTTCTCCAGCTCTTGCTGCCTCTATCGAAGCATTTAAGCCAAGAATATTTGTCTGACGGGTTATCTGCCCCATTATTTTTATAATCTGATCTGTTTCATGAACCAGATGCATGGTCCTTGCTGCAAAGTCGTTTAATGTATTGCTAAGGGCAACAGAATTCATAATGCTATCATTCATTGCATTTACATTATGCTCTGTTACATCACTAACCTTCTCCACCTCAACTATTTGATTTTCTATCTTTTTGATAAGCATTTCTTCATTTTCCACCAACAGCATCATTAGATTAGCAGCCTCGCTGCACATTATGGAAACATTGCTTTTATTATGCCTGTTGATTTCCTCCACTACCCTGGCGGAGCCGGTTGCCTCTATCAAAATATCCAGATTCTTTTGAAAGATGCTTTCTATACTATTAGTATGATAAATGTTAAGCTCTTTTGCAAGCAGTATTCCGGGTGCATTTTCGTCTATATCAACTATACCCTCTATTTGTATTTCTTGCATTTTGTTTAATGTATTCATTATAGCAGTGCCGCCTTTTCCGCCTCCGATGATTCCTACTCGCATGACTTTTCCCCCTTGTATATTTAAAAAAATATCAACTCGTTAATTAGTAAAGCTAAGCTATATTTAAAATTTTCGTCATTTTTTTCATTTTTCCTCTTTTTTTTAAGAATTATTACTAAAAACTACTGAATATTTAGGATTATTTATTACTGTATAAATATTCTAGCCATTATCGGTATTATTTGGTATCTTTAATTTTGTCGACATTCCACATAATAACTATATACTTTATTTAAAAGGATGGTGGAAATATGTCTAAGAAGAGAACTAAAAATAAGGGCAGCTACAGAAATCCTCAGGATATGATTGATGAAACCTATAATTCAAGAGACTACAAGATAGTGGAAAGGGACCTTGAAGCCATGAATGCATATGTAATGCCGCTGGACATGGTTAAGGATGTTGACTACATTGACGCCAGCAAATTTTATGAGGAGGATTGGAATAAGGAGCTAAAGAGCATTAAGGACAATAAACTAAGCTAGCAGATGGGAGGCTTGCATATGAAGGTAGCTATAATGGGGGCAGGCCTATCGGGGCTGTCCTGTGGTATAATTCTTGAGAGAGAAGGCATAATTCCCACCATTTATGAAAAGCGCAGTAGAGTAGGCGACCGCTTTATATACGGGGAAATAATGATGGAGGTCCTCAATAGGCCGATCGAGGATTCATTGGCTTATTTATCTGAAAAGCATCAGATTTACCTTCAGCCAGTATCCAATATAAAGGAGCTTCATGTTCATTCCGAAAACAATTCTGCTGTTATAGAGGGACATATTGGCTACATCACCGTCAGAGGCCGTCATCAGCATTCTCTGGAGGCTCAGCTGGAAAGGCAACTCAATACCAAGGTCATTTTTAACTCCGAGCTTAGCTATGAGGATTTGCTTAAGGAATACACGCATATTGTTATTGCCACAGGCGACGGCGAGTATACTAAAGGGCTTCAGCGCTTTGACGAGGCATTGACGGTTCGTCTTAAGGGTGCGACTGTTTTGGGAAACTTTGATATCAGGGCTGTTCACGCCTGGCTGGATAACACCCTAGCGCCAAAGGGCTACTGTTATCTTATTCCGTTTACAGAAAAAGAGGCCAATATTGTTGTGGCTTATCCCAACTATCCTGAAAATCAGGAGCCTTCAGAGGATGTCTATTGGCAGCGATTCTACGATAGAATAAGAGACCAGCTGGATGCAGACCTAGAGATCAGAGACTCTTTTAATATCACAAATTATGTTATAGGGAAGGCCTCCAGACCAAGAATTGGGAATACCCTATTTGTCGGCAATTGTCTATGCTCCGTTATGCCATTTTTAGGCTTCGGACAATTTACCTCCATACTTACTGGTATTGAAGCCGCCCACGACCTGCTGGGTAAGCTTTCAATATCCGATACAGCAGACCATTATTTCAAAAGCTTTGACCAGTCATTGACTCTTAGAAAATCCATGGAGAAAATGGACAATGGTGATTTTGATACTCTGGTGGGACTTTTATCCAAGCATCGAGGAGATTTTGTCTTCAACAGCAGAATCAATTTTATGGCCCTCGCAGGCAAAGTATTAAAGCCCTTTGTATAGCTGCATTTGCCTGTTAGTTTATATTGAGCTTTACTATTTCAGAGGTAGAGAAAATTCGCATTGGAGGTCCCCATGTGCCTGTGCCAGTTGAGGTATATATATGGGAGTCGGCATACTTATACAAGCCCTTTCCATATTTATATCTAAGTGGAATCAAAAAATTTAAGGGAGGTATCTGCCCACCATGAGTATGGCCGGAGAGCTGAAGGTCAATCCCTAAATCTGAGGCCAGCTGAAAATGCTCCGGTTGATGAAATAAAAAGAGATTTAAATTCTCGGGCGACCCTTGCTGCAGAAGCTCCTTAAGCTTTTCCTCAAAGGCCTCCTTATTATTTCTTCCTGCAAAATAGTCCTCCAGACCTATGATATTAACCAAATTATCTATTACCCTAATCTGGCTATCTAGCGCTATAATATTCGCTTCCCTTGTAAAGGTATGGAAGTTTTCTATCCCCCTATAGACCTCATGATTTCCGCTTATGGCATAGGTTCCGTACTTGCTCTCCAAACGCTGCATTTGGGGTATGAACCTTTCAACATGATGATAATCGTCATCTATAAGGTCTCCTGTCAGCACTATGATATCCGCCTCCAGCCTATTAACGCTATCAATAACCGTATCCAGCCAACGCTTTGATGTCATCATCCCCAGGTGAACATCCGACAGCAACACAATTGAAAGCGGTGCAGCACCTTCATAGCTGAGATTTACCGTTTTCACCACTGGTCCCGTTAAAACATTCCTAATGGAAATCCCTGTACCCGCCAAGATTAGAGCTATAGAAACAATAGCTGCGATATTTCTGTACTGCGGAAGAAAAAAAACTATTAAATCCTTAAGTAGCAGTACTGTGATGCTAATAGACAGGATGCCAAGCCATAGCGCTCCGATATAAAACACTATATATACATCCATTTTGCTTTTTAAAAACTGGCTGACAAGAAACAAGGAAGCCATCACCACAAAAAAGATTGCCAGCAGCCTTCTGCTGTTTCCGACTATTAAAAAGCCGCTGGTTATGCTTTTAAATACGTAATAATTCATGCCACCATATATGGCTATGAATATCCCCAAAAAAACTGCGAACATAAGTATTCTCTTCAAAGCTAAATCCTCCGTCATTTATATATATTTTATAATTATAGCCCTATTTCCATAGAATTTTGCACGGATTTGAGGAAATTTCATAGTACGATAAATATATGCCTTAGTTTATACAAAGTTAAAAGTTTATCGCGCATTACCTAGGGCTAATACCATAATTTCTAAAATTAAATAAATTAACCCGTGGGCACTAATCAGGAAGCCTTTGACTTTGTATAAGCCTGCTACATCTTTAGAATGCAATTTCCTCATTTATAAAACTATAAATAGTTTATCATAAATAAATTATTGGAGCATGGCTTTATAAAGTTTTAATATTTTCAATAGGCCTATTATGAAGCATTTCATGCTTGTAATAAAACAAATAAGCACCTGCAGGCCATGTATCCATGCCTGTAGGTGCTCTTTAACCCTATTTTACGCCAATATCCTGGCGGTAATGCATCCCCTCAAAGCTCACTTTATTTACAGCCTCGTAGGCTCTTTTTCTAGCCTCTTCAACTGAATCACCCGTAGCTGTGACCCCCATTACTCTGCCGCCATTTGTAACCAGACTTTCCTCCATTATAGAGGTTCCTGCATGAAACAGCATAATATGGTCTGGAATGTCCTCGGCAATGTTGATCTTCAGGCCCTTTGGATACTCCTCTGGATAGCCCTTAGAGGCTAAAACCACACAAACTGCTGCTTCCTGACTCCACTGAATTTCAAGCTCCTCCAGCTTCATTTCTAAAATATACTGAAAAATTTCACATAGGTCCGTCTTTAGTCTCGCTAAAACCACCTGAGTCTCGGGATCACCAAACCGCACGTTATATTCCAGCACCTTTGGCCCCTCTTCAGTGATCATAAGCCCTATAAAGATTATGCCTCTGTAGTCCATTCCTTCAGCCTGAATCCCCTTTAGTGTTGGAAGCAATATCTCCTGCTGAACTCTGTCGGCAATATCTGCAGTATACACAAAATTTGGAGAATAGGTTCCCATACCACCGGTATTTGGACCTTCATCATTATCAAATACCCTTTTGTGGTCCTGGCTGCTGACCATTGGCACTATGGTTTTTCCGTCAACGAAGCATAGAACAGAGGTTTCAATCCCCTCCAAAAACGCCTCAATTACGACGCTTTTACCGGCATCTCCAAATATTCTTGAAACCATTATGTCCTCCAGCGCCTTTAAGGCAGCTGGCCTATCATTGCATATAATAACGCCCTTTCCTGCAGCCAAGCCATCAGCCTTTACTACCACAGGATAAGTGTATCCCTCCAGAGCCTTTACAGCCTCCTCTATGCCATATACTTCATCAGACTTAGCTGTTGGAATGTCATACTTCTTCATAAAGTCCTTTGAATATCCCTTGCTGCCCTCAAGCTCAGCTGCCTGCTTTGAGGGGCCAACGATGCTGAGTCCCTTATTTCTAAAGGTATCAACAATCCCCGACACTAAAGGCACCTCAGGCCCTACTATTGTCATATCGATATTTATTTCCCGGGAAAATTCGACCAGCTTTTCTATATCATTAACTCCAATGTCGACTAGCTTTGCAATTTGTCCTATGCCGGGATTTCCAGGAGCACAATAGATTTCATCCACAAATGGACTCTCCCTAAGCTTCCATATTATAGCATGCTCTCTGCCACCATTGCCAATTACCAAAACCTTCACATAGATCACCAACCTCATAAAATTTAGACCAAAGCCCAACATGCTGGCTATGCACAAAGTGGCTTCGCCACGTTGTTTTCCAGGGAACCCATGCGTTCCCTAGGACGCTTCGCTGTACCCTCCTTATATTAATAAGGGGGAGTAGCCCCCTTAACAACCCCCCATTTCATAGGAAATAAAACGAACTTTCCTATGAAAGCACAAAAGTGGCTTCGCCACGTTTGTTTTTCAAAGGAACCCATGTATTCCTTAGACTTCGATGCCACTGCATCACAGCCTCAACACCATTCACCAGTCACTAATCTCTATTCTCTGTTCTCTGTTCTCTGTTCTCTGTTCTCTATTCTCTGTTAACTCAGTCTTTTCCACTATTCTCTATTCACTATTCGTTATTCACTACTCTTTATCTAGTGCTTAAAATGCCTCAAGCCTGAAAAAACCATGCTAATTTTCGCTTCATTGCAGGCCTTTATGGAGTCCTCATCCTTCATGGAGCCTCCCGGCTGTATGATTGCAGTAATGCCTGCCCTTGAGGCCTCCTCTACACAGTCACTGAAGGGGAAGAAGGCATCTGAGGCCAATATGCTTCCCTCAAGGCTATGGGTGCAGTTGCTGATGGCATTCTTTAAGGCCCATATCCTGCTGGTTTGCCCTGGACCGACAGCCAGTGTCTGTTGATTTTTGACGATCACGATGGCATTGGACTTCACATGCTTAACAATCTTAAGCCCAAATACTAAATCCTTTAGCTCCTCATCAGTGGGCTTCTGCTCTGTTACTGCCTTAATATTCTCCAGCAATGCTTCATTTTGCTGCTGCAGCAGCAGACCACCCATTACCCGCTTTATGTCAAAGTCATTAGACCTTTTATGCTTAATGTCTGATAGCGCCATTACTCGAAGGTTTTTCTTTTTACTGAAGACCTCCAAAGCCTCCGGAGTATAGCCCGGCGCTATAATTACCTCTAAAAATATATCTGCCATTTTCAGAGCTGTAGCTTCATCTATGATGTCATTTGCTGCTACTATACCGCCGAATATAGAAAGAGGGTCAGCCTCATAGGCCTTACAATAGGCCTCATAGGTGCTGCCTCCACTGGCTACACCGCAAGGGTTAGTATGCTTTACCGCCACCACCGTTGGCTCATCAAATTCCTTAAGCAAAGCCAGTGCGCCATTGGCATCATTGATGTTATTAAAGGACAGCTCCTTGCCCTGCAGCTGTTTGCCCTCCACTAGGCTGCCGGGCTGCTGGCCTATTTCTCTATAGAATATTGCTTTCTGATGAGGATTCTCACCATATCTTAAATCCTGCTGCTTTTCAAAGGTAAGGGTTAAAATTTCAGGAAAATCCGATTTAATCCCACCGCTTAGGTATCGTGCAATTAGAGTATCGTAATGCCCTGTATGCTGAAAAACCTTTAGGGCCAATCTATATCTGGTATCTAATGAGGTATTCCCGTGATTCCTAAGCTCCTCCAGCACAATATTGTAATCCGACGGATCTGTAATTACTGTTACAGCGCTATAATTTTTAGCTGCCGAGCGCAGCATCGCAGGCCCACCTATATCGATGTTTTCGATGGCCTCCTCCAGGGTTACCCCTTCCTTTAGAATGGTTTCCTTGAAGGGATACAGATTGATAATTACTAAATCGATAGGGGTGATACCAAGATTACTGATGGTATTCATATGCTCCTGATTGTCACGTACAGCAAGAAGCCCGCCATGTATAGCTGGATGCAAGGTTTTAACCCTACCGTCCAAGCACTCTGCAAAGCCTGTCACCTCTGAAACATCCTTTACTGGTATAGCCGCCTCTCTTAAAAGCTTCGCTGTTCCGCCGGTTGACAATATTTCCACTCCAAATTTATGCAATTCCTCAGCTAAGGCCACTATTCCGTTCTTATTTGAAACACTGATTAAAGCTCTCTTAATCATAGCTGCACCTCACTTAATATTTCTACTCTATTGTCTGTTACCTTCAATCTTCCTTCAGCAAAAAGCCTGACGGCCATTGGCAAAAGCCTATGCTCCAGCTTCAAAACCTTCTCCTGTATGGTTTTTGGTGTATCCTCAATATCTACAGCCACTGCCTCCTGTAGAATAATAGGTCCACCATCGGTTTCCTCATTTACAAAATGTACCGTTGCTCCTGTCAGCTTAACACCACGGCTATAGGCTGCCGCATGCACCCTTTCGCCATAAAAGCCCTTTCCTGAAAAGGCAGGTATTAGGGAGGGATGTATGTTGATAATCCTGTTTCTATATCGCCTTACCAGCTCCTCCGGAATCATTTCCAAGTAGCCCGCCAGAACTATCAGGCCTATGCCTTCCTCCTCCAGCAGCTGCAGCACCTTTAACCTTGCAGCGCTCCTGTCGGGATAGGCCTCCTTGTCAAAAACTGCTGTTTTTATCCCCTGCTGCTTACCCCGGACAAGTCCATAGGCATTGCTTTTGTTGGAAATAATAAGGGATATCGCCATGGGCAATTGATTTTCAGTAATATAGTCCATCAGAGCCTGTAGATTGGTGCCGCCCCCAGATATAAATACTGCAATTTTTAATCCTGACATAGGATCACCTGTTTATCTCCCTTTATAATCCTTCCGATTACAGATGCCGTTTCTTTTTGCTGCTTCAGTATATCGACTGCCGCCTCAGCCTCTTCAGGCCTTACCACCAGCATCAGTCCGACCCCCATATTAAAGGTGCCGAACATTTCCTCCATTGCTATGTCCGCCAGCCTCTGAATTAAATTAAATATTGGAGGTATTTTCCAGCTGTTTAGCTCTATCTCCACGGCTGTAGTCGAAGGCAAAATCCGAGGAATATTTTCATAGAAGCCGCCTCCGGTTATATGGGCCATTCCCTTAACCTCAATTGACTTTAAAAGCTCCAACACAGGCTTAACGTATATTTTAGTGGGTCTTAGGAGTGCTTCACCTAAGGTCTCCCCTAGCTCCTCCACATATGCATTCGTCGACATGTTCTGCATTTCAAAAAATACCTTTCTTACAAGGGAAAAGCCATTGCTGTGGACACCGCTGGAGGCTACTCCGATGACTACATCCCCTGCTTCGATGCTTTTGCCGGTGATAACCCTTTCCTTATCCACCATACCTACAGAAAAGCCAGCCACATCATATTCTCCATCGGCATAAAAGCCCGGCATTTCAGCGGTTTCTCCTCCGATCAAGGCACAGCCCGCCATTTTGCAGCCCTGGGCTATCCCCTTCACTATTTCCGCCGCCTTTTCTGCCTCCAGCCTACCTGTTGCTATATAATCCAGAAAAAACAAGGGCTTAGCCCCTTGGCATAAAATATCATTGACACACATAGCCACACAGTCCTGACCGATGCTATCGTGTTTATCCATCATAAAGGCCAGCTTAAGCTTTGTTCCCACACCATCGGTGCCTGCAACCAGCACAGGCTCCTTCATATCCTTTAAGTCAAGGGCAAAGAGACCTCCAAAACCACCTATATCCTCCATAACTCCTGCTGTAAAGGTATCCTTTACATATTTCTTCATCAAGCCCACTGCCCTTTGACCCTCGTTAACGTCTACTCCGGCACTGCTATAGGTAATCTTATCCATTAGCGCTTCCCCCCTACAATCTTTCAAAGACCTTTTTATTTCCAACCGTTGGAACCTCCATAGGATAATCTCCGCTGAAGCAAGCCAGACAATGATGCTCTGCAGGCTTGCCAACGGATTTTATAAGACCCTCGGTGCTGATATAGCCCAAGCTGTCTGCCCCTATCATTTTTCTGATTTGCTCTACAGTATTTACCGCACCTATCAGCTGAGTTCTATTAGGCGTATCTATACCAAAATGACAGCTGTAGGCCACAGGCGGAGAACTGATTCTAAGATGTACCTCCTTAGCCCCTGCCATCCTTAGGCTATTGACTATCTGCTTGCTGGTGGTTCCTCTAACAATTGAATCGTCTATCATTACAATCCTTTTACCTGAAACCGTGTGTCTCAGAGAGTTCAGCTTAAGCCTTACAGCCGCCTCCCTTAGCTTTTGGTCTGGCTGTATAAAGGTCCTGCCCACATATCTGTTTTTTATTAGCCCTTCACCATAGGGAATTCCCGAAGCCTCAGCATAGCCTATAGCAGCAGGAATAGAGGTGTCGGGAACCGCAATTACTAAATCCGCCTCTACAGGATGCTCCTTTGCCAATATCCTTCCTGCATTTTTTCTAGCCTCATAAACGCTTGTACCATCTATAATGCTGTCGGGACGGGCAAAGTATATATATTCAAATATACAGGAGGCCCTTCTGTTCTTTACCTGTACCTGCTTTGTTACAAGGCCCTCCTTGCTTATTGCAATAATTTCTCCCGGTTCAACATCCCTGACAAATTCCGCTCCAATGACATCCAATGCACAGCTTTCAGAAGCAAGCACGTAGCCATTTTCTAGTTTTCCTAAGCACAGGGGTCTTAAGCCAAAGGGGTCTCTAACGCCTATCAAATAATCCTCCGTCATCACTACCAAAGCATAGGCTCCCTTTATCAGCTCCATTGTTCTTTCAATGGCATTTACAAAGCCGTCGCTGCTGAAGCGAGCAATTAAATTTACGATGACCTCAGTATCTATAGTCGTCTGAAAGACTACACCGGATTCCTCCAGGCGATCCCTCAGCTTAGCTGCATTTATCAAATTTCCGTTATGGGCAAGGGCTATATTGCCACCACGATATCTAACCACCAGTGGCTGAGCATTTACAACATTGCTGTCTCCGGTTGTAGAATACCTTACATGACCAATACCGATATGTCCCTTAAGTCGCTTAAATACTTCTTCATTAAATACCTCCGGCACCAGCCCCATCTCCTTGTGAAACTGGGTATGCAGACCATCATTGGTGGCTATTCCTGCGCTTTCCTGTCCCCTATGCTGCAGAGCATATAGACTGTAATATAGGGATTTCGCCACCTCCTCAGACCGATTGCCTTGATAAACCCCAACAACCCCACACTCTTCCTTTAACTTGTCAAAGTTTATTTCATTAAGCATTTGAAGGCTCCTCTCCATGCTTCTTTCATATCCTTAACCTTTAAAGTAACTATATCTGAACTGTTTATATTAATTCTAAAGTCTTCACCTGTAACCTTACCCAATATCTCATTTGGTATTTCCTGTTGCGTCATAAGCTGCTGAAGCTCATTTAGATCCCCAGAGCTACAAGAAACTACAAATCTTGATTGGCTTTCAGAGAATAGAACAGCATCGCCACGAAGCTTTGATTGTATTTGAATGTCTACTCCCAGACCCTTTTCCATACAACCCTCTGCAAGGGCTATAGCCAGACCACCCTCGCTAATATCATGGGCTGATCTCAGCAGATCTTTTTCAATTGCAGTTAATATAAAGGCCTGTAGCTTCTTTTCCAGCCCAAAGCTTAGCCTAGGCACTGCGCCCTTTTCAAGCCCATGAAGTCTTGAGAGGTATTCACTGCCCCCCATCTCAGGCTTAGTTTCTCCCAGCAGTATTACAATATCACCCTCAGCCTTGAAATCCATTGTGCAGCTCTTATCTATGTCCTCAATCACTCCCACCATGCCTATCATAGGCGTGGGATAAATGGCCTGGGATTCGGTTTCATTATAAAAGCTTACATTTCCGCTAATTACGGGAGTATCCAGCTCTCTGCAGGCCTCACCTATTCCTATAACCGCTTCTCTAAATTGCCAGAAGCGATCGGGCTTTTCTGGGCTACCGAAGTTTAGTCCATCGGTTATTGCCAGTGGCTTTGCTCCGCTGCAAACAAGATTTCTGGCGGCCTCCACCACTGCTATACTGCTTCCCAGCCTTGGGTCAAGATAGCAATATCTGCTATTGCAATCTACGGTTAGGGCAATACCTTTTTTAGTCCCTCTGATTCTTATTACGGCAGCATCGGAGCCAGGCTTAACCACGGTACTAGTTCTTACCATATGGTCATATTGCTTGTACACCCATTCCTTGCTGCAAAGGTTTGGTGAGGTCAAAAGCTTCATTATTGCTTCATTGTAATCCTCCGGCTCCTTTATTTCCTCCGGCTGTAGCAGCTTCAGCTCTTGATAATACTGAGGCTCCTCATATTCCTTGTAGTATTTAGGTGCTCCAGAGGAATCCAGGCTATAGGCAGGCATATCTGCTGCAACTCTATCGCCTTCTTTAACTATCAGTCTTCCATTGTCTGTCACCGTACCAATGGTTATAGCATGAAGACCCCATTTTTCAACTATTGCTGTTACCTCAGACTCTCTGCCCTTCTCTACTATCAAGAGCATTCTTTCCTGAGACTCAGAAAGCATAATTTCAACCGGCAGCATCCCCTTTTCTCTTCGGGGCACCTTCAGTACATCGATCTCCATGCCTCCCTCGCCTCTGGTGGCTGTTTCACAGCAGGCGGAGGTTAGTCCGGCAGCCCCTAGGTCCTGAAGGCCTATAATTGATCCAGTTTCCAGAAGCTCCAAGCAGGCCTCCATCAAAAGCTTCTCCATAAAGGGGTCCCCCACCTGAACGGCCGACTTCTTCTCTTCAGACTCTTCTGTTAATTCCACTGATGCAAAGCTGGCGCCACCCATACCATCTCTTCCTGTGGCGGCTCCTACATACATTATGGAATTTCCTACACCCGAAGCATTACCTCTATGGATTTTATCATGCTCTATAATACCAACACACATTGCATTAACCAAAGGGTTCCCATTATAGCTGTCATTGAAGTAAACCTCACCGCCAACGGTGGGGATTCCGATGCAGTTTCCATATCCTGCAATGCCTTCAACTACACCCTCCACCAGGTATTTAACCCTTTCACTTTTCTCTACATCACCAAAGCGAAGGGAGTTTAACAAGGCTATAGGTCTAGCCCCCATCGCAAATATATCTCTTATTATCCCACCCACGCCTGTGGCAGCACCTTGATAGGGCTCTACAGCTGAGGGATGATTATGACTCTCTATCTTCATAGCAATTGCTAAATTATCTCCGATATCTATAATACCTGCATTCTCCCCGGGACCCTGCAGCACTCTTTCTCCTGTGGTGGGGAAGTGCCTGAATAATCCCCTGGAATGCTTGTAGCTGCAATGCTCCGACCACATAACACCGTACATGTTTATCTCCAGCTCGTTCGGCTCTCTATTAAGATATTCTAATATTTTCTTATACTCATTTTCGGTTATACCCACTGCTTCATATGAATTATTCATTTTTTAGGCTCCCCTCCAGTGCTTTCAAGATGGATTCAAATAGTCTTTTGCCCTCGCTATTACCTAATATATCCTCACAGGCCCTTTCAGGATGTGGCATCATACCCAATACATTTTTTCCCGCGTTGCAAATTCCTGCGATGTTCTCCATCGAACCATTGGGATTATCTACATAGGTAAAAAGTATTTGCCCATTTTCCTTCATTTTCTTTAGGATCTCTTCATCTGCCACATAATTTCCCTCACCATGAGCGATAGGGATATTAATTATTTCACCCTTTTGGTATAGGCTGGTGAAGGGGGTATCATTGTTCTCTACTCTTAAAGGAACTGTATCACATATAAATTTTAGATTTTTATTTCTCACTAGGGCTCCGGGTAGAAGTCCAACCTCCGTCAGCACCTGAAAGCCATTGCAGATACCTATCACCAGCTTGCCTGCGGCTGCATGCGCCTTTACGGCCTCCATAACTCGGGAAAATCTCGCTACAGCTCCGCATCTAAGGTAATCTCCATAGGAGAAGCCTCCCGGCAGTATGATACAATCAAAGCCATCTAGCTTTTCTGTGTCGTGCCATATATACTCAACCTCATGGCCCAGAACATCCTTAACCGCATAAAAGCAATCTATATCACAATTTGAGCCTGGAAAAACTATGACTCCAAATTTCATCCCTGACGCCCTCCTTCTAAATAATCTGATATTTGTACTCTTCAATAACCGTATTGGCCAATAGTCCTTCACACATTTTAACCAGCTGAGCTTCTGCCTCACCCTCAGTAATATCCCCAAGGTCCAGCTCTATCAGCTTCCCTATTCTTACCTCTTCAACATTTGAATAGCCCAGCTTGCCTAGTGCATTTTGTATGGCTGATCCCTGTGGATCTGCTATGCTCTTTTTTAGTGTTACATATACCTTTGCCTTCATGTTTATTCCTCCTGTCCTATAGTTAATCTATTTAAGACCTCTGAATAGGCCTCCTCAACTCCGCCTAAATCCCGTCTAAACCGGTCCTTGTCCAGCTTTTCGTTGGTTTTTATATCCCACAGCCTACAGGTATCCGGTGAAATCTCATCCGCCAGTATAACTTTACCATGATACAGTCCAAATTCCAGCTTAAAATCTATTAGTCTTAAGCCTCTATCTTCAAAGTACCCCTTTAGTATTTCATTTATACTTAGCGCCTGTTGCTTAACTGACACCAGCTCCTCTGCAGTTGCCAAGCCTACGGCCAACACATGGTCATCATTTACCAATGGGTCCCCCAATGCATCATTTTTGTAGCACAGCTCTATCACGGTTCTGCTAAGCAGTGTACCCTCCTGAAGCCCCAGTCTTTTTGCCAAGGACCCTGCTGCTACATTTCGTGCTATTACCTCTAGCGGTAGTATCTTTACCGCCTTTACTGCCATTTCTCTATCGTTAATCAGACCCAAGAAATGAGTTTCAATGCCCAGTTTCTCCAAAAGTTCAAAGAGCACCGCCGACATCTTATTGTTTACAATCCCCTTGTTAAGTATGGTCCCCTTTTTTTCCCCATTAAAGGCAGTGGCATCATCCTTATAGGCAACGATATAAGCATCCTCATTATTTGTCCTGTAAACCTTTTTTGCCTTACCCTCATAAACCATCTCCAGCTTCTGAAGCTCAGTCATTTTAAACCCTCCCTTAGTCTAATAAGTTTTCATTTTTATTAAGTAATCTGAATAGCCTGCTTCCTCAAGCTCCGCTGCCTTGCTTTCCACCATTTCAGCCAAGGAGCTCTTATATTTTTTAAGCCTTTCCTTCACAGCCTCATCCCCTAAGGCAATAATCTGAGCTGCAAGAATCCCGGCATTTTTTCCTCCGTTTATCGCCACCGTTGCAACCGGTACTCCCGGGGGCATTTGTACAATTGAATATAGGGAATCTATTCCCTCAAGGCTCCTGCTTTTTATTGGAACCCCTATTACCGGCAGGCTTGTTATGGCGGCCACCATTCCTGGAAGATGGGCGGCTCCCCCTGCCCCGGCTATTATAACCCTTATGCCTCTTTCCTCTGCATCTGCTGCATAATGAAACATCCTCTGGGGTGTTCTGTGGGCGCTTACAATGGTGCATTCATAGCTGACCCCTAGCTCCTCCAATATTTCTGCTGCCTCCTTCATCACCTGTAAATCCGAATCACTTCCCATAATTACACCAACCTGACTATTCATGCTGCTCCTCTCCTTTTTCAGCGATTACCTTGACCTTGCCTGCAATACTTACTGCCTTGCATAGGGCCTCCTCAAGGCTCTCGTCAACGATTGTTATGTGGCCCATTTTCCTTAGAGGCTTTGTCTCCTCCTTGCCATAAAGGTGCAGGTACAGCTTTGGCATGGCTAAAGCCTCCACAGCTCCTACAAGCCTTGCCTTACCTTCATTTTTCTCCTCCCCCAATAAATTTATCATCACAGAGGGGTGAATCAACTGACAGCTGCCAAGGGGTAGTCCCAATATACATCTCAGATGCTGAGCAAATTGCGAGGTATAGCAGCCTTCTATGGTATAATGCCCAGAGTTATGGGTTCTTGGAGCTATTTCGTTTACGTAAACATTATTTTCAGCATCCACAAACATCTCTATGCAAAATACCCCTATGCCCTCCAAAAGCTCCAATGTTCTCAGTGCAATTTCTCTTCCTTTGACGGCGGCTTCATCCGTGAGCCTTGCCGGAACTATGGTTGTACGCAATATATTATTTTCATGCTGATTTTCTGATAGAGGATATACCTCCAGCTGACTATTGGCTCCTCTGGCTACTATCGCCGAAATCTCCATGCTGTAGTCTACAAAGGCCTCCGCCATAAGGGGTTTTTTGCCTCCCCCCAGGGCTACATATGCCTCAGGCACCTGCTCCTCTCTACTAATGAGATAATTGCCCTTGCCGTCATAGCCACCCTTTCTCAGCTTTAATAGCATGGGATAACCAAAGCTCATACCAGCCTTATATAGCTCCTCAATGGAATTTATCGCTGTAAATTTAGGGGTTGGAATATTGTTTTCCTTCAAAAACATTTTTTGTAGATACTTGTCCTGAATTAGCTTAAGAGTCAAGGGCGATGGATAAATCCTATGTCCCTTCTCCATGAGGGATACCAGCAGGTCGGCATCTATATGCTCGAACTCATAGGTGATTATCTCACTGGCCTCTGCCAGCTCCAGAAGCTTACTGCTGTCGTAAAAGCTACCAACTATGTGCTTGTCTGCAATAGAGGCAGCGGGACAATTAAGCGTGGGGTCTAGAATGTTGAATTTCAAGCCCAGCTTTTTGCCCTCTTGAATCAGCATTTTCCCCAGCTGGCCTCCTCCTATAATTCCTATAGCGCCTTCCATATAGCTCATAAACCGTCACTCCTTAGTGATTCTTTGGAAGTAAAAGCAGCTAAGGTATTCTTAGCTGCTCAATGTGTTTTGTGTATTATTTTTAGTGAGGCAATATTGTAAATCTTAGTATGAACAGGATTGCTAATAAATACATGGTTGGATGAATATCTTTATGTTTTCCAACCGCCAGCTTAGTTACACAGTAGAAGATGATACCTATTGCAATACCGTTTGCTATGCTGTAGGTAAAAGGCATCATAGCAATTGTAAAGAAGGCCGGTAATGCTTCTGAGAAATCATCAAAGTCAATTCCCTTAACAGCTCCCATCATAAGCACACCAACAATGATCAGTGCAGGTGCTGTAGCCTGTGATGGAATCATTAGAGCTATAGGGGCAAGGAAAACTGATAAAATGAATAAAATACCTGTAGTCACTGCTGTTAAGCCTGTTTTTCCGCCCTCTGAAACACCAGCAGCAGACTCAACATAAGTAGTAACAGTTGAGGTGCCTAGTACAGCACCTACTGAGGTTGCTACCGCATCAGCTAATAAAGCCTTATCCATATTAGGCAGCTTACCCTTTTCGTCAAGCATTCCTGCCTTTTGTCCTGTACCAATTAAAGTTCCTATTGTATCAAACATGTCAACTAAGCTGAAGGAGATTACAACAGTAGCAACGCTTGCTAAAGCGCCTATGATTGAGGCTTCACCCAGCTTCAAAAGACCTGCAAAGTCCATTTTTAAAAATGTAGGCGTAATATCAAGGCTAAAGGTATTTACTATAGTTGTATTAGTCACGCCCATAGGAATACCAAGTAAAGTAGTAGCTACAATACCGATCAAAATTGATCCCTTGACCTTTCTTGACATTAAAACACCTGTTATAACTATACCAATTACTGCCAGTAATACAGCTGAGTCAGTAAAGGAGCCCAAGCCCACAAGCGTAGCCTCATTAGCAACAACGATACCGGCATTTTTCAAACCGATTAATGCTATAAAAAGTCCAATACCACCGCCGATAGCATGCTTTAAGGAGTTTGGAATTGCTTCCACAATTGCTTCCCTTGCTCCGGTGATAGTTAAAATTATAAATAAAATACCTGAAATAAAGATTGCTGCCAAAGCCTGCTGCCAAGTATATCCTAAAGTAAGTACGACACCATAAGTAAAGAATGCATTAAGACCCATTCCAGGAGCCTGTGCAAATGGAAGATTTGCATAAAGACCCATAATAAGAGTACCCACTGCTGCGGATAAACAGGTTGCTAAAAATACTGAATTGTAATCCATCCCTGTAATTGACAGCATGTTCGGGTTTACGAATAAAATGTAGGCCATAGTAACAAAAGTAGTAATACCTGCAATAATTTCTGTTTTTACATCTGTTTTGTTTTCGGAAAGCTTAAATTTTGAATCTAAAAATGATTTTGCCACGTAATATCCTCCTTTGTTTTTTATTATTTTATAAAATAAAACCCAGTCGGATAGGCGCTCTAAATATAAGAGTGAACCTATCCGACCGGGCTTTTATCCCCACGGTGTAGCATTTACTAATGCTTGTACCCCTCGGACCAGCTCCTAATGGACGGAACCCTAGGTACTAATTCACTCATAGTAGAATGATTTACGGTCATTCTGTAGAAACTGTCGATCCTTATTATCAACATTATACGAGCCTTAAGTTTTAACGCCATCAACTTCAATTTAATAATACCAAATCGGTAATAAAAGGTCAACGATTTTTCGAATTATTTTTGAAGTTTTTGGCGATTAATATGCATTAATACGAACATTGCAATTTGCTATCCTTCACATTGTATGTGTTTCGCTTAGATTATCCACTGTCTCATTTGTCCATAAAGGGATATCAAACAAAAATTACAACGAAAAAACGTGTAATAGCGCATTTTTTACAACGAATATTTGTATCCTTATTAGCTTACTCCCACTCCACTGTCGCTGGTGGCTTGGAGGTAATATCGTATACAATACGATTTACATTTTCCACCTCATTAACAATTCTTCTTGATATTTTATCCAAAACCTCATAGGGTATTCTTGCCCAATCAGCCGTCATCGCATCGGAGCTGGTTATTGCACGTATTCCAATGGTGTGAGCATAGGTTCTCTCATCCCCCATTACGCCAACGCTTTTAATGTTAGGAAGCACCGCAAAATATTGCCAGATTTCTCTATCCATTCCTGCTTTTTTTATTTCTTCACGAACAATAGCATCGGCATCTCTTACAATTGTTAGCTTTTCCTCGGTTATTTCACCTAGGATTCTTACCGCCAGACCCGGTCCTGGGAAGGGCTGTCTCCATACGATTTCCTCCGGTAATCCAAGCTCTGTTCCTACTGCTCTTACCTCATCCTTAAACAGATATCTAAAGGGCTCAATTAGCTGGAACTTCATGTCCTCCGGAAGTCCACCTACATTGTGATGGCTCTTGATGACCGCTGCTGTCTCCGTTCCGCTTTCTATAATATCCGGATATAGGGTTCCCTGAACCAAGAAATCGATATCTCCTATTTTCCCTGCCTCTTCTTCAAAGAGTCTGATGAATTCCTCACCGATTATTTTTCTCTTCTTTTCAGGATCATCAATTCCCTTCAGCTTGCCCAAAAAGCGTTCCTCTGCATTGGCTCTGATAAAGTTGATATTGAATTTATTCTTAAATAAATCCTCAACCCAATCGCCTTCATTCTTTCTTAAAAGGCCGTGGTCAACAAATATGCAGGTTAAATTGCTGCCTATAGCCTTATGCACAAGCACAGCGGCTACAGAAGAATCCACACCTCCGGATAGGGCACACAGCACCTTTTTGTCTCCTACTCTATCACGGATAGCCTGAATTTCTTCCTCGATATAATTCTTCATTGTCCAGCTTCCTGCGCAATGACATACCTCATAAATAAAGTTTCTAATTATTTCTCTTCCATTTTCCGTATGCTCCACCTCTGGGTGAAACTGAACCGCATAGTATTTATTCTCTGCGTCTTCCATGGCAGCTACAGGACAATCCTCTGTGGAGGCTGTTATTGCAAAGCCTTCAGGAGCTCTCTCGATAAAGTCCGTATGACTCATCCAGCAGATGGAATCCTGTGGTATTTCCTTAAATAGTGGAGAGGCCTCGTTAATCCTCAGGGCTGTTTTTCCATACTCTCTATTTTTTGCTCTATTTACCTTACCCCCAAGGGTTTCCGCCATCAGCTGACCGCCATAGCAAATACCCAGTATCGGAATCCCAAGCTTTAGGATTTCCTCATCACATTTTGGAGCCTTATCGGCATAAACGCTGGCGGGACCCCCGGTAAAGATAATCCCCATAGGATTTTTCTCCTTAACCTCCTCAACAGAGATTTTGTAGGGCACAACCTCACAATACACATTAAATTCCCTAACTCTTCTTGCAATAAGCTGATTATACTGTCCACCAAAATCTAATATCAATACCATTTCGTTATTCATCAATTCCATCCTTTCAGGCGTTTTAACGCAGTAGCCTCTATAGCAGAGTACTTAGTTTTTGTTCTTGATCTTTAAATCTTGATCTGTAGTTCTTGATCTGAAATTCTTTATGTTTAATCTTGCCTTGATCTATGCTCTTTAATTGTTCAATATTCGCTATTTACTATTCGTTATTCTCTATTCTCTATTCACTATTCACTATTCTCTAAATCCCTACTCATTCATACTATAATTAGGCGACTCCTTAGTAATGGTGATATCATGAGGATGGCTTTCTCTAAGCCCTGCACCTGTTATTCTTATAAATTTACCATTTTCCTGAAGCTCCTTGATGGTGGCTGTACCGCAATAGCCCATGCCAGCCCTTAAACCACCGATCAGCTGATATACAGTATCCTTTACCATTCCCTTATAAGGCACCTTACCCTCTACTCCCTCTGGAACCAGCTTTTGGGCATCGCTTTGGAAGTAACGGTCCTTGCTGCCCTCCTTCATTGCTGCTATCGAACCCATACCTCTATAGGACTTAAAGCTTCTGCCCTTATAGATTATAGTTTCGCCGGGGCTTTCATCTGTTCCAGCCAATAGAGATCCGATCATAACGACACCGGCACCTGCTGCTATGGCCTTTGGAATATCTCCTGAATATTTTACCCCTCCGTCAGCGATAATAGGGATGCCATACTTAGCCGCAGCCGCAGCACAGTCGTATACAGCTGTTATCTGTGGAACACCGATACCAGCCACCACTCGTGTTGTACAGATAGAGCCCGGCCCAATCCCCACCTTTACAGCATCCACTCCGGCTTCTATTAAGTCCACCGTTGCCTCTGCCGTTGCCACATTGCCTGCTATCAGCTGCAGGTCGGGGAACTTACTCTTAATAGCCTTAACAGCTTCTATCACTCCCTTTGAATGACCATGGGCAGTGTCCACTACTATAACATCAACCTTTGCATTATTAAGGGCTTCTACCCTCTCCTGCATATCCTTGGTAACTCCAACCGCTGCTCCTACCAGCAATCTTCCCTGGCTATCCTTGGCAGAGTTAGGATATTTAATTGCCTTTTCGATATCCTTAATCGTTATAAGTCCCTTCAGCATACCATTTTTATCAACTATTGGTAGCTTCTCTATTTTAGTGCGCATTAATATTTTTTGCGCCTCCTCCATAGAGATGCCTTCTAATGCAGTTATTAAATTATCCTTCGTCATTACCTCTGACACTAAACGGCTGTAATTGCTTTCAAATCGTATATCTCTGTTGGTTATTATACCCACCAGCTTGCCCTTAGTGGTGATAGGTACACCTGAAATTCGATATCGCTCCATTAGCTCCAGTGCATCGGATATGGTATGCTCTGGTGATAGAAAGAAGGGATCAACTATAACGCCATGCTCGCTTCTCTTTACCTTGTCCACCTCAAGAGCCTGCTCCTCTATAGACATATTCTTGTGGATGATTCCTATTCCGCCCTCTCTCGCCATAGAAATTGCCATTTTGCCTTCAGTAACCGTATCCATACCGGCACTCATTAAAGGTATATTCAGCCTTATGTTTTTGGTCAAATACGTGGACACATCAACATTGTTAGGTAATACCTCAGATCTCGCTGGAATTAATAAAACATCATCAAAGGTCAATCCCTCTTTAACAAACTTATCCTGCATTGTTATCCTCCCTTTCATTATACCTTTAATAATTCCTTCAATAAACATAAGCTTTATTTATCTTTCCAAATGCCTAAATATATATACTATTTAGCCCTTCAGGCATTCATTTACGGCCTTTAGAAGACCCTTACAAATATTGAGTTAGAATAAAAAACCCCTATAACAATCTCCCTCAATAGAGTGAAATTATTATACGGGTTCTCCTGAAGGATATGCCTCAATTAAGTAAAGATAAGCATATCCTATATAATAACCTCACACATAGTCGAATAATTTACGGTTATTCGGTAGATACTTCCGGCCCTTATCGCCAGCATTATATGAGTGAATTTGACGCTTATTTAATTGTTATTATCTAAATTATCAAATGGACAATACAATGTCAAGCGATAATTCTATAGCCAAAGATAACAAACACTACCCTAGCCCCCATGTTCCTTCGCTGCAAATTCAAGCCTTTAAGGAATTCTAAAATCCCACCCTTTATCAAGCTAAATGGGTAAAGGATGGGATTTGTTAATAAGTATTAATAATTTGGTGAACTATGACATGCTTTATGTCAACATATCACAATTAATTAGGAGGTCACTAAAGAAGCTATTTAGCTCCCTTCTCATTAACCTTTGAAAGAAATTTGTTCATATTAATTATGTATCTTTCATGAAGTCCTTCGCCGATCTTTTCAACCTCATCAAAGGCCTCCACCTTAAACACAAGCCGTTTTCCATCTATTTCTATCAATTCCGCTACAGCGGTTGCCTTCATACCAACAGGGGTTGCAGCAATATGCTTAACATCGAGATGCGTACCAACGGTAGCAAACCCCTCCGGCAAAGTTGGATCAACTGCCTTTAAGGCCGCATTCTCCATTAAGCCTATCATAAGGGGAGTTGCAAAAACCTTCACCCCACCGCTGCCAAAGGCCTCCGCGGTATCCTTTTGATGAACCGTCAGCTCAACCTTAGCCTGCTGACCTATAGTTAAATTGAATTCCATGTCATTCCTCCTCATAATATAGTGATTACTTCATCAACTGACTTATTTCCTTAAGCCTCTCGATGATTGGAAGCTTCTGGGTACAGAGACCCTCACAGACACCACAGGCAATACATTCGCTAGGAAGAATATCCGTATCCTTAAGTCTACCCTTTTCCTTAAACCAATTAAAATGTCTATGCATTGCTGCTTCATTGTCTAAAAGCATTAAATTATATGCCTCCAAATATGTAGAGATCTTTATCTTTTTAGGGCATTTCAAGCAATAGCCACAGGTGGTACAGAGATTGTTAAAGCCATCACCAAGCCTGTCCTGAATTTCCTGCAGCTTTCCCTCAGAAAATTCTATAGGGTTCTCAAGAGTTCTTACATTTTCATTTACCTCTTCAATAGTACCCATGCCTGCAAGGCTGACAGTTATTCCCCTTTGGTAGGCATTAAACCTTAGAGCCGCCTGACTTACCGTTTCGTTTTCATATTGCTTTAGGAAGCTGAAATAATTCTGGTGCTGAGGAATCAGGCCTCCTCCTAAGGGGTTCATGGTAACTACCCCCAGCTTGTGCTCCAGTGCAGCCTCAACCCCTGCCTGACGATAATTATGATTGATCACATTATAGCCTAATAGCACCCCTTCAAATACCTTGTCCTCAATAATCCTTCTAATATCCTCACCCTTGCAGTGGGTGGAGAATACCAAGTGCTCTATAAGCCCCTCTTCCTTTGCCCTTAATGCACCCTCATAGGGGCCACCGGGGGCCATAACCCTTTCATATTGCTTTAAATCCATTATACACCACATATGAAAAAAGTTTATCTTTTCCAGACCAAATCTTTCAAGAGAATTTTCAATCCGCCATCTCACCTTATCGGCTGTTGAATCACTATTGATGCTGCTTTTGGTTGAAACATAAAAATCAGCAGGCATTTTTTTAAAGGCCTTACCCATGATGCTCTCGCTTCTATCATTACAGTAGAAGGGCGCTGTATCAAAATAATTAATTCCAAGGCTATTTGCATGCCTAACCACCTCTACAGCATAATCCTCATCTGCACCAAAGCGCATTCCACCAAAGCCAATAACCGAAACATTTTTTCCGGTGTTTCCGTATTCTCTATATTTCAAGCTAACTCCCCCTGTCCATTAATCTACTATTTTATTATACATAAAAAAATTTTATTTTACCAATATTTAGACAGTGAAAATAATGTTAAGAATGGTTTAATTTCATAGCTTTATTATTATAAAAGAGAGGGAAAATAATTATAGCTACAGCCAGCATGAAGAATCAAAAGATATAAAAAGAAGGGAGGAATAGCCATGATTACCTTAAAATCCATAACAGATAAATGGTTCAAAAATCAAAAAACACCATCAATACGCCATGAATATCCTCTACTGAACATTACGGACAATCTGCATTTCGGTGAGGATTCTGGAGCTTTAGGAGATGATGAGCTGAGAAATCCATTGGAGCATGACAATAATGAAGGAAAAGCTAATAAGCTAGAATAGCCTTACCTTTTATTTCTTGTACTATGGATGATATATTTGCAAATAATACTTTATGTAGAGCTAATTAAAACATCAAGGAGGGTTATCATGCAGGGAAACCAAACTAATCAACAGCAGCAGCAACAGCAGGGACAAGGCAATATGCAATTAGATTCTAACAACTTAAAAATCCTAGAGGATCAATTGAGCTACGAATCCTTAATGAATAAAAAGTTTACCGCCTATGCCCAATTCTGCACAGATACACAGTTGAAAAATCTGTGCCAACAGGCTGCACAACAGCATAAGCAGCATTATAACGAATTATTTAATTATTTGAATTCTCATCAATAAATTATAGGGAGGAAAATAAAATATGACCACTCATCAGAGAAGCCTTTCGGAGAAGGAGCTAATGCATGATTTGTTGGCTTCAGAAAAACAGGTTTGTTCAGCCTACAGTGTCGGTATAACAGAGGCCTCCTGTACGAACCTAAGACAGCATTTGACAAAATGCTTAAACGATTCACAGCAAATTGAGTACCAAATATTTGATGCAATGAAGCAAAGAGGCTGGTACCAAATTAAAAAGGCACAGCCACAGGACGTTCAAAGCGCCAAAACTAAATTTCAGCAAATGCAGAGTGATCTGCAATAGTGTAACAAAAAACAAAATAACCGGGATCAATATAATTTAATATTGAAACCCGGTTATTCTTTTTCCTCTTCTTCCTTCGGCAGTACAAAATGTTCTGGATTGCCTAAGCTCATTTATTACCTTCCTTACCGGACTGCTCAATTCCTACTGATTAATTTTCCGTCTGAAAAAAAATTAAACTTCTAAATCTCGCATCACTTTTGAATTTTAACATCTACTTGCAAAAACCAATTTGAAAGACAAACTTGTAATACCTTCTTTGCTAGCTTCCATTTCATAAACATACTGTACGCTTCAAATACATTACTGCCTACTGAAGAAGAGTAGAAGAAGCTGCCTTCTTCTTAATAAGATTATACCAAAATTCTTCGGGGCCCGCAAGTCATTTTTTAAATATTTCAAAATTTCCAACAATTGATTTTTCGAATAATAACTATTCAAAAATGTTATAGATTCCTTCGTTTTTATAGCAACAATCTCGACCTTTATCAGGATCTCTATCTTTAAAATACAACCTCTACTACTAGCCTAAGAAAAAATAAATGCTCTCTTTTCTTATAACTATAGCTCTTTACCTCACCTTATAACAATAACCCCTCTGGAAATGCTGCTGCCTGAATATGTAAAAGCTTTGAAAAAATAACCACAATTCTTAATGAAGGGAAATCATAAAAGCGTTAAAAAGTCTGCATGTTTGAGCAAAGCGAGTTTGCAGTCTTTAGCTTTTATGGTTGGACTGAGTTATAGAATTGTTTATTTTTGAAACCGCTATGGAATATACAGGCAGCTCCATTTCTCTACTGCCACTACTACCCTTAGAAGCGAAACACAGTCACTTATGCTTTTAATCACATAAAAAGGGGGCTCGGCTGAGCCCCCTTTGCTACCCTCTATTTCACCTGCTTCAATTCCTCAATCAAGGCAGGAATTACCTTATTTACATCCCCGACTATACCTAAGTCGGCAAATTCAAATATCGGAGCAGTGGCGTTTTTATTGATTGCAACAATAAACTCCGACTCCTCCATACCTGCAACGTGCTGAATGGCTCCAGAAATACCGCAGGCGATGTAGAGTCCGGGCCTTACAGTCTTGCCTGTTTGCCCTACCTGGAACTCCCTGTCTATCCAACCGGCATCAACAGCAGCCCTAGAGCCTGCCACCAATCCTCCCAGCTCCTTAGCCAACAGCTGAAGGTCCTGGAAGGTTTCCTTCTTACCTAAGCCTCTACCTCCAGAAACAAGAACATTGGCATCCTCAATCTTAACCTTTTTCTTGGTTTCCTTAACGACCTCCAATATTTCCACATTCATATCACTTGGTCTGAGATCCGCTAAGTGCTTTATAATGCTTCCTGTTCTATTGGTGTCCCTTTCCATTACCAGCATAACTCCGGGTCTGACAGTGGACATTTGTGGCCTGTGGTCAGGACAAATGATGGTAGCCATAATGTTACCTCCAAAGGCAGGCCTTGTCATCAGAAGGTTTTTAGTATTCTCATCTATCTCTAGGGTTGTGCAATCGGCAGTAAGTCCGGTATATACCCTGGCTGAAATTCTAGGAGCCAAATCCCGTCCTATTGCCGTAGCGCCTATTAGTACTATTTCAGGCTTAATTTCTGTAATTATGCCGGTGAAGACCTTTGTGTAGGGCTCAGTTACATATTTATCCAGCAACTCATCCTCAGCTATTATTACCTCGTCTGCACCGTAATAAATAAGCTCATCCGCTAGGTCGGCAACAGCATGTCCTAAAAGTATCGCAGTCAGCTTTGTGTTCAGCTTTTCTGCCAGTCGTCTTCCTTCACCCAATAGCTCCAATGATACCTTTTGTATTTCATTGTCTCTTTGCTCAACAAATACTGCTACACCTGCGTAATCTGTAATATTCATGGTCTTCCCTCCTTAAATAATGTATTTCTCTTTTAATTTATCCACGATTAATTTAGCAGCTTCCTTGTGGTCAACCTCAAAGACCTTGCCTGCTGTTTTAGCACCCTTAGTAAAGGACTTCTTCACCTTTGTAGGCGAGCCCTCCAAGCCTAAATGACTTCTTTCAACCGTAATGTCCTTTAGATTCCATACCTCAATTTCCTTTTCACGATAAGCATCAAAGACACCCATGACGCTCATGTATCTTGCCTCGTTCATTTCCTTTAGGGTGGTAATTAGGCAGGGCTTATTCACCTTAACAATATGATAGCCATCCTCGAAAATACGCTTTAAAATAAAGGCCTCACCATCATATTTCAGGTCTTCCACATAGGATACCTGAGGAAGCTTTAAATGCTCAGCTATCTGAGGTCCAACCTGTGCCGTATCACCATCAATAGCTTGTCTTCCTGCAATTATTAAATCATACTCTAAATTTTTAATGGCAGCTGCAAGGGTACATGAGGTAGCCCAAGTGTCGGAGCCCGCAAAGGCTCTGTCTGTCAGAAGGATTGCTCTGTCAGCCCCCATTGCTAGAGCTTCCCTCAATGCAGCCTCTGCCTGCTGAGGACCCATAGTCAGTACTGTAACATGCGCACCAAATTCATCCTTTAATCTTAATGCTGCTTCAAGACCACTTTTATCATCAGGATTTATAATACTAGGAACCCCTTCACGAATAAGCGTACCGGTTTTAGGATCTAATCTTACCTCTGTAGTATCAGGTACCTGCTTTATGCATACAACAATTTTCATTACATTACCTCCTCTATTTCAACAAGTTAGCTGCGATAACCATTTTTTGAACCTCTGAGGTTCCTTCATAAATCTCAGTTATTTTTGCATCTCGCATCATTCTCTCAACAGGATACTCACGGGTATAGCCATAGCCCCCGTGTAGCTGAACAGCCATAGTTGTTACTGCCATTGCAGTAGCGCTGGCAAATAGCTTTGCCATAGCAGCTTCATTTGAATATGGCAGGTTTTTATCTTTAAAGTCTGCAGCCTTGTAAACCAAAAGCCTTGAGGCTTCTGTCTTAGCAGCCATCTCTGCCAGCTGGAATTGGGTATTTTGGAAATAGGACAATGCCTTGCCAAACTGCTTTCTTTCCTTTACATAGCTAACTGTTACATCTATAGCACCTTGAGCTATGCCTAAGGCCTGAGCTGCAATTCCAACTCTACCACCGTCAAGGGTCTTCATTGCAATACCAAAGCCCTTTCCTTCCTTGCCCAAAAGATTTTCCTTCGGTATTCTACAATTTTCAAAAATTAGCTCGCAGGTTGAGGAGCCCTTAATACCCATTTTGGCTTCCTTTTTACCTATAGTAAAGCCAGGGGTATCAGCCTCTACTATAAAGGCACTTATTCCCCTTGTGCCTTGACTTTTATCGGTCATGGCCATAATGATATAGATGTCTGCATAGCCTGCATTTGTAATAAATATTTTTGAGCCATCTAAAATATATTCATCCCCATCTAACACAGCTACGGTTTGCTGTGAAGAAGCATCGGTTCCGGCATTGGCTTCAGTAAGTCCAAAGGCTCCTAGCTTTTCACCCCTTGCCAGCGGTGGGAGATATTTTTCCTTTTGCTCTTTAGTACCAAATTCTAATATGGGTGCTGCGCATAGGGAGGTATGAGCAGACACAATTACACCAGTGGTTGCACACACCTTGGAAAGCTCTTCAATTGCCATTGCATAAGCAAGGTTATCACCACCTGCTCCACCATAAGCCTTAGGAATCGGTATTCCCATCCAACCATATCTAGCCAGCTTCTTCACTGTTTCAACAGGAAATTCTTCCTTTTCGTCAACCTCCTCAGCTAAAGGCTTCACTTCATTTTCTGCAAATTCTCTATACATTTTCTGAAGCATAATATGCTCCTGTGATAAATTAAAATTCATTAGTCTACCTCCTGTCTATTATTAACTCCACTTTTTATTGCTTTGGTGGCATTACTATAGATGTTCCCTTTAGTACCACCTCGCCGTTTTGGTTTGTGCAGGTACCGGTTAAAATAACCTTGTTTTTTTCCAGTATGATCTCTGATACTTCAACTTCAGCTGCTATCGTATCTCCAAAGCGAACAGGTGCCAGAAATTTCAGGTCCTGAGACAGATATATGGTTCCTGGGCCAGGAAGCTGCATTCCAAGCACAGCTGAAAATAAACTAGCAGTTAACATACCATGCACGATTCTACCCTTAAAGAAGGAATCTCGGGCCTGTGTTTCATTGATGTGGGCTGGGTTAAGGTCTCCGCTGATGCCTGCATACAGATAAACGTCTGTCTCACTGATGGTTTTGTGGAAGGAAGCCTTGTCGCCTAGCTTAATCTCTTGAATTGTTTTTCCCTTCATAATCAAACCTCCTAAAATTTGTTGCATATATATACTGCATTAACCATGCCAAGTTGATAATTTTTTATCAGCTTATTATATCCATTTTTCGATTTTTAATTCATTTTTTTGCTCTATGCATTGAATTTTCAATATCTGATTTAGTGTTTGTTGTTAATTTAATAACTTCAATTTCTAATATTTTTAAAAAATATATTGGTTTATTGCATCTATATAAGGCTTTTTTCATGGCAGTCCATGCTCACACATCAACACATTGGAAACACTGGATTGTTCCAAAAACTGCAAAACGCCCACTGTACATTTATTGTACAGTGGGCCTTCTAATCCTTTTATATTAAAGCTTCTATCGTTGTGTACACTAATTGGACATTTGTAATATAAGTGTACAGTTTTTGGCTTAATTAGCCTACATCATTGGCATTCCGCCGCCCATGCCGCCTGGCATAGCTGGCTCATCCTCTTTAATATCCACTACAGCACTTTCAGTAGTTAAAAGCATAGCAGATACGGATGCTGCATTTTGAAGCGCTGATCTTGTAACCTTAGTTGGGTCTACAATACCTGCTTCAAACATGTTTACATATTTTTCATTTAATGCATCAAAGCCCATGCCCTTTGCTGAGGTCATAACCTTATCAACTATTACAGAGCCCTCTAATCCTGCATTTTCAGCTATTTGTCTTAATGGCTCCTCTAGAGCTCTTCTGATGATCTTAACACCAGTTTTCTCGTCACCCTCTGTAGTGCTTAATAAAGCATCTACAGCAGATATCACATTAACTAATGCAGTACCTCCACCAGACACGATACCTTCCTCTACAGCAGCTCTTGTCGCATTTAAGGCGTCTTCAATTCTTAGCTTTCTTTCCTTTAGCTCTGTCTCTGTGGCAGCTCCAACTTCGATAACAGCAACGCCACCAGAAAGCTTAGCTAAGCGCTCTTGAAGCTTTTCCTTATCGAACTCTGAGGTAGTTTCTTCGATTTGAGCTCTGATTTGAGAAACTCTATCCTTTATTGCCTTTTCGTTTCCAGCACCATCTACGATAGTAGTGTTTTCCTTTGCTACCTTAACTGTTCTTGCTGTACCCAGCATTTCAATAGTAGCGGTTTTTAAGTCATAGCCCAGCTCTTCAGATATGACAGTACCACCTGTCAGCATTGCGATATCCTCCAGCATAGCCTTTCTTCTGTCGCCAAAGCCAGGAGCCTTAACAGCAACACATTCGAAGGTTCCCCTTAATTTATTTACAACTAAGGTTGGTAATGCTTCGCCTTCAACATCCTCAGCAATGATTAGTAGCTTTCTTCCCTGTTGAACTATTTTCTCAAGGATAGGCAGCATTTCTTGAACATTAGTGATTTTCTTATCAGTTATTAAAATATATGGATCATTTAAAACAGCTTCCATTTTCTCAGTGTCTGTAACCATGTAGGCAGATAAATATCCTCTGTCAAACTGCATACCTTCAACTACAGTTAAGGTCGTACCCATTGATTTGGATTCCTCGATGGTGATAACGCCATCCTTACCTACCTTTTCCATAGCATTGGCGATTAATTGACCGATCTCCTCATCACCTGCAGAAATTGCTCCAACCTGTGCTATAGCATCTTTGCCTTCAATTGGCTTAGAGATAGTCTTTAATTCTGCAACAGCAGCATCTACAGCCTTTTGAATACCTTTTTTGATAATCATTGGGTTTGCTCCCGCAGCAACATTCTTTAAGCCTTCTCTGATGATGGCTTGAGCTAATAGAGTTGCAGTAGTCGTACCGTCGCCTGCTACATCATTCGTCTTAGTAGCAACCTCCTTAACCAATTGTGCTCCCATGTTTTCAAAGGGATCCTCCAGCTCAATTTCTCTAGCTATTGTTACACCATCATTTGTGATTAGTGGTGAACCAAATTTTTTATCGATAATAACATTTCTTCCCTTAGGACCTAATGTTACCTTAACTGTATCAGCAAGCTTGTTTACACCAGCCTCTAAGGAACGTCTTGCCTGTTCACTAAACTTAATATCCTTTGCCATAAGTAAATCCTCCTCTAATTTCTATTTTTATACCATCAATAAGTAGCTGTAATACCGTATAAGTATTTGGGACAAAGATTATTCAACAATCGCCAAAATATCACTTTGTCTTAAAATGGTATACTCTTCTCCATCATATTTCACTTCAGTTCCTGCATATTTAGAGAAGATAACCTTATCTCCAACCTTAACCTCCATTTTGATTTCCTTGCCTTCAACGATACCGCCTGGGCCTACTGCCATAACCTCTGCCATTTGTGGCTGCTCCTTAGCGCTGCCGGGCAAAACAATACCGCTCTTGGTTTTTTCTTCTGCTTCTAAGCGTTTAATCACAACTCTGTCACCTAATGGTTTAATATTCATAATGACCCTCCTTAAATATTTTTATTTAAATTCGTAATTTTAGGTTTTGTTAGCACTCGTCAGAGTCGAGTGCTAATCACACTTATAATGTTATATAAAACTAAAAATACTATCAAATCCCAATAAGGCTTACTATATCCCAAATTTGGCATTTATAAACATTTATGAGCCTATACTTAGCTTTTTTAAATCTTTACTCATTATTTCGCAGTTTTTCTTGTTTTTCTATCTATTAAGCGTGAATTGAGCTAATAATTTCCATCATTTCGGCAGCACTTTAATATATATTACTTGGCTTATGCCTTCATAACCCAAAAGAAGGTGTACTATTTTAATCAACATCATAAAAGACTGAGCTTAGTCTCAGTCTTAATCAATCTACAATAGCTTGCCGAAAAAATCCACGACTACTGCTAAATATGGCTGAAAAAAGGGGTAGAGTATCGGAATTAATACTGCTGGCAGCATATTTCCCACCTTAATCCGCTTAAGCTCCAAAATATTTAGTGCAATACCCATGATTAGCAGTCCACCTATGGCCGACATTTCTGCAATCACACTCTCAATAAGGAAGGGCTTCATAAAAACAGCAGTTATCGTTAAAATACCCTGATACACAAATACAGCAAGGGCAGAAAAGGCTACCCCTATCCCCATCGTTGAAGCGAATATTATAGAAGATATACCGTCTATCAGGGACTTGGCAAACAAGGTTTCATGGTTACCCGTCAACCCGCTTTCTAAGGACCCCACTATAGCCATTGCGCCTACACAGTATATCAGGCTGGCAGTAACAAAGCCCTTTGCCACAGTGCCTTCCCCTTTGCCGGTGTTTTTCTCCAGCCAGCTCCCTAGCCTCTCCAGCTTATCCTCTATCGCTAGGGCCTCCCCGATGATACTTCCTAAAACTATGCTGAAAATCATCAGCAATAAATTTTGACTCTTAAAGGCTCCTGATAGTCCTATGATAAAAACACAGAGACCCAGTCCCTGCATTATCGTACTTTTATAGCTGTCGGGAATCCCCTTTCTCAGAAATACCCCCAGTAGACCCCCTATAATTATTGCAGCTGCATTAACTATTGTTCCTAGCATGCTTATCCCCCTTGCCAATATCCAGTTCCCTACCATAATAAAATAAATACTGCTGAGCATAACCCGCCAACGCCTTGTATTTTTCCTGTGCAAAGGCTTCAATATCCTTGGGGGGTGTTTCTTTAAAGAAGTAAAAATGCTCCATAAGCCGCTTTATCCAAACATCAACCGGAAAGGCATCCAGCTTACCGAAGGAAAAGAAGGCTATACAATTGGCGACCTTTGGCCCAACACCCTTCAGCTGCAGCAGCTTTTTATGACATTCCCGGGAATCGCATTGGGATAATTCCTTCAAAAGGTCTGGGTTCAGCGCTACGGCTCTAGCAGTTTCAAGTATATATGGGGCTCTGTAGCCTAAATTACATTCTGTCAAATCCCTCTCCTTCAAACCCATTAAAGCATCAGCAGATGGAAAGGAATAGTATGGCTTGTTATTAAATGTACCTATATACTCACCATATCTTTCGCTCATCAGCAATATGGCCTTCTTAATACGCGGAATATTATTGTTAGCCGAAATGATAAAGGAGGCAATGGTCTCCCAAGGCTCCTGCTTGAGGATCCTTATGCCATGACCGAACCCAGTGGCTGCCTGCATTACTTTGTCCTGCTTTGACAGCTCCTCCTTTATCACTGAATAATCAGTGGCTAAATCAAAATACTCAGCCCAGTATTGTTTAAATTCCTCTAAATTGGTATTTTTAATGATTATTTCATCATTGCTTTTTGCAATGTTTAGTACACGCTTATTTACGATACCGGTGTAGCTTCCGTCAGCCTCTTGATCCCACCTAAAGCATTGTCCACACTCAAAGATATGCTGAGGCTCAAAATCTTTGACTGCTTCGATTGTAATGCACTGGGCAGTTGCTTTAACCCTATGCTCCATTATATCACCTTCTTTTCCTTCCTCCTAAGCCTTGTCCAGAAAAATTATCCTCATTGCTACTCCTAAATATCAAAGTGGTTAAGGCACTAGCTTATCGGCTCATATACATTAATTATTTGATGAATTTTTATACCGGTGGCTATATCATAATATAAAATCATTTGCTGATCCTTTTGTATCGACTTAAAGCTATGGGCAGCGGTTGGCATATATCTTGTGGCGAAGGATCGTACAGCAGCAAGACCCAAGTACTCCATATTACCAACAGCCTCTAGATTTGCCTCCTGAATTTCCTCAGGAGCTATAACTACCTCAGTTTTTGGCAGCTGAAGATTAATTACCTCGTTACTGTATTTTCTTATTGTGCCCGTTGCTTCATCTATATTGATAGTAAAGGCATCCGCTGCAAAGGGTATACCCTCAATTACTGGCGTGAATTTAAACGAATATGTGGCATTCTTTTTCTCCGAGTCCTCTATTTTGCAGTATTCACTGATATATTCACCATTATAGAAGTCCTCCAGATATGTCCTTGCAATTTCAAAGGCCTCTACTTTACCTACATTATCTTTAGCACCAGTATTTTTCTTTAGCTCGCAGCTTCTGATATTGCCGTTTATGGCATCAATCCATAGAAGACGCACCACTTCCTTGTCTTCGGTATACTCCAATTCATAATAATGTATGCCATCCTTTATGTTAATGGCTGTCTTTTCGTTGTTGAGCTCCAGGTCTGGAAGCCTAGGATATGCATCCACCGCAGCCTTTACAGCATCTTCAAATGCAATGTAATTTGGATGCCTATTAGGAGTAATGCTATGCCTGTATAGACGAGTCGTTTCTTCGATATTTCCTGCCACCTGCACAAGGCCATAATCTCTGTTGGCATTTCTAAGCTTGGCGATGCTTCCATCAAGACTAAGATATATCATCAGAAGCCGATCCAGACCTTCATAGGCCTTGTCCAAAAACTCTATATCATATTCCTCCAGCACCCTACCATTGGCTTGAAATTGTACATCCAGGTGGTGAATAAATGCATTCCTTAAGGCCTCAATAGCACTTAGGCTTTTGGTCATCTGAGGATTTGGATTACTATCTCTTTGGTTTAAGTCAACCCAATGCTGATATGTAACCGACAACTCTTGAATAGTTCTCTGTAGATTTTTTAAAGAATCAGGCGAGCCAGTCTCCTTAAATTCCTTAGAATATTGCATGCTTTGACGGATATTTCTTTCCACATTGGAGGAAATTAGCGTATTGACACTGTCCAACTTACCGCTTACGTCTGTTAATTTATAATATAAGGCTATATTGATGCAAAGGCTTAAAATTAACAAAAAGGCCAGGCCAATTTTCTGAACTTTCTTCACAAAAACCCCCTCCTTACCACTTGTCATCTAATATATATAATAACACAAAGTTGTAACAAAGAATATATTTTAATCCCGCTGAGTAGCCTGTGATTACTTTACCTATTCCTGATATATCATCTTGACGGTCATTCCACCATCCACCACCATATTTGCGCCGGTAATAAAGGAGGCCGCCTCAGAGGTAAGATATAAGCAAAGGCCGGCTATGTCCCGAGGCCTACCGACCCTACCGACAGGATGCTGATTGTGGTCCGAAGGCTTAATGGCTTCATAGCTACCACATTCAATCCAGCCTGGGCTAATGGCATTCACCCTGATATTATAGCCACCAAGAGAAACCGCCAATGCATGGGTTAGGGCCAGTATGCCCCCCTTCGATGCACTATAGGCCTCTGTATTTGCCTCAGACATCATGGCTCTGGTAGAAGCCAAGTTAATTATGCAGCCTTTTTCCTGCAGCTTCATGACAGTACCACAGTGCTTGGAGCATAAAAATACCCCCGTGAGATTTATACCAATGATTTTATTCCAGGTCTCCAATTGCATAGTCAGCAGATCCTCCTGATGATAGGAGATTGCTGCATTATTTATTAAAATATCTATAGAATCGTATAGTCGCAGGGCCTCTGCCACCATATATTTAACCTCTGGTTCCCGCGCTACATCCGTTTTAATAAAGCTGGCAATATATCCCTTGCCTCTTATTTCCTCCTCCAGAAGCCGGCCTTCTCTTTCCTTTATATCTGCTATGATTACCCTGCCGCCCCCTTCTGCATAGGACCTAGCGATCTCTGCCCCTATTCCCTGTGCAGCACCGGTTACTACAATGGTTTTATTTTGATAATCCATCTTATCCCCCCTAAAGAATTCCAGCAGCATAGTAATGGGCCTTTATATTTGAGGAAATTTCCCTCATCTTCAAAAATAGGGACGGCACAAAATATAAGTTTATATAAGCGACGTCCCTGTTGGTCTATTTAATTATTACAGCCTTGCTACTCCTGTCTCTCTGGCAGCTTTGGCTACTGCCGCTGCGACATTGCTGACCACTTTGGGATCAAAGGGATCTGGTATGACATAATCGGCGCTTAGCTCCTTATCGTCAATTATTTCTGCAATTGCATAAGCGGCTGCGATTTTCATCTCCTCATTAATCTCCTTTGCCCTTACATCTAAGGCCCCCCTAAATACCCCCGGAAAGGCCAGCACATTGTTTATCTGGTTGGCAAAGTCTGATCTGCCAGTTCCCACAACCCTTGCACCTGCCTCCAAAGCCAGATCCGGCATTATCTCCGGTGTAGGATTGGCCATTGCAAAAACAATGGCGTCTTCCCTCATGGCGCTTATCATTTCCTTTGTTACTATGTTAGGAGCCGAAACACCTATAAATACGTCTGAGTCCTTCATTGCCTCGGTTAAATTTCCCCTTAGCCCCCTTGGGTTTGTAATGGCCGCCATTTTTTCCTGATAGGGATTGTTATAGGAGGCACCACTATAGATTATGCCCTTGCTGCCAGCCAGTATGATATCCTGAACACCTATCTTTAACAGCAGCTTTGCTATAGCTATGCCCGCAGAGCCTGCCCCGTTTATTACTACCCTAAGGTCCGTAAAGCTCTTTTCCACCAGCTTCAGGGCATTAATCAGACCCGCCAGCACCACAATTGCCGTTCCGTGCTGATCATCATGAAAAACCGGAATATCTAGGGCCGCCTTCAGCCTGTCCTCAATTTCGAAGCATCTTGGGGCTGAAATATCCTCTAGATTTATACCCCCAAAGGTAGGTGCCATATATGTAACGGTTTTTACTATTTCCTCAACATCCTTGGTACTCAGACATATTGGGAATGCATCTACATCGGCAAAGCTTTTAAATAGTATTGCCTTCCCCTCCATCACCGGCATTGCTGCCTCAGGGCCAATATCTCCTAATCCCAGCACAGCAGTCCCGTCGGAAACCACCGCCACAAGATTCCCCTTTGAGGTATATTTATAAACATTTTCTACATTTTCGTGTATTTTTTTACATGGTTCAGCAACACCCGGAGTATATGCCAGGCTTAGGTCGCTTCTATTTTCCACCTTCACCTTCGAATGTATTTCAAGCTTTCCCTTCTTCTCCTCATGTAAAGCTAAGCTCATTTCAAAAGCATTCATACTTCCACTTCCCTTCGGTTTCTTAGCAGGTTCAATAGCTGCATATATTTACATTTTATGATTCTTTTAGCAGGATGTCTAGGGCTTTATACACAATTTACATTTAACCCTCAACTTAACAAGGGAAACCCCTAACAGCCCCCAGGTCTAACAAATTGAAAAGCATAACTAACTAGACATCAAAAAGGATGCTAGACAAAGCATAGCATCCTGATGATAGCCCACATTTACTTTTTTTATTCCCTATACTTAGGCATTTGTATGATGGCCTTAAATAAGTCTCCATCTATTTCAATGCTAAAGTGCCCTTTTTGAATATCTATGAGGCTCTTAGCTATTGAAAGGCCCAGGCCGCTGCCCTGACTGCTTCTGGATTCCTCGCCCCTCTTAAAGCGCTCCATCAGCTCATCGGCGGATATGTTTAATTCATAGGCGGATATATTTTTGATTACCAACGAAACCTCACTGCCTAAATCCTCAATGCTTAAATATACACGGGAACCCCTTTGAGCATATTTAAATATGTTGGAGAAGAGATTCTCAACAGCCCTCCAGAATAGCTTTCCGTCAGCGGCTATATAGACCCTCTCAGCCGGTTGACTTATTTTGAATTCCAGCTGAAGCTCCTCCACTTTATCATTAAGCTCCCCCAAGCCCTGAGTTATAAGGGAAACCATATCAATTTTTTCAAAGCTCACCGGTATATTGCCACTGGTGGCTTTGGCGGCTTCAAAGAGGTCATCCGTCAGCAGCTTTAATCTCTGGGATTTCTGTTCTAATACTTCAATATATTCCTTTAGCTTTTCTGGATTTTCCTCCTGCTTCAGCAGATCTACATAGGTTATTATGGAGGTTAGGGGTGTCCTTATATCATGGGAGACATTGGTTATCAGCTCTGTCTTAAGCCTTTCACTCTTCAGCTCATTGTCAACGGCCTTATTCAAACCCTCGGCTATGGTATTTATATTGGCGGCAAGACTACCGAATTCCCCCTTACCCTTAACATCTATTTTATGATGAAGCTCACCATTTTTAATTAGCTCTACACCCTCTTTAATCTTATTAAATTCCTTAACCCGCTTTAATGTCAGCCATGCTGCTGCTGCCATGGTTATGGGGAACATGAAGAAGGTAATAACAAGCACTAGCGGGTAGCCAATGATAATCACAACCAGCTTAATTCCCGTGCTTCCGCTATTATACACATCCCTTAAGAATTTAAAGATATTATAGAAAAACCGATATATCAGCGTATTGCTTAGAAAGCTTTTATTCTTCAGCTGCTTAACAAGGGACAGCACCAATATAAATCCTAATGTAGCAAGAATTGTTGTAACAGGTATCATAACCATATAGCTTTCGGTAAAATTGATGGATTCAGCAATACCAAACCATAGCAATATAAGCATCAGTCCGAGAAAAAGCTTTATATCATTATATAATCTGTCTAAAGGATTGAGGTGCAGCTCCTTGTCATCCGAGTCCCTTCTCCCTACAACCAGACATAAATATATGAAGGCCAGTAAAAATGCCAGCATCAGTCCCCCGATTTTCAATAGAGCCTCTCGGGCTATAACTCTGTCATCCTCCCAGTCCTTGATCCTTGGGTTCAGAAACTCATCGCTGAAGGCGACATAAACCACATTGTTGGCTTCATTAGCTTCGTACATATACTCAGATGCCCAATAGAACCGCCTATTTGAGCCCACCTCATGGGGATATACTCTGCTTTCCGTTTCATCAATCAAAAAGTACGCCGGGAAGGACTCAAAGTAATCCTTGTCCTCTCTAGGGCTGTTGGTATAAATATTTACTCCATCATAGGCATAGTACATTATACCCGTATATTTAACCAAGCCTTTTAATAGCCTGTTGTATTCCTTAAGATCGTCACTGATCAGTCGTTCTCTAAGCTGACTTATTTTTTCTGGATTTTGCTCCTTAAACCTCAGGAAGTTTTCTTCATAGCTGACGCTATGGTCAAAGGTATAGCTGTCGTTTTGATACTGTTGGAAGAGCGCCTCCTCATGCCCATAAATTTCCTCTTCCGTTCTAGCCTCCCCCCTTAACACCGCTTCCTCATTTTTATATTGATTCAAAAGCCTGTTCAGGCTTCTTAAAATATCACTGCTTTCTCTAAGGTAGGCATTGCTTTGAAAATAATTTTCATCGAATATCATTTCTACATTCTCAACATCAGCGACAACTATATCCATAAAGGAAGCAAAGGCCCCCGTCAAGCAGGCAATAGCAATAGCAAATACGATCAATTTTGTTATTAACGAATGACTATAGCTTTTCAATTTTATATCCAACTCCCCACACCACCTTCAAATATTTTGGCTCCTTAGGATTTATTTCAATCTTTTCCCTAATCTTTCTAATATGAACCGCAATCGTGTTTTCAGCATTTATAGCCTCTTCTCTCCATACCTTTTCGTATATATCATCGATAGAAAAAACTCTACCGGCGTTGGCGGTTAAAAGCTTTAAAATCTTATATTGAACAGGTGTGAGATATATTTCGTCGCCATCTACCGTTATGCTCTTTTTTTCATCGTCTATTTCCAGACCACCGCTTCTATAGACATTAGTCCTGGTCTCCATGCTGCCAAGGGCTGTGTACCTTCTTAGCTGTGATTTTACTCGAGCTATAAGCTCCAGTGGATTGAAGGGCTTTGTTATATAATCGTCTGCTCCCATGTTCAATCCGATGATTTTATCCGTATCCTCTGCCTTTGCAGACACCATAATTACAGGAATATTATTTTCCTCCCTAAGCTTCATGGTGGCCCTAATACCATCCATTTTCGGCATCATAATATCCATAATAATAAGATGCACTTCGTTGCTTTCTATTAGCTCCAAGGCCTCAAGACCATTAAAGGCCTTTAAAATTCTGTAGCCCTCATTTGTTAAATAGATACTGATTGCCTCAACTATCTCCCTATCATCATCACAAACCAATATATTCACCCTTCATCACCCCGGTAGATTAATTTGTTCATATTATACCACACCCCTTATTCTTTACTATAAGCTAATAATAACAATCAAATCTTAATATATTCTTCATGCAAATCTTAATATTTTCTTAATGCCTCTATTAGCTTTACAATCTTGCAAATAGTGAGCAAAACACCCGTAAGGAGCATTGAGAGCTATTAGTCACGAATTTAAACAAGCTGCTGGAAATATAATAGAAGCTTTTCTTAGTCAAAGGACTGTCCTTTGACTTTTTTTATATAGAAATAATGCTTTTAAATTTTTATAATTAAATTGTAAATTTTATATTGACATTGGGCATATAATAAAATACGATATACCTAGTAATACTAAATATATAGTATAAAAGGATGATTTCATGTACGAAATAGGAAAGCAGCTGAAAAAGGGTGTCATTGAAATATTGGTACTGAAGCTATTAAGCACCGAAAATATGTACGGCTATCAGATCATTCAGGCTTTAGACAATAGAAGCAATGGAATATTCAAAATGAAGGAAGGTACTCTATACCCTATACTCTATAGGCTTGAGGATGAAGCATTCATTGAAAGCTACTGGGAGCAGAGTCTGGATAAACGAGGAGTCCCTAGAAAGTATTACAAGATTACTGCCAAGGGATTAAAGGGTCTTGATGAAATGTCGCAGACATGGGAAGCATTCAATCATAGTGTCAATTCTATCTTACGGGGGTTAGATTATGAATAGTAAAATAAAAGACTATGTTCAAGCGGTACTAAAAAATGTTTATGCTGATGATGCTACAAAAAACAAAATTGAAAAGGATCTCTATCTCCATATTAATGAAGCCAGCCAAGCTATCGAATTGGAGGAGGTATTGCTTCAAATGGGTAGCCCTGAAGAGGTAGCTTCAGAATTTATGGAGGGTATATATGGAGATAATAATGAATTGATAACACAGGCTGTTAAAGAGAGTAATTTTTTAAGAAACTATGAATATGTATCTCCAATTACTCTGTTTGGTCTTCCACTAATACACATAAACACCCGAAGAGTATCATGTAAAAGACCCTGTATAGCAAAGGGTATCATTGCTTTAGGAGATATTTCAATTGGTTTTTTATCAATTGGAGGTATAGCCATTGGCATTATTAGCCTCGGTGCTTTATCTGCCGGCATCATTAGCTTAGGAGCTCTATCCTTAGGCATTTTACTAGCACTAGGCGGAGTATCCGTCGGTACCTTAGCCGTCGGTGGAGTTGCAGTCGGTCTAGGAAGTATAGGCGGAGTTGCTATTGGAAAAATTGCTGTAGGAGGATATGCGAGGGGTAATGCTGCTGTAGGAGGCCAGGCTATTGGTAAATTTGTAATAAGCGGCGAAGCTCCTAATTATTCCTTAAATAATGTATCGAGGGAAGAGGTATATCAATTGATAAAGCTGGCATATCCTAATTTGAGCAAATGGATAGTAAATATCTTTACTTTGCCCTTTAGATAAAATAATCTAGCTTGTTAGTTCGAAAATAAAAGGCAATTCAATTGACTTAATAAAATCAAATGAATTGCCTTTGCTTTTCTTAACTAAGCTAATATGTTGTTGGCTTTGAGCGTGTTACTTGAATCCTCATTCGCTGGAGTCCAGCCCTTTTCTATAAGGTCCTTTATGTAGAGCTTATTATAAATAAAAGAAAAAACTATTCCGATGATTAAAGAACCAAAGCCCATTGTAAAAACTCCAATTAATGCAGTAGTGACAAACATTATTGCAGCCCATTTCAGGTCTCCCCTGAATAATGGTACAAAAAAACCAAAGAAAAAGGTTGTCCATGAAAATCCAACCTTAACTTGCTTTTTCATTCCAGCTTTGTCTAAGGTTATGTACATATATTTCACCTCCTTAACTTAAATAAATATAGGTAATTATGTAATAATATAGAATATGATATATATTTTACCATAAAAATGTCGTTATTACATCAACCTTTTGACATTTCCAATAATAATTTATTCAAAAAAACAGCTTGCCATTAGTGACAAGCCTGTTAACCGTTATATGTAATATGAGAATCACAGTATTCACATTCTCCAATCTCATCTACCTCAATTACATTAGAAGCACCACAATCACTGCATTTTACAACGACCTTCCTTGGTGGTGTTCTTGTGTTATCCTCCTGTCTGCTGCTATTCTCCTGACTGGTGTTATTCTCCTGTACTTTGTCTATTACAGCTATATTTTCATCTACTGCCCCTTCTTCGTCGTAGACAACAAGTCGTCTAGCTGTGTTATCAATATATACACCCTTTAGAGATCCGTTCATAATTATAAACTCAATTTCAAATGTCGCTATGAAATAATTCACCTTGAGTGCCTTCGCTAAATTATCAATGGATCTTTCCTTATGATCATAAATTAAAGATAGATACTTTTTTTGTCTAGGTATATCTATTAAGCAAAATATACAACCGAGAATCCCACTTACTCCTAACAACTTGTAGAAGTTATCCTGCTTCAACAGCAGTAAGGCGGATATTGGTATAAGCAGAATACATAATCCAACTATATAGCCATATAACTCATAAGACACAACAAAGGGCTGATTTTTATTTGATAGATTTCTCCCCACAAATATCCCCCATTCTTATTTAGAAAAAGCAAACTACCTAAACCTCTTCAAATATTCCCCCGCCGACCTATTCATTTCCAGTGAAAAATCCGACATATATTTTCTATTGCATAGGGCTTTTATATCCTGCTTTACATCTCTTTCGGGATATCCGCTCCTCTTATTTCTCACTGTCTGCATTTCTAAATGCTCTTCCTCTGACAGTCTGCGGTATTTATTTTCAAACACAATATACTCAGCCTCAAAGCGTTCGGGCTTTTTTCTCGTTTTTTGCTGTTCAACGGGATAACCATACACCAGCATCGCAGCAGGTACGACATAGTCGGGCAAATCTAGAAGCTCTCTAATTTCCTCTTGATTCTCTATTATGTCCCCGATGTAGCAGGAGCCCACCCCTAAGGACTCTGCTGCCACCACTGTGTTTTGTGCCGCTATGATGGCATCGGCACAGGAAAGCAGCAAATCTCCCTCACCGGGTTTTCTTGGCTCAACATCCGTTAGACAAAAGGCATCATACCACCTTTGATAGTCCGCAAGAAATACCAGAACCAAGGGAGCTTTAGCAATAAAGGGCTGATTATCACAGGCCACCGCAAGCCTCTCCTTTAAAGCATTGTCTGTTATGTCTAATATACTATACAGCATCATACAGCCTGCTGTAGGTGCTTCAAAGGCAGCCTGCAGTATTTCCTTTTTTATCTCAGGCTCTATTGGTCTTTCCTCAAAAACCCTTACTGATTTTCTGTTTTTTATTTGCTTTAATACCTCGTTCAAGCTATAGCCTCCCCCTTTATCTCTAGCGGTTTATTTTGTTTAATATGGCCTCCAGCACGGCCCCTGCGATACAGCGGCCTTTATCGGATATCGTATCCACAAAGGCATCCTCTCCCCTAGGGTCAATATCTCCTATTTTCAAGCCTTTAGTTACCTCTATTCCATTGCTAATCAGACCTCTTATAACCCCCGCTACCTTTGCTCTTGCTACTTCTCCATCAATGATTGCTACGGCTTCATCCTGTTCCACATAATCACCGATATCCTTTACATTGATTATTATCCCATTGACAGGAGCCCGTAGAATTCGCTCTGAAGTGTAGCCCTGAATATTGCCGGGTAGCCCTGTATCTGCAGCAGTTGAGCCATCTGTAATTATTCTACCCAAATTGTGACCTCTGTTGGTCTCAATTACTACATCTACATCCTCACCTGCTACAAAACCAGGCCCCAATGCAATTACCAAGGGGGCATCATCTTTTCTCGTTCCGGTGTTCTTCTTTGCTATTATACAATCTATCAGCGCAATGCAATCTATCTCCTTTAGTATGCTGGTCTCAGGATCAACCAATACCGGCAGCTTGCCCTCTGCCAACACCTTAAGGGCCTCCTGAAGGTTCAGGGTCTTTCTGGCTGTAATCCCCTCCACAACCCATTCACACTCCAGAACAGCATTGGCAAAGGATACATTCCTTCGCACACAGGTTGGTTTAGGTATTTCGGTTAAAATAAGCTTGAAGCCACTCCTATATAGCTTATGAGCAACAGCTGTTGCAATATCCCCTGCTCCCTTGATTATTATAAATTTTTCTGTCAACACAGCTCTCTCTCCTTCTTCTACTTAGAGTAGAATTCTAAAGCTATGAATATCCTCCAAAGCAAGGGATGCCTGTATTACACCTTTTTTGTCTTTTCTGGATATTCCTACAAATTTAAAGTATTGATTATCAACGTCACGCTTTTGCATCTTTTGCACAACCTCTAATTCCGGGTTCTGAAGTATTTTTCTAAATTCAAAGGCCTGACTAGTCTCATCCTCCGGAAATCTGAAGCCCAGCGCTGCCTCATCGGAGGTGTATACAATGACACCATCCTCGTCTGTAACATAGAAATCCGCTGCACCCGTTGCCTTTGCAAAGCTGATTATTTTCTCATTGCTTAAGCCCTGCTTAATTTCATTCCCCAGCCCTTCACAAAGCTGTACTAGATACTTACCCAGCATATCATCAAAATTGCTTCCAAAATCCTCAAGATTCTTGCTTATTTTAGCCAAATCATTGGAGTTAGACACACTATTGGCTATAAAACCCCTTTGATTTTCTATTGTTACTCCTATTTCATCAATTGTGATAACGGAATCCTGTGAAAAGGCCGCTACCTTCTCTACGCTCTCCGCCATCTGTTCAGTAGCATTTGCCTGTTCCCCTACACTGGCACTGATATCCTTCACAGCCTTCAGTACTGTTTCTATGGCATCCGTTATTTCATGCAGGTTTTCTCTGGCTGTTATCGCAATCCTTTGGCCCTCCTTGCCCTCTTCTACTCCCCTGCTCATCAGCGTAAAGGTCTTGCTCATTTGTCCTGATATTCCATTTACCAGGCTGCTTATTTCCTCCGACACAGAGGAGCTTTCATCCGCCAGCTTTCTAACCTCCTGTGCTACTACAGTAAAGCCCCTGCCGGATTCTCCTGCCCTGGCAGCTTCAATTGCAGCATTTAAGGATAGCAGGTTGATCTGCTCCGATATTTCGTTTATTTTTGCAGTCATCTCCTGAATGTTTTCCATCATTGCAGATAGCTTTCGCAATTCCTCCCCAGAGGTCTCAAGCTTTTCTCCAATATTGTATATGGTCTCCGTGGCATGCTCAATTGATCTAGTGCCTTGAATTATCTTTTCTCTGGTTGGTTCTGTTTTTTCCTCCACAACCCTGCAAATATGTGCAATTTCTGATGCACTACTGGATAATTCCTCTGAAAGTGCTGCAAAATCCAATATTTGATTATTGGTATGATGGGCCTCACAGGAAAAGCTCTCGATTCGTTCTGCTAAAGCATTGATTTTATCCATAGAAGCATTGGAATCCTGATTTACTACCTTTGTCAAGGAGGTTATAATCGTCGAGGATTTTATAACCTCATAGACCCATTTTTTCAGCATTTTACTTAAATCCTTTAAGGCCTCCAGCTGTTGAGCACTGCTGCCATAGCCAGAAAGGTCTATCTCATACAAAACATTTCCCCTGCTGTATTCCTCTATTGCCCTTGTCATATCCCGCATAAGCCTTTTGTTCCTCTTGACATAAGCCAAATAGCAAATAACGAAGCCCATCACAAAGGCTAATAGATACAGCCCCAGACCTACAAACCTATTCATAGAATCACCTACTCCTATCCCTAAGTTATTTATCAGCCCTTACCAAATGAACAATTTGGAAAGGTACAAACATCACATTTTCTGCAGAGCCCACCATTTGCCAGCGCAATGATATCCGCCTTGGTAACCCTGATTCCTGCTGCCAATCTGGGATAAATGATGTCCAGCACGGTTATTTTGGAATACATACCACAGGCAGGTATACCAATTACAGCTGTTTCATTTATATATCCCAGCATGAACATTGCTCCCGGCAGCACCGGCGAGCCATACTTCACTACATCTGCTATTGACCTAATTGCCTTTGGCGTAACATCGTCGGCGTCCACCGACATCCCGCCTGAAACCATTATTATATCGCAGCCACCGTCATACGCCCTTTGTATTTCCTCTTTAATAAACTCCTCGTCGTCGGGTGCAAAGCTTACCTGAATTACGCTGCCCCCTAGCTTCTCTACCTTTTGCCTTAGCACCGGCTCAAAGGCATCCTTAATAATTCCCTTATATACCTCAGTTCCGGTTATAATGATTCCTGATTTGATGGGCTTAAAGGGCATTATCTTTAAGACCTTCCCTTCCCGCTCCCCTATCTCCTCAACAGCATCCAATACCTCCTGCTTAACCGTCAAGGGTGTAACCTTTGTACCTGCTACTATTTCACCCTTTTTTACTATCGAAAAGCTTGAAAGCGTAGCTGCTGTAACATCATCAATGCTATTGATATCATATAATGCCTTCAGGTTTATCTGTAATAGCCCCTCGGCCTTTGCAATCAAGTTTACCCTGCTTTCGTAGGGCTCTGTAATTTCTATGTTCTCACCTGCCAAAACCTTGCCCAATAGTCTTGCTGCATCATCCTCATGCACATCATCAGGGTCCATATTCAGCACATGAATATGGTTTTTGCCAAGGCCCCTCAGCCTGTCCAAATCCTCCTGTCGAATAATATGACCCTTGGAGAAGGCCCTGCCTTTTTTTTCGCCGGGGATTATTTCCGTTATATCATGGCATATCACCATTCCTATTGCTTCCTCCAGCCTTACCTTTTTTGTTTTCATATTAATCTTCCTTATCTATGAATTTAATAAAAGAGCAAATACCCATAGGGTTGGCTATTCTTTTTTAAATGTCAACCCCATGATATAGCTCTCTATATAACTAGCTTTCATATATTATACTACATATTGTCCTATTTAAAATACATCTTTGTTTTTTAATTCTGTTATTTCTTCGTTAGAAAGCTGCAGCAGCTCCTTTAGTATTTCTTCCGTATGCTGTCCCAGCACCGGTGCAGGTTTCCTTACACTGCCCTGAGTTTCACTCATCTTAATTGGCACCCCTGCCATTTTAAGCTTTCCTGCAATAGGATGCTCTATCTCCACCACCATCTCCCTAGCCTTTACCTGTGGATCCTCAAGCACCTTGTCTATTGAATTAATCGGGCCATTGGGCACTCCGGCATTGTCTAAAATATACTGCCATTCTGCAGTGGTTTTAGTATTTATAGCCTCACCCAGCATCGGGCGCAGCTCCTCATAATTCTGATTTCTCAATGGATTTGATTTAAATCTCTCATCAGCAATCCAGTCTTTTTTGTCGATGACATCACATAGCTTTGCCCATAACGCATCGTTTCCGGCAGCAATCATGATTTCACCATCCAGTGTATCAAAGGTCTCAAATGGAACGATTGATGCATGTCGGTTTCCTGCCGGCTGCGGCACTTCACCGGTAACCACATATCTTGTTATGGCATTTTCCAATATTGCCAGCTGACAATCCAGCATTGCCACATCCACCTTCTGCCCCATGCCTGTCACATTTCTATAATTCAAGGCTGCTAATACGCCAATTGCTCCAAATAAACCGGCGGTTATATCCCCGATTGACGGTCCTACTCTTGTTGGCTTTCCGTTTTTCTCTCCTGTAATGCTCATGATTCCACCCATGGCCTGTACGACTGCATCGTAGGCAGCCCTCTGGCTATAGGGGCCGGTATGTCCAAAGCCTGAGCATGCGGCATATATAATGCCCGGATTGATTTTTTTAAGCTCTTCGTAGCCTAAACCTAGCTTTTCCATAGTTCCGGGCCTGAAGTTTTCGATTACGATATCCACCTTTTTAACCATTTCAATCAAAAGGGACTTGGCTTCGGGATTTTTCAGGTTTAAGGTCATACTTCTTTTATTTCTATTTAAGCTCATGAAGTATGCGCTTTCATCTTTTATATATGGTCCAAACTGTCTGGAATCATCCCCAATACCAGGCATCTCTACTTTGATAACATCTGCACCCATATCCGCCATAAGCATTGTTGCATAGGGTCCCGCTAAAACCCTCGTTAAGTCTAAAACCTTGATTCCTTCTAAGGCCTGCTTCATTTTAAACCCCTCCACTTTTTTGTAGACTCTTTTGTAGACTCTTTGTGTATCCATCTAATATATAGCTTCATCCTGAGCTTGGCGAAGGAGCCTCTTATACTCCCCTATTACTTAAGCTGTAAAATCAGCATATTTTAGCCAGCTGAAGCTGAAAGCATGCGCTTTACTTACCGTATACCTTTGATCAATAACAAGCTTTTTCGCTATGCTCAGGCTGTAGTAATCAAATATTTCTATAGAAAATAAATGCAAATTTGCCCGCCCTGTCGGGCGGGCTATTGGTTTATTTATTTTTCATCATAAGCAACGATTCTACAGATACTGGACTCGCCACCTTGGAACTTCCATGGGTAGCAGCCGACTATTAAACGTCTATTTAATACCTTGTCGATTTCTCCGCCGACATTTTCAGCATGGATTATTTCGTGAGGCTTCGGGAATACCTTTATATGCATGGCTTGATAAACCTCAGGCCATGGATATATTTCATCCAGACCCTTACCATATTTTTGCTTCATGTACTCGTCGCAACGCTTAGCCTCCATTGGCTCCCAATCACGGATCTTAGTATTCATTGGGTGGTCTGCAGAGCCGCAGTCAACACCGATCCACTTAATTTCCATTTCCTTAACCCAATCAACAAATTCCATTGATGGACCAGGATGTCTAAGCATGTATCTTCTTTCATCTGCCTCCGGCTGGTCCCATCCATATTTATGGTATCCGGTGTTGATGATAAGTATGTCACCCTTTTTAACCTCTACTCTGTCCATAATGTCCTGAGGTGTATATATACTGAAATCTTCAGATATGTCGGAAAGGTCAACTACAACCCCAGGTCCAATCAGCTTATCCAACGGCAGAGAGGCTATGTCTCTTCCTGCAGTATCAAAGTGAAGCGGCCCATCTAAATGTGTTCCTACATGGTTTGAGGTGGTTATTAATTGTCCGTTTGCACCATTAGGCGATAGTCTTTTAAAAAATTTGATTTGTAATGGTTCATAGGTAGGCCATGGTGGTGTTAAATGGCTAAGATTTTGTGTTAAGTCATACATCTTTACATTTTTCCAGAATTCCATTTTAAATTCCTCCTTATAATTATATCTATATATTATTTATCTATATAGCTACCTTATTCAATTAGACCCTTTTCCTCCATCAGCCCTACAAAGGCCTCCAGAGCGTCCTCGAAGCACTTCATCGGCGGTCTTACAAGACCAGCACCTACCTGACCAACCCCCGGCTCCCTATGGGCAATGCCTGTATTGATAATAGGAAGTATTGTGGTCTCCACAACCTTCATGATATCGATGCCGGTAGCCGTTCCTCTAAAGTTTAGCACAGGAATTTTGTAGGTGTTGTTTTCCGTCTCGGTAATTTCATACATGGATTTTGAGTAGTTGATGGCATCCTGCGGTGTACCGCCGACGAATTGAACGATGGCAGGTGCTGCCGCCATAGCGAAGCCACCAATACCGGTGGTTTCGGTAATAACACTGTCTCCGATATCGGGGTTTGCATCCTCTGCACTGAAGCCGGGGAAGAACAAGCCATCTATAATTTCTGCCGGAGCAGTAAACCAACGGTCTCCTAATCCCGAGACTCTTATGCCAAATTCCGTTCCATTTCTTGCCATTGTATATACGATGGTACTGTATTCAATTCCTGCAGCCGGCTGTAGCGTTGACTTGCAGGCTGGCATTGTCAGGTTCAGGAAAAAGTGGTCATTGCTGTTCATAAACCTTAGAACCTCTACCTTGTCCTCGTTGCTGAAGCTGGTTTGGACGATATATGGGGCCATTTCTCTGATTAATAGAGAAGTTCCTGCCTTATTTCTATTGTGGCCCTCATCACCCATCATAACAACCTGAGCGATCATAGTCTTTAAATCTATAGGACCCTTAAGCTCTAAGGCTTCCTTAAGAACAGGGCCCAGAACCTTTTCCATCCACTTTAATCTATTAATAACCTCCTCAGAGTAGGCTCCATATCTTAAAACCTTACCCAAGCCTTCGTTTAGGGTACAATAGGCATGGTTTCCGAAGGTGGTATTTTGAATAATCCAAACAGGCATTGATGCAGTTACAACCCCTGCCATAGGCCCTACGGCATCGTGATGGTGGCATGGATCAAACTGTATTTCACCCGATTGTACTAATGCAATTGCCTCCTCCTCGTTGGCTGCAAGGCCTTCATATATTAAGCCGCCTATTACAGCCCCTCTTAAGGGTCCGCTCATTTTATCCCAGGCTATTGGTGGACCTGCATGTAAAATTGTTTTTTTATTCATACCGGGTATTACCTCTCCGGCTATTCCTATACCCACAAGGGTTGGCTGCGCGCTAAGAATTCTGCTTAGGGCTTCTTTATTAGCATTTTGAATTCTTTCCTGAAGCATAAAATCATCTCCTTATTTAATTTCTTCTTTCTAAGTTATCTATTGAGGAAATAGTATAATCCCGTGGAGCACTAAGAAGGAAACTTTCTACTTTGTATAAACCTACCACTGATTTTATTATACAATTTCCTCTATTTTTTAAGCTTTGCCAATAAAGCCGCCATTCTTTTATTACCCCCAGCTGGCGGTCTCCAATCAACATGAAGGACCTTTATCTCCTGAGATTTTAAATCTTCAGCAAAGGATTTTAGTCCCATATTGATTACCTTCAGTTCCTTATTAAAAAGCTGGTTAATATTAGACATATCATCACTCCCCAATCTATTCAGAAGCAGCCTTTAAAAGCTCTTCGGTTAATTTTACCGCCTGTGCATTTGATGGCATTAGAATGACACCAGCTTCTCTAAGCTTGTCCTCCTGCTGCTTTAGGCCCTGTGGGTCCTTGTCGGTTCCGCATACATAACCAACAAAAATAACCTCCTTACCCTTCGATGCCATTTTTTCCTTGGCCTTTAATATATATGACAGCATTTCACCGGCGGGGTCACTATTGGCACCGTAGCCCAAAACAAAATCCATAAGCACCACTGCTAATCCCTCGTCATCGGCTTCCTTTACCAGTCTTTCCTGTCTCATGGTGGGGTCAATCATCGGGTGGGCTCTGCCTACCGTAAATTCGTCGTCCCCTAAATCCACGCAGGTATGCTGCTTGCTTACAAATACATTTTCCAGCTTATATTGAGGCTCTAACGGTATGTTTGAGTAGATCCCACCTATTTTTGCCGTCAATAGCTTCATTGCTTCGTCACACAGAGTACCGCCGGTATAAATACCTCTTAGGTATTTTTGTCCCTTCTTTAGCCTTTTAGCTTCACGGGCAGCTATTTCCTTTATACTGGCTTCATCCTCTCCAAATTTTACTGTTTCAGAAGCTGTTGCTTTCCTGGATAGTGCCGCTGCCTTTTGGGCTGTATCCTCCAGATTTATCCCCGGTATTCCTCCGTACTGCTTAATTACCTCAGGATTTCCGCCTATAAAGTTAACCACGAAGGGCTTGCCTGCATCCTTTACTACTGCCAGAACCCTTTCGGCTATTTCAGCAGCCGGCGGCTTAGAAATTAGGACGATAACCTCCGTATTAGGGTCCTTGGCAAGGGCCTTAATGCCTTCAATCATCATTATGCCACCTATTTCCTTGCTTAAATCTCTACCACCCGTGCCTATAACCTGTGAAACCCCTGCCCCAAGTTTATCGATTAAAACCGTAACCTCTTGGGTTCCTGTTCCCGAAGCACCTACAACGCCTATGTTACCTTTCTTCACTACATTAGCAAAGGCAAGGGGCACATTATTTATAATGGCAGTACCGCAGTCCGGCCCCATCATCAACAAGCCCTTTTCTCTGGCTAACTCCTTAAGCGCCTTTTCTTCTTCTATTTTTACATTATCACTGAATAAAAGAACATGCATATTGCTATTCAAGGCCTTCTTAACCTCGTCATAGGCATATTGACCCGGTAATGAAATAATAACAAAATTAGAGTCCTGAGCAAATTTTACCGCTGAATCGAAGGTGGGTGGAATGTACTCATCACCATCGGAATCCTTTTTCTGATTTAGCAGCTCATCGACTCTTATCGCTATTTCATTTATGATATCCTCAGTGTCCGACAACACAGTTATAAAAAAGTCATTGGGCCCCAGTTGATTTATCTCATCATTGGCAAGTCCGAGATTTTGAGCCAGCTCCTTATTTAAATCAGTTCCCATGCCCACTAAAACCTCATTAACCCCCTCCAGCTTTTTAACCTCCTTGCTGATGAGCATCAGTGTCACAGAATCATAATAGGTATTTTTTCGTACCCTTACGCTTAAACTCATTTGTAAAACTCCTTCCTTTTATATACTTAAGATACAGCCTATATAAGCACCAGCAATTAAATCCGAACCGGATGTCTCTCCATTATTAATCACTGACTGAATCGTATTTTTCAGCCCTTCTTCGCTGGACTCAGAAAAGAGTCCCAGCAGCATCGCCCTAACATTTTCAGATACCTCTCCCTTAGCAGCAAAGGATAGCATTTCCGAGCTCACCTTAGTCGTTCTGAACTCAGCATCCTCTATGATCCCGCTGTTTAGCCTGTATATCTCCTCCAAGGGTCTTTTATAGCGACTTGCCATATATAGCCCAGCTACCATAAAGCCTGTCAGAAAGTCATCAGCAGAGGGGGTTAAGCCCGGGCCAAAGCCTACTATTTGCTTAGAATAGGATCTAACCAGGTCCAGATTCTTTGCTTTGAAGGCCTCCATAAGCTTGGATATTCTGGGTAGTATAAAGCTGCTGTAATGATTCACGGCAATAATAGCATCATCTTGGAAACTACTTGCAAGGCCAGCTCTAAGCGCTTGACAAATAGGCGCTATACCGCTGAATTTTCCATAGCTAATTAAGGTTTTGTATAAAATCTCTAAATTATTCAGCAGCCGGGGCTCATCTATTCCATCAAAAGTAAATTGGGGCCTGGCATCCCATATTTTAGCCTCCGACAAATCTAAGCTAAAGCTACTTCCGAGGCTTCTAAGCAGGTTATGTTCAAAAACCATCTCCATGCCTTCCTTTAAGCCTAGGGATTTAATACTCTTTTTCGCTGGGAGGCTAAGGGATATAAATCTAGGGGTATTGGGCACGCAGCTGGATATCACCGGTATAAGCAGATCATCCTTTGTGACTATATTACAAACCCTGTTAAAAACCGAATGAACATGGCCGCGAAGCTCAGCCCTGCTATCCAACAATTTTTTTGTATTAATACACATCTCCAATGCTTTCATATACATATCCCTTCTACCTTCAATCAAGCCGGAATTCCCCTTAAGGATTTATTTTTACAGATTATTAATTCTGCAAAATACAGCACTCTTCCTTTATGAGATATCATAAATATACAACCTACTTTTTGTAAAAACTTACTATATCAGTACCCCTTCGCAGCTAAAATGTAGAGCAAGCTTCAAACAAATTTTATATACAGGAGCTATCTGCTATTTGATTATCTCCAGTATCTTCAAAGCCACCTGCAGGCTCAGACTGTCATTGGAGTCCTCCAGATTCTTGCCCGTTATCTCCTTAATCCTCTGTATCCTATATATGATCGTGTTATAATGGGTGAACATTTCCTTTGATATTTTCTTTAGATTACCACCGTATTGGAAGTACATTTGAAGGGTCTTGACCAGCTCACTGTCCTTTTCCCTGTCGTATTCCACCAAAGGCGCCAGGGTCTCCTTATAAAACTGGGTAAGCTCATCCTCCATCTCATCACTGCATAGTACCCTGTATATTCCCAGGTCATCATAATGTATAGATTTGTTTTTATTGCCTACCCGGTTATTCTTTGCTGCCTTAATGGCCTCATGATAGCCCTTCCATAAATCTGCGGCCTCATTGTACAGTCTGCCTATGCCTATTGATACGGTCAAATCCTTCATCTCATAATTTACATACTGCAGTATATCCTTTGCAAAGCTATTCATTTCCTGCTTTACCTCTACACTAGATTTTGACTTATCAACACCATAAAGAATTATAATTCTATCGCTTTTATTTCCATATACGCATTTTTCTTTTCTATTTCTATTTAGTCTCTCAATTATTTGTAGAATCTTACTATTCATTTGATATAGGAAATTAGAATTATTCAAGGTTTCCTTAATAAAGCCCTTTATATTGGTTATAGAAATCACCATCACACCATAGGCCAGCTTTCTGTCAAAGTCAAATAGAGCCGCACGATCGATTGCTCTTCTCTGGCTCTTTTCATCCTTCGATAAAAGGTCATCAAAAAATTCTATTTTATGTCGACTTTCAATTTCAAATATCGATATTTTCTTCATCAGATCCAAAGCAATTATTGGCACTGAGGACTCAATAGAGGTCCTTTCCACAGAATTGATCTTTCTGTTATCCTCCCATATGTACAGGAAGCCATAATGTCTGTCGTGAACATAAATAGGAATGCTTATTCTTCTAATTTGCCTTCCATTTATGTCATCCTCCGAAAATAAGGTGCTCTCTCCATTATCTAATCTATAGATTTTCTCTAAAGAAGTATGCTTCTCTCTTTCAAGAATCCTCTCTATATCTCCTCTATCGGTCTCCTGACAGCAAATAACCGTTGAATCAAATATATTGTCCTGAATTGCAACTGTATTTCCAATAGCTTCAGATATTTCCTCCGCAATTCTTTTAAAGCTGCCCCCCTGCAGCATTACATTAATCAGCTTGCTATGTATTTCCTTAACCTTTACGAGGGTATTGGTTTGATTGTTTATAATTTCCGTCAACACAGGCATCATAATATCTGTATAGGATACCTCAAAGGGGATTTCTATTATTGGAAAGCTTAAGCTGTTAGCCAGCTCTATTATTTCTGTAGGTATTTCCTCAACATAACGCTTCATCTTTATTCCGATACCTGCTAAACCCTTATTATCCAGCTCCGGTATTAGATTTTTCAGTATGTTAAGCTCATCCTTGATGGAGTAGGCGGTGGTTAAAAGGAATTCCCCTTCTCCAACCCAATCAACAATATCCGGAACCTCCATAACATTGATTCTAGTTACTCTTCGCTCCAAGCCCCCACTGCCCGCCAAAATTTTGGCATTCTTCAGCACGTCAAAGGCCAGCATTTCATCTACAGATATCCCCAATGACCTTAGCAATTTAATCCCTCCAATGTTCACAGAAGTTCTTCTTTATTATAATTATACCTATTTTATGAGTAGTTAACAAATTAGAAAAGTATATTTTAAAAAAGTAATTAAGAAAGTGCTTTCTTAAAACATGTAAATTGCAAGATAATTTCTAATATTTTGTGTATTTTCCCTATATATAGCTTAACATATACCTATGGTGGTGCCTTTAGTAATACTTCACAAAAAAAAACGCTCCTTTTTATGGAGCGTTTCATTGAAGTGGGGTATATAATATTATTGTGGAAAAACCTTATTTAAAAAGATACCAACTATAGCAGCTAAGGCCATGCCTTCAACACTAAAGCTTACTGTACCTATATTTACAGGTAAGGAAGCTCCGCCTAAGCCTAAAACAAGGATTACGGCTGCAATGATTAGATTTCTTGACTTTGTAAAGTCTACCTTGTTTTCTACTAATGTTCTTCCTCCTATGGCTGCGATCATACCGAATAATATGATGGAGATACCTCCAACTACAGCTGTAGGAATAGTACTGATAAGCGCTCCAAGCTTAGGAATAACACCTAGAATAATGGCGCAAACTGCAGCAACCCTCATGATCTGAGACTTATGAACGCCTGTTAATGCCAATACACCTGTGTTTTCTGAATAGGTTGTATTTGCAGGTCCCCCAAACATTGCAGAAAGAGCAGTCGCCAAACCATCTCCAAGCAATGTTCTGTGTAGACCGGGTGATTTCATAAAGTCTTTTTCTACAGTTGCCCCAATTGCCAGTACATCACCGATGTGCTCAACTACTGTAGCTATTGCTACAGGGGCCACCATCATAACTGATTCAAAGCTAAATTTTGCCATTATAAATGGAGGCATACCTACAAAAGAAGCCTGTGTCACACCAGAAAAATCTACATTTCCTGTAATAATTGCAACAACATATCCTACTATTAGTCCGATAAGCACTGGTAGAAGCTTAAAGAAGCCCTTCATATAAATGCTAACAAATGCTACTGCTGCAAAGCTCACGATAGCAAGGAACCAATTTCCGGAAGCCATGCCTATAGCTGTTGGTGCTAATTTCAAACCAATAACCATAATTATAGGGCCTGTAACTATAGGCGGGAAAAACTTAACTACCTTTTCTACACCAAATGCATAAACAAGTGCTGCAACTAGCAAATAGATAAGGCCTGCAACAACTATACCACCTTGAGCATAAGGCAACATTTCAGGATTAAATGTGTCGGTACCCGCTACACCTACTACAGCTGCAATCGGAGCTATAAAGGCAAATGATGAGCCTAGGAATGCTGGAACCTTGTTTTTAGTTAAGAAATGAAATAATAATGTACCTATACCTGCCATAAATAATGCTACTGAAATATTCATTCCTGTAATAATTGGTACCAGTACAGTCGCACCAAACATTGTAAAGGTATGCTGAAAACCTAGTATCATTGTTTTACTCAATGGTAATACGTCTTCTTCTCTAATGATATCTAACGTTTCTTTTTTTGATATTGCTCCCATAAACTCGCTCCCTTCGTTTCTTTTTTTCTTTGACATTAGTGACCCCCCACTTCATTTATAGATATTTAAAACCAAGCCGTAGGGCTTCTACGGCCTAGTGGTTTTATTCGTTTTTCTCCTTAAGCGCCTTAAGGATTTTTTCTGCAGTGATGGGCAAGGTGGTAATTCTTACTCCCAAGGCATCGAATACGGCGTTGGCTATTGCCGGAGGCGTAGGCACCATGCAGGGCTCTGCTACGCCCCTTGCTCCAAAGGGCCCGGTTTCCTCTTCATTTTCTATAAAGCCAACAATCATTTCAGGCATATCATCAGCGGTTGGAATCTTGTAGTCAACAAAATTAGGATTTTTAACCACGCCATTCTCCAAAATAAGCTCCTCGAATATAGCTGAGCCCAGCCCCTGAAGAATACCCCCTTCAATTTGACCCTCTATTAGCTTGGGATTCATCACCTTACCAACGTCGAAGCTGGAGGCTACCTTCAATACTTGAAGCTTTCCTGTTTCAGTATCTATTTCTATTTCTACACCTTGAGTACCATAGGTCCAAAAGGCAACAGGCTTCTCCCCTTGTCCCGTATGCTTATCAGTATTTTTCACATTCGGTGGCACAAAGCTGCCACGGCCGATTATAGGGCCATGGATTCCTGAACCGTCAGGCATTGACAGCCCCAACGCCAGATCCTTTATGGCGACCTTTTTGTCTGAGTGTAATTTATCTACTATATATTCGTCATGAAGTTCCAAATCCCTTTTAAGGACTCCTAATTTAATCTGTGCCAGCTCCAGCAGCTGTTCCTTTGCGTCCTCGCAGGCCTTAACCACTGCATTTCCTGCACAATAGGTAATACGACTGGCCACCGTCTGCCATTCATATGGCGTATGATCTGTGTCTCCGGTTTTTATTGTTATTCTATCCGGTGGTATTGTAAGGATCTCAGCCGCCATCTGAATAAGCACTGTATCAGAGCCCTGACCGATATCCTGAGCACTTACCATCAAATGTGCAGTGCCATCCTCGTTTAGCTTAATAATTGCTGAGGATGCAACATCATTGGGCATAGATGGTGCTTTAAAGCCGCAGGAAATCCCCTTTCCTCTTACCATTTTAGGCTTAATTCCCTTGTTTAGATCATAGCCTTCCTTCTCCCAGCCTAGCTTATCAACTACATCCTCTAGCGTTTCCTGAAGTCCGCAAACCTCAACCACCTGACCAGTGGCATTTCTTCCTCCGGGCTTCAATCCATTTATTCTTCTTATATCTACTGAGCTCAAGCCTATTTGAGCCGCCAGCATATCTATGTTTTGCTCTATGGCAAAATGTATCTCCGACATTCCGAAGCCTCTATAGGGGCCACCTACAGGGTGATTTGTGTAAACACAAACGGAATCCGTCCATACATTGTCTATATCATAGGGTCCTGTAGAGCCATATCCGCCGGCTCTTACGATATTAACACCATATTCGGTATATGCCCCCCCATCCCATATAAAGGTATTCTTGACTGCAACAATTTTCCCATCCTTTTTAATTCCCGTCTTGATGGTTGCGTGCATCCCTTGTCTGACGAAGCTGTTAACAAACTCATCCTCTCTGGTATAGGTTAGCTTAACCGGTCTTCCCTTCGCCTTCATTGCCAATGGAATTAAAATTCCCTCCAGCGTTGTTCCAGCCTTTCCTCCAAAGCCACCGCCAACAGCCGGAGATAAAACACGGATCTTATTTAAGGGTAGATTAAAGGCTACGGACAGTGCCTTACGTACTGCATAGGGGGACTGACAGCTGGACCAAATGGTCATGCTTCCGTCTACATCCATCTGAGCAATAGCGCTATGGGTCTCGATGGGGCAATGCTGTATATGAGGAACAAAGAATTTATTTTCCACCACATAGTCAGCCTCTGTAAAGGCCTTCTCCGCATCTCCCTTTCTTATTTTATAATGATTGCTTATATTGGTTCCCGGCTCTGGAAAGAAGATCGGTCCGTATTTATACTCTCCTAAATCCGGATGAACCAATGGCGCATCGGGCTTTAAGCCTTCAACGGCATTTGTAACCGCAGGCAGTACCTCATATTCAACCTCGATCAGCGCAATGGCCGCTTCTGCAATTTCCTTAGTTTCAGCAGCAACCGCCGCAATCGCCTCACCACAATAGCGAACCTTGTCAGTTGCCAGGAAGGTTTTATCCTCTAAATAAAGTCCAACTCTATTAGGAACGTCCTTTCCAGTTATAACAGCCTTAACTCCAGGCAATGCCTGAGCCTTGGCTATGTCCACCTTTAATATTTTGGCGTGAGGATGAAGACTTCTTTTTACCGCTGCGTAAAGAGTTCTAGCTAGCTTTAGGTCATCTACATATTTTAATGCACCTGTAACCTTTTTAATCCCATCTACCCTGTTGACGCTGGTACCAATGTATTTCATATTCATCCTCCTCCCTACCTATTGGCATTATTTTCCGAAACCTGCATAATTGCTTCAATTATCTTTTTATAGCCTGTACATCGACATAAATTTCCGCTGATGGCATCAACAACCTCTTCTGATGTTGGTGTGGGGTTTTCCATCAATAAGGCCTTGCCGGACATTATCATACCAGGCGTACAGTAACCGCATTGCAGTGCTGCGTGGTCAATAAAGGATTGCTGCAGCTCATCCAGCTCTGTATCCGTTGCAAGCCCCTCTACGGTAATAATTTCCTTGCCATCAGCCTCAACAGCCAGCATTAAGCATGCATTGATAGGCCTACCCTCCACCAAAACAGTACAGGCACCGCATTCGCCTGCACCACAGCCCTCCTTTGCCCCCGTCAGATCAAGGTCTTCTCTAATCATCTCCAGCAGGGTTTTGTTTGGAGCAACCTCCATACATATCTTCTCACTATTTATAGTAAAATTAATCTCATATTTCATACCTAACCCTCCTATGGCCTTTACTTAGATATTTCCTCCAGCCCACGCTTTACCAGTACTCTTACAATTTCCTGCCTGTATTCCTTAGTAGCACGAATATCCGTAATTGGGCTTACCTCACCTGCTGCAATTTTTGAAGCCTCTTCAATAACCTCAGTAGTCAGATTCTTGCCCTGTAAATAAGCCTCTGCCTGCCTTGCACGAACAGGAGTAGGTGCTACGGAGCCTAGGGCTATCCTTATTGTTCCTTCTGCCTCTACTACAGAGGCGCAAACAGTAGATAAATCCACAGCATCCCTTCGAGCATGCTTTTGATAATGCCCGATAACAGCTCCATTGTAATTTGGTATTCTAATTCCCGTCACTATGTCTCCGGCCTTTAAGCAGGTTTTTCTAACGAATACAAAAAAATCGTGTATTGATATTTCCCTAAGACCCTCCAAGGAATATACCTGAACAAATGCATCAAGGGCTAAAAGAGGTGTGGCAGTATCTGCCAAGGGAGAAGCATTTGTGATGTTCCCCACCATTGTAGCCCTGTTTCTAACCTGGCATGAGCCTACAGAATGGCTTGCCTCCGCCAGCACCATGTATTTTTCCAGAAGCATAGTGTGTTTCTCCATTTCCTTCAAGGCAACACAGGCACCTATGGTCAAGCCCTTGTCCTCGTCAAAAGTGATATCCTTTAATCCCTCAATTCCTTTAATATCTATAACTACCTTCGGATGGCTCAGTCCCTCGTGCATTCTCACAATTAAATCCGTTCCTCCATTAAGAATGCTTGCCGATTCACCATGCTGTAATAGGAGTAGGCTGACCTCCTTAAGGGACTCTGGTTTAAAGTACTGAAAATCCTTCATAAATACACCTCCGGAATTTATTACTATAATCTAAGGCTTCTAAATAGTTAATGCTGCTGCTTTTTATATATTTTCTTTATAATTCCTTATATTTTCTATATTTTCTTCATATTTACTTTCTTTTGAAAAATTCTACAATTCAATGGATTTAACCTTTATAACTTAGCACCAATTTTTAGATAAATACTCAAGCTTCTTTCGTAAACAAATAACAATCCAGCATTATACTAATTAACTGATGTAAAGCCGTAAAATTCAATGTTTTTCTGTTGTTATATAACATTCTACAGGATAAACCAATATATTCAAATACATAAATATTGGATATTATTCTGACAATTCAAGCTGAGTTTTGCAAGGCTTGAAATTGCTTTATTACAATTCCGTTACATTTTAAAATGGTATAATAAGGATTTTTGTTATCAATCTAGGAATTGTATATTTATAAATATTTTATTATAATTATTTATACCATATTTTAAGCAATATGAAAAGATGTTCTATAGAGTATCATTACATTCATTAACTGATTATGCTGTGTTATTCATTAATCTTAAGCTGTTATCCTAACTATTAGGATGATTCAATTAAAAGTTTTCATATGTACATTTATTCATAGTGCATTCCTAACTCAATGGCTATTTTTCAAGAGGCATTGCCCTGTGTCGACTACTTATATAAATATAAGGACTATTTTCGCATTTACAAGCAGGAATAAGGAAAATTCTGTAGAATTATGTTAGTTGGTTATATAATTAATTACGTAGTAAGGGGATAACTATGGAAAATAATAAAGTTTTACCTAACGAAATCGAGAGTATTTTGAATAGTATTCCTGGAGTACTATCCTCAAAGATTGTTGCCCAAGATGATAATATAGAAGAGATGCACGTCATGGCCACAACCGAAAGAAACCCAAAGCAAATTTCCAGAGATATTCAATCAATCATGTTTGCAAAATTTAATATTGATTTAGACCATAAAAAGATAAGCATAGCCCAGATTCACCATGCAGGCACAAAGAGAAATGAAGGCCGTATAGAAATTGAGGAAATCAACATAAATGTCAACGGCAGTCAAATAAAGGTAGGAATTAAGCTCCTACAGGACGGCGTGACATACCATGCTGAGGATGACGGTTTAAATACCATCACCAATTCATATCGTGTTATTTCCAATACAACCTTGAAGGCACTTCAGCAGATTATAAAGGGGAACTATATTTTTACAACCGAGGATGTAGAGAGGATCACCATAGGCAAGAAAGAGGTAATGGTGGTTGCTATAAGCGTTGTAAATTATCATCGTGAGGAAATGCTGGTGGGAACAGCGGTTGTTAAGGGTGATTTTAAGGAGACAATAGTCCGCGCCACTTTGGATGCAGTAAATCGTCGTCTTTCTAAGCTCTTTATATAACCGGTATTCGTACTATAATATTTTTAATAAAGGAAGCAGCTTAATGCTAGACTTCCTTATAAATAATTTCACATTTTATTCAGTTTGTAATTTAGATCGACTAAATTCTAAAACAACCCTAGCGTAGAGTAAAATCCTGTTAGCTATAGAGTCGCAGCAGAGATGACGTTAAGGGGGCTATACAATGGCGGTTTTAACAGTTATATTAAATCTTTTGGCGAAAGCAGCTGCAAATTTATCCTGGATTTAATTTTCTTACAGTCGATCTAAATTTCATTTTTTTGGAGGAATACAAATGAGTCAATTACCTGCAAAAGCTAGAAATTACGTATTTCTCGTTATTTCTACAGCTACAGTTTTTTTAATTTATCTTATTTCAAACTATAATATCGATAGTTTTAGTAGTTTATTACTATTTACAACTTTATCTTTCATTGCTGAATCAATGGCAGTTCTACTCCCTGGTGGTGGTGGAGCCGTATCAGTAGGCTATGCTATTAACTTCGCAGCAATGGTTATCCTAGGCCCTTTGCCTGCAGCTTTAAGTAGTTCTATCGGTATCGCCTTTCGTTACGTAAGGCTTTCTGACAAAAAGGTAGTACATTTTTTTAATAACCCACTATACAAAAATCTATTCAATGGTGCGCAGTGCATACTATCTATAGGTGTTCCATCGGTAGTCTACTATAGCTTCAACGTCACAGCAGGTGACCCCGAGTTTTATAAAAATATAGTTCCATTGACTCTTGCATTATTTACATACTTAATAATAAATACATCAATAATAACAAAGCTATTTTCAATACTAAATCAGAAATCCTTTTGGAATATGTTTATAAACAACATTAAATGGACAGTGCCCAACTCCTTTGTAATAGCTACATTGGGTATTTTTATAAGTCTTTTGTATATAAATTATGGGAGCATTATTATGCTATTGTTCTTCGGTCCACTGCTATTGGCACGACATTCCTACAAGCTTTATATCGACATGAAAAACCTCTACATGGAAACTGTATACGCCTTGACTAAGGCTGTTGAAGCAAAGGACCCCTATACAAATGGTCACTCTCTAAGGGTGGCAGAATATGCCGAGAAGCTAGCGATCTTTATGAAATTGCCTATAAGCAAGGTGAATACCTTAAAAACCGCTGCCATGCTACATGACATTGGTAAGATCGGTATAGAGGATTATATTTTGAATAAGCCCTCCAAGCTTACCGACGAGGAATTTGAGAAAATTAAATCTCACCCGGTTATTGGAGTTAATATATTGAGTGATGTCGACTTTCTAAGTGAGGTTAAGCAGCTTATTATAAAGCATCATGAGCGTTATGACGGCAAGGGCTATCCTGATGGTCTGAAGGAAGATATGGTATCTATAGACGCTTATATTCTTTCCGTTGCCGATGCCTTTGATGCCATGACCAGCGACCGTTCCTACCGTAAGGGCATGACAATCGAGGAGGCTATCGAGATAATAGCAAAGGAAGCAGGCTATCAGTTCCATCCTCAGGTAGCAGGACGCTTTATTGATATGCTGAAGCAGGAGCTAAAGGCCAAGGCTGAGGCTATTGATGCCCTTTAATCTTTAATAAAGATAACTAAACTTGCAAGCAAAGCCATCCTCCAAGACGAGGGATGGTTTTTTATTATGCACTCAAAATAAAACCCCCGTTGTTTCGCCGACAACGGGGGTTTTAAGGAGAGTTTCTATATGCTAGGAAATTATGGGCTTGATAAATACGTTCATATTTATCTAATTTCCTCGAGATAGCTTTTAGTTAATTATAACCTTACCTGGGTTTAAGATACCCTTAGGGTCGAAGGCAGCCTTGATGCCTCTCATAATCTGATGTTGCTCCGCTGTAAAGGATTCCTTCAGATATGGCTTCTTAGCGATACCGATACCATGCTCACCGGATACCTGGCCTCTTAATTCTCTAGCCCTGGAGTACATGCAGTCAAATACTTCGCTTAACTTCTTCTCCCAGGTTTTTTCATCCATGTCATCTCTTAATACATAGATATGAAGGTTACCGTCACCGGCATGTCCGAAGGACTTAATTCTACAGTTAAATTGCTTTTGAAGCTCATTTGAATACTTAACGAATTCAGCGATTTTGTTTCTTGGAACAACAACGTCACACTCATCCATTTCAGTTGTAGAAGCTTTGATGGCCTCTAGGAAGGCACCTCTGGCAGACCAGATAGCTTCATGTCTTTCTTGAGTTTCAGAAATGTATACGTCTAATGCTCCGGCTTCTAGGCAAAGCTCACAAACCTTTTCGTAAGCCTTTTCGATTTCTTCCTTAGTATTACCGTCGAAGGATAATAATAGGTAAGCATCGGCTGACTTATCAGGGAATGGCTTTCCTAAGAACTCCTCTGCAGATAAAATTGTGTCTCTTACCATGTATTCAATTGCTACAGGAGCAGATTTTGATTTAATTACCTTTGGAACTGTTTCAATAGCTTCTTCAAGAGAGTTAAATGGTACCAGCAAGCTGATGGTTTTAACAGGCCTTGGTATAAGCTTTAGGATAGCCTTAGTAACAACCGCCAGAGTACCCTCTGACCCTACTACTAAATCCTTTAAGCTGTAGCCGGAGCTGTTTTTAACTACCTTACCACCAACCTCGATAACTTCACCTGTAGGTAATACTAGCTCTAAGCCTCTTACATAGTCTCTTGTAACACCATACTTAACAGCTCTCATACCACCTGCGTTCGTATTGATATTACCGGCTATTGTAGCGCTCTTTTCACCTGGATCTGGTGGGTAGAAAAGGTCATTAGCTTCAACATATTTACTGATTTCCATTAATAGAACCCCAGGCTCTACTGTTAAAGTTAAGTTCTCTTCGTCTAGCTCGAGAATATTGTTCATTTTGCTCATGTTCATCATGATACCGCCATGAAGGGCTACAGAACCACCTACTAGGCCTGTACCTTGACCTCTAGGGGTCACAGGGATATTATTTTCATGAGCATATTTCATTACTTTAGAAACCTCTTCTGTTGACTTAACCTCAACTAAAGCTTCAGGCATTACCTTTACACTGGCAAGCTCATCATGGCTGAAGTCTTCATTAATGTCTTCTCCAATATATACTCTATCTTCTCCAAGTACGGAGATTAAAAACTGGACATCTTTATCATCAATTTTCTTGAAATTCATCTCATTCACCTCTACATTGATTTGATTTTTTCTAGTAAGCTTGGAATTACCTGATAGATATCGCCAACGATACCATAATGAGCTACGTCGAAAATCGCTGCTTTTGGGTCCTCATCAATAGCTATGATAACGTCTGAGTTACTCATACCAGCCTTGAACTGAACTGAACCAGATACTGCGCAAGTGATAATTAACTTAGGTCTAACTGTTCTACCACTTAGTCCGATTTGCTTCTTAGGATCTCCCCAACCTGCTTCAATAAGAGGTCTTGTACATGCCACTTGGCCACCTAGTGCTGTAGCAAGCTCGTTAATCATTTCTAAATCCTTTTCCTTCTTAATACCTCTACCTGCTACAACGATTACTTCTGCATCAGATATATTCTCTTCTGCTTCCTTTTCTTTGATCTTCAATACTTCAATTGCAGATACCAGCTTGTCTTGTGGAACAGTACCAACTGTAACCTTTCCAGTAGTAGTTTCACTTTTTTCAGGTGCATTGAAGATTTTATATCTTACTGTAGCAAATTGAGGTCTGTGATTTGGTGTTATAATTTGAGCCATGATGTTACCGCCGAAGGCAGGTCTGATTTGAACAAGGTCAGTGTTTTCCTTAACATCAAGTATTGTACAGTCAGCAGTAAGACCTGTTTTAAATCTTGCTGCAACTCTAGGAGCTAAGGATCTACCAAGTGTAGTTGCTCCAACTAATATTGTAGAAGGCTTAGCCTTTTTGATGAAATCCTCGAAGGCTGCTGTATAAGGCTCGATTTTGAAATCCTTAAGCGCTGCATCATCATAAACAAAAACCTCATCTACACCATAGTGTAAAAGCTCGTTGGCCTTTTCTGTGATATTGCTTCCTATAAATACAGCATATACAGGATGATTAATCTTAGCTGCAAGCTCTCTTGCTTTTCCGATTAGCTCAAGTGTCACAGGGTGAATATCGCCATCTAAATGATCAACGTATACTGAAACACCCTTCCAAAGGCTCTTATCGATTTCTTCAACCTTATCCTCTTGGAATATAAATGCACCCTCAGGACCCTTCTTAACACAGATCATACATAATTTACAGGCAGCATTGATTTGCACTTCATTATTTGTGTACTCTATTGCACTGAATGGACATAATTTTATAGCTCCATCAATGTCAGTAATTTTACTTTGGTTTACTACTATACCAGCCATAAACTCCCTCCTATTTCAAAAGATTTTCTTATACGAATTTTAAGTCTGCAAGCTTTGTAAATATTTTTTCGCCTAACTCTTCACCAGTGCCTTCCCACATTTCCTTATCGGTGTTAACATCTGGTGGGAAGATTCTCTCTACCTGTGTTGGAGATCCACTGCTTCCATATTGCTTTTCATCTTGATCAGCAAAATCCTTTAAGCTGAATTTAACTATTTCCCTATTTGCAGTTAGCTTCTTACGCTTGTAGGAAGGTAGTCTTGGTTGGAAGATACCCTTTTCTACGGTTACAAGACATGGGAACTGTACCTCAACCGTCTCCATTGTTGTTGGCATATCCATTTCTACAACAATAGAATTTTCCTTTACCTCATGGATCTTCTTAACATTTGCTACATGAGGAATTCCAAGGTATTCTGCCATTTCAGGACCTACCTGAGCTGTATCACCGTCAGTAGTTTGCTTACCGCAGATGATTAATTGAGGCTTTCCTGTTTTTAGAACCCCTTGATATAATGCATAAGATGTTGCCAAAACGTCTGCACCTGCGAATTTACGGTCTGTTAATAAATACGCGTCGTCAACCCCCATCATAAAGGCTTCTCTAAGCACTGCCTCTGATTGTGGCGGCCCCATGGTGATAACGTTTACCTTTGCACCCTTTTCCTCTTTGATCTTAAGAGCTGTTTCAACTGCATACAAGTCGTATGGATTCATTTTAGAATCTACTCCGTCACGAATTAGATTTCCTTTTTCATCCACCTTTACCTCTGATGTTCCTGGAACTTGTTTAATACAAACAACTATTTCCATATGCTCCCTCCTAGTTCTTTGATAATTGGTATTATGGTCTTACCAATAATATCGCGTGTAATCGATTGCATTTTTGGCAAACCATTTTTATTGAATTTATATTGTTTCATAGATTAGTCTGATGACTTCTTTCCTTATGGTAATATGGTCTTACCACTTATATATCTAAATTATCACAATTTTTAAAAGATTACAATATATATCTTTTTTTTAACAACCATTTATTATTAATATTATGAGCATTTTCTATGCATTTTGAGAAGAAATTTGTATTTTATTAAAGAATATTGAAATTTAAGGGTTTAAGAAAACAGAAATTTACAAAAAGGTCATATGTTGATTTTTGTCTCAAGCTGTAATATTCTAGTCCTTTGATTATTGGATATTTTTTTAACACTCCCTCAAAAATACATCAAAAACCAAAAGACAGCCGCCTATGGTTGCCCTTTGGTTTTAATTGTTAAAGCCTATTCAAATAATCCTTAATGATTAAATCAATATGATCCCTCATGGCGTTTGCAGCACCCTCAGGATCCCTAGCTGCTATGGTCTTATAAATGTTCTCGTGCTGCATAATCAGAATATCCTTATTTTCATATTTAGTTAGAATCATTCCTCTGGCATCCTCTATAAAGGTATCCATCAAAACTGATATTGCATTTAATATGTTTAAAAGCAAAAAATTCTTTGAGGATTGTGCTATTTTATAATGCAGCTCCTTATCCACCTTAACACTGTTTTTCTCGTCTTCGGCTAGGCTAAATTCCTTAAGCTGATCAACCAGAAGCTTCAGTTCAACTATCTCCTCATCTGTAACCCGCTGAGCTGCCAGAGTAGCTGTCTCCACCTCAATAACCTTCCTCAGCTCCACTATATCCTCAGGCTTAGTTTGTTGAAGCATAAACATAACAGACAGAGGCTGCAGCAGACAGAAATCAAAGCTTTCCTTAATAAAGTTTCCATCTCCCTGCTTCACTTCAATCAAACCTATAATCTGCAATGCTCTTAAAGCCTCTCTAACTGAAGTTCTGCTTACCTGCAGCTGTTCCGCCAGCTGTCTTTCAGAAGGTAATTTATCTCCACGCTTCAACTCATCATTTGCAATCATCGTTTGAATTTGGTCTATGACTTGCTCATATACCTTCGTACTCTTTATTGGACTAAACATTTTTCATTCCTCCACTAATACATTATGCCACCTCTAAACTCACTAAATATAGTATAACATGATTAGTTTTATACACAAATATAAATCCTTCAGTTTCATTAAAAATACAAAATACAGTACTTGTGGCTTAGCAAAAAAAATAAAAGGATTGAGCTCATCACTCAATCCTTTTAAAACTTTATATTAGTACCAGCCTCTTAGCTTCATTGCATCAGCTATTCTCTTGATTGACATCATGTAAGCTGCTGTTCTCATATCTACAGTATGCTGGCTCATTAATGTCCAGATATCTTCAAAGGCTTTGTACATTAATTTTTCTTGCTTTTCTTGAACCTCTTCAAAGGACCAAGTATATCTCATAAGGTTTTGTACCCACTCAAAGTAAGAAACAGTTACTCCACCTGCATTTGCAAGGATATCAGGAATAACGATTATGCCTTTACCCGCAAGTACTCTGTCTGCCTCTGGAGTTGTCGGGCCGTTAGCACCTTCACTCACGATCTTAGCTTTGATATCCTCTACATTTTTAGAAGTAATTTGATTTTCTAGCGCACAAGGCATCAAGATATCAACATTCATAGTTAAAACTTCGCCTCTGTCTAGCTCCTTACTAGCTCCTGGGAAGCCTTTAACTTGTCTATTTTTGCTGGTGTACTCGATTAATGCGTTGATATCCAACCCATTTTCGTTCACTATGCATGAAGAAGAGTCAGAAACTGCGATAACCTTAGCACCCATTTCAGTTGCATAAAGAGCAGCATAGCTACCTACGTTACCAAAGCCTTGAATTGCAATAGTAGAGCCCTTCATTTCTAAGCCGATCTTCTTAGCAGCAGCTGCAGCCATGATAGCAACACCATATCCTGTAGCCTCAGTTCTTGCCAGAGATCCGTAGAAGCTTACCGGCTTGCCTGTAAATACTCCTGGTTCAAATCTTCCTGTAGCCTTTTCGTACTCGTCAACAAACCAAGTCATTATTTGACCATTTGTATTAACGTCTGGAGCAGGAATATCCTTTCTTTCGCCAATGATAGGAGAAATTGCTCTTGCAAAAGCTCTTGATAATCTTTCTAATTCACCTTGAGATAATGTTGATGGATCAACTGTGATACCACCCTTACCTCCACCGTAAGGAATACCAACAACTCCGCACTTGAAGGTCATCCAAGTAGAAAGTGCCTTTACCTCATCTCTAGTTACATCGTGGTGATATCGTACCCCACCCTTGAATGGACCCACTGCATCATTGTGCTGTGATCTGTATCCAACAAATGATTTAACAGTTCCGTCGTCCATTTTAATTGGAAGAGAAACCTCTAAAACTCTCATTGGATTTTTTAAGATTTCATAAACTGCCGGATCTGCACCAAGCTTATCGCAAGCGTTTTTTACTTGCTGTTGGGCAATCTCAAATGGATTTAAAGTTTTTTCAGACATTTTTTTAAACCCTCCTAGAACAATATTTTTTTTATGAAGCGTACAGTGTACATCTATTTCAAGAAAGCAAGCCTTCTTAAAAACGTTTTCATTGATACAATTTTAACAAATTTCTATCAGTAGGAAAAAATATATTTCTAAAAGCTTAATATGTAGCAGTAAATATATTCTTCCTTAACTCCCATATGAATTATATCACAATAGTAAACTTATTGTAAACAAGTTACTCAAGTATTATTAGACTTTTGACCAAAATATTTATAGCCAGTAGATTCAGGGAGGTCATCCCCTCAACCTCAGCCTTTACAAGCTCTTGAACCCCCTCCATTACTGTTCGAATGGGATTTCCGTAGACAGCGGTAAGCTCTATATTCGTTATTACACCGGAGTTGGTATACTCTATTTCGACATTATTTATCCTATAGATGCCTATTGCCTTTTTGGCTGCGAAATTTATCAGCTCCCTGATAACCCTGTCAGAAATAGTATATTTCCCCAGATAGCTGTAGGTTGGTCTAACGACAGATTTTTCGTCTACCTCAATAGGCTCTCCTTTACTAAATCTTCTGAAAACCCTCAAGGGATTTAAAAAATAACCTGAAAAATCCTTTTTAATCTCAAAGGTTGGTACAGGTATGACATGCTTTCCCTCAAATTTTCGATACTTTTGGGCCAGCTTGATCTCCTCTTCCGTGGCAATATCGGTAATATAGTACCTTTCTGATATATCCCCCAGCTTAAAGGTATTGACAATCGACTCCACCATCTTGTCGGAGGTACCCAATATCAGTATGCTCTGGGGATTCTCTGCCTTTAGTATCCTATCAATCTGACTTTGGTGCTCAGGGTTTATAAACAATGCCCTCTTAACAGCTGCCATTTTCGACTTTTCCCTCTTTGCTGAATAACCACCTAAAACCTTATTACCTCTAATCAACAAACCATCATCAATTATATACTCTATCTTTTTACTTTTGGCCAAGGACATAGCCTTATAGCTTTTACCGGTGCCGCTGCTGCCAACAAGTACGATTATTTCCATTTCAAAACCTCCTCCTGCAACATATCAACATTTTACGTATTCTGTGTATATTAACCTATTATAACATTATTAGCATTATCACGATATCTATTTCATAAAAGGAATAATTATGCTCATATTTATTATGCAAAATCCTCAAATGTGTATATTTTATAAAAAGGGTAATAATAATTATCATATCAACAAGCATTTAAAATGAAAATCATTATACTTTGTTGATTTTTTGATAAAATATGGTACAACTTCTGTTACACCTATTGGTTTGTTGGTATAATACAAATGTAAAAATAATAATTTAGAGGAGGATAATATTATGGCATATGTAATTTCTGACGCTTGTATCAGCTGTGGTGCTTGTGAACCTGAATGTCCTGTTAGTGTAATTTCAGCTGGTGACAGCATTTATGTTATCGATGCTGACGGATGTATCGATTGTGGAGCCTGTGCAAATGTTTGTCCAGTAGATGCTCCTACACCAGAGTAAGCCTAAAACAACTTACTATTAAAAGAGGTATCGAATACGTACCTCTTTTTTAATGTTCAAAAACATTTTATGATGTTTGCCATAAATTCTGATATAATAAGGAAGTATTTTCTAACCTACTTTAACTATTGCATAGGATTATAAACATTCTTTTTGGAAAAATATTATAGTAGGGAATATTATTAAATTTTAGGAGGCTTGTTATGAGTTACTTTTCATTAAAAAAAACACCGGTATTAATTCTCCTAGTCCTTGTCTTAATTTTAAGCGGCTGTCAGGCTATACAGAAGAACAGCAGTGACCCCGAGGCGCTGTTAAAGGATACTTTAGATAATATGAAGGCTCTGGAAAGCTATGAATCAAGTGTCACGGTAAAGATTGCACCTGAAGAGCCTGAGGCTGACGGTGGCAGCATGAGGGCCGACATTGTCTATCATAAGGAGCCCTTCCAATATTCAAACCTTCAAGAGCTGGCAATGACCTCCGGCGACAGTGACGAATCCCTTGATAAGATTGAGCTAAAGAACTATGTTCTTGATGGGGTAGCCTATATGTATCAGTCAATAACTGCTCTGTGGGTTAATGAAAGCGACAAGGAACTGATTGGTCAGGTTGAAGAATTAGCGAATATTTTTGACAGCTTCAACCCCGAGGACTTTTCCGAGCTAAGAATCAAGGAGGATACAAAGGATAAGGTGGTTATAGCGGGAATGACCAAGAACTCTGATTTTTTGTATAACCTCATGCAGAACTTTGATGAGAGTGTCAGTGGAGCATTTGAAATGGTTATAACTAAGGACAAGAGCTACATGGAAAAGCTTACCTATACACCTAATATTGAAACTGAAGATGGCCATGTCAATCACGAGATTATTATTGAGGCCAAATCCTTCAATGAAGCTCCGGAGATAGTAATACCTGAGGAAGCAAAGGCTCAATAGATACCAAAAAGCTACATATAAAAAATGACACTTCATTATGAGGTGTCATTTTTTATATCATGGCTACATTAAATTATTTTTAAGCATATCCAGTTTAACTAAAAATTTTAGTATTGCCTTTTCTTCATTAAAGGTGAAGTCGTTCAAAATGGAGTATATAAGCTCCTTCTCCTTTTCAGAAACCTGTTGAAATACAGATCTTCCCTTTTCGGTAAGATTTAACAAAAATACCCTCTTGTCCTCTTCATCCTTTACCTTTGATATATAGTCCATGGATTGAAGTCTATTTAGTATTGTAACCAGCGAATTTCTATCAACACTGAGTTCATCGACAATTTCGAAGATTTTCTTTTCCTTTTGATCTCCCAGTAGCTTTAAAATGAATAGCTCAGTTATTGATAGGCTATCTCCATTATTCCTAATACCCCGTTTGTCTAATACAATGATGTTTTGTATTAGCTTTTGCATATACTGATGTATTTGTACATAATAATTTCTCATTTAATCACCTATAAAGCTTCACGAGACTTATTTTCTTTTAGCCGCTTCAAGTACTTCCTTCTCGTGTAATAGATATGATAGTATAAACAAGCTTTCACTCAGATGAACATTCTCCACAATGACATCATCTGGTACCTTAATGTCCAACGGAGCAAAATTCCAGATGCCCTTAACTCCAGCATTAGTCAGCTTGTCGGCAATATCCTGTGCGACCTCCTTAGGCGTACATATGATGCCAATTTCTATTTGATTTTTCTCAACAAAGCTCTCAATGGCATCAACATCATAAATATTGATGTCTCTTATCTTCATGCCTATCAGCTTTGGATTTGAGTCAAACAGACCATATAGCTTAAAGCCATATTTGACAAAATGAGGGTAGTTGGCTATAGCCTGCCCTAGATTACCTGCTCCAATAATAACCGTCGAGTAAATCTTGTTTAAGCCTAAAATCTTTCCAATTTCATTGTAAAGCTCCTCAACATTGTAGCCGTAGCCCTGCTGACCAAATCCACCGAAGCAATTTAAATCCTGGCGTATTTGGGAGGCTGTAAAGCCGATTAGGCGGCTTAATTCTCTAGATGAAATCCTGTAAACCTCTTTGTCCAGCAAATCCTTAAGATACCTGTGGTACTTTGGTAATCTCCTTACAACCGCCATTGAAACATCCGTAAAATCTCTGCCCAAGTTTTCTCCTCCTAACTAAATAATTTGTTTAAAATATTACAAAATTATATAGTAATTTATTTTGTGTTTGCTGCTGGAAAATAATTGTCTACAATTAATTTTTTAACAATTCCGTCAACTCTTTTTTTTGTTATCAGTATAACAATTATTATTACCAATGTCAAACCGAAAAGCTTCTGTAGAAGCCATAATCATTAAAATCTCGGTATATAATTCTATTCTGCTTAACAAAGCTTTATTACGTCGGTAAAACAAGTATTTTCTTAATATATTACCATATATCCTCGTTTATTTTAATACAAATACATATATATTTTTTTATATTATATAGTAAATATTCAATTAACCATAGCTTTTTACTGTAAATTTTATAAGAAATTAATATAATGCCCACGTAGTACTAATTAATTGTGTGAAATTAAACATGAGCGGATTTGAATTTACAAATCCGCTCCTTTGATATTAATATACAATTATTATTAGAACAATCCCGGAATTAAATACATTGCAATGTAAGCAATTATTCCTGAGCCAAGTGCATAGACAAATGCAGGGATTGCATTTTTTCTAATTACCTCGCCTTCTTTTCCTAAAACACCAACGGTGGTACAGGCAGCAACGACATTGTGTACACAAATCATATTACCAGCTGCTCCACCTGCAACCTGCAGACCTACTACAATAAGCTTAGAGATACCTATTTGGTCGGCAACTCCGTATTGGAAGGAGGTAAATAAAACATTTGAAACAGTATTACTGCCGGACATAAAGGCACCAAGTATACCAATAAAGGGCGCAAATATCGGCCAAACTCCCTTAAAAATATCAGCTGCAGCTGAAGAAAGCGCCACCATCATCCCCTCAAGACCAGAGGTGTTATTGCCTGAGTTCAGCATTATTTGAACCATTGCCACCGCAAAGCCTAATGCTATTGCCGCCGGTATTACCTGCTTAATGGATAAGCCCCACGTATGCTTAACATCCTCTGACTTCATTTTATGCATAAATATAGTCAGTATCGATACGAAAATGAAGGGCACTATACCTGGAAGATATAGATATTGCAGAGAATAATTAAGGTTTGTCCCCAAAATCCCCTTCCAGCTTAGGGTGAAGGCTGAGCTGGTGAGAATATTCTTCAACCCTATAGCCGGTATTCTTGTAATCACCAGAATAACCGATACTAGGATATATGGCATCCATGCATTCACAAAGCCAATAGAAGTTTTTGACTCCTCAGCCGCAGCTGCTTCAACGGTTCCTGTCCATCCTGCATCCCATTTGCTCTTATTAGGAAAATCCCAAGGTGTCTTTGGACATAGGAAGCCCTTTTTGGCTGCAGTAATTACGATGGCTAGAGCTATTAATCCACCGGTTAAGGAAGGCAGCTCTGGACCAAAGAAATAAGCAATGGTTATATATGGAATTGTAAAGCATAGGGCAGAGAATATTGCAAAGGGTGCAACCTCAAGACCCTCTCTATAGGATTTCTTTTCACCAAAGAATTTGGTAAGCATCATTACTATAAATAGCGGTACAAAGGTACCAATGATTGCATGAGGTACAGCTGACCAGAAACCCGCTTTATGGACGAATTCTGCAAAGGTCATCCCGCCTGCCTCTATTTGTGCAATGGTCTCGGGAGTGTTAAGCACCGTTGCTATACCACCTAAAATCGGTGTGCCTACAGCACCAAAGCTTACGGGAGTACTATTTGCAACCAATGCCACCATCGCTGCTGCCAGAGGAGGAAAGCCCAGTCCTACTAAAAGCGGTCCTGCCAAAGCTGCAGGTGTACCGAAGCCCGCTGCCCCCTCGATAAAGGCACCAAATAAAAATGCTACTATAATTGCTTGGATACGTCTATCGGGGTTGATACCGTAGAAGGTCTGACTGATAACCTTCATGGCCCCACTGGCCTTAAGTGTGTTCATTAATAGAATAGCTCCAAATACAATTAACAGTACATTGAAGGCACTAAGCATTCCAAACACAGTAGCACCTGTCAGCCATTTTACTGGCATTTTCCATACAAGACCCGCTAATACTAAGGCCGATCCCCACGCTATGGGCATAACCCTTTTGGCTGGCCAGTTGAATTTTACCATCAAAACAACAGTTAACAAAATTGGTATTAAAGCCATAATTGCATAGCTCATAATTAAGTCCCCCTCTTCTAGTGTTTAATTTTTTGGGTCTACTAAAGTGGAATTAAAAAGAAAGCTGCATAATCATAAAGATTTGCCTCAAGACAAGTAAGGCTGCTATTAGTAAAACGTTTTCAAACCCAATAAAAAAAATCAGGATAGCTTTAAAGCACTAATAACAAATCAATCCTATAACTCCTTTAACTTCCTACTTTATTAAAATTTGGAAAAGGTAGGGTGGTATGACCACGTTTGCTAATAATAAATGCATCTTGTAGTTCACAAAATGCATTCATTACATTGAGCTATATCATTCCCCTACCCCCCTTGAAGCTGACGTACAAGCTTCAAGCTTATGCATACTCGCCTTCTACAAGCCCTATACATAAGTAAAATTACAAGTATGAGTGTTGTAATTTAAATAGACCGTTATTTAATAAGACATGTACTATTTTATAATAATACGCCCTATGATGCAACAATTATCTGAATTATCTGTGTATTTATTTTTTAACAATGTTTTGCGATATTTCAATGGCTCAAAAAATGCTTGACACTGCTAAAGCTGTACTTTGATGCTAAAGGGGCATTGAGTTTTTGTTTTGTTCGGTTAAATAATTGTCACTTCATTCTTCTCAATGACTTTATTAAAAGTCTGTTATTTGTTAAAATAGTAATATTCACGACTATTTAGGAGGAGCTTTTTATGATTATCTTATCATGCAACAACCTGACCAAATATTTTGGTGTTGATATAATACTTGAAAAAATTACCCTTAGCCTACAGGCCGGAGAGAGAGTAGGGCTTGTAGGAGTCAATGGAGCAGGCAAATCCACCCTCTTTAAAATCCTAACGGGCCAGCTTACCTATGACACTGGAGATTTATATATTTCTAAAACAACCTCAGTCGGTTATTTAGAGCAGAGCGGAGGATATACAAAGGGCAATACCATTTTTGATGAAGCCTTGACGGTGTACTCTTGGCTTATCGAAATGGAGAGCAGCCTAAGAAGGATGGAGCATGAAATTGCTGATCTTAGCAATTCCAATAGAACAAGTGACCTAGAGGAGCTTATGAACCAGTATTCAAATCTGCTGGAGCAGTTTGACAGAAGCAATGGCTATGGCTTTAGAAGCACAGTGAGAGGTGTTCTAAAGGGCTTAGGCTTTCAGGAGCAGGACTTTCACCAGCCTGTAGATCACCTAAGCGGTGGCGAAAAAACCCGTCTTTCCCTCGCAAAGCTTCTTTTGGCAAAGCCTGATATTTTGCTGCTGGACGAGCCAACAAATCATCTTGATATAGAGGCAGTAGAATGGCTGGAGGGCTTTCTAAAGGATTATTCTGGAACAATATTGATGATATCCCATGACCGATACTTTCTGGATCAGCTGGTAACACGGGTTCTTGAAATAGAAAAGCATCAATTAATCAGCTATAACGGTAACTATTCAGAATTTGTTCAAAGAAAGAAAATACTGCAGGAGCAGCAGCTTAGGGAGTATCAAAATAACCAACGAGAGGTTGATAGGCAAAAGGATATCATCAGACGTTTAAGGCAGCACGGCACTGAAAAGCTCATTAACAGAGCGAAGAGCAGAGAAAAGCAGCTGTCAAAGCTTGATATAGTAGAAGCACCTCAGCACATGCAAAAGAAGGCGAAAATTAATTTTCACTCTCAGACCAGAAGCGGTAATGATGTCATACAGGTAGAGGCGGTTGGCAAGCAATTCAGCGATTTTCAGCTGTTTGACAATGTTTCCTTTGAGCTTTATAGAGGTGAGAGGGCTGCCCTTATAGGCCCCAATGGAATCGGCAAATCCACATTGTTTAAAATGCTGCTGGAGGAGACGGATATTTCCTCTGGGACCGTACAAATAGGCCATAATGTTGAAATTGGTTACTATGATCAGGAGCAACGTAATCTTAATCCTGATAATACGGTGATAGATGAGATATGGCAGGACTATCCCCTAATGAAGGAAACGGAGATAAGGACCTTGCTGGGCTCCTTCCTCTTCCATGACGAGGAGGTGTTTAAGCCCATAGCCTCCTTAAGCGGAGGTGAAAAGGCCCGCCTTTCCTTATTAAAGCTAATTCTTTCCAAATCAAACCTTTTACTGCTGGACGAGCCTACAAATCATCTCGATATATTGGCTAAGGAGGTGCTGGAGGAGGCGCTGCTGAATTATGACGGTACAATTTTAGTTATATCCCATGACCGTTACTTCCTCAATAGAATATCCGGTAAGATTATTGAATTAGGTAAAGAAGGTGCCAATGTATATTTAGGCAATTACGATTATTACTATGCTAAAAAGAAGGAGCTGGAGGAGGACCTAGATGAGGCTCCAGCTGAAGAAAAAACTAAAACCCAACAGAAGGAAGATCGTCGTAAGGAGAAGGATGAAAAGAGCCGCCTCAAGGAAAAAAAGGCCAATAGAGATCGGCTTGAGGCCAGTATCATGCAGCTGGAGGAGGAGCTGACAAGGCTACAGGAGGAATTATGCAGGGAGGAGATATACGCCAATCCTGATAAGAGTAAGGAAGTAAATCTAGAAATTACTAGCCTTCAGCTGGAAATTGAAAATTTATATATAGAATGGGAATCTGCTATTGACATATCGTAAAAAAATCGATAAACTGTTTTTGTCAACCATGTTTATGATTTTGGTTAACGAAAGGAGAATGTCGATGAGCTTTTCAACTAGAGATTTAGTTTTAGTAGGATTATTTGCAGCTATTATTGCTGTATGTGCACAGATTTCCCTTCCCCTACCCTTTACTACGGTTCCCTTTTCACTACAGATTTTTGCAGTGTTCTTAACAGGGGCTATATTGGGTAAAAGACTTGGGGTTTTAGCACTTATTGTTTACCTGCTGGTGGGTGCAGTGGGAATACCTGTATTTGCAGGCTTTACTGGTGGATTAGACAGAATTACCGGAGCTACAGGCGGTTATTTGCTGTCCTATCCGATAGCGGTTTACTTAATTGGCTCTATTTATGAAAAAAGTGAGGACTTTACCTTCAGGTTTATTGGCATGCTTTTAGGACTTATCGTTATATACAATATGGGAGTTGCCCAGCTCAAATATGTTGCTGGCTATCCATGGGCTACAGCCTACATATACGGCGCTGCCCCCTTCATTGTATTAGACCTTGCTAAGGCCCTTGTGGCTGTTATTGTATCACAAACCATTATTCGTTCATTAAAAGCGAATAATCTGCTGCCCTATAATTTGGAGCAGAAACAATTATAGGCAAAAGGCTTATAGCATTATTATGATGGTCCTCACGAGGGGCCATTTTTTAATATGTAGGAAATTTTGCTTTTCAATTTCTAGATATGGGGAAAAGCTACTTCGACAATAATCCTTTAAATTATACTTATGTTAACTCAATATGCATGTTATTTTTTGTCTTTTGCTGCTGGATTTATTGATTAAAAAGAAACTATCCACACTAATCCACAAGATATCCACAGTACCCACAAACTTATCCACATTTGTTTTCGTGTTATACCTTGGCTTTTCCCTTCACATCCACACTATACACATTAACAGTGGATAATTCCTGTGAATAAAATGCTTAGGTTATAAACAGCCATAAAAATATTCATCTATGCATAATTTCGTGGGGTTGCTGCTTAACATAAAGCATGCAATTCTTAGCTTATAAAACTGGATTTTCTATTGGCGGTAATATGTTTTCTCGCTGTTATTACATGAAAATTCATTTCGAGTATAAATTAGTATGTTTTTTAAGTGTGTCTATGTTATGAATATACTATGGTGTTATTCAATATATGTAATTTGTGCAGGTTTACTGAAATGAAAATCATCACATTATTAGAAAGGCTTACTTTGATATTAAAACTTGCTGGTAGGACTCAAAGAAGACTTATTATTTAAGCAAAAAAATACCTATCCATAGGATAGGCATCGCATCTAATTTAATTTGTCATTGAACAGCTATTTGTTTATAGTGATTTTGTGAGACCAGACTATTGGATTGGTATCGTCGGCAAATATAATCCCCGTACTTGCCAATAATGTGCTTATAATAATTAGTATTGCCACCAGCTTTTTAAATTTCATTCCCTTATCCTCCCTTATGTATTCTCTTGGATGCTTAGTCCAAGCTTTAATAACCTTCTGCTATAGGCGGGATCCTTTTCAGCAAAATAATAGGAATTCTCGAAAAATAACCTTTCGATACATGCCTTTTCACCGTCAGACAATTGATTATTATTCAGAAGCGCTACTACCTCATTTACTATATGTATAAGAGCCTCCTCCTTTTCAGTTTCACAATAAACCCTACATAATAACCCATATGTTTTAATAAGCACCAATAGATTTTGCTCCTTAATATTGCTCTTTTTCAGCATTAATAAATGCTTTTCTGCTGAGACGTACTTATTTAATTGCATATAGGTCTTTGCAATACCTAAAAGTATGTCATTAATAGTCAAATCAAGCTTTTTAATGTCAAATTTATCAGGAATGTTCTTATAGCACAGATATAAATATTCAAGGGCCTTCTCATGCTCCTGCAGTCCAATATAAATTACTGAAGTATTATTATAAATATTAAGAATCCTGTCAATTGTAAAATCCGCCATGGGTCCCTTCAATAGCCCCTGATATATCTCCAGGGCGATGGCCAATTCCTTTTTATGTAGATAGCAACTGCCCTTTAAAATACTGATATCCACCTTTTCATTTAAGCTTAGGCAATCTTCCTTAAGCTCCAGTTTGCCCAGCTCCACCAGGCATAGCTCATGCTCTTTAAGTCTTTTATACGCCAGTGCCTTGTTAAATAAGGCTCTTTTATATATGTTAAAATACCGTTCATCACTACCATCCCTTATCATTCCCACTGCATAATTGTTCAGCATAATTGACTCCTGATAGTTTTCCTGCGAGTAGGCACATCTTGCCAACCTAACGATAACCTCGCTGCGACTAAGGGCATCACTTTCAGGGGTTAGGCTTTCAAAAATCCGCATATTGTATAAATAGCTTTTGTCATACTGGCCCTTTTTAAAATACCAGTCACCGGCCAGCTCATAAATTTTAATTTTTCTATGGGGTATATCCCATTCCTCCAGTATTTCCTCGGCCCGTCTTAGCTCCTCGGCAAATATGATATCTCCCTTTGTCATGCTGCTTTCCATGGCCTCAATAATATCCCCTAATATTCTATGGGCCTGGGAAAGCTCGTCCTCCAAAAGATACTCTGTCGTTACCAATATTCCCTTGTTTCTTCCACTGTTATTCATGGCCTCCGCAATTATTTCCGCCGTCACCAGTGTCAGTCGCGCCTTTCTGTTTTCAACATAGCTGATGAGGTTTCTGGTTATTTTCCCCCCTGTCAAATCCTCCTGATTCAGCCCCATCAATCTGCGAAGCCTTTTTACCTTCTCCCCACTAGGTATTATCATATTCTCCAACATCATATTATCTCCTACTTTTTCCCAAAATAGTATCCTTTCCTATATAATATCACTTTTACATATGTTGTAAATAGGTTTTATGAATTTATTTACTTACTTTCATTTTTTTTCCAAACCTTATTTTACTCTTAATTAGCTGACATTTTTTTCTTTGAAATTCATCTCTATTAATCATTTTGATTCCTCCTCGTAGGACTTATAAATACACGCACAAAAAAGCAATACCGCCCTAAAGGGAGTATTGCTTTCAATAAATTAAAATATAATAGCTTTTTCCAAATAATATGTATAAGCTTTGTTCTTTAGTTCTTTCGTCCTTGGGTTAATTCCTTAATAAGCTTTTCATTATCCTTGTTCTTTTCCAGCAGTGCATTAATTATGTCATGCATGTTGTCAATTAAAAGCAACAGATCCTTTTTGTCGGTGTCATGACTAACCTTTTTCAACCAGCTAAGCATTTCCATATGTATTCCCCCTCAAGTTTAATTTCTACTTGATTATAACATAGTAAAAACCTCACTTTAAGCGGCAATGTTTTGTATTACTTGAAAATACTACTAATTGAATTACCTTTCACCGATTTTGAGACTGGCTATGGCATTTAGGTGCATATCTGACCTAAGGCCTCTTATATAGTCATAATAAGCAACACAGCCTATCATGGCAGCATTGTCGGTACAAAGCTTTAATGATGGATATTTTAGATCAATTCCATTTTTTTCACACTCTGACATTAATAAGCTTCTTAAGCCGCTATTAGCAGCCACTCCGCCTGCCAAAACCACCTGCTTTACACGCTTTTCCAGGGCACATTTTACAGTTTTTTCTGTTAATATTTCTATAACAGCTGCTTGAAAGCTGGCTGCTACATTAGGCACGTTTATTTCATTCCCCTTCATGCCTTCACTGTTGAGGTAGTTCAGCACCGATGACTTAAGCCCACTAAAGCTGAAGTCATAGCTGCCCTCCTCCAAATAAGCCTTTGGAAAGCTAATGGCATTTTTATCCCCCAGCCTTGAAAGCTTATCGATCTCGGGCCCTCCGGGATAGCTTAAGCCCAATGCCCTGGCAACCTTATCAAAGGCCTCTCCGGCAGCATCATCCCTTGTTCTACCCAGTATTTCGTACTCACCATAATCCTTCATATATACCAGATGAGAATGACCTCCCGAAACGATCAAGCAGATAAACGGTGGCTCCAGCTCCTTATGCTCAATAAAATTAGCATAGATATGTCCCTCTATATGATTAACACCATTGAGGGGTATCTCTCTGGCATAAGCAATTGCCTTTGCTGCCGATAGTCCCACCAGTAGTGCCCCCACCAATCCAGGACCATAGGTTACGCCCACATGTGTTATATCAGAAAAGCCCATCTCTGCTTCCTCTAAAGCCAAATCAATCACTTGATTTATACTCTCTATATGCTTCCTTGAGGCAACCTCAGGAACAACCCCACCGAATTTTTGATGCTGCTCAATTTGTGTTGCTATAATATTGGTCAGCACCTCACGCCCATTTCTTAATATACTAACTGAGGTTTCATCACAGCTGGACTCTATAGCCAAGGTGATTATGCCCTTTTTATCCTCTGTCTGAATCATTAAATTTTTTCTCTCCTCGTTTTTAGATTACGCTTCTTATTATATCATTATAATCCCAAAGTAAGGCAAATCCTATAGCATTGTTTAAAAATTTCCTTTACAATCCATCAAATAGATTTAATGCTTATGGTGAATAATAAGCTTGAAGGAGCTGATATAATGCCTAAAAAATATCATGTGAAGAGCAATGAAGATTTAAATAATTTAAATGCCTCCATAAATTCCGGTAACAACGAATCCCCCACCATTTCCTCTGAGCCACAGGAGACAATGGCCTACGACGAAAGCATAAATGTAATGCCCGACGGTATGCTGGAGGCTGTGAGCCCTACTGATATGGCAATACTGGCGGTGGCAAAGGCTTCTCCCGAGGCAAAGGATCAGGATACAGAGAAATAAAATAAATCGATAGCATTTGCTATCGATTTATTTATGCAGCATTTTATTCCATCAGCCTTTTTTCACCCTCTAAGGCCCTATGCTTTGCAATATTTTGAGTTACCTCCAGCGTACCCATAAAATTTCCGTCAGCATCTCTCACCGCAAAGTATTGAATGTATACGAACATATCCTTCATCTGTATCCAGAAATCCACATGATCCTTTTCGCCGCTCTTAAAATCATTCACTATCTTTTCAACCACATGAACACTTTGGGGCGGATGGCAGTTTTCAACCTTGCGGCCTATAATGGCCTTGGTTCTTGTAAATATCCTTTCCTTGCCCTCTGAGAAGTATTTTACTATATTATCCTTATCTACATAGGTAATATCTAGGGGTAGATGATTAAAAATCATTTGAATTTCCTCAAGCTTTAAAATCCCAGTATCAAATTTCAGAAAGCCCTGAGGTGCCTTGCTCTGTACTAATTCATCCACAGCCTTATCCTCTCTCTTACCAGGTCTCCAGCCCTTTTCCTCTTCTATCAGGCAGAAGCCTACTTCATGGCTTTCCTCCATAATATGGCCCCATTCCTCCTCAGTCAAAAGCTCTAATGCCGTAGGGAATAGTATATTTTCTTCCTTGTAAATCATAGACTGGATGGCAGCAATAGCTTCAGAAAGCTTTTGTTGCATTTCTTTGCCTATCTGCCTGCTGTCTCGTGAAGCCTTGATAAGCTGTACAATATCCTTCAGCAGCCTTCTTATGTCATCATCAATACCCCACATAACAGAGGTGGGTCCTGTAAACTCATATTTTTCTAAAAATGGAAACAGCAGATTTTCCTTACGGCTATAGTGCTTGTCGATATCCAATAGCTGATTTACACTGCCCCAAAGCCTTAAGAGCAGTGTTTCATCATAGCCCTGTGTGTTTTTTTCAAGCTCTAGCGCAGGCAGCAGCTCAACATCGATGACTTTCTCAATAGCCCTGTTCTCCTTCTTAAAGGTATACACCGGATGCCCTGGGGTCATATCAGCTGCTGGTGCTTGATCCAGACTCTCCTTGAATACCTCTACGTGAACATCACAAAGCCTCTTTACCTCACTTACAGGAACCCCACCTTTAATAATAGCCTCCTCCAGCTCAGCAATTTCAGAGGCCCCGATATTTTGAATCAGCTGCCCAAAGCGGTCCTTAACATCCTCCACCGTCTTACCATCATGTAATTCCTGAATCAATTCCTTAAGTACCCTTTGTCTTTCCTCACGATTATTAATTAGCTCGCTCATACTCTACCTCCTCATGTGTCAAGGGGACGGTTCTCCTGTCACCCTTTAGTGAATAAACCTTCAACAATACTTTTGTAATTGATGGAATTGCATAATAAAGATAAGTAGTACGTTTATACAAAGTCAAAAGTTTCCTGCTTAGTGCCCCACGGGCTAATTTATTGAATTTTAAAATGTTATTAGCCCTAGGCAATGCGCGATAAACTTTTAACTTTGTATAAACTAAAATATATATGCACTTCTACGGTAATATGCATTTCCTTAATTCTTAATTTTCTGCAATAACAAATCCCTGCTTCTCAAGCTCCGTAACCATGCCATCCATAGCTATTCCCTTCATTTTACAACCCATAGGTATCGTCATCATTTTCCCTGCCGTCCTTCGCACCACCGGATTTCCAATATCCTTAAAGCCTAATTTCGTCATAATCTCTATAATCTCAGGATACAGCTCCGTTAGCTCATAAACACTTTTTCTTAAATCTATCTCCTTCATAAAAGTCACCCTTTAATCATTTTTAAGTACCTTAATATAATTTTACAATTTTTATGAAAAAATACTGTGATTTGAATCAAAAAAAATAAAAAATCAAGAATAATTATCATTCTTGATTTTGGTGTGGTGACAAGGGGACGGTTCTACTGACACCTCGAGGTGTCAGTAGAACCGTCCCCTTGTCACCTTGGCCATCTCCCTATGCCTTCTCTATTATCTTACGACCGATACCTGTTATCCTAGCCAGCTGTCTTATTGATAGTCCTTCTTCTTTTAAAGCCTTTAGGATTCCATCTCGTTCATTTTTATCAAATTGTTGTATTATCTGCGGGTTATCATTTTTGACAATCTCCTTAATAATTCTCCTGACCTCTTCATCCTTCATTGATCTTCTAATATTTACCTCATAATCTATATGTACTTTTGCGGCGTCATCCTTGATATATTCGTTTGTGAATCTTGTGAAGGCATTTAGACCATCCGCTGCATTTTCTGAATAAATATTTAGAATATAATCTATATCCACAAGCGTATTCTTCTGCTTTATGTAGTCTCCATAGCTGCTCCAGCTGTAATCCTCCAGCCTTTGCACCATTCCTGCCCTTGTAGGATTTTGATGTATATATCTTAGAACCACCAGAAGGTACTTATCGTCCTCCACCGGCTCACTTTTATACCTATCCTGAAATAATGGCCCATATCTTTCGTATTTATTGTTATACCAATATACATAGCTTGTGCCTATCCGCTTCATTATTTGCGATATGGTCTCTTTGCCTTCTTTTATTAGGATGTGAATATGATTGGTCATTAAGCAATAGCCATATAGATGATACTCGCATATCGTTTTATATTTCTCTAATGCTTCTATTAACCTCAGCCTATCCTCTGCATCATTGAATATGTCCTGCTTGTTTATCCCCCTTAGCACCACATGGTAAACCCCGCTACCACTTCTTTCTCTCGCATTTCTTGGCATAAATTAACACCCCCTATTTGAATTATATATAATCAAATAGAAGGTGTCAATAGAACCGTCCCCTTGTCACCCTTTGTAGTATTGCTTTAGCATTAGGAGGGTTGCGCCTATGCCGAGGGTCAGTGTGCCGAAGGATGCTAGTAATCCTAAGTACGGAATCAGCTTTACTGCCTCCAGTATTAGTGTGCCTATTACAAACCAAAGGATTAGGCTTGTTTCTCCCCTTAGGATTCTGGAGCCCAGCCATATGCCCACAGGTATTTTGGCAATATACAGCAGTATGCCATACAGGGCCAGAGCTATTAGTCCAAAGGGGATTCCTATTACTGTTATCATCACTATTATCGCCACTATCGGTGTGCATATCAGAACGCTTACCCCTAGGCCTATGCTATACCAGGGCCTTTCCTGAAGAAGCGTGGCGGCTCTTTCATAGGGCCTTCTAAAGGCCAGTATGATTAATGCACCTGCTATCAGATATGATAGCGTAAGGATTATTCTGCTGAATATTGAGGCAGTCCTTATCGAACGCTGCAGCTGCTTTGTAAAATCATATCTTGATGCGGTGCTGGGGTAACGATGCTCTATGCTGCCCTTTACCTGCTGGGGATTGATGCTTTGCTCTGTCTCGCTTATATAGACGAGATTCCCTTCTATCAGTGCATCCTCTGTTAGAGTTAGATTGGCAGTATATACATAAATATCTCCCTTTACTGTTCCGCTGATGCTGGTGGACTGATTTGCTCCGCTGACATCGCCGCCTATATAGCCCCTAATATCCAGATGGCTGGAAAAGGCATGGATGCTGCCCTCTATGATGCTGTCCTTGTATTGAAGGATACGATTTGCAAACATAGAGGCGTTGCGGCTAATCTCTCCCTCAACCAATATATCAGTGGCGGCTACTCGAATATCTCCCCTTACAAGGCCTGCTATTTTAACCTCCGAGGCGGCCGCAATCAGGTCTCCTTCAACGATACCCTGGTGGCTTAGCTCGTGGGCTGCCGCAGCTATGAAGTCACCGGTTATTTTACCCTTATTGGATATTCTGCTGCCGGCCTTAATATAGTCTCCCTCTATTAGCCTATCCTCTGTTAAAACTGTTTCTGAGTTATTGTAGCCATCGATGGCATAGCCTATTGTCAGGCCCGTCAGTATGAAAATTAATGTCCCTATTACTAATCTTCCTATCCAAAGCCTTCTCATTGTCACTCTCCATCTCCCTTTGTAGGATTAAAGCCTCCGGCCTGCATAATGGGCCTCCTGGGCTCAGAGCCAAATCTGCTATTAATAACTTCACCTACACCAATAAGCTTCAAGATAAAGGTCACAAGCTTGCCCACCAATATCAGCTCCAGCACGGTGTATATTATCGTCCCCAGCAAAAGCTCCATTATAACGGTCCATTTTTTATCTAAAGCAGATGATATCCTTCTGCCAACGTATATTTTCATTGTCGTATTTCCCGCAAACTCTAATAGCATTAGTGCAGGTATCAGCAGCGCTACGATTGGCGCCCCTATAACTGTCATAATTAGAATAACCACCAATACAAAGGCTCCGATATACATAAGTATGCCTATAACTGCCCTTTTCCCCATGTCCTCCTGCAAATTTTCCGTCATTCTTTCAAATCTGTCCGGCATTATGACTATAGCAATCAGAGCTAAAATGAAGGCACATATCTGTTTTACAACTGTTATTAGCAGCAGTAAAGCCAATAATATCTTGGTGGGTGACACTCCAAAGGGGAAAAAACCCAATATATTAGTGATATCCCGATCTATAGAGCCATTGTTGATAATCCCATGCCCCAATATCGCTGTTGCATTTCTTTCAATGGTACCTCCCGGAGCTACAGTAATGCCTCCAAAAATTGAGACCGTATCCCTTCGAACCGTACCCTCTACCTCAACACGGCCAAATATTGCCACTACATCGCCTTCTGCAGTACCCTTCACCGAAACATCACCAAAAATTGATACTACATTTCCCCGCACTACTGTGTCTCGGCTTACTGATACATCCTTAAAAAAGCTTACGATATCTCCTTTGTAGCTTAGGGAGCTGCCCCATGCAAAGGAGGTAACCAGTATCAATACAAGCATAACCAGTAATGTCTTTGTAATTTTCTTCAACATAGCAATACCTCCTTATCTAATCCCTTATGATTCTAAATATTGTTTTATTTATTACCAGCAATAATGAGGTGAAGAGCAATAGGCTCAGGCTATATATAAAGATGCTGCCGGAGGTAAGCTCCAGTAATATGCTGAAGATGAACTGATAGATATTTTTTGTATAGGCCGCCATCAGCATGATTCTCCCAAGAAGCTCCTCTGCCACCCGCCCTACTAATGTCAAATTCTGCATAAATGAGGGTAACGCCAGCCACTCCATGTATGAAAATTCAGTGCCCATTGTAAAGCCAAATAGAATAGTGAGGTATATTCCTATACTCATAATCAACGGCTGTAAAATTCTCCTCTTTTCTGCCTTCTCACGATAGAGCTCTGTATTTATGGAGTCCATTACCTTGCTTTCAAACTCAGCACTTGGCTCTACAGGCGGTAGCTGCCCCAGCATTTCCCTTAGCTCCAATAGCAGCTGATATTCCTCCTGACAAGCCCTACAGCTGCCTATATGCTCCAGGAGGTGGACCTGTTGCATAATATCTACATCCTCTTCAATGCTTTTCATCATCAAATCTGAACCTGTTTTGCAGTCCATTGGGTCTCCTCCTCCTTTATACTCTTCAATTGCTCCTTCAGTATATTCCTTGCCCTGTGTAATCTATTTTTCACCTTCGACATCGGTATATTTACATTATCAGCTATTTCCTTATAGCTCAGTCCCTGCTGGTGATATAGTATTATCAATAATCTGTATTCCTCCGGCAGCTCCTTAATCATTTTTTCTATCAGTGCCTTATTGCTCTGATGAAAATAGATGGATTCGGCACTGGCCATTTCCTGCTTTGATTCAATGCCCTCCTCCAGAGGTACTGTATCTACTTTTTTCTTCCGCAGATAATCAATGGAGGTATTTGTTGCTATTTTCAAAATCCAGGTAGAAAATTTATAGTCCTCATCATATTTACCTAAATACTGATATACCTTGATAAATACCTCCTGGGAAAGGTCCTCTGCCTCCTCATTATTTTGTACCATACGATAGCAGAGGGAATACACCGCTCTTTTATAACGGGATACTAGCTCGCGAAATGCTTCAGACCTACCCTGCAGCACTTCCTTAACTATTTCAATGTCAGTCTGATGCAATTCCACCACCTCTTTACCCCTATATTGACAAAAGCACTTTGTGCCTTTTGTTTTCCAAGGAACCCATGTGTTCCTTAGGACGCTTCGCTGTATCCTCCTTATTTTAATAAGGGGGACACCCCCTTAACAACCCCCATGTATAGAAATTTAAAAAGTATAATTTCCTATATATTAATTAATACGAAATTTGTTAACATAAGTTTATAAAAGCAACGAATAATTTAAGACTATTTAAAGCCTTATGTTCTTCGTTGCTGCATAACCCCAGCGCCCTATGGACTTCTGTATACACTAGCCCTGCTGGATTTTATCGACCTTTTCAATACCTCAAGGCTAAGCCTGCTCAACCAATTCACCCTCTAGTACTTTATCGTCTATTACCTCACCGTCTCTAAAGCTGATTATTCTTTTGGTCTGTGAGGCTATCTCTGGCTCGTGGGTTACTATGATGATCGTTGCTCCCTCTCTGTTAAGCTCCTTAAATATTTCCATAACCTCATACCCGGATTTGGAGTCGAGGTTTCCAGTGGGCTCATCAGCTAAAATAATAGCAGGATTGTTAACCAGTGCTCTAGCTATGGCAACCCTTTGCCTTTGTCCTCCCGACAGCTCATTTGGCCTGTGGTGCACTCTATCTGTCAGCCCTACCCTTTCCAAAGCTTGCATTGCTCTTTCTCTTCTGTCCTTTGCCGACACCCTTGCATATACCATGGGTAGCTCAACATTTTTCAAAGCCGTCATCCTTGGCAGCAGATTAAAGGATTGAAATACAAAACCAATCTTTTGATTTCTCACCCCTGCCAACAAATTATCCGCCATGTCCTCAATCCTTTTGTCGTCCAGTATATACAGGCCGGAGGTGGCTCTATCCAAGCAGCCTATAATATTCATAAAGGTAGACTTGCCGGAGCCTGAGGGCCCCATTATCCCAACAAACTCTCCTTTATTTATTTGTACATTAATACTTTTAAGAGCCTCGACCTCAATGCTGCCACTCTTATAAACCTTACTTAAGCCCTCTATGCGAATCATGTAAATTCCCCCTCAAATTATTCATAACGCAAAGCATCTATTGGGTCCAGCTTTGCTGCCTTTTTGGCGGGATATACTCCAAATATTACGCCTACTACAATAGAAAATACTAAGGCATAGACGATTGCACCTACCGATATTATAAAGGGCAGCTTTAGAAGGCTAACTATACCGTAGCCAATGGCTCCCCCGAGGGCGAGGCCCAAAAGCCCACCAAGGACGGATAATATCACCGCCTCCATCAAAAATTGCAGCAATATGGTTGAGGGCCTGGCCCCCAGTGCCTTTCTGATACCTATCTCCCTCGTCCTTTCAGTAACCGACACCAGCATGATATTCATAATGCCAATGCCTCCAACCAGCAGAGAGATGGCTGCAATACCTGATATGGTGGCCGTAAGAAAGGATAAGCCCTGTGAAACCTGATCGAATTCAGTTTCTCTTGTATAAATTCTATACATAGCCGTATCCTTATACCTTCGTTCCAGCAGGCTTAATATTTTGTCTGTAACCCCATCCAATGAAATTAATTCCTGTGCCTGAATCATCATTCTGGGGTATCTGTCGACATAATAAAATCTACTGGCAAGGGTTATGGGTATATAGGAATAGTAATATTCTCCCATCGCCATATTCATAAGGGTGGAATCCGAAAGCTTATCAATGCCTATAACTAAAAGCTCAAAGTTCTGGGTTCCTGTAGTCATATTGATAACCTTCCCGATTGCCGCCTCCGTATTGCCAAATAGGGCAACGGCACTTTTTTCGTCAATGATGATGACATTTCTTCGGCCCTTAACATCCGATTCCTGTAGAAACCGCCCCTGCATAATCTGTACCTGCTCCACCTGCTCATAGTTGCTGTTTACGCCATATAGGTCTGAATTTATTTCCTTGCTTTTATATTTTAGACTAACGCCTCTTCTGATTTCTGCCGATGCTGCTTCAATCTCCTCCAGTTCCTCGATTGCTTCAACATCACCATCACTGAAAAAATCCCTATACACAACAGGTCTTTCCTCACTGGTGAGATTTATATTCAGCTTACCCTTTCCGTATTGATCAAAGGCCGTTGTCATATCAGCCTTTGCGGCATTTCCGAGGGTGGTTATGATCACCACCGCCTGAATGCCTATAATCAACCCCAGCATCGTCAGAGCAGAGCGCATTTTGTTAGCATAGATATTTTGTATAGCAATCTTCAATATCTCAAAGACTATCATGCTTCAACCTACCTTCATTCTTTATTCCCGTCTACTCATATCTTAAGGCTTCAATCGGGTCCAGCCTTGCTGCCTTTTTGGCGGGATAAACTCCAAAGATGATACCCACCGAAACTGCAACTAAAGTGCCTGCTACTACCTCCATAGCACTTATTAGGGGAGGCATATCCAATAGCGCCGACACGCCACTGCCGATAAGATAGCCAAAGGCTATGCCTATTAATCCGCCTAAAACCGAAATTATTACTGCCTCAGTCAAAAACTGCATTAGTATCGTAGAGGTTTTGGCCCCGATGGCTTTTTTAATCCCGATCTCCCTTGTTCTTTCTGTCACAGTCACCAGCATTATATTCATAATACCGATACCTCCCACCAGCAGAGCAATGCCTGCTATAAGGGCTAAAACCGCAGTAATAGTACCGATGACGCCATTTACAGTCTCAAGAGTCTGCTCTAGATTCATTACCATATATTTATCATTATTATTATGTATTCTGGATAACAGCTTCGTTACCTGCTGTCCAATGGAATCCATCATTTCCCTGTTTTCCACCTTCAGGTTTACGCCATAATATACTGTTTGATTATATGCCCTCATTATGGTGGAAATCGGGACATATAGCTGTGCCCTGCCATTGTTGGTCATGCTGCTGAAAAGGCTCTCCTCATATTTCGAGACCCCAACAATAGCAAACTCCACAGGTCCCCTTGCAGTATTCAGCGTCACCAGCTCTCCAGTAACATCAATATGACCATAAAGCTCTCTGGCGTCCTTTTCTGATATCACTATAGCATAGCTGCGGTTTATGATATCCTGCTGATTGATAAAGCGCCCCTTTATCATCTCTACATTGCTTATTGCCCCACTGTCTTCATTTGCGCCTACGAGAACAACATCAATTTTTTTATCATTCGCCCTCATGGTGGTCCATTCCTCAAACATCGGAGAAATTGCCTCCACTCCCTCCAGCTCCTCCAAGACCTCTATATCACTTTCGGTAATATAATCCCTCATGGAAATACCACTGCTGTTGTTCCAGTTTAAGTAGACCATCAAACGATTAGTTCCAAACTGCTCAAGACTTTTCTGTATTTGATATTTTCCTCCATTGCCAATGGCCGAAATCGCAATTACTGCCGATATCCCAATAATTATACCCAGCATAGTTAAAAGGGTTCGAAGCTTATTTGCCATAATGGAGGAAAAGGCTAAACGAATATTTTCAAGCATCTTAAAATATCCTTTCTTTCGGCTATTTTTTAGCTATTACTAAAACCTTATCCCCATCTGCAAGGTTATCCGGAGGATTTACGATTACCTCTTCTCCCTCTGTCAGATTGCTAACAACCTCTATTGTGAAGTCGGATTCAACGCCAACCTGCACCTCTCGCTTAGCTACAATACCATCCTTTACAACATAAACGAATCTAGCACCTTCATTTTCTGTTTGAATTGCATCAAAGGGAACAACGATGGTATTTAAACTGCTTTCACTGATAATCCTTGTCTTAACTGAAAAGCCAGGCTTTAAAAATTCATTGGTCTCCATAACCTTAATGGTTACACCTACTACAGTTTCAACGCTTTGGCCTGTATTTACCCTAGAGGCAACCGGTGCAATTTTCTCAACCGTTCCCTTGAAAATCTTATCCCCCATAGCATCAGTAACTATCTCCACCTCTTGGCCTATATGAACCTTTGCAATGTCATATTCACTCACATCTATTTTAATTTCCAAGTGCTCCATGTTAGAAATAACAAAGCATGGTGAGGTCGGGCTTGTAAAGCCTCCAAGCTCGATATTTTGTTGTGTAACTACGCCCTCCATAGGACTTACTATTTGGGCAGATTGTTTTTGCTGCTGCGCCAATAAATCATTGATATTTAGACGCGAAATATTTAATTGCTTATGTAGCTTTTGTATATCATAGTAGAGGCTATCCTCGTTATTAAGGTACTGCTGATAGGTCCGTTCTGCATCGTCACAGCTTTTCTGGAGCTTTTCCAGCTCCACCTGAGAAATTGCACCCCGGTCAAACAGCTCCTGATTCCTTTCCAGGGTTAATCTAGCCTCAGTTAATAGGCTCTTGCTGCTGTCTATAGCCTCTACTCTAGACATTTCAAGCCGTTCCAGTGTAATTCTTTCTATCTCCTGCTGCTCACCTGCAACATCAATTTTACTCTTTAAATCAGTAGCATCTACGATTGCCAATAGCTGACCCTTTGTTACCCGCTGCCCCAGCTCTACCTCAATAGACTTTACCTTAGAGCTGCCTTCATAGTAGACCAGCTGCTTCTCTACCTCCTCCAGCACCCCATTGGCAGGAACCTTTACTACAATATCGCCCTTAGCAATTACTGCAACCTCTACAGGTGTGCCCTGGTTACCGGCTCTAGCTGCCCTTGTGGCGGCTGCCATGCCCATACCTACCAAAATAATGATAATTACAATAATAATCAGTTTTTTCGATTTAAATCTTGCCATTATCTTCTCTCCTTGAATTAATTATTGTTTTGTGAAATTGCATAATACCAAGGGGGTGCATAAATATTTTAGTTTATACAAGGTTAAAAGTTTATCGCGCATTGCCTAGGGCTAATAACATTTAAAATTTAGCAAATTAGCCCGTGGGGCACTAAGCAGGAAACTTTTGACTTTGTATAAACCTGCCTCAACTTTTATTATGCAATTTCTCGTTTTATATAAAGCATCTATATAGCTATACGTATATAATTGGAAAATGTCTATAAATTTGTAAAAAATAACCCGGCATCCTCAGCGTTTTATACGTTGTGTACCGGGTTTTTGTCATGGCTTTTGCTTTTACAGAGAATCCTTCCACATAATGAGAGCATCCTCACCATTATCATGGTAATAGCCGGGTCTGATTCCACAAGGAATAAAGCCCAGGCCCTTGTATAAATTCTGTGCCACTATATTTGATTTTCTTACCTCTAGGGTCATTTTAACTATTCCCAACTCAATTGCTTCCTTTATCATAAAGGTCACTAGAGCCTTACCGATTTGTCTTCCTCTGAAGTCCGGATGTACGGCAATATTTGTCACATGGGCCTCATCTATAACCAGCCACATTCCCCCATAGGCTGCCACCTGCTCCTCAACTACGGCTACATAGTACCTCGACAGCAGATTCTTTTTAATCTCCTTCTCAAAGGAGCCTCTTGTCCATGGAATAGAAAAGGAGTTATTTTCTATAACCAGTACTGCATCTATGTCCTTTAGCTCCATCTTCCTTACAATTACTGAGTCCATTTCTACCGCTTACCCCCGTCCCCCATCGCTTTGAGTCTTTCCTCATATTGGTTCTCCGCCTGTGACTTTCTCATGTATATCGGTACTAGGTGAGAAGCCTCCTCAACCTCACCCCTTCTTGATCTTTCCCAGGCCAATAGTGCTACAGAAGAGGCCTTTGGCATCCTGACGGCAGCCGGCGGAATAATAGCCAGCTGTTTTAGCTCTGCTTCAATTAGCCCCCTATACTTTTCAATGGCATCACCCAGAAAAATTACTCTTTCCTTAAGGCTACCTAAACGTTCCAGCAGCTTATCTATTTCAGCTACCTCCTGCAGGTGGGTCTCAACAAAGCCATTTCCCTGCCAGATATATCGGGCTGTATAGACAAGATTCTTTTGGGCATCAATTATTGGACATACAGCCTCTCCGCTAAAGGGTAGGTTATATGCCAATGCTTCCAAAGTCGGTATGCCCACCACCGGCCTTCCAAGGGCTTGAGCCATAGCCTTAATAGTGGCTGCACCTATTCTAAGCCCTGTAAAGGAGCCTGGTCCCAAGGAGGTAGCAAAGATATCTATATCCTTTGGTTTTAATTCACAGTTTTTCATTAGCTCTTCAATCATTGGGATAAGCCGCTGGGAATGGGTCATTTTATGATTGAGGGTATATTCTCCCACCAGCTTGTCATCCTCCATTACAGCCACCGTTGCCACCACCGAGGAGGTATCAAGTGCTAATATTTTCATTATAACAACAGCCCCCCTACTATCTTCTCATAATAATCGTTAGTTCCCTTAATACATATATTTCGCTCCTGCTGACCGATTACCTTTATATCTACCCATAAATGGGACATTGGAAGGATATCCTGTATAAGCGAGGCCCATTCTATTATACATACACCATCGCCATAGAAGTATTCCTCGTAGCCTATATCCTCCATAGCCTTGGAGTTCTCAAGTCTATAAACATCAAAATGATATAGGGGCAGCCTGCCTTGATATTCATTTATAATAGTAAAGGTTGGGCTGGAAACATAATCCTCCACTCCGAAGCCTCTGGCAAAGGCCTGAGTAAAGGTGGTTTTTCCTGCTCCAAGGTCTCCGGTTAGGCATATGATATCCCCTCTATTCACCTTCTGGCTTAATTTATTAGCCAGAGCCTCTGTCTCCTGCTGTGTCTTAATATTTATGCAAATCATTTTTTCACCCGCTTTATAGTAAATTTACTTATTTTCAACCCCATGAACCTAAAATATACCTATTCTATATTTTAGCACAATTTTAATCTTCTAAAACCTGCAAATAATATATTTTGCAGAAAATATAAAAAGACCGCACCAAAAGCTATCTAAAGCCTTCAGTTCGGTCCCTTTTACAGTGCAATTTTTATTTATCTTTTGATTATTGGTGACAGCTTTTTATAAATTAGTAGCGTTATAATAGCTATAACCATACCCTTTACTAAATTGAAGGGAGTTATTCCGTACAGAATAAGACTTTGTACATCTACAATTCTGCTGTTTATCACTGTTCCTAGATTAACGATCGCATCTATAGGCATAAAGTTAGAATAAAAGGGGATTATGATGTAGTAGTTGGCTATGGCACCCGCTACACACATAACAACCGTACCAAGGATTGTTCCCAGCAATGCATGAAATTTATCCTTTTTAGCATGGTAAACCATGGCTGCAGGAACAACATAGGAGACGCCTATGATGAAATTAGCCATTTCACCGACTCCTCCTGTTGAGGATTTCGTAATACCATATAGAACCACCTTAACCAATTGAATAAGCGCACCCGCCACCGGACCCAGTGCAAAGCCTCCCACCAAAGCCGGAACATCACTCATATCAATCTTCAAAAAGCTTGGAAACATAGGTAATGGAAAATCCAGCAGCATAAGAATATATGCTATAACCGCCAGAATTGAAATCTTAACAAGGCTGTTAACTGACAGCTTGTTTTTTGAAATACTTAAACTGTTTTGCATTTTTTATTCCTCCTGTAAAATCATAAATTATAGAATATTGCTTCCTTCAAAGAAATTAGTGCCTTTTAAATATAAAAAACCTGAAGATAAAAATCTTCAGGTTAAAAGAGCATATAGCCACGTCAAAAAAGCCCTTCTTCTCCCATCCAGACTATACTGTCGATACTGGAATTGCACCAGTTCAATCGATTTAAAAAATCGACTCGCGGATTATACCGCCGGTCGGGAATTTCACCCTGCCCTGAAGAATTAACATTTATTCTATTAAGCCTATTATATACCTTTTCTACCCATCAGGCAATCCTCTGATGTAAAATTATTTATTATTCACCTGATTACCCAGTTTTTTTAAATTATTCAGCTCCTCCTCAATATTGAATTGGAATTTTAAGCAGAAGAAAATCAGTAATGCCTGAATTATTAGCTTTGGTAGTAAATATACAATCCTCAGCCATTCCTGTGACAATATTTCTACATAGCTCAGACCTGTTACTCCTTGCGCTATGAATGAGTAGGTTCCTTCGATTAAAGTGTTAACAATGAAGCTTATGAGGCAACCCAAGAAAGCCTTTAACGGTGTCGCCTTTAATAGCAGCCACATGATTAGAGACATAGATAAAAAGGACGGAATTAAATGGGGGCCTAGATCGACATATCTTCGAATAAAGAAGATAGCTATACCCTGTACAATTGATGCAATGAAAATTCTGATCGGCTTAGGCTTTATGCCCACCATGGTCAAACCGAAAAACATCATTAATAATGCCTCCGGTATTACTCCGAATATTATAAAACTCAGTGGCATTGTATCCATGAATTTATCTCCTTTACAATTACTCCCTACCCTATCTATCTCTTATATACTATTCTTCCGTCAATTATTGTGTATAAGACCTTTGCCTGTAAATCAAAGGGGTGTCCCTCCCATATTACAATGTCAGCATCCTTTCCGACTTCAAGGCTGCCTACCCTGTCATCAAGCTCCAATATTTCAGCAGGATATATCGTGATGGCCTTCAGGGCCTCCTCCTCCTCCATACCTGATTTGTGGGACAGTGCCGCACACATGGGTAGATGCTGTACCGGTATTACAGGATGATCCGTCATGATAGCTACCTTAACCCCTGCCTTATTTAATGCTCCAGGAGTATCAAAGGATTTGTTTTTTAATTCAAACTTAGTTCTAAAGCCGAAGCTGGGACCAACGATAGCAGCAAGGCCTTCTTCTGCCAGCTGATCTGCAATCAGATGACCCTCAGTACAATGCTCCAAAGTCATTTTAAGACCGAATTCCTTGGCAATTCGTATAGCAGTGAAAATATCGTCGGCTCTATGGGCATGGGCCTTTAAGGGTATTTCTCCCCTCAGTACCGGCAGCAATGCCTCCAGCTTCGCATCATAACTAGGAAGCTTGGATTTATCCCCCTCGGCCTCCTCAAGCTTTTCCTTATATTTTATGGCCTTCATAATCGTCTCTCTTAATATTGAGGCAGTTGCCATTCTGGTGCTGGGAGAAGTCTTCTTTTCATTGTATACCCTCTTTGGATTCTCACCAAAGGCAATCTTCATTGCAATCGGTTCCTTTATAATCATGTCATCAATCCTGTTACCATGGGTCTTTATGGCTGCAAATTGCCCCCCTATTACATTGGCACTGCCGGGTCCGGTGGCTACTGTGGTAATTCCTCCCTCGACAGCCTCTCTAAATGTTATGTCCATAGGGTTTATTGCATCAATGGCTCTAAGCTGCGGCGTTACCGGATCAGTCATTTCATTGCCGTCCGCCCCCTCAAAGCCGATGGAATCCTCCCAAAGCCCTAAATGACAATGGGCATCAATCATTCCCGGAAAAGCCAAATTTCCTCCTGCATCTATAACCTCTGCATCAGCTGGAGCCTTAACCTCCTTGCCAATAGCCTTAATTTTACCCTTCTCAACTAATATGGAGCCCCCCTCGATTATCTCTCCTGCCATTGTATATATTTTGGCATTGTTAATTAGCATCATCAATATTCCCCCTGATATTTAGTTTATATTATCTGATATTCCACACCACAATAAAAAATCCTGCATATTTTTCGAGTACAAAAATAATTTTGTAATCTTTCTGTAATATTACAGTCAGTAATTGTAAGGCTTTAAAAAATCCTATCTTATATTAGACAATATAAATAGAAAAAAGTTCCATATATACTGGAACTTTTTTCATAAATATTTAATTCACAATATTTTTGAAAGGCCTAATAGCTACAGGGATATTCCAGCCTCCTCAAAGGTTATCATTTCCCTTACCATATAGGTGGCTGCCTCAACGAAGTTGAAGGCCAGAGCTGCCCCCGTACCCTCACCTAATCTAAGCCCCATGTCAAACATAGGCTGTAGCTCCAGCAATTCAAGCGCCCTTCTACCACCATTTTCAGCCGTCATATGGGAGGCTATCAAAAATGGTCTAATTTTAGGCTGAATTTTTGTAGCTATAATTGCAGCAGCCGTGGAAATATAGCCATCCACCACAACAGGAGCCCCCAGTGCAGCAGCAGCCAGCATAGTTCCTGCCATTCCTGCTATTTCCAGACCACCTACCTTAGCCAAAATATCTATTCCATCATTTGCATCCGGTTTATTCAGTTCAATAGACCTTTGTATAACCTCTGCCTTATGCTTAAGCCTCTCAACAGGCAGACCAGCTCCAACACCAACAATAGCATGAGGATCAAGCCCTCCTGCCACAGCAATTATTGCAGTGCTGGCTGTGGTATTGGCAATCCCCATTTCCCCGGTGCCTATGAGCCTAACCCCCCTATTCAATATGGCATCGGAGGCCACCTCAATCCCCACCTCCAGAGCCTTAATTGCCTCTTCTCTAGTCATTGCAGGACCCTTAGCCATATTGTCAGTACCGTATTTAATCTTTCTTTTGAGGACCCCAGGATAGTCCACATCCGCCGCCACACCAATATCTACAACAATAACCTCACTTCCAGCCTGCTTAGCAAAGGCATTGACTCCTGTTACGCCCCTTGCAAAGTTAGGCGTATGAATAGCCGTGACAGCCTGAGGGTTAGGGGCAACGCCCTCCTCATAAACCCCATGATCCGCCGACATAACCACAATCAGCTTCTTATCCAGCACAGGAGATAGCTCCCCCGTAATCCCCGCCAGCTGAACCGCCAGCTCCTCCATCCTACCAAGGCTCCCCACAGGCTTAACCAGTGCGTCGATTCTCTCCCGACAAAGCCTCATGGCCTCAGAATTCAGCTCACCAACACCCTCAATCGTTTTTTTAAGTAGTTCCATTTTAAATTCCTCCTTATGATTTTTATATTTTTAATTTTAGATCTTTACTCACTAAGGTTATGCTTTACATATAATTAGAACACCTACACTGGAAATGATGCCGCCTGTATCAGGAATAGCTTTGAAAAAATAACCACAATTCTTAATGACCGAAGATCAGAAGGGCGTTAAAAGGTCTGCATGTCTGAACGCAGTGAGTTTGCAGACCTTAGCCCTTCTGATTGGAGGGAGTTATAGAATTGTTTATTTTTGAAACCGCTATGGACTTATACAGACGGCTTCATTTCCCTACCACCACTTCTCAACTAAGAAGCAAAACAACTCATGCTCTTTATCCTTTATTAAGCAAAAATAAAAAAAGTTCACGGCATATTTGCGTAGCAAATATACCGTGAACTTTACCATCCTCCACAGAAAAAACCAATATAGGCAGGTCTCCTGGCTCAGCATCAGCATCCTTCACGCCTTCCCGTTTCCAGTGGCATAAGTGAGGACTCCGCTTTACAGTGGCGGGACCGCTGGAGCTTATAAACTCCATTCCCTATTCTCCCCTTAGGGGCACCTATTTGGTTGCATTCAGTTATATAATATATGATACAACGAATTAAGCCTATTTTCCATAAATATTTTTGCAATTTGTTTCCTTTATAAAGAAGGTAAAAACAAAGCTAATCACAGCTGCTATTAAGCAATACATAAAGGCCTTCTGATAAAGCTGAGTCGGCTCCATAAGCCCCTGATACTTATCAAAAACTCCCCCCAGGATAGGCGGAATAATTGCGGCTCCTAGGAACCCACCTATATTAACCACGGAGGTGGATATCCCTGCGATGCTGGGATGATTGACCTCCTTGGCGCAGGCCAGTCCCAATAGGAAGATACAGCAGGTGAAGCCTAAAACAAAATACAAGGGATAGAGGACAGCGATGGGCGGTTTACCACCATTCCATAGCACCACCAAAGCCCAGGAAGCCACATATACAGCTCCGGCAACAACCATAGGCAGCTTTCTTCTTCTGAGGCTGTCAGAAATACGTCCAAGAACGATGCTTCCGATGGCGAGACCCAGTACGGAAACCAGCAGATAATTAGGTGCAGCCTCAGCCGTCATCCCATAAACATCCATCAAATAGCTTTGGCCCCAGGTTCCCGACAGAGCCACAAAGGGCCCATAGAAGCCAACAAAAATGAAAAAGCCAGGCCATGTTCGCCAATTGGAAAGGGTCTTCCTCAGACCCTCCATTAAGGAAGGTGCCGCCTCTGTCCTAGTCTTCTCAGCTTTAATCCCTTCAATTTCTTGAATAGTTGGGAAGCCCATCTCAGCTGGCGAATTCCTTACCACCAGGTAGCACAAAATAGCCACCACAAGGCTTATTACACCAAATATAACAAAGGTGGTTCTCCAGGTGAAATACGCCACCATAATTACCAATGGGGTTTGGGCCAGCATGCCTCCAATATTCCCAAATAAAGAGGTTAGCCCCGTCATAGTAGCAAACTCCCGCTCCCTAAACCATTGGGATTGTGTCTTTAGAATTGCAATAAATACAACCGACACACCAATACCTACCAATAATCGCCCAAAGAAAAGTAATGGCAGGTTAGGTGCCAGTCCAAAGACTATGGAGCCAATGGCTGCCATAAAGGTCCCCATAGCTACAGTCTTTCTGGCTCCCAAAGAGTCAGCTAAAATACCTGAGGGGATTTGCATCACCATATAGGCATAAAAGTAGGTTGAACCAATATTGGCGAAGGTGGTGCCTGAAATATTGAAGGTATCAACCAGATCCTGCCTTACTACTCCAAGGGATAGTCTGTGAAAGAAAACAATGATATAGGATAAAACCAATACCCCCCAGACCACCCATCTGTAGCTCATCATTTTTTTTGCATTATCCTGCTGCATATAAATCTACTCCTTTTACAAAAATTATTATAATAATTAGTGAATCCCCTTCATGCTAAGGGATACTCTACCCTTTTTAAGGTCAATGCCGATTACCTTGACGTTTACAATGTCGCCAACAGAGACAACCTCCATAGGATTCTTTACAAACTTATCACTCAGCTCAGAAATATGAACCAAGCCATCATTCTTTATGCCTATATCCACAAAGGCACCAAAATCTATGACATTCCTTACCGTGCCGGTCAAAAGCATCTCCGCCCTCAGATCCTCAATCTTAATCACGTCGGTTCTGAAAATCGGCTTCGCTAGCTCCTCCCGTGGGTCCCGACCGGGCTTCCTCAGCTCCTTGATCATATCCTTAAGGGTAGGAATACCTATATTTAACTGAGCCGCTGTTTCCTCGGCATTTACGGAGGCCAGGCCTCCACTAAGCTCCCTTAGCCTGCTATTGTCCAGACTATTCAGAGGGTAGCCCAGCTTTTCCAGCAGCAGCGAAGCAGCACTATAGGACTCCGGATGCACCCCAGTATTATCCAGAGGATTGCTGCCATCGGTAATTCGAAGGAAGCCTGCTGCTTGAACGAAGGCTGCAGGACCTAAGCGCTTAACCTTATTCAGCTGACTCCTGTTGATAAACTTACCATTCTCCTCACGATATTTTACAATATTCTCGGCAACTGCCTTTGATATTCCGGAAATATACTGTAATAGTGAGGCTGAGGCAGTATTCAGGTCGACACCTACGCTATTTACACAGTCCTCAACGACACCTCTAAGCATTTCATCTAATCTCTTTTGGTTTACGTCATGCTGATATTGTCCAACCCCCACATGCTTAGGATCAATCTTAACCAGCTCCGCCAGCGGGTCCTGAAGCCTTCTCCCAATGGATATAGCTCCCCTTAGAGAAACATTTATGTCGGGGTATTCCTTTGATGCCAGCTCAGAGGCAGAATATACAGAAGCCCCTGCCTCACTTACAATCATGTATACCACCCTTCTGTCTATTTCCTTCAGCATATCTGCCACAAACACCTCAGATTCCCTTGAGGCTGTGCCGTTTCCGATAGCAATGACATCAATGCCATATTTGTCAATCAAAGCCTTTAGCTTGGCTTTGCTACCGACAACATCATTTTGCGGTTCAGTAGGATAAACCGTTAGGGCCTCCAAAAGCTTTCCTGTACCGTCAACCACTGCTATCTTACAGCCCGTCCTAAAGGCAGGATCAAAGCCCATTACCACCTTATCCTTAACCGGTGGCTGTAGCAGTAGCTTCTTCAGGTTTTCTCCAAAGACCTTTATAGCCTTCTCCTCAGCCTTTTCGCTGAGGCTTCCCCTTATCTCCCTTTCAATAGAGGGAGCGATCAGCCGCTTATAAGCATCCTCAACAGCATTAATAACATAGCCACTGGTAAAGCCTCCTGTAGGCTTTATGAGCTTTTTTTTGAGAAAGTCTAAAATCCCCAATTCATTTATTTCAATCTTTACCTTTAGGTAGTCTTCCTTTTCACCACGATTTATAGCTAAAACCCTATGATCCGCTACGGATTTCAATTTTTCCTGAAATTCATAATACATTTCGTAGACAGAGGGTTTTTTAGCATCAGTAGCCTTGACAATCAAAGTTCCTTCCTTCATTGTCATATTCCTAATTGCCTTTCTGTAGTCAGCATTGTCGGAAACGATTTCAGCGATTATATCCATCGCACCGCCTATTGCCTCCTCCAGACTATTGACGTCCTTTTCGGAATTTATGTATTCACCGGCTCTTTCAATAAAAACAGTCTCATCTGCTATATCCTGAGCTAAAATAACCGCCGCCAAAGGCTCCAGACCCTTTTCCTTAGCGATAGTAGCTCTGGTACGTCGTTTTGGTCTATAGGGACGATATATATCATCAATCTCCTGTAAGGTCTCGGCCTTCCTTATGCTTTCCTCCAGCTGGGGAGTCAGCTTTTCCTGCTCCTGTATGAGCCTAATTACCTCTTCTCTTCTGCCTTCAAGATTTCTAAGGTAGTTCAGTCGATCGTACAAATCCCTTAAAATAACATCGCTCAGCTCTCCAGTTTGTTCCTTTCTGTATCTGGCGATAAAGGGTATGGTATTTCCTTCGTCAATCAGCTGAATAGTGCTTATTACCTGGTGCTCCTTTAGCTGGAACTCCTTCACTAAGCGTTGTGCAATACTCATCCGTTTCATCCTCTCTTTTTTTCAAATGTATAGGAAATTATGCGTTTCAATTTCTTATACATGGGGGTTTTTAAGGGGCTTTTGTTCTACAGCTATTATACCACAGCTGCTTTCTTATTTTGCATAGTGAAATCAAGTATTTCTTATTTTAAAATATTCTAAAGTTGTTCTTAATAAAAAAATAATTGCTATCGATGTACCAATAGAATTACTTCAGCATATTATGAGATAAATGATAAATAAGGGGGTATAGGCTTGAAGGAAATAGATATTAGTAGTTTATTGACACCTCAGGTATTGGAATTGATTAGCTCTAATCCCGATATCCTTAGCGTTATTTTCAATGGAGGCAAAAAAAACGATGATAAATACTTAGAGGAGCTGGAGGCTTTAAGAGCTAGGCTAGTAAAGCTGGAGCGGGAATTGTCAGAATTAAAGACATTAGTAACTAAGGATGATTCAAATAGATTTAAAAACACAGGAAACCGCAAATTTTCCCTATAGCGTAGTAAATTAAAGTGCTTCAGTATATAGTCTTAAGAAGCCCTTTCTTTAATTAGAAAATATAAAGAGAGTAGTCAAATTTTATAGTTATTTGTCTACTCTCTATTTCTATGCTTTTTGTTACTATTACTATCCTTTATTCCATTCCTTTAGCTCATTTACATAGGTGTTTAATTGCTTCTTGCCGTAGGTCAGCCCTGCTACAATCGCAGGATTGCTTTGGGGCATATCCTCATTTTCAGCCAACTGCTGCCAGCCCTCATAAATTGGCGTAAGCACCTTGATTGCCTCTAAAAAATGCTGTCTGGATTTTTTATTGAAGCCCTCGGTTATACGGCTATTGATAAACAAATAGAGGCTTCTCAAATTATTAGCTATTTCGGAATTGCCTTCAAGCGTTGCTAAAAGCTCTGCTAGAATATCTCTGCACTTATTCACATCTGCTGATAGGCTCATGCTATCATCAAGACTGTCAATGCAGCTTTCTAGGCTGCCTAGTAGACCTTCATATAGCAGCACCACCAGCAAAGTGTCATTTGCAGTTGCCACACGATTATTTAAGTATTCCTTATCCATCATTTATCTCTCCTTAGCTTCCTAAAAGCTGAAGAATAGCCTGCGGCCGTTGGTTAGCTTGAGCCAGCATCGCAGTTCCTGCCTGAGTCAATATGTTAAGCTTTGTGTAATTTGACATTTCCAGTGCCATGTCAACATCCTCAATTCTAGACATTGCAGCAGTTAGGTTTTCAGCAGTATTGTCCAGATTGGCAATCGTATGCTCCAGTCGGTTTTGAATTGCTCCCAGCTTGGAACGGACCGAGGAAACATTTTTAATAGCACCATCTAAAGCGCTAATCGCTGTAGAAGGAGCCGTAATTAAATCTATACCAGAAATAGCCATTGAGATAGCATCCGGTTGAAGATTCCCAATGGTAAAGGTCATTACATTTCCAGCATTAGATCCTATTTGAAGCTGGATAGCTGTTGTTGACAAGGCCCCATTGATTAATTTTTTCTCGTTAAAATTCGTGTTTTCTGCTATATTATCTATTTCCTTCAATAACTCGTCTACCTCACTTTGTATTGTTGCCAAGTCATCTGTATTATAGGTACCATTGCTGGCTTGAACCGCCAGCTCCCGCATTCTTTGAAGCATGGCATGTATCTCATTCATGGCCCCTTCAGCCGTTTGAACCAGACTGATACCGTCCAAGGAATTTCTTGAGGCTGTTTGTGTTCCGTTTACCTGCGCCCTCATTTTCTGTGATATCGCCAGACCAGCAGCATCATCAGCGGCACGATTAATTCTTTTTCCTGATGAGAGCCTTTCCAGAGCCTTAGAGGTACTGTTAGTATTTTGTGACAATAGCCTATGGGCATTAAGTGCTGGTATATTATTATTAATTCGCATTTGACTCCCCCAATTCTTAGTGGTTATATTATTTTATCGGTATATTTATAGCTTTTCTTTAGAAGTATATTTTAATTAGTCCTTATTCCTCAATACCAGTGCCTGATGCTTTGCTTTATTCTATTTGACCTTATCTATAGCTTCTACAAACACAAGAATTTGAGCTACTATTTCATAAAGCTCCGGCGGTATCTCTGTTCCTACCTTAAATTGGATCAGCTCCTTCACCAGCTTTTCATTATGATGTATAGCCACCTTGCCTTCCTCAGCAGCGCTGATAATATTTTCAGCCACAACCCCTTGACCTGAGGCGGTTATTTTAGGCACCATGTCCTTTTCTGTATCATATTTAAGGGCTACAGCCTGCTTGGTTTTATCCTTTTTCATTCTAGCCCTCCTAAATTTTCATATCTATGAAATGCTTCATCATTGATTCCTCATGCTCTGTATGATTTAGCATATCAAGCATAGTCTCCTCTTCATTGACCCTGAAGCCCACTTCCTTTACATCGTAGCCTATGTCCTTCATTAAGCCAATCAATACCTTAGACTGAGGCTCTACGATTTTTTTATATTCAGGCTGGTCCAAACCGATCTTAAGCATAACATTTTTATTGGTCACTGCCACATATATGCACAAATTTCCTACAGAGGCAGTTTCCATATTAAGCAATATAGACATGTTTTGAGCATCAATCCTCTTGGTATTTTTCTTTTTATTCATAACATAGATTTGAAGATTTCTCAGCTCCTCCTTCATAAAAACCGGCAGCTGAAAGCATGTATCGTTTTTATTTAGCTGCTGCTGAGCCTCGAGGTTCTCCTTTATTCTATCAATTTTGTTTTCAAGAGCCTTCCTTGCCTCTTTATCCATTTGGCCTGTGCCCTCCTGAATAAGCCTAATGGCTTTATCCAGCTCCTCGTAAAACCTGTCGGCATCCATTTTCCCCTGCTTTGCAGCTGTCCCCAGCTCCTTTATTGTAGCTTGAAGCCTTGCAGCCAATGCCACATCTGCTTTGCTGTCCTTGCCAATAAGCTCAACTAGCTCTTTTACATCCTGAGTGATATTACTTCTATTATTGAAGAGCATGGATAGCTCCTTAATGCTCTTTAGGGACATAGGCATCGCATTTTTCATCAGCATTGCCAATAAATGCTGGCGGTTAGCTGGCAGCACTGGAATGGTCTCCTGTAGTGTAGCAACCTTGTCAGCGCCATTGTATTCCTTTATTAGCCCTACCGCCTTATCCAGCTCTAGTCTCGCGATAGATATGCCATCCTCCAAGCTTTTGACAAGGGTGTTGGAGGTAATCCCATCGCTAATGAAGGAAAGCTGTCCCTTGATCTGCTGAAGTCTGTCAGCAAAGTATTGATTAACAGGCAGCTTTTGATTGATCAAAGCCCTGATTACTTCCGTATTATGTATGTTATTTAATGTCGTGTTCTCAAGCCTCAGAAGCTCAGGGCCTTCTAGCTCTTTATTACCCCCATAGCTGCTATTATTGATAAACAAGCCATTACTTTTTGCAAAGCCCTCCAAAGTCATAGCATAATTATTATCCAAATGGAAGGCAATGGAATTAAAGCTTATGGGCCTTATCTGATTGAGGGCCTGAGAGACCTCTGTAACCGCATTGTAGGTGACCATGTGCTTAGGCTCCAGCTCCATAGCCTTGAGAAGCTTGCTGTCTGCCCTTGTCAAATTCTCTATGTCACCAAGCTTAAATTCTATTCCTCTCTTAATGAGGGTTATTAGATCCTCTTCCTTTATTGATTTAAGGCCTTGAAGGCTGTTCAAAATGCTTTTAATATCCTCTTTTTGCTGCTGGGTCAGTGCCTCCATACCACCGGAGGGATTAGCCTCCTCAAGCCCTTTAAGCAATTCCACCAGCGATGTTACCGACTCCTTTTCAATATTCACATTATTCTTAATAAGCTCTCCAAGCTTTTGTGCATCTAGCTCTTTACCTAATTCTTTAATTGCTTCCTTTACAGCATTTACTTTAGCTATATTCTCTGACGATACTGGCAGCTGCGCTTTAATCAGCTCCTTTGCCAGCCTGATATTCTCCTTCGTTGGACTATAGCCCTCTTTACTTAGCTGCTCCTTTATTTCCTTCTCCAGCAGCTGCAAATCCCTCTCGGAAACCGTCTCTCCTCTGTGGGCGTTGACCTCGTACAGCCTTGAAGCAAGTCGGCTTATTTTTTCATCGGCAGCTACAATTCCTTTTGTAACTGCATTTTTAAGCTTTACCAGATTGTCTATACTGGTCTCTAGTTTGTTTTTTAGGGACCCTATTATGGTTTCCTCCCCCAAATCCTTTAGCTGATGGAGCTTTGAGAATATATCATTTATTCTATCAATATTTTTCCTTGTTATTTCGATTCCTGCTTTATTTAGTGCCTTGATTATATCTGTATAATCCTTTCCCATTTTGCTTCCATAGAGCTCTGTAGCTATTCGCTCAGCCTCCTCTGTGGTGATATTGAACTGCTCCTTTAAGTATCTGGTAATAGAAAAGGCGTTACCCTTCTCCTTTACTTCCTCCAATGTAGATGCCAGCTTATTGATGGGCTCTGCTTCAATATCAACCTCCTGCTCCATTAAGCCGATGGCAGTGTCGTAGTCCAAGCCCTCCATGATATAATCCAACTGATTTTTAGAGGTCATCAGGGTTAGAAGATTTTCCTTGCTTAGCTGTAGACCCTGCATATCTAAGGTCTTTAATCCATCCAGCAGCTCATTTTTTACTGGTAGGTTGAAGGACTGCAGAATTCTGGAATATATGCCGATTTCCTCCTGCTTGAGCGGACTGTTGCTTCCCTCAACCCTTTGAGAATGCAGTATATCCTTCTTGTCGATGACTACAGGCTCTCCTGCCTTTGCTTCGATCTCTCTATTCAATTTTAGCTCCATAAGCCTTTTATTGCCGGTATCTATCCTTATGCTTTGGCCGTTCTTCTCTACAAGAATTCCCCTTATCTGCTGATTCTGCTTCATAAAGGGAAGGCCAGAGCCACCATTTATTCTCTGAAATATTGATTTTCCAATGCCGTTATTCATCCTATCACCGCCTTTATATCTAATGATTTATCGACATTTTTCACTGATATCTTTAGTCCCATATGCTGCTAATGTATTTCATTAAAGCTGCCGATATATTATAATAAAGTATTGATATATATAATAAGGAGGCTTCTCCATGAGAAAAATTGATGGTGTCGGTACCTTTGACATACGAGACATTACCAATACTAATATAAATATTAAACAGCCCACTGAAAAACAGGAGGCCTTTATTGCTAAATTTGAAAATATAAAGTCAGATCAGGTGAGGGAGCATCTGGAGGGTCTCTACAGCCAAATTATCAATCAGTCTGATAGGATTAAGGATAAGATGCATTTAAGCGAGGTAATAAAGTACAAGACCCTCGTAAGAGAGTTCCTACATGTTGCAGTTAATAATTCCCACCAATTTTCCAAGCAGAACTTTCTAGATCGGCGAGGCAGACATAGGGTTTATAGTATTGTCAAGAGCGTCGACAGAGAGCTGGAGTCCATTACCAAGGAGTTCCTCAACCAGGAGGTTGATAGAATATCAATTATTAAGAAGCTGGATGATATTCGGGGTATGCTGCTGGATGTATTTATGTAAGACGTAGGTTTGTTTATATTAGAAAAGCCCCTAATCAGGGGCTTTTTTTGATGCCTATAATTATTTAATTATTATCCTTTTCTTTTTCGCATTCCTGCTCATTTTCTATCTCCGGCAGGTCCACTTCCTCATAAAATAGCGATGTAGAAGCTTCTTCTTCAACATGGAAGACTTCGTCATCGATTTCTATAATAACAGCTTCTTCCTCTAAAGTCTCTCTGCCCTCATGATTATTGATCATGGAGATATTTAATCCTGAAGCCTCCATGTGGTCTTCATCCTGAGGTCCCACTTCCTCCGCTAGAGGGGCTTCATCTACAGTTACCTGCAGCTCCTTTGCCTCTACAACCTCCGATGCTTCATTGTGAGGATTTAACTCCGCCTCTATCTCCATCGGTATGAAGGCAGGTGCTAAAATCTCTTCAGTAGCAATCTCTTCAGTGTCTGCTGCTATTTCAAAGCGTGCAACTATGTCCTTAAGATTTTTGACCATTCCACTAAGAGTATCGGTGGAGGCAGTTAAATACTGAATCGAGCTATCCTGCTCCTCTACGCTGGCCAACACCTCTTCTGCGCTGGCAGCAGTGGATTGAGAGACGCCTGCCACAGTATTTAATGCGCCTTCTATAGCCACCACCTCTTGAGAAAGCTGCTCTATTACCTGAGAAAGCCCTCTTATTGAGGTAGACACCCTATTGTTTTCGTCTAGTATGCTGTTGAAGGAGCTCGCTGTTTTAACGATAACCTGATTACCAGCCTCGACACCCTTTATGCCATCTGCCATTGAAGCTACTGCCTTACCGGTCTCCTCCTGAATCTTTTTAATCAGCAGCAGTATTTCCTTAGAAGCATTTCTGGACTGCTCCGCCAGCTTTCTTACCTCCTCTGCCACCACAGAAAAGCCTCTGCCGTGTTCACCGGCTCTTGCAGCCTCAATGGCAGCATTCAGGGCCAGAAGATTTGTTTGCTCGGATATCTCAGTTATCAGCTGACCTGCTTTATTGATATCCTTCGCGTGTAAATCCAGGTCTGATATAAGCTTGGAGGTATTATGGGCTACATTAGTAATCTGCTCCATTGAGGTCTTTATGTCCTTTATGCTTTCTACGCCTGCCTTTGCTAGGTCTGTGGCTTTTTCAGCAGATTTTACTATAACCCCTGCGCTTTCCTTTACCTCCTTAACATTGTTCACCATGCTCATCACTGCATCTGCAGACTTTTCAACACTTTCCATCTGCTCCGTCGTCCCCGCTGCAACATGCTCTATGGTTTTTGAGATTTCAGCAGCAGCATTTGAGGTCAGCTCTGTATTATTTCTTAATTGTGCTATAAATCCATTTACCTCGTTTGTAGATTTAAGAATCTGCTTTATTATTCCTCCTATCGAGGAGGACATATCATTGAAGGCCTCCTGTAGCAGGCCAATTTCATTCTTAGCTGTTATTTCGATGGGTTCCTTCAAATTTCCATTTTTGATTTTATTGGCACTGCCTACTAGCTTAGATATTGGCTTAGTAAACACCCCTGCAAATATGTAGGATAATACAAGAGATACCAATAGGAAGAATGCTGCAATCTGTACCTTTAATATTAAGGAGCTCTTTGACAATTCCAATATTTCGTCCTTCTGCTGCTCCACGATAACCTTCCAAGCATTTGCTTCAACGACAGAGGTAGTCACAAGAACATTTTTCCCATCATTATTGATGCCCTCATGCTGAAATTCTTTGCTTAAAAATGCCTCACTTATTACACTCTCACTGTTCTCAGTGACATTAAAACGATTTTGGACAAATTCCGAAACAACTCTATGTCCTATAATGTAGCCATTTGCATCTGCAACATAGGCATAACCGGTTTTACCTATGGTAACATCCTTTACAATTCTATGGATTTGGTCAAGTCCCAGCACTACTGACAATACACCAGCACGATTGTTCAGCTTGTCTCTGAGGGGCACCACCATTCTTACCCCTATACTGTTTCCATCCTGGAAGGATTGTGTCATCAGTGTTTCTCCTGCCAAAGACTGTTTAAACCATTCCTCACCGGAATAATCAATACCAGTTCTATTATTGCTGGCAACCGTAACGTTACCGTCATTATCGACGAGTTGAAAAAGCTTAAAGTCTCTGTTTCTAAAGGAATAGTTATTAAAAATAAGATTAATTTCATAGCTTTCCAGACTGGAAAAATCCTGTGATATTGCCAGGAGCCTTACCATGTTTGAAACAGATTCCATATAAATATCTATCTGCAGGCCAATGGAATCTGCAAGGTTTTTATTGTTGGATTCAGCATTTTCAACAATACTCTTTGAATCCTGAATGTAGCTTACTGTTGTCATTACAATAATTGGAATAGCTATCATCAGGCAAATTATTAAGACCAGCTGGCGTTTTATACTTTTGTTTGCCTTTAGACCATCACCATCTGCGGACTTTTTAAGCGCCTTTGAAAAGCTTAGCTTCTTTTCATTGGTTCTCTTGCGTATCATAAGCTGCCCCCCTGTATTTATTATCAGATAATTCGTTACGCTAAAGATATTCGACGACTTTATACAAATTCCTTTGAAAAAATATAATTATTTTCGACAGATATATTGAAATTTCAGTATTACCAATGAAAAGGTTTTCTAAAAAAGAAAATCTAGGTCTATTCACCTAGATTATACTTTAAATATCCGTATATAAAACTATCTATTTCTCCATCCATTACCGCCTGTATATTACCCATCTCAACATTAGTTCTATGATCCTTTGCAAGGCTGTAGGGATTAAAAACATAAGACCTTATCTGACTGCCCCAGGCTATTTGGCTGTATTCCCCCTGAAGGTCCTCAATCCTCTCCTTATGCTCCTGCTCCTTAAGCTCTATTAGCTTGCTTTTCAGCATTTTTAAGGCTGTTTCCCGATTGCTATGCTGTGAGCGTTCATTTTGGCATTGAACTACAATCCCTGTTGGTATATGGGTAATCCTAACGGCTGAATCGGTTTTGTTTACATGCTGCCCACCGGCACCACTGGCCCTATAGGTATCCACCTTTAAGTCGGTGGTCTTAATATCCACCACCACGGAGTCATCTATCTCCGGCATTACATCCACCGAAGCAAAGGAGGTATGCCTTTTACCAGAGGAATCAAAGGGTGAGATTCGAACCAGCCGATGCACTCCCTTTTCTGCCTTTAGATAGCCATAGGCATTTTCTCCGCTTATCAGCATTGTAGCGCTCTTTATGCCTGCCTCCGGGTCCTGTAGCAGATCCAGCACTCCAACCCTGTATTGCTTTTTTTCTGCCCATCGGCTGTACATCCTCATCAGCATCTTTGCCCAATCCTGGGCATCTAGCCCCCCGGTACCGGCATGGATGGCTATGATGGCGTTGTTTCTATCATATTCGCCCTTCAGCAAAGTGGCTATCTTCATTTCATCTACAGTTGCCCCTAGGCTATTTAATCCATTTATTAGCTCCGGCTCAAAGGAGGAGTCCCCTTCCTGTATGAAATCCACAGCGGTGAAAAGGTCCTCCAATTTTTGTTGAAGCTTGTAATAATCTTCAATTTTATCCTTCAGTGCCTTCGCTCTTTTTGATATTTCTTGAGCCTCAGCCGGTAAATTCCAAAAGCTTTCCTCTGTCATTTTCAGCTCAAAATCCTTTAATAGCTCCTCATTTCCACCTATGTCAAAGAGACACCTTCATTTCATTTATTTCATCCTGTAATTTAAGAAGCTGTTGTTTATAAATATCTAAATTCAGCATTTCTTCACCTCATCTATTTACCGCAGCACTTTTTATATTTTTTTCCACTTCCGCAGGGGCAGGGCTCATTTCTTCCTGCTTCGTCCTCCTTGGATGCAGGAGCAGCCTTAGACGGTTCCCCATGGGATGCCTCAATAGGCTTGGCAACTCGTTTTCTTTCGACGATTACCTCCTTTTGAATACCATATAAATATTTTACCGTCTCCTCCTGAATGCTCTTTATCATCTCCTGGAACATATCAAAGCCCTCCATCTGATATGCTCTAACAGGGTCCTCCTGACCTATGGCCCTTAGGTTTATTCCCTGACGGAGCTGATCCATGGCATCGATATGGTCCATCCATTTAGTATCAATTACCTGAAGAAGTATTACTCTTTCGATCTCCCTCATTCTCTCGCTGGAGAAATCCGTTTCCTTAGCAGCATATATGCTTTGAGCCTTCTCCAGTATGTCCTCCTTAAGCTGCTCCACTGTTAGGCTTTGAATATCTTCATATTCTAAGGAGCTCTTAGGTAGAAATATGGCTCCTAAATTCTCTTGGAGACCTTCTAAGTCCCAATCCTCGGGATACTTGGCATCTGCCGTATATAATTGGATGGCATCGTCAATTAGACTCTCCACCATATTCATAATATGACTATACATATCTTCGCCATGTAGAACCTTTTTTCTCTCGCCGTAGATTACTTCCCTTTGCTTATTCATAACATCGTCATATTGAAGGACATGCTTACGAATTCCAAAGTTTCTGCCCTCTACCTTCTTTTGAGCATTTTCTATGGACTTGGATAACAAACCATGCTCAATAGCCTCGTCCTCTGCCAGACCCATTTTATCAACAAGCCCCTGCATCCTATCCCCACCGAATAGGCGCATTAGGTCATCCTCTAGGGATATATAGAATCTGCTGGAGCCCGGGTCCCCCTGACGTCCTGAACGACCTCTAAGCTGGTTGTCAATACGTCGAGACTCATGCCTTTCAGTACCAATGATATGAAGACCTCCCAGAGCAATAACCTCCTCATGCTCCTTATCGGTTTCCTTTTTAATATTATTATATATCTCATTATAAAGCTTTTTAGCTGCTATGAGCTCCTCGTCTTCGGTATCCCCATAGCTGGTAACCATAGATAATATTTCATCACTATAGCCTCGCTTCTTCATGTCCTTTTTAGCCAGGAATTCAGGATTACCCCCTAAAATAATGTCGGTACCACGCCCAGCCATGTTGGTGGCTATGGTTATGGCTCCCTTTCTTCCTGCTTGGGCTACGATTTCTGCCTCTCTCTCATGCTGCTTTGCATTTAGCACCTCGTGCTGTATCCCTCTTTTTTTCAAAAGCTTAGAAAGCTCCTCTGACTTTTCAATCGAGATTGTACCCACCAGCACCGGCTGCTTCTTTTTATATTTTTCTTCAATTTCCTTTGCCAAAGAAATAAATTTCCCCTGCTCGGATTTGTAAATTGAATCTGCATTATCTTCTCTGATAACAGGCTTATTGGTTGGTATTTCTATTACATCCATACCATAGATGGATATAAATTCCTCTTCCTCTGTTTTAGCCGTACCGGTCATACCTGCCAGCTTTTTATACATTCTAAAGTAATTTTGGAAGGTGATGGTGGCAAGGGTTTTGGACTCCCTCTGAACATCTAAGCCCTCCTTAGCCTCTATTGCCTGATGTAACCCGTCGCTGTATCTACGGCCGAACATCAATCTGCCTGTAAATTCGTCAACGATTACAACCTCTCCATCCTTAACCACATAATCCTTGTCCAGCTTCATCAAATTTTGTGCCTTCAATGCCTGATTTACGTGGTGAGAAAGCTCCATATTGGATATATCCGAGAGGTTTTCTATTGCAAAGTACTTTTCAACCTTTTCTACACCCTCTTCAGTCAGAGTCACTGTATTTGCCTTTTCATCTATGCTGTAATCCGCTTCCTTCTTTAGGCTTCTTACAAATTGATCGACTACAAAGTACATTTTGGTGGATTTTTCACCTTGACCAGAAATGATCAGTGGCGTCCTTGCCTCGTCGATCAGGATACTATCCACCTCATCCACTATAGAGTAATTAAGCTCCCTTTGAACCAGCTCCTCCTTGCGGATAACCATATTATCCCTTAGATAATCAAAGCCAAATTCATTATTTGTACCATAAGTAATATCTGCATTGTAGGCCTTTCTTCTATCAGCGATTGAAATTCCATGAACTATAACTCCAACGCTTAAGCCTAAATAATTATAAACCTTACCCATCCATTCCTGATCACGCCTGGCCAGATAGTCATTTACCGTAATAACATGCACGCCCTTGCCTGAAAGAGCATTTAAATAAACCGGTAGGGTTGCCATTAGTGTCTTACCTTCACCGGTCTTCATCTCGGCTATTCTACCCTGATGCAGCACCATGCCGCCATACAGCTGAACAGTATAGTGTTTCGTGCCTAGCACCCTCCATGCGGCTTCCCTCATGGTAGCAAAGGCCTCTGGCAGTATATCGTCCAGTGTTTCACCATTATTCAAACGTTCCTTAAGCTGTCTTGTCTTGTCCTTTAATTCAGTTTCTGAAAGCCCTTCAAATTGTGGCGATAGTGCTTCAATCTGCTTTATCGTTTTATCTAATTTTTTTAACTCACGCTCGCTATAGCTTCCAAAGACCTTTTCAAATATTGCCTTCAAAATATCCACCTCTATCATCATTTAATTTTGACTATTCTTATAATAGCATTTATTTACATTTAAGACAACAATCGTATTAACCACACAAATCAAGCTGAGAATGTCTCAGCTTATTTTGTGCAGCTCTATATTATATTATCATAACTATATACATATATTTAGTCTTTATAAATAATTAATAAGTTCCTAACAATTATTGCTAATAATCACTTTCTCTATTCATTATTCTCTACCCCTTGCTTCTCCCCATCCTGCCCTTATGGTCAAAGCTTATAACAGTAGACATTTTTTTATACATATTGGATTGCATAATTTTTTGAACATAGAAAAATAATCCTACTGCAATGAAGCCATCTCCTACGCTAAATATCTGTTTAATAGGATAGAAGGCAGGCGTGGTGAATTTTTTTCCCAAATATTGAGTAATTGAATTCGCCTCGTTGATTGGTATGTAATTAGGCAGAGAGCCTGTATTTATTGAATTCAATAGATTGGTAAAGCTCATTTTTTCCAATACAGCCACATCTATAGGCATACTGCCATTATTCAATGCAATGGCTGCAAAGTTGAGTATTGCTCCTATCAAAATTAACCATATCGACTTGATGTGAAGATTTAAGAATAAAACTAAAAATAAAAAGCAATAGGCAACTATATATAAGTACATTCTAATGGCTATGATATTTGCATAGCCCAGGGATATTAAAATGGAGGTTCCCAGGAGAATTATAAAGGATAAAATCAAAATCAGCGGAAATCGCAGAGTCTGGTGGCCTAGTCTTTTTATACGACCGCCCCTAAGCTTTCCCATAATTATACCTAGTATTAGTGCTTCGAAAATCACGGCAATACCTCCTCTTCTCATAGTGAATACAGTAACTTATAATTTCTATATTTGTTTGAGTATTCCTCCTTAATAGTAGAATATTCTTAGATATTGTAATATAATCTGTAATTTTGTATTACAAAGAACAAAGTTGCTTCGCCACGTTTGTTTTCCAGGGAACCCATGCGGTGCAAGCACCCTGCCGCCTCACCATCTCGGCGGCGCTCGTAGCTTCGCCACGTTTGTTTTCCAGGGAACCCATGCGGTGCAAGCACCCTGCCGCCTCACCATCTCGGCGGCGCTCGTACCGCAGTACCACTTATTCGTGGCACTACTCGCCCTAGGACGCTCCGCTGTACCTTCCTTATTGTAATAAGGGGTGACGCCCCCCTTAACAACCCCCCATTTCATAGGAATTAAAAACGAACTTTCCTATAAAATTAAAAAGGCCCAACAGGCTAAGCCTGTGGGCCAGAATCAATCTATTTTAGTCAAAATCCGGTTCAATTAAGCCGTAATTTCCATCCTTACGTTTATACACTACATTTACCTCATCGGTGTCTGGATTAGAGAAAACAAAGAAGCTATGTCCTATAAGCTCCATTTGCAATACGGCCTCCTCAGAGCTCATGGGCTTCATTGCAAAACGTTTTGTTCTGACTATTGCCGGCTCAAAGCTTTCCTCCTCCTGATAGGAAGGAATATTTTCAAATCTTATCGTCTCGTATTTATTTACTCGATTTTCAAGCTTTGTTTTATGCTTTCTTAACTGTCTTGTTAATTTGTCAATTACGCCGTCAATGGAAGCATACATATCCTCTGTAACCTCTTCAGCCCTTAAAAGCGAGCCATTTATAGGTATTGTCACCTCTATAATCTGTCTGTTTTTCTGTACTGACAGAGTTACCTTAGCCTCCGCATCCTTATTAAAGTACTTTTCAAGCTTTGAAAGTTTTGTTTCTACTGAGCCTCTTAATGCATCTGTAATCTCGACATTTTTACCGTTAACTATTACTCTCATATGTCCAGCTCCCTTCACTTCTATAAATTTTAAGCTGATTTCTCAGCTTAAAGAGCTAACTAATATTTTTTAGGACAACCTTATATAGTAGTTATATCAATATTTACCCAAACGCTATAACATCAAACAAGGTTGTACATTTTTTTTTATATTACAAAGGATGATGACTGATGCTTAATTCAAATATATAAGTCGCCCTTAATATTATTTCTCAGGTTATTAATTTTAATCTGATAAAAAATTAGCATAATATCCTACTAAAAAAAGTTAACTGGTTACCAAAATTATATTCTTAAATCATATGTTTCATGATTATATTAATTTGTCCTATTGACAAAAGCTGATTTTGCCTAACTATTTGCAGTTTCTAATTCCTATGTCTGTGGATAACTTTTGTGGGAAATGTGCATATGTAGATTAGGCGCCTGTGGATAATGTTAGTAAGTCTGTTGATAACATAAATTTCAATGGGACGAGCTTGTGAATATTAATGTGTATAAAATTCTATATCGGTAGCTCAAAAAAAAATATACTAGTCCTATTATGCTAAATATTTAAAAATTTATAACATATATTTCCATAGAATTAAACAAAAAAAAGCCCCTTGACATTGTCAAAGGGTTAATGCTAATTAAATTGTGAACATGAAGCTGACCTGGTTTTTGCCCCCACACTCGCCTGCTGGAGGGTTCGCTAGGGGTCGCCTTCACTACTACCTCTCTCGGTTTTCCCGGCAGGACTTACTTCTAAGCCGCACCATGATCAATAGCTATTATTTTTTACTATTTTACGTGGGTCCTTTTGCCTGCGACTGGCATGGACTTTCAACCACAGACCTTCATGTGTCTACATAATATTATACTTCATTTAGCGTTTATTATCAATAAGAATAGATTGGCTTTGCTTATATTTGCTGTTGCTATAGCTATTGGTTGCCTTCTTTCCAACATTTATGACCTTTAGCTGAGCCTTAACCTTGTCCAGATTATCCTTGGCTCTTTGGGTGTTTATATCGTCTAGCTGTTTTATCGCCTGCATGATAGACACAATTCCTTCTATCTCTTCCTTCAAGGCCTTAAAGCCAGCTACAGGCTCTTCTCTAAGGGCATCAAGGCTGTCGATGCCAAGCCCTGCCTTTACTGCAGTATACTTGTCCAGAAAATATACATCCAATTCATCTATTTGAATCATTAGCCGCTGTTTTGAATCAATGACCTCTTCTAGACCCACCATGTCATCATCAGCCAATATAATATCCTGCTGACGCTTCGTAAGCTCTAGAAGCTTTAGCATTAAGGCCTTTTTACTTTCACTTAACCCCTGCAGCTCTGTCACCAACAACTTTACGTCCATAGCCTCACCTATTTTCCTACCCTAGCAAGCTTCATGGCTTCCTTCCAGGTATCTCTTAGTTCTGTTACCATGTCATAAGCCTCATTAATGAAGGCAATATCCTTCTTAATATTTGCCTCAAAGAGCCTTTCATTAACATAAGCATATATTGATCTTAGATTCTTAGAAAGCTCATAGCTCATATCCAGTGTAATGTTAAGCTCATCTATTATATCCTGTGCTCTCTTAAGCGCTTCGTTAGCCCCCTGCACATTCTTCTGTTCAATGAATAGTTTACCCTGATGCATAAATTTTAAAGCTCCATTGTAAAGCATCAACGTCAATTCCTGAGGACTTGCAGTTAAAACACTATTCTCTTTATATTGGTTGTATGGATTATTTAAAGCCATTGCTAATCCTCCTCATATCTATTTACTGGCTGTAGCCCAGCTGGCCCATGAGCCATGAGCTTTGCTGATTCATACTGTTAAGGGCCTTTTCCATTGCAGTAAACTGCTGCCAATACCTGTCTTCTTTGTTGATAAGCAATTGCTCCTCACGGGAAATTCTAGTGTTTAGATTATTTATATCCTTACCCAGAATACTTATGCTGCTATATTTTGCAACAAAATCCACAAGCATATTGCCCTGTACGCTTCTGAATAGGGCAGAATCCTCACCCGGACCGGATTGATTTATTGTTTCCTTCATCCCTACCACCAAATCGTCGTACATCCTCTGAATAAGGCCTGTCTCCTTTAGTTTATCCGCGTCAGCCGTTCCTTCCGCTGGTATCTTAAAAAACAATTCCATAACCTTTTCAGGGTCCTCCATTATGGCAGCCCTTAGCTTTTCTTCGTTGATCACCAGCTTGCCCTTGTCCTGATATCCGCCTGTAGATATTCCTACATCTGTCAAATGAACAGTTCCATCACCAAAGGCTACCGATTCATACAGATTTCCTCTGATTGTCTGCAGAGTTCTCGTCAGTGTTTCGTTATTCCTCAGCAGGCCACTTTTAGCCTTTTCCTCCCAAAGCTCTATGTCCTTTTCTGACATTGCTTCCTTTTCTTCGCTTGTCAATGGAACATAGCTTCTGTAGACCTCCTGGCCCAGCTGGCCATTAATGTTATCTATCAAATCATTGTACTGGCTTACAAAGCCTTTTATTTTTTCCACCATACCGTCAACATTTGTACCTACAGAAATTGTAGTACTGTCTACTGCCTTTAGCTGGATGTCTATACCGTATAGGGTGAAATTGTTTGAGCTATTGACCATATCAACACCATTAAAAGAGAACTCAGCATTTACTCCGATTTTGCTGCCACTGAGCTTTAGCTTGTTTGCAGCAAAGCCATCGGCATCGGAGGAAATTTCAATAAAGCTATCCTCTCCGGTCTTTTTCGTCACCATCATAATACTGTTGGAATTTGCGTCATAGGCCGCTTGTATGCCAAGGCTGGTATCTCCTACCTTTGCATTATTTATAGCCTTCACTATATCCTGCATTGTAGCTCCGTGGTTCACAGTAATAGTGGCCTCTCCTGCTTCTGTTTTAAGATTAAAGGAAACTGGGGCCCCTTCTGTAATTCCGAAATCTAAGTCAACCTCTCCACTGCTGTGCATCATTGCATTACCCGCCAGCTTCGTTACCGCCAAGGAATGATTTCCTGACAATGAGTTTGTTCTTGCAGTAGCAGTTGCAGCAGCCTCATTGCTTGAGACAGCACTTTTTATCCAGGCTAAGCTATCTACTGAGCTCTTTTGAATTGCACCATTATAGCTAATCTGGTTTAAGCCCAGCTCCTTACGGGAATTCAGTATAAAATTTGCAATTGTTTTGTTTACACTATTAAAGGCCTCTTGTTTCCATGTTAGTTTTTGCTCCTGTTGAAGATATCTATCCACCCTAAGGCGTTCAACCTTCATCAGGTCCTTGACCATTTGTTCCGTATCCATCCCGGAAGCTATTCCACCTATCCTCATTTACTTCACCTCTTTCATTTCCTTTAGCCCTTTTTGTCTACCAAAAGCCCAGCCACCTCCAGCATATTGGCCACCATATCCAATAGCTTTTTCGGGGGTATCTCCCTTATAACCCTGTCACTCTTGGTATCAATTACCTTTATCATTATTGCATTTTTTATTCTGTCGTGAACAGATATTTCAAATCGTCTGTCGAAGGATTCAAAGCTTTTGTTTGCCTTCTCTATCGCTTTATTTACCTGCTCCTCACTAGATTGCTTTTCCGGAAATGGCATACTCTCCGGTTGACCTGCAGAACTCAATTTAACCTCTTGGCTTCCTTGCCCATTTGATATGGCTGAAGCTGAAATACCAGCTCCAGTTTGAATTCCATCAATTTTCATCTTTTTGGCTCCTTCCAAAAATAATTCTATTAATTATATCGGTAAAATATATAAAAAGTTTAATATTTGGTAAGAAATAGCTTAAAAAAGATGTAATTTTAGCAAATGAGAAAATTGCATAAATAAGATGAACAGTCTGTTTATACAAAGTTAAAAGTTTCCTGCTTAGTGCCCCACGGGCTAATTTATTGAATTGAATTTTAAATGTTATTAGCCCTAGGCAATGCGCGATAAACTTCTAACTTTGTATAAACTAAAATATATGGTGTTATGCAATTTCCTCAAATAATAAAAACCAAAGAATAAGTATGGAAAATTTAACGCTAGAGTAGTATCATCATATTGGAGGTGTTATCAAATGAAAAGTGAAGCCCTAGAAAATTATATTACACTGTGGAATAATAAAGCATTAGACCCTGTAGAGCTTCCCCAGCAGGAAATAGCCATACAGCCCTCTGTATATGAGGTAATCAGAATTACAGAGGGGGTTCCGTTGTTCTTAGAGGAGCATATAGAAAGGCTTAAGGCCTCTGTTAACCTGTTGAATTTTAGACTGGATATGTCATTTGTCGAGCTTAAGGCGCAGGTGAATAAAATAATTTCAATCAACAAGGCTCCGGAGCTTAATCTGAAGATAGTAGTAAATAATCTGAATACCGCCAACCCCAATGTATTCATGTTTTTCATATCCAGCAAATATCCCACCCCTGAGGATTATAGCAAAGGGGTAAATACCAGTACATATAGAGCTGAAAGGCATAACCCCAATGCAAAGGTGGTGGCTCTCTCCCTCAGAGAGAAGATGAATCGCTATATAAAGGAACAAAAAGTATATGAGGCCATTCTAGTCAACACTAGGGATGAAATAACCGAGGGCAGCCGTTCTAACATATTCATGGTGAAGGATTCCATCATCTATACGCCTCCAGCAGGGGATGTACTGATGGGAATTACCAGAAGCAGAATTATTGAAATTTGCAGAGATTTAAATATTAACGTAGTGGAGGAGCCTATTGCTGTATCTAAGCTCAGGGAGGCTGAGGGTCTATTCTTAACAGGAACATCTCCAAAGGTGCTACCCATTGCTGCAGTAGATGATATAAAGCTTAGCTCTGCTGAAAACAATGTAATTGGGAGGATCCTGGAGGCCTATAATCATATAATGTCCCAATACATTGCTGAATACAAATAGCATTTTTTTAGACGAGAGCATTTATTGCTCTTCTTTTTTATTTATTCTGCTATTAATCGATAGATATATGTAGACACGTTCTATAAAATCTGAATAGGTTATTTCCTTCTGATAATAGATATTATTGTACAGCAGATCCCGCTGGATTTGTTCTATCGTATCGATCCATTCAGCGTGGGATAGCTCGAACATTGTATTATAGGTTTCATATATTTTTTGAAGAGTAGTCTTTTTAAAGCTGTCGTATTTTATCATAACGGCCTCCTACATATTTAGCATTTATTACCATTATACGAAACTTTTAGTGTCTTTTCAAGCGAGTTGACACTTTTCGTTTATTAAACCCGTAAATAATTTAAATTATGCTACTATTAAGACATTACAAATTGAAACGGATGGATCTATATGAGCTTTTCAATTAGACTAAAGAAGCTGCGGGAAGAAAGAAACATAAGACAGGAGGATTTAGCCTCTATACTAAATATTAGCCGTCAGGCAGTCAGCAATTATGAACAGGGCACCCGAATTCCAAAGGATGAAAAGCTCCTGATTATGCTGGCGGACTTTTTCGATGTCACAATAGACTATCTATTGGGTAGGGACTTGCACAAATCTGATATCAGCTATTTGAATGACAAGGGTGAAAAATACCGCCCCAGCAAAGAGGTGCTTCTAAAGATGCTAAACAAAGAAGCAAAGGATTTGCCTGAGGAGCTTATTGAAAATTTAATTATATTAATTGAAACCATAAAAAGAAGCCGATAAGCAATCGACTTCTTTTTTATATATTTATTGTTCTGCATCACTGCTACAGCATGACAGCTTTGTTTTTTCACTATGCACTATTCACAATACACTATTTGTTGCTCACTATGTTTTCACTATCCACAACGCCTCTTAAGCATGTGTGCTTTCACCTAAATATGCCTTCTTAACCTCATCATTACACAAAAGCTCCTGTCCTGTACCCTTTAGTGATATTTTTCCCGTTTCAAGCACATAGGCAAGATCTGCTATCTTCAAGGCAGCAAAAGCATTTTGCTCTATCAGTAGAATTGTCATTCCCTGCTTGTGGATTTCCTTAATAATATTAAACAGCTCCTTAACAATCAGGGGCGCCAGTCCTAAAGAGGGCTCATCCATCATCAAAAGCTTTGGTCTAGACATCAGCGCCCTACCAACGGCCAGCATCTGCTGCTCACCCCCCGACAGGGTTCCCGCCTGCTGCCAGCTTCTGTCCTTCAGCTTTGGAAATAGGCTGTACACCCATTCCAGATCGTCCTTTATTGCCTTAGCATCTGTTCTACAAAAGGCCCCAATCTTTAGATTTTCCAATACAGTAAGATTTGGAAATACCCTTCGGCCTTCAGGCACCAATGTAATTCCGTTTCTTACCATGTTTTTTGTATCCTCCAGCAGAAGGTTTTTTCCATTATAGGAAATTGACCCGCTTTGTGGCTTTGTGAGGCCCACAATCGATTTTAGGGTTGTGCTTTTACCGGCGCCATTGGCACCTATCAAAGTTACTATTTTACCCTCCTCAACCTCTAGGCTAATACCCTTAAGGGCTTCAACCTTGCCGTAGGAAACCACCAAATCATCAATCTTCAGCATCTTCACTCACCCCCAAATATGCTTCAATTACACGTGGATCATTTTGTATTTCATAGGGGTTACCTTCAGCAATAGTCACACCATGGTCCAGTACGTATATTCTGTCAGAAATACCCATAACCAAATGCATATGATGCTCAATCATAAAGATTGTCATGTTAAATTCGTCCCTTATTTCCTTTATAAATTCTGTTAAGTCGTCGGTTTCCTTGGGGTTCATACCGGCTGCAGGTTCGTCCAACAGAAGCACCTTCGGGTCGGTTGCCAGAGCTCTGGCAATTTCCAGCCTCCGCTGCAAACCATAGGGAAGGCTGCTGGATTTTTCATGCATAAATTCCTTCAGACCCAGCTTTTCAAGTAAGAATTCAGATTTCTGAAGCTTTTCCCTTTTCTCCCTACGGTATCTCGGTAGTCTAAATATGCCTTCAATTATATTAGACTTTAAATGAAGATGATTCGCTATAAATACATTGTCCAAAACGCTAAGCTCCTTAAAAAGCCTGATATTCTGAAAGGTCCTAGCCAATCCTAATCTGGTTATTGCATCTGGCTTTAGGCCGCCTATGCTTTGACCATTGTATATTATGCCGCCACTGGTTGGTCTGTAGACTCCGGTTATCATGTTGAAGGCTGTAGTCTTACCTGCTCCATTCGGTCCTATAAGTGCTACAATCTCATTTTGATTTAACTCTAAGTTAAAGTCCTTAACAGCCGTTAGGCCACCAAATTTCATAGTAATGTTTTCAGTTTTCAGTACGCTCATTATTGTCCCAACCTCCTTTTATTAAGAGGCCTTCGCTGAAGCAAGCCAATTACCTTATCCCAACTAAACTCGTTTGTGCCCATAAGTCCATTTCTAAAGAATAATACAACCACCATTAGTAATGCTGAAAATACAACCATTCGCAAGCCTGATATTCCAGGTATAACAACGAAGCCAAGATTTATTGATTGGTCCAGGAATCTCAGCAGCTCTCCTGCAGAGGATACTATAAATGCTGCTATGACAGTCCCGGTAATACTTCCCATGCCACCCAACACGATTATCAGTAGTATGTTAAATGTAAAGGAAAACCTAAACATCTGAGGATCAATGGTTCCCATCAGGCTACCCAATAGACCTCCGCCTACTCCTGCGAAAAATGCGCCAATTACAAAGGAAAGCACCTTATGCTTAAAGAGGTTAATCCCCATGCTCTCGGCAGCGATTTCATCTTCTCGGATCGCCTTAAAGGCCTTTCCATAGCTGCTGCTGATTAATAATGCCATAATTATTATAGTAGATACCGCCACACCATAGCTCCACCATAGATTAGTCGAGGCCGGAATAGCCTTTAAGCCCAGAGCACCATTTGTGATACTTTGCGTATTGGTAAATACGATTCGAATGATTTCAGAAAAGCCTAGGGTTGCAATCGCCAGGTAGTCCCCCTTCAGCCTAAGCACCGGTGCTCCGATAAGCAGCGCAATAAGAGCCGATAAAAGTCCCCCCACCAGCAGTGCAACTAGAAAAGGTGCATTGAGCTTGTCCAGAGGCGGCATAATTGGTGCTAAAAAGAAATTCTGCTGTTTAGTGGCTGCAGACATTGTCAGTATGGCAGTCGTATAGGCCCCCACAGCCATAAAGCCTGCATGTCCCAAGGAAAATAGACCGGTAAAGCCATTTATTAGGTTCATGCTTAGACCCAGCACCGTATAAATAGCACAGAGATTTAAAATCCTTACTGTATAAGCATCAAAGCTACTGTCTGCTATAAAAACAAATGCCAGCAGTAAAAGTATAGATACTGATGTTAAAATAACATTTCTTCTTTTCATAGTCTACACCTTCTCCGATATTTTTTCACCCATGATGCCTGTAGGCTTAAATAATAGAATAACGATTAGTAGGATAAAAGCAAAGGCATCCCTGTAGCCAGTTAGTGACGGCAGCATCGCCACAAGTAGAATTTCTCCAACCCCCAGTATAAAGCCACCTAAAACAGCTCCGGAAATATTGCCTATGCCTCCTATTACAGCAGCAATAAAGCATTTCAAACCCGGTATTACTCCCATTGTAGGGTTGATTTGAGGAAACTTCATTCCCCACATAATGGCTCCTACTGCTGCCAGTGCTGAGCCTATCCCAAAGGTTAAGGTAATCGTTCTGTTTACATCGACACCCATTAATCCGGCAGTTTCATGATCCTTAGAAACCGCCCTCATGGCCATACCACTCTTTGTATTATTTATTAAGAATAATAATCCCGCCAGCAGCGATAGCGTCACAACGGGTATTACCAAAGTTAGCCTTTGCAGAGTAACTGAACCGATGGTTATAACCTCTTGTAATAGCTTAACTGTTGGAAAAGCCTTTGGTCTACCGCCAAAGATTACTACAGCAAGGTTCTGTAATAAAAACGAGGCTCCTATTGCAGAAACTAAAATATTAACCCTCGGCGATTCCCTCAAGGGCTTGTAGGCTGCTCTCTCCACCATCATGCCTAAAAAGACGGTTAGAATAATTGCAACGATAAATGCTGCATACCATGGCATCCCAAAGGTGGCCACGCCATAAAAAGAAAAATACACCGCCATCATAAATATATCGCCGTGGGCGAAATTAATTAAACGTAAAATACCATATACCATTGTATATCCGATCGCTATTAGAGCATATAAGCTGCCTAATGAGACTCCATTAGTAAGGTGCTGTAAAAACAAATTCCATGTCATGTGTCCCACGTGTCCACCACCTAATCTTCATAGTTTTAATACGCCTCCTGCTTTACGGCAGGAAGCGTATTATCTTAATTTTTGTAATGTAAATTACTTGGTTGGCTCAATAGTATCCTGATACTTGAACTCCCCATCCTTAACTATCTTAATAACCGCGCTCTTAATTGCATCTCCATTTTCATCCAGAGTAATCATACCAGCTGCCCCTACAAAATCTGTAGTTTTAGCTATTTCGTCCCTGATTTTAACAGGGTCTGCTGATCCTGCTCTTTCAATAGCTGCTAAAATAACTAGATAAGCATCATACCCAAGTGCTGTAACCGCTGCAGGCTCCTTGCCGTATTTAGCTCTGTACTCCCTTAAGAATATCTCAGACTCAGCTGTAATCGGAGTTTCAGATGTAAAGAAGGTAGAGAATACCGCACCTTCAACCTCTTCACCACCGATTTCTAGAAACTCAGGTGTTTCCCATGTGTCTCCGCCTATGAAAGGAATCTGGATACCCTGCTGTCTAGCCTGCTTAATGATCAAAGCGGACTCTGTAAAGTTACCCGGAGCAAATATTACATCAGGGTTTTTAGCTGCAATATTTTGTAATTGAGCTGAAAAATCATTGTCTCTTGTATTATAGTTTGATACTGCTACAATTGCATCCTTATCACCTGTTAATTCAACAAAAGAATCCGTAAAGAACTTCGCCAAGCCTACTGCATAGTCATTAGAAACCTCTTGGATTATAGCTACCTTCTTGGCCCCTAGTTTGTTATACGCATAGTTTGCCATTACTGTTCCCTGGAAAGGATCAAGGAAGCATACTCTGAAGTAGTAATCATTTCCTAAGGTTACTAACGGATTTGTCGCTGATGCTGCTACTGCAGGAATCTGTGCATTCTTAACGATGTCCCCAGCTGCCATGGATAACGAGCTTCCCCAGCTTCCTATTATAGCAACTACCTTTTCCTTATCAACTAGTAATGAAGCAGCATTAGCAGCCTCTACCTTATCGGACTTATTGTCAACAACCACCAATTCAACCTTTTTTCCTAAAACCGTAGGATATAATTCGTTTGCCAGCTTGGCACCCTCAACCTCCAGCTCGCCTCCTGCTGCATTATCTCCAGTAATAGGCTCAAATACTCCTATTCTAATAACGTCATCAGCAGGTGCTGGTCCAGCAGTCTCCTTTGGTGCACAGCCTACTAAAATTAAAGAAATAGTAAGCACAAAAACTAAAAAAATCGCTACCTTCTTTTTCATCATATTTCCTCCCTTTTTTGTCTAAGATGATAAATCATCCTTCTATAAAAATTCTCCTAAGAGAATTATAGATGTTATTGAATACCTCATGCTCGATCACCACTTATGTTATTACAGTTTTGTACTAATTGTTTAAATTTTTTAATAATTCAACCAATTGCGAAATTAATGGCTTTCTTCCAATAAGGCAATCGTTTGTAGCCTCCAAACATAAGCTCATAGAATAGCAGCCGAACTAATTTTATTACGGATAATCCTTTGACTATATTAAAATTTTTATCTGTCTGGCCTCTAGATTTTTGCTTGACTCCTGATAGAAATATCTGAGGTCAAAAAATGTATATTTATAATCAAAACCTTATAAATATTCAGAATATTGTTCCTTTTTCGGTAGTATTATTACGATATGTTCATACATTTGTGTACAAATGATAAAAATGTTTTTCCACCGATTACATATGTGCTTATTTCTCGCATAATAATCTTATTATAATACAGAATCATAATTTTGACAAAGTATTTTTATACACTTGCTTAAAACTTTATTGCTTATTTATAGCTTAATTTTGGCAATAAAAAAATAGGATATTTTTACATATCCTATTTTCTTCTTGATCTATTACCAAAGCTGTTATTGGCCTTACTCTCCGACTTTACGGTGCCGCTGTTAGTTTCTCTTACAGCTCGGTCGGTGCACCTTAGACAATGACCGTCATTGCTTATGTCGTCGCCACAGGAGGGACATTTAAGCCGAAGGCTTCTTTCCCCCACTAGGCCAATCCTTTTATCATTTATTAATTTAAGTATATTGGAAACCGAAACCCCTGTAGCTGCCGACACCTCAAGCACACTGGCTCCTCTATGGCGATAAAGATACTCTCTTACCTTGATGTAGGGGCTATCCGCATCATCGGTACACCTGTCGCATATGTTTTCATCCGAGCTTTTGAAGAGCCTTCCACAAACAATACAATTTCTCAGCATTAGACCACACCCTTCGCTTCCACTAATAACAGGTAAATATTACTAATAATTATAGCATATCCCTACTATTTTTCATCTGCAACTATGGTCATAAATTTCCGAAAAATAAACATAAAGAAGGAGCTTCTCCAGCTCCTCCCATATACTATCTATTTAATTTTATTGTGCTCATCTACAAATGCAATCTTTTTCTATTAAAAGCTATTTCATCAATGGATTTTTAATTATTTTCCGCTTGCTGCATTTATTCCTGCAATGCGTCCGAAAACAAATATGTCAGTAATGGCATTTCCACCAAGTCTGTTACCAGCGTGAACTCCACCTGTAACTTCTCCTGCTGCCCATAAACCTTGAATGATTTTTCCATCTTCATTTATGACATGGCATTCGTCATCAATAACAACGCCACCCATTGTATGGTGCAGTGATGATTTTCTTGGGCTTATTACAATTCCAACATTGTCATTAGCTTCTATATACTCAAGATCAATAGCACCTGCAACAACACCCTTATTAAAGTCATCATCTTTTTGGTTTGCTACATAGCTATTATATTTTTCTATTGTACTGCGTAATTGCTCTTCAGTAAATGCTGGTGCAACACCAGCTGCAGAGGTTTTAGTAGCTTCTGCTAATTCAGCAAGCGTACTACCGTACCATACATGGCCACCTTCAACCATTCCCGCAACACGCTCATCATATTCAGTTCCTTTTATTTTCTGATCAGGATTTCCAATATCTCCTCTGCCAGCATAAACAATATAGAAAATACCATCTTCAAGAGCTAGTGAGGCTTTAGCAAGAACGTCACGTTCAGCATATTCATTTACAAAACGATTTCCTTCTCCGTCAATCCAGATCTGCTCAGCTGCATCAGCCCAAATACCATCTGTCATAGTGCCTTTAACAGGTGATGAAGAAGGCATCATCTGTGCAACCTCCATGCCTCTTACATCAGCGCCGATAGCTTGTGCCATTACAATGCCATCGCCCGTGTTAGTGCCCATATTAGTTGATAATGTTCTATCTGTAAGGTCATCTCCCCAATAGCTATCATAGTTCTTAACCATGGTCGGGTTTGCACTATATCCACCCGTTGCAAGAACAACTCCCTTAGTTGTATTAATTGTGATTTGCGTGCCGTCTACCTGTACAGCTTTTGCACCCACTATCTTGCCTGATGCATCCACTAAAAGTTCAGTACCCTCAGTTTCTGTATATATGATAACGCCTTTTTCCAGTGCAACCTTTTCAAGCTGGGGAATTCGTAGAGCACCTGTCATGAAGCTATGGGTTCTTGGCCACATAGCACCTAGAACTGTTCCAAGTCCAGCAGCACTCCCGTACTTAGCATCGTCACCATAAGATGCTTCAAGACCAACTTCTCCCATCCACGCAAAAGCATCTAGAGAATCAGTCGCCAGCTTTCTAGCTAGGTGAACCTCTGGGGCAACCCAGCTACCATTTAATAACTCACGAAGTCCGCCTGTATACATATGCCACATATGCAATGCATTAGAGTCAAAACCTGGCATATCCACTCCGGCGGTTTTTCCCTTATTCACTGAATAGAATGTATTAATATCTGACTTGAGCTCTGTCAATACTGCTTCCCATTCAGGAAAAGTGTCAAGCTTCAGCTTTGAATCAGATGAATTAAGTGCAAGATAAGCATCTAATGTATCCTTTTGAGCTCTAGTTAATATCATATTATTCTGTGCCTCAATATCAACAGCATTGTAGGCCGCACCTGCTAATAGTGTATTCCCACCTAATACAGAACCTTTTTCAATTAGTGTAACTCGCGCTCCTTGTTCAACGGCATTAATTGCAGCTGCAAGACCAGCGCCTCCTCCACCCATTACAAGAACATCTGTATCCCATGTTTGAGGATCCTTAGGTGTTACAGCTATCTTATTGTTCTTTAGAGCATTAACATCTAAACCAGCTTCTTTAGCCGCATTAGTTACTGCATTGATAATAGCGAAGCTAGTTAAAGTTGCACCTGTTACAGTTTCTACAGATAAGCTTTGATTTTCAATTATCTGAGCTGGTATACGTTCAACCGCTACTTTTACAACATATGGCGTTTCAGAATTCTGTAAAAACTCGATATTCGTGATTTTACTGTCTTCAACAGTGATACCTACAGTCACTGGCCCTTGCATACCAGCAGCTGTACCTTCAAAGCTGCCATTAATAAGTGCAACTGGCTGCTCCTCCTTGGTGCACCCAACAAATAGTAAAGTAATCATGCAAATACAAATAAGTAGTGAAATAAGCTTCTTCATTTTTTCTCCTCCGGTCTTAAATTAGTAATACAACATACGAATCTTGAATACTTTTCTTGTGATAAATATTGTTCAGGTTATAGCTTTTTTCAAACCACCTCCCTAAAACTCCATTCCCAGCAATGCTGCTTTTGCCTGCTTTACCTTTAGTTCTGTAATTAATATTTTATTAACATACCAAAAGATATGATTCAACACGAATCATATCTTCGCCCTACTGAACAATTAACTCTAATTATTTTAATAGCTGTTATGCGATTCTCTTTATATAACTACGTAAAGCCTTTTTGAAACAAATTAAGCAACATGATTCAGAAAAAGTCCTAGTCACCTATTGCTTAAAAGTAATACGTTGTCATTGTTAATAAAATTAATAACTACAGAACTGCTATATTACAACTCTTTTAAGTTTGATTTTATTTTAACATATTTTAAGCTGCATGTTGATTAAACAGTTATTAAGATTTTCAGTGTTTATTGAATGATAACAGAAAAATATTACCACAAACAAGCAGCTATATCGTCAAATCCATTAAAAAAATCCCTAATAATGCGAAGTAAGCATTTTTCGGGATTAAGAAACCTTAACATTTGTTCTGTTAGATTTAATATGTTCTTAATTTCTGTTACCTAATAGAGGTGTTCATGCATCTCATCCCACACCCCTGCAGATATATATGATATTGCCTATTTATATTTAATTAGCTTTTCCCTTAGGGTCGAAATAGTATCCTTGACCCCATTCCATTCTTAAAAATCTGGGATTATTCACGTCTTCTTCAATTTTATTTCTAATATTGTGTATGTGAACGATTACAGTTCGTGCATCTCCGTAGCTTTTTGCTCCCCATATATTATAATATAATTCTTTAGGGGTATAGTATTTTCCAGGATTTTGCATTAAAAACGACAATATCTTAAACTCAGTGGAGGATAATTTTAACTCCCCTTCCTTTTTAACTACAATATGACGGTGTGCATCTAATTTAAATCCAGTGCATTCCAAAGTGTTCTTAGTATTATCAAGTACTTTATTCGCTCTTCGAAGATTTGCTTTTATTCGCGCCTCAAGAATTTTGTTATCAAAAGGCTTTACTATAAAATCGTCTCCACCCTGTTCTAATGCTTTAACAATTGTATCGCTGCAGTCAAGACAGGAAATAAATATAATAGGACAATCATGCCACTCTCTCAACCTAGAACAAAGGTCAACACCATTAACATCAGGAAGCAAAATATCAAGAAGTATAACATCAAATTTATCTCTTGCATTTGCATAGGCTTCGCTACCTGTTTTGGCCCAAATAACTTCATAAGTCTGAGCTTGTTCAAGGTAGTAGAGGATTATCTTTGCTACTAATGGATCATCTTCAACTAAAAGAATCTTTATCATATAACTTCACCCCTTAAATCAATATTACCTTAATTTTAACTATTTCGACAAGGGTCTTCTTGCATCGTGCTACTAAAAAGTGTATTCTGGGTCTTTCAGCTCAGATACTCTTAATTCTTTAAATTTTGTTAAATATTTGATATACTTTTGTTGAGGCTCTTTCAACATTATGCTTAAGGAAAAAGAGGGGAATACATATGAAAAAGGATTATTTAAAAGCAATACTTCTATTTCTACTAATTACTAGTCTAGCTTTCTTAATAGGCCTAAAAATAAATAATAGCTTTGGTGTTTTAAACAACGGCGACACATTTCCTGATAAGGGAGAAACCAATATATATTCACTTACAGATTATCAATGGGATTCAAAAACTAATACCTATTATTTTGACTTAGTCAGAAAAAATGAAAGTCAACAATTGGAGCTTATCTATGGAAAATTGCCATCAGACGTATTAATAAATGGCACTATTTTAAAGGAGTCTTCATTCTTTTCAAGGTTATCACTTAGCTCCGATTGGTTTATAAATAACAAAATCAGAGTCGTCTTTAACACAGGTATAAATCCAAATAATACACCAATATATGTAACCACTACATCTATTGCTGAATCTGCACACTCAACCTTTTATATGGCATTTGCTTTCTGTCTTGGAATCACATTTTTAATGTTTGTATATGCACTCTCTCTTTATCGCCGGAAAAAAACAGAAAAATACCTATTATGGTTTGCTATATACACCGGTGCATTGACTTTATGGAGTGTTCTTCCACTATTTGTTGGTACAGATAAATATTCCTTACGATACTACGCTTTTGCCTGGTGCATAATACTGGATATTGTTATATGCTTTAAAATGTTTGATATTAAGCTTCCTGGACGCTTTGACATACTACTGAGTAAAAGGGGTGTTATTTCTGTTTTGGCGTTATGGTCATTTTTGGAAAGTATTTTCCCTGAATTGCATAATGAAATTTATGTTTATAGCTTGTTCATATTTTCCATTGGCGTTCTTATATATGCCTGTGCTAGCAAACGAAAAGGAGCATGGCTTTTAATTTCAGGCCATGCTTTAAGTCTAGGATTACGTTTGGTTATACCCTTATCTTCTTTTACATCATCAAGTGTAAGCTATCCTTTGCGCGCCATGCAATTTTCAAAGCTTTTTAATATTCCTTTTGCCTTTTGCTGTATGTTATTAATAAATCATATTTTCGCTGAAAAATTTATTGAAGCTGAAATCCTTGCTAATGAACTAGAGCAAATAAACCATAATCTCGACATAAAAGTTTTAGAAGGCAAAAAGGCTCTACAAGAGCAGATGTCACGGCGACACAGCCTTATGATGAATATCTTTCACGATTTACGCACACCATTATTTGTTATGCAAGGCTGTACTCAAAAAATTACTAATCAACCAGAGCTACTGGATACTGAATTACCTATAATAAGGGAAAGATTGGATTTTACAAAGCATCTAGTTGAAGATTTATTTTTAATGGCCAAGCTTGAGGATAAGCAAGTAATTCTAGAGACGGATCGGGTTCCTATCACAGACCTAATTAATAATGTTATTAGTGCCTGTCGTATAGAGGGAGAAAGTAAGAATATTTGTATAGAAACACAGCTGAAATGTGATTGTATTACTTGGGGAGATGAGTATCGTCTTAAACAGGCATTTCAGAATCTTCTCCTGAATGCAATATACTATACAAAACCAAATGGCAAGGTATTTGTATCTTTAAAAAAGGAAAAAAACACAGCCATTATATCCTTTACAGATACAGGCATTGGAATCTCCCCACAGGATATAGAAAAAATATTTGACAGATATTATCGTATAAGCGGTAAAGATAAGCATCAATCTACTGGCTTAGGACTTTCCATTGCACTAGAGATTATACAACAGCATCAGGGAATGATTAGCGTTGATAGTCAATTAGGATTAGGCACAACCTTTACGGTGTGCCTACCCATAATCGCTTAATCATTTATAGAATCACAGGAATTGGTTGCATTACCTTGTTATAATAATTATTCATTTAGCCAATTCTCCAGCTTCTCCATTACCAGCTTGTAGGTCCGCTGAGAAACCTCTGGCAGCGTTCCTCCCAGAGCTTCTTCTGCCTGTCGGAAGCCCTCTTCAATTGCAGCCTTTAATTCACTAAACTTCGTCTACTCAATTAGGTTCCAGCTCAATGGTGTTCCTCTAAAAACATCCTGCTTAATCCGTTTCCCAATCAGCTCTTTGAAGTGTTTTGGGCCTAATCCATAGCAGGGCCGAATAGATCTAATATTTTCTTCGCAGATTACTTCCCCAGCCTTCATGTCTTTAACAACGAATAATGATCTTCCTAATAGTCGGCTTTTCTTTTTATTTTCTGACATACTATAGTCAATTTCTCCTAAAGCTTTTTCCGCTGCTCTGACGGCTTCAACCATTTGCCTGAATTCTAACGGTTCAAGGGAAAATGAGGCATCTGGTCCGCCTATTGATTTGTCCAATATAAAATGCTTTTCTATCACTTTAGCTCCTAAGGCTACTGAAACCACTGGTGCAACTATGCCTAATGTGTGATCAGATAATCCTACTTCAACACCAAAGGTTTCCTTCATATTGGGGATAGTTTTAAGATTTGCGTCTTCAATTCTTGCCGGATAGGAAGAAGTACATTTTAGTAATATAATTTGTTCATTCCCTATACGTTTACATGCTTGTATCGCTTCCTCAATATCGCTCAAGGAAGCAACCCCGGTTGAAATTATAATGGGTTTGCCCTTCGATGCAATATATTCAATCAGTGGAATATCCATTATCTCAAATGAAGCGACCTTATATGCCGGTACATTCAGCTCTTCCAAAAAATCAACTGCAGTCTTATCAAAAGGGGTGGAAAAGAATATGAGACCGAGCTCATTAGCATACTCCATAAGCTCCTTCTGCCATTCCCAAGGGGTGGAGGCTTCACTGTATAGGTCAAATAATGTTCTTCCGTCCCAAATAGTACCACTGCTTAATTTGAAATATTCATTATCGCAGTTAATTGTTAATGTATCTGCTGTGTATGTTTGAATCTTAATTGCATCTGCGCCAGCTTCCTTTGCTGCTTTTATAGTTTTTTTCGCAATATTAATATCATGGCCATGATTTGCAGAGAGTTCTGCTATTATAAAAGTGCTGCTTTTGTTGTTAACTTCAAAACCACTAATATTGATTGACATATTTGCCCTCCATTTCATTCTATAATTCTATATTCCTTTATCCTTAGAATACCGTCTTTGCATCTTGCGTAGTAGGAGTCCCCTATTTTTCCAATCACTCCAATAGATACATTTAATTCAATTGATTGGTCAATATCCAGTTTATTAATTACGATTTTTCTACCATCCTTTAAATAGTAATAGGCTCCCGGATATGGCTCTGACTGTGCCCTTACAAAATTAATTATGTCTATAGATTCTTTATAGAAGTCTATGTAGCCCATATCTGGAGTTCTCTTTCCATAGTAGCTAGCTTCATCCTCATTTTGTTTCCTTAGAGCACTTCCAGCCGCTAGCCTGTTTAAAGAGTCCATCAGTAATGAAGGGTATATTTCGTTGAACTTCATTAATAGGCTATGTCCTGTGTCGTCTTCTCGAATATTAATAATTCTTTGCTCAATAATATCCCCTGTATCAACAGCTTCATCAATTAAATGTGATGTGACACCAGTCACCATCTCACCATTTATAATGCTCCAAACATGGGGTGTTCTTCCTCTATATTTGGGAAGCAATGACCCGTGAATATTCAAAGCATGTCCAGCTATAGTAAATATCTCTTTAGGCAAGATATACCTATAATTTACACTTATTAAATATTTCGGTTTTATTACATTAATAGCTTCTAAAAGCTCCCTTAAATTTTTTCTTGCATCTTTATAGGAATACATAATATTATTTCTTATAGCAAAGGTATCTACGCTTTCTTCTTGTAGCTCCCTATGGGTTAAAACATAGTCTACCTTATATCCCATATCAAATAATTCTACTAAACAGTCCTTTGCCAGTTTCCCAAAGCCACAAAACACTATCTTAGACATTAAAACCATCCCCTGCATCTGAAATTAAGCGGTCTATAATCCTTTTACTCCCCAACCCATCAACACCATTTAAATAGCAGTCAAAAAATTCTTTCCTTTTTTCTAGCTTTAGCATTTCCGTAAACCCTTTTTGTAAGGTCTCATTGAAGTCATCTCTACCGTATTCTATAATAATTTGCATTGGGTTGATCTTTTTTAGTCCATTAATATTGTTATTTTGATTGTCTGCAATTTTTATTGCAATAAAGGGTGTCTGGGTTGCCAATAATTCGTAAATTGTTTGTCCAGCAGCCGTTAGTGCAAGGTCAGACCTAAGCATCAATTTCTTCATTAATTCTGCATCTGCATTATGATAAATTCTTATATTATCGAATTTTATATCTTTTATAGCTTCTCTGTTATTAAAGCTATTCCCAATAATAACAGTGAATTTTATCTCAGGATGCTTTCTACAGAAGGTATTGAGAATTCTGGGTGTTAAATTTCTTACATCAGAGCCACCCATTGTAATTAATACCTTTTTAACTCTTTCACCAATGCTATTTCTTTTGACATTTAAAAAAGGTCTTCTTAAAATTATGTACTTTTGTCCAAGTAAATAAAGCTTTTTTTCATCGATAGGATATATAAGATTATCGCAATTTAGTGAAGGGTTAACAATTATACCCTCTGGGTATTCAACTCTTACATTATCATCAATAAATAGCGCTCTTTTTGACTTGCCTGATATAACTTGATAGAGCTCTTTCGACGCTTTATACGAGTCTACAATGCAATAATCCGTACTATCAATATAACTATCTAGATAATTTCCTGATAGCCAATTAATATTTAAAATGCTTTTACCCTGTAAAAAATTAGAACTGTCTAAATCACCATAGACTATAAGCTCTACCTTGATACCTCTATTTACAAGTTCGTCGTAAAGGGAGCTACACCTTGATAAATGACCTAATCCCATAGAGCTTCCGCCCTCAGTAAATATCTTAACGTTTATTTCTTTCATATCCCCACCACATTAAAATGATTATTTTCTATAATAGTGAATTACTTTCTCTACTGCTTTAACTACATCCTCAATATCTTCGTCCTCCATTGAAGGGTAAAGGGGGAGGGTCAATATATGCTCATATAATTCTTCCGCATTAGGACATAGACCCTTCTCATAGCCTAAGCTTCTATAGTATGGATGATAGTATACAGGTATGTAGTGAACATTCACTCCAATATTTTCTGCCTGTAAAGCATCAAAGATAAGCTTTCTTGAGGCCTTTAATAATTCCGGTTTTATTTTAATCACATATAAATGCCAGCCCGAATTGGAATATTCTGCTTCATATGGTATACCAATTTCTTCCAACCCACTGAAGGCTTCATTATATTTTTGTACTATTTCTCTTCTTCTACTTATAAAACTATCTAATCTATTCATTTGGCTGTAGCCTAAGGCGCTTTGTAAATCTGTAATGCGGTAATTGTACCCCAACTCCTGCTGCTCATAGTACCATAACCCCTCATTTTGAATTATTTGATTGGGATTTCGAGTTATACCATGGCTTCTAAAAAGAAGCATTCTATTATAGAGCTCTTGGTCATTGGTAGTTACAATACCACCTTCTGCAGTCGTTATAGGCTTCACCGGATGAAAACTGAACTCTACTAAATCAGCCTGCACCCCCACCTTTTTTCCTTTATATTCACTACCTAAGGCATGTGCAGCATCCTCTATTATGAGTAACCCATAATTATCGGCAATTTTTCTAATTGCGTCCATGTCTACGGATTGACCTGCAAAATCAACGGGTATAATTGCCTTTGTTTTATGGTTAATATGTTTGGCGATTTTTTCTGGATCAATATTGTAAGTGGAGGGATCTACATCTGCGAAAACTGGTCGACCCCCACAGTAACGGACACAATTTGCCGAAGCTGCAAAAGTCATAGGGCTGACAATCACTTCATCGCCTTGTCCGATTCCAGCAGCAGCACATGCCATATGTAGAGCTGCTGTACCATTTGAAACAGCTACCGCATATTTAGCACCAGTGTAGCTTGCCACTTTTTCTTCAAACTGCTTCACGTAAGGTCCCGTAGTTAAGTAGTCGCTTTTCAAGACCCTTACCACTGCTTGAATATCATTGTCATCTATTGATTGTCTCCCATAGCTAAGAAAGGAGTCCCTGACAGGCTTACCACCATGAATTGCCAATTTGCTCATTTATTTACCTCCAATCAACTACTTCCATGTTGGTCCCCTTTATTAAACCAGCATAGCCCTCAAAGTAATTTCTTTAAACAATTTTATTGATTAAGCTAATCTAGCATATTTTCATTATGCTCCGCTATATCTAAGAAAGGATATAAATACTCTAGCTTAGAGGATGTGAATGTACCATCTTCATTTGCAATGGTCCTAGACTTGGGAATTTCGTCAAAGTTTATAGAACTTTGCACTTCGCATAAAATTGGCTCATTGTCCCTCATTACCTCAGCTAAAACAGTATCTATCTCCTGATTATTTTTAATTAAATAGTATTTAAGCTTATATGCATCTGCTATTGCTTGTAGGTCTGGAAATTCAATGCCGCTTTCCTTGTCGCAGCCTGCGTAGTTAGAGTTGAAATTATTTCTTTGCATATTGTGTATTGAAGCATAGCCATTATTAGAGTAAATAAAAATTTTAATAGGTAATTTATAGGTATTGATTAATGCTAGCTCTTGGATATTATGCTGCAGGCTTCCATCTCCTTCTAGAAGAATTGTACGCCTTTTTTCTCCAGCTACACAGCTAGCAATAGCACTTGGTAAGCACCAGCCCATAGCCCCAATACCCATCGATGTAACGAATTTTTGCCCTTTTTTTAATTTAATCGCCATATGGGATATTCCACATGTGCGTCCTGAGGAAGAACCCACAACTATATCCTCCACCTTCATATAATCCGAAAGCTTTTCAGCAAACATGTATCCGTCAACCTTACCTTCATCCTCAAGGGGCTGTACTTCTTTACTCAATGGATATTTTTTCTTCATGCTTACGCAATAATCAATCCAACTCCCTCTAGGCTTATTGTTATACTTTTCCTTCATGTCTATTAGCTTGCTGATCAAAACACCAGCGTCAGTATTTATTTTCAACTCAAATGGTATTCTGAGCTTTTCTATTTCATTGTTATCAATATCAACAATCACCTTCACTGCCTTAGGTGCAAAATTTTCCTCTGCATAAGCTGTAATTACAGGATTCAGCCTACTTCCTATAATGAGTAGCAAGTCCGAATTTTGCAACACATAATTTGAATAGCGCATTGCCGGTATTCCAGGCAATCCCATGAACAATTCATCATTATCTCCACAAATACCCTTAGCCCTCCATGTAGCAAGTGCAGGAATTTTAAATTCCTCCAGCAGTCTACTTAAATCTTCACCTCGTCCGCTAGCAGCAACACCATGCCCCATCAGCACCACAGGTCTTTCTGATTTGTTAAGAAGATCATATATCTTCGATATTTCCTTTTCTTCAACGGAATATTGATCCGTTAAGCCTTCGACTTCTGGACTAAAGCCCACTAAGCATTCTTCTTTAATCTGGCTACCTTGAATATCAAGGGGTATGTCTATCCATACGGGGCCTCGTCTACCATGTGTTGCTAAATACACAGCCTTTTCTAGATGATAGCGTATTTCCTCTGCCTTCATAACTGTTACAGCGTACTTTGTTATAGGCTCAACCATAGGAACTATAGCTATTTCCTGCGCACCAAATTGTCTGAGTCCCCTTAGTTGCCCCATATCTGCTGTTTTGGTTTGTCCAGAAATGAATAACACTGGACTGGAATCCAGCCACGCTCCGGCACAGCCGGTAACAGCATTAGTGGCACCTGGACCTGTTGTAACCAAACAAGCCCCCAAATGGTTAGTATACTGGGCATAGCTATCAGCACAAATACCAGTAGCCTGTTCATTAAGGTTATACACTATATTTAAACCCTTTTGCTTGGCAACGCTATCAAGCAGGTGCATAATTCCGCCACCGGAAATTGTAAATAAATCTTTAATACCATTTTCAACCAAAAACTTTGCTATGTAATCAGAAATTTTCATAGTTTCATTTTCCTTTTCAATTTATTAATATCTGTCATTGATTAATTGTTAACATAGCTACTATCCTGTTGTTGTCCCTAGCTTTAAGTAATGATCAAATTCTACATAATTATTATTTTTAAGATAATTTACAATTTCTTTCTCTCCTGAATAAGAAGCTATTAATATATAGGCATCTTTATTCTCTAACAGTTTGTATGGTTGATTAATTTCCAAACCAAAAAATTCTCCCTTACAAAAGCTATCTATTGCCATGACCATTTGACTTTTGGGGTAATGTTCCTTCATGGCCTCATAAACTCCAATTCCAACCTGACCTGTTCCCCATATGGCATATTCGAAGCTATCATCCTTCCCAAATGGTATTTTCTTAAGACTACTTTTATAATGGCTTCCATAATTACTCTTTTCTCTTGTTTCTAAGTAATAGCTAAAATCAAGAATCGTTTTATATTTATCTTCATACTTTCGAACAGTCCTTCTAAAATGTTCCTCCATTATTTTTTTTGCTTGATCCAAATTAACTATGTCTGGTGTCCAGTTAATATTTTCAAACGTTTCAGGAGTATAAATATTAATGAATTTATCTAATCCTCCAAATCTAGGAGAACAGTTTTCAACTGCTGCTATAACTGGTATTCCCATGCCAAGGCATGGTGCAATGCTATGCATCCTTGAGGTTATCACTAGCTTAGCATCTGTAGCGTATTGACTTAACAATTCAATCGCACTATGATAGCTATTTATTGCTTTATCATCTTTATAAATATGACTTATGTTAATTATTTCAGAATTTCGTATTTCTTTAGGAAAATAATCACTTAAAACATCAGGCATATCAACACAGTAAATTTTGTCTGCATGATTTTCTTCTCTTGTTGGAAGAGTTAATGTAATACAACCATACAAGTATGAGCTAATACCATACTGTCTCATTAATTTTAAGGTAGACTCATCTCTGCATCCTACAGGTGAAAATTCTCTAAAGTATTCAATTAACTTATCAGACAGTTTCGTGGCTGAAAAATAGCTAAGTCCAATAAATACAGGTATAATCTTAGGCGGAAGAGGTAATATATCTATGATCCAATTATGTGAAAGATTAATATTTATTGGAAGTATAACATATTCTCCGTTATAATTATTCAACTCATTAATGTCAATTATAATTACATCTTCTTCTTTAATGTCCATCTTTTTATACTGCTCTAAAATAGCGATTGATTGAAACCAATCACCTATATTAACAAACATACGATCCTCTCTTAAACAACTAAAACCAATTACTCCATATTTCATCTTTTTGATCCCCCACATTTAATATTTATGGCAATTAGAAAAAGCTAACATCGAGCAAGTCTTAAAATTTATAAAATTACATTTTTCATCATTAAACTTGTTTGTTCCGCAAATCTACAATATTTTCCGATTAACTCCACCACTAATTCAGATGAAAATCGCTTATCCCTGCTCAGATTAATGATATCATTCAATAAGTCTTTAGAATAATTCTCTTGTTCCCATAGTCTAATACTAAACAACAATTTAATCTCATAATCTATGCTTTCGCCTTCTGATATTTTGCTTTTTAAATATTCGTTTTCCTTCATTAAATTATAAAAGGCATTTGGATAAACCTTGCAATCATATCCTTTGCCTAATGTTAAGCCCATTGATATACATTCCTCACATCTAGGAAAATTATACTTATTATAAATAATACTATTTATATCATCATTAACAATATTTCCTATAAGGATATTTTTTTCATATGCTTTATTAAAGCTACTACATATTCTGATATCTCCATCAACATTTATAGACACGAAGCGCTGTTGAAAATCACAATAATTTCTTGGTGATACCCTTATTTGCTCATCAAGTACTCCTAAGAATAAATCCTTTGAAATATCCTTCAGCTCCTGATAATCCATTTTATTAGTCACATAATCTCTGCATTTATTCTTATCTATTAAAACAGCAAAATTAGGAGCGAACCTAATTCCTTCTTTGTGACAATACTCTTTAGCCATTGTCATCTCGCTTTCATTGAATTGATAAATATGAAAACTCATATCAAAGCCAATAGAATGGTTGGCTTTATTATCTACATTACTTTTAAGCTTACTAATATTTTCTTGTATTTTATTAAAATTAAAGCCATGTATTCTGTCATAAGAGGCTTGTGAAAACCCAGGCATTGAAATAATAAATCTGTCTACACATTCTAACGCCTCTGCAGTAAATTCTGGAACTACACTTGCGTTCGTACTAATTGACGTTCTGATTCCATACCTACTCATTATAATGAGTAGGTCGTTAATTTGTGGATGCAACAAAGGCTCCCCTAGACAATAAATATGATAATTTGTGGAACTGGTATAAAACTTGTATTCAATTAATTTTTTTAAAATCTCCTCATATAACTCAAGACTAATATAATGGCCTTTATTAGACAAATCATTTCCCGCTGGACAATACTTACATTTAGCATTGCAATAGCCTACTATATCGATCGCAATAGAGTCAAATCCATTTATATATAAGCCTTGAAAATCCTTCAGTGTTTTCAATTTTTTATTCATAAAGCTCCTCCTCGTATACCATATATAAGCCTTATATTGTTATTCTTACTTCTAGAAATCTACAGTGTTAATTTTTCAATCTCACTACCAAGTTGACTAACATTCAACCATTCTTTATTTGACTCCGAACTATATTCGAACCCTTCTTCTAGCTTAATTCCATTTCGCACCTTTTGTTCATCAAACACCCACCAATCAAAGTGAGGATATATGATGTAGTGCTTTTCATATTCGTAAGTAAACTTAGAATCATCTTTAGTAATCATAATTTCATGTAGCTTTTCGCCTTCTCTTATTCCTATTTCCTTAAGCTTAACACCTGGAAGCATTGCCTCCGCTAAGTCAGTTACTCGGAAGGAGGGTATTTTAGAAATATAGGTTTCTCCCCCATAGGATTCCTCAAGTGCCTTAAATACTAGCTCAACGCCTTGTTCTAATGTAATCCAAAAACGTGTCATCCTAGAATCCGTTATAGGCAGCTCTGTTACTCCGTTATTAATCATATTTTGAAAGGTTGGTATAACCGAACCACGGCTACCAGCAACATTGCCATACCGCACTACAGAAAATTTCGTTTTACTAATTTTACTGTAGGCATTGGCAGAAATAAAAAGCTTATCTGATACAAGCTTTGTCCCACCGTAGAGATTTATAGGATTTACTGCCTTGTCTGTTGACAATGCAATAACCTTCTTTACACCTCTATCAATAGCAGCATCTATTACGTTCTGAGCACCATGTATATTTGTCTTTATAGCTTCAAAGGGATTATACTCGCATACTGGAACCTGCTTCATAGCAGCAGCATGAATGACATAATCAACATGATCAAATGCCCTGTATAATCGATCTTTATCCCGTATGTCACCAATAAAAAAACGCACCTTGGACATATCATATTTTTTTTCATACTCTGCCTTCATAAGACTCTGCTTATATTCATCCCTTGAGTAAATAATAATTCTATGTGGTACATATCTATCTAGAATCATTTCCAAAAATTTTCTACCAAAACTGCCTGTCCCACCAGTAATTAGGATTGTCTTATCGTTAAGCATTCCCTTTTCCTCCTTTGGCCCTCAGCCAATTAATATTCATTGATATAGCAATGAATAAATATCTATATCATTTTCGTTATTTTGATACCAGCTATATAAATCATGTATAGCCTCCTCCATCGTCATAAAAGCAAAGTCACCTATTTCATTTATAAGACGTTGATTACTGGCGGAATATTCCTTAGCCAAACCCTCTTTGCATGTAATTATCTGTATGTTTTTTTTACTTATACTTTTTACAATATCTGCAATCCGTAATAAATCTACCCTTTTTCCAGATGAGATATTATAATCTCTGTTTATCCCATCATTATCAATGAACCATTGTGTTATTTTACAAAAATCATTTATATATAGATAATCGAAATACACATTTTGTCTAATCGTTATAGGTAGATTTTTAATTGCTTTACAACAGGCCCCTGAAATAAATGTTCTACTCCAATTTTCATATTTTCCAAACAGGCCAAAAACTCGTAAATTATATATGTTATTGCTTCTCTGTATAGCTTTATTAATTATATACTTATAAAACCCATAATCTGTATCAGGAACTCCATTGCCTATGGCTTCCTCATTAACAAGGCTTATATCCCCACGCTTATCAAATTCAGCCCCCGAGCCAAAGTATATAAGCTTTCCGTATAAGCTTTGGTACCTTTCGAAATTAAAAAACATTCTTAAATTCTTATCAAGCTCCTTAAAAATATCCTTATTAGCACCTACTCTAGGGTTATATACTGCAGCATGTAGGATGACATCATAATAATTCTCATGGAGCCACCTTTTTACCTCTTCTTCTTCAGAAATATCAAATTCTTTACTGGTAGGCGCATGTATTTCATATAATTCCAGCGGTTCTAAATACTCCTTAAGATTTCGTCCTATAAATCCATTAGCGCCTAGTACTAGTATTTTTTTTCTCATTATGGCCACACCTTCCATGGTGCTGCTCCGCTCTTCCATAACTCCTCCAGCTTTTCTTTATCTCTTTGTGTATCCATGCATTGCCAAAAACCGCTATGCTTATATGCAACCAGTTGTCCATCCGAGGATAAATTCATTAGAGGCTCTAACTCAAAGATTGTATTATCTCCTTCAATGTAATCAAAAACCTCAGGATTTACAACCATAAAGCCTCCATTAACCCACCCCACATCACTTTTGCTTTTTTCTGTAAATTTTCTTATATTATTATTGGGGTCAATATCAACCACTCCAAACCTGCCATCTGGTTGAATTGTAGCCATGGTGGTGATTTTACCATGGGCCTTATGATATTGTATGGTTTTTTCTATGTTAATGTCTGACACACCATCTCCATAAGTCAGAAGAAAGGGTTCATCACCTATATACCCTTTAATTCTTTTGATTCTGCCCCCTGTCATAGTATATAATCCAGTATCCACTAGGGTTATTTTCCATGGCTCTGCTACATTATTGTGGACTATCATACTATTGTTGTTAGAAAAGTCAAAAGTAATATCACTATTATATAAATAATAATCGGCAAACCATTGTTTAATGATATGCTGCTTATAGCCACAGCAAATTACAAATTCATTAAATCCATAATGGGAATACAATTTCATAACATGCCATAATATCGGCTTATCTCCAATTTCTATCATTGGCTTGGGTTTTAAATGACTCTCCTCTGATATACGTGTTCCAAAACCGCCTGCTAAAATAACTACCTTCATAAATAGCCCCTCCTATTATGATTGTACCCCATTTAAAACTCCATCATAGCAACGTAACCATCTTGAAATTTATAAAACAGCTTCCTTTATGGTAATAGCAATATAATCTATCATCTCATTGGTCATTCCTGGATATACCCCCACCCAAAAGGTCTTTGTCATAATTATATCGGTTACATCAAGACCCCCGATAATTCTATAGCCTGCTTTAGCCTCTCTCATTTCATCGAAGCAAGGATGCTTCGTAATATTACCAGCGAAGAGCATTCTTGTCTGGACTCCCTTTGACTCTAAATGCAAAACTATTTTTTCCCTTTCAACACCATCCCTGCAGGTTATAAGAAACCCAAACCAAGAAGGATTTGAGTTGGAACAAGCCTCAGGCAATATTAACTTATCCTGTACTTCAAGCAGTGCTGTCTTCAACCTATTAAAGTTATATCTCCTCTTGTCTATAAATATGGGTAGCTTTTCTAGCTGAGCACAGCCAATTGCTGCCTGCATATCAGTCGCTTTAAGATTATAGCCAAAATGTGAATATACATATTTATGATCATAGCCTATGGGTAGCTGTCCATGCTGTCGATCAAAGCGATGGTTACACATATTATCAAAGCCTGACGGGCAGGTGCAATCTCTTCCCCAGTCTCTTAAAGAGCGAATGATTCTATCAAGTAAGCTGTTATTTGTATAAACGGCTCCTCCCTCCCCCATAGTCATATGGTGGGGGGGATAGAAACTGCTGGTACCAATATCACCTATAGAACCCGTTTTCTTTACTACACCATCTATTATATACTCAGCTCCAAGGGCATCGCAGTTATCCTCCACCAGCCATAAATTATACTTATCACAGAAGGCCTTTATCTCCCTAATATCAAACGGATTTCCCAGGGTATGTGCAATCATTACAGCCTTTGTCTTACTGGTATATGCTTCCTCCAGTCTACTAACATCTATGTTATACTGAGGTATCGTTACATCTAGAAAAACAGGCACTGCACCGAATTGTATACATGGCGTTATTGTTGTTGGAAATCCAGCAGCTACCGTAATCACTTCATCGCCTCGTTTTATTGCCCTTTCGCCAAGCAATGGGGAGGTGAGACTCATGAAAGCAATTAGATTAGCCGAAGACCCCGAATTTACCATGCTACAGTATTTGACCCCTAGATATACCGCAAGCTCATCTTCAAATCTTTTCGTGTATCTTCCGCTGGTCAACCAAAACTCCAAAGAGCTATCTACTAGATTAACCATTTCTTTATAGTCATAGATCCTAGATGCATAGGGAATTCTATCACCTTCTTTATATACTTTTACATTATGAAAGGCATTGCAATATTCCTTAACCATCTCAATAATCTCTTCTCTTGCTTCCAACTCTGTTTTATCTTGAAACATTCAAATTACCTCCAAATACTCATATAAAGACGACCTATCTCATCTTGGCATACTTGCTCGCAAAAACTCATCTATTTGTCTATCCATACAGACATTTACATCCTCGCCCTTTATCCAACACCTTGTCCACTCAACGGTTTTATCAACTGCTGTTTCGGCACTCCAAAGGGGCTTCCATCCAAACTTACCCTTTAGCTTTGAACAATTTAATTTAAGAAAATTTGATTCGTGGGGACCTCCATCGTGCTGATTTACCCAGTATATGCCCCCACCCCATTTTTCGATAAATAGCTCTACCAGATCACTGGTTTTAAAACAATCACATTCATCAGGACCAACATTATAACACCCTTCGTAGCCCTTTTCATTATACTGATTCGCAGCTATCATTAGATAGGCATACAATGCATCCAAAACATGCTGATACGGGCGGATGGAAAAGGGATTCCTCACAACAATTGCCTTCTGATCAATAGCTGCTCTTATAGCGTCAGGTAGGATTCGATCCTTGGCAAAATCCCCACCACCAATCACATTCCCAGCTCTTGCAGTAGAAATGGATACTTCTCCATGTGAAAAAAAGGAGTTTCTGTAGCTATGTGTAACAAGTTCAGAACAGGATTTACTGTTGGAATAAGGATCATAGCCGCCTAGGGCCTCCTCCTCACTATACTCCCATTCAGTCTCCTTATTTTCATAAACCTTGTCGGTTGTAATATTTAAGAAGGATTTTACACCACTAGTCAGTCTAACACACTCAAGAAGGTTCACGGTACCCATAATGTTGGTTTCATAGGTATAATGTGGATTTAAGTACCCCTCACGAACGATTGGCTGTGCCGCTAAGTGAAAGATAATTTCCGGTTGTGCCGCTTCAAAGGTTTTTTTAAGTAAAGCATAGTCCCTGATGTCCCCTACTATAGATTTCATACCCTCCCCGATATTGGCGATTTCAAACAAAGATGGGGTGGTGGGGGGTTCAAGGGAATATCCAGTCAAGCTTGCACCCAGGTTAATAAGTAGCTTACTTAACCAGGCTCCTTTAAATCCAGTGTGTCCGGTTATTAATACTCTTTTATCCTTAAAGATGTTTAAATCAAACATAATCTTTTCCTTTCTTGAAAACTAGGCACTAAAATATTTCTCCATGACCATTATACTTCATATGAAGAACAAAAGGATTTAGGCGCATAGCATTAATTTTTGCATTTCCACAAAAACCAACTGCAATCATAGCTTTTTATTTTTTCGTCAGCCTTTAAGCATTCAAGCATTTTAACCTCAGCTTCTTCTCTAGCTCTAATGATGAGTATACCACCTTCGGAGAGTCTTCCTTTTAATTCTTTATGGTACTCAGAGGATTTTATTACACTTAATACATTATCTTCTATTAAAATATAATCGAAACAATTATTCGTATCTGAATATGCTTTAGTAATGCCATTGGTTTTAAGCATAACATGTTCTCCATATGCTTGTTGATCTTGTATATACCTTTCATCATCTGTGACGAAAAATAAATTTATGTTTTGACTTAGGGCTTCCTTATGCATAGTTTTAAGCTTAAGTGGATTTGACCCAAATCCTGAATTTATACCCAAAATATCTACCTTATCGAGCTTTGGTGGCTTCAAAGCCGCCATCAATATGGGATCATAGCAAAATCCTGTGCCCCACGCATCTAGGCCATGTCTTGCAAGGAATAGCTTACGGCTCTTTTCAAGCGTATTTTCCTTAACCTGCGCCTCTTTCATTGTAACACTACCAAAATGATAGCAATAGCAGTCCTTTGCCAGTATCATTTTATATCCCGCTCTTCTTAGCCTTAAAGCCAGTGAATCATCGCCAAACTCCCCATAAACAAAGTACTTATCAGAAACACCGACTCCCTTCGATGAAGCCAAAGCCTCGCTTCTAAACAACGCTAGTGGATTACATAAACGGGTTCTCTCCTCCCACCTTGCAGAATTAGATACATTATTATTTTTAGCAAAGATATGCATTTCGTCCAGATTTGAGTAATTAGCATCGATTGATTGAATATTTGAAATATTGGGGGTCGTTGGAACCACCATTGCTATTTTATCGTCTGATTCTATACATGCTATTAAGTTATCCAAATAATGTTCTGTTACAATTACATCATTAGAAACACTTAAAATATATCTCCCCTCCCAGATTCGCCGTGTTGCTCTCATATCTGAGAAATTATTCTTCAAAAGAGTAATCTCTTTATTGCATTTAAAGCTATCAAAATATGCCTGCGTTTCATCGTTGGACCCATTATTGATAAAAATCAACTCATAATTAATATTACTGGGGGTATATTTAATTATGCTTTCTACACAGTGCTTTGTATATTCCAGTTTATTATATGCAAGCACATATATTGATACATCATATTTGAAATTTCCAGTTTTGGCGCTTTCCTCTATATAAGAATTCACACCCATTTTTATAAATTCTTTAGCATAATGCTCTGTTTCTTTCTTTTTATCACCGAAAACACAAGTGAAGAAATAAAAGTCATAGTAGAATTCTTGGAGAATAGGAATTAGCTCAAACTCAATTTTCATCAACCCTCTATCTGACCTAGCTCGTACTAGTCTAATAATATTGTTAAGTGAATAAACTAGATTTTCACAGGTTGTAGTTGAAGAGATAAAGGGTATTTCTTTTTTAATTGTATCTAATATGGGATAAATTTCAGATAAATTACTTTTAATCTCACTGGCTAATATCTCCACCGACGTATAATTTTTCTCCTTAGTACAACTATACATATGCATTGCTGCCTCAATAAAAGTATTTAGAATATCCAGTACATTTTTCGCTAATACCTGATCCATTAGCATATACTCCTCCTAATTCATATAATAGTCCTCATTTTGGGGTTAGATTTATGGCTCCTTATTTAATAACTTTAAATAAGCTAACCTTCTAAATATCTACAAGTAGGCTCTTAATGCTGCCATATTTATTTTCATGGTGTTAATTAGCGCTTCTACCTTTACATCTTTTTTGTGTGTAAGTAGATATTTTTTGATCTCCTCTAGGGCTTCTAGCTCTCTAAGCTTATCATTAATCTCTGCCGCACTTGATTTTTCGCCATATTGCAATAATTTTATATATAATTTATATGCCGACAGATAAGCTCCCTTAATTTCATGTAAATATGCCAGATTGTACATAATATCTAAGTTAAGTGGATCCTCCTCTAACCCAGCTGAAAATATCTTCTCTGCATCATCTATTTTCCCTACCAACATAGCTATTACGCCTTTGAGAGCGTAGATTTCTACATCCTCCATTACAGCCTTTTCATATTGGGAAATTAAGCTATTAGCTTCATCCACTCTACTCTTCTCAATTAAAAGCCTAATTTTATCCTTTATTTTATCCTTCATTTCTTTATCTACCGTCAAATTGCAACACTCCTTATAATACATATGGGGCATATCCTATAGAAGCTCTGCCTTCCACAGTAGCACTTCTAAATCCTCCGGTACAATTTCCAAATATTCGTCTATTATCGGTAAAATCCCCTTGTTATCTTTGTCCTTTGACACTCTTATATGTTCCTTTAGCATCTGCTTGTGGGATTCATATTCATCTAAAGGCTTTGCAGGTAAAATATCTTCACAACCATTTAAATTACCATCATTTAAAACCTGTAGCTCCATTATTTTTAGATCAATTTCCCTTCTAGCATCTTCATCCTGTATTATTTCTAGAGCTTTTTCGTAATATGTCATAGCTCCAGAATAGTCCTTCTTTAAGCTTAAGATATAACCCCCATTATACAATAGATCTCCGTTTTTTTCATCAATAGCCAATCCTTTTAAAAGGTTCTCTTCTGCAGTGAGTAAATCATTATGGATTAATGCAATTATAAGCTTAAAGGAATACATATCAGCATCGCTTGGCAGAATTTTCTCATATTCTGCTACCACCGACGCAGCAGCCTCGGCTTTACCTTCTTCAAGCAAAAGCTTAATCCCTTCCTTAACCCGCTTAGCTTCCACTTCAATTAGATTAGTGGGTATAGCTGTTTCTTGAATATTCTTTAAAAGAAGCTCTATCCCTCGTTTCATTTCTGGATAAGAGTTGATCGCCTTTCTTAAATACTGAATATATTTGACCTTGTTATGTGCAATGTATTTTTCAGCATGATACATATAAATACCGAAGGCCGCCTCATTATCATGAACATCACTTACCATTTCTAGCTGAATTAAATTCATATTGACGGTATCTTTAATATACTCTATATTTAAGGTGACATATGCATTAAAAGCGACCACATAATCTGCATCCAATAATAAATCTGTATTTATAATGCTTTTAGCTAATAGCTTCCATATCCTTCGCTCATGAAAACTCAGATTGCCTAGTTTTAAATCTTTAATTAAATAAACAGTTAGCTTTGCATACTCCCATTTGAATTTTTTAACAATATACATAAGGTAACCTTCCACAATGCTCATTCTCGTATTTTTAAGCAATTCAGCTATATTGTAGCCTCTTCTTAACAAATAATATATAACTTCCCCATACTCCATTGGTAACAAGCTGAAATCTAGAGACTCAATCAAATTACGATACTCTCTGGTCAATTCTAGGCTGCCTTCAATCTCCTCTAGTCTAATTTTATTTAAAACTGAGTAGATATCATTTCCTTGAGCATATTCCTGAATTAATCTATGTGTTTCATCTTCAGATAGCAGCTGTTTCGCCTTTTCCAATGAGCTTGCAAACTTTTTAAGTAGGTTATCCTCTAGACCACAGATTCTACTTTCGTAAAAGTTTCTTAGCCCTTGATAGTCTTTCACTTTGACAAATGAGTCTATTATGTGACCAAGAACCTCTAGTAAAACGCTATTATCTTTGATCTTTAGTGCAGTTTCAATTACTTCCTGATGCTTCGAGACTTTATTATAGAGTAAGCATAGATTTCCATATGCGTTCTCGTATGCATTCAAGGTAGCCGTCTCCGTCGTTATATCGTTGTAGCCCCTAAAATCCTCATAATGAAAAACCATACTAATATATTTGTTGTAGGCAACTATAGCAGCATCATATTTCTGTAGCTGCTGTAATGCTTTCCCTATAAAAAAATGCGAATCTAAATACTCATCGCTTATATCCAACAGCTCATTTCCTATTTTCTCCAGCTCATCATATTTTTCAGTCCAATAATAAATTTTAATCAAATAAACATAAAGAAATATCGTCTTGAGCTTGTCAATATCTTTCTCCTTGGCAATATCCAAAGCCTTAGCCACGGCCTCTAATCCTTTTTTATATTCATCATAGGCACAATAGGATTGTCCCAACTGAAACCAGTAGTATATATAGTCCGGCTGCTTTTCTATTTCCTTCAATAATATTTCCGTATTTCGTATGAATTTTCTTTCCTTTAGTGCTATATCGGTCATATCATAGCCGTAATGCTTCATATTCGTCCTTAAATAGGCTATTGGCTCTATTCTCATAGGCTGCTCGTGTATAGCGCCCTTATATCTAAACTCCTTAGTTCTTTTGAATAGTCTGCATTGGGAGGAGGAACTGCTTACTTTGCCACCAAAATAATTCTCAAGCCTCAGGGTTGCAGTATTATACTTCTTATATTTGCTGCTCTTAAAAAAGTCTATTAAATCAGAGGCATCGTCAACCACTTCATCTCCATCTATGACAAGCAGCCACTCACCCTTAGCATAGGATATGGAGGCATTTCTCATTGCCCCAAAGTTATCATTCCATTCCTTAAAGAAAACATTATCAGTATACCTTTTAGCTATTTCAACTGTTCTATCTGTAGAACCGGTATCTAGAATTATAAGCTCTGACTTTATCTCAGCTCTAACACCCTCTAGGCTCCTTAGGCATTCCTCTAGATGCTTTTCTTCATTTTTTACCATCATTACAATGCTCAACCTCATGTATAAGACCTCCATACGATATAAAATTATAATTAATGTATAATTCCTTCCTTTATCTACTAATTATAATTTTATATAGAAAAAGAGGTAGCACACTACCTCTTTTTCTCTTAAATTATCTTAATAACTGAAGTACACCTTGAGGCGCTTGGTTAGCTTGAGCCAACATAGCTGTAGCAGCCTGCTGAAGGATATTGTTCTTTGTAAAGGTCATCATTTCCTTCGCCATGTCTACGTCTCTGATTCGTGATTCTGCTGCTTGAAGATTTTCACCAGTAGTATCAACGTTTCTGATTGTGCTTTCAAGTCTGTTTTGAAGTGCTCCAAGAGTTGATCTTTGAGTATTGATGGAGTTAATTGCAGTTTCTACATCACCTGTAGTAGATCCTGAGCTTAAAGCCACGGCAGTTGATACATCTGCACCAGTTATTGTAAGCTTAACTGTATCACTATCTGAAATAACGATATCGAAGCTATTGCCGGTTGTTAATACTGCCTTACCATTAAACTTTGTATTGGTTTGAATGTTTGCAATTTCATCTGTTAATGCATCCATTTCAAGCTCTAGGTTATCAATGTCATCATCATTATATGTGCCATTAGCCTTTTGAACAGCAAGCTCCTTCATTCTAACCAGCATGTTACTGATTTCATCCATAGCACCCTCAGCTGTTTGGATTAAAGAAATACCATCCTGAGCATTTCTTGATGCCTGTTGCAAGCCTCTGATTTGGCCTCTCATTTTTTCAGAGATTGAAAGACCAGCTGCATCATCAGCCGCTCTATTGATTCTGAAGCCTGATGATAACTTCTCCATTGATTTTGAACCAGCAGCGTTATTTATACCCAATTGTCTATGGGTATTCATTGCCATTAAGTTGTTATTAATTCTCATTGCTTATTCCTCCTTGAATTTTTATTTATTCGACCATCCTAGTCGAACTTTTCTTGGATTACTATTAGCTACAAAATTATCTTAATAATTGAAGAACTCCCTGGGGCGCTTGGTTAGCCTGTGCCAACATTGCTGTAGCAGCCTGTTGAAGGATATTATTCTTTGTAAAGGTCATCATTTCCTTCGCCATATCTACATCTCTGATACGTGATTCTGCTGCTTGAAGGTTCTCTGCAGTAGTATCAACGTTTCTGATTGTGCTTTCCAATCTGTTTTGCAAAGCTCCAAGAGTTGATCTCTGAGTGTTGATAGAGTTAATTGCAGTTTCTATAGTAGATGTGCTGGAAGCAGCAGACAAAGCCACCGCACTTGAAACATCCGCAGCTGTTATTGTTAGCTTCACGCTATCACTATCAGATATAACGATATCAAAGGTGCTGCTACCGTTTAATACAGCCTTACCGTTAAACTTAGTGTTAGTTTGAATATTTGTAACTTCATCTTTTAAAGCAGTCATTTCAAGCTCAAGGTTACTAATATCATCTGAGTTATAAGTACCATTGGCTTTTTGAACAGCAAGCTCCTTCATTCTAACCAGCATGTTACTGATTTCATCCATTGCACCCTCTGCTGTTTGGATTAAGGAGATACCATCTTGTGCATTTCTTGAAGCCTGTTGAAGACCTCTAATTTGGCCTCTCATTTTCTCAGAGATAGAAAGACCAGCAGCATCGTCAGCAGCTCTGTTGATTCTAAAGCCTGATGATAGCTTTTCCATTGATTTTGATCCAGCTAAATTGTTAATCCCTAACTGTCTGTGGGTGTTCATTGCCATTAAGTTGTTATTAATTCTCATTGTTTATTCCTCCTTGAATTTTGTTGTAAATCCCCGACATCCTTGTCCGGGTTTTTGATATTACAATACCTCAATTGCTAATTATCTTAACAGCTGAAGTACTCCCTGTGGTGCCTGGTTAGCTTGAGCCAGCATAGCTGTAGCAGCTTGTTGAAGGATATTGTTCTTTGTAAAGGTCATCATTTCCTTCGCCATATCTACGTCTCTGATTCGTGATTCTGCTGCTTGAAGATTCTCGCCAGTAGTATCAACGTTTCTGATTGTGCTTTCAAGTCTGTTTTGTAGTGCTCCTAGTGTTGATCTTTGAGTGTTGATAGAGTTGATAGCACCCTCTATAGCTGCTGTATCAGAACCAGTAGTTAAAGCTGTAGCTGAACCAACATTCGCAGCTGTTATGGTTAACTTAACGCTATCGCTGTCTGATATAACGATATCAAATGTGCTTGTACCATTAAGAACTTCTTTGCCGTTGAATTTTGTGTTATCCGCAATATTATCCATTTCAGTAATTAAAGCATCCATTTCTAGCTCTAGATTGGAGATGTCATCATCGTTATAGGTCCCATTAGCCTTTTGAACAGCCAATTCTTTCAATCTTACTAGCATGTTACTGATTTCATCCATTGCACCCTCTGCTGTTTGGATTAAGGAGATACCATCTTGTGCATTTCTTGAAGCCTGTTGAAGACCTCTAATTTGGCCTCTCATTTTCTCAGAGATAGAAAGACCAGCAGCATCGTCAGCAGCTCTGTTGATTCTAAAGCCTGATGATAGCTTTTCCATTGATTTTGATCCAGCTAAATTGTTAATCCCTAACTGTCTGTGGGTGTTCATTGCCATTAAGTTGTTATTAATTCTCATTGTTTATTCCTCCTTGAATTTTGTTGTAAATCCCCGACATCCTTGTCCGGGTTGTAGCTTATTTAAACCATCCTCTCTATGCGCGCTTAGATAGGATAGTTCTTTACTTATAATATATATCGGATAATAAATTTGTAACTTTATAGGGAAATTTGTTTTTTAATATAATTTTTAAGCTTATTAAGGTGAAAATATATATCTAAAACAAGTCCATCTTATTTACCTGTAAGCTTAATTACATCCTTTAATTGATTAATGGTGTAGCTATTTATACTGGCAGCCTTATTTGACTCTTGTATTTCTCCATATATTTCTTTCCTCATTATCTCAACGCTTTTGGGGGCAGAAATGCCGATTTTTACCTTGCCATCCTCTACACCAAGTATTTTGATTTCGATATCCTTCCCCAGCATGATGCTTTCATCTAGCTTTCTGGTAAGCACTAGCATATACTTCCCTCCTATTCTGCGTTTTTCATTTCATCCAGTATTACATGCTTCGTATGATAGCTTGCATTTTCTAGTACTATTTGTTTTCCTATACTATGCTTATTATTTATGATAACAGGCGCCATTAGATTTGCTGTCATTTTAGTTATATCCTCTGGTACAACAACAATTGTGTATACAGATATATCCGTTGGCGCTTCTATTTTAAGGCGTTCTATTACTGTCTTAGATAATTCAAAATCATAGCTTTTCTTGAATACAAAGGGATTTGTAATGACAAAGGCCAGCTCTGTCTCCTCAATACATTGCAGCCAATGGAAGGGTACTTCGTGATCGGGGTTCTGTATAACCACATATTTATGTAGACCCTCAAAGCCTGGAATTCCATCCTCAAACAGGATGATTGCCTTTTCATCTATTTCTATCTCACCAAAATGACTTGTATTAAGAATCATTTCTCTTCCTCCTTAAATTTAGGTCTAGCCGCCTAAAACATCTATACCCTCACCCACATATTCAAAACTAATGTAGTTTTTCTGCTTTAGATATATTTCAACATCTCCCTTAATATAATTTATGTCTGGTTTGGGATTTTGCAGTTGTATATCAATGCTGGCCCACTCTAAATCTCCCCGCAGCTTTCCTGGCACAACAGCGATATCCGGTCTACTCTTGGGTATCATATCAAAATTGAACTGTTTTTTGCCAAGGCTGGCACTTTTCCTTTTGGCCTGTCTCACTATTGCTGAGCCCTTAACACTAATCCTAGCCAGCTCCCTGCCATCTCTGGCGGCTTGAAAGGTGGCCTGCAGAGCTGCCTGCCGTCCTTTGCTGGCATATTTTTGAGAAAGCTCCATATTACTTTTAAGACCAGCCTCCGAAAAGCATCGTCGCTGGTCTATATATAATACTGCATCTTCACTTTGTAAATGTAGCATAGGCTGCTCTGTCCTCAGCCTCATGGGCCATTGGTTTTGCCGAATATCAAAACGCCCCTGAGTTGTTTCAATTCCGATTTGTGCATTCTGTGTTGTAATTCTTAAATCCATAGCATATCACCAATCCTTGGTTTTATGAGTGTATAGTGAATAATTCGTTATTCACTATTAATTGCCTCTGATATTATCGTAGGAAATCAAGCAACGTTGGCTGTATGATTCTTGCTCCCACTGACAATGAGGCATTGTACACATTTTCCTCATTTAATAGCTGCATTATTACCTCACCCATATCGGCATCCTCCAGCTGGCTTTGAAGATTTGAATAGTTTATTTTATCATCGGCTATTCGTTCTTTAACCAGCTCCATCCGGTTCATCTTTGCTCCTATTTCAGAACGAGCTGTAAGATTTAGATTTATGTAGTCATCTACATCCTCAATATTTTGCGACAAGGCGGCAGTATTTCCAGCCGTGAGATTAGTCATTATATTATCTATCATCGAGATTATACCTGCAGCATCATCCTCAGCTACACCCTTGCCACCTGCAATGCTGGGGTTTAAATCAAAAATATCAAAACCCAGAGTATTAATCTCAATTTTCTCATTTATGCCAACCTCGAAGGAAATTCTATCGTCAACGGAGGTGGTTGCAAACATATCCGTCAAATCTATTTCATAGTTACCGTCTTCATCCAGCAGCTTCTGATCAGTTTTCTTCCCTGAAAAGATATATTTACCGCTATAGGTAGTGTTTGCAAGATTGATAATCTGATTCTTTATTTCAGATACCTCTTCCCTAAGCTTTGCTGTATCTTCGTCCTCCAAAACTCCATTGGAGGCCTGCACGGTCAATTCTCGCAGTCTCTGAAGAGCTTCACCTACATTTTTTATAGCCAATTCAGAGGTCTCTAAAAAGGATATGGTATCGTCCACATTTCTATCGAATTGCTCCAGCTCACTTAAATCTGATTTTATTTTTAGGCTTCTGGAAATTGCAACTGGATCATCTGAAGGAACATGAATCCGCTTGCCTGTAGAAACCTGCATCTGTTTTTTATCTAGGCGCGAAAGATTTTTATTCATATTAATCATCATTCTATTTATCATCATATTGTTGGTAATTCTCATTTTATAGCCTCCTCCTGTCATACTTAATAAAACCACATGCTCCATGTCTTCAGCATGACAAAGAACTTATTTTCATAATTGCATATATATTATTAGTTGTCTTTACCTGCCCACGAGGCCTACTTTATGGATTATGGTATCTATCATCTCATCCATGGTGGTTATCATTCTGGCTGCAGCATTGTAGGCATGCTGAAAGCGTACCATATTAGACATTTCCTCATCCATTGAAACCCCAGACACTGCCTGTCTTTGATTTTCAATTTGGCTGGTGAGGTACTCTTGGTTCGTGACCATCCTGATGGCCTCCTGAGTATCTACTCCTAGGTTGGAAATCAGAGATTTTATAAAATCTTCCGGCTTACCCTCGCTGAACATTCCACTATCATGCCTTAATTCCACTATTTTCAGTGCTATCGTACCGTCGCCCGGAAGTAAATCATTTGAAGCAGAAGCAGCTATCTTATTCCAGTCAAGATCTACATCCTGTGAAATTTTAATGTTTTTAGCATTAAAGGCTATATCTCCTGTTCCTCCTGTCGCCACCCCATTACGTGTAAAGAACAGAACACCAGTGGTGCCATTTAACCCATATCCGTCATCATGCACCGCATTTACCTTCGTGGCAAAGGTAGTCACAAATTCATTCAACTCTTCAATATAATAGGGTATGCCCTTATTGCTTCCTTCCTTACCGTCTCTAAGGTCCAAAAGCCCCTTTAGCTGCCCATTGATACTCTTCACATCCAACAGGTCACCATTGGCCCACTTTATCTGCTTTACCTTTACATCATTATCAAAGCTACTGTTTATATCTGTGGAGGCATCCAGCTTATTTACCCTGTCATGATAAACCAGAGGCTGTCCGTTTATTTGAAGGACCATTTTTTTAGTGGAGGATTTCCCCTCCTGTCCAGAAATCACCTGGTCATTGATATCTGAAACCTCCATAACCTCAACATCAACAAGCTTTGATAGCTCGTCAATCAGCAGGTTTCTCTGATCCCTTAAATCATTTGCATGGCTTCCGTCAAGCTCTGCTCTAAAAATTTGCTCGTTTATCTTTGCTATTTGCTCTGCATAGCCGTTGATGGAGGTGACTGTAGTCTGTATATCAAAATTTAAGTCCTTCACCATCTTCTCCATCTGGGTATACATATGATTTACCGTATTTGTAAAGGCAATACCCCTCTGGCGAACTAACGCCCTAGTGGTCAAGCTTTCGGGATTTTTGCTAAGCTCCTGAAATGCTGAAAACATTTCATCAATTACTGTAGTTATGCCAGTATCCGATGGCTCATTCATTATAGCCTCTATAAATTGTAGACCCTGGCTTTTAGCATCCCAATAGCCTTGTGTATTTATCTCTGATCGGTATTTAAAATCTAAAAACTCATTACGAAACTGTGTTATAGATAAAGAGTCCACACCCGTTCCCAGCATCCCTTGACCACCGTAAAGGGCCATCGGTGTGCTTTGAGCCTGATTGAGCCTTTGTCTAGAATAGCCCGGCGTGTTGACATTTGATATATTATGACCGGTGATATCCAAGGATCTTTGGGCTGCAAATAAACCCGATTTAACGATATTAAAGCCTGTAAAAGTTGAACGCATATTGTACCCCCTTATTAAACCCGTGCATCAAATAGATTGGTTTTTATTCTAGCCTTTTCCTGTGCATTTCCGCTGTATTTCATTCCCTCAGTTGGGTCGTTGGTCAGTATATCTATGCTGAAATTGATAAACTCCAGCTGCTGCTTAATCAGCCTTTCATTTGCCTCATTTGCTTCCTTAATCTTCATAATTGTATCCAGCAGCTGATTCCTCAAGGTATCAATTTCATCTACATCCTCCTGATCCTCCATCAGCATTAAAAGCTCTGAAAGACTACTAATCTCCGGCAGATCCAATTCCTCAGCTATTGCTACAAAGATTGATCTTCTTATCTTTTCATAGGTGCCCATCCTTGCAAGATACTGCTGCTCCAGCTTTGTCATTTCCTCCAGCTGCTTAACCTTTGAGCTTTTTATCACATTTATCTTTTCGTTTTCCAGTCTTAAAGCCTCATTATAGGTATTATTCTCCTGTATAAGGGTCTCCTTAAGCTGATCAATGGCTCTCTTCATCCTTTTTCACCTCGAGTACACTCTGTTTAGATTTTTTTATCAATTAGAATGCTATCAAAAATTTTCTCAGCAATTTCCTGGCCGGATACATTGTAGCTTCCCTGCTGAAGCCTATCCTTTATCTCATTAACCTTTTCTTCCCTTATCTCCGGCAGCTCCTTAAAGGCCTTCAGCGCAACTTGAAATTCTTTGGCCTTTGTAGAAAGCTGTAGCTGGTCCTTTGGCAGCTCAACCCCATTCACCTTTTGACCGGAGGAATTATTGGATTTATTGTAAACCTGCATTGCCTTTGTAATATTAGGGTTATTATAAATTTTCATAAAAAAACACCTCAGCTTCTTCCGATTTATTTATACTACTATTATCGGCAATAGCTGGGTGTTTCTTAATATCATTTTAGTTTTTTTCTAATATCTGCTATATACATTCTTTCGCTTCCTGATTTGGCAATGGTTTTTTCCGTTGGCTTTTTATTGCTCTTAAGGGCTGAGCTAAACTCCCTCTGCATTTCTGCTACACACACATCACAGAAGCGTCCTGATTTGATAGGCTTGCCACAACGCTCGCAGTCTAAGAAAAGGTTGCTATCATCCCGTATTTCTATTCGTCCCTCTCTTAAATACCGCAAAATTTGCTTTTCGGAAACCTCTGTCTCCTCAGATACCTCCATAACAGATGCTCCTGGATGATCATATAAATAATCCTTTACCTTTTTAAATTCCTCTTCATCATTATTACTGCATCGAGAGCATATCGGTATTCCATTATAGGCGAAAACCCTACCACACTTTGTACAATTTCTTAAATCCACAACGTACTCCCCCTTAAGAGCTGCTTTAGTATAATGGATATTTCCTTCGTTAGTTTCAATATTATTAAATATACCATTAAGGTTCTTAATCGTTAACAAAATCTGCATATTAATATATCGGTAAAAGCAGCTGCTTTCTTTAATTATTCCTTATCCAGTATACCTCTGGCAAAGGTAATGGCTGTTACCTCCGCAGCACCAGCCCCATAAAGGATTTTTCCGCATTCTTCAATGGTGGAGCCTGTGGTTAAGATATCATCTATTAGCAATACACTTTTATTAAAAATTTCATGAGGCTTTTTCAGTTGAAATGCACCTCTGACATTTTTTCTTCTATCTATTCGGGATAGCTGATGCATAATCCTTGTGTTCCGAGTCCTTATTAGGTTAGAAGCTTCTACCTCAACACCTGTCTTGCTTCCCAGGTACTTCGCCAGTAGAGCCGCCTGATTAAAGCCCCTTCGTCTTTGCTTCTTGCTGTAGAGGGGCACGGGTATTATAATGTCATAGTCTATGGCCTCTGCCAACAAAAAATCCTTCATAACCTCCGCCATTTCCCTAGAGAGATATGTATTATGCTTATATTTCAATGCATAAATTAGCTTCTTAATCTCTCCTTTGTAGGCAACCGCCGAAAACATTCTTATGCCTCTGCCATCCTCTGTAGTATAGGAGGCCTGCACCCACCTTTTGTTTTCAATGAAGCCAATCTCCGTAAGGCAGATGGAGCAGATGCCATATGCTGATTCATTATCTAATTTTCCTTTGCAAATAATGCAGCTCAATCCGGGAGGATATATTAAATCCAAAAACGCCTCCCATGTAAGCTTGACTTCTGACATCAGTCCCATAGCTCACCTCAGTACTTAACTACCCTATTCTTAGTTTAGGAAACTGTATATTACCATGGAATGTATGTATATTTTAGTTTATACAAAGTTAAAGGTTTATCGCCCATTGCCTAGGGCTAATAACCATTTAAAATTCAATAAATTCGTCCGTGGGGCATCTTTATTATGCAATTTCCTTAATTAACTATTCGACCCCAATCAGCATTTCCCTTTATCTAAATCAGCTGTTAAACTGAAAATCAAAATATTTCTTTAGTCTGAAGCCCAAGCCGGAATATCTCTCTACAATATGATTGTTGTTTACCATCTGCCTGAGATATTCCTCTGTCCCAACCAAAACCACCAGGGACCTTGCCCTTGTTACAGCCGTATATAAAAGATTCCTGGTCAAAAGCATGGGGGGACCCCAGGTTATCGGCATTACCACCACAGGAAACTCACTGCCCTGGCTTTTGTGAACAGTTACGCAATAGGCCAGCTCCAGCTCCTCCACCTGTGCAAAATCATATGGCACCAGCTTATAATCATCAAAAAGTACCATAAGCTCTTGATTAGGCAAGTCTATTTTATGAATATATCCAATATCACCATTAAAAATGCCCTCGCCTGCCAATTCCTCTGTCGTTGTGTCAATGCTCTTCCACCTTAAGGTATAGTTATTCCTTGTTTGCATAACCTTGTCCCCCACCCGAAGGAGCTTGCCATGAAAATCTCTTTCCTGCTTCCAACGATCCGGCGGGTTAAGTCTCTGCTGTAAGGCCTTATTTAAGCTTATGGTGCCAACCTCTCCCTTTTTCATGGGAGAAAGCATCTGAATAGACCTTATGGCATCATAGCTGTAATGCTTTGGAAGCCGATCCTTCACCAAATCCACCAATGTATCTGCAATATCCCGTGGTCTGTTTTTTGTTATAAAGAAGAAGTCCTTATCCTTAACATTTGAGCTTGGATACTCACCCTTATTTATTTTGTGGGCATTTACTATAATCATGCTCTCCTGTGCCTGTCTAAAAATTTCATTTAGCCTAACTACCTTAACAATATTGCTGGAAATAATGTCCTTCAAAACATTGCCTGCCCCAACCGAGGGAAGCTGATCCGCATCTCCCACCAATATTAGCCTGGTTCCAGGATTGATAGCCTTCAAAAGGCTATTCATCAGTAGAATGTCCACCATGGAAACCTCATCAATGATCACGATATCAGCCTCCAGTGGATTCTCCTCATTCCTCTGGAAGGCAAGCTCCTCCTCGCCGTCACTGTAGCCCATCTCCAAGAGCCTATGTATGGTCTTAGCCTCCCTGCCGGTGGCCTCCGACATTCTCTTTGATGCCCTGCCGGTGGGGGCTGCTAAAATAATCTTTTTCTCCAGCCCTTCGAATATTTTTATCAGAATATTAATAGTGGTGGTTTTACCTGTACCGGGACCACCGGTTAGCACCATAATCCCATTAAGCAGCGACTCCTCCACAGCATCAATCTGGTGCCGTGCCAGCTGGATATTTTCCTTCTTTTGAAGCCTCTGGAGCTCGTCCTGAAGCTCAATTTCATCCATCTGGAATACTGTTTGCGATAGCTCAATAATCCTCTTGCAAACATTAGCCTCTGCATAATAATAGGGCATGGAATACACCACAAGCTGATTATTAAATTTCTCCAGTTGAATTTTTTGATCCAAGGCCAAGTAGCCTATGGCATCCTCTACATCCTCTGCCTTTACATTTATAAGCTCAGCCGTTTTATTAACCAAGAGATCCTTAGGCGAGTAGGTATGTCCCTCTACATGGATAGAATTTAAAACAAATCTTGTGGCAGAGTGAATTCTGTATTTAGAATTTCTGTCTATTCCCAAGGACATGGCAATCCGATCTGCAGTCTTAAAGCCGATGCCAAAGATATCCTCTGCAAGGCGATAAGGATTCTCCTGAATCGTAGAAATGGTTTTATCTTCATATTTTTTATATATTTTAACGGCATAGCTTGGAGAAATATCATATTGCGTTAAAAACAAAATAATCTCTCTAAGCTCCCTTTGCTCCTGAAAGGCCTCAATGATAGTCTTTGCCTTAGCCTCACCAATTCCAGGGATTTCAGTTAACCTCTGGGGGGCCATCTGCATTATTTCAAGGGTTTCCTCACCGAAATGATCAACTATACGGGCCGCCATCTTATCGCCAATGCCCTTTATGACCCCCGAAGCCAAATAGCTTAAAATGCCTTCCCTAGTCGAGGGATGAATGGGTCGGTATTCCTGAATCTCCAGCTGCCTACCATAATTGGGATGCATAGTCCATTTACCCTTGACACCCACATTCTCCCCCTCCTTCAGGGCAGGGAGATAGCCTATTATGGTAATATCCTCCTCCTCACAGGAGAGGATTCCAACAGTATAGCCATTGGACTCATTCTGAAAAATGATCTCAATCAATTTGCCCTCCAGTTCAACCAATGTCATCCCTCCTCTCCGAAAAATCTACTTTAAATATTATATCACATGGGTAAGATGTAAAAAACCCCAAAGGCGATCAACGCCTTTGGGGTTCAATATATCCTATAGTCCAGCTTCTTTTCTTAATATTTCAGCCTTATCAGTCTTCTCCCATGGTAGATCAATATCAGTTCTACCAAAGTGACCGTAGGCAGCGGTTTGTCTATAGATAGGTCTTCTTAGGTCGAGATTTTTAATAATAGCAGCAGGTCGTAGGTCAAAATGCTTGGCAACCAGCTCCTCAATTAACTCCTCACTTACCTTAGCTGTTCCGAAGGTTTCAACAAGAATGGAAACAGGCTTAGCAACGCCGATGGCATAGGCTAATTCAATTTCACATTTGTCAGCTAAACCAGCAGCTACAATGTTCTTAGCAACATATCTTGCAGCATAGGCAGCAGAACGGTCAACCTTTGTTGGATCTTTACCGGAGAAGGCTCCTCCGCCATGACGAGCATAACCGCCATAGGTGTCAACAATAATCTTTCTACCAGTTAAGCCTGCATCGCCTTGAGGTCCACCAATAACAAATCTTCCGGTAGGGTTGATATAATATTTGGTGTCTTTATCTAATAGATTCGCAGGTACAATCTTATTGATAACGTGCTCGATTATATCTTTTTCAATTTCCTTTTGCTCAACCTCTGGGCTGTGCTGAGTAGAAACAACAATAGCATCGACTCTTACAGGCTGGTCGCCGTAATACTCAACGGTAACCTGAGTCTTACCATCAGGTCTCAGATAGGCTAAAGTGCCGTTCTTTCTTACATCTGAAAGTCTCTTTGCCAGCTTATGTGCTAAAGAGATTGGCAAAGGCATAAGCTCAGGAGTTTCGTTGCAGGCAAAACCAAACATTAGGCCCTGATCACCGGCACCAATTGCTTCGATTTCGTCATTCATATCACCCTTCTTGCTCTCAAGGGCTTCATTAACCCCCATGGCAATGTCAGGAGATTGCTCATCAATGGCAGTTAAAACAGCACAGGTGTCGCTGTCAAAGCCATACTTAGCTCTTGTATACCCGATTTCCTCAATTGTTCTTCTAACAATTTTAGGAATATCAACATAGCATTCAGTAGTAATTTCGCCCGCTACCAAAACAAGACCTGTAGTTACACTGGTTTCACAAGCTACTCTTGCCATTGGGTCCTTTTCAAATATTGCATCTAGAACTGCATCGGAAATTTGGTCACAAATCTTATCCGGATGTCCTTCTGTTACTGACTCTGAAGTAAATAATCTTTTTCTAGACATTTTATACCTCCTTAATTTATCGTTGAGTTATAGCTGTGCACTTGATACTTTATAAATATGAATCTCTATTGGAATAGAGTCTATTTACATTTTAAAAATATGTATAATACTCAATAAGTAATATACCCTAAAATAGAATTTAAATGCTTTATAAATACTAGTAAGAAATCGATTGGCTAGAGGAATATATGCTTTTGAGGCAAATAAAAAACCTCTTCATAAGAAGAGGTATAAATTACTTTACCCTCACCTCATCTTACAGAATTTATATTCTGCGGAATTAGCACCATACAAATATGGTTGCTGGGTTTCATAGGGCCCTTTCCCTCCACCTCTCTTGATAAGGCATCAAGATGCTATTCAGTTAATCCTAAATTATAATAACATTGAGTTTTTTCTATGTCAACATTAATTTTACTAATATGAAACTTTTTTGTATTGATATCCATCATAAAAGGTATAGATAGCTCAAAATAGCAGCCTCAAATATTGTTAAAATGCTACAAAGACATAGCTTATGAAAAAGACAATGACACCTGCCAAAAAAGTACCCAAGGCAATGGCAGGAAAAGCATATTTGAAGGGTATGTTAAGCAATATAGCCGCCAGACAACCACTCCAAACGCCTGTGGTGGGTAGGGGGACCGCCACAAATATTATCAGTCCTATCGCGCTATACTTCCTTATCTTACTGCTTTTTTTTAAGGTTCTTTTCACAATATGATCTAAATGCTTTTTGAAATAACCCAGCTGCCTTAGGTGCATAAATACAGGCTTAATAAAGATCAACAAAAATGGTACCGGTATTAAGCTGCCTATGATCCCCAAAGCCGTGGCATGTAGGGGATGCATCCCTAAGGAGATCCCGATAGGAATTGCACCTCTAAGCTCCGTTAATGGCATAGCTGCAATAAATATTACCATCAGCTCTTTGGTTATTAACTCCAAAAGCTTACCCATTGCCTCACCTCAACAATCTTGTTATTTAACATTATATAGAGGGGGACAACGTAATATTAATACTAAATGTAGAGCTGGTGTAACCTAATTGGAATATATGCAATATATATTTAATGTTTACGTTAATTAATAATTGGTATAATTAAATAAACATCTATACATTTCAATGAAAATAACTCTGACGAGGTGGTTCTAATGAGTGATATTCAAAAACTTCAGGAGCTGAAGGATGAAATAGAAACACTGAAGGCCAAGCTGCGTCATTGCTTGGATGAAGCCTTAAGTATGGAATCAGTTATGGAGTTAAATGTTAAGATTGATGCGCTTATTGTACAGTACCATCAGCTAAAAAATGATAAGTAACGGCGAACCCCTAATATCGCAGGATATCAGGGGCTTTATTTATGTCTAGGCAATTATACTATACAATTTCTTAGATATGGGGTTTTGTAAGTGCTTTTCTTTTGCTTCGTCGCTAAAGCAAGGCGGCAATCAGGGGAATAGTAATGATTGATAGCAAAGTCGTTATAAATACACCCTTAGATGCAAGATGGGGCTCGGTATCATATATAGCAGCAAATATTGCAGTATTGGCGGCTGCAGGCATTGCCATCACCAAAACAGGTATTCCAAGGAGAATGTCCCTTAGACCCATTGAAAGGAGCCCAAGCCATACGACTATCGGTATGACTAAAAGCCTTATAATAGAAATAATAAAAAGCCTTCGATCACTGAAGATTTCCTTAATCGGAACCTCCGCCAGCATAGAGCCAATGATGATCATAGATAAAGGAACGGTTGTCTCCCCTAATAAATTCAGCGTTTCATAAATAACAAAAGGCAGTCTAATGGATAGGGCAAATAGGCTAAAACCAATAATTACAGCTAAAATACCCGGATTGGTGAGTATTTTTTTAAAATTTGCTGCCTCGAAGCTTTTCTTGCCTTCACTTGACATCAGAGCTACACCCAGTGTCCATAGCAAAGCATTAAATACAATATTAAAGAGGGCTGTATAAAACACACCTAAGTCCCCATATATTACCTTTATGATTGGATACCCCATATATCCTACGTTGGAAAAAATAAGTATAAACCTAAATACCTTTTCCGCTGCTCCCTTGTAGCCCAGTGCATTGGTGGAGAAATAGGCTATGGCTATGGCAATAGAATGAGCCAGCACAGACAATAATATTATTTTTATGCTTCCCAGCATCACCTCTTGGGAGAAGGAAAATTGCATAGACTTTATAATTAAGGCAGGTAATGTTATCTGTAGGACTAGTCTGCTGATGCCTCTATTGAGGCTGCTGTCCAAAATTCTTGATCTTCTTGCAATATAGCCCGACAAAATCAATGCAAATAAAATTGTTATCTGGTTAAATAATGTTATCAGGGTCATTAACATCACTCCTTCAGTCTTTATACAGAGGCTCGCTGCCTATAGTATATAGTTTAATACATTTCGGCTGCTTTAGTAACCCTATCGAGGAGCAAGAAAATATATTTGGGCAAAAAAAAACTACAGACCCTAATCACTTAGAGCCTATAGAAGGAGGGGGGGAAATAGAATTTTATATCAATATATAGGATCTTTCTTCTTTTTATCATCTTTGGCTGTCCTATCTAAAATGAAGTATAATGCTGCCAAGAGGCATATGAAAATCACTTTCATAATATCACCCACCAAAATTTTTCCAGTTCTTAAAATCAGTGTATCACACAATCTAATAAAAAACTTCAATGTAATAGACTTTTAATATAAGTGAAAAATTTGTAATATAACCTTAATAATTTACCTGTTATATCCCCCCTTTTTCCCTATATAGCTATTTAATTACTGTTATCTGAATCTTCTCATATATATCAGCTATAGTAAACAGGTACATGGCACTATTTGTTGAATAAAGCCCAATTAAAAACAGCCCCTTCGGGCTGTTTATTGAAAGCTTGTATCTTCTCTGCCAATCGGCTCCTGTATTATAGCATGCCCCATTAGGGATTCTCTTACGCTACCGTCCACTAAGAATTGTACCTGCTCTATACCCGGCAGCTCCGTCAGAGACATAACCACCTGTGCAATAACTCCCATCTCCTGAAGGGAGCCTCCACTAAGCTTATCACTGGAGAAATTTACATAAGCAGTATTTTCAGCAGTTTCTACGCTTAAAACCTTAAGACCCTCTAAGGAGCTTGATAGCTTATCATCCTCAGGCTTTTTTTGAAGCTCTGCTATAACCACCTCTTCAATTGGCTTCTCGCCAATTGCCACCTCTTTTTTTATTGATATTAGCTTTTCCAGCTCTTCATTACCTGTCATAATATACTCTTGATTCATATAATATAAGGTTACCTCAACTATTTCATCCTGTGGCTCAGGATCAATCACACCATTATTAGGGTCGTCAGGAGTCTTAACCTGTTTACCGCATGCAGCCAAGGCAAACAACGAAACCATTAGTAAAAATAAAACAGCAGCTTTTTTCATATCCATCTCTCCTCTCAAAGCTTTCTCAGCTTCTATTCATATTATACCCCTTTAATATTAAAAGCCAATAAAGAATTGTAAAGGAATTATGAAGATATCCTAAAGGAATCCTTAGGAATTTCAATAATAAAGCTTGTCCATTCTCCCAGGCGGCTTTCAGTCCTTATGCGCCATCCGTGGAGCTTGATCACTCTATTGACAATAGAAAGGCCAATTCCTGCGCCACCAGTATCCCTTGACCTTGAGATGTCGGAGCGATAAAACTTATCAAATACCGAATCTAAGTCCTTTTCAGCTATGCCTATACCATTATCCCTAATATACAGATATAAGCTTCCCCTCTCTATTCTGCTGCTTAAGGAAATAATACGCTCATCTTTGGATATATCACGGTATTTTATCGCATTATCAATTAGATTTATAAGCACCTCTTTTACTAGGTCTACATCACATGTGACGATTACATTATCCTGCAGCCCTATATCCACGTTGATATTTTCCTTATCCGTCAAGGGCTTGAGTATCTTGAAGGCTTCTGATGCCAGCTCCTTCAAATTATATTCCTCCGCTGCTATCCCCTGCTCCTCCAGTCTAGTCAGCTTCAACAAAGCCCTTATCAAATCCGCCAAACGATCTATTTCCTCATCCATATCCCCTAGATATTCCTTGAACACCGCTATGTCCTCATCGCCATACAAAAGAGAATCTATTAATGCCTTCATCGAAGCCAGTGGTGTCTTTAATTCATGGGATATGTCTCCAATAAATTGAGTTCTCCCCCTGTCCATTCGGTATAGCGCACTACTCATATAATTAAAATTTTCCGCCAGCCTCCCGATTTCGTCGCCGGTGGCTATGTCCACCTGCTCCCCCAGCCTTCCCTCTCCTATTTTTTTAGCCGCCGAAGAAAGGGCTACAATCGGCCTTGTTATGTGCCCGCTGACCACTATAGTAACTAGGGTTCCGATAATCAATGCAATCGTCGATATGGTCAATAGCTGTTTCTGGAAATCCTCCGTCTGCTGAAAGGCCTGCTCAACCATGGTCGAAAAAGCCACAGCCCCCAGCACCTGTCTTTCTCCCTCCTGGCTTCTGACTATAGGTACCGCCACCTGTAAAATCCGTTGATCGGTCTCATAGTATCCTAGTCCTTCCCTATTATCTAGCGCTACTCTTATTTCATCATTGTTAGCAATAGACCCATCCAGTAAATTAAAGCTATCCACCAGCACCTGCTGCTGTGTATCCAGAATCAGCAGTCTTCCGCCATCAGCGGGTAGGTATTGCTTAACAATCCTTTTTAGAGTCACTAAATCCTGAAAATTATCCCTACTCAGGTTTGCTATAATATTTGCTGTCTTTAAAGAATTTGTCTCAACCTCATAAAATACAGTTTCTGTTAAATAATGAATTGACCAGTAATTTATCAAAAACAATGGCAGAATAATTAATAAGATGTAAAAAGCAATAAGCTTTTTTCTAATAGAGAGACTCATCCTAATCCCTCCTAAAATAGTAGCCTACTCCCCATTTTGTCTGGATCATAGACTGATTTTCCTCGTCCTTCAGCTTGTCTCTAAGATTTTTAATATGGACATCTATTGTTCGGGTATCTACGCAGGGCTCCCCCCAAACCATTTGAAATATCTGCTCCCTTGAAAATACCTTTCCCTTATTTCTCACCAGCAGCTCCAAAATATCAAACTCCTTAGGCGTCAACTCAACCTCCCGCTGGTTAAGCCACACTCTACGGGCATTAGAATCCACTGCTAGGCCTCCCACCTTGTATTGGGTCTCCTTCGTCTGCTTTTCCATCCTTCTGGATATAGCCCTCATTCTGGCAATCAGCTCACGGGTATTAAAGGGCTTCGTCATATAGTCATCCGCCCCCAGCTCCAAGCCTATTATTTTGTCAATATCACTGTCCTTGGCTGTAAGCATTATGATTGGCACATCTGATGTTTCTCTAAATTTTCGGCAGAGGGTTATACCATCCACCTTAGGTAGCATAAGATCTAGAATTACAAAATCATACCTGCTTTGTTCAAAAGCCGCTATTGCCGCTTCGCCATCATAAACGGCGTATACCCTAAAGCCCTCCTGCTCCAGGCTTTTCTTCAGCCCCTTTACCAGAAGCCTCTCGTCATCTATAACAAGTACCTCCATCCTCATCACCTCTCATTGTCTGCTGCTATTTTAAACCTAAGCGCTCCAGCATAGCTTCAATCAAAGCCCTAGCTCTCCTTGCGCCCTCCTCCTGCTGCTGTACCCTTACACCTGCATATATCTTAAGCTTGGGCTCTGTCCCCGAAGGCCTTATCGCTATCCAGCTACTATCCTCAAGCTTGTATTTCAGCACATCCGACGATGGCAATGAAATTGCGCCTTCTCTATGATTTTGAATGTCATAGCTTATTCCTGCTAGGTAATCCTCAAGCTCCAGCACCTCAGCTCCTGCAATTTCCTTTGGCCTCGATTCCCTCAGGTCCTTTAGGGTCCCCTTGATTTTTTCAAGACCCTCCTTGCCCTTTAGCGTTATTGATTTTAGCTCTTCAGCATAAAAGCCATGGCAGCTATAGAGCTCTAATAGTCCCTCATATATGGTCATGCCCCTCTTTAGATAATAGGCCGCCATCTCACAAATCAGCATAGCTGCAACCACCGCATCCTTGTCTCTAGCATAGGTGCCTGCCAGATATCCAAAGCTTTCCTCATAACCAAACAAAAAAGTACTTTCCTTAGTTAACTCAAATTCCTTAATTTTCTCACCAATATATTTAAAGCCCGTCAGGGTGTCTATCGTCTTAATTCCATAATGGCGGGCAATATCCCTCCCCATTTCACTAGTAACTATGGTCTTTATTATAGCACCATCCTGAGGCAGCTTATTTTTCTCCTTTAACGAAGCCAGTATGTAATTAACCAGCAAGGCCCCGGTCTGATTACCCGTCAGCATTTGGTATTCACCATCAATGTTTTTAACTACAGCTCCAACCCTGTCACAGTCAGGGTCTGTTGCCAGAATAATATCTGCAGACCTTTCCTTAGCCAGCGCTATTGCTAAGCTGTAGGCCTCCGGCTCCTCAGGATTGGGATAGGAAACCGTAGGAAAATCGGGGTTCGGCTCCTGCTGCTGAGGTACTACAAAGACATTGGTAAAGCCCAGCCTCCTCAGCACTCGTGTTACCGGCCTATAGCCCGTGCCGTGGAGAGGTGTATAAACCACCCTTAAAGCCTCCGCCGCCTTTGCTATTTCTTCTTTTCTTATGGATTGCTCTAAAACTCTGGCATCATAGGCTATGTCTATTTCCTCGCCTACATAGCTGAGGAAGCCCATCTTAGTAGCCTCCTCCTTGCATATATAATTGATCTGATGATGATCATACAGCTCTGCTATTTCTGCTATTATTTTTTTTGCGATATCCGAGGCTATCTGGGCCCCATCCTCCCAGTATATCTTATATCCGTTGTATTCCGCAGGGTTATGGCTGGCTGTTATGACTATCCCGGCGATGGCCTTTAAATATCTGACGGCGAAGGATAGCTGGGGAGAGGGTCTAAGTAGGTCAAAGGCATACACCCTTATACCGTTTGCTGCCAGCACCAAGGCTACCTCCTCTGTAAATTCCACCGCCTTATGTCTGGAATCATAGGCTATTACAACCCCTCTTCTCATAGCCTCCGTTCCTTGCTTTCTGATGAAATTTGCAAGGCCCTGGGTGGTTTTTCTTATGGTATATTTATTCATGCGATTGGTACCAGCTCCTATAATGCCCCTGATTCCGGCTGTGCCAAACTCCAGATCCTTATAAAATCTATCCTCAATTTCCTTTTCCTGTCCCTCTATAGACTTCAGCTCATCCCTGGTCTCCTTATCAAAATAATTGTCGGTAAGCCACAGCTCATAGTTTTTAATAGTTCTTAAATCCATATCTATCACCCCTTAATAAGAAATTAGAATTCAATAACCGCTTTAATATTTATATATAGTTTGTAATTTCTTATGTTATTAACCCAAATTTATTATTGAGGAAATATCATTATAAATATGAGCAGTATGTTTACACAAAGTCAAAAGTTTCCTGCTTAGTGCCCCACGGGCTAATTGATTGAATTGAATTTTAAATGTTATTAGCCCTAGGCAATGCGCGATAAACTTTTAACTTTGTATAAACTAAAATATATGCACTCTACTGTAATAACCATTTCCTCATTGCTAAAATAATCTAGTTAAATCATTCAAAGAGCCAGCTAAGCCTGCCGTAAAGCTTATTCCACAGATATTTTACTTCATTTATTCTCAGCAGGTAGCACAAACCAAAATATAAACCGCCTCCTGCTATTGTGATAAATCCTATGGCAGCAGCACGTTTTACAAAGCCCTCCTGAGAATATAAAAGCTGTTCCCTTAACAAATACGTCAGCAGTCCCATAATCACCGAGGCTACCATTATCTTTAGAAAATTTTTCACCAGACGACTGCCGCCAAATTTCCCCAGCCTTTTCCTTATGCTGATTATCAACAATAGCGCCGAGGCGCTCACCGCAATGCTGGTAGCCAGAGCCAGCCCCTGATAGTCCAAGTATCTTACCAAAACAAAATTCAGTATGATATTTATGCCAACCGATACTGCTCCAGCCACCAAAGGCGTTTTTGTATCCTTAAGAGAATAAAATACCTTGCTGAAGGTATCTCTAAGTCCAATTCCCGTCAAGCCCAAAAGGTAAAAAACAAAGGCTCCGGCAGCTTTTTCCGTAGCGGCCTTATCAAAGGCACCCCTCTGAAAAAGCATCTCAATAACAGGCTCCGCCAGAATAATTCCTGCTATTGTCACCGGTATAGTTATTAAAAATACAATTGTTATAGCATTTCCCATTATCCTCTTGAAGCTCTCTAAATCCTCTTTTTTAGATTCCTGTGTCAATATAGGAAAGATAACCGTTAGAACTGAGAAAATAAACACACCTATGACCAATTCCTCCAGCTTGCTGGCGTAGCTTAGGCTGGAGATGCTGCCGGCGGCTAAATTCGAGGCTATGCTCTTATCTATGGCCTGATTGATCTGCTGCAGCATTGTACCAACTACAATCGGTGTAGCTAAAAGAAGAAGCTCTTGAAGACCTTCATTCCTTAGGTCCAGCACCGGACTATAGCTATATCCCAGCTTAATGGCCGAAGGGAGCTGAAAGAGAACCGTAGATAGCTGTGCTATTACTATGGCCACCATAAAGCCCTTCATTCCAAAGGCAGCTGCCAGCAGCATCAGATAAAATATGTAGATTATATTCAAGGGAAAACCGGTGGCTGCCGGAATTGCAAAGTGCTCCTTGCTCTGCAGATAGGCTGTAAATATGGAGGCAAGGGCAACAAATATGATCATAGGCGCAACAATACGAAGCATATCCACAGTCAGCTCAAAGCTCTGACCCTCAAAGCCCGAGGCTATGATATTGATAATATACGGTGCCAGCAGCCATACCAATGCAGTAATTAATACAGTTATGCAAATTGTAATATTTATTAAATTGCTGGTAAATTTATTTTTCGTAGCCTCTCCGTTTTTCTCCTCCATCCGAATAAAAACAGGCACGAGGGTGGTGCTGAAGATACTGTTTAAGGTTGCTATTACTATAGTAATTACCGTATATATAATAAAATAGCTGTCGGTGACAGAGCCGGCTCCAAATTTTGAGGCTATTAGAACCTCTCTTAAAAAGCCAAGGGCTTTACTTGAAAATATTATAATCATAATTAGCAAGGCAGATTTTGCAGCCTTTGCTGATCTACTCATACTTATACCCTTCCTTCAAAAAAGCAACTACCCCCAAAAGGCAGTTGCTTCTAATTGTTTATCCTATTACTTAGGTTGATCGATTAATGCAAAGGTTAAAACAGCACTGCATGCCAGCTGTCCATCAACCGTTGCCCTTGCATTTGCCTTTCCTATTCCTCTTCTAAGGGTAGTCATTTCAATTTCCAGCCTCAGCACATCCCCAGGTACCACCTGTCTCTTGAATTTGCATTCATCTATCCCTGCAAATACCCCCAGCTTTCCCTTATTTTCCTCCAGCCCAAGGCATGTGGCCGCCGCCACCTGCGCCAGCGCCTCCAGCATCAGCACCCCCGGCATGATAGGATTACCGGGAAAGTGTCCCTGGAAAAAGGGCTCATTTATGGTTACATTTTTAATTCCTACAGCTCTCTTTCCTGCCTCCATTTCAATCATTTTATCCACCAATAAAAATGGATATCTATGGGGTATTATATTCTGTATTTCTTTATTGTTCAGCTCCATTTGTCTAGCTCCCTTCCTGCATTATATTTTTATTATTAACAATTTTTATCATCAAAGACAACAATTTACTTTATTTTATCTTAATTTTTATGGTTTTACAAACAAAAAAACTGGAGCTTACCCCAGTCATATGAATTATTACTCTTCAATTATGTCGCTTTCCTTTATCGTTATCTGCTTCTGCATTTGCTTGTACAAATACTGTGCCAGACCAATACCTTGACCATTGGCCAGCTCCTCAGACATTTTTTCATCCTGCATTTCCTCAAAGATTTTTCTGCCATGGCTTTTTTCCGTTAAGCCACCCTCAACCACCGTTGATCTCATCTGCTTCAGCATCATATTTAAAAATACTGCCTCAAATTCCTTACATACCTCCATTAGCTTTTCCGGGTCTTCCTTATATCTGACGTTGGTTTCGGCCTTTAGAGGCGTATTTACTTGATAATTCGTTTGGTAATCCGTTATCTTCATAATACTCTACCACCTTCAGTCAATAATTATCTTTTAAGGTTATTCGCTATACCCAACATTTCATCACTGGTCTGTATTGCCTTTGAATTAATTTCATATGCCCGCTGAGCTGTTATCATACGTACCATCTCATCTACGATTTGCACATTGGAGGTCTCTAAATAGCCCTGCATCATACTGCTGGTTCTGGTCTCCTCCTCCATAGGTATTTCTTCTCCGGAGGCTACTGTAGCATTGTATAGATTTCTGCCTATGGCCTCTAAGCCGTCGGGGTTAATAAACTTAACCAGCTTTATGGTTCCTATTTCCTGAATTTCTCCCTCTGCATCCTCAGCAGTAATTCGTCCATCGTAGGATACGCTAATATTCTTCATTCCGTCTTCAAAAACTATTTCATCGTCAAACTCAGAAAGAACCGTATATCCCTCAGCTGTCACCAGCCTCATTTCATCCTCCTCCACACTAAATTTGAAGCTTCCGTCTCTAGTGTAGTGAACATTATCGTTTGGTCCGAGGATTGCAAAAAAGCCTTCACCATCGATGGCTACGTCCAATGGATTTTCGGTTCTTTCCATACTGCCAGTGGTAAAGCTTCTGGAGGTTGCCGAAGGCATAACCCCATGACCAATTTGAAGATTAACCGGCTGTCCCTCTCCCTCGTTTAAATCGGATTTCCTCAGGGTTGCATACAACAAATCCTTAAATTCCATCCTCTGTCTTTTATAGCCTGTCGTATTAACATTTGCTAGGTTATTTGAAATATTGTCTATATTCAACTGCTGTGCCTTCATACCGGATGCCGCTGTCCACAAAGCCCTCATAAAAATCCCCCTATCTTAATTCACTATTCGTTATTACTAACGCTTTTACTTCAGTACTCCAATATCATTGACTGCCCTCTGAAGTATATCATCATAGGCCTTAACAATCTTTTGATTTGATTCATAATTTCTGTAGCTGTTTATCATTTCCACCATTTCCTTTATGGTGTTTACATTGGAGCTTTCCAGGAAGCCCTGCAGCACCTTGCCGTTGAAGGCCTGGGTTTCCAACTCAGTTCCCTCAGCCATCTCAAAATATCCTTCGCCATATTTTCTCAGCACACTCAAATTAGTTATATCTACAATTTCAATAGCATCGATCACTTCATTGTCCAGGATTAACTCTCCTGCTTCGTTTATGGTAAAATCTCTGCCCTCTGCTAGTATTGATCCAAATTGGCCTGAAAGGAAGTAACCCTCAGCGGTTATGATCTCTCCATTGCTATTGACTGTAAAATTACCGTTTCTGGTGTACATCTCTCCCCTTGGGGTCAAAACCTTGAAAAAGCCGTTCCCTTGTAGGGCAATGTCCAAGCTGTTCCCGGTCTCCTCGGGAGTTCCCTGGCTGAAATCTGTATCTATTTTACTTATCCTTAAACCACCATTTATCGTACCTATGGTATTAATGGTTCCGCGGTTTATCAGATCTGCTATTACCTGTCCATTTGATACTATCTGTCCTGCAGCATTTACCTCGAAGGAATCACCCTCTATGTGTATAGCCCTGCCATTGGAATCTAAAACATAATTTCCCTGAGAGGTATCCACAGCACCAGTGCCGTTTCTGCTATAGGTTTTTAAATAACCGCTCTCATCCAATGCAAAACCAATATCTCTATTGTAGGAGGTCCCTAAAGGGCTGCTGACGGTAAATAGCCCTCTGTCGCTGGATAGCTGATAGGCCTCACCATCCTGCTCTATTGTTATAGGTGCCATACTGAAGGCCTCCGATGGCAGCCTTCCATTTATCTTCTGAAGCAATACCTCTGGAAAGGTCTCAGATATTACCACGTCCCTTTTATAGGAGGTTGTATTGGCATTTGCAATATTGTTGGCCGTAACGTCTATCTTCTTTTCAGTTGTCTGCATAGCTGATACTGCAGTATAGAGTCCTCTTAGCATTTTTACCACCTCGTATTATTCTTCTAACAGTTTATATCGGCATATAAGCTTCATCTCTTTAATTAATTTTAATGCAATTCTTGGAAAAACAACATAGGACTATGTCTTCAATCCATAGTCCCGGTATTTATTAACGATATCTTTTATTTCCGCCCTCAAGCCCCTGCTCCAATAGGTGCAGCGATTCCAAAGCCTTGCCGGTACCCTTTGCAACACAGGATATTGCATCCTCAGCTACATAGGCACGAATATTGGTTCTCTTCTCAATTAGCTTGTCCAGGCCCCAAAGCATTGCCCCTCCGCCGGTCATAATAATTCCTTGATTAGCGATATCTGAAGCCAGCTCAGGCGGTGTCCTCTCCAATACACTATGTACGGCATCTGCAATGCTGGTTACTGCCTCTTCCGTGGCCTCCAGCATTTCTTCACTGGATACAGATATATTTACTGGCAGGCCGGAAACGAGGTTTCTACCCTTGACATCCATATATACCTCTTCACCCCTAGGATATGCCGCTCCAATGTTAATCTTCATATCCTCTGCTGTCCTTTCACCGATCATTATGTTATGCTTCTTCCTCATGTAGCGGATAATTGATTCATCAAACTTGTCACCCGCCACCTTGATGGAGGTGCTTACAACGATCCCGCCTAGGGAAATAACAGCAACATCACAGGTTCCACCACCTATATCAACCACCATATGCCCGTTGGGCTTAGAAATATCTAAGCCTGCGCCTATAGCAGCTGCAATGGGCTCTTCAATTAAGTATGTACTTCTGGCGCCTGCCTCATTTGTCGCATCTATAACCGCTCTTTTTTCAACCTCAGTAACACCACTTGGCACACATACTATTATTTTAGGCTTAAAGAATAATCTTTTTCCTGCGGTCTTTTGAATAAAATATTTAAGCATTCTTTCAGTGACCTCATAATCTGAAATTACACCATCCCTTAAGGGGCGAATGGCTACAATGTTTCCAGGGGTTCTACCCAGCATTTTTCTCGCTTCCTGACCAACCGCTAAAATTCTATTTGTATTTTTATCTATGGCTACTACCGACGGCTCCTGAAGAACAATTCCCTTACCCTTAACAAAAACCAAAACACTGGCTGTCCCTAAATCAATCCCTATATCCTCACCAATTCCAAACATCGTAAACCCCCCACTTTATAATAGTATTTATCCATAAGACAGCGTAAAACTGCCATGCATTGTAAATTATTATCAACTATAATACCTTCTATATAAAAGCAAAAATACCTCTTTTATTGCGTAAAAATTAATAAATTTTTTGTAATATTTTAGCGTTTTTTCCCGTATTAATACCTACAATTATTATATTATAAAAGGCAAAAAAATTAAAGAGCCTCTCATAGTGGAGACCCTCCTAATCAATTTGTATATATTTAGACATTACATAGTAGCTGTCTTATATTTCATCTTTGTTGCTCTTCCACCTCTAATGTGTCTCTCTGCTTTGTTAACGTCCAGTATATCCTTTACATGATTAGCCACTAGAGGGTTTATCTTAGGAAGCCTCTCAGTAACATCCTTGTGTACAGTGCTTTTGCTCACTCCAAAAATACGAGCAGTTTGTCTGACAGTTGCTCCTTCATTAATAATATAATTTGCGATTTCCATCACTCGTTTTTCTATGTAATCCTTCAAAGTCATAACCCCCCTCTATTATAGTGTCTTAGTCTATAATATGAGGGGGGTATAAAATTTAGAATATATTTTAATATAGAAATATATTTTTTAATTGTTGAATTCCGGCAAATATGCCTGTGGATCTACTGGCTTGCCATCCCGGATGACCTGAAAGTGAAGCAGCGGACCCTCAAGGGTTTTCACTGAGGCTGTTGTTCCAATTCCACTGATAATTTGTCCCTTACTTACTATAGCTCCTACCTTAACCATCGCATCGGTAGAAAGATTGCTATACCTAGTTATAGTATCCTCATCGTGTAATACAGAAATTGTTATTCCCATAATGGTATCATTTAAAACCTCAATTACCTCTCCATCCAAAGCAGCCCTTACAGGCGCACCTTCTTCTGCATGAATATCTATCCCCTTATGGGTGCTCCATTGCTCCAGTGTCTCATGATAGACGAGATGATCCTGTGCAAAGGGCAGTCCTAAGGTACCGACCACCGGCATAGACATTACTAGATTTGCCGAAGCCACTGTCTCATCGGTCTCCTCCGAGGAATTTTCCTCTGCATCAGTATTCTCCTCATTCTTCGGTATCGCTTCCTTGTCGCCTTCGGTAGTCTGAGGCTTAGTGCTCTCATTCTCCTCCTTAGCAGGCTTTGCTACCGTCTCACTGCTGCTATCCTCAGGCGCCTCAATGTTGCCCTCCACCAGAGTAACCTCCGGCTGGTCCTCCTCCAGTCTATTTGGAGTGTCCTCACCCACCAGTGGATCTTGATTTTGATTGGAAACCCAAACAGCAGTTACCGCTACTATACATACACATAGAAATAAAATAATATAAAACCCTTCCTTATCTAGAACATTGTATAAGGATCTTTTTGATTTTTTCTTATCATCGTGATTGTTATCAAATGACACGACACCCACCTCCATTTGATATTATGACCCTTTGGCCAAAATTTATACAAATGTGGTGGGTAAATATATACTACATATAGCTTTTTAGCTTACTTAAATCTATTCCCTGATAGTAATGCTTTAAAATTTCCTCATGGGTGGAGCCCCTCTCTGCCATACCATTGGCACCCCATTGACTCATTCCTACGCCATGCCCGTAGCCTTTAGTGGTAAATTCAACGCTATTACCCCTTACTGCAATTGTAAAGTCTGAGGACCTTAACTGAAATATATCCCTTACTTCAGAGCCCTTCAGCTCCTTATTCCCTATTTTAATTAGCTTTATGTTTCCCCCTATGCTTCTTTCCACAATATTAATCTCTGATGCAATGCTGCTTTCCTTAATCGTAAAATCTGAATATCTGCCTTTAATAGAGCTAATAAAATCCTTTACGGCTACGGTTTTAGAATCCACCAAAACCGGCGACCTCTCCTCATAGGGGCTGGATACACTTCTTAAATAGGGCAGAGCACTGACATATACATCCTCTGAATTCTCTGTCTGCCCACCACTGGTGGAATGATACAAGGGCTCTATAGGCTCCATGTTAAAGGTCATTATTTCTCCTGCTGTGGAGGCTACAGCCTCCTCAATTTTAGGCCAATAGTTATTTATCCAGCTCTTTCCATGCCTATCCTCTAGCTCCTCCAGCGAAAGCCATTCCTGGCAATGCTGATGGTCGGTGCATAGGCTTGCCCCCGGGTGCTCAGGATTTTCTGTATCCTTAAATCTATTGATTTTCCATATGGCATAGGTTCTGGCAGCCACTGCCTGGGCCTTGATGGCCTCCACCTCAAAGCCTGCCGGAACCTCAGCTGCAACTACATTTTTTACATACTCCTCCAGATATAGCTCCATAATCTCTTCCGTTTTATGATTGTATACCTTAATTTTCATATCAGACTCAATGGTTATATTCCCGTGGCTTGGCTGCTTGTCTATCAATGGAATATTAATATTGAAGGCAGTGATAATGATCAGTGGCAGTATCAACGTTGTCGCAATAAAGGCCAAAATGCCAAAAAAAATACCCTTCATTTGTCGCACCCCTTATCAGTCAAATTATTATAAGGTATATGCTACAAAAAAAAGGTATAGAACTTTAGGAATTATTAAATCTTATTGAAGGCTATTTAGCTTTTTCATTATTCGTTATTCTCTATTCACTAAGTTTTTTTTAACTATTCATTATTCGTTATTCTCTATTCACTAATTAGTTCCTATTCCTCGTCATCTTCCTCTGCGCTGTCTTCCCGGTATATGTTGGCACCGAGAGCTCTTAGCTTTTCTTCAATATCCACATAGCCCCTATCGATATGCTTTGTATTGGATATTTCAGTTGTTCCTTCAGCCACTAGGCCTGTCAATATCAGAGCAGCACCTGCCCTTAGGTCTGTGGCCTTAACGGGGGCACCAAGTAAATGAGGTCTTCCCTCAATAATAGCACTTCTACCTTCAATTTTAATATTTGCTCCCATTCTTTCCAGCTCTCTGATATGCATAAAACGATTTTCAAAAACCGTTTCTATAACCACGCTGGTCCCCTCTGCAATGCTTAGTAATGCCATAAACTGCGCCTGCATGTCAGTTGGGAAGCCCGGGTAAGGTAAGGTTTTGATATCGGCAGCCCTAGGACGTCCCTTGGAAATAACCCTTACACCATTGCCCTCTTCTACTACTTCTACATCACATTCCTTCAGCTTAGCAATCACCGGCTTCAAATGATCCACCAGCACATTGTCCACCAAAACATTGCCTCCCGTCATTGCAGCTGCTACCATATAGGTTCCTGCCTCTATCCTGTCGGGAATAACGGAATGGATGGCTCCTGAAAGCTTCTCAACACCGTTTATCTTGATGGTATCTGTGCCTGCACCCATTATTTGAGCTCCCATTTTATTCAAGAAACTAGCTAAATCCGTTATCTCCGGCTCCTCTGCACAATTCTCGATAATAGTTTGGCCCTCTGCCAGGACTGCAGCCATCATTATGTTTTCTGTTGCACCTACGCTTGGAAAGTCAAGGTAGATCTTAGCTCCCTTGAGCTTCTTAGCCTTAGCCTCAACAAATCCATGACCCAATGTAATTTCTGCCCCCAAGGCCTTAAAGCCCTTGAGATGGAGGTCAATAGGTCTAGTGCCTATTGCACAGCCCCCCGGCATAGAGATTCTTGCCTCTCCCATTCTTGCCAATAAAGGCCCCATAACCAGAAAGGATGCCCGCATCTTTCTTATCAACTCGTAGGGCGCTTCAAAATTATCTAAGCTTGAAGCATTTACTTCTATCCTATCTCTATCAATTCTCTTGAGATCAGCTCCAAGACAAGCCAACACCTCACAGATTACATCTACGTCATTTAAATCTGGTACTTCCTCCAATACACATTTTTCAGTAGATAGCAGACTGGCTGCTAAAATAGGTAATACTGAATTTTTCGCTCCACTAACTCTAACAGTACCGGTTAAAGGCGGACTCTTATGAATAACTATTTTGCCCAAAACTAGTTCCTCGCTTTCGAAATACCATGAGTTGACCCCATTGATTTTTTAGTAGGTATAGGTTATTAAGGGTGTTGCAATCCACAAATAGGTTTTATCATCATACTCACTATATCTGCTTGCAGCCTGTAGATTTACTGTTTTGTTTAAATACTGTATATTTTGCGTTATCAAAGGTGAATACATGGTGGTACTATAATATGTTTTATCAGCAATTTCGTCTACTTTTCTTGCCATAGCCGTCCTTGTAATCGCCTTGATTGCCCTCTGCACCTCAGTGTTGCTTAGTTTCCCACTACGATAACCTACTATACCTATAGTAGATTCTATCCTATTACCATATACTTCTAAAATTGCTTTGTTTTGATAATTTTTCTCTACTATATCTTTATATCCTTTATTTTTTACGATGTCAATAATAATATGTGATTCTTTATCTCCATCTAAATTTATGGAATATACGATAACGACAATGCTTTCTCCCTCTTTACCTACTACACTTGCCGTAATTTGGTTGTAGCCAATATCTGTATTTTTATGAATATAAATACTATCCTCCGAAAAATCCTCTTCAAAGAATAATGGCTCGTAATACTCCTGATTTTCTATTATTACCTCTTTTCCGCTTATTTCAAGCTTCCTCAACAGCTCCTTCTGTATTACCTCCATTTCCTTCATTTCCAGAAAGGTTTCCTCCAGGTAAAGTATTGTATTGATATTTCCCTCCATAAAATCAAAGCCTGTTGCCTCAAAGGCTTCTATAATCACATTTTCCTCCATAGTCCTTGAAGCTGCAGATTTTTTGATATCCACCGCCGAAGAATTTAATGCTCCCAACGCAAATGATAGAATGATTGCAATTACTAATGCTCTTTTCACCTTATAATCCTCCCATGTCATAAATAGTAAAAGAGAAGAGCGCTAAGCATGTACATGGATGTTAAAGGGGGACAAAAAACATCAAATTTACAACTTACTCTCTTCTCTTTGTATTTTAATTATTGACAGTAGCCATGGGGGATATACATTTAAAACAAAAAAATTGCAATACGTCAGGGTCTCGGCTATTCGTAGTGACGAAGCAGGTGGGGGCTTTTCACCTCTCCAGACTGATCAAAAGTCTTCAGATGCAAGGAACAAGAATAACCGAGGACCGCAGCGTATGCTATTAATACGTAAGGGTCTCGGTTAATCGAAGTGACGAAGCAGATGAGGGCTTTTCATCAGTCTGGCGTTAGGATGCCATCCACCTTGTCCCTATCACAAGCCCCACATTTTATCCCTATCATTTTATCTCCAAAGCTGATTTTATCAAAGAACTGCAGATACTCAGGATATTCCTCTGATATTTCACTATAGCACTTGGTGCATAGCTTTTTATTTCTTAACCCCTTGTATTTCTGTGGGAGTAGTTTGACTTGAGGCTCTACAGCTTCTCTGTTTACAGCATGACGACTGGCTACTACTACACCCATTGCGCCATCAAAATCTGTGTTTACAGATTTATACTCACAATTTAATTTTTTAGCCAGACGCATGTAGTCGGCAATTATATCGGGGGGGAGGCTGTTGTTTACTATTAGCATCTCTGCCTGTTGATCCTCCATTGCTTTTTCTATATGTACGATTGACTCTATTTGTGTAGCGGTTTTCAGAGAAATTCCCATGATTATTCTTTCTCTGAACTCCCCTAGCCATTTTTTCTTTTCCTCCGGCTTTATTTCAGGCACACCCCTCAAGGCATATTCGACCGTTCTTTCGAGATTTGTTTTATCATCCATAGACTTACCTCCCATTTATATTAACCTATTTATTATAATAGCTTTAGTCCTTACATACAATTACTATTGGCAGGTTATGTATCTTCACCACCCTAAAATATTTCTTTCTACCTTCATTAGTTTTAAAATACCCTAAAGCTTTCTATTTATTCGCCATAGACAGATGCACAGAAGATATACCTGCTGATTTTTAATCAGTTTTATTCTAGGGCTAATATCATTTAAAACCATTTAAATTGGCCCGTGAGGCACTAAGTAGGAAACTTTTGACTTTGTATAAACCTACTGCTCATCTTTACTATGCAAATTCCTTGATTGTTAAAGGAATTGAATATTTTATGTAAATGGTTTATAATGAGTATATTATGTCCTGTAGTGATAGTAATAATTTTGGAGGTACTCATATGAAATTTATGACTAAAGCAGACAAGCTGTTGATTATTATCTTAATACTTGCCAGTATTTCATCTATATATGCCGTTCCAGCTTTACTGTCAAAGCCAATGGAGGGTAAGCATGTAGTGGTAAACCTCAATGAAAGAGAAATATATAGAACAGAGCTGCAGCCGGGCAATGAATCAGAATTCTTTGAATTTGATTTCGAGTATAGCGGCAAGGCGTATACCGGCAAGCTGGAAATGAAGGACGGTAGTGTAAAGCTGCACAGGCTTCCGGAAGAAATATCTCCCCTTGCCATACACACGGAGATGGGCTGGATTAGCGAATCCTATGAGTTTATCTTGTGCCTGCCTATAAAGCTGATGGTGGTAATAGAAGATTATAATTCGGAGGACAGTGATTTTGATTTTATAGCCCGTTAATAATTCAATAAAAAATGCCTGATGAAAAAACTTCATCAGGCATTTTTCTATCTCTTTTGAGCTGTATTGATACGATTTAAAGCCTTATTTAATGCTATTTCAGCCCTCATGGTATCAATCTCACCACCGGGGGCCTTTAGGCGAGTTTCTGCTCTTTCCTTAGCCCTTTCAGCACGATTAATATCAATTTCTTCAGGCCATTCTGCAGCATCAGTCATAATTACTGTTTTAGTTCGCTCTACATAAACAAAGCCACCCGCAATAGCTGCTTCCCTAGTAGTTCCATCACTCTTAAGCTTTATAGTCCCGACGCTTAAAGGAGTTACAAGCGGGATATGGTTTCTTAGAATACCCATATCTCCATCTATCGTACGAACTACTGCCATCTCTATTTCTTCATCGAAGAAAGTTTTTGTAGGGGTTATTATCTGGAGATGAAACTTTGAAGCCATCTCAATCACCTACTTCCCTTTAGCTTTTTCAACCGCCTCGTCAATACTACCTACATAAAGGAAAGCTGATTCCGGAAGAGCATCATGCTTACCTTCTAATATTTCTTTAAAGCCCCTGATTGTCTCTGCAACCGGAACGTATTTACCCTCCATACCAGTGAATTGCTCTGCTACATGGAAGGGCTGGGATAGGAATCTCTGAATTTTTCTTGCTCTAGAAACAGTCAATTTATCCTCGTCGGATAATTCATCCATACCAAGAATTGCAATAATATCCTGAAGCTCCTTATATCTTTGAAGCACCTGCTGCACGCCACGAGCTACCTCGTAATGCTGCTGGCCTACTATAACCGGGTCAAGTATACGGGAGTTGGAATCCAATGGGTCAACCGCTGGATAAATACCTAACTCAGATATTTGACGAGAAAGTACAGTAGTTGCATCCAAGTGGGCGAAGGTTGTAGCAGGAGCCGGGTCAGTTAAGTCATCGGCAGGCACATATACAGCCTGAACTGATGTAATAGATCCCTTCTTAGTTGATGTAATACGCTCCTGTAAAGCACCCATCTCGGTGGCCAATGTAGGCTGGTAGCCAACGGCACTAGGCATACGGCCCAATAACGCTGAAACCTCACTACCTGCCTGTGTAAATCTGAATATATTATCAATAAATAATAATACGTCCTGACCCTCATGATCTCTAAAGTGCTCAGCCATTGTAAGGCCTGTCAGACCAACACGCATCCTTGCTCCAGGAGGCTCATTCATCTGTCCGTAAACAAGTGAAAGCTTGTCAATAACTCCTGACTCAATCATTTCATTATAGAGGTCATTACCCTCTCTGGTTCTTTCACCAACTCCGGCAAAAACTGAAAGACCACCATGCTCCTTAGCTATATTGTTGATAAGCTCAAGAATCAATACGGTTTTACCAACACCAGCTCCACCGAACAAGCCTATCTTTCCACCCTTTAGATAAGGCGCAATAAGGTCAACTACCTTTATGCCTGTTTCTAATATTTCAGTTGATGTCTCCTGCTCCTCGAAGCTTGGAGCAGGCCTATGAATCGGAGAGCTGAACTCAGTTATTACAGGCTCCTTTTCATCAACTGGCTCACCTAAAACGTTAAAGATTCTACCTAGAGTAGCACGTCCTACAGGAACAGTAATTGCTCTGCCTGTATCCTCGGCCTCCATACCTCTTACCAATCCATCTGTAGAGCTCATAGCAATACATCTAACCGTATCGTCACCAGTATGCTGAGACACCTCAACAGTAACTGTATGATCAGTACCCTTTATTACTATGGCATTCAACAAAGCCGGCAGACTCTCTCTCTCAAAACGTATATCTACAACCGGTCCAATAATCTGGACCACCTTACCGACACTTCCTTGGGCCATTATTTAACCTCCTTTTGCAGTAAGGCCGAATCAAGCATTAATAATTAATTGTTAAAAGTGTTTCTTAATTAAAAAACTTGTCATTCCTTTACTGCTTTTCATATTACTCTTTTGATTTTTCATTCCACTATTCTTTATTCACTATTCACTATTATTTTAGCGCTTCTGCTCCACCAACGATTTCTGCAATCTCTTGGGTAATAGAAGCCTGTCTAGCCCTGTTATACTGAAGCTTCAATGAGCTAATCATTTCCTCAGCATTGTCAGTGGCATTTTCCATCGCTACCCTTCTGGCTGCCTGTTCACTGGTGGCTGATTCCACCATCGCACCATATATCATGCTGTCTATATACTTTGGCACCAGATAATCTAAGACCACCTCAGGAGAGGGCTCATAGGTTATATTGGTTCTCTTTGCGTCGCCATTTCCCTCTGTATCAACCTCTAAAGGCAAAAGTCTAATAACCTTTTGAATCTGGTTGATGGTACTGACAAATTCGGTATATACGAGATACACCTCGTCCACCAGCTCCTGCTTGTACAAGTCCGTGCTTAGCCTGCCTATTTTTTGAGCAACTGCAAAGGATGGATTTTCCGACACATGAACAAATTCACCGTCTAGATCATAATGCCTCTTCTTGAAGAAATCCCTTCCCTTTGTACCTACTGCGATGACAGACCTTTGGGCCTTGTCCTCCATATGGCTGATGGCAGCCTTTATAATGTTGGAGTTATATCCCCCAGCAAGGCCTCTATCTGCAGTAATAACAATATATCCGGATTTCTTAATCTCTCTTGAGGTTAGGTATTCATGCTTTATACCCTTTGTATTTTGTACAATGTCACTGATGGTGTTACCCATAGTCTCGAAATAATACTTAGTCTTCTCTAAGCTTTCCTTAGCCTTTCGAAGCTTCGCAGAGGACACCAGCTCCATTGCCTTAGTAATTTGCTTTGTACTATTAACACTCTTTATACGTCTTTTTATATCCCGCATTCCAAGTCCAGCCAAAATCTCACCTCCCGGTTAAAGCAGCCAAAAGTAAAATTACTCTATATCTGCTTTAAACTGCTTCTTGAATTCTTCTACTGCTGTTTGGATTTTACCTTCGGTATCACCGTCTAAATTGCCAGTGCTGCTAATGCTCTTGCCAATTTCAGCGTAATTACTTCTAACATATTCAATGAACTGATCCTCGAAAACCCTGATTTTGTCTGTAGGAATATCCGACAACAGCTTATTAGTTACCAGGTATATCATAATAACCTGCTCTTCAACAGGAACAGGGCGGTATTGTGGCTGCTTAAGGATTTCAACAATCCTTTCACCTTGTGCCAATCTCTCTTGTGTTTCTTTATCCAGCTCAGAGCCGAACTGAGCAAAGGCAGCAAGCTCTCGATATTGAGCAAGCTCAAGTCTAAGCTTACCTGCAACCTTCTTCATTGCCTTAATCTGTGCGCTACCACCAACACGGGATACAGAGATACCGGGGTTAACAGCAGGACGTACCCCTGAGTGGAATAGCTCCGACTCCAGGAATATCTGACCATCTGTAATGGAGATAACGTTTGTTGGAATGTATGCAGATACGTCTCCTGCCTGTGTCTCAATCATCGGTAATGCCGTTAAGGAGCCACCACCGTTTTCATCATTCAGCTTAGCCGCTCTTTCAAGCAATCTACTGTGAAGATAGAATACATCACCGGGGTAAGCCTCTCTTCCTGGAGGACGTCTTAGAAGCAAGGACATTGCACGATATGCAACCGCATGCTTAGAAAGGTCATCATATATAATTAATACATGCTTACCGTTTTCCATATACTCTTCGCCCATAGCGCAGCCTGAATAGGGAGCTATGTATTGTAATGGTGCCAATTCACTGGCAGTCGCAGAAACAATAATCGTATAATCCATTGCACCATGCTTAATTAAAGTATCTTGTATTTGTGCAACAGTGGACTTTTTCTGTCCGATAGCCACATAGATACAAAGAACGCCTGTATTCTTTTGGTTAATAATTGTGTCAATGGCAATAGCGGTTTTACCGGTTTGCCTGTCCCCGATGATAAGCTCTCTTTGCCCTCTACCAATTGGAATCATAGAGTCGATGGACTTGATACCTGTTTGCAGAGGCTCATGAACAGATTTTCTTTTGATAATCCCGGGAGCTACCTTTTCGATTGGACGGAACTTATCTGTTTGAATAGGTCCCTTACCATCAATTGGCTGACCAAGGGCATTTACAACTCTGCCTAGAAGGGCATCCCCTACCGGCACCTCAACGATTCTCTGAGTTCTCTTTACAATGTCGCCCTCTTTAATGTTGTCATCTGATCCCAAAAGAACGCAACCAACGTTGTCCTCTTCTAAGTTAAGAGCCATACCATAAACTCCGCCTGGGAATTCCAAAAGCTCACCGGCCATACATTTTTCAAGACCGTGGATCCTCGCGATACCGTCTCCAACTTGAATCACCGTACCAACATCTTTAACCTCTAACTTATTTTCGTATCTTTTAATTTGTTCCTTTATAATTGAACTAATCTCTTCGGGTCTGAGATTCACGTGATTCACCCCTATCCTATACTAAAATTTGCGTCAGCTGATTCTTCATCTGCTCTAAGCGGCTTTTAACAGTTCCATCAATCACCTTGTCTCCCAGCTTGATGAGAACACCACCTACGATATCCTTCTTAACAACATTCTGAAGCTTAACATTTTTTCCTGAAGCAGCAGAAAGCTTAGTTTGAAGCTCCAGCATATCAGTCTGAGTCATTGCCTCAGCTGTATACGCAATTGCCTCAGCTTCATTTCTGGCTGCATTGGCCATAACCTTAAACTCTTCAATAATTGCCTTAATATAGCTCTGTCTACGCTTATCAAGTAAAACAAATAAGAAGTTCATAACCTCTTTGCTTACCTGTTGATTAAAGATCTGAGTAGCTATATCCTTTTTTTCTTGAAGCTGTATAAGGGGTGATTTTAGCAGCAAATCAACCTCGGGATACTCATTTAAGCAGGATGATATGAATTGAAGTTCATTTTGAATCGGCTCAATCTTATTAAGCTCTTGAGAAACCTCAAATAGGGCATTTGCATATCTTTTAGCTATTAGTTCTGCCATGTAGCTTCCCCTACCTCATCGATAAATTCTTTGATCATCTTTTGATGAACATCGACATTAAGCTCCTTCTCAATAACTTTAGAAGCTGCCAGAATGACCAAAGCTGCCATTTGATCCTTCATTTCATTAATTGCCTTTTGTCTTTCTCTTTGTATATCATTATTTGCTTTTTCAACAATCTTTTGTGCCTCTTCCTGAGCCTTTTTAACGATTTCATCACCTCGTTGTTCAGCTCGCTTAGACGCATCCCGGATTATTTCATTTCTTTCTTCCTTAATATTATCAAGCTTCTGCTGATAAGATGCCAGAATTGATTCTGCATCCTTGCCCTTATTTACCGCTTCATTCATGGCATCCTCGATGCCTTTAGTTCGTGTATCCATAAAGCTTCTAATAGGCTTGTATAAGAATTTCTTTAATATCAAGAAGATAATCAACGTATTCGCCAGCTGGAACACAAAGGTCCAGCCAAAACTCACTAATCCTTGCATAATGCTGCCTCCTTTCCATCAGTTTACAGAGGAGTGAAAGCAATCTCTCCCATGTTTTTTCAATATTAGGCGTAAGGCCTAAGATTGTGGAAATAGTTATAATTGCAGTCTTGCACTACAACAAAATCCACTAATTGCTAAGATTTTGTTATAATAGGTTGATTAATGGGTTCGCGAATAATAAGATTAACGCGATAACTAATCCATAGATACCTGTTGTCTCTGCAACCGCTTGACCAAGCAGCATCGTACGGATAATAGTACCTTCTGCCTCTGGCTGTCTACCAACTGTCTCTGCACCCTTACCAGCAGCATAACCTTGTCCAATACCAGGTCCAATACCTGCGATCATAGCCAAACCTGCGCCAATAGCTGAACATGCTAAAATTAAAGCTCTTCCTGTAATTGCTTCCATAATATTATTTCCTCCTCATAATTATTGTTTTTTTATTTTTTCTATTAATAAACTAAAATAGAAACACAAATATAATAAACCACATCAATCATATGCATTGCCGATAAATACCATCGATAGCATAATAAATATAAATGTTTGAATCAGCCCTGAAAAAACATCGAAGTACAGATGTAAAAATGCAGGAATACCAACTTGTAAAATTGGGGCAAAGCTAAGTCCTAAAGCAGTAGAGGCAGATGCCAGTCCGTTGTAAATAAGGGACATAATAATCATTCCCCCGACAATATTTCCAAATAGACGGAAAGCAAGTGATATCGGCAATGCCAGCTCTCCGATAATATTTAGTGGTAGCATAAATGCCATCGGCTCTAAATAACCCTTTGCATAGGTTAAAGGACCCTTTTTTGAAATTCCATTAAAATGAATGATGAAAAAGGTTAACATTGCAAATGCAAAGGTTGTATTAAGGTCTGCTGTAGGCGGACGTAAACCAAATAATCCAAATAGATTGGAGAAGGCCAACAGTAAAAAAAGCGTCAGCATATATGGAGCATAGACCATCTTCTTTTCTCCCATTGTTTGTTTAGTAAAGCCTGTGATTACGTCAACTAAAGCTTCAACCGCATTTTGCAGCCCTCGTGGTATGGTTTCAAACCTACGAGTAGCTACGACCGCAAATATCGTTAGCACGGCCATTATGATCCAAGTGTTCACTACTGTCTCAGTAATAGGAATACCCGAAAACAATGGAATTTCGAATAGTATTTTAGCACCGTATCCTTCCATTATTTTTCCTCCTTTCTTTTAAATATGTTAAAAAAGAATTGCCAGCTGTTAAATAGTTCTGTCTTTAAAATTACCAATTTTATTGAAAATAAACCTGCTATTGTTCCTATTGTGTTGAGTTGCTCAGACTTAATAGAAACATAGAGAACTATTCCTGTTATTACCAGCCTAATCATATATCTAGAGGCGGCGTAGGCTTGTGCCTGATGAGGCTGCATGCGTACTGCCTTTACTAGCGTTAGATATAACAATCTGAAATTCAAAAAGCCTATTGTTGCGCCAAAGAAGATGCCATATATAAATGCAATGGGATTTTCAAAGATAAAATACCCTATGGAGGCTATTACTACGTTTAATATAATTGTACCCTTCAGTGCCCTAGCGTTTGTTTCCTTAACGGTTTCCACAGCTTCACTTCCTTTGATTACTCAAAAGCTCTATTTAGATATACTATCACTTTATATGTAATTGAACACTAATCCTTAAGTACCTAATTCTAGATTCCTGCATGACTTTTCTTATTCATTTCCATCGCTTTAAATTCATTGCTTCTAGCCTTTCCAGCTCTGTCTTAAAGGAGAGCAAAGTTTCTCAGACTTCAAACGCTTCGCCGCTTTAGCATGACATGCCGATAAATTAATCCATTACTATTTAATAATTCCTACGACTTCCTCTTACCCCCTGCAAGCTTAAAAAGACTAATAAATGCAACGACTATACCTATAATAATGAAAGCAAACAAAAATATTGGCTGAGAGTTGAGCCTGCTGTCCAGCCATCTTCCAAGATACACTCCCCCAATAATTGGCGCCAGCATAGAAATTCCTACTTGGCTTAATAAAGCTAAATTAGTCAGCATATCCAACCTTTTTGCCATTATTATTCCCCTTATTAAAAGTATTTGTTTGTCTATTTCTTAACGATATGTGTTTTTATTCGTAATTTTCTGTATATTGTGCATGTAGTACATACTCTCCATAATAATGCTCAAAATTATCATCCATTATTAACCAGTGATTTCAATTATTGCACAATAGTTGTTATTCGACAGGCCTTAATGATATCCTCTTTTTTTGTATACAAAATATATTTATTTTTAAAAAACCTGTTTCATTTTGTTAATAATTAAACCAATTTATTCTTCATTCATTCTAAAAAAATCGGGTTTATCCTTAGCAAAACCATACTTATATAGCAAGCTCTGGACAATTCTTTCACAAGCCCTTCCATCACCATAAGGATTTACCGCATTAGCCATTTGGTCATAGCTTTCCTTATTTTCCAGCAGCTCTGAAACAGCCTCTACAATTTTCCTTTGCTGAACGCCTACCACCTTTACCGTTCCCGCCTCCACTGCCTCAGGTCGTTCTGTTTCCTCCCTCATCACCAGTATTGGCTTCCCTAATGCAGGGGCCTCCTCTTGAATTCCACCGGAATCCGTCATTATTAAATATGCCCTGTTCAATAGATTGGCAAAGGGCTCATAGTCCAGAGGCTCTATTATGTGCAGATTGTCTAGTCCTGCTAAAAGGGCATCAGCTAAAGCACGGATTGTAGGATTCATATGTATTGGATAAATGATTTCAACATCCTTATAGCCCTCGGCGATTTCCCGAACTGCCTTAAATATGCCCTCCATAGGCTCACCCCAATTTTCCCTTCTATGGCAGGTCATTACTATTACGCGTTTCCCCTTATAGTCCAGCTGGTTCAGAAGCTCTTCCTCAAAGCTGTAATCCTCTTTAACCATAGACAGCAGTGCATCTATAACGGTATTGCCAGTAACGAATATATCCTCCTCAGCAACGCCCTCCCTCAGGAGATTTTTATAATTGCTTATGGTTGGAGCAAAATGAAAATTTGCCAATACACCAGCAAGCCTTCTATTCATTTCCTCCGGGTATGGCGAGTAAATGTTTCCGCTTCTTAAGCCAGCCTCAACATGCCCCACCTTTATCTTTTGATAAAAGGAGGCTAGCGCACCGATAAAGGTAGTGGAGGTATCCCCATGAACCAATACCACATCAGGCCTATCCTTCTCGAATACCGCCTCCAGTCCCTTAAGTATTCCGATGTTGATATCGGCAATTGTTTGTCCGTGCTTCATTATATTTAAGTCATAGTCAGGCTTGATATCAAACAGTCTTAAAACCATATCCAGCATTTCTCTGTGCTGTGCTGTAACGCATACTATGCTCTCAATTTCCTTAGTATTCTCCAGGCATTTCACCAGCGGTGCCATTTTTATAGCCTCCGGCCTTGTACCGAAAATAGTCATAACCTTAAGACGCTCCACACCTATTCCTCCCTCTTCTTGTTTCTCAATATTTAAGATTCCTCCAGCAAAACAAATATTTTTTAAACAATCACAGTTAATATTTTACCACATTTCAAACCATATATTAGCAAAATTAATTTTACAAAAAAATAATACACTGTTCAAACATTAACAAACATACACTAAGTAAAAAATAGTTAATGCACATATATTATACATCATTCCTCTATAATTTTAAAAGCGGCAGTGAATTTTTATCACTACCGCCGTCTTGCTACATATTGACCTTTCTTTCCTCGTTCTTTTTCATAAGTCCTATTCTCAACGCTCCCAGTAGTACTGTGGTTGCGATTATCAGAAGCACCTGATATGCTGTCATCCTGCTGGATTCAGATATTAAGACTGCGCTTCCTCCCAGTACGGCACTTATGAAATACAGTACTAATACGGTTTGCTTTTGTGAAAAGCCATGCTCCAAGAGCTTATGGTGCAAATGTCCCTTATCCGCCTCCATAATCGGCCTTTTATTAACCAGCCTTCTAATAATGGCAAAGGCTGTATCAAATACCGGAACCCCCAGAGCCAATATAGGAATGGCTACAGCAAGGGTAGTAGCACTTTTTATAAGGCCTTCAACAGAAATAGTAGCTAATAAAAACCCAATCAGCAGTGATCCTGTATCACCCATAAATATCTGTGCGGGATTAAAATTGTAGGGTAGAAAGCCCAAAAGCCCTCCAGCCAAAATAATCAGCAGCATCGCCATTGAAGTACCGATATCCGCTGATTGTCCATAGGCCACATAGGCAAGGGACAGAGCTGCAATAAAGGAAACACCGGCGGCTAAACCATCTAATCCATCTATAAGATTTACAGTATTGGTTATTCCCACAATCCAGAATACCGTTAGAGGCACACTAAGGACCCCTAAACCTATATATCCGCCTCTGCTTAAGGCAAAGCTTATTCCTTCAATTCTTACACCACTATATACCACCACCAGCGCAGCAAGTATTTGCACTAAAAGCTTAAGCTTTGCTGATATTTGCTTGCAATCGTCTATTATGCCAATTGCCACAATCATTGTGGCACCTATCAATAAACCGACAAGCTCAGTAGTTAGCTGCAGCGTCATCAGTGCTGTGATTATGAAGGATATATATATAGCAAGGCCGCCCAGCCTTGGCATCGGCTTTGTATGAACTCTTCTATTGTCCTTTGGTATATCGATGGCTCCAATTTTATAGGCTAGCTTTTTAGCATAAGGAGTCAGTATATAGGATATTGCTAATGCAACCAGAAAAACAATTATAAATTTTTCCATTGTTCCACTCCTTGTTGAGTATTGTTTGCGTCTAAACCATTTTACACCACTCTGCTTCAATATGCAATGTATGAAAATTCAACTTTACTCGAATTTTTCCAGCTCTATGCCCGCTTCCTCCAGCATATTCAAGGAAAATTCGTCTGGATAGCTGCCTCTAAAGACGACCTTTTCTATCCCGGCATTGATGATCAGCTTGCTACATAAAATACAGGGATTAATGGTTACATAGAGGGTGGCCCCTTGAATTTTAACGCCATGAAGGGCCGCTTGAATTATCGCATTTTGCTCTGCATGTATACCCCTGCAAAGCTCATGCCTTTCTCCCGAGGGGATATTCATTTGCTGTCTTAAGCATCCGGTCTCCTCGCAATGCTTCATACCGCTGGGTGCACCATTGTAGCCGCTGGCAAGAATTCTCTTGTCCTTCACTATTATTGCCCCCACCTGCCTTCTTAAACAGGTTGAACGGTTTTTTATAACCTCTGCCATCTCCATAAAATATGCATCCCATGAAGGCCTCATTCGCTTTCCCCCCTCAGCAATACCGCTGTCACATTACTAATTCTACCACAAATTAGGTAATTTGTTTCAGTTGTCATAAAAATTTAATAAATCTTTAATTTTCAAGTGCTGCGAGAACAACAAGGTGGCTCCGCCACATTTGTTTTCCAAAGGAACCCATGTGTTCCTTAGGACGCTCCGCTGTATCCTCCTTATTTTAATAAGGGGTGACGCCCCCCTTAACAACCCCCCATTTCATAGGAGCAAACGAAGTTGCCTATGAAAAAACAAAGCATAGGGTCTCCCCTATGCCTTTGACGTTAAATTATGTTACTTTGTTCCAAACAATCTATCTCCTGCATCTCCTAAGCCCGGCACAATGTATGCGTGGTCATTTAGGCATTCGTCAACAGAAGCAACGTAGATATCTACATCAGGATGTGCCTTTTGAACGGCTTGTATTCCCTCTGGTGAAGCTATTAAGCAAACCAGCTTAATATTTGTGGCACCCTTATCCTTTATGAATCTGATGGCAGCCATTGCAGAGCCACCGGTGGCCAGCATAGGGTCCAATACAATTAAATCTCTTTCTTCGATATCAGTTGGAAGCTTGCAATAGTATTCTACAGGCTCTAGTGTCTCTGGGTCACGGTAAAGGCCTATATGACCAACCTTTGCGGCTGGTATTAGCTTTAGCATACCATCCACCATACCCAGTCCTGCTCTAAGTATAGGTATAATTCCTAATTTCTTGCCTGCAATAGCCTTCGACTTCGTTACACAGACTGGTGTTTCTATTTCAACCTCCTGCAGAGGTAAGTCCCTTGTAATTTCATAGCCCATCAGCATTGAAAGCTCTTTAACCAGGTCTCTAAAGTCCTTTGAGCCGGTGTTCTTATCCCTTATTAATGTCAATTTGTGCTGTATCAACGGATGATCTATAACGATTAATTTACCCATTGCAACTCCTCCTATACGCTTTAGTTTAATTTTAGTTCCCCCTGCTGTACTTTTTCTCTATCTCAGTGATTAAATCTACCCTGTTTTTATGTCTTCCTCCCTGGAATTCTGTTTCCAGCCAAATGTCCACAATTTCAAGTGCAAGGCCAGGACCCGTTACTCTTCCCCCCAGGGCTAAAATATTTGCATCATTATGCTCTCTTGTGGCCTTTGCCGTAAAGCAATCACCAGCTAATGCACATCTAATTCCTGGAATTTTGTTGGCAGCTATGGATATACCCACACCCGTACCGCATACCAAGATGCCCCTGTCATAGGCTCCTGCTGCAACTGCCTCTCCAACCGCCAGCGCAAATCTGGGATAGTCGCAGGAGTCCGTGGAGCTTGTTCCAAAATCCTCAAGCTCATAGCCCTTCTTTTGTAGATGCTCCTTAATTAATTCCTTAAGCTCATAGCCTCCATGGTCGCTACCTAAAGCAATCCTCATAGCTACACCCCACTCTCTATAATCACAAACCTACATAATATTCTATATTAAAATCCAAAATCCTTCAATTTTTTTATTTTTATTTAATATTTATTTTCATCCACCCTGAGTCTTTCTACCAGCTGGCTCAAAATCCCCTCTATCTCTCTTGCTGTTTTTCTGTATACCTCCAGGGGCTGCCCAAAGGGGTCTATGATATCCAACTGTGGTATGCTTTCCTTCAGCTGCTGCAAAGTCTCTTCAGAGGACTGTATTTCAAGTCTGAACTCCTCCTCAATAGCCTCCACCTCTTTATCTATTAATCTTAATTCCCTTAGCAAATTTTCCCGCCTATTTTTCAGCGCATTCATTCTCTTTGCATTTTTCATTAGGAATTGCTGCTTCTTTACCTCTATCTCTTTGTATATCCTATTCATTTCATCCAAAATATCATCGGTGCTTTTGCCTGTTGCAACGTATTCTCTAAGGGTAAAGACCTTTTCAAATGCCTCAGGACAAATATCCAATACAGCTTTTTTATGATTTGCAGTCATGGTCAACACAAGGTCTGCCTCCTTAATCAGCTCTATGGTTAAGGGTCTGGCCTTATGCTTACAAAGAGAAATTCCGTATTCCTCCATTATTTTAATGGCTTGAGGAGAGGCCTTTTCTCCCTTCATAGCACCCGTTCCAGCAGAAGTTATCTTAATATTAGACTGATCCTCCAGCTTCTCCACCATGCTTCTGAAAAGAGCCTCCGCCATACTGCTTCGACAGGTATTTCCAGTACAAACAAATAATATAGCCTTCATACCATCCATTCCCTTCTATACATGTATTACCTGATACCCGGAGGCCTTTATCAGCCTGTTCATAATAGCTCGTCCAACCTCTGCCTCCTCAACCCCCTCGGCAAGTATGACATCTACATCCGTGCTGTCAAATTCCCTCAGGATTCTAAACAAATTTGCAGCCATCATGCTGAGATTACTTCCCAGTCCCATTGACTTAGCTACAGCATCCGCGTACAGGCTGTAGGTTTCATCCCTGCATATTATACCCACTTTCTTACCTTCCTTTATATATTTCTGCTTCATTTCATTTATTTTATTTACAACGGCTGTTCTTTCTCCTATGATGACCAAAACCTCTGCCCTAGGGGAGTAATGGGTATATTTCATCCCCGGCGACTTGGGAGTAGCTCCCTCCATGCTTATTTTATCGAGGGCAGGGTCCTCCAGTACTTTGGTTCCCAGCACCTCCTCCAGCATTTCCTTTGTAATGCCTCCAGGTCTCAATATCATCGGTGCCTCTCCCGTCAGGTCCAGAACTGTAGATTCCAGTCCCACCTCGCAATCTCCACCATCAATGATAGCGTCCACTTTTCCCATTAAATCCTCCACCACATGGGCAGCAATAGTCGGACTTGGTTTGCCAGAGATATTTGCGCTAGGGGCTGCAATGGGTATCCCTGCTGCCTCGATGACTCCTCTCGCAATAGGATGGCTAGGAAGCCTTATTCCCACAGTTAGAAGTCCCGCAGTAACCTCTTGAGGTATCAACGGGCTCTTTTTAAAGAGTATTGTCAAGGGTCCAGGCCAAAAGGCCTCCATAGCCCTTAGGGCAGCCTTTGGTATTTCCTCCACCAGGGGTACTATGTCCTCAACCTTTGTAACATGAACGATCAGAGGATTATCCGATGGTCTTCCCTTTGCAGTAAATATCCCCTTGATAGCCTCCGGGTCCAGCGCATTGGCACCAAGACCATATACCGTTTCTGTCGGAAAGGCTACAGTTCCTCCATTTTTTAGTATAGCACCACAGCATTTTAAATCATTTTCATCTATGTTATCGCAATCCATTTTAAATATTTTAGTCATTAATCTAAGACGCCCCCTCTTAATGCCTGTATCATAAGCTCCCTTGCTACAGGTGCCGCTGCTGCTCCCCCGCTTCTTCCTTCTGTCTCCAATATTACAGCCACTGCAATTTTAGGTGCATCTGCTGGAGCGAAGCCAATAAACCATGCATGGCTTTCTCCTGTAGTATTTTCTGCGGTGCCGGTCTTTCCGGCAACCCTCACCCCTGAAATTGCAGCATTTTTTCCGGTTCCCTCCGTAACCACTGCCTCCATCATGGACTTCACCTCATTTGCGATATCCGGCGAAATAATTGTGATGCCTTCAGTGGTAAGCTCCCTCAGCTGTTTTCCCTCAGGGCTTTGTACCTCCTTCAGGATTCTGGGGCTCATCATAACCCCATCATTGGCAAAGATTCCAGCCATCAAAGCCATTTGAATCGGCGTAACCAATAGCTTCCCTTGCCCTATGGCAACAGCCGCCAGCTCAGTTGGCTCTATGCTTCTAGTGTAGGGTATTCTGCTGGTTTGTATAGGTATATCCCCCGGCAGTGCTTTGCCGAAATAGAAGTCCTTTGCCATACTCAGCACCTCTACCCCCCCCAGCTCCAGAGCCATTCTGGCAAAGTTGGTGTTACATGAAACCGCCAGAGATCTCCTCAGATCCAGATAGCCGTGTCCTGGGTCCGATAGGGTATATCCATCCACCACAATACTGCCGGTACAGGTGTAATTGGAGTCTATACCGCCATTTGCCAGCACCGCTGCCGACATTATTACCTTGAAGGTGGAGCCCGGCGGATACATCCCCGCCAGCCCTCGGTTTAAGAGAGGACTTTCTTCGTTCACCACAAGCTTATCCCAATCAGAATCCAATCTGTTGGGATTATAGTCAGGCTTGCTGACTATTGCAAGTATTTCACCGCTACGGGGGTCAATCGCAACTACAGCTCCCTTTTTGCCTCTTAAGAGCCTTTCAGCCGTCTGCTGCAGCTGATGGTGCAGGGTTAAATAAACATGATTTCCCTTTATCGGCTCACCGGTGATTCTCTCCCGCAGCCTTGCTACTGTGCTGTCGGTTCCAATCGCCATCAATTCACTATTAAAATAGTCCTCTGCCCCTGTTCTTCCATATTGTTTGTGGTTGTAACCCACTATATGGCTATACATACTATCGAAGGGATAGCTACGGGTCATGGTCTCTTCCTCTACCAGGGTTTCTGCCAGCACCACTCCGGTGCGGTCATATATAGTCCCCCGCACGGTATTTTCCTCCCGCTGCCATAGCCTCCTGTTATAGTTGTTCTGACTAACACCGGCAGCCATAAAAATCTGGAAGTAGGTAAGATACCCAATGATACTGAAAAATAATATACAGGTTAAAACAATTAAATGTATCATCCTCTTATTGCTGTTCAAGTTCCATAAGCTCCTCTCCCTCGAGGGATTTTTTAGATAGGGCCTGAAGTATGCCGAAGGCAACAAAGGCTGATATCAAGGAGCTGCCCCCATAGCTTACAAAGGGCAGGGTAACTCCCGTCAAGGGTATCAGCTTAATAACGCCACCTATAATAATGAAGGTCTGGTAGCTGTAGGTAAGCGTAATCCCCAGTGCCACTATCTTACTAAAGGGCTCATTAATCGTCATCGTAATTTTAAAGCCCCTATAAATCATTATAAAATACAGCAATACAACTGCGATCCCACCGAAGATACCCAGCTCCTCGCATATGGCGGAGAAAATAAAATCCGTATGGACCTCCGGTATATATTCAGGTGTCCCCAAACCAAGGCCGGTGCCAAAAAAACCTCCCGCCGCTATAGCAAACAAGGACTGAGTAATTTGATAGCCCCTGCCGGCAATATCCTTCCATGGGTTAATCCAGGTATCGAACCTTATCCTCACGTGATTCATTGTATAATAGCTGAAAACGCCAATGAGACCAGCGGCAGCAATATTATACAAAAATAGCTTTATATCCGTCTGATAAATATAGTAAATGCTTATAAACACACCAAAAAACAGCATAGCCATTCCCATGTCCCGCTGTAATGTCAATAGAACAATATGAAAATACACAATGCCTAAAAAGACATAGGTGTTTTTTAGCTTTTCAGGATATTTGAAATATGCCGCCAGCATGAATATAAAAAACAGCTTTATGGCCTCCGCAGGCTGGAAATTAAAGCTCCCTATCCTTATCCAGTTGGTGGCCCCCTTTATGGTGGTGCCAAATACAAAGGTTACAACAAACAGGAATAAAGAGCCTGCGATATACACATATATCCCTCTGTCCCATAGCTTAATCCACCTAAATAAAAAGTAAGCCATAAAATACAGCACTGCAGCAATACCGAACCAGGTAATCTGCCGAAAGCCATACTCGGGATTTAAACGATACAGCATGGCAACGCCAAGACTGGTGAGTATTGAAATAATCAGGAATATGTACTGATCCCCCATGTCGAGCTTAATGATTAAATAATAGCATATCACCATCAGTAGCGTTAATAAAACGCCTGCTATCAAAATAGACCGATCGAAGGGGCCAACCATAAGAAAGAGCAAGCCAAAAAACATAAAATTTATAAAGATTAATATGTTAATAGGTCTACCCAACACCAATTTTCCAAAGAGAAACATTAGTCCACCTCTTTTACAAAAAGAAACTCTACCTGGCCGATGCCTATTCTGTCACCGTTTTTTACCTCAGCTACGTCCTGAAGCTTTACGCCATTCAAATAGGTGCCGTTTACACTTCCCAAATCCTCAAGAAAATAAGCACCCTCATCCATCGTCAGCTTGCTATGCTGGGTGGAGATATACTTGTCCAATATCTGTATGTCGTTTTCCTTGCCTCTACCTATCGTAGTTTCATTATCCCTTAAATCGTAAAACTCCTGCACAACAAAGTCCAGACGTTCCTTCCGATTGATCAGCTTCAGATAGGGGTAATCCTGATTTCTTATTCCACGCATATTAATCTGTTGAATGTCCAAATATATCAGCCGAATAATACTGTATATAAAATAATAAATCAATGCTATAAATATGTACCGGACTATCCATGATAAAATAGTAACCATGATAAATCACCTTAACCTTTGACAATATATCTATTATTTTATACCAAAATTAAGTAATTTAACAGCTTTCTAAAAGGTTTTTGATATTAATACCCCCAGCATAAAGCCAAATATGGCAAAAATCGTTGAAATCTTCCCATTGTCCAACTCCTTACCCTTTGGAATCAATTCTCCAACAGTGATATAAAGCATAGTACCGCCGGCAAAGGCAAGGCATAAACCAATCAGGCTATAGGAAATTTTTCCTACAATAGCCCCCAGATATGCACCCAGTCCCATGGGAGCCCCCGCCAAAAGCGTGGAAAGAAAGGCCTTCCATTTAGAGTAGCCCCCCACCCTCATGGGTGTAACCATCGCTATGCCTTCAGGCATGTTATGAAGCGCTATAACTATCGCCAGACCAAAGCCCATCTTTGCTTCCGCCGCAATACCCGAGCCGATGGCAAGACCCTCGGGAAAGTTGTGAAGGGCAATGCCAATGCCCAATAAAATACCTGTCTTAATATAGTTTTGTCCGGACCTTCCCCTGACATACTTTAGATTTGAAATAAAGGAGTCTAAAAAAGAAGCCATTATTGCCCCTACCCCCAGACCGATGGTTACGCCTTCAACCCCGCCTATTCTATAGGCCTCCGGCAACAGCTCAAAGGAGACCACCGCCAGCATAAGACCACTGGATAGCCCTATAATACCGCTTAGGAATTTTTTAGAGGGCTTATTTAATACAAAGGAAATCAGCCCCCCCATTCCGGTCCCTATTACCCCAACAGACAAGCCTATCAAAGTGGTCCTCATTAAATCATTCAAAGTGATTCCCCCTATTATAACTAATTATTGCTGACATTAGTATGTATATTCCTAATCTAGGGGGAATATGAGAGCACAGGGGGACGGTTCTTCTGTGTCCCCTTTAAGGACACAGAAGAACCGTCCCCCTGTGCTCTCTTGCTCTATTTCTATTGCTGCTGCACTTCCTTTAGCTTTTCAGCCTGGTCCGTTGTTATCAACGCATCCAGCATATCGTCAATCTCACCATCCAAAAAGGCATCCAGCTTATATACCGTTACATTTATACGATGGTCGGTAATTCTGCCCTGTGGGTAGTTATAGGTTCTGATTCTTTCGCTTCTGTCGCCGGTTCCCACCTGGCTCCTTCTATTTTCGGCTATCTCACTTTGCTGCTCGTGAATCATCTTATCTAAGAGACGGGCCTTAAGCACCTTAATTGCCTTCTCCTTATTTTTATGCTGTGATTTTTCATCCTGACAGGAAACCACCATTCCCGTTGGTAAATGCGTAACCCTAACAGCAGAGTCGGTGGTGTTAACGCTCTGTCCACCGGAGCCGGAGGAACGGAATACGTCAATTCTTAATTCATTGGGATTTATTTCAAATTCAACATCCTCAACCTCAGGTAAAACCGCTACCGTTGCAGTGGAGGTATGTATTCTTCCACCGGATTCGGTGGTTGGGATTCTCTGTACTCTGTGAACTCCGCTCTCGAACTTCAATTGAGAGTAGGCTCCCTTACCTTTTATCATAAAGATAACTTCCTTGTAGCCTCCCACGCCGGTCTCGTTGACGCTCATCAGCTCAACCTTCCAATTCCTTCTCTCCGCATATCTTGTATACATCCTGAAAAGAACCGCAGCAAAAAGCCCCGCCTCGTCTCCCCCTGCCCCTGCACGAATCTCAACGATAACGTTTTTCTCATCATTAGGGTCCTTTGGCAGCAGCATTATTTTAATTTCCTCTTGAAATCTTTCGATATTCTGCTCCAGCTCAGAGATTTCCAGCTTCGCCATTTCTCTTAGCTCATCGTCGGCACTCTTATCATATAAAATTTCCTTTGCCTCCACCAGAGCATTTTGTGACTGCTTAAATTCCTTATACTTTAATACGATTTCCTCTAAATCTGAATGCTCCTTCATGTACTTTTTCCATTCAGACTGATTGTTAATAACATCCGGATCACTGATCTTCTTGCCTAAATCAATATATTTTTCCTCAAGAAAGGCTAGTTTATCTAGCATTAAAATTCACCTCAACACGTTTATTTTACTCATCCAAGTATTATATCACAACAGTACATCCATTGTCACTGCTTTAATTAGACTAACACTTGCATTTGCTTATTTTTCCCAACAACCACCCTGTCTAAACCAGCAAGGTCCTTAATAATTCTGACCTCCTGAAAAGCCTGCGCTAAAAGCAGAGCCTCGACAGCCTCCCCTTGATCATACCCTATTTCCAGCATCAGCCAGCCGCAGGGCTTGAGGTAGCTATGGGCTTCAGCCACTATTTTTTTGTAAAAATCCAGACCATCCACCCCTCCTGAAAGGGCTAAATGGGGCTCAAAGGCCTTAACCTGGGGTGAAAGCCCCTCCACCACCACCTCCGGTATGTAGGGAGGATTTGACAATATGAAATCAAAGGCCTTACTCAAACCATCAGCTGCAATGGCCTCATATAAATTGCCTAGCCGGAAGCGCACCCTACCCTCTACCCCCAAAGCCTCGGCGTTTCCTTTGGCAACCGTCAAGGCCTCCGGAGAAATATCAATTGCGTATACCGTTGAAGCCTCAATAAGCTTAGCCAGACTGACAGCTATGGCACCGCTTCCTGTTCCTATATCCAAAAGGGTTATTTCTTTACCCTTATATTCCCTGGAATATATTGCCAAGGTCTCTTCAACAAGAATCTCAGTGTCTCCTCTGGGAATTAGCACCCTTTCATCCACGTAAAAATCCATCCCCATAAATTCCTGCCGCCTTGTAATATATTGAATCGGCATATGGGACTTCCGCATTTCTATCATATCCCCATATTTACGACATATTTCCCGGGAAACTTCTCTTTCCGGGTATATGTGCAGTTGAATTCTGTCAAAATCCAGTAGATGACAAAGAATAACCTCAGCATCCAACTGAGGTGTATCTGAAATATCATTAAGCTCCGCTTTTGCCTTTTTAATCAGCTCTCCAACTGTTACCAATCTGCATCCTCCTTGTTTTCCACCAAGACACCCTTTAGGGCGGCTAAGGCAACCTCTATCTGGCTATCATCAGGCTCCACCGTAGTCAAACGCTGCATCATCATTCCCGGGTAGCTTACCAGCGCCATTATCGGAGAGGTGCTTTTGCCTGCATAGCGAATAATCTCATAGGAAATGCCTGCAACCAAAGGCAGCAGTGCCAATCTTGAAACAACTCTAACCAGTAGGTTTGGCCAGCCTATCGTGGAAAATAAAATCATGCTTACCATCATTACAATAAAGAGAAAGCTTGTACCGCAACGAGGATGCAGTGTTGAGTATTTCCTAGTGTTTTCTACAGTAAGCTCCTCACCATTCTCATAGCAATATATGGCCTTATGCTCGGCCCCGTGGTATTGAAATACCCTTCTCATGTCCTCAAGCCTAGAGATCAACGAAACATATATTATAAATATGCTTAGTCTCACAATGCCCTCTATTAGGTTTAAAAGTAGTCTGTTTTCCGTAAATCTTCTTAATAGAGATACCAAAAGCGTGGGACCTAGTATAAATATTCCCACCGACAATAAAAGGGCTAGGAATACGGAAAAATACATAAGCACATCCATCGCCTTATCCTTAAATATCCTTTTCATAAATCTATCAAAGGCATCAGGCTCACTATCCGCCTGACCGGCCTCATCCAGCAGCTCGGCTGAATAGGTAAGGGACTTGACTCCCAATACCATAGAGTCGATAAGGGCTAGACCCCCTCTTAAAAATGGAATTTTATTAATACCCAGCTTTTGGGTTATACCGCTTACGGCTTCTTTTTTTACGGTTATTCCTGAATCGGGAGTCCTTACAGCTATAGCAATCTCCTTAGGCCCCTTCATCATAACCCCCTCTATTAAGGCTTGCCCGCCTATGCTCGTTGGACGGCAGCTCTGTTGGTTATCTCTGCTCATTCTTTTCTCCCTCTCAACCTAGTTTTTATAGTCTATTCTAACATTATTATACCATAGAATAAGCTTTATTTATTTATTTTTAGGAAAGCTTAATAATTGAGGAAATTGCATATTAGCATAAAAGCCCATACATATTCTAGTTTATACAAAGTTAAAAGTTTATCGCGCATTGCCTAGGGCTAATAACATATAAAAATTATTCAAATTAGCCCGCGGGGCACTAAGCAGGAAACTTTTGACTTTGTATAAACGTACTACTCCTCTTTATTGTGCAATTTCCTCAATTGGTAGTTTTTTATATTATAAGCAGGACTACCACCTTCTATGGTAGAATATTTAGTGTATGGATTAAGGAGGTTGCAAATTATGGAGCTTGTTAACGAAATTTTGTCGGCGTTTAAACTGCTGCTATCGATGGATAAGGAAATAGTGGAGATAATCCTCCTTTCTCTGTATGTATCCTTAACCGCTTGCTTAATATCGACCATTATAGCTACTCCTCTGGGTATATTAATAGGAATTAAGAGCTTCAGGCTAAAGGGGTTAATTGTGAGGCTAATATATACCTTGATGAGCCTTCCTCCGGTTATTGCCGGTCTTGTGGTTTATATGGTTTTATCCCGCAAGGGCCCTCTTGGTCAATTCGGGCTACTCTTTACCCCTACTGCCATGATCATCGCTCAGGTCTGTCTGGTGACTCCAATAATCACCGGGCTTGTATATAATGGCACCAAGGAAAAGGGTGCAGAAATTAAGAGGGTAGCAAAGGCCTTAGGTGCCAATCCCCTCCAAACCCTCCTGCTTTTAATACGGGAGCTAAGAATAAATATATTTACAGCCATAATCTCCGGCTATGGAAGGGCTATTTCAGAGGTTGGGGCAGTAATGATCGTCGGCGGCAATATCAAGGGCCATACCAGAGTTATGACAACAGCGATAACAATGCTGAGGAGCATGGGAGACTATGAAACCGGAATCGCTATAGGCATTGTTCTTTTGATATTGTCCTTTATAATAACATCAATACTATATCATTATCAACAGGGTGAATAATATGGAGATAAAAGCTAGAGGCTTAATAAAGCATTATAAAGAAAAGATAGCATTAAATATAAATCAGCTAACCATCAACAGCGGCAGCCTATTAGGGATCATCGGTCCAAATGGGGCGGGGAAAAGCACTTTAGCAAGGCTTATTGCAGGGGTAGATAGCGTATCCTCTGGCTCAATAGCCTACGATGGAAAGCCCATGAGTCCATCCCTTCAGCAGCAGGTGACGATCGTTTTTCAAAAGCCCTATTTATTTCGCTCCACAGTCTTTAATAATATTGCCTATCCCTTGAAGCTAAGGGGGGTAAATAAGGCAGAGATAATCGAGAGGGTTAACAGTGTGGTCCGAGAGCTGGAGATAGAGGATATAAGCCGTCAAAGCGCTTGGACGCTATCAGGAGGAGAAGCCCAAAAAGTGGCTTTAGCTAGAGCTCTTGTGTTTAGACCTAGACTATTAATACTGGATGAGCCAACTGCCAACATCGATCCAGCCTCTATAATAACCATGGAGAGGGTTATTAAAAGAGCCCATCAGGAGGAGAATACGACAGTTATAATCGTAACCCATAATATTCCGCAGGCCAAGAGGCTTTCATCAGAAATCCTATTTATGAACAAGGGGGAGGCGGTTGAGCTTGGGAGGACGTCGGAAATTATGCAAAATCCCTCAAAGCCCTTAACCCGGCAATTTCTAGAAGGAGAGCTGATCTATTAATCAAGCCTATTATTAATCCTGAGAATTTTTATCGCTCTCAGAGATGCCCTTACGCTGCTGTAAATAATCCTCATAGAGGTCAACCGTCAAGGCATTTTCGGCATCCAATACAGCATAAAAGACATCTGCTATGCAAACTATGTTTTGCTGCCTAAGCCTGCTTATAAGCCATTGAGCCGTAAGTCCCCTGCTTTTAAGGTTTTCATAGATAATGCTGCCAGTAACTATTACCTCCAGCTGCATTTCCTTATTAGAGGCGGGGGGCAGCTTGAGATCCTCTAAGGTCACCGGACGTATCCCCTCCCTCTTCATCACACTTATTTCACCGGTGGATTCCAAAATTGCGTACTTTACATCCCCTATGTCAAATATATCCTTTCTTCTCAACAAGACATTCAAATCGTCAATAGTATAGTGATACCTTCGCAAATTCCCCTCAAGGATTCTTCCCTCCTGAATGATCATTACCGGCTCCCCCTGAATTAATTTGGAGGCGGTTCTGTTCTTCACAACGAAAAAGGCAACAATTAGAGTCAAGATTCCATACAGCATTAGCCCCGTCAGATGCTGCCATGTTCGCTGAGCAACATCAGTCGCCAGATTTGCCGCAATAGAGCCAAAGGTAATTCCATTTATATACTCATATAGGGTTAGCTGAGCCACCTGCTGACGGCCCAGAATTCTGGTTATGAACATAATGGCAAAGAAGGACAGCAGAGTCTGTAAAATCACATCTATAAAAATGTTCATTACGATACCTCCGTCGAATAAGTTTTCTCAATATATTCAATACTATTAATCAGAAGTAATGCCGAGGAGGAAAAATATGGAGCTAATAGTACAGGCTATATTTACTTTATTATTCATTGTTGTGGGCTTTATAATTCTCTATATTTTATATAAAAAGAAAATTATTTGAGTATGGATGTTTAAAGGGTGTTTTAGGCGGTATATACATAATATAATAGAATACGGTAGCTCCCTTCCAACAAAAGATTAGTAAAGATTAGTAAAGGTTTAAAAAGCTAAGATTAGTAAGATATCTATTATCAGCAGAAGGAAATAAAATATTTATTAGTAGTACAGAAGCAAGAAAGGATGTTGATGCCACCATATGATTTTAACTGAACCACCAAAGTCGATAAACAGTTGGTACAGCTACTTCCGATTCTATTATTCACAATAAAACGGGCGATTTCATAAGATATGAAACCACCCGTTTTAATTTTGTCTGCGAAACAGTATTAAGTGACTATAATCCCATAAATACGCCAGCCACAAATATTAGTAATGAAACAAACACAAGTATAACCGCCCTGCCGGAGCTTTTAGGCTTCTTATTCAATACACGAAACATAGGCGCCATAACTCCCGCTACCATTCCCAAAAGACCTATAATCATCAATACATTTGACATCCTGCTCCCCCTCTGATACTCTTCCTATGCATATCAATTATTATACTATTAACCCACTTAGCAAGCAATCCTGCGGTATGCTTTTCTTCCCTTTGTAGCATAATAATTAACTCAGGAGGTGTTTGAAATGAAGGAGCTGCTAATAAAAAGAGGCCTGCTGCTGGATATAGCGACAAACGAGGCATACCCCTCTGAAATACTCATACAAAATGGAAAAATAACCGAAATAGGAAGGGAAATTAATTATGAGGCCCCGGACCTTAGAATTTTAGATGCAAAGGAGGGCTTTATCATGCCGGGCTTGATCGATTGCCATACACATCTGGGCATAATAGAGGAATCCACTGGAAAAATCGGAGTTGACAATAACGAGACCTCAGATCCCGTCACCCCACACCTAAGAGGCATCGATGCCATCAATCCTATGGATATTGCCTTTGGAGATGCTGTGCGCTCCGGTGTAACCACTGTAATGAGCGGCCCCGGCAGCAACAATGTAGTTGGTGGCCTTAGCACAGCCATCAAAACCCATGGCACAATAATTGATCATATGATCCTCCGGGACCCCATCGGTTTAAAGATAGCTTTGGGGGAAAATCCAATAAGCACCTATGGAATAGACGGCAAAGCCCCAGTAACTAGAATGGGTACAGCAGCCATGATTCGAGAGCTGTTTATGAGGGCTCAGGATTACATGCTAAAAAAGCAGCAGACAAAGAACGTGGAAAGGGATATACGTCTGGAGGCTGTTATTCCTTTGTTGAAGGGAGAAATTTCCTTAAGGGCCCATGCCCACAGAGCAGATGATATCATTACTGCTGTTAGGCTTGCAGAGGAATTCAATATAAAAAGACTTGTTATAGAGCATGGCACTGAGGCCCACATGATTAAGGACTTTCTTAGGGCTAGAGATATTCCGGTGGCCTTTGGCCCTATGCTTACCCCCAGAATAAAAATGGAGCTGAAAAACAGGCGCTATGGCTCTGTAATAGAGCTGATGGAGGCTGGGATAAAGACCTCCCTCATAACCGACCATCCCTATAATTCAATAGATCAGCTAAGGACCATATGCATACTTGCGGTTTCCGAAGGGTTGAAGCCCTCCGACGCACTAAGGGCCGTTACAGAAAATGCTGCAGAAATACTGCATTGTGAAGACCGTATCGGCAGGCTGAGGGAAGGATATTCTGCCGATATCGTTATTTTTAATGGGCATCCACTCAATATAAATTCAAATGTTATTTATACCATTATTGATGGTGAAGTGGTTTATATTCGAGATTAGGGCGACAAGGGGACGGTTCTCCTGACACCTCGCTTGAGGTGTCAGGAGAACCGTCCCCTTGTCGCATATTCTATTTCAGCACCCTATGACAGCTTCGACATCTAGCCTCATAGCTTTCCTTCGCTCCCACCAGTATTATGGGGTCAGTATACCTTGCAGGTTCTCCGTTAACCAGTCTTTGGGTTCTTGAAGCAGGCTTTTTACAGATCATGCAAATGGCCGTAAGCTTAGTAACATTTTCAGCAATAGCCACCAAATGAGCGACATTGGCAAAGGGCTCGGCTTTGAAATCCATGTCAAGACCGGAGCATATAACTCTTTTCCTCATGTCTGCCACCCGTTGACAGACCGAAATAACCCTGTCCTCTAGAAATTGTACCTCGTCAATTGCCAGGACATCGAAGTCCTCGGTAGCTATAAGCTCTTCAATTTCCTCTACACTGCTTACCACTATACAATCCTTTTGCTTTCCGTTATGGGAAATTATATGGTTAAGCGAGTATCTGTCGTCAAGCTTTGGCTTTAAGGCTATTACCTTTAGTCCGGCAATCTGAGCTCTGGTTATACGTCTAATAAGCTCCTCACTCTTGCCTGCGTACATGGGTCCAACTATCATTTCTATACTTCCGGTACTGGAATACTCCATAAAATCCACCATCACGCTTCTCCCCCTTTGACCCTCTTCATTACATTATATGTCAATACTATGTATTGTTAAATGATTTCCTAGAACTATTCCTATGTGACAAGGGGACGGTTCTCCTGACACCTTGCATTTAAGGTGTCAGGAGAACCGTCCCCTTGTCACCAAAAAAATCAAGGCTAGATTTATTCTAACCTTGATTGGTTTAACCATTAGGTAATGATTACATATTGAATTTCTTCTTGAACTTCTCGATACGTCCACCCTTTTCAATAGCTTTTTGCTTACCTGTAAAGTAAGGGTGACATTCTGAACATATTTCCACTCTTAATTCCTTCTTTGTAGAAGTACAAGTAAAATTGTTTCCGCATGCGCAGTGTACTTCCACTGAATGGTTTTCTGGATGAATGCCTTTCTTCATTTTATTCACCTCTTTCTCTTACGAATGCCTCTATGTTTAACTAAGCACTGATTATGTTAGTATTTTAGATAGGCAAATTTAACTATTACATTATAGCACACTCACCAAAGCGGTGCAACAGTATTATTAAATCCGTTTTTTGAGGATTTCTACAAAATCCTGATTGCTTTTAGTCTCAGTCAAAATGCCGGTTATTTTTTCCGTGATTTCCTGAACGGAATTATTGCTCATGGCTCTTCTAATACTCCATATTGTCTCCAATTCAGACTGCTTCAATAACAATTCTTCTCTTCTTGTCCCAGATTTATTAATGTCAATTGCAGGGAATATACGTTTCTCAGACAGTTTTCTGTCTAAGTGCAGCTCCATATTACCTGTTCCCTTGAACTCCTCAAAGATAACATCGTCCATTCTGCTACCGGTTTCAACCAATGCCGTCGCAATAATTGTAAGGCTTCCGCCCTCTTCAATGTTTCGCGCAGCCCCAAAGAATCGTTTAGGCTTATGTAGCGCTCCCGGGTCCAGACCTCCTGAAAGGGTTCGCCCTGTAGGTGGAATGGTAATATTGTAGGCCCTAGCTAGCCTTGTTATGCTGTCCAATAATACAACAACATCCTTACCGTGCTCAACTAAACGCTGCGCCCTTGCCAATACCATCTCTGCCACCTTAATATGATGGGTTGGAAGCTCATCAAAGGTTGAGTACACAACCTCACCCTTTATTGAACGCTGCATATCCGTTACTTCCTCAGGACGTTCATCGATTAATAGTACGATTATTTCAATCTCAGGATAGTTATGGGCGATGCTATTGGCTATCTTTTGCAGCAAAATTGTTTTACCTGCCTTTGGAGGCGCAACAATTATCCCTCTTTGGCCCTTACCAATCGGTGCAATCAAATCGATTAATCTAGTGGATAACTCCTTTGTATTGATTTCAAGATTAATTCTCTCATTGGGATAAATCGGGGTAAGATTTTCGAAGCTCGGTCTTCTAATAGCAGATTCAGGCTCTAAATCATTAATTTTTTTCACATATAGAAGGGCTTTAAATTTTTCACCACTTTTGGGGGGTCTTGTAATGCCTGTGATTTTGTCGCCGGTTTGCATATTGAACCTTCTGATTTGAGAAGGGGATATATAGATATCATCATCGCTTGATAGGTAGTTATCTCTTCTTAAAAATCCATAGCTATCGGTATGAACCTCTAAAATTCCCTCAGCTATATTTACATCCTCGCCAACAGGTATCTCATCGGATAGATGCTCAGGAAGCCCTTGCTTTCGAATTTCCCGCTCTCTTCTTGATTCCATCCTAGGAGCCTCCTGCTTTATCGGCTCATTCACCGCCTCAGCAACAGCCGTTACAGCTGTGTCTATCCCCTGTTCCTTTTCTGTTGCTTTTTCGCTGCGGTTTTGAGAAATCCAATCAATAAGCTCATCCTTTTTAAATCTTGTGGGACCCTTCATCCCCATTTCCTTTGCCAGTTCTCTTAATTCAAGTATTTTCATACTATGTAAATCCATGGAACTCAATCTACCACCTCCGTTATTAACAGAGGAAATTATAGCATGCCATAATTTCCTCATGCCAATATTATTTTATTATATTTATCTCATTCTTGCTAGTAAGCATATTTTGGCTTTTTATTTAGCTTATGAATAGCCTCTACAAATCTTATGGTTCCCGTCTCGGAACGCATTACCACCGAATGGGTCTTAGCCGAATTATTGCCGATAAAGACAACTCCCTTCAACAATTCGCCGTCGGATATGCCAGTAGCAGCAAAATAAACCTCATTCCCCCTTACCAAATCTTCCATATACAATATTTTATTAACATCAATGCCCATTTTTATACATCTCGCTGCTTCCTCTTCATTGCTTGCCACCAATTTCCCCTGGAAGCCTCCACCTAGACATTTCAAGGCAGCTGCAGCTATTACTCCTTCAGGTGCTCCTCCTATTCCCAGCATAATATCAACGCCGGTATCCTCAAAACAGGTGGCCAAGGCGGCCGCTACATCTCCATCCTTAAAGAGCTTAATCCTGGCTCCTGCTCTTCTGCATTCCTCAACAATCCGATCATGCCTTGGGCGATCCAGCATTGTCACCGTTAGATCAGAAATACTCTTGTTTAGAGCATCTGCTGTTGCCCTAAGATTTTCAATAATAGGCGCCTCCAGCTGTACCTTACCTGCAGCCTTTGGGCCTACGGCAATTTTGTCCATATACATATCTGGAGCATTTAACAGGCAGCCTCTAGGGGCCATTGCAACTACAGCAATAGAGTTCGGAAGTCCTTTTGCAACGGAGTTAGTTCCCTCCACAGGGTCCACTGCTATATCAACCTTCAGGCCTCCTGCTCCCACTGTTTCGCCGATATAAAGCATAGGTGCCTCGTCCATTTCACCTTCACCAATTACAACCAGGCCCTCTATGTTTATTGTATCAAACATTTTTCTCATACCATCCACGCCAGCCTGATCGGCGGCAATTTTATCTCCTCTACCCATATGCTTAGCAGCACCAAGAGCAGCGGCTTCAGTAACCCTTACAAGATTAATGGCTAAATTACGGTCCACCACATACACCTCTCTGTCAATTTATTAGTGAATAGCGAATAACGAATAGTGAATAGTAAGCGCTATTATTTTATCCATTCATTATCCACATTTTCTAATTATCAATCTATCTTGTATTCTGTTAAGCTTCAATATTATCATTTTTTCAGTCAGAAATCTATCTTTGGGGATGAAGCTTTAATACTTCCTCCAGCACATCGGTTTTATTTAGCCTATGCATTGCCTGAACAAATCTTATGGTCCCTGTCTTACCCCTCATTACAACCGAATGGGTCTCGGCCATATTATTGCTCTTATATACTACACCCTTTAGCAGGTCCCCCTGAGTAATACCGGTGGCTGCAAAATAGCAATCCTCACCCTTAACCAGATCCTCCAGCGTCAGCACCTTATAAATCTCCTCATTGGTGGCGAAGCCCAGCTCTCTGCACCTGTCAAATTCCTCTGGACTCATAGGATTTAGAATAGCCTGCATATCACCGCCCAAGCATTTCAAGGCCACCGCAGTTATTACCCCCTCGGGAGCTCCACCAATCCCCAGCATTACGTCCACGCCGGTTTCCTCAAATCCTGTGGCTATGGCAGCTGCAACATCTCCATCGCTAAAAAGCTTAATTCTTGCCCCAGACTCCCTTATTTCTTGAATAAAGTCATCGTGGCGAGGTCTATCCTGAACAATAACAGTTAAATCCTCAAGATTTTTGTTTAATGCCTTAGCCACCCTGCTGAGATTATCCTTAATGGAAGCCTTTATATCTATAACCCCCTTAGCCTTTGGTCCTACCGCCAGCTTCAGCATATAGGTGTCGGGAGCATGCAGCAGGCAGCCCTTTGGCGCTATTGCCACAACAGATATCGCATTTGGCAGCCCCTTTGCAATTAAACTAGTTCCCTCCAGAGGATCAACGGCAATATCCACCTCGACGACACCGCAATCACCGCAGCCTACCTCTTCACCAATATATAGCATAGGCGCTTCATCCAGCTCACCTTCACCAATCACAACAGTTCCTTTGATGCTGAGGCTAGAAAAGGCCCTTCTCATGCCATCAACTGCTGCCTGATCGGCACCAATCTTGTCTCCTCTTCCCATATATCCGGCTGCAGCCAAGGCTGCTGTCTCAGTTACTCTTACTAATTCCATCGCTAAATTTCTATCCATTTTTGCACCTCACTGATTAATAAATGTATAACGCATAACGAATATTAAAATAAAACCCTATTATCAAATTCATAATCAATTAATCTACTACTTCAATTATATCGCTTTACCACTAATAGTCAATGAAATATGCTGTCTCTTTGGCAATTGTGCATCACATTTCTACTTATATTATATACCAATCATCAATTGATGTGTAATGTTGTATACTAATTTGAATTTAAGGATTAAGAATTATAAATTATGAACTATGACCTCAGAATATAAATGATTAAATAGCATAATTAAGATGAGTAGTATGCTTATAAATATGCAATTTTATGGAAATTGCAATTTCCTCAACCATTGATTTTGAATTGCATATATTAAAGATAAGACTTATGAATTGCGAGTTAAATTAAAACAGCAATCAAGAAAAAGAGTCTACACAAGAAATGAGGGGGCTAATAGAATCATGCCCCCTTAAAATTGATAGCTGTGCTATATTAATACCTAAGCATCATTCACTATGACTCTAATAGCTCCCTACTTGTCCTTAACCTTTTCCCAATCACTTAAAAACCTTTCGATACCAGAATCAGTTAAGGGATGCTTTACCATTTGCTTTAATACATTATAGGGTACAGTAGCAACATCTGAGCCTGCCTTTGCAGCCTCCAAAACATGTATAGGCGTACGCATACTGGCTGCCAGCACCTCCGTCTGCATGTCGTGGTTAAAGAACACCTCAACAATATCTCTAATCAACTGCATGCCTTCCTGGCCTATATCATCGAGACGACCTACAAAGGGGCTTACATAGGTGGCACCTGCCTTAGCTGCCAAAAGCGCCTGTAGCGCTGAAAAAACTAAAGTAACATTCGTTTTAATCCCCTTTGCCGATAGCTGCTTAACAGCCTTTAAGCCCTCCTCCGTCATAGGAATTTTAATAACAATATTCTTATGAAGAGCTGCCAGAACCTCAGCCTCCTCCACCATTCCCTTCGATTCAAGGCTAATGACCTCAGCGCTGATGGGTCCATCCACAAGCTCAACAATTTCCTTTATAACCTCTTGAAAATTTCTGCCCTCCTTAGCAATTAGAGAAGGATTGGTTGTAACTCCATCAATAACCCCCCACTGGGCAATTTCTTCAATTTCCTTGATATTTGCTGTATCAATAAATAGCTTCATCTGCATTACCTCCAAATAAATTCTTATTTATATAATAATTCAACATATTTTATATAATTCCTTTTATAGAACTAAAGTATTACATCGCTTTAGACTTATATGCCCCATTATTTTCTAAAATACTCCAGAAAATTCAGTTGTTTAGCAGGAGAGATAAGTAGCCCCAAGCCTGCATATTGTGTTATAAATATACATAGTAATATCCTATGATAGTGCTTCCAATTATAATTTATAGCTATACGTAAAAATTGACATTAGATTTTTGCACTAATGCCCGCCTCAATTATTTTTAGTGTTTTTTTTTGAACGCTTAAAATTTTTTAGTCTTTGGGAGGCTTGATTATATCACATTTTGGCTCAATTATATATTAATTTTTTTTTACATATTATGAAATATTCCAGATTTTTAAGAAAAATAACGCTTGCAAGTTATAATTTTGCTCTGTATAATAATGAAATATAAATATTTGTAATTTTCTCTTATTTGGAAAAATTGTTTATAAAATAAATATTGCCACGTTTCAAAATTTAAACTGTTTATTTATAAGCAATTATGTTTAATATTCCATCGAGTTAAATTTACCAGCAATATTTGATTTATGACAACGTTTTTTTTAATTTAAGAGAGGGAACAATATTTATATTCTTTAAATTAAAAGGAGGGACTGTATGGTGGATTTAAATGAAAAGAAACAAAGAGATCAGTGGGGTTCAAGATTAGGCTTTATTATGGCAGCGGCTGGTTCAGCGGTTGGACTTGGTAACCTATGGAAGTTCCCTTACATGGCTGGATCAAATGGTGGTGGAGCCTTCGTTCTTATCTATCTTGCTCTAGTAGTTATTGTTGGTTTTACACTAATGGCAGCTGAGATTGTTATCGGTAGACATACTCAGTTAAACGCTATTGGTGCCTATAGAAAAATTCGTAAGGGCTGGGGCTGGGTTGGTGGCCTTGGAGTTTTAGCCGGCTTCGTAATTCTATCCTATTATTCTGTAGTTGGTGGATGGGTAATCAACTATATAATAAAGGCTGTAACCGGAGCATTTAATACTTCTGATATGGCAGTTTTAGGAAATATGTTCGGAGGTATGATTTCAGGTACCTGGACTCCTATTATATTCCATGCATTATTCATGATTATCACCCTTGGAATCGTTATTGGTGGTATCAGCGGAGGTATTGAGAAATTCTCTAAAATACTAATGCCTGCATTATTCGTAATGATTATATTAATTGTTATCCGTTCCGTTACATTACCCGGAGCTGGCGAAGGGATTAAGTTTTTCTTAAAGCCTGATTTCTCGAAAATTGACGGTAGTGTAATACTGGCAGCCTTAGGTCAGGTATTTTTCTCCTTAAGCTTAGGTATGGGTTGTATGATAACCTATGGTAGCTACCTGAGCAAGGACGAAAACATTCCTCAAAGCTCTGTAATTATACCATTCCTTGATACAGGTGTGGCATTATTAGCAGGTCTTGCAATATTACCAGCGGTATTTGCTTTAGGCTTTGACCCAACTGGTGGTCCTGGTCTTGTGTTCATCACATTACCTGCAGTATTTGCAAAAATGCCAATGGGTGGATTGTTCGCAGTTATCTTCTTCCTGCTAGTGCTATTTGCTGCTATTACCTCTTCCATCTCATTACTGGAGGTTGTTGTTTCCTTCGTAGTTGACGAGTGGAAATGGTCTCGTGCTAAAGCAACAACTATTGTATCAGCTGCTATATTTGCTTTAGGTATTCCTGCATCTCTTTCCTTGGGCGTATGGGATACGATAATCTTTAGAGAATTAGTATTCTTTGATGCATTGGGCTTCTTATCAGATCAAATCCTGTTACCATTAGGCGGATTGATGTTATGTATCTTTATCGGCTGGGTATGGGGTGTTGATAACGCAGTTAAAGAAGCTACAAACAATGGAAAAGTTAAATTTACAATCGCACCAATTTGGGGCTTTGTTGTAAAATATATTGCTCCATTAGCTATAGGATATATCTTTGTTACAGGTTTAATTGGGTAATATGTAAATGCTAGGGTGTCCCTTACGGACACCCTTATTATTTATAGCACAATTATTTAAAGCATCTATTCAGGTGCTTTTTATTTTTTCTCAATTATTTTATATGTAATTTTTACCGCCGCCTCTTTTTTCTCTATTGATATAACTAAACTTACTCCATTGGACTTATTAAAAATCCCTCTCATTTCTAATCGTTAAAAAACTAACACTTGCAATCGTTTAGCTCCCCTTATATAATAAGTAACTGTGAATACTAAACCTTTTAAATTTTCATTTAATTATAATTATTGCGCGATAATTATATTCCGTTCTAAATTACCCGGGTATTGAAAACACAGTAAATTCAATTAACAATTTCAAGCTTGTATTGTGTCTATAGTACTACACATGACTATAGATAATTAACCTTAGTATGCCATCTTTTAAAAATTGGCATATGGGAGTCGGTCTGAAAACGTTTGCTCCTAATTTTGACTAATCTTATCACAGTAAGGGAGGATTTATATGAACAAATCAATCGAAACACAAAACAGAGATCAGTGGAGCTCCAAAATTGGCTTTATCCTTGCAGCAGCTGGTTCTGCAGTTGGTCTTGGTAACCTCTGGAAGTTTCCCTACACCGCCGGTATGAATGGTGGTGGCGCCTTCGTTATCGTTTATTTCGCAATTCTTTTATTAGTGGGCTTTACGCTTATGATGGCAGAATTAGTAGTGGGTAGACATACTCAGCTAAATGCTGTTGGTGCCTATAGAAAAATCCGTAAAAACTGGGCTTTTGTTGGCGGCTTAGGAGTTTTAGCCTCCTTCATTATACTTTCCTACTACAGTGTAGTAGGTGGATGGGTAGTTAATTACATCGTCAAGGCCCTAACTGGTGCCTTTAATACTGCTGACATAGAAGCTTTAGGTGGTATGTTCACCGGCTTAATATCAAGTCCTGTAGAACCACTTATCTATCATGGGATATTCATGCTTATGACACTGGGTATTGTTATCGGTGGTATCAGTGGAGGTATCGAGAAATATTCTAAAATACTAATGCCTGCATTATTTGTAATGATGTTTGCAATCATGCTTCGTTCCGTTACCTTACCGGGTGCATCTGAAGGTATCAAGTTCCTACTAGCACCTGATTTCTCTAAAATCGACGGTGGAGTGATCCTTGCTGCACTTGGTCAAGTATTCTTCTCATTAAGCTTAGGTATGGGCTGTATGATTACCTACGGAAGCTATTTGAGCAAGGAGGAAAACATTCCCCAGAGCTCATTTATTATTCCACTAATTGATACAGGTGTAGCCCTACTGGCAGGTCTAACAATTTTACCTGCGGTATTTGCCTTTGGCTTCGACCCCGCCAGTGGTCCTGGCTTGGTATTCGTAACACTTCCTGCGGTATTCTCAAAAATGCCCTTAGGTAGCTTATTTGCAGTAATATTCTTTGTATTAGTTCTGTTTGCAGCCTTAACCTCTTCCATATCATTACTGGAGGCTTCTGTTTCCTATGTGGTTGATGACTGGGGCTGGAATAGAAAGGGTGCTACCTTTGCTCTATCAGCTGCGATATTCCTCTTAGGTATTCCTGCCTCCTTAGGTATGGGACCCCTATCTCATATCAAGCTAATCAAAGGCAAGGATATATTTGATTCAATGAGCTTCGTATCTGATAACATACTACTGCCATTAGGCGGCCTGCTATTATGCATATTCGTTGGCTGGGTATGGGGTATGAAAAATGCGATTAACGAAGCCACCAGCAATGGAAAGCATGGCTTTGCATTAGCACCTATATGGTCCTTCCTTGTAAAATTCGTTGCTCCTATTGCAATACTGGTTGTATTTATTCAAGGTCTATTAAGCTAACAAAATCTAAAATAATAAGGGCGTACTCATTAAACGAGTACGCCTCTTTTATTTTATATGTGATTACGCACTGTAGGTCATTCCTTTATCACAATACACTAGCTTATAATATAACCCTACTTCAAGCCCTCCATTAGGAAATTACTGCTTTCCTCCTCAGACTCCTGAAATACATTTTCAATAATATATTCCGATAGAAATATTTCTGCAATGGCTCTTTCGTACCCCTCACGGGCCTCCTCCAGCTCCACCGGCTCACCAGTATGAATATTCCAGGCCCTGCTGTTTTCAAATATCCCATCCTTGGAAATCATAAACATGATTTCATTATCGATGAAGGAGCCCTTGCCGGTGTGTACCTGTTGAACAGCAAAGCCCTCCTTAGTATTTAAGAGGTCCTTGCCTATCAGATTTTCTTCATCGGTCTCCAGACCAATGAGGTTTGCAATTGTCGGATAAAAGTCGATTTGTCCGCCAACCGTTTCAATTTCCTGCTTAAGATTTGACTGGGGTATATGGATCAGCATTGGTACTCTATCCATTTCATCCTCTTGATATGGCTTACCAAGGAAATCTGTCATTTCCTCATATATCTCTTCATTCCTTGCATCCAGCCCATGATGGTCACCATAGATTATGATGGCGGTATCCTCATACAGGCCTTCTCTCTTAAGCTCCTCTATTAGCTCACCAATAGCGGAATCCAAATAGTTTACCGTCTGTAGATAATTCCCCAGCAAGGTATCCTCATATATCTCAAGGCTTAATCCCTTGTGCTCTTCCTCCATAACATAGGGATAATGGGAGGTCACGGTGATATAAAAGGAGTAAAAGGGCTTTTGCAGCTCCTTTAGGTGTTCAATTGACTGCTTAAATAAAGACTTATCACTCAGGCCTATTCCGATAATCTCCTCCATATTCAGCTCCTCTGAGCTGATGAATTTATCAAAGCCTATTGTTGGATACATGCTTCTCCTATTCCAAAAGTCTGGTTCATTGCCGTGGAATACGATTGTCTCGTAATCCTTCTGCTTCAGCAGCATAGGCAGTGAAAATAGCTGCTTATCCTCATACTGCTTATAGCTGAAGTTTATAGTTGATGCATGCAGGCCATTGTGGGTTACAAATTCTGCATCAGAGGTATTCCCCCAGCCCACCTGCTCATAGTAGCGGGAAAAATTTAGGGTATCCTTTGAAATCAGCTGATTTAGCACGGGAGTTATGTATTGTCCCTCAACCTCTCTGTTTAATACAAAGCCCTGTAGAGATTCAGCCTGAATAACAATAATATTTTTTCCCTCCAGCAATCCATTATAGTTTTTGACGGGATTCTCAGGAGCTTCATCCTCCAGTATCTCCATCCAAGCATCTGCATTATCCACAAGCGGAGTTTTTCCAAGTAGCCTGTATACATCATAAATGTGATAGTTGTAGGTTCCAAGGTTAAAGGGGGTATAAAAGCCTCCTGCGGCTAACTTAACCTGCTGATTACCGAAGAATATACATAAAAACAGCAGAAGCACCCAGGATAGCTGTCTCGGTTTACGTCTTTGAGTGTCTGCAGTAGCTGTACGCCTACCCCTAAAATACAGGTATATTATTATAGGCCAATCGATAAAGTACAGGAAGTATACCGGCTTCAGAAGGGTTCTTACGCTTCCCGATACAGCGCTCAGATGACCTACCTGATAAATTGCATTAATAGGTATAAGGGTGAAGAAATGGCTGTAGTAGAGGCTATCGAAAAATAGCAGCGTTGTTAAGGCCATATACAGGACGATAAAAATTTCATTTTTTCTCCTTCTGAATAAAAAATTCGCTATAGAAAATATGCAAATTGAGGTTAAGACATTCAACAGGGACACTAATGTGCTGCGATATTGGATATCTATAAAATTATGAAATACTAATAGCTTAGTAAAAATCATCAGATTATATATGGCAATTTTCATCCTATAGGAGCTTTGATCTTCGTATAAGCTCATGCTTTATCCCTCCGTATCAGAATTCTTAATATCTTATTAGCACAAAATACTCCTTTATAATAGACGTATAAAATCAAAAAAAGTTCCATAGATTTACAAATTTCATTATTCAAAAAAAATAAGCAGGAGTTCATCTCCCACCCTATCGGAATGTTACCTATTATTATATTGAAATAAATATTATATGTCCAGTTATTATTTCCTTCAAAATGCCTTAAAATCCCCTTCATTTCTTGCATAACCGCAGCTAATTCACTACCTCTTTTCCGTCAAATGCTTCCAATATCTTACAGGCATGCAACGCTTCTGAAGCTTGGGATTTTTCCGCTCAGGAATCGATATATGCTTGTAATAGGCCTTCCATAGCTCCTCATAGGTGGTTTCTCTAGCCTCAGGCTTAGGGATGTCATCTTTATCGGCATCTATTAGCACCCATTCCTGTCGATCGTACAGCGCAGCAATTTCTCTTTTTAAATCGTGAATCATCCAGTTTTGGTCTGACATTCTCTCTGCAAAATGAGGGGCCAGTAGACCGACAATGTTATAGTCAGGCTCTAGCTCTGCATAATATAGCTCCCCTATCCGCTGAAACCTAAGAAGTCCCAGCATTCTATGCTTTTCCCTAGTCACCCGCTTGCTTATTTGATGAATTTTCATCACTCTTGGGTCCAGCAAATGCTGATTTATGTCAAAGCCAAGCCGCCAGCCCAGCCTTAGATAGTCAAAAATATATCTGCCTGCATTTTCCTCCTCAGAGATAAATACATAATAAATATATTGCAGGGTCTCCTTAGATATTTTCTTTAGTATGGAATTATATACTTTGTCTGCCTTTTCGGGGCAGGCTTCAATAAAGGTCGGAGTTGTTAGTAAGTCCGGCTTATGTCTTTCCTGAGGAACTATGTCTTCAGGTGCTATTCTTCTGTAGAAGGCTTCATAAATAGCTGTTAGCAGCCCTTCAAAGCTGCCGTCATATATAAAGATATTCATAGCTATAGCTCTCCAAATATTTTAGAATATTGATCTTCTGGCTTTATTAAAGCTGTGGAATCGAATATCGAGATTTGTCCGTACAGTGGCCCCTTTTTCTGTGGGCTGTCCAGCAGGCTCTGCCTCAGCAGCTGGCTATCTAAATTTAATTCACTGAAATACTTACCCTGGCAGGTGGTAAAATATTTTGCCCGTTTTAATACAACCCCGATTTTCTTTAAGCCATCAAAGTGAATCGGCGTGGTTCTTCTGGCTACGATAATTCTGTTGGCGGATTGTACGCCTATTCCCGGAACCCTAAGAAGCATCTCATAGGGAGCCTTATTGATTTCAATAGGGAAAAGCTGTAGGTTCTTCAAGGCCCAATCGGTTTTAGGGTCCAATTGTATGTCAAAATTTTCATCCTCATCCTTTAAAAGCTCCCCAGCAGAAAATCCGTAAAAACGCAGCAGCCAATCCGCCTGATACAGCCTGTGCTCCCTCATTGTGGGAGGATGCTGCAGCATGGGCAGCCTGGGACTATTGACAATGGGCACATAGGCGGAATAATACACCCGCTTTAGGCTAAAGCGTTGGTATAGGTTTTCCGACAGCCGGATAATTTTTGAATCGCTTTCTGGAGTGGCCCCTACAATCAGCTGTGTGCTTTGACCTGCTGGCACAAAGGAGGTCTTGTGTCTAAATAGCTTTTTTTCCTCCTTTGTCTGTTGAATTTCAGTGTTTATTAAGCTCATTGGCCTGATTATTTGCTGCTTATTCTTCTGAGGCGCCAGCAGCTTCAGGCTCTCATTGGTGGGCAGCTCAATATTCACGCTCATTCTGTCTACATATCTTCCTGCCTCGGATATCAGACGGTAATCAGCACCGGGAATAGCCTTTAAATGTATATATCCATTGAAGCGGTAAAGCTCCCTCAGCAGCTTTACCGTATTTAAAAGCTGTTCCATGGTATAATCCGGGTTCTTAACTATTGCAGAGCTGAGAAAAAGCCCCTCTATATAATTTCTTCTGTAAAAATTTATTGTTAAATCCGCCAGCTCCTTTGGGGTGAACTCAGCCCTAGGCACATCGTTGGAAATTCTATTTAAGCAATAGGCACAATCGTAAACGCAATAATTAGTATAGAGAATTTTTAAAAGAGAAATACAGCGTCCATCCTCAGACCAGCTATGGCAAATCCCGCTCTCGGCAGCATTTCCTATGCCCCCTGCCTTATTTTTTCTGCTGCTGCCGCTGGAGGAGCAGGAAACATCGTATTTTGCAGCATCCGATAAAATTTTAAGCTTGTCCTGTAGCTCCATGGGCCTTCCTCCTTGTTCATAATAGATATCTTAAATAATTGAGAAATTTCATATTACTATGTAGTGCATATAATATTCTAGTTTATACAAGGTTAAAGGTTTATCGCGCATTGTCTAGGGCTAATAACCTTTAAAAATTCAATAAATTAGCCCGTGGGACACTAAGCAGGAAGCTTTTAGCCTTGTATAAACATACCACTTATCTATATTATGCACCTTTATTATGCACTTTCCTCAATTAAACCTCGATCCAAACATACGTTCTTTTATTATTATAGCATGTTAAATTCACTACAAGGAAGGTTTTTTTGATTTTTTCTTGAATTAATATTATGTTATAACACTGGAAGGGAGTCCATATATGAAAAGAAGGCTAATTCTACTAATAACTGCATTAATAATATTTGCGGGTCTCCGCCCAGATGCTGCTTATGCCGTGGAAAATCAGACGTCACAGGAGAACCTAAGCATTCCGATTCTGATGTATCACCATTTAACAGAGGGAGAGCCCCCCTCAGGCAGAAAGGGCGAAATCATATCCGTTGAGCTATTTGAGAGTCAAATGGAATATTTAAAGTCGAAGGGCTTTAATACTATCTCAGCAGCAGAATTGAGGGATTTTCTTTATTTAGACGCACCGTTGCCAAAGAATCCAATAATGATTACCTTTGACGACGGCTACGAAAGCAATTATACCCTTGCCTTTCCTATACTTCAGCAATTGAATATGAAGGCGGTTATAAGCGTTATCGTCAGCTCAAGAGGAAAAAAGCCCGGTGAATTTCAGCATTTTACCTGGGAGGAGGCACAGATCATGCTGGAAAGCGGTCTGGTGGAGATAGGAAACCATACCTACAATCTTCATAATTACACTATCCAGCCCCAGGCTGATGAAGCTATACCGGATTATGAGGATAGAATCTTCCATGACTTTTTAATAGCGAAGAATGGCATCCAAAAGAATTTAGGCATTGAACCCTTTGTTTTTGCATATCCCTACGGCATGTATAACCAATATTCCCAAGCCATTGTACTGGAGCTGGGCTTTGATATACAATTCTCAGTAAATGCAGGCGTGGTTACAAAGGATAGCGACCCCTTAGCCCTAGAGCGTATTAATGTAAGGGGGGACGAAAGCCCCCAGCAGGTGCTTTCAAACATACACAGGTATATGGGAGTTGAGGAAAGCAATGAGAATCAGGAGCCTTCAGCCTATACGGTGAGTCCTATGGAGGTCTATCTTACGGCCAGCAAATACAAGCTGCTGAATAAAAATGATTTATATCAGCTGCAAAACAACATCACCAATTATGAAACTCAGCAGTTTCTGCTAAATAGAACGAAGGAATTGAAGAATTTCGATGTGCAGCAGGCAGTAGTACAAAATCTTGAAAGGGTCAGTCCTATACTGGAAAGAATGGCTGCTCTGGACATGAGCAATACCCTGCTGACCTATGGCGAGGCATTGAATTATCTTCTGCTGATAGGAAATACTGAGGATATTAAGGGCTATTATCCAGCGGATAGGCTGCTTACACAAATCGAGTTTGTGGATTTGCTGCTTAAGGTAATTGAGAATTAATTAAGAAAAGTCATCAAATTGGCCGTCAAGGCTTTATAATGGAGAGAAAACAAATAAAACCAGCATCTACAACGTATGCAATCATACGTAAGGGTGCTGGTTTTTTACGGAGCAAAGACACTATGAGATTTTAGTAGTTTAAGAAGACGACCTTTGATAACTTCCTTATTTATTCCCTTCCCTGTATAGGGCAAGGGCCTTATTTACACCCCAATCAACATGATATTGCATAGTGTCCTCTACAACACCAGTTACATAGACATTGCATTTATTAAAGGGAATCAATATCTTTGCCGCACTGCTTTCGGTTATGGCCTGTGCCATTTTAGGAGTTAATTCCCCCAGCATGGCATTTGCTACAATTATTCCAATGGGTCCCATGATTATATCGACCTTGGGAGCGTTATATACTATTGGATTTTCTCCGGTAGCCCCATCCTTGGCCCCTGCCTTAATCATATTGGCAGTTGCAATGGAGTTGGTCCCCAGCGCTATAATCTGGATGCCTTCTTCACCGGTGTTTTTGAGCTTTTCTATAATACTTTTCCCAAGGCCTCCACCCTGTCCATCTATTACTGCAATTTTCATTTTCCAACCTCCATGCCTATTAGTAAACCTTCTTGCTTTATTATACCAAAAATAGGTTTGAAGAATTAATGTTTTTGAAATCAACTATTCTATCACATAATCTATTGATCAGATGTGCCTCATGGCTGATTACTACCATGCCAATATTTCGCTCCCTTACTATCCTCATGGCCACATGCCAGATCTGCGCTTGGGTAATGGCATCCAGCATAGTCGTCATTTCATCAGCAATCAAAAACTCTGTTGGAGGTGCCAATGCCCTCGCTACACAAAAACGCTGCAGCTCTCCCCCCGAAAGCTCATTGGGCCATCTGGTAAGCCATTGCTTTTCAATGCCCAATTCATCTAAAAGCTCGTCTGAGGGCTCCCAGCCTTCATTCAAGGTTTTATGCATCTGCCAGCGGGGATTAACAGCCCTTTCCGGATGCTGAAATATCAACTGCACAGGGTTGAAGCCCTTGGTAGGTAATGGTTTGTCGCCTACTGTGACCCTTCCCTTTTCAGGCAGCTGATAGCCCGCTAAAATTCTTCCCAGAGTAGTCTTTCCACAGCCGCTGGGCCCCAGCAGACCCACCACCTCTCCTGCGCCTATAGCAATGCTGACATTATCTAAAATGAAAGGCCCTTTATTATATCGAAAGCTTATATTTTCCCCTTTAAGAAGCATAAATGCACCTCACCATACCATCCCTTATTTCCCTTGCCTCTGGCTGCTTTTCAGTACATTTCACCGTTGCCATTTCACACCTTGGCTGAAAAAAACAACCGGTGGGAAGATTATGAGGCAGTGGTTGCGCACCCTCTCTTGGAATAAACTCATTTTGAGGAAGGGCCCGCCAGAGGGCTCTGCTATAGGGATGTCTTAAGTCCTCGCCCCTCCCGGAAAAATCTGCAGCAGGCGCCACCTCCACAGTGGTGCCAGCATAAAATACGGCAATATTATCGGTGACCTTTAAGGCAGTCTCTATATCATGGGTTATCAGTATTACCCCACAGCCCGCCGCCGCCAGGCCTTTAAAGTGCGAAAGCGCCTCCTCCACTATATTGGGGTCAAGCCCCGGAGTTGGCTCATCGGCAATCACCAGCCTCGCTCCACTGACCATGGCAGTAGATACAAGTATTCTTCTGGACATGCCTCCCGACAGCTGAAAGGGATACATTTTCTCCACCTCTTGTCTTAGCTTATATCTTTCAAATACCCTACGCTGGGCTTCAATGGGATCTGCATTCCTGACGGAGGTACGAACCTGCTTCCCTACCTTCATTAGAGGGTCGAGGAAGTTCACAGACTGAGGCACCAGTACAATTTCCTGGCCCCGCAGCCGCTCCTGATCCTGAGCATTAAGCGTTTTGCCCATGTATTTGATGCTGCCTGTCACAGTAGCATTTTTAGGTAGTATACCTAGAATAGCATGGGCCAGCAGGCTTTTTCCAGAGCCGCTGGAGCCTACAATCGCCAGGATTTCGCCCTTTTTAACGGTGGCATTTAGGCTGGATATCACCTTTAAATCCATTTGCTGTAGGCCTTTATTGTATTGACGGAAGGCCACAGAAAGATTCTCAACCTCAAGAATTATTTCATTAGAGGTATTAACAGAGGCATTAGCTGCTCTGCCATTTTTTTTGTCGGACATATATACATACCTCCTTCTATTGGAACCGACGGCAACCTAGTCCCTGCGGGATTTCACCGTTGCTTAACTCATCAAAGTATAAGTAACTAGCGTCACTTAAATATCGGATAACTCTGGTATGATTTCCCTCCGGATTTATCTCAACCTTCAAATGACTCAAGGTGCTAGCTATGGGCATTGTAGGGGTCTAGAAGCTTGCGGAGATTATCCCCCAAAACATCGAATAATCGAACAATTATTAATAATGACAGCCCCGGAAAAAATGCCAGCCACCACATTCCGACGGAAAGATATCTCATTGATTCCGAGAGTATAATTCCAATAGCCGGCTGATGTGGAGAGAGGCCAAAGCCTAAAAATGTTATAGAGGCCTCATGTAAAATTGCATGGGAAAACAATAAAATTAACCCCACCAACAGCTGTGGTATCAAATGAGGTACAATATGCTGAGCTGCTATCCACCATCTGGATTTACCCATCCGCTTGGATATTTGAACATATTCCGTGGAACGCAGCTGAAGAACCTCACCCCGTACTACCCTTGTCAAGCTGGGCCAATGGGTCAAGGCCACTCCTATAACTACTCCCCTCATGCCGCCCCCCAGAGCAACGGCTATGAGAATTAGGGATACCAAATGAGGTATGCTCATAAATAGATCCACCAGCCAGGTAACAGCAGTATCTACCCCCTTACCCATGGTGGCGGCAGCTATACCCAAGACTAAAGCGATTATAGCGCTAATAGCAGCCGCTATAAGTCCAACAAAGATGCTCAAGGTTAAGCCCTTTATAGTTCTGGTCAGCATATCCCTTCCCAGCCAGTCGGTGCCAAAGGGATGACTGAAGGAGGGAGCTTGGTTTCTAACCTCCAGATTTGTTGTAATTCTATCATTGCTAAGGAGCAAGCCACCTAAAATAACACCTATCAATAATACACCTATCAAGGCCGTGGTTATCAAAGTCCTTTGCCTTCTGTTAAGACCCTTTGCTGGGCTTGACGGCTTGGTATTGGTATCTGTGGTATTTATCATAGGGCGCCTCCTTGTCTGATACGGGGGTCCACCAGCATATATATCAAATCTGCAATAAGATTTCCGCTAAATACAAAGAGAGCACTAAATATCACGATACCTAAGAGCAACGGTACATCTCCCCTCAAGCCCGCCTGAACAGTAGTCTGTCCTAATCCGGGGTAAGAAAATACCTGCTCCGCCAATACTGCACCACCGAAAAGCTCACTAAATGAGGTGAATTGCAGGGTTATAGCCGGAATAGAAATATTCCTTAAGCCATGCCTCCAGAATAATACAAGGCCCTTCTCTCCTCTGGCTCGGGCAAACAGTACATAATCACTGGAGAGAACATCTAAAAGCTTTTGCCTGGTATGGAGGGCCACATTTGCTACGCCGATAATGCTTAAGGTAATAGCCGGCAGTATAAGATGTCTAATGTATTGCCCTAAGGTTAATTCCTCAGCCAGAACGCCTGCAGGCACCCCCAGCCCCACCGGAAACCAGCCCAGCCATACGGCAAAGACAATCAAAAGCAGAAGGCCGACCCAAAAGGTTGGTGTTGAGGCCAAGGTCAGGCAGTACCACTTAACCAGCCGATCCACCCAGGTTCCCTCCTTCATGGCAGCCAGAACCCCCAGAACAAAGCCCAGCAGCCCCGACAAAAGCCACGCAGCCCCCATCAAGGCAAGCGAGCTGACAAATCGCTTGCCGATAACCTCTAATACAGGCCTCCGATATATCATGGAGGTGCCGAAATCCCCTTTGACAACCGAAGCGGCCCATTTCATAAACTGCTGCAGCGGCGGCTTATCCAGTCCCCAATGCTCTGCAATTTTTTCCCTCTGCTCCTGTCCGACCCTCATCATATCAGCACCTATATAGGCCTGAACAGGGTCTATAGGGGATAAATATATCAAAAGAAAGGAGATAAGGCATAGGGCCACCAGCAAGGTAGCTATCCTAATTGATTTTTTTATCATAAAGCTTATTAAATCCTTCGTCTGCACCCTGCATCTCTCCCTACATTTATTCCTTCCAACGCCATTCAACTATACTGTCAGTGATAGGCCATCCATGACCGTGGGGCTGAATTTTTTGACTTCCTATCTCCAGCTTTTCATTAACCAAATACAAATGCTTTAAATTAACCAGCCATGCCCAGGGTGCATCCCCTAAGGCTGAGAAGCCTGTTTCACCATCCCATTGAGCCATACGCCAATATTCATATGCCTCCTCCTCGGTGGTTGCTGCCAAGGCCTGATCCATATAGCTATCTACTGTTGGGTTAGAATAGTACCCGGTATTATAGTAGCCCTCTCCGGCTGTTTTACTGTGGTACAGATTATACATCTCCAGAGGATCATGGCTTCCCCAGCCAAAGAGTACAGCATTTGAATACATCATGCTGTCAATTTCATCCCAGCTCTTGCCCTCTGCAATGATATTAATACCCAGGGGCTTAATCATATCCGCTGTAGCGATTGCTAAGGATTGCCTTGTTTGATCGCTGGAGGGATAAATTAAAACAAATTCAGCCTTTAGGCCGTTTTTCTCCAGGATACCATCATTGTCGGTATCTATCCATCCGGCTGTGGTAAGTTTTTCCTTTGCCTCCTCAGCTCTTCCGTCCTCTATCACGACTTCAGGATTCCACCAGGGCAGACCATCGCTTACGGTGTAGGCTGGAGTACCAAAGCCCTCTAAAACACCAGCCACCAAGGCTTCTCTATCAACTGCGATGTTTATAGCCTTTCTTATGGCAGGGTCGGAGGTCACGTCATTACCAATCGCAGCACCGGTTGAGGTTTTTTCTCCTGCAGGTACAAAGGGCATCATCATACCTCTATTATCAACGCTTTCAAAAGCCTCCAGCCGCATGCCCGCCACTGCTTGAGTTCCGAAATTGTGAGGAATACTGGCAATGTCAACACTACCAGTCTTTGCAGCTGCAAAGGCTAAATCCTCACTCATAAATAAAAATGTGATTTTTTTAAAAAAGGGCTTGTCTCCATAATATTCAGGATTTATCTCCACTATCAGCTGTTGTCCCTTGTCCCATTGCACAAACATAAAGGGTCCTGAGCCTATGGGCTTTTCAGCATAATCCGAACCATGGGCATGCTTAGGTACAATACCTGTAGCCAATAAGATATTTATGAAGGTAGATTGCGGCTGCTTTAAAGCAAAGCTGACGGTATATTCATCCGTTGCCTCCACCCTATCTAGTACATTTAAATCGATTACAGAGCCGCTGGCAGCAGCTGTTTCATATGTATATACAACATCCTCAGCTGTTAGGGCTTCACCATCAGAGAATTTTGCATCCTCCCTCAAGCTTACTGTCCATAACAGCCCATCCTCACTTACCACATAGCCTGTAGCAAGATCATTTATAATATTTAATTCGCTATCTCTTTTAAATAAAGTACTTTGAAACAGCGGCGAACCATAACGGCCCCAGCCGGTTGTCGGATCAAAGCCATTTTCCGGCTCACTTCCAATAGCTAAAATAAGCTCATCTCTGACTCCTACGACACCCGTCGCTTTACCTTTACCTTCATTAGTTTCCTTTGTACATCCTAACAGCAGCGTAGTAAATAGAGCTAAAACCATCACCAAAGCCCCTAAACGCTTATACATTTTCACAAAATCAGCTCCCTCTTATCCTTTGCATAAAAAAGCCACGCTAAATTAAACTGTCCCTTCTCGAAACAATTTAACCTTCGTGGTTGTATTCGCCATATGTGTTTTTTGAGTATATTTCACAAGATTTCGATAACTTCATGCTATCAATTATTTCAGTATTATAACACAGTTTGTTTGTTTCTTCAATAAGGAAGATAGACAGGGAGTGACTTATCTTTCCCTTACATTATTAAACATTAATTATGCCTGTTAACTTTGACAACTGCATAAATTCCACCCTTTAAGAATATAAATTCTCATAATACACTTTTTAAATAAATATAAGGATGTGAATTAATGAGGAGAAATAAGAAAAGAGCTGCTTTATACACACTAGCTATATCCATAGCACTGGCTTTTAGCTTTAGCCTTAAAGCACTAGCCTTCAATGGAAACTTTCCTCCGCTATCCTTTTTGACGGAGGAGCTGAGGGATATATATTATCCCTATAAGGTTCAAGACTATACCTTGATTGATGAGCCATTAGCTTCAAGGGGATGGGTAGGTGTATTTCAGGGAGATAATGGAGATTCTGCCCAGCAGTCAAGTATTAATGGAAGCTTCGTAAGCATGTATAGAAATTATCAATCATCTCTACACCTAAAAAACAATATCTATCTCCAGCTGGAGATTTCAGCTCCGACGGATATAGCCTGGCTGAGCTTCTATCTCTCCCCCACCGAAGGCTTTGAGGATTATTTTTATGTTGATTTGACTCCTAGACTTAAGCCCGGCATAAACAGCATAGTACTAAACAGAAGTGACTTCTCATTAGGACATGGGGCTCCTAGCTGGGAGGATATCAGTGTTATCCAGCTTGCCTTTGAATCCAAAGAAGCATCTACGGCATCAGTAAAAATAAGCACAATTGCAACCCATTCCTCAAAACCAATGCTTACGCTATGGTTCGATGATGGCTGGGAAAGCACCTACTCAGAAGCCTTACCCAGAATGAGGGAAAAAAATATCGAGGGAGTAGTATCTGTTATAGGCTCTCTAGTTGATGATTACGGCTATTGCAGCCTAAAGCAGCTAAAATCTTTGGAAAATAGCGGCTGGGAGCTGGTAAATCATACGTATCGCCATCCAGACCTTGTGGAGCTCAGCCTTGAGGTGGCTGAGACCGAAATTTCTATGGGGCAGGAATATTTGCTAAGGAACGGCTTTATCAGCGGCTCCCATTACTTTGTCCCACCTTATACCAGTGTAAATAGTGAAATAAACGACATTATAAGTAAGTATTCGATATTGAATAGAAAACGACCAAGCGCCTACAATGCCATACCCGTACTGGATCTGTCAGATATTGCCTTCAGAGAGGTAACAAATGTTACAGATGTTGAGACGGTAAAGGCATGGATTGACGAAGCCATAGCAATGGAGCTTTGGTTAGTCCTTTTATTCCACAGACTAGAGGATACCACAGAATGGACGACTCAGTACACCCCAGAAGACTTTCAGCAAATTTTAAACTATATAGCCGAGAAAGGAGATTTAATAGAGCCGGTAACTATAACTGAAGCAATATCCATGATGTGACAAGGCGGATATTAAATTACGCTTTTAGACCAATATATAGGAGGAACGGAGCCGATATGAAGCCATTAAAGCTTGTATTACTATTGACCTCCATTAGCCTTATAGGATTTATCCTTTACACCCTTACTGCTGTTCTTTTTCAGGAGGAGGAAATAGAAAAAACGTATATCTATCAGCATCGTCCCTTTAGATCCTATTATGTTAAGCTTCTAGAGGCAAAGGAATGGCAGCTGATATGGAATGATGAATTTAATGGAAGGGCTATAAGCTCTAGGAATTGGAATACTGTTGATTGGATAGCTAACAAGAATAATGAGCTCCAATACTATAGCCCTCAAAACGTCTATCAGGAAAATGGACTTTTGAGGATATATACAGAAGAAAAAAACACCTCAGGCAAGCCCTATACCTCCGGCGCAGTGGATACCCTTAATAAACTAGAGCTCCTTTATGGCAGGATAGAAATAAAGGCTAAGCTCCCTAAGGGACAGGGAATGTTTCCCGCCTTTTGGCTCCTTCCTGCCAATGGCGATGCACTTCCCGAAATAGATATCGTAGAGCTCTTAGGTCATGAGCCCAATAAAATTTGGATGGTCTATCATTGGTTTAACAATGCGGGAGTTCATGAGAGTGCCTACAGCTACTACGAGGGCCCCGACTTTTCAGAGGAGTTTAACCTATTTGCCCTTGAATGGTTTCCCGATAAAATCGTTTGGTATATCAACAACATAGAGGTATTTTATTATGATCTCCATAGCCCCAGCACCCCCCTCTACCTTAATATAAATACTGCCGCGGGAGGTAATTGGCCAGGAGCACCGGATAAAACCACCAGCTTTCCTCAATATTTAGACATCGACTACGTTCGTATCTATAAGCATAATAACTCCAGATAAAGAAACTAATTTTTTATTATTACATATCCAAATGGAGGTATTTAAATGCTAATGCTTGGCCTGGTTTTATTCAGTATTTATGTTGTTTTTCAGCTAATCTATATTCTCGTACCAATAATTAGGGGTACGTCAAACAGCAGCTACGATATCACTGTACCTCAGAAGGGCTTCACAATCCTAATCCCTGCCTATAATGAGGAGCAGGTTATAGCGGGCTGTATCTATAGCTTGAAAAATACCTGCTATCAAGATTTCGAAGCAATAATAATTAATGATGGCTCAACCGACTGTACCTTTGACACTCTATGCTACCATTTAGAGCTAATGCCTTTAGAGGCTGCTTCCTTAAGTCAATTAAGCTATAAAACCATAAAGGGCATCTATCAATCCGCCCTATACCCTTATGTATATGTAATAGACAAGGAAAATGGCGGAAAGGCCGACGCCCTTAACGCAGGAATTGAATATAGCTCAAAGGAAATCATCATAACCCTCGATGCAGATTGTGTCCTGAAGCCCAATGCCCTTCAGGCGATGAGCAATACCTTTCAGGATTCAAGGGTTGTAGCAGCAGGGGGCATGGTGCATATTGTTCAGGGCTTAAACCAAAAGAAAAATCAGTCCCTACTGTCCTTTAGGGCCCCTAACCTAATAAAATATCAAATCATTCAATATCTAACCGCCTTCTATCTTCATAAAAGAACGCAGGCAGCCCTCAACTCTATTACTGTTATAGCAGGAGCCTTTGGCGCCTTCCGAAGGGAACTACTCTTGGAGGTCAAGGGCTACAGGAATTCGATAGGAGAGGATATGGAAATAACCCTGAGAATTCAGCAGCTAATATACAAGCAAGCGCAGGGGAAAAAAATAACCTTCGTCCCTGATGCCGTTTGCTATACAGAATGTCCTGAAGGCTTGAAGAACCTATTTAAGCAAAGACTTAGATGGCAGAAGGCTTTTCTAGATTGTATTCGACTATATGCTCGGCATCTATTTAGAGATTTTAACAAAAGCATGTCCTTATACTTACTTTTTGACTCATTTCTGTTTGGTACCGTCATCGCCTTTCCCACCCTCGCTGTTCCTTTTTTTCTTCTAATATACCAATCAAGCCTTCAGCTATTTTTTATCCTCTTATCAATAGCTCTAGCTTTAGGCATCCTACAAAGCTGCGTTGCACTTGTTATAAGCAGAAGCTTCGGTTACAGCTATGGTCTTGCAGATAGCATCAGATTGCTTTTTTTCATACCCATAGAGGTCATAAGTTATCGGCTTTTAGGCCTATTATTTGTTACTATAGGAACCTTTAAATATTTTAAAAAGGAAAAAAGCTGGGATAAAATTGACAGAGCTGGCAGGGCCTATGAGCTTATTTACCAAAGTGACATAGCTGCAGCTAAGGAGCTTCAGGGCAAGGCTTAGTTTGGAAGGTAGATGTGCCATTATTACTTACCAATAGCCTTGTTTATTTGAAGCGCTATCTTTCCCTACCCTTCAGCTCTTTTATAATACGTTCTAAAGGAATATTCTTCTCATTCAGCAGTACCAGCAAATGATAAACTAAATCGGAGGCTTCATAAATTAGCTCCTCTTCATCTATATTCTTAGCCGCTATTATGGTTTCTGCAGCCTCCTCCCCAAGCTTTTTCAGGATTTTATCAATCCCCTTATCGAAAAGGTAATTGGTGTAGGAGCCCTCCTTAGGGTTTTCCTTACGATCCTTTATTACCTCATATAGCTTAAAAAGAAAATTTCCACCTGCTTTCTCCTCACCATTATTATACACCTCATTAAAAAAGCAGCTTCTTTCCCCGGTATGGCAGGCGTTACCCATTTGGTTTACCTTAATCAACAAGCTATCTCCATCACAATCATAGGAAAGCCTCTTTACCCTTTGGGTATTTCCTGAAGTGGCCCCCTTATTCCATAGCTCACCTCTGCTTCTGCTCCAAAACCAGGTTTCCTTAGTCTCTAGGGTCTTGTTCACGGATTCTTTATTCATGTAGGCCAGCATTAAAACCTCTCCTGTTTCAAAATCCTGTACAATAGCAGGCACCAGCCCCGAAGCATCAAATTTTATATTAGTAAATTCCTCCATTATGCCACCTCCTGATATTTTTGGTGACAAGGGGACGGTTCTCTTGTCACCTACTTGTCACCTACCGCCTAACTGCTATTCCTTTATTTGAAAGATATCCCTTTAGCTCTGCGATCTCTATTTCCTTAAAGTGAAATAAAGAGGCCGCTAGGGCTGCATCTGCCTTGCCTTCTGTAAAAACCTCATAAAAATCCTCCAGCCCTCCGGCTCCACCAGAGGCGATAACCGGGATATTCACTGCCTCGCTAATCTGACGGGTAATATCTATAGCATAGCCCTTCTTAGTGCCATCACAATCCATGCTGGTGAGAAGAATTTCCCCAGCCCCTAAGGCCTCAACCTCCTTGGCCCATTTTACTGCATCCAGTCCAGTGTCCACCCTTCCACCCTTTACAAAAACATTGTAGCCTCCTGAGGCGACTGACTTAACATCTATTGCCACCACCACAGCTTGGCTTCCGAATTTTGTGGCGCATTCGGTTATAAGCCTTGGGTTTTCTACAGCAGCAGAATTTATCGAGGCCTTATCTGCCCCATATTTTATTACCTCTCTAAAATCCGCTAGGGTCCTAATGCCTCCCCCTACAGTTAAGGGAATGAATACCTCCTCAGCGGTTCTTCTAACGATATCCAATAATATATCCCTTTCCTCATTGGAGGCGGTTATATCTAAAAACACCAGCTCATCAGCGCCACAGCGGTTGTATTCTCTAGCTACAGCCACAGGGTCGCCGGCATCAATGAGATTCACGAAATTAACTCCCTTCACCACCCGACCCCTATTAACATCCAAGCAGGGAATTATTCTTTTAGCCAGCATACTATTCCTCCTTCATTGAAAGAACAAACAACACAGGGGGACGGTTCTTGTGTGTCCTTAACAACACACAAGAACCGTCCCCCTGTGTTGCTTGTGTTCCTCGTCCCCTTACTTATTGGCCTACCTCAGTTAGGTTAAACTTGCCTTCGTATAGGGCCTTGCCTACTATGGCACCCTCAACGCTTATTTCCTTAAGCTTGACTAGGTCCTCCTTGCTGGATATTCCCCCAGAGGCTATTACCTTGATGATGGCTGCCTGCTTTATTGCCAGCAGTCCCTCTATATCCGGGCCCATCAGCATACCGTCTCTGCTGATATCGGTATAGACAATGGTATCCACCCCTATGGCCTCCAGCTCCTTAACAAAATCCAGAACCGCTAGCTCACTGGTCTTTACCCAGCCTTCGGTGGCAACATAGCCCTTTTTAGCATCTATAGATACAACAATTCTGTCTCCGTAACGTCTAACGGCCTCCTTCAGCATTTCCTTGTCCTCTAGGGCCTTAGTACCTAATATGGCCTTCGCTGCTCCAGCCTCCAGCAGTGCTTCGATTGCTTCTAGGCTTCGGATACCTCCACCAACCTGCACCGGAATATCTACCTCAGCAATTATACGCCTTATCACTGAAAGGTTTTTAGGGCTGCCCTCAAAGGCTCCATCCAAATCCACCACATGCAACGCCTTTGCCCCTTGGCTTTTCCATAGCCTTGCTGCCTCCAGTGGGTCATCAAAGTATTTCTTTTCCTCATTTATTAATCCCTGTGTTAGTCTCACACATCTTCCGTTTTTTATATCAATTGCTGGATATATCAGCATTAGATCACCCGCCTAAAGTTTTCTAGTATTTTTAAACCCACATCACTGCTTTTTTCCGGATGAAATTGCAGCCCAAATATATTATCCCGTTCTACAATAGCAGGCATTTCTATGCCATAGTCGGTTGTTGCCTTTACGTCAGAGGAATTAGCTGCATTGGCATAATAGGAATGAACAAAGTACACATAGGAAGCTTCATCAATACCCTTCATCAGTATACCCTCACCCTGAGGCTTTAGCTGATTCCAGCCCATATGGGGTATTTTTACCTCAGCAGGAATCCTGAGTATATCTCCCTTTAATAAAGCCAGACCTTCACATTCCCGAACCTCAAAGCCCCTCTCAAAAAGCAGCTGCATGCCTAAGCAGATTCCAATAACCGGCTTACCCTTTTTTACTTCTCCAACAATGATTTTATCCAATCCTTTGCTTCTGATATTCTCCATGGCATCGTAAAAGGCTCCTACTCCCGGGACAACTATTGCCTTAGCATCCAACAGCTTGCTTTTATCATCTGTAATTATCGCCTCCAGGCCCACATATTCAAAGGCCTTTTGAGCACTTCTAAGGTTCCCCATACCATAGTCTACAATTGCAATCATAACAACCCTCCTATAATGCTCCCTTTGTTGATAAAACACCCTTTACCCTTGGGTCTAGGGCTGTGGCCTCATCTAGGGCTCTGCCGAAGCTTTTAAATATACTCTCGATAATATGGTGATTATTTTTCCCATATAGACTTCTAATATGGAGGGTAATGCCACTATTAAAGGCCACTGCCCTAAAAAACTCCTCCACCAGCTGCACCTCAAAGCTGCCTACTCTCTCCCCAGTGAAGCTGACCTCGAAGTGCAAAAAGGGTCTTCCGCTGATATCCATCGACACCATCGACAGGGCCTCATCCATCGGGGTAAATTGAGTAGCGTAACGCTTTATCCCAGCCTTATCCCCCAAGGCCTCTTTAATAGCTAGTCCCAGAACAATCCCGACATCCTCCACAGTATGATGATCGTCCACCTGTAGGTCCCCAGTGGCTTTTAGCTTCATATCCATAAAGCCATGCTTGGCTACCTGCTCCAGCATATGGTCAAAAAAGCCCACCCCTGTCGATATATCGTAGCTACCTGTGCCATCTAGCCCTAGCTCTATGTTTATCTCGGTTTCCTTTGTTTTTCTCTCACCTTGAAATTGTCTCTCCATATTGACCTACTCCTTTACCTAGCCCTTGCTTCAACTGTGGACCACCTGTTTTAATTTGGCAGCCTTATTTTCTACCCCAAAATATTCCCCCAGCACCTCTAGAAGTATCGTGTTTTCCTCTGCTGTACCGATGGATATTCTAAGACAATTTTCCAAGGCTCCTTTACTGCCAAAATACCTTATAACAATGCCCTTTTCCAGCAGGTAGCTATATAGCTCCGTAGCCTTTTCATATCTTACTAAAAGGAAGTTTCCAAAGCTCTCATAGACCCTTAGTCCCTCCAGCTTAGCCAGCTCCTGTGCAAGCCTCCCCCTTTGAAGAATGATTTCTTCAATAATTCCATCAAATAGCGGCTTATTCTCAAGGCAGACTCTTGCAGCCGCTTGATCTAGGCTACTGACATTGTAGGGGGGCTTAACCCTCTTAATTAAGCCTGTTAGCTCCTTGGAGGCCACCGAATAGCCAACCCTTGTTCCGGCTAAGCCATAGGCCTTAGAGAGGGTTCTAAGAACCACCAGGTTAGAATAATAGGAGGTCAGGTCTATGACGCTCTCCTGATAAAACTCGTAATAGGCCTCATCCACCACCACAATTGCATTTGAATGCTCTATTATTTTAATAATTTGCTCCCGTGGAATCACGCCACCGGTAGGATTATTCGGATTTGTTATAAATACAAGCTTCGGATTTTCCTTTTTAATTTCCTTAATAAATTCATAGTAATCAAATTCAAAATCCTGCTTTAAAGGAATTTCAACCGTTACACCACCTGCTATTTGATTAGATATTTTGTACATCGTAAAGGTTGGACTTGAGGTCACTATTTTATCTCCCTTATCGATAAAGGCATTTAAAAGCATTACGATGAGCTGATCTGAGCCACAGCCGATTAAAAGCTCCTCCTCAGAAACCATAAGCACCTTTGCCAGCATACCCCTTAGCTGAGTACAATCTGTGTCGGGATATTGATTAATATTAACCTCCATGAGAGCCTTTGCCAGTTTTTGATTTAAAAGCCTTGAGCCATAATTGTTCTCATTGGCATCTAGCCTTATCACATTGGAATACTCCAATGGTTGATAGGGCGTAAGAGTTTTTATACTACTTCTCAATAAATTCTCCATCATATTAATCAAACCTCACTTTTATCGCATTTTTGTGGGCTGTTAGGCCCTCCTCCTCTGCCAATACCATAATGTCATCCTTTACCGCCTGCAATGCCTCCTGCTGATAATATATAATGCTGGACTTTTTAGTAAAGTCGCCGACGGATAGGGGTGAAAAGAACCTTGCAGTGCCACTGGTGGGTAAAACGTGATTTGGTCCCGCCATATAATCCCCTAAGGGCTCCGGGGAATAGTGGCCCAGAAAAATTGCCCCCGCATGCTCTATGCTATTTAATAATTCAAAGGGCTTATCAACACAAAGCTCTAAATGCTCTGGCGCTATTTGGTTAGAAAGCTGAACCGCCTCCATCAAATCCTCCACCACTATGATATATCCATAATCCCTTAGAGACTTTTCTATAATGCTGCTTCTCTCCAGCACCTTGGTTTGGATCATAAGCTCCTCTTTAATCTGTAGCGCCAGCGCCTCACTGGTGGTGATGCAAATGGCAGAGGCCAGCTCATCATGCTCTGCCTGAGATAATAGGTCCGCAGCAACATATCGTGGCTTAGCAGTTTCGTCTGCAATAACTAGGATTTCGCTTGGCCCAGCTATCATATCGATGTCCACCAGCCCATAAACTAAGCGCTTTGCCGTGGCCACATATATATTTCCCGGCCCTACTATTTTATCCACCTTAGGTATCGCTTCAGTGCCATAGGCTAGGGCTCCAATTGCCTGAGCTCCTCCAACCTTGTATATTGCCTTCAGTCCCAGCTCCTTTGCCGCCACCAGCACAGCTGGGTTTACACTGCCCCTTTGGTCCGGTGGAGTCACCATAACAATATTCTTTACCCCAGCTACAATAGCTGGAATGGCATTCATCAATACCGATGAGGGATATGCTGCAGTACCCCCCGGGACGTATATTCCTACGCTTGCCAGAGGAGTCACCTTCTGCCCCAGCATTATTCCCTGTCCCTCTGAGGAGAACCATGAATTTTCTCTTTGCTTGCTATGATACGCTGTTATTTTTTCAATGGCTAATCTCAGGGCCTTTATATAGCTCTCCTCAACTAAGCCATAGGCCTCCTCCAGCTCTTGGTCGCTTACCAATAAGTTATCCTTTGTAAGCCTCACCCCATCAAATTTTTCCGTATAGGCTATTACCGCCTGATCCCCTTCCTCCTTAACTGAGGCAAGGATTTCCTTAACCACAGGGCTAAATTTATCGGCATCCGTCTCCTTACGGCTATCAAAGCCTTTAAAAAGCTGTTGCTTCTCTATATTCCTTAAGTTAATTATCTCAAGCATAGGCTGCCTCCCCCTAATCGATATTGTTGGCAATTAAATTTATAATTTCATTCATCTTTTCCTTCTTGGTTTTGATGCTTACCTTATTTGAAACCAGCCTAGCGCTAATATCCATGATTTCCTCTAATATCACCAGGCCATTGTCCCTTAGGGTATTTCCCGTCTCTACGATATCTACAATGACATCCGAAAGCCCCATTATGGGAGCCAGCTCTACAGAGCCCTCCTGCTTGATAATCTCCACCGATTGGCCCTTTTCTGCAAAGTATTGTTTAGTGATATTGGGATATTTAGTTGCCACCCTCAAATGCTTTTTATTATTATTCATCAGCTCCGGTTTTCCAGCTACGGATATCCGGCACCTGCCAAAGCCCAGGTCCGCCACCTCATAAAGCTGCTTATCCTGCTCCAGAACAACATCCTTGCCTACAATACCAATATCCACTACACCATGCTCAACATAGGTCGGGACATCCACTGCCTTTAATAAAATGATCTGCAGACAGCTGTTGGGAATATCAAATATGAGCTTTCTATTCTTTTCTAATAGACATCGGCAGTCTAATCCGCTCCTAATTAAAACCTTGATGGCCTCCTCCTGAAGCCTCCCCTTTGCCAATGCCAGCTTAATAACCTCCATGGTATAGCCCTCCTATAATGTAACAGTTGAAATGCTACCGTCCTTATTGATTGTAATTATTTCGTCCACCTGCCGTCTTCTGCAATAAACCTCCAGCTCCTCCTGGATATCCAGCAGATTTATCTCAACAATACAGTCCTCTTGCTTGAGGCTTTTCATTAGCTCTGCTATTTTCTCATCTCTTTGTAGCTCATCTATGATTAAATAATGCTTCTTCTTTTCAATATTAAGCTTCTCTTGAATTTTTAAAGCCTTTGTTATCTTATTTATGATAAAGGCAAAGCCTGTGGCAGGGCATTTCATGCCGAAATCCTCCAGCAGCTTGTCGTAGCGACCACCACTACATAGCACCTCTCCTAAATCCTTGGTATAGCCCTTAAAAATAATTCCGGTGTAGTAGCCCAGCTGCGATAGCATACCTAAGTCGAAGGTAATGTATTCACCATAGCCAAAGGAGGAAATAACCTTAAAAACCTGCTCCAGCTCCTCTACTGCTGTCAGCATCTCCCCAGTTAAGGGCAATGCCCTCAGCTCCTGCAATACCTCCTGAGGCTTACCATATAGCTTCGGTATATTATTTATAATCAGCTTAATATCATCCGCGATATAGAGGCCCTCCAGCAGCTTACCAAGCTCCAATAAATTCTTGTTTTCCAGAGCCTCCAGTAGCCTATCTCCCTCAGCCTCCTGCAGCTGAAGCTTAGCTATGATATCCTTTAATAGCTTAACCTGACCGATCTCTATAATAAAATCCTCCAGGCCTAGCTTTTTTAGGCTTTCTATAGCGGTAATAATAACCTCGGCATCTGCCCTATAGGAGGCAACCCCAAAGAGCTCCACCCCCGCTTGCCGATATTCTCGTTTCTTACCGGACTGCTCCTGGTCAAAGCGATACACATCCTCTATATAGCAGAGCTTTAAAGGATAAGTAAAATCCTTCATTTTGGTAGCCACCATTCTAGCTATGGGAATAGTGCAGTCGGGTCTTAAGACCAACAGGCTGCCTTTAGTATCAATAAGCTTAAACATCCTTTCCCCATACCTAGTCAGGTAATCATAGGAAAATAAATCATAATATTCTAAAGTAGGACTGCTAACCTCCATGTATCCCCAGGCATTGAAGCTGTCCATCAATACCCCTTCAATCTTTCTTCTGTAGAGGCAATCATCAATCAATAGGTCCTGAACCCCCTCAGGAAGCATAACCTTTTTTAAAACCATCCCGTCCACCCCATTGCTTTATTGTGATAAAGTGCTAAAGTATCATGGTTAATATTTTATATCCCTCACTTAGATTTGTCAACAGTGAAAATGTAAAAAAGGAGAATTAGTTTGTCAATATTTTAATAACAGATACAAAATACACATTTTATGATACAATGTAGTAAGCTATAAATAAAATTCCTTATCTAATAACAATTTCTTTTATTTGAATATTCTGACTTATAATTGGGTATCCCATATCTTATACGCCCTTTTACAGAGCATCTTGTATTTCATCTGAACCTATAACCAGCAAAATTTGAATCTACTTAATCAGCTTTAAAAACTGTACCTTAATTCAAAATGAGGCATACTATGTAAGCTGTAGTTGCTTTATATAAATATAAGGGGCCATACCCTAAACCACCTTCAATGCTTGGTAAACCATACGACATTTACTATGCATTAAATCTTGAAAGGAGTTGATCGTAATGGCAGTTATCCAGGGCTATTCAGGACCGGGTAAAATAAATTATTATAAGAAGCTATTCAAAAACCCATTTTGGGCCTATTTAATGACGATTGCTTTGGTTTTCTTCGTAGCAGCCAAGGGGCCTTTGATGTACTTTATGGCAGCCGCCTTCCTACTGTTGTCGATAATGATTATTTTTCTCGCATATTTTGAAAACGAATTCAGGCTTCACAATAAGGTGCTGAAGCTATTTGAAAAGCTTGAGGATGAATTTGTTATACTCCCAGCAATGAAGCTTTCCGATGGTTATGAAAACTCCTGCACATGCTTTATAGTAATATCATCAAAGGGAATCTTTAATATAAAGGTTTTGGAATTCTCGGGGATATTGCAAGGCTTAGAAAAGGATGAAATGTGGAAGTATACCGATGCAACGAATGCCTATAACATTGTTGAAAAACATATAAGAAACCCTATTTCCTACTTGAGAAAAAGCCATAAGGTGATAGAACAGCTTCTTAAAAACAATCACATCGATTATATGTTTTTGAAATCAATTACCGTAGTCAACAATTCAAATGCGGTTGTTAAATCAGATACAGATATCCCAATCATCAAATTACATCAGCTTAATGAATATTTGCATGGACATATTGAAAGGCAGCATCAGCATATGCTGAAGGAAACAATCGTTGAAGCAATTATGGGAGGTCATAGCGGAAAAAGCTGCTTAAGGCTTCACTGCCCCGATTGCTAGGATCAATACTTTAATATTCAAAACGTCATTCTAAAATGGCGTTTTTCCTGTTGGAATACTCCTGTTGTTATACCTAAGCCCAACCTACCTTCTGGTCATCCTGCGGAAAGAGAGGGATCTATTCTTCAACACAGGCTGTCCCTTATGGTATAGAAAACACTATAGCCATTTTTCTTCCAACCACATGTGTAATACATAGCTATAGGGGGTATAAAAATAGAAAATAAAAGCATTAAAATGCGGCGAGGAGTGATGGATATGTCGAAAATGAATCAGGATAATACCATTCAGCCTACAAGGCTACAAAGGTTTTTGAAGGACCCACTTTGGCTGTTGCTGCTGGCTATTACATCCTTCGCATATTATATAGCAACTGATACCGTAGGCTATATGCTGGCAACGGCATTACTTGTATTCAGCGCAAATGTAATATTTAAAACCTATTTCTATGAGGATGAACCCCTGAAGGAAATGATAGCTAAGGAGCTGACAAAATTCAATGAGGATTATATTATTCTTCCATCAATAGAGCTTTCAGATGGAAGGTTGAAGGGCTACAGCGACTTTATTGTAATATCCCCTAAGGGGGTATTTAATCTAAGAGCATTGGATTTTCAAGGGCTTATTACAGGCTATCAAAATGACGAGGTGTGGGAATATATAAAGGCCACCAGCCCCTATGACGTTACTAGGAAAATCATAAAAAATCCGATTTACTACCATCAAAGGACCCAAGAAATAATTGAAGGGCTATTAGAGCAGCAGCATATAAAATATATACCCATACAGTCGCTGCTGGTGGTAAATGGCAATCTAAAAATAGAAACCGATAGCAAAATACCTGTTGTTAAGGCAGAGGAGCTGTATGCGTATATCTCAGAATATGCCGATAGAAGCATCATGTCCAGCCTAAAGAATTCAATAGAGGATACTCTGAGGAAGGCTATTTCCTCGAACATAGGGTATATGCCTGTTTCCTTCAAATAAATAAACAAATAAAAAAGTTGGCTAAAATATGCCAACTTTTTTATAACTTTCTATTATATTTAGAGCTATTTTATAAAACAGCTTAAGTATATTATATAATTGTGTGTAATTTAAAGGAGCTGCGTTGACAGCTCCTTAAGTAATAATATTTAATTTACTACAACCACTCTGTCCAAAACAAATGCTCCATTTGTCATGGTTCCAACCAATAATAGCTGGTCACCAACATTGATTAATGAAAAATGCCATGCACTGCCTGTTTTTCCTATAAAGGTCGTGGTGTTTTTTACATGAACCTGTATATCTTTAGTAGTTCCATTCTGTTCTATCGTAACAGTCATTACGTTAATCTCTCTATTTATTGATTTTACCTTGCCAATATAGCTCTCAGGCTCAACCTTCTTTGAAGTAATTATCGTGTAAACCTCGTTATTTTCAATATGCATTATTACAGAATAGTTTAGCCTTAGATCATAAACCGTGCTGGCAGTACTATCTATTAGGATAATAGCAGTACTGCTTATAACAAATTCCTCGGTCTCCTGGCTCTTATTTTCAACTGTTATAACCGTCTCTTCAGCATTTACTATCCTCTTAATTGTACCCTCGAAGGTTCTCTTAACGGAGGCTGCTGTCACAGTCTTAACCTTGTCATATTCAAGCTCTAGAGTAACCTCGTCATGTAGCTTAATATCGTTCAAGGTTACGGTTCTTCCATCCCTCTTAATTACAGTATTAGTCTCCAGTGTAAAAGCAATAGGCTCCTCGTCCTTAGGGGTGACCTCCAGTTTTCTGTCGGTTGTAGTCCCTTTTGAGGTCACTACCCCCTTAATCATCTTATTTTTACTGCCTGCTTCAACCTCATAGACGTAAATCCCATTAATATATGCCTTTATAAAATCTCCTACCTTGTAGTTTGAAAAGGAGCTTATTTCATCATTAAGATATACCTTAGTATTTGGTGCTACGGTATAATATTTAAATTCTCCATTTAAGGTCTTTACCGTTAATATGTTTTCGCCTTCATTAGCAAAAACTCTTTGGAAATACCCTTCAACAGCCTCTTTATTGGAGATTGCCTCTATTTCCTCCACCACTCCATTGAGAAGCTTAAACTTAACAGCCTGACCCTTTTCAAGAGATTGTAGGCTTCCACCACTGCCGTCAATAGTAACCTTTGCATTATCCTTAACATCATATATAGCAGTATTGCTATCCTCATCAAAGATAGTCAACACCGTACGATTTGCAACAACAATATTATTTATTACACCATTAACATAAACTGCTTCTTCAACAGAATCAGGCGCTGTAGTCGACAGACCATTGTCTAATATTTTAGCCGTCAAGGCCATTAGCTTCGCTGTCTCAGCTCTGGTTATATTATTATTGGGCAAAAACTGACCATCGTTACTTTCTTTATTTAGAATATCCAAAGATAATAGAAGGTCAATATAGGGCTTGGCATCATTGGGAATAGAAAGCTCGTCCTTATAGGGAATGTAATAGCTTCTGCTGGTACTCTTTCCCCCAAATTCAACCAGTACTCTTCCTATATATGTAGCTACCTCGTGGCGCTTAGCATTGTTCCCCAATCCATTGGTAACAAAGGTCTTAATCTCTGATTCCAGCAATACTCCCTTATCCAGCAGGTAAACTACTTGATTTTGTGCCCAGGCTGGAATATTATATTGTCTTACTATATTCTCATATTTTACTAGTAGGCTATTATTTGCAGTAGCCTTCAGCATATTTCCCAGCATTACGGAGGTTTCTAAATTTGTAATGGAATTGCCTGGTCTAAAGGTTGCGTCAGTATAGCCTTGGGTAATTTTTCTATTATATATATCCTCTATGAATTCCTTTGCCCAATGGTCTTTTATATCAGTGAATATAAGATTATCGGCAAATGCAACAATACTATTGGTCAGTAAAAGTACTGCCAGAAGAAGGATAAAGAAATGACGTTTCTTCACATGAATGCCCCCTTTTAAATTTAATAACTACTATTTCTACATTTTGGCTTGATTTCCTGCATTTTTCTTGATTTCTTTTAATTATTGGGTAATCCTGCTTATGTAGATAAACTTATCCAGAAGTAAGACGAGACCACAGTAGAAAAGGTTCCATATTATTGGAAAAATAATTATTTAATACCAAATTGAGGCTCCAACTTATTTAGTTTTAGTCTAATATTTAGGCACAAAAAAAAGCGGACTGGCATAACCAGTCCATAAATACAGAAACACTAAGGCCAACGTCATCCCCAGCGCCAGCGAAGGGTCGCAGTTCTAAAGAGCTTTAAAATAGCGACTCATCAAACTGCTGGTTCATTTTCCTCTGATAAAAATTCCTTCAAGCGGCCGACGGCATCCTCTATCAAATCATCCAACTGCTGCTGCGTATAAATTACCCTTAATATCCATGGCAGCCTTTTATAAAGACCTTCAAGAACCATATCATACTTCAGTCGTCCGGTACCGCTCCCCAGCTTCTTTTCAGCCTCTACTACCAAGGAAAACACTATTTTCTTTACCAATTCGTGATGGCCTCGCTTATATAAAATTAGACCTGAGGCTACCAATAATAGGATTAAGATTATGTCCACCATATTGGTCTTTATAAAGCTATATACTACACTATGCATCATCATTCCCCCCCTTTAAATCCCTGTGAATATTCGCCATTATAATCATAGCCGCCCACACAGGCATCGGTTCATCAATTTTATTTGTCCATAGCACGGAGTCATTTATAAGGCCTCTTTCCTCGAGATATTTCAGGCCCTCCAGCTTCCATTCATCAGCCTCTGCTTTCTCTGTCGGAGCTTCAGAGCGGGCCTTTATACCCTGCTCAATATCCGTAAGAAACTCAGTCCATCTGGGCAATAGCAGTCTCGGACACTCCTTTCCACTCCAGCTCTTATGGGTGCGGATATTTGCTATTCCCCAGCCCCTTTCTATTAGAAGCCTAACCACAAGGTCTATGGCATTTTCCCAGGTCCTTTGCTGATCTCCCGACTCACAGACCTCAATCCCTATGCTGCTCCTATTGCCCTCTGCATTGCCTGCATGATAAGCCACCTCATTAAGTGAGATGCACTCTATGGCCTCCTTATCATCCACCACAATATGAAAGGAGGCAGCTCTGTTATTTTCAGGATTAGTGAGCCACCCCCTTTCGTTTCTTGCTGTAGACTTTGGATTTCCTGTATTGTGGATTGTTATACTGGTCATGCCTGCTCTGGTGCCGGGTCTTTTATCTTTGGATATTGGGATATGGTCTACAATATAGTCCATATTTATCACCTGCCTACAAGCTTTTCTTTGATTTCCTTGACATCATCCTTAACATCCTCAATAATATTGAATTTGCAGGAAAGCTCTTGAATGATATCCTGATACTTTTCCTCTCTTTTACTATTTTCCTTTAATACATAAAAAAGAAGGTAGCCAAATAGCATTGCAAATATTCCTTGGCTTAGAAGTTGCTGTATTATTTCATTTTCCATTTTGACACCTGCTTTCTTTGGAGATTGGGGGAAGCGGGGCTTCCCCGATTGCCCCTCCTCCTAAAATAAAATAACACCGTATAGGTGTTTGATTGGATGCGAGTTGATTTGTGGGATTTGAGTTATTGAGATGATGTATTTTTTGATTTAGTGTCGCAATAAAATCCTATGGTGTAGGATAATCCTCACCTGTTACTTCTTTGTTTTGCTCTACGGTTATCTTGCCTACACGAACAGCATCTACTACCATTTCCTTAGTCCATAGTCCTTGGTCATAAAATCTTTTTATTCTGTCGAACCACATTTTACATTCCCCCCATCATAATTTCATACCATAGCATTGCTAGCTCTGATTCTGTTGCACTTGCTTTGTCCTCTAATATCATTGCGCTATACCACAATTCAGCAACCTCAATCTCTAAGGGGTCTGGTGCTTGCGGTTCGGACTCTAGTTGTTCGAGTATCTCTACCACTTCGTAAATTACCACAACTTCACCTTCTTTTACTTCATAACCACCACGCTGTAAGTAGTTCGTTTCGTGGTTATACTCGGGCAGTTCATCCCTTATGGGTAGCCAGCCCTCTTGAAGTAGTGTTTCGTGGTCAAGTAGATTATAACCGCTTACGCTGCTGCCGTCTTTCAGGTAGCCTGTCTGCGGTAAACCTACTTTTGTTACTTGGTTGTTTTCTACTAATGCATAGTTCATTTTCATCCCTCCTATTCGTACCATTTTCCATATAGACGTATAATCCACGGAGCGCTTCTTCTATCTTCAAACATAAATATGGGTAAATCAAAATCTAGTATGTCGTGACACATCTGCGTGTTTATATAACTAGGAGACGTTGAATCTGTAATTTCAGTTATACTTGACCATGTTCCACTATTGGTAATCATGCGTAAGTTATATACAGCAGAGCCTGTGCTTGCCTTTGTGCCAGCCCATATAACATAAATTTTTCCATTTTTATCCGCTATAACATTTGGCCTTTGCTGATTGTAAACATTCCCAATAGTTAATTTCGCCGGAACACTCCAATTTACACCCCCATCCGTTGAAGTACAGTACCGTATGTTAAATGTCCCTGTGTTTACACTATCCCTGCTCTCCCACACAGCGTGGATTATATTAGTGTTCTTATCATAGAAAGTAGCAACTTCCCTTTGGGTGTAACCTTCAGAAAATATATGAGGGGCTTCACTCATTATCCATGAACTAGAAGGCTTCCTCCAACTTCTAATTTCATAAATACCAGCATCACTTCTGAACCAAGAGGCTACAATTACTGGTATATTACTAGTTGTTGATTCAATGGAGATAAATTGATAATTATAATTTGTGTTAGTATCAAAACTGACTTGTATAACAGTGCCCCATGCTATTGAGTCATCTGAATTAATAGTCCCAGCTCTATATCTTATATTGAAAGACTGTGAATAAGTCGCATCTTTAGAAATCCATGCACAATATATGGAATTTTTAGCCGGATTGAGGCTCATGGTTATGCTCCCAGATAGGCCCCCTGTAGAGTTAAATGTAGTTTGATTGTTTGCTATATCCACGGTTGAAGCTGTTATATCCTCATAACTAACTGTAGTAGCGTCAAAGTGTACAAAATAGCTTCTTACGCCTCCTGCCGTGCTTGACTTAGCCCAAAAAGCATAGACTGTATTCCCTCTACTTGTTATAGCCGCACCAGCGGCACTTTCTGAGTTTGAGTAAACTAATGGTGTCCATGTATGTCCGCTATCCTCAGATTTTTCAAAGAAGATTGTGTCTGTTGTACTCGTATTCCTCAACATAGCTATTAACCAACCATTTTCCAAACGAATTATTTTCTTGCCACCACACGCTCCTCCAGTGACTATATTGGTTGTTCCCTCTTTAATTGTTGGCATTGTACTTCTATCAATTAACCTTTTGCCACCGCCCATTCTCATTCTTGTGTCTAACATTATAAAGTTACCTCACTAATAGCCTGTGAGCCTATCCATTTTGTACCGCCATCGAAAGTAAAGAATGTATAGACTGCTGTTTTATTCGCAGTAGGCACAGCAGGTATTGTACCATTAGCCCACCTCACAGATGCAGGGAAGATAATAGATACTGCTGTTGCAGGTTGAGTGACAATGAGAGTAAGCGAATGACATTGACCACTTGTCGCAGGATTATCAAAAGTAAAGGTTACATTGGATGTTAATGTGTATCGGTGTACATTACCATAATTTAAATTTACAGATACACTAGCTCCAACTCCAGATATAAATATAGTCTCAGTATAGTTTTTGATTTGGGGTGCTGTTAGCAAGTTCCTGCCAAATGCAACCTCTCCAGTGAATGTATCGCCATTAGCATTTACTAATTTAGTCCATGGTTGCCATATTTCTTGAAAATGATGTCTTATCCACATTTCCCTTAATCCACCATTATATTTGACCGCAATTTGGCATCTGTTTGATTCTATGGCTACAGAAGAATGAAAGAATGTCTGTATGTGCCAATAATAGGAGGAACTAGGGGAATTAGCATGATTTGTTACCATATAACCACGTAGTACAGTGTCGGGGTCATCAGTTGTTGCGGCGACGTTTAACATTGGCATTTGTTTTACATTATCCACATTAGGATTTGATTTAAATTGCAACCAAGTTCCCCACGCGTTAGTAGTTATTTTTGACCTAATATAAAAAGCAGGATTTACATTTCCTCCTATATCGTGAGGATAAAATGTTTGCCATATATATTGAGTATCATTAAATGTTGTACCTAACCTTGTTGCTACTTCTAACCTACCATATATATTACCTGTAAATGGTGCGTTAGCTAGTCCTGAGCCAGTGTGAGCCACAGAATAATTTCCTACAGATAGGGCATTATTAAAGTCTACTACCTCGCCTAAATATTTAGAAGGTGCAAATTTATCTAAGGCTTCTTTTGTCCTTAGTGGTGTCATATATTTTTCATTTGAAGTTCCTGCTTGCGCTTCAGTTTGAGAGGCTGTCCCGTGTGCCGTACTATCCGCTTTATGCACAACAAAGTCAGTCTCCAACTCATCTATGGCTGTGTTGATATTACACAAACTTAGCCCCTGAGCCTCAATGCTATCACTCATGGTCTGAGTCTTACCCTCCAATACCCCAAAGGCCTCATCAATCTTCATATTATCCTCAACAAAATCCTGCCGCTTTACATATTCATTGCCCATCCATTGGTTTAAACCAAGGCTTTGGGTCTTTTCCTGACTTGGCATTATATCGCCTCCTTATATGCTTCTAATTGCTCCCATGTGAGATTTAGGACATCCCAAGCCTGCCAGCTTTTATTAAAGTCATCAAATTCACTCCAGGTCAAATAGTTAAACCTGAAGCTGAAGGGAAGGTGAGCAGGCTTAATGCTATTGATGGTGTCCTCAAGGTCATTTAAATTGGGAGGTACACCCCTAGTGCCTACAAAGCTTATGACAATGGAGCCATCAAAGCTCACCTGTACCTCTCCATTGGAATAGGCCTCAGCCACCAGCTGTATGAGCCGGGCATCTACCTTACCAGTGCCCCGCCATTTTGACTTAATGACACTCCTTCGCTCCTCAAGGCCTTTGCTTAAGTCGGTTTTTATACCCAGCTCTGCCTCATATATCTCCAGGCCCCATGTTGCCGTGTCAATATTTAGCTGCTGCCTAATCTCCTCAATGCTTGCCTCTGCAGCCTCAAGCTCCTTTTCCTCGCCTCGGAAGATTTCATTAAATATTTGGGATTTCCTCATAAATATGGGAAGGTAATTAATCAATTTAGTCCTCATTGATAGCTACCTCCCCTAAAACAGGAATCTCATTCTCCTCCAGATAAATATTTGTTGCACCGCCATTAAGGGAGAGATTCGTATAATCAACTATGCCTGATGTTTGGAGAATCAAGCTTCCTATAATTGCATAGCTAATATAACTGTCAGTAAATGAGACCTCTCTAAAATAGCCCCTAAGAGACTCCCTTACCGCCGCTTCAACCGCTTCCTTTGTATAGCTTCCCTCCAGCACTGCATCGAAGGATATCTGCAGGAGCTTTGCCACAGCACTTTCAACAGTACAATGGGCTCCAATTGGTGCTGCTCCCTCTCCTGCTCCAGCGGCATTTGGGTCAATATGTCCCTGCACCATTTCTACTATTTCAGAGTCTGCCGGCTCCTTTAGCTCATTGATTATGACCACCTTAACCGTGTTGTCACCGGCCCATAGTGGAAATACCTTTGCATCGCCAACCCCCTGAACCTCCTTGGCCCAGCTTTTATAATGGGCTCTATTGCCGCTGGTGGTGGGGGTCTTTATTCTCTCATAATATCTCTGCAGCAGGGCCTTATCACCTTCTGCTTCAAACCCATTGTTGGTGGGCTGTGGATTTGTTGCCTCTGTTATTCCTGCTATGGTTATAGGAATACGCCTTACTTGATTGGCAGGTACATTACCAACAACCCCTTCAGCTAAGCATTGAATCTTAACCAGTGCTAAGCCGGCAACATTCCGTGTCTCAATTGCTTCAAACTGTATCCCGCTTTCTGTCTCAAACAGACTCCCCATTGCTACGGTACCATTACCCTTTACCTCAACCTGACCTATGGCCTTGGTGGCGGCTTTTCTAGTTAAGCCTGTCATCTGATAAATTTTCTGCTCCAGCTCAGCTGCCGACAGCTTTTCAATATCCAGCTTTTCGGCTACTATGCTCATATCCTTATACATTTCTTCCAGTCTAATGGCTACAGGCTTGGTGGCATCATATATAAAGCTGCCCTCTGTTTTGTCATATTCGTTGCTTATCTCCTGCATGATATCATCATGTATTTTATTTCTTTCCTTTTCTTTAAACACTCAGCATCACCTCCTGCTCTATGGCATTGTTCACATTAAAGAAAATAGTTAGGCATGAGTTATCCTTTTCCAGCTGCCAGCCGCTGATATTCATTACCTGTGGATTCTTCATCAATGCCTCAGTAATCTCTCTTTTTATCTCGCTTTTTATATACTCTATAGGGAGATTCTGACCTACGATTAAATCCTCCAGTGATACACCATAGCTGCTTGTGTAGATTTCATGTTTTCCCTTTTCGGTCCTCAGGAGCTTTTCAATCCAGATGCTTAACGCCTCCTCATCACTGGCCTCCACCAGTCTTCCATCCTTCATTACAAAGTCCCCACCTTCAAAATCAAATAAAAAGGACCTACCCTGTTGTAAGCCCTCATTCGATTCCGGTGATTCAATTTGTAGATATCCTATCCTTGGTAGCATCTAAAAGCTCACCGCCTTATCTAATACATAATATTTCTGTTCATCCTTTGTGGGGATTATGATCACCCTATCACCTGCCTGAAGGGAATCTGTAAATTCAATTTCACCCTCCGCAGTAAAAGGAGCATCAACGTCTAAAAATTCAATGCTTCCATTAGCCCGATAGCCTCGTTTATGGTCCTTTAGCATATGGGCTGCAAAAATCAAATGCTCCTTGGTAAGAATGATTTTTTCCCCTAAGGCCACTTTAATATCCGGCAATGGTGAAACCACCCTTCCCAGCTGTACCCCTGAATTAACGATGTTATCCCTAGCCCTGAGGAGCTTCGCCAGCTCAACTATACCATTCATTCAAACACCCCCAAATCTAAGGTCATGGTATGAATGCGGTTTTTAACCACATGACTGCAGCCCTCAATTATATAGAGGCCCTTCATCCCTGTAGTCTCCTCCTCTATTTCTATCAATCTTCCAGCCCTGACCTCATCATGACCCATAATAGCTAAGGAGCTCTTTTCTGTAATCCTGCCGCTCTCCTTCAAGCTGTTACTGCCAATGGCTATTGCCTTTCCCCTATTGGTATCCTCCACCTCTATTACCTGCTGCAGCAGACCATATTTTTCTATAAGCGCCTCGTCCTTTGCTGTATGGATAACATCATTGTTGTTCACCAGCTTTACACTGTTAAACATTTCAGTTATAGAAAGACTCCTTGAGGGGCCTCCTATTGAGGTCTGAAGGCTATGCTCCTCCAGATTTGCAGCCAAGCTGAAGAGGCCCTCCACCCTGAGGATTTTTTGAGGCTCAACATAAAGCTTTCCTGCCCTCATTTCCATAACATATTTATCACCAGTCTCAGCCTCCACTGTTGCCAATATATCTCTGATGATGTCGCTTAGGGCTTTATCTTTATAGATTTTATTTATTGTAGCTGCTATACTTACAACATTTCCTATAGGTATACTGAAATCCCTTAAGATCTGAAGTATCGCGCTTGTAGCAGAAATTGAATTGAATTGATAGACCTCTTGAGATTTATTGAGATAAAAGGAAAAGTCCATCGCGGTATATTGAAGGGGCTGCCTTCCGCTTCTTTGCTCCGATACTACTATTCCTCTAAATACCTCCCCCTTGTTTTCAAGCATTATCATATCGCCTATGCCGCAGGGGTTGGCAGGAAAAAATCTGGTATCATTAAAGGCTATATTAAAGCTTAGCTCATCCCCCAGCTGGTCTATACTGCTTTTCCAGCTTATTTCTCCCACCAAAGGGGTTATGTTTATTCTTTCATCCTTCTTTATAAGCCAAAGCTGATGAGCCATATTACACCTTCTCCCTCTTTAGCTGAATGAATTTGAATTCCTCCAGGCTTAATGTATAATATATATCCCCGCTGCCATTGGACACGCCATAGGTGAAGTCCTCAATCGTGCAGGCCATATTTATAGGAGTATTTGTAATAACCAGCCTAATGGGAAGCCTCTCGGACATCCATGCCTGCAGCCGCTCAACATACTCCCAGCCCATATACCTTCTGGCCCTTAAAAAGGGATAGTTCCTTACTGGAAAGAATGACTGAATGGATATGGATTTTAGCCCCTCCATTCCTATTAGCTTTATATCCCCCTGCGAGATTGTCTCATAGGTTTCATTTTTTTGGGGATGCTGAAGGGTAAACTCCTCTGGAACTACGGGAAGCCGAATAATTTCTTTCCTATTGTTTATAGATAAAAAGACATCTATCATATGCTCTCCCCCTTACATATTGGCTAATGTAAACTTCAGCCTTGTAACCATTTCATTTACAACCTCATCCGTTGACATATTACTGCCATTTATATTTATTGTGATATTGGGTGCATTACTAGCCCCTTCAATCAAACGCTGTGACTTATCCGCTGGTATAATGGCTTCGCCGCTGCTTAAGTGTCTGATCTCCCCGCCACGTTCATGCAGGAGGGCAAGGCCTCCCCTTGAATAGGTGGTTCCCATAGCAAAGGCAGGAATTTTAGGTATATCTATGCCAAAGCTCATGCCCCCATATTTAGGCACCCAATCAGGAACTGTAAAGTTAATTTGGTTTACACCGTCTATTACCATGTTGATGAGTTCAGCCGCTGGTCTGAAAAATGATAGAACCCCTTCTAGGGCATTGTTAAAGACGTTTTTGAAAAAGGTAGATACGTTTCCATATATCGACTGGATGCTCTCCCATAGGACTAGTGCCTTTTCTTTAACGGTGTCCCAGTTCCGGTATAGTGCGACGCCAGCTATTATCAATCCTCCAATAACCATTGTAGCAATTCCAAGGCCAGAAGATAGAAATGCAGTTGCCGTTGCCAGCATATACTTCAATACAATCGTTATTGCAACATAAGAATTGTATATGATGGTGTTAATATTGGCAACCAGCATCGCTGCATTATAAAATGCCAACGCTCCAGCAACACCCCAAATAATTGGCTCAAATATCACCCATTTATCCTTTATAAAATTGTACAATTTTATAGCTCCGTTGCATATTTCTCCAATGGAATCAACAATACTTGGCAAGCCAACATTTTTCATCCAATCCAAGATTGGCTTAAAGAGCTTAAAAGCATTATCAAAGGTTAATCCTATGTTTTCCGCACCTGACCTAAGCTCATCGAGGATTCCCCTTACACCTTCAAAAGCAGGCATATTTTCATTAATTTTTTCCTTTATTTTTTCAAAGGCATCAAGTCCCCATATCCCTACCTCCTTCATAATTCTACCGAAGCTTTTAATTTTTTCGGTTAAAGTATTTATCATAGGAGCATTTCTCACAATAGCCTCTTTAATTCTTTGGAAAACATTTACCGTTATGCTGTGAATATAGGGGATATATTGTACAAACCACTTTGCCAGCCCACCTTGAAGACCTAAAACCACCATTCCAACCTCTTCTTTAACATCAGCCCATGCATTTTTCATATTTTGAATTCGTCCTATATCTGTATCTGCCATGGTTTGGCTTAAACCACCAATATTGTCATTTAGGATTTTAGCCAGAGTGCTTGCTTTATCAGATTCCTTCCCATATTTTAATATTTCCCCTTGGGCAAAACTGAATTTCATACCTGCTTTAGCGAGGACATCTGTTTGCCCTGTCATTACAGCTGCCAGCATATTCCCTGTGTTTGCAGCATCCTGCTGAGTTGCAGCTACCCCATGCTGTAGAGCTATCAGATCATTCATTCCCGGCAATAATGCCTTTATTGTCTCTGTCCCCAATTTATTGGTTGCCAGCTGCTTTACACCTGATAGCTGTACTTCATCACCTGTTACCCCTAATTTCTGCAGCTCATTAGCATATTTTTTAATACCCTCGATCTGTTCAGCTGTTGCTCCATTCAAGCTCTTCATTACAGTTTCCATATTCATTTCAGCAGCCATCTTGTTTTTAGCAGCTGAAATGCTATCCTTAACAAATTCTTTAGTTGCTGCTAATCCAATCTTTTCGTACTTCTTAACTAAAGCGGCTGCACCTTTTAAAAACTTATCGTATGCATTAATTTGTTTTTTTTCAATATCTGTAGACATCTCTTCACCTTCTTTCAAGGAAGATAAAAGAAGGAGCCTATTTCATGCTCCATCGCTCCTTCTCCTCTTCAAAATACAGCTCCATACTGGCTGCCATCAGCAGCCTTTCATCATAGCTTAGATTAATTAGATAATCCAGCCTGAAGCCCCTTTGCAGGTAGTGATGCAGAAAGTACATATCTCCATCACTACTTATTAGTTTTTTATATCCTTAACCGCCTTTACACTGTCGGAATATCCTGCCATCTGCAAGCAGTAGCCGGATATGCTTCCGATTTCTCCAGCTTCAAAGATTTTTTCCACGATATCCGTTGGTTCCACACAGCCAAACTCCTCCTGCAGCTTTTCATCCTTAAGATTAGGCTCGATCACACAGTTATAAACCATGTGGAGATCCGCCTTATCCTGAGTGGACTCATTTTGTGCAATGGAAAGGGCCTCCATGCATAGGGCCCTTGTTGGCTTCTTTACAATGATATAGGCCTCCAAGGAGGGAACATAAATCTCCTCCCGCTGATTTTCCTTTTGCTTCAATTCTTCCTTCTTCCTTATCAGGTCTGTTACCGTTAGCTTCTTAAGATTTTTCTTTGACATGACTGTAGCCTCCTATTAACCTTCTATTAAATCAGGAAAATCAAAATCACTGAAGCCGAAGGGGATATCCTCCTCCACCTTTGCCTTTTGCTCAAAGGACATCAGCATTACCTCGTTGAACCAAACATTATAGAGGACAACCCTCTGAGTTCCGAAGGCATCGGGGTCCGCCAGCTTGGCAACTATTTTAGACCTTACCTCCTGACCATCCTTAATCGCCATAGCTATTTTCTTTTGGGCCCTTGAATAAACCTTCTTCAGCTTCATGGTGCCTTCACCGCTCCAGCCCAGCACCTTGGAGTCCTTTGACAGTGAGCCTGCCATATTTATCTCTTCTCTATCGATGGTAATCTTAGCCTCAAAGCTTTCAATATCCGCCAGCAGCTCATTATCCCACCATACGGAGCCAAAAGTGCCATTTATCAATCTTTTACCTTCTACCTTATTCATTTATATCATCCTCTCCACGAAATTGTATTTTGACCTTTTATAAAGAAATGTTAAACTTTAAGTCCTCAACTGAATCCAAGAACTTCAGGTTGCCCTTGACGAACACCTGACTTCTGAAGGCCTTCTCTTTGATCTGCTGCTCTGTAAGGTTACTGGTATTCACACCGATTCCCTCCCAGGCCAAACGCTGAGCTTCTGTATCGATAGCAACGCTGTTGTTGTAGGATGGGTCCAGAATATCCCCCTCCAGCCCCTTTAAATATGAATTTACAGCAGTTAAAAACAGCACCTGATTATCATAGGAATTGTTGACCTTGCCTACATACTCATCCTCGAAGGTTCTGGTGATGTCCTCCTTAATTAGATCCATTCCCTCTACTATCTTGATCTTCTTAAACTCCTCACCCTTTTCAGTAGTTGTGGTGGTTAGGGAGTTTACGCCTCTGGCGATTTTTATCTTTTCGCCGTCGTTTATTAAAATAAGCTTCCCGGCATCGATGTCTGCATTGGGATTAGCTGAATCTGAAATAGATTCCACCTCCGGTAAAACATAGTAGGTTGCAGAGCGGGTAAAGGGCAGACCTGCTAAAATCCCCGCTATTCTGCAGGTGTATTCAGCTGCTGAGTATACCTTTCCTGCTGCTGTTATGCCTGATGCTGAATAATTAATGATGGCTTCATCGTCAGCACTATGGCCTGCAACAACAGCCTTAAAGGTCTTGCCTTCATTTTGCCTGCAGCCTTTAGTCCATTGTGCTACATCCTCTGAGGCAGCTGCATCCGGCACCGCCAGATAATTAAAGCTCTTTGATTTTAAACGCTCCAATGCAGGATTATAGCTGGTGGCCTCTGTATCTATTCTCTCCACTATCAGCTTAGAGGGATTTCCTAAGAAGGTCTTTTTAATTAGATCTAGGCTTTCCTCAGACCAGTCCTCCTCCTTTACCTCACTTATGATTCTGTATTCCTTAGCATCAAAGGCTCCTGTGTCATCCTTTAATATAAGGGCCACTATGCCCCTTTCACTTCTTTCTACTGCATTAACTGATTTTGTTTTAAAAATAATATCAATTGTTGGTAAACCCATTTACATCAACTTCCCTTCTTTTTTTATTTAAGCTTAATGTTTTGCATAAGCTCATTATCATCCGTCTCTTCTTTGGCTTCAAAATAATTAACATTGAATTCAAATTGAAAGACTCCATCCACTAGCTTGGATGAAGTCTCCAGTATTTTAATGCTTCTGTCCTCAATTTTCATTGTCAGCTGAAACAACTCCTCCAGACCTTCTATAGCCTCCAAAGCCTCCGACATTCCAGCAGTAGTATTTGAAGGATAGATATAGATTCTGACAGTTAGGCTTCTTTCGTAATTGTAGAGCCTGTTGTTTTTGATGATGTTGTCCAGTTCGATGTATATTGAGGTTGCTTCGAGTGCTTCTGTTGGTTTTTGAGGCAGTAGCTGTAGTTGAGGAAGGCCGATGGTGACTACTTCCTCAACTGTTTGTTTGATTTTTTTTAGGGTGATCATTGGTTTTTTCCCTCCGTGTTTTTGAATAAGGACCATTCTTTGTTAGATATAATTGGATGTAATGGCATAAAAAGAACACCTGGTCGGTGTTGTGTCGTAATAATATCTTTTGTTGATTTTAGAATTTCATTAATACCTTCAATAGCCAACTCAAGCTTACTTGTTTTTCTATAGTGCCTCTCGTCGTTTTCTTTAAGCTGACTAATTTAGTGCTTAATTCTTTCTTCTAATTTTACCATTGTATCTTTGATTCCCTCGACTTCCCTGATTATCAAAGCAATCTCTACTTCCTTTGTACATATTTTATGCTTATCCAGTATACCCACCCTTTTCTTTGACAGCTTAACTTTTTATAATATGAAAATTGTACTTTGTCTTAAGAAATAAAAATAAATTGTCAAAACAATTACTTGACTTACAACAACTTTACCACCTATTTTAAATAAGGTTTTTTGTGGAAGTCCATAGCTTGAAGCTATTGCCAAACAGCTATTAGCAAAAATTGTCATAAAAGATAAATCTATAGCTTTCACTGCAAGGGTAAATAACCACAGGTTCTCTGTTGAGATCGTAAAAGGTAACGCTATAGTGGTGATAGCAGTATTAGTTAATATGTTGGTTAGTCCTGCTAATACACTAGTTATAAATAGAGTTTCGAGAAATGAATACTCTCTTGCTAGGTCTATTAAAATATTTCCTTTTGCCCAGGTATTAATATAATTGCCAAGTATAAATGCACTACTCCAAATATAGATTGCTTTAAAAGGCAGTTTAATAAATTCTTCCTTACCTAATAAACATATGAAGATCAATGCTATAGCAATGCAAATTATATAGTATTCTGTGCCTTTTAAAAATACTAATGTCACTGCAATTATTATCAACAATGACTGTAAGCAAAACAATGGATTTATGTTGATATCTTTTTTAGGTAGTCTCCTTGCTATTCCACTATCATATGTTTTGTATAATATAAATCCTGTCGCTATTATTCCCATCAACGTCGGCAATAAAAATAATTTAAACCATAATCCAATAGTAACGTCTACTTTTAAAATGCTTTCTAGTAAACTTCTTGAAATAATATTGTCCCCACCACCTAAAAACGTAAAATCACTACCAGCACTAATTCCAAAAGCTACTGTCAAAATCATAGACATCTTGTCTATTCCTCTTTCTTCAGCATAAATCAATGCCATCGGTATTAATATCGTAGCTATAGTCATATCAGTTGTAATTCCAGTCATGACAGAAGCAAAACCAAACCATGCTAGTAATACTAATTTTGAATTTCTTATTCTATCAAATGGGTGTGTAGCTAACTGTAGTAATCCTATTTTATTAGCTGATAATATTACAAGCATTAAGCTAAACATTAAAGCTATATTGATAATTAATTTTGGAAGCATATTAATCATATATCTTCTACTCCTTCTGTATAGTAGCAAGTTACTCCTTGCAGCATTCTTAGCATTCTCATTCTTGTTTTTACTTCATCAAAATTATTTATATGACCAAACTTATATTTAGCTAAATTAGGGCAAGGTATGATATTACCATTAAAATCAAATGATAAATTTGAACCTTTTGCACTACTAAGTAAATTATTACATTTAGTAGTAATACTTCTACATGGTATATCTTTACTTTTAAGTTTATTTATTACTTGATCACGGTTTATATTTTGAGTTTCATTTAATTCTTCTGCTCTACCAGAAGAACTTACAAATTGTACACGCTGAAAAACTTTTAATTCTTCATTTACGAATTTACTAAGTTCTACAATTCGTTCAATATCATCATCGCATATAACAGTAGCTACTATAACTTCAAAACCTTTATCCCTATAAATTTTAATAAATTCAACTGCTTTATCAAACACCCCTTTACCTCTAATATTATCATGACAATCTCTCATTCCATCTAAACTTACTTGAAAAGTGATATTTTCTTTAGAGAAATCTTTAAAAGGAAATTCAAAGGTACCGTTAGTATTAAGTTGTACTTTAATATTATTTTCTAAGCAAAAATCTAAAACAGATTTAGTCTTAGAATACACTAACGGATGAAGAGGTTCTCCGCCAGATATTTTGATATTTTTTAAATCAGGCAGCTTTCTAAACAGAGATACTAATTCTTCAGTAGTAACTTCTTTATCTAACGTGGCTAAAGAGCTAGATGAAGAACAACAATGAGGACATTTCAAATTACATAATTGAGATATAAGCATAGTTATACTTGTTATCATTATTCATTACCATCCACTGTGAGGCTTTACAACTATAGCACTAATTGAAGTAATATTAGTAGTTATTTGCCCCGTTATCTTTACTCTACATTTACTTCTTATCTTTTGCATTCTCCACATTTGATATTGCATAAGATTTGTTGTTAAATGCCAAGTATGTGTTTGATACCCAGAACAACCACAACCATCTGAGTAATAAGTATCAAAAGCCGCTGTATGAAGTATATTATTTGCTTCATCAACTATTTGAAGCTCACCTTTGCCTTTGAGAGTTAATGTTAATTGTCTTAATCCATTAAAATCATGTAGCTCTGAAGTATAAGTGGCTCCAGCAGTTATAGTTCTAGAACCACTTACTATAACTGTATGAGAAGGTTTAAGCATTAACATTTGATATATTGTTGATTGACCTCCCCAATAAGAGTCGCCACGGCAACAATCTTCATCATAATTAGATCTACCTCTAATATCAATAATAATATCACCTTGATGGTTGAGTACGCTTGAATTAAATGCATACAAGCTATTCATGGGTGAGTGCGTAGCACCACTATAACCAGTGTTATAACTATGCGTTTGAAGTATACTTAAGTCGGAAGCTTTGCGAATATATAAATAAGCAAATGCGCTACCAAATCCTTGAAAATGGCCTGTAAACATTAAGTGAGTGAATCCTGAAGCATTAACATTAAATCTCATATATCCATATACACTTTCATTATAACAACAGTAAAACTGTAGCCTTGCATAAGTTGACATATCTAAAAATCTTAAAGAGTTACCCAAAGGTATACCATCAGCACCAGCTATTATAGGTGTGCCCTTAAACCCAAAGTCATATAATACTCCCTCAGATAGTGGATCGTAATTTACCCAACCTTCTCGCCAAGTACCACTTATGTTAGGACTTATAGAATCTACCTCTCTCCATACTCCATTAATATTTACCCATGAACCATCGATTTTTCGCCAAGTACCACCTACATTAATATGAGACATATATTACACCTCCAATAAGGCTATTACCTGTCCTTTCCACTTTGTAGGTACTTGCTCGACAGTCCATAAACCTTCTTTTATTAAGTCAGCATATATTTTAGCCATTAATATCCTCTCCTTTTAATAAGATACCAGCCAGCTCTACTAATGCTAGCTTGATATCAATATTATCTTGTAAAATTTGTTGAAGGACTGTCTCAATTGTGTTCGACTCGTTAATATTTTTAGTTGGTATATCATTCACTATAAGGTGAATAGTTAAAGTTTCTTGAATGTCTTCACATTTTGCAGTTACATGAATTTGGTCTTCTGGTTTATCGGGTTTAGATACTAAAACTTCACCGTTAGTAGCACCCTCCCAAATAACTTCTCCTAGATAAATATTATTATATTGATCTCTAACTTCTGCATTAAGTGTTATAATTCTTTCAGGGTCGCCCTCTTCGAAAAATGCACAATTGTCTCCCTTAATTATAATCTTATTTGCCTTTGGTTCTTCGGGTATGAAACCTATGCCATCTACATTTAGAGGTGCAAGAATGGATGGATAACCTCCCAATTCTACTACTTTCTTTTCATAGTCTAAAGAATGCTTTATTACTTTATACAACTCCATGTATTTTTGTTCTTCACTCAAACCTTCTATAGTTTCTTTACCTATGGAACCATAAACTAATATATTATCATACACAAATCCTGCTGAAATGTCTGTATTCGTTTCTTTGTATTCTATAATTGTATACATTTGAATCCCCCCTTACTTATATTTAATCCATATGTCTCCATTGCTTCCACCACTTGGGTCAGCTGTAGACATAATTACATTTCTTAGCTGTCTAGTAGTATATGATGTGTTCGATTGCGCAACAGCTATTCCTGTGAAAGCGTCACCATTAGCGTTTACTAACTTAGTCCATGCACTCCAAACAGCACTATATCTGTTACGTATATAAATACCATTACCGCCATTGTATTGAATTGCTATTTGACAAGCATTAACTGCTTCACCCAATGAGGCATAGAAGTATGTTTGTATATACCAGTAAAATGCACTATTTGGACTATTTGAATGATTAGTAAGTATCTGACCATGCAATGTGGTATTTGGGTCTGCGGTTGTGGTTCCTTGGGTAATCATTGGAATTTGCTTTGCGTTATCTACGCTACCAAGCCCTACTTGGGATTTTGTTACAGTATGTGGATTCGCAGTATCCGCCTTATGTGCATTACACTCATTTTCAATAGCCGACACCTCTTGAGCTATAGTTGCAATTTCGCTATCAGTGTACCCTTTAGCTGTATCCACCGCACCCTGCAACTTATTATCAATATCATGGGCAGTGTTGTCTGTCTTATGCTCCTGTAGCTCTTGTTCTGATGCAAAGCCTCCTTCATCCATCGTTATAGCTTTTTCCTGCAGCTCCTCGATTGCTTTATAGCTTCTATTAAAGAGCCAATTTAACCACCCTGCAGGTGGTCTTTCCTGCGGCTGCCAGCCCTCTGTCTGCTTGGAGGCAGGGGGCTCTGTGCCTACATTCTCCCACTTGGGGAGTCTTTCATTAAAATTTCCCATAGCTTGCACCTCCTATATTGGTAAATCCAAATCATTCCCCGGCGAATATACTGCCCCTAGAGTTCCCCCTATGGTCTGCTCTAAATCGGCTAAACCTGTGGTGGCATCAAGCTCTAGCACATTATTTGAAGCTGAAAACTGAAAGGTCCCTTGAAACAGCACCTTTGCCCTAACCCCAGCTGCCACTATTAGGTTTACCAGCCTTCCGAATTGGTTGATTGAGAAACCTATACTGTTCAGCAGCTCCGTTGGGAAGCTTATAAATACGCTTGCGGCTTCTGGCTCATCGGGGTCATTGTAAAGCTCCTGAACCTCAATATCCTCAGCTGTGGTGTTTAAGGTGACGGACAGTATTCTTATGAGTGTATTGATATCTCCGGTGGAAAGGTTTCTTGCAACGCTGGATTTTATTAGTATTCTATAGACCTCATCCGTTGCTGCCCCCCTTGGCTGCTGTAGGTTAACTCCTATCCTATCCAGCACTTCACCTATTGCCTGATCGATATCTCTGTAGGCCTCAGTTTTATTTACGGCCCCCTTTATATCCTCCAGCTCACCTGCTACTATGCTGAAGAGCTTTCCTATATTGCTACCGGGGTCTTTTTTGTAGTTATCCGTCAGTCTATCCCAGCATTGAGCTAAGCACTGGTTACCACCACCCTGGTATAGTCTGTTTCGGCAACCCTTGCCATCGTTACTGCAATATTCCCTGTTATATATTCAACTCCGTCGGTGGATACCTGTAGCTCTAAATCATTTATCCCCGGTACGCCATAGGCTGAATTTATCAGCTTGGTATACACCAGCTCCTGCCCCATTCCTAGGCCCGAGTATATATTTCCGTCAGCATCTGTACCGCCTATATGCTTAATTAGCTCTGTCCTGACTCTATCGTCCCCATCCAGTGGGTATAGTGTGCTTTTAGAAATATTGACCCTACAATAAATAGGAACCTCCTCGGCGAAGGTGAAGTTTACAGTATGGGGGTTGCCTGCGATATCCTTTACTGATACGGATTGAGTGCCCACAGTTTCTATTCCTGCTGCCTTGGTAGAAAGAATGGCTTCTCCGATATTGTCGGGATTTCCCCCCAGCACATAGCATTCTATGCTTTTAGGTGGTCTGCCCTCATCATCCTCAGCACTACTGCTGTTTTCCAATACCAAGGCCGCCCTTACCCCCGTCAGCTCCAGTAGGCTCGCCCTAATACTGGCAAGGGTACTGGCTCCACCTCTGGCAACGGATTTGATATATCTCTCCCGAAGCTCTGCATCTGTTTCAATATTTGTCCCCTCTGAAAGGGCTGCGGGGTTGGTTATGGACTCCACTCCAGCTATAGGGTTTGTGATTTCTGTTATTGTATTGGCGGGTACATTCCCTTCAACACCGGGCATCATGGCCTCTATGGGAAGCAGCAGCTCTCCTGCCTCATTTATGACACCCAACCCTGTGGTTTTAAATTTTATTTCATCCTTGGTCTCCACAATAAAATCCTTCTCTACCATAGTACCGCTGTCTCCAAGGATTAATATTTCCCCTTTTGCCGACGTCCACAGTCTTCTTTCTATTCCAATGTACTTGCCTAGATAATCCAGCTGCACGCCCTCTGCAGTGTCTACATAGCCGCTGTAGTAGACCTTTTCGGTGGTCTCCCACAGCAGCGCCAGACTCCAGGCAATTACCCTGAAGAATATTCCCAGGGGACTTCTTGGGCTGAGATTTACATCCTCTCCAAACAGGCCTTTGGCCCTGCTGTTCATGCTTTCTATAAGGTCGTTGTATCTCTTTCGTTTAAAGCCCTGCCTGCCTAATCCAAAGCTATCCAATATCCAGCACCTCCTCTACCTCAATTGTTTCTCCGCTTTTCATCAAGGCTATAAAGCTTAACTGAAGCTTCCTTTCCTTTCTATCAAAGCTCATATTAAATTCCTTCAGCTCTTCAAACCTAGGGTCCTGACTCAATGCCCTGATTATTTCCAGCCGTTTTCTGTCATCCTCCACCAGCTTATTCCGGATAATATCAATGTCCAGCCCATGCTCTATGTTTAGAAACCATTCTCCTATATTTGTGGATAGAACCCTCTCTATGCTTTGGGCTGCTTCCTCTCGCCCCTCTACTAATTGTAGACTGTTCTGTCCGTCAAATACCAAATCATCATTTTGAAGCTTTAATGTCCTCATTTTATCACCTCAAGTGACCTATTATTATCGCATCCTTCAAATCATGCTTCCTGCTGTATTTAGGGTCAGCGATTTTCCCCGTTATGACATTGTCCAAGGCCCTTTCTGCAAAGGACACCACTACGATGTCTCCCTTTTCGTAAAAGACCTGCTCCAGCTTTATTACCCCACTGTCATCCTTGTATTTCCTCCGTAGCACCGGCACTGCCATTATGGGGCTATATTCCGAAGCGGGAGTGTCTACATATTTCCTCATAAATAAAGGAACTACATCAGCAGTTCCCTTCGCTTCATTGAAGCTTAATACTCGGCATGGCATACAGGTATGGATTTCAGCAATCCTCTCCTCTAATAAGGCCTTCATAAATTTAAGTAGGCTGCTCATAGAGGCATCACCTCACATTCGGTAACAAAGCTGCCCTTGTGGCTGCCCTTTTTAACCTTGAAATTACCTGTTACAGCTCTGCTCTCTATCCTTATAAGGCTATCTACATTTATTCTATGATTTAATAGCATTTCCACCTTGTAGCCCTCTGCCGCTTCTTTGCTGAGCCTTTCGGGACTGCCTATCATGCCTGTGTCGCTGTTTAAAAGAAAGCCTGTCTCAGTGCCCTTCTTTGCAGGACGAATGAAGATTACACCATTTTTTACATAGAACCTGCTGCCGGTATCGCTTACTATTGTCTTTATGTTATTTTGCAGCTGACCGCTTAGGTTCAAGCCATTTGTATAGGTAATATCCTCCGTTAGCTCTATGTCACCTATTTGCAGTCCAAAGCTGCCCAAAAGCTCTGTCAGTACCTGTGAGGCCTTTATATTACTTCTATAGGTCTTGTTCACTATGGTCTTAAACCAATCCTGTGAGCCATCCACCACCATCAGCTTCAGCACCTTATCCAGTCCATCATGACTGGTCTCAAGCTCCTTTACTACACCTATTAGTAGACTCCCTATATCTCCTGCATAGCCTGCATTAAGTATGACCTTGGAGCTTTGACCTATGCCATTAAGGGTGGCGCTGCTGAGATTATATATTTCTACATTGCTGACATTGGGCTCTGGATCATCATCAAAGCTGATATCAAAATTGATTTCAAAGTCCTTATTTGTGTACTTTTGTCTGTCTATGATCAGCTCTATGCTTCTTCCGAATAAATTAGCCATTGTCCTCATCTCCTATTACATACAGCAATACCCGCTCCCCCAGATTTTCATAGGTTACTCTGGTTTCCTTTCCTGTTAAATCCAAGGGCACTATTACCACCGGAGGGGTGGGCAAATGTGGGAGGCTGCTGAATAAAGGCTTGCCATAAACCAGCTTTTCGCCAATGACCACCAGCCTGCCTAGGTAATATAAATCCACTGTGAAGTAGTCGTGCTGGGTATTGTAATGAACCTCAAAGCTAAAGGTGTAGCCCCCCAGCTGCATATCGAAGCTGTAGGGTATTTTGTCCTTTTCTATTTTTATGGATTTTATCATTCCATCATAGGCCTCCTATCCTCCCGATTGCCCAGTTCAATTAATTCCTTTTTCTTTTGCTCCTTTTTTAAGTATTCATAATACTGATCCATGCTATCATATTGCGGTGGCTCCTGATACGGATATTGGAAACCATTATTTTTCGTTGGTGCCTTTAGGGGGAGCGGGGCTTTAATGGGATTAGGAAGCTCTATCTCTGTCTGTTGGCCTTTGGCTATCCTCACATGCTTCAGGCTTATGTCAAAGGTGAAGCCATTCCTAATGCTGTTATCATGGGTGGTGGACAATTTCTCTATTATTAGGTTATCTACAGCATTTCTACCCACATATCTTAACATAGCTCCGTCATTTTGATATTTCCTCAGCCTGGCTATTGTCTCTGCTGCCTTTTCTCCCGTAACGACTCCCGATATTGAGAAGCTGATGGGATTTTGGCGAACATGGTCTGTTATATCCGTCCCCTGCTCTACAGGGTTGGAGGTTATATCATTGGAATATTCGGGGTTTTCGCTTTCTACTACTGAAAGCTCTATATCCCCCAGCATTGCTCTTTTCATGCTATCACCGCCTTAATGTCAACGGCACCCACAGGGGGTGCCGTTGTCCTTTATCTTTCAATTAATATCGGATGCTTTAGCCTCATAATACTGAAGTATTCCTCCAGCATTGGCAGTATTTGATCCCTTACTTCCCTTTTTATCAGTGTGGTTTTTGAATCATTTACCTCTCTACCCTCTACATTTACAATTATTTGTGGGGCAAAGGGCATGCTTATACTACTGCTGGATATGTCGGACTGTAGGCTACCATCGATTGTTGCATTGCTACTGCTGTTTAGTATCCTTTCGGTTCTATAGTTGGTGGCTACCTTGGAGCCTTTTGGGAGGCTTAATAATTCAGGGCCTCTTTCTCCTACTAAGGCAAGACCTCCGGGGTGGTAGTTTGTGCCTTTGTGGTACGCATTAAATCCATCATCCTCAAATTGTGGCCCATCGCCCTTGTAAAAACCATGATAGCCATCTTCCATAATCTGATGTCCACCAGTATCTCTCTTAAAAAGAGATAAAAAGCCTTGAACTGCATTTCTGAAACCTTCAAACCTTTTATAGAGCATACCAAATACTGCTACTATACCAATAATTGCAGCAGGTATTAAAAAAATCCACCCAACACTGACTCCTAATGCACCTGATATAATTAGCATATTACTCATCATCATCAGTAGAGGTCCCATAGCAGCTACCAAAATCCCAACACCTACAATTATTATTTTCCATCCATCATCTAAGCGGCCAAACCAATTCACGACATTTCCTACCACTGTAAAGACATCTATTAAAATAGGCATCAAGACCTCACCAAATTTAGCCGCAACATCTTGACATATTGCCTTAAGCCTCTCCAACTGACCTGCAAATGTGCCAGCAGCTTCTTGAGAATAGCCTTGAATTTCATTAGACTGTTTTAAAATCTCATTGAATCTTTCAAGTTGCTTTTCATCCTCACTCAGGTCTGCAAACCCATCACCAAAATCAGCATCATTTAGTTTGTAGCCCAGTGCTTCAGCCTCTTTAGCATTACCGGCTATTGCCATACTAAGGCTGCTTATAGCATCCTCATCGCTTTTTCCGTGGAATGCCGCATAGTCTGCTCCTAGTGCCACTATCTTTTGTGACAAATCAGCACTTTCTTTCTTCGTTGCCCCCATTTCAGTCAGCATTAAGTGTGTTTCTGTTAAATATCCTTGAATATCAATTACAGATTTTCCTAAAGATGTAGCATGATTATCAGCCCAGCCCTTTGTACTTTCCTCCATATCACCAAATACTTTGCTAAACTTAGTGCCGATAGTTTGTGCCTTTACGGCACTATCGAGGGCAAAGGTTAAGCCTTTTTGTGCTGGTTGGGAGAATAATGTGTTAACGGCCTTTCCTGCTTTACCTAACTGGTCTGCTTTCTTTATGAGAGCTTCATTAGGCTCATACCTAGCTAATAGTTCTTTCTCTTTTTCAGAATCATTTGAGTTTTCTTTTTCATTTACATTATGCTTCATTCCTTTTACTCTTCTACTCATATTCCACCTCCTCCCTACCGCCTTTTATTCATCTGCTCTATATAGATGTTCAAGGCTGCATTTACCTCCGACAGCTCTGCTTCATCCATTTGACTGGCCTCTGTGTAGCTTATTACCCTATTCATTATAGGTCGCCAGAAGGCCCAGTCTCTTTTGGCTTTATTTCTCAGACCTTGTGGACTTAGCTGTGGGGGAGCTAAGAAATCCCTCCACCTCTGCCACCAAAGCCATTCCGCTGGCAAAGTCCTCGTCAAAGTCCTCCAGCCTTACCTTTGGCTCTATAACGCAGTTTTCTAACAGGGCATCGGAATAGGCCTCCTTCATCAGGTTGCCATGCTTGTTGCTGCATCTATCTATTACCTTCATATACTCCCTAAAGGGCATTGCCTGAAGCTTATATTCTATATCATTTACTACTACGGTTTTCTGTCTCATTATTATCCTCCTCTATTTTTGAAGGCCCTAGTGTAGGGTCTCGGCTAATATTTTTAATTTTACGTATTTTTGTCATATGAGATGAAGCCGAAGAATCTAGTTATTCAAGAAAAGATAGATTCTTCGCTATCCCTCAGGGTGACATTTAGTTCTTTACAGCTAAGGCCCTAATAAAGGACCTTAAGCTGCAGATTATAGAAATTCTATCTTTGAAACAAAGATAACAAACTCTCTTGTTGAAATCTCATCGGAGGCCTCATAGTTTGCAGGCTTTCTCACTCTGCATTCTCTGCCACCAACCGTTGCCTTGCCATTATTTAGATCTACAATTGACACAGGCACTATAGCCCTTTCCCCTTTACGGTTTGCCAAGCCATTTAAGAAGGCTACCGATGGGCTGGTGTTCTTTAGGGTTATGGTAATGCCTCCGGTTTCATTGGCATTCTCCGCTAGAGTTACCTCCCCCTGAGCACCTACGTATTCAGTAAAATTGTCCTCAGTCTTTTCCGCTGAGATAAATGCTCCCTCAGCGAAGCCGGTTATAACCGTTCCGTCTACTACAAGATTTACAAGCTTTGGATCATAGGTTTTCATGCTTTTTCCTCCTTATTAGTATGTTAAAGTTCCTCTTATTGTGGTATTATGAATAGCTCCGGCTACTGTAGCCTCCCAGCTGATACCGTTGTAAATTCTATTGGCTACATCATTTACAGGTGTATCCTCTCGGCTTACGGCATTGACCCCCCACATGCCTCTACCGTCGGCATCCAGTGCGATGATTCCTTGAGCCGTCGCCAGCTTCAGTACATTTTCAACCTTATCTACCAAGACGGCAATTCCGCTATTGTCATAGGGTACCTTATTGCTGAAGAGGGCCATGCTGACCTCCTCCACCATTCTTGCTTCAATATAGTCCTGAGAACGTATAATATCTATATATTCACCACCGGTGGTTAGCCCTTCGCTGGTTTGCAGTAGTCCCAGCTTGCGAACATAGCTGTTGCCCCCATCGGTATGCAGCTGCTGTAGGTCGGTTATTCCTATATTTGCAGCCCCAACACCTGTAATGTTTTTAAACTTCCAGGTGATGGCCCCAGGAATTTCTGGTGCACATTTACCAACCCAGCCTGCATCCGGATAGCTCTTAGGCTCATGGTGATAAATCAGCACTGTTCTGTCGCTTTCCAGCGTTTGTGAAAGGCTTAAGCTATCAGTTGCTGCAAAATACAGCTTTTTCTGACCATCCACCCATTGGCTTAGGGCTGTAATTTCCTCTTCCCCCTGCTGATCTGACAATAAAAAATACCAGTCGTTCTTTACTTCTACCAACTGGTTTAGTGCTTCAATTAATTCACTTGTCTCACTGCCGCCGTAGCTTATCCCCAGCATTGCTATCTTTTCAGGATGGGGTGATTGTGCAAAAATCCGATTTGCCATTTTGTAGGCCTCTGTGGTCTCGGCATAATCCTCTGCCACCTGTGCCAGCTCTGTATATTCCTTATAATCTACGGCTCCATGGGTTGCCACTATCAATGGCATTCCAAAGCCTGATTGGGTTAAGCTGGCGGTTTCTCTTGAAATAATAACATTTACGTCCTTAATCAATGACTTCACTCTCCCTTTTAAAATTAATTTCTTTTATAATAGGTATTACTTTGTGCTGCTCCTTTGTGGTTCTCAACGATATGTCTATAACTACCCTCCTTTCACAGGTCTCCTCCGTCAGAAGGTCTCTGTTTCTTGTCTTTGATACCTTGCCCACCACTATATTGAGGCCTTTTAATGTATGGTAGCCATCAACATCGAACCACTGAATAATACTGTCGGCTATGTCATAGGCCTCAAGCACCTCATCAGAGCAGGCAGTAAGCCGCAATATAGTGGTGGTTTCCTCAAATAGGCTTACCTCAATATCATCATTTTCTCCTGCTGTTACTGCTGCTCTTTCAATAGGCCTCCCCTTTTGGTTGGCATTATGGAACAATAGCTTGTAGCCCACAAAGGGATATTGAGGCTTTGGAGCTATATCCTCCAATAAAACTACAGGCAGCTGAAGATATGCCTGTAAATCTGCTGTCACACTGTTAAGAAGGTATGATGCCTTCATCTTTATCACCTATCCTCTTTAATATGTATTTTTTATAGCCAATATCTAAATCCACCATTGGCAGACAGCTATCTACTAGGTAATGTTGCTCATGTGCCTTTAATTTGCAGCCGGGTATCAAGTATTTATAGGTCTCCAGCATAGTTTCCTCATCCTCTTCCGTCAGAGCCCCCTTCAGCCTTACCCACCTACTCCCCTGCCTTTCCCATAAATCGTATTCATATTTCAAGGTATGCTTTATACAGCCGGGGAGCATGCAATGATATCTAAGTCCGGTGGACTTACCCCATACACAGCTGCCACATCGGCCTTCCTTCTCTTTTTTCATGCTATCAACTCCCTTGTGAAATCCATTTTTCAAGACATAGAAAAACCACCAGTAGATTTACTGGTGGCTCATCAAATTTTTCCTCAATATCATATTATCATGGGTGACCCCTGCCTGGAAGGTCAATAAGCGGTCAAGCTACGGTCACAGTGGTTTATTCCAAAGCATCTGCCCCAAACAGCAATATCGTCAGCTCGTTAATCAGTCTGTTTTTATGCCGTCTTATGGTTCTCTCGCTTACGTGGTGCCTTTCCTCTATCTCCATATTTATCAGCTTATCGAAGTATTTGCAGGGTATTATGTAGTAGTAGATATCTCCCTTGATGCTCTCCAAGGCCACCTCTATCCGTTCCACCAGCCGTTTTGTTTTGTCTCTGGTTGCTATATAGCCCTCCAATACCTCCATATGCAGCTCCTCTCCACTGGCACCCCCGCCACCAGTATAGTAGACTATGGACTTAGACCTTTCCTGCAGTCCATGCTCCTTTATATACTGTATATCCTGCTCCTTTTGCTCCAGAGCCTTCAAAAGCCCGGGGTAGTTATACAGCAGCTTTTCCGTCTTTTGAAAATATGACCTATCCTCCTGTTTTAGCAGCCTACTTTTCTCCAGCTCCCTCACTGTTTCGGCTGCTGCTTTTTTTATAATATTCTCTAGGCTATCTTCTCTCTCTTTTTTCATCCCAATGCCATACCTCCCATTATATACGCCCTAATCAGTTTATCTATAATATATTTCCTTATACTTCCTTTGCATTATCGCTTTCGAGCTTCTTTAGTTGACCTCCTTAATGCACTTCAGAACATATGTTCTTTTATTATATCATACAACCAATGGTGATTAATTTCAACTAAAATTCTTGTGCTAATACGAGCTTCATTTATAATTAAATATTACTTTGAGCCACAAGCAAGAAATTTCCTTGTTTTTCACCGTAAGTTGTAATTGTATTTTTCAAAAATGTGTCTTATAATATTACTATTAGTGATAAAATTATAAAGAGGTGTAATTATGATTGGTAAGAGAATTAAGGAATTGAGGGGCAATCAAAATATTACTCAGGAGGAATTAAGTAAAAGGTTGGGCGTCAGTACATCGATGGTAGGCATGTATGAGACGGAGGCCCGGAACCCCAGCTACGAGGTTTTGCTTCGTATCGCCGATTATTTTAATGTGTCCACCGACTATATTCTTGGTAACACTGGCTTTAAATTTCACGAGGAGGAGGAAATTAAAGGTCTAGAGCTGCTGGTGGATGCCATTTCCAGCAGTAAAAATGACGAAATCAGTGGGCTTTCTAAGGAAATACTTGAGCTTCTGCAGCTTACCACCTACAATTCCATAGCTGAAAACAGGGTTAGGGAGCTGTCCTTAATCAAGAAGCTCTATCACATAGTCTACAAAATCCAAAACACCTTAAGCACTAATGCTTATAAAAAATACATGGAGGGGACAGGTCAAGTCGATATTGCCAATATATTAATGGAGCTAAGGGACAAATTCAATGCTCTTTCCGAAGAAATTGCCTGCTATTATTTTGATGAGGCCTCCTGGCGAGAGGATTTTAGTCTGGATGTCGAAGGGCTTCTGAGCCTTACGGAGGAAATGCTGCCGCCTCTACGGGCATTGCATGGTGATATTGTTAAAATACCCGTTCTGGGAAAAATACCTGCCGGAAATCCCATCGAGGCGGAGGAAAATATCATAGATTATGTGGATATTTCAAAAAGCGAGCTCTCCTCCAGCGACCTATATTTCTACTTAATAGTAACCGGTGACAGCATGATCGGCAGCGGCATTATGGATGGCTACAGGGTTCTGGTGAAAAAGCAGCCGGATGTTGAAAATGGTGAAATAGCAGTTATACGAGTCAACAGCAGCGAGGCTACCCTTAAAAGGGTTAAAAAAATAGACGGACAGGTAATACTTTACCCCGACAATCCCAAGTATGATCCTATTTTTATCACCAATAACGATGCTGAAATAATCGGCAAGGTTGTAAAGGTGGAGTTTGATCCCAATAAAAAATACTGATGAATTTATATTGCGATGCTTTATTATATAAGATAGCAGTTAGGCATCGAAAGTAAACCTATTTTATATTTTTTTAAAAATATTTTTCTGCTGGTGGAAATCTTTTTTCCACTGGCTTTTTATGCGCACAAAAAATCCCCCGAACTTGAATCCGGAGGAGCATTTTTATTATTACGCTAATATATTGCTAGATTTTTCTGATACAGGGTTTTGTATGTTTCTCCCTGCTTAATCTGAAGGGCCACCTGATAGGTGCCTGCAGCTTCAAAGGTAATATTATCGAAGGAGATTATTTTAATAAAGCTACCCTCATCCGCTGTGACCACCAGCTGATTTTCACCATCATTGTAATGGATTTCTCCTGACGGGGTAAGAATTATTATACGATAGGTATATTTGCCTTTTATAAGTCCATCAATTTGCACAAGCCCCTTAAAGCTATTTTCCTGCCCTTTTTGCAGCATTCTTATTGTGCTCATTATCGATATGCTCCCGTCCGAGTTCTCCTGCATATCCTTAGCAATTACCATATCTACTTCGGGCTTAATAATGCTAACGGTTCTGGTTGTGGAATTCCACTCTACTATTGTCTTTAAGCTTTCCGAGACCTCTCTAACAGGCATCATTGTCTTGCCGAAGAAGATAATAGAAGGTATATCACTCCTGACCAGCTTGTTGTTCACTATTATATTGACTATGGAAAAGCCTTCATATTCTCCATTATTAGAGAAGGATATTATTGCGGTAGACAAAACCAACAGACAGGTCAATATTATTACCAATCGTTTCTTCACTTATATTCCTCCCTTCTTTAATTATATTTATGCAATATAAATTTGGTTCTATATACTTATTGTCCTTCTCAATTGTTCATTGCAATATTTTACTAGGCGGCAGTTTTTCCGCTCCAAAACCATACCAGAGAAAATCCCGTGATAAATAATAATACTACCAGCAAGCCGAAGTTATATGGCAGCAATGCCCTTGAGGAACCTAGTATCAGCCCTGCAAAGAAATAGGATATAATGCCACGATGACGTTCATACAGCCGCTCTAAGAGATTGAGAAGAAGGAATATCCCTGCGAGGCTCCCCAGACCGAACACCAGCAATCTACTGATAGCCAACTCCTTTATATAAAATAGTATCGTATCGTACAACCCCATTAAAATTAAAACCGAGCTCCCGGGAATACCTGGAATAATCATGGCAGCACTGGCTAGCGCGCCACCCACGAATAACACAATAAGGTTTACATCCTCCCCTGCCGTCATTACATTAATCGGTTCTCCCACCATAAAAAAGCCAACCGCTAGGCCCATCAATAAATATATTAAATGCTTAGGATCTAATTTGGGACAGCTATTTAGCACTGCCCTTATGGAGGCCAGCAAACATCCCAAAAGAAAAGCTGCCGTTGCATCTCGATAATTTTCAAACACGAAGGCAAATGCCAATCCTCCAAGAAATATACCTACAATTGCTCCGGTCAATAATGGAAGATATGGCTTTATTCTAAGCTTTACCAAATCCTTAACCATTTGCTCGTATATCCCTAAAATTACAAAAACCGTTCCACCACTCATACCCGGTAGTACTATTACAAATCCTGCTATTAATCCTTGTATCAAAAGCTCCATTTCTCATCCACCTGCATCTCAAATTTTGTCATATGTATATAATATACCCTTATGCTACACTCTATTTCAATATTTGTTTGTATAATTCCTCCTTAGTATTCCTTAAAAAAGTATTAAAATATTATTAGATAAGGAAGAAAAGCCTCAACCTAAGTAATAGGTCAAGGCATAATATTCTCTATTCTCTATTCGTTATGCTCATCCTCCATCTTATGCACCAGCTCTGTAAGTCCAATATTAAGCTCCCCCTCTGTGGCTGCCACAGCGACTGCAACTGCTGCATCGCCTACTACATTTACGGTGGTTCTTGCCATATCTAGAACTCTATCTATTCCTGCAATCAAGGCTGATCCCTCCAGCGGCAAGCCTACGGAGGTCAATACCATTGTCAGCATAATAAAGCCCGCTCCTGGAACTCCTGCTGTCCCTATTGAGGCCAGGGTAGCTGTCAACACTATTGTCAGCTGCTGTGAAATTGTTAGGCTGAGCCCCAACGCCTGTGCCACAAACAATGCACAAACTCCCTGATAAAGAGCTGTTCCATCCATATTTATCGTAGCTCCGAGAGGCAATACGAAGCTGCATATGCCTCTAGGCACACCAAGATTTTCTCTAGTTGCCTTGATAGTTAGAGGAAGAGTTCCGGCACTACTGGATGTACTGAAGGCAACGGATGCAGCCGGTGCAATCCCCTTGAAGAAGTTAACAGGATTCATTTTTGCAAAGCCTTTGACCAATGAAGAATATACAATCGCCATGTGTAAGATGCAGCCTATGTAGACTGTCAATATAACCTTAGCCAATGGAATAAGCACAGAAGGGCCATTCACAGCCACCACCGGAACCATAAGGGCAAAAACACCTATGGGAGCAAAGCTCATAACGATGGCAGTAAGCTTATACATTATTTCAGCAAGACTGTCAAAAAAGCTTAGGAAGGGTTTGCCCCGGTCCCCTATGGAGGTTATACCCACCCCCAGAAATAATGCAAACACAATAATTTGAAGCATATTTCCCTGAACCAATGCATTTAGTGGGTTGCTTGGAATCATCCCCAGCAAGGTATCCACCAATAGAGGTGTTTTTGCCGCCTCTACCGTAACTCCCGTGGGAATACTTAAGCCAGCACCTGGCCTTACAATATTGGCCAGCAGCAAGCCAAGAAAAACCGCTACAGCTGTAGTGCACAAATAAAAGGCTACAGTTTTACCTCCTATTCTGCCAAGCTTTTTCACGTCCCCCATACTGGCAGCCCCTACTATTAATGAAGAGAATACCAGAGGAACGATAATCATACGTATAAGATTTAAAAATAGGGTTCCAAAGGGTGCTATATAGGTTCCTGCTATTTGAGGCGACCCCCCAAGCATAAGACCGACGATAATACCTGCCAAAAGACCAATTAGGATTTTTGTAGTTAGCTTCATGCATATCCTCCCTTCTTAATTTAATTTTAAAGCTAAAGCAATCCTCCAGCTAAGTTAAAGTTAGTTAAAGTAAAACTTAAAGTGAAAATGTTAAAGTAGAAGGAGCTTCTTAATGTAATTCTATGAATGGCAACGACTTGTTTATGTCGATTTTTAACAGAATGCATTAATTCAGGTTTAGATGTTGATTTTTCAAGCATTTATTAGAGGGCTGCTTATGGGGAGGTTTTTTTGTGTATAGTGGCATATAAATTTCCATGTGAAGAAAACCTCAAGAGCTAGAAATTTGTCGAAGGGTTTTTGGGGCATGGCCCTCTATCAAATTATTCTAAAGAGATTTTGGCAAGACTCATAGACGAGGCTATACTAGAAATTTATGCTGGAGTGGACAAATTATACCTAAAAGATTTTTCTGAGGCTTAGAATTGATTTTAGAAGGAAGCAAATAAATTTGCGAATAGTGAGGAGAAGCTTTAGTGAATAGATAATGGTGAATAGTGATAAAAAAGGGCACTATAGGTTTTAAACTATTCTCTATTCAATATTTAGTATATAATCTAATAAAGACTAACGAAGGAAGGTGCTCTATGAAAAATAGAATTCATTATAATTCACCGGTAATACTGACCTATACCATCATATCCTTTATCGCCCTGGGCCTAGGCTATATATCCGAGCATCAGATAACGAGAATGTTCTTTTCTGTTTATAGAAGCTCCATGGCGGACCCCTTGTTTTATTTTCGCCTACTGGGGCATGCCATAGGCCATATCGATTGGAGGCACTATGCCAGCAATTTTATGATGCTGCTTATTATAGGGCCTATACTGGAGGAGAAGTACGGCTCTAGAAGGCTTTTTTCAATGATGGTTATTACGGCACTGGTTACAGGCCTGCTGAACCTGCTGCTCTTTGAAACAGCTTTGCTGGGAGCCAGCGGAGTCGTATTTATGCTGATACTGTTAAGCTCCTTTGTAAATACCGAAAGGGGAAAGATTCCGCTGACCTTCATTCTGGTTATAATCATCTACATTGGTGGAGAGCTAGTAAATGCAGTGATGATCCAGGATAATATTTCAAGGCTTACTCATATCGTCGGGGGAATATGCGGAGGTGTCTTCGGCTATATCCTTTATAATGGAGGGACCAACAGTAAGGTGGAGCAAAATTATTAGTGCTGAGGCACACTATTAGTTGAATATATGTAAAAGACATGTATTAAGATTCAATAATCGGTTATAAAATCCGCCTTTCATTATGGCATAATATCTAATGGTGAGGTTTGGATGGACATGCTGGAAAAAAGGAACCTAATAGCACATATATATAATGAAGAACGATTTAAGCTGGCCCTCAGGAAAATTAAGGATGAGTACCATGCCGCCTTAGCACAGGTCTTCGAATATTTAGGTGATAAGCTATGAAATTTGGTATACCTGAAAAAAGCCTTAACATGATCATTACTGCTCTTTCAAGCTTTGATTGTATTGTAAAAGCTTCTATATTCGGAAGCAGAGCAATGGGTAATCACAAAAATGGTTCTGATGTTGATATAGCAATCTATGGAAGCAGCATTTCAGCCGAAATCGTTAATAAGCTCATTATTCTGTTAAATGAAGAGCTTCCCCTACCCTATTATTTTGATGTTGTACATTATGAAACCCTTGATAGCTCAGGCTTAAAGAAGCACATAGACGATAATGCTTTAGTGCTCTATTTCCTGCATTAATTTGTAAGAACTACAAAAGCCTCCAATTGGGTTTATCCTTATACCCTATCAGGAGGCTTTCTTTATAGTCTATTTTATTCTAATATCACCCTTCAGTTCGCTTAGAATTTCCTTGTGCTGTACTTCATTTACCTGAACCAGAGTTTCTATAGCTTCAAAGGCTTCTGAGACCTTATCGTCTAATTTTTCTTGGCCCAGTTCCAGCTTGTCTAGTCGGACCTCTTAATATACCTAGGCAACTCCATATCTATCTTCATGATATGGTTCACCAGCCAATTCATTAGGAATTCTGTTAAGCTAATTGAAATTTCATCCTGTTGGCTGTCTATATCTCTTGCCCCAACCTGATTCACCTTATCTATGAAATCACTGTGCTCCTTCTTATGATTTTTGAAATAATCCCAAAACATCGCCAGGTCCTTGTCGTCCTTTATACTGGACATATGAGCCTTCATCATCTGCTCCTCTACCCTAAAGTGCTCTACGGTATAGTCCTTTAGTTCACTGATTATATCCATTATTCTGTCATAATTATCATAGCTCAATTGAACTAATATCTCTCCCTTCAGAGTGTTTGTCAAATTGACCAGATGCTTATGCTGAGCATCCACCTCTTGAATACCCGTTTCTAAGCTTGATTGCCATACCAACATTTCCTTTACCTCCCCTTTTCCCTCTACTAACCACCCTATAGGCCTTTTAGATATTCCGCCATTGCCCTATCATCCTCATCGATGTGTTTGGCGAGCCATTCGACCATCAAAAGCTTTATGTTATCTAGTGTCTCATCTGCTACAATGCTTCTTTTAAGCTCCAGGTTGATATCAAAAATTTGATTTACTAAATATGTATGCTTCTCACGATGCTCCTTGAAGTCTGGATAATATGCATTGATCATGGCAGCCTCCTCCATGCTGAAATGCTCACTTACATATGATACTAAAAAGCTCAAGCCCTCCTTGATAGCCTTACCATCTGTAATATCCAGAGACAGGATTTCCCCTACCTTTGAATAAATGTTTTTATGCTGCCGGTCAATTTCCTCAATGCCCGTAGCAAGGCCTTCATCCCACCACAACATACCTTCTTCCCCCTTAATTCAAAATAGTTCTTTAGCCTCAGCGTTGTCAGGGGGACGGTTCTCCTGACACGATTTGCCTATCTCTTACATAAGTAGCCCTGTGTTGTATATTCTTCATTTTTTTCAATAATGTGTCGTCCATATGTCTTTTTTAACTTCATCCTTTATGAATATAGCTTTTTTTCAGCGCCCCCTACCATGATATGATGGACCTGTTTTATTCTTTTTTCTTGCATGTCTTTGTATAGCCCGTCGTCCCCTTTGTTCCAGTTTATCCCTTCAAACCTTTAATGTCAATCAGGACAGCCCCTGCTGTTCAGAGTCCCCCACAAAAAACAGAGAGCTGCTCAGGCAATCTAAAGCTTGCCTAAGAACAGCTCTTTAATGTATTCTATTTTCTCGATAATTAACGTTTCGCTTTAAGTATTTTACTCCGAATACTGATTATTTTAGTGGAATTAATTGTCAAGAGAACCGTCCCCACTGACAACTTATAGAATCTTTTGTAGCTTAATTGGTTCGAAGGGTCTGATAACCCTATTCTTTTCTTCGTCCTTATATAAAATATGTACCATGTTGTCTCTTACCTTCATAACTCTGCCCTTAAGCTTTGTTCCAATAACGTTTACCGGTGCATTTACCACAAGTTTTTTAATGCTTTGTGATTGACAGAAGCTACATCCTTCATTAAAGCTATCGATTCTTCTACAATCTGCGCAGTAACTAAGATTATCCATACACATGCCCCCATTTTCCGTAATATTTATGGCCGTTGCTCAACTTATGCAGCCATATTATCTATATTATGGAAAATTTAGAAAATTCCTTCTCTTGTCGCAAATTTTTTCTAATTAATCTTTTCTGCATTGAATTGTATTCCTGCTTGGTAAAGAATAAATCCATTTGGGGTATCCTTATTATCAAATTCAATTGCTATGCCAAAGGATGAGGACTCATATTTTGTCTCTGATAACGGGTCAAGCGCAATAGCTTGCTGCCCCTCTCCTTGAAGCATTAGCTTACCATCCTCAACAAAAATATCTATCACAAGCACATCTTTTATTTCATAGGTTCCAACGTATTTATTTAATTGTTCCTCAGAAACGGTTATGAAGGTTAGCTCTTCTACAGGAGGCACGATATTGCCCTTTAGCATACTTGCTATGCTATATTTTATACTAGAAAGATCCGCATAGCCCTTGTTGGTTAAAATAATAATTTGAGCATTTTCATCGGTAAAGATAGCATTTTCACTTGTAAAACCGATTGTGTTACCACCATGGAATATTTCTTCTCCGTACTCACCAGTATTAAACATTATCGCATAGCCATAAGGAACCAGCAGCTCCATATCTGGTGACTTTCCAAGCATTCTTTCTAAGCTTTTGGCAGATATAATCTCTCCTGCAAGCAAAGCATTATTCCATTGATATAAATCCTCTGCTGTTGAATGTAAATAGCCAGCACCATAGGCGACATTTAATAAAATGCTATCTGCAGTGTCTAATATAACCTCCATGCTGCCTGAATAGCCATTTGCTTCAACAATTTTTTCTTCTAGCCCATAGGCGACTCCTGTGTTCTTCATTCCTACTGGAGTAAAAATATTATCCTGTAAATATTTTTCTAGGGTTTGACCTGAAAGCTTTTCTACAATTTCTCCAAGAATAAGATATCCAGTATTGGAGTAGTTCCAGTTGGTTCCAGGCTCAAAATCCAGTGGCTTATCCTTGATAAGATCCATGATCTTATCAAAATTCCATTCCGACTGATCTATAGCTATAAAATCCGCTAGCTGGATCGTATAATTGTAGAGCCCAGAGGTATGGGTCAATAGCTGATGTATGGTAATTTCATCTGCAAAAGGCACATTGCTAAAATACTTAGATACCTTATCATCGTAGGATAATTTATTGTCTTCAGCCAGCTGAATTATGGCAGCTGCAGTAAATTGCTTAGTAACTGACCCTATGGCAAAGGTCGTTGAGTTAAAGGCCTTTATATGATTCTCATAATCAGAATATCCATAGGAACGATCCAGAAGGACTTTATTATCTTTTGCTACTAAAACCTGGCCGGAAAAGTTCCTATGCAGCTCCAGGCTTGTAAGATATGTAGCAATTGCATTCTTAATACTCTCTTCTTGAGTGGTTAATTCAATGCTTTCTAGCCCTGCTGAAGGCTTATGTAGACCTATTGCTTTAGTGTCATTGTCAATCTCAAGTCTAGCCCCTAATATCAAGCTAATAAATTGGGAGTCAACGTATATTCTTGATTTTTTAAGCTCAATGCTATCACTAAGCTTCTTTTCTACTCCATTTACTGTAACTACTTTCGTGAAGGGGTTTACCCATATCTCCCCATTATAGTTTGATAAAAAGGCACTTTCCTTTGTCGGTACCCAGGTTATTTCAGTCCCCAACCCTTCACTAATTAACCTTAAGGGATACATTACCCTTCCATCTTCACTTAAAAAGGTTTCATAATCCGACGAATCAATCTGCTGGCCATCAACTGTTACTGTTGCAGTTATGTAATTTGATACTGGTAGCGTGCTATCTGCAAATGCAATAAATGCTGAGGAAAGAATCATGGAGATTGAAACTAATAGCAACAAGAGCCTTCTTTTCATTTTGGTAGCCTCCTAAATTTATTTGTGATCTTATTGTCATACAATAGATATATTCCCTTTGTTTCTATCATAAAACAATTAATGTTGTCAAGGGGCTGTCAGGGGGACGGTTCCTTGTCAGGGGGACGGTTCTGCCGACAACTTTGAGATTGTCGGCAGAACCGTCCCCCTGACAATAATCGATTTCCTCATTTTTACATTTTTCTAGTGTTTTTATTTAACCACAATGTTATAATAATTATATATATATCAACAGAACCTATTTTATAGGACCTAGAGACAGTTTTCCAAGAAAAATAAATTCGGAAGGAGGATTGATATGGAATCAAAGGATAGCTCAATATTCAATACCCTTAAGATTATTTCCTTTCTTTTATTTGTATTTGCTTTGTTACAGGTGATCACCCCCTTAAAGATTCGTCTTTTCGGATCTGATTGGCTTTCAATGTACATCTGCTGTTTCCTTGGGGCTATTATAGGCTTTATTGGAAATAGGAGAAATGCCACTACACAGGCTATGAAAAGAATAGGCAAGCTGGCGGCTTACGGAAATCTTGCAATGACCATTATATTTTTCCCTCCCATTTATTTTCTCTGGGGAACTCTACTGGAATCCATACTGTAAAAGGACATTTAACAACCCCCCGATTAGCATCAGGGGGTCTTTTATTATCAGAACAATACCGAATATACTCCGACTAGCCGCAATTAATGTCGTATTGCAGCAGGAAGTATTCAGTTATTACGATAGCCCATTCACTTCCCATATAATAATAGGGCAGAAGGCATATTATGATGTCTCTGTCGCAGTCACAGTTGAAATAGCCATGCTCACCGTAGCATTGATCATGGTACATACAGCATCTGTCCACTGCACTAATAGGGGCGTCGGGGCCGCTACATAGCGGGCCGCACCAGTTGCCGTAGATACAGGGCAGCAGACCCTTTGCTTCAGCATCCTCCTCAGCCTCCACTTCACTGAGATACTCTTCCTTTTTATTCAAATCTGCAATTATTGCATCATACTCTTCACTGTCAAATTTCTCTTCAAAGTCAATAAGCATTTCTTCATCCACTATTTTATAGCCCTTCACTATTACCTTGTCATCTATACGAGTCACTTCGCTGGCAAAGGCATGAACACCCCTGGATGATACAACAAAATATGCCTTTACTTCATCGCTTATATTCATTTTTAATATTTCTGCAGAAAAATCCCCTCTGCTATAGGCAAGGGCCTCCAGGCTAGTATCGGTCATTTTCAGCTGCTTTTCCTTGACGATAGAATGCAGCAGCAGCCTGTATTCGTTGTCCTTGTTGGATTTTTGAATTAATTGCTTCTTTTCATTATCTAAAAGAACCTGCTTCACGAAACCACTCCTACAAATTGATGTTTGACGAACCTATTTGTCCGCCCAATAGAGTATATGCACCAGGGCTCATTTTTGTGAAGCATTGTCAGTCGTTGTCAGTTGTCAGGGGGACGGTTCTCCTGACAATATTTTCCTGATGGTTTCTCTATTAATGCCGGTGGCCTCCGCAATTTTTCTTGTTGATAGGTTGAATTTAATTTTTAAGTCACCGATTAAGCCATCTCTGATTCCCCTATTCTTAAGCTTTGCTAAATCTCCTTGGGCCAATTTATTAATTGAGAGAAAGCTTGATATATGCTCCATTATTATTCCATCCTCTATAAATTCTTCTATTGCTTCCTCTATATCAATAAACCCGATAGCTTCTTCTTGGCGGCTAAATTCTTTAAACAGCCTACAGGCCTCCTGGCGGCCCTCAGAAAAAATACCTAATATCATAGAAGCATCCACCAGTTGGCTACCCAACATTCCTGCAGCATATATGCTGTAGCTGCTCCATTTATAGCTCTCCTGTTTACAAATTTTAGCTTTCTCGGGGTTTTTATGTATATATCTTAATGCCGACAGCAAATATGCATCGTTTTCTATTCCTTCACTTTTATATCTGTCTTGAAACACATGCCCCACGCTCTTATGCCTTTGGTTGTAGTACTGAGCATAGCTTACCCCTATCCTTTTCATTACCCTTTCTATCGGCTCCGCTTCTTCCTTTATTACCAAATGCACATGATTGTCCATTATGCAGTAGCCATATAATCCGTATCCTCCCTTGCTTTTTTTATCCAATAATGTGTCTATATATCTTTCTTTGTCTTCTTCCTTCTTGAATATTGCCTTTCTTTCATTGCCCCTTACCATTACATGATAGATTCCGGTTGTGCTCCTCTGTCTTGCATATCTTGGCATCTTTTCCCCCTCCTTTGATTCCAGTTTATTCCATAAGCCAAATATTGTCAAGAGAACCGTCCCCCTGACAACACATGCTTTGCAGGGTTAATGCTTATCCCCTATGAAGCCCTAGATGTAGTAATGCAAGCCATAGAGGATGCGAAAAATATGACCGATCATGATGTCAGCTGGGAGGAGTTTTTAAGGAAGGAGAGCCTTCTCATTACAAATATCATTATTGACATATTTGTCAATGAGCTTGATGATGATGAAATGGATATCACCGATCCATACGAGAAGCTACAGATGAGGAAATTTTTACAGAAGCCCCAAAAGGCATTAGGTGGAAAAAGCCCTATGGAGGCCAGCCTTATACCAAAGCTCCAACGCAAGCTGGACAAGCTTCTCGTTGATATTGAAGATGAAGAATACGATGATACCTATCTAGATCTATATCCTTCAATGCACATGGATCTTATTATTTGATTACTAGATGGCAGTATTGAAGAGTTCAAGGGCATAATAGCGTTTGCCGTAAAAGAAAAAGCACATCAGGAAGAGGCACATTTAGTATTAGAAAAAATGGTCGGAGAATATTTCCCTTTGGAAATTAAAGAGGCTATATCTGTATGGTGGCGCATATTGCAGCAGCTTTAGCCCCAGCATCAGGAAAAGAGGCTCATGGGCGGCTGCTATAGAATATCTCATAAATACAAAGCTAATGGATGGCAAATATAGTCAAAGAGATCTGGCTGAAAAATATGGCGTGTCTGCAACTACTGTATCGAAGAACTTTAATTTCATAGTTGATTCTATGCATGAAATTGCACAAAAGCTTTTAGATGAAAGCAAGACAGAAGCTAAAATGCCAAAGCTGCTTTCCTCGGCACCCGGTGCTGGTGGCAAAAGGCCTAACGAGGCTTTTATGAATCAGATACGCAGAGAATTAGAGGGTAAGAATTTTGATTCCATGGAGGATGCTAATGCCTTTTTACAGCAGCTAATGGAAAATGGTATACCTAAAATTAATCATGATAAGCTATCTATTGAAGTCCAGGCCCAAAACCTGATCTATGAAGCCTGGAATAAAAAGGATGCATTTAGTAGAATTAAGCTGGCTAGGGAAGCACTGAAAATTGATCCTGCCTGTGTAGATGCCTATGTCATTTTAGCGGAGGATGAAGCTACAAGCTTTGCAGAAAAGGAAGCCCTATATCCTAAAGCCATAGAAAAGGGCAGGAGTGCTCTAGGCAAAGAATTTTTCAAAAAGAATATGGGTTCCTTTTGGCTGATAACGGAAACCCGTCCCTTTATGAGGGCCCAAATGGGCTTGGCGCTATTGTTCTGGGAAAATGACAGACTCGATGAAGCAGCCAATGCCTTCAAGGAAATGCTCAGATTAAATACTAACGATAATCAAGGAGTCCGTTATGTTTTACTGCCGCTGCTTCTGGAGCTAAAAAGATTTAAGGAGGCGTTAAAGCTAATAGAGTCCTATGAGGAGGAATGTAACCCCCAATGGAGCTACAGTATAGCCCTATATAATTTTATCGTAGTGGGTAAAAAAAGCCATTCAAATACATGGTTAAAGGGCGCCTTAAAGGATAACCAATTTGTGCCTCAATACCTGCTGGGTTTTAGTCCCATGCCTAAAGAGCTACCGGAGTATAGCAAGTTGGCGGAAGAGATGAAGCCATTGTTTACGCTTACTATAGTGCTAGGGCTTGGAGAAAAACCAAGGGTGCGCTGGATTGGTTGCGTTCCATGATAAAGTAAGCACTTCACCACCAGAGGAGGGTCTTTCAATATTCTAATACAAAAGCTGCTTTAGGTAGTGTACACAACATACCTTTAAGCAGCTTTTTAGCTTATTCACACTTCAGTTTCTCTCAGAATATTCGTAAGCACTTTACATTGACACTACCATTACTTACCGTATTACATCTATTATCTAGAGCACCTAAGTTTTATTAAATTTCACGTTAGGCAGCAGAGAAAGTCGCTTGGACTGACAAAGTTGTCAGTTGGAACGATCCCCCTGACTATATGGCTTGTAATATTTCGACTTTTTATCATCTGCATCCAGGCTTCACCATTATCTATTAGGCCTAATGTGAAGGCTTCTTTCGTGGCGTCCCTTGAACCAAATATATTTGTATTTCCTCTGCTTACAAGAAAATCCTTTAAGGTTTTCCAAGCTAATTCATGGGTATATTCAAACGATTGTATAACGCCTTGTTTCTCAAGTCTTGAAAGTTCTCTTTTTTCCATTAGCTCCACAGCTTCTTCCAATTGCTTCAATGCTTTCTTGTAATTATTAAACCTTTGTATCCAACGAGTATCTTGAAAATCCATACCGTCCCTCCTCAAGATAAGTTAATACCTATACCAGATTGCCTCATGGCTATATTCTATCAAAACATTAAACTATATTGTCAGTCGGAACCGTCCCCCTGACACCTGACAATCTTGAATTTATAAAAAGTTTATATTTAGTTAATTGCAATTTAAACTATATGTTATATAATTAATTTTGCATACCGACTCACGGGTTCTGGGATTATTCCAAGGCTTCAGTCGGGCAATAATACATATATCGATTTAATATTTAGGAGGAAGCTAAATGTCTAAGGGATTCATTACCAGATTATTATTAGTAGCATTAATACTCACTACAGCATTGACTGCAGCAGGCTGTTCAGGCGGTGTACAGGGAGACGAAGCAGCCGCCGAGGACTATGTGGCAGTGGAAACGGAAGTGGTAGCTGTGGATTCTATCGCCAATACCACCGGCTTCAACGGCAGAATATCAGCAAATGAAGAGCTTATGATCATACCCAAAACGGTTGGGGTTGTAAGTACTGTTAATGTAGCGCTGGGGGAAAGGGTGACAAAGGACACCATCCTCTTTACCCTAGAGCAGGAGGATATGAGCAAAAGCGTACAGCAGGCTGAGAATTCCCTGAGCCTGGCACAAAAAAGCGTGGATCAAGCCCTAAACGGCCTGAATACAGCAGGACTAAACTTTGAATTAAATAAGGAAAAGATAGAAAATGCCATCCTTAACCTAGAAAGGAACCGAGAGCTGTATAATCTGGGGGCAATATCGAAGTCCCAGCTGGAGCAGGCAGAAATGGCGGCCTCCGACAAGCAGCTGGAGGTGGCAGAGTCACAGGTGAAGCAGGCAGAAATAGCCCACCAGCAGTCCTTAAATCAGCTAAGGCAGGCGGAGATAGCCTATCAGCAGGCACAAAGCGGCTTTGACAATACAGTGGTTAGGGCCCCTATGGATGGCATTGTTTCAGCCATAAATGTAAAGGTAGGCCAAATAGCTACCAATGGCCAGGCAGCAGTCGTGCTGGTGGACACAGAAAGCGTATATATGCAGCTTAATGTGGTGGAGGGGATAGTAAACAGGCTGCAGCCCGGGCAGGAGGCACAGGTCAGCATACCTGCGGCTCTGGAGGCTCCTTTAACTGCAGTAATAGACTATATCAGCCCTACAGCCGATGCCAGAAGCCAGTTGTATCCGGTAAAAATATATCTAGCAAACCCCGATGGCAATATCCGACCCGGTATGAACGGCGAGGCTAGGCTAAGCGTTGATCGGATTGATTCAGCCATAGTGGTAAAGAGCGCTGCAGTTCTGGACAGAAATGGAAGCAAGGTGGTATATGTTCTTCAGGAGGATAAGGCCGTTGAAAGAGTCGTTGAAACAGGCCTAGATACCGGGGATTTCGTAGAGATAAAGTCCGGCCTAGAGGCAGGAGAAGAAATCATCATTAAGGGACAGCACTATGTAGAGGATGGTCAAACAGTAAAGGTAGTTAGGGGTGAGTAGCAGTGAATTTATCTAGTTTTTCAGTAAAGAAACCCGTTACCATAACAATGATAGTGCTGGTAGTCGTACTGCTGGGGGCCATATCCCTCTCCAGACTGCCTATCGATTTATTTCCGGAAATGGAGCTGCCGGTGGCCATTGTTTCCACCTCCTATACAGGCGCAGGCCCACAGGAAATGGAGAACCTAGTAACGAAACGGATTGAGGGAGCTATAGCAACAGTTGGTGGCATAGATAATGTCTCTTCAATATCGTCACAGGGGAGCTCCATCGTCATCGCACAGTTTAACAACGGAACCAACATGGAGTTCGCCGCCCTTGAAATGAGGGAAAAAATAGATATGGTAAAGGGACTGCTGCCGGAGGATGCAGCACAGCCAATGGTGCTTAAGCTGGACCTGAACTCCATGCCTATAGTAGAAATAGCCCTCTCCACCAATGGCGACCTATCAGGTCTGCAGTCACTGGCAGAGGATTCCATAAAGCAGAGATTTGAAAGAATAGACGGTGTCGCTTCCGTAAATATCGGAGGAGGCTATGAAAGGGAAATAGAGGTGCTAGCGGACCCCCATGTCCTTTCAGGCTATGGCCTCAGCACCGGTCAGCTGGCACAGTATTTAGCGGCAGCAAATATGAATCTTCCCGGCGGTACAGTAGAAAGGGGAGATCAAAAGCTCTCCATCAGAGTAGTTGGAGAATTTAAATCCCTTGACGAAGTCAAGAATATGCCCATTACACTGCCCACCGGTGAGGTTTTGGCCCTAAGGGATATCGCACAGGTGCAGCTGGCCTACAAGGAGGTCAGCACCCTTTCCAGAGTAAACGGCAAGGATAGCATCAGTGTATCCATACAGAAGCAGTCGGGAAAAAACACAGTACAGGTGGCAAACCTAGTGTTGGGGGAAATAGAAACCCTTCGAAGGGATTTCCCCGGGGTTGAATTTAATGTCGTTGCAGACAACTCAGAAATGATTAAAACCGCCATCGATAATGTTGTAAAAAACGTACTGATGGGTAGTATATTTGCAATACTGATACTGTATATCTTCCTGAAGAATATACGGTCCACACTGATTATAGGCATAGCCATACCGATATCCGTTATCGCCTCCTTTATACTGCTGTTCTTCAACGGTATAACCCTAAACATGATGACCCTTGGCGGTCTGGCGCTGGCGGTGGGTATGCTGGTGGACAGTGCCATCGTTGTGCTGGAAAACATATACCGCTTCAGGGCCGAGGGGCTTTCAAAGCAGGAGGCCGCCATAAAGGGCTCCTCAGAGGTGGCCATGGCAATAACCGCATCAACCCTTACCACCATTGCAGTTTTCCTTCCTATCGCCTTTATAGACGGTATGGTGGGTACAATGTTCAAGGAGTTTGCCATGACGGTAACACTATCCCTTGGTGCATCGCTGCTGGTATCCATTACTTTGATACCTATGCTTTCCTCCAAGATATTGACACTGGAGGCAGATGAAAATACAAGGGGCACAAAGAAAAAGAAGCTGGATTTTATATACAGAGGCTTTGACAGGATATTTGAAAAAACAGAAAAGCTTTACAAAAATCTGCTGACCACCAGCCTTAAAAGAAGAAAGCTGACCTTGGGCATATCGGCATTGATCTTTGTACTAAGCATTGCCAGCCTAGTCTTTGTAGGCTTTGAATACTTCCCAGCCTCCGACGAGGGCAGGCTCAGCGTTTCAGTTGAGCTGCCACTAGGCAGCAAGCTGGAAAATGTCAATGAAATCATAGGAATCGTAGAAGAAAAAGTATCAGCGCTTCCGGAGGTGGATGTCATATTCACCACAGTAGGCGCCAGCAATAATCTGATGGGCAACAGCACCACCAGTAACGCTGGTACGGTTTCCGTCAATCTAGTAAGCTTAAGCGAAAGAAACAGAAGCACCAGTGAGGTGGTGGAGGAGGTAAGGAAAATTACAAAGGATATTCCCGGAGCAGAATTTTCCGTATCAGCCGTATCCACCATGTCCATAGCCACTACAGACCCCCTAAGCATAAGTATTGCAGGAGAGGACTTCACAGTGCTAGAGGAGATATCCAACGACTTTAAGGCAATAATAGAGTCAGTGGAGGGCACCAGAGAAATAAAAACCAGTATAGGCGATGCAGTACCAGAGGTTGAGGTGCTGGTAAATAAGGATAATGCAGCAATGTATGGCCTTACAGCAGCTCAGGTGGCAACAGCCGTAAGGGGCAGTGCCTCCGGTACCACAGCTACAATTTACAGATACGAGGGAAGCGAGCTGGACGTGGTAATAAGGGCTCATGGGGGCATTACAGAGAGCCTGGCTAATCTGGAGCAGCTTTCCATCTCCACACCTACAGGCGTCAATATACCCCTGAGTCAGGTGGCCTCCGTCAATATGGTAAGAGGCCCTGTACAAATCAACAGAGACTCACAGGAGAGGGCTGTAACCGTATCCGGACAAATAGTAGACAGAGACATTAGAAGCATAACGGCCGACATAGAGAAGCAGCTGGTGGACTATGAGCTGCCCTATGGCTACAGCTATAACATAGGCGGAGAAAATGAGCAGATGAATGAAGCCTTCTCGCAGCTGATATTAGCACTGGTGCTGGCAATCATACTGATATATATGGTAATGGCAGCCCAGTTTGAATCGCTGATATATCCCTTTGTCATCATGTTTACCATACCGCTGGCCTTTGGCGGTGGCGCATTATCCCTATTCCTAACAGGCAGAGCCTTTGGCGTAACCGCCTTTATAGGAATCATCATGCTGTCGGGTATCGTGGTTAACAATGGTATCGTGCTGATAGACTATATCAATATACTGAGAAACAGTGGCAAAACCAGAGACGAGGCCATTATAGCAGCAGGCCCAGTAAGGCTTAGACCAATACTGATGACCACCCTTACAACGGCTCTGGGGCTTATTCCACTGGCAATAGGCATAGGAGAAGGATCAGAAATGCAGGCACCAATGGCAACAGTGGTTATAGGGGGCCTGATATTATCTACAGTATTGACTTTAGTGTTTGTTCCGGTGCTATATACCGTATTTGACGATCTTGCCATATCCACCAAGAGAAGATTCAAAAATCTGACCAGCTCAGTCACACAATCCTAAGAGGGTGATAACATGGAGGAGCTAAAGGATAAAAGACAAAGGGAGATCATGGAGGCGGCCCTGAAGGTCTTTGGAGAAAGCGGATTTTTCCAGGGCAAAATGGAGGCCATAGCCAAGGAGGCCGGCATAGGCAAGGCCACCATCTATGAATACTTCAGCAGCAAGGCCGAGCTATTTCAGAGCATGCTGGTATACCATGTGGAGGAATATATCGAGGGTGCAAGAAAAACCATAAGCAAAGAGGCGGCCTTTAAGAATCGACTTAAGGGGCTGGCTGAATACAATATCAACTATGTCAGCAGCCATGCCACTACCCTAATGCAGGTCTTCGCACGACCAGAAAATATGTCTCGGGACCTGCTTCCCCCCTTCTTTAAGCTGAGGGCAATGATATGTAGCTTTATAGCTGAGCTAATACACTACGGCATACAGACAGGGGAGCTGCCCTCTGATATCGACATAGAGGTGGCCTCCTTGGTGATCATGGGGGCACTGAACGCCTCTATAGGAATAATGGGCACCTTAGACGGTAAAACTATTTCGAATAGATTTGAAGCGTCCTCAAAAACAGTAGATATTCTTATGTATGGTTTAAGTTATGGTAATTCACAATTATAATAAGCCCCTCATATTAGAGTAAAGGTCAGTGGATAATAATTTCCACTGACCTTTATTTTACTATATAATTATACAATTTAGATTCTAGCTTATTAAGTATCTACAGAATCCTATCCTAGAAGTATCTCTAACTAATAATATCTCATAAAAGAACTATACTGCATGTCATAGCTGACTAATCCCTCATTATAGACCCGTTCTGCATTAATAAGTTCTAGCTGCCCTTTTAGAAAATCTACACTGGAAGCCAACCCTAGCTTATATCTTGATTCTATTACTTTAAGATTATTCTCAGTTATAACAAGGTTATTTTTAGCAATTTTTATGTCCATCTGCTTATTTGCCATCTCAAAGTAAGCAATTATAACTTCGGTCTTTGTTTTATGCTTATAATCCTTAATTCTCAATTCAGTATTTTCTATATCCTGCAGGGTTTTTTTGCTTGCCACCCCTGAGGTAGAATAATTTCTTTCTACATAAAGGATTTGATTATACTCTTCCAGAAGCTCAATATAGCCCTGATACGTATCATTATTTTCTAATTTATTCTCAACAAGAATGTCTATATCAATTGAGTCTAAAGCTATATAATCATTGTCTATCAATACTACCTGATTTTTAGTACTGGGTATAAATAAGACCTCTGCGGAGCCTGTTATTAAATAATTAATGGAAAATAGCTTTAGTTGGTAATCATTTTCCGCTTTTTTAATATCACGCTCTACCTCTTTTACACTAGTTTCATATGCCAGCAAATCCTTCTCTGGTAAAAGCCCTAGGCTAACCTCTGTAGATTTTTGACTGTAAACACTCTCTGCTATATCCAAACTCTTCTTTAGGCTATTCAATACATTGTCCAAATTAATCACGTCAATATGTAACTGCTTCAAGCTGTTGTTTAATTCAAATACCTTATCTTCATATTGCCGTTTTAATGATGCCAGCTTGTTTTTTTCCTTTATAGGGTTTACAAATACCTTTGTGGCATTATCCTGTCGTCTGCCCTCATAGTCATCATTTAAGTTATACTTCCATACCTTTGCCTCATATTCTGTATCTTCAATAATGGTCTCCTGGAGCTCTATTTGTCTTTTTATAGACAAGAGCTCTAAGTTGTTTTCCTGTAGCATTTCTTTACTTTCCTCTATATCCAATGCCTTAAAGTCTTCCGTGACAGCATAGCTTGACAAGGAAAAAATAAGATAAATTGAAAATATAAAAAGTATCGTGAGCTTTCCCTTACATCTCATATTAGTTGCCTCCTTGTATCAATAATCCCTGCTTAATTAATAAATCAAACTTTCTAAAGGTAAGATTTCTGCCTTCAATAGTGTTCTCTAAATCTATTTCCGATTGAAGTAGCTGGATTTCAAAGCTTATAATATCCACCTCAGTAATCAGACCCAACTCCTTCATAACCTTCATATCCTCCAGCTTTTCATTATTGCTTTTAATCCGCTCTTCATTGATCATTATATTGTTTTCATATAGCTTTAGTTGCTGAAAATAGTCAGATACAGCTTGTATAACCTTTTGCTTACTTTCAGTGCTTTTTGCTTCAGCATCTGAAAGCCTTTTATGATAGTCTATATAGTCCGATCCAAGCATTAGGTTTTTATAGGCTTCTATATAAATTCCTTCGTCTATAAGTGCCTCCATCATTGTATCCGCTAAAAACATATCTCTGCTTATCAGCAAAGCTTCATCTAAATAGTCCTCAAAATCCCCTAAACGCTCCGGTGGATTGATAGGAATTCCTACCATACGTATCGGTTCATAAAATTCAAAGTCCGACATATAAATCAGTTGGAGCTCTAAAATTCTTATATTATTTTTTAATTTTTCTTTGTTATAATATAGGTTCTCTAGATTGGATTCTGCTTGAACTAAATCATTATACGAAATATTTCCTAGCTCAAAACTCTTTTCTGCAGCCCTATATCTCTTCTCGGTTTGCAATATGTATTTGTCGTACAACTCTACTTGTTTATTAAGTAAGGCAATATTCGATAAAATCGCATCAACTTGATATTGTAAGCTATAGCTCAAGGTATCGTATGTCAGTACCAATGAATCTAGTTGAACCGTAAGTCTTTTGGGAGTTATAAAATTTGGGAGAACGTAGTTATAATATAATCCGTTGCGTAACGGATCTGTTGCTGTTCTTTCACCCATTAAAATCATTTGATTCTGAAATCTCTTTAACTGACTTATAGAATCATCTAAATCCTCGATTGACTGTTTTAATCCTCTAATTTCATTTGAATTTTCAACAATCCTATGTTTTAGTTCTGGTACTCCTATTTCCGGAAGCACCTCCTGAGCAAATGAAAATTGTAAAAAAACAAAGAATGTTAGGATTGCTATTATAACATATGGCTTGCTCAAATTTTTTATAAAACGAAGCATTTAAGACTCCTCCCTGGTTTTATTTCAACCTACCAGCAATATTTACTGCTAATTATAATTATAGCTTAAACTTTGCTTAAAATATGCATTTTTATTAAAATTTAAGATTTATGTATACCTTATAAAGCAAAAAAAGCAGGGAAAATAATCTCCTGCTTTCTTAAGCTATTTTGAATTTATAACCATCATTGTACCCTCAGCCGTCTTATTAACCGTCATTGCTGCCATATGATCATCCTTCGCTACGCCTAAACCGTTAGGTTTTTCATCAATAGTAACTGACCAACCGTCCTGCTTTAATATTTCTTCGTATTTTACGAAAAAGGTTTCGTATTCAGCATCGGGAATAGTATAAAATGCATAATCTCCGCTTTCTGGACTGCCTTTTTGTAGTTCCTTAAGTACCATACTGGGATGCTTTGGTAAATATGGAAATTCATCAGTATAGGTGATTTCTACAGGAGGGTTTTCCTGTGGGTTTTCCTGCGGGTTTTCAATTGGCTCCTGAGGAGTTCCTGAACAGCCAACTATAGATAATACTAGTGATAAAACTAATATTGTAGCCAAAAAAATCTTCTTCATGTGTGTACCTCCATTTTTTAAAACTGTAATCTTTAGACTATTACTAGCTATTTACATGTCTTTATTTATTTTAGCATTACTTTATTATTATATCAAGTAATGACAATACAATTCATTATTAACTAAATTTTATAAAGATTATTCTGTTTTATAAGAATAAAGCCTAGGGCAGATATTGTGTGCCATCTGCACCAGATACAGATATTTATTTTATTAATAAAACAAGGGAAGCCACTATTGGCCTCCCTGTTTTTATTAGGTGTTAAGTTGTTTGTATAGTTCCCTTATGGTGCTAATACTGTAATTTCAATAGTTTTCATCAAACCATTATTCGTGATTCCTGTTACACGAACCACACCAGCAGTAGCTGCAGTTGCAGTTGTAATAGTTCCATCTGCAGCAACTCCAAGTGTCACTGTTCCATTAACAACATCTACAACATAGTTAGCTGGAGTCATGCCGTAAGTTCCATAAGAATCAGTTACTCTGAAGTATGCGTTAGCGGTTGTAGTCGAATCACCTACACTATCGTACATAGCAAATGATTTTGTAACTAAAGCTAAGAAATCAGCATTTGATAAAGTAATCTTATCTTCTGTAGTTGATCTTGTCACTATAGTAGTAGCAACTGGAGCAACGCTTGAAGAGGTTAATTCTGCAGTTAATGCATTTACACCACCATTGTGGAATACATTTACTGCTACAACTGTCTTTTCAGAAGTCTTATTAGTAAGAGCTAATGACTTAGCACCAATTTCAACAGCGTCATAAGCAGCTGGGAAAGTAGCTAATACATCAAAGTCGTTTGAATTTCCTACTGAAGCACTGATTATTGGAGTGCCAGCTAATAATACTTTTGCTCCGCTTGCAGTCTTACCAAATACCTCTGCAGTAGCAGCATAAGCTTGCTCTTTATCTGTAGAAGTACCCGCAGCGTAGATTGCCTTGTCAGTAATTTCCATAGTGTAATCTACTATATCAGCAGTTTTGATAACAGATACAGAAAGAGCGCCTGTGCTAAGAGTTTTACCAGCAACAACATCTTCTAGCTCAAACTTAATAGTGTCAGCACCACCTGTTGGAGCATTAGCTGTAAGTGTTAAATCTGTAGCTGAATTTAAAACAGCTGTTCCTAAAGTAACATTTCCTGTTTGGTTAGTTACGTTAATTCTATAAGCAGTACCAGTATTGAATACGGCATTCACTTTAGAAGCTGACATTACTCTATCATATTGGTCATATACAGTGATTCCACCTGGTGTTTGACCGTTAAAGTTGATCTTTTGAATTGCACCATTTTCCATAGCAGCAACTATCTTAGAAGAATCAATTACTATTCTGCTTGGCTTAGCAGCGTCTTGAACATTGATGTTGATTGTGCTCATTTTACCAGTAGCAGGAACTACAACTGATAATTGAACTAAACCTTTTGTACCAACTGAAATCATTTTGAATTTAGCTGATCCGTCAACATTCTTTTCTAAAGTAACCCCTGTTGGAGAAACTTTACCTACGATATCCGCATGTCTTGTTACTCTGTTTCCAAATTGATCATATGCTTCAAATTGGATGTCAGGAGTCTCACCTGTAGATACTGTAGTAGCAGGTGCAAGTAAAGTTACAGAGTTAAGCACCTTAGCTTTTACTACAGTTGTTTGTACTGATGAAGAAGTACCAGCAAAAGTCATTGCAGTAATTGTTACAGGCATATCCATTACTAAAGAAGCACCGGATAAAGCTTTAACTTCAACAGCTGCATTTTTAGTATTAGCAGGATCTCTAACAATTTGAACACTAACAATACCAGGTAATGACACTACTAAATCAGTAGTTCCTGCATTGTTGAAAATCAGACCGCCAGTTATTAAATCATAATCCTTAGTTTCATTTCCGCTCATATCCTTAGCAGTAAAAGGAATATAGTATATGCTTGTTACATCATTTTCTACAAGCTTAACATTTTCAACTGATCCTAACTCGAAGGATGAAAGTGTTCCTACTGCGCTTGCAGTTGGTAATGTAACTGTTGCAGAAATACCAGAAGTAGTGTCATAAACTACAATTGAGATATTAGGAAATTGAATTAGTGGATTTCCACCTGGTGTAAGGGTAATTGTACCATTACGTCCTACAACGCTACCACCTGCAGCTACAGCTCCAGATTGGAAAGTCATGTTATTAGCTAAATAGCTAGTTGTAATATCATTGTCGTATTGGTCAAATACTTTGTAGGTAACGAAACCAACACCAGTTGATAAGTTTACTGCTACGTTTTTGCTAGTAAACTCAATTCTTGAAACTTTTTGTGGAGTTATTGTAATGCTTTCAGAAGCAACTACTTGTGCATCAGCAGATACAGAAACCACGAAGCTTGCATCAGCAAGATTAGCTGAGCTAGCTAAAGTAGCTACAGTTTTATCTTCGTTCCAAGTTGTTGTAACTGAAAGTTCGGAAGTAAGTCTCTTTACAGAGAAAGTAACTTTATCTTCTTCAGTAACTGGTCTATTGAACTCAACTTGGAATGATTTAGCAGTGTTAGCCTTGATAGAATCAACAGCTAATACTGATACTAAATCGAATCCAGGTAATTCTAAAGAAGCACCTAAAGAAGTTTTGCTGTCGTTAGCTAAAGGAGCATTTAAAGCAGATAATGTAGCTTCAGCCATAACGCCTCTGCTAGCCTTAGCTTCAAAGTTTACACCAGTAGCAACTAAGCCTAATTCAACAGCTAAAGTTTCAGCCTTATCCCAAGCATCTTCATGTCCAAGTGCTCTTAAAAGGAAAGTAGCTAATTCTTTTACTGTTAACTCTTGGTCAAAACCAAATTTGTTGTCGCCAATACCGTTTGTTAAGCCTTCAACTTGAGCCCAACCGATGAATGTTTTGTAATAATCATCAGTTATGTCAGTGTAAGCTGATGGTATCGGGAATTTAGAAGCTTCGTCTTCTGCTCCCATCAATCTTGATAATAAAACGATAATGTCTTGTCTGTTTAATACTGTGTCTAACATTAGGTTTCCTTGAGCATCGCCCTTAAGAACACCTAACTCTTTTAGCACTTGGCCTGCATTATTTTCAGCTGTTGTAGCTGCAAATGCAAAACCGAAGCTTCCTAGTACCATTGAAAGCACTAGAACTAAAGCTAAAATTTTCTTCATTATGTCTTCCTCCTTTTTATTTTACATTTCTTCTGAAGTGAGTTAAGTTTGAGAGGAGGCCGTAACTCTCTTCTACTAACCAGCCAACTCTTAAAATTTATAGAAGCGGTTTCACGTATGTAGCCGCATTCTATAGTGTTGATTATAACATTGACACAATTGCTTGGTCAATGTCCGAAGCGCAGATGTAATAAAATTGTAATACTACAACTGATCAACTGTAACCGCCTCTTCACATTTACATTATACACGCGAAAGCGACAAATTACCATTACAGTTGTATTACAACTTCTTTGCACTCCTGTAACACCGAAGTCAGAGTTTTCCAACTTTTCTTGTCCAATAAATATTATTCTATACATCTGGAAAAATTCCTCTTTTTTCAACGAAAAATCTTTAATTATCCTTATTAGCCTGTCCATCAAGATAAATACCCTAAACAAAGTAATTTAAACTGTCAGAAGTACTATCAAGGCAATCAAAATTGACTGATTTGTAAGGATTAGTGAATGATTATACTCTATGAAATTAGGTCTTCAGATGTATATTCCATTTTTACAGACAGAATTATATGTATTCTATATATTTTTTAAATTTCCTGCTGGAATTTAAAAATAGTGAATATTGAATAGCAAGTAGTTAATAGTGGAAAAGATAATAAAAAACACGCCTTGATTTCGTTGGAATCAAGGTGTGTTTTCATTAAACACATCCACTATTCTCTATAAACTATTCACTCTTGTTTTCTATCGATGCCTTTATGAAGTCTCTGAACAGTGGATGGGGTCTTGTTGGTCTGGACTTGAATTCTGGGTGGAATTGGGCTGCTACGTACCAGGGGTGGTCCTTTAGCTCTATGATTTCCACTAGTCTTTCATCTGGAGATATCCCGCTGATGATTAGGCCTGCTTCTGTCAGCTTGTCTCTGTATAAATTATTGAACTCGTAACGATGTCTGTGTCTTTCGTATATTAGCTCTTCGTTGTAGGCCTCCTTGGCCTTTAAGCCTGCATATATCTTACATGGGTATATCCCCAGCCTCATGGTACCTCCCATGTCCTCTATGTCCTTTTGCTCTGGCATAAGGTCTATTACTGGGTTTGTGGTGGTGGCTGAAAGCTCGGAGCTGTGAGCATCCTTTAAGCCCAGCACATTTCTGGCAAATTCAATTACCGCCAGCTGCATGCCAAGGCATATGCCCAGCATTGGCACCTTGTTTTCTCTAGCATATTGCAGCGCCACCAGCTTACCGTCTATGCCTCTGTCGCCGAAGCCTCCGGGTATTAGTATGCCATCTACATCCTTTAGAAGCTCCTCTACGGTGTCCTTTGTTACCGACACGGAATGTATCCAGTCTATTTCTACCTTGGCATCATTATGGATTCCCCCATGAGTTAAGGCCTCTGACACTGAAAGGTAGGCATCCCTTAGCTCTACGTATTTTCCTACTAGGGCTATTTTTACTGTTTTGGTTGGGTTCTTATGCTTGTCTACTATTTCTTTCCACTGCTTTAGGTCGGCTTCTCCTGCCTGTAGGCCAAGGTGCTTTATGGCTATTGTATCCAGGCCTTCTTCCTTCAGCATCAATGGCACTTCATACAGGCTTTCTGCATCTAGGTTTTGTACAACATTGCCCTTATCTATATTACAGAATAGTCCTATTTTGTCCTTCATGTCCTGTGAAAGGGCCTTTTCTGCACGACATACTATGACATCCGGCTGTATGCCTATGCTTCTAAGCTCCTTAACGCTATGCTGGGTGGGCTTTGTCTTTAGCTCTCCCGCCTTTCCAAGATAGGGCACTAGGGTTACATGGATATACATGACGTTATCTCTGCCTACATCGTATTTTACCTGTCGGATGGCCTCTATGAAGGGAAGGCTTTCTATGTCCCCTACTGTACCGCCTATTTCTGTTATTACGACATCAAAGGTACCTTCCTTGGCTACCCTGTAGATTCTTTCCTTTATCTCATTGGTGATATGGGGAATTACCTGCACTGTCCCCCCCAGATAGTCACCCTTTCTTTCCTTGGTTATAACGGACCAGTAGACCTTGCCCGAGGTTACATTGCTGCTTTTGCTGAGGTTTATATCTATAAATCTTTCATAATGGCCTAGGTCTAAATCTGTTTCGGCGCCATCGTCGGTTACGAATACCTCTCCATGCTGGTAGGGGCTCATGGTGCCGGGGTCTATATTGATGTAGGGATCAAATTTTTGGATGGATACCTTTAAGCCTCTGCTCTTTAATAGCTGCCCCAAGGATGCTGCTGTGATGCCTTTGCCCAGTGAGGAAACGACTCCTCCTGTTACGAAAATGTACTTTGTCGACATGAGATAACACTCCTTCTTTATAATATATATAATAAGATTAACTTTAAAAGCGTTAGTGAATAGTGAATAAGTAATACTTACCTCTATAAAAAGAGAGAAGTCACCCCTAAGGGTGACCTTTTTCAGGGCACCCATTTAGGGTGCTCGATTTTGTAAAGTTTATTAAGATCAAATTTAAATAACTATAATATTTTATATAATACTACGCTACATGTCAACAAATTTCTATAGTCCTTTTAAATTATTTTTTTCTCTTTTATTATCCTTTTATCTATTGGGCTATGACCTTAGTATTGCCTTCCTTAAGGTATTCTATAGCTGTTTTTAACTGCATATCATATTCTCTGCTGTAGATGGTGCTTATAAACATATACTCTATAGAAGCCTGTATTTCTGTTGTAAGCTCTGCTGAGGCCTCCAGTTCGTAGTTCTTAGTGAAGGCTGCTATAGCTGCTGCTGTGGTAGTGCCATATACCCCTGTAGTATCTTCTATTGTGTAGCCCAGCACCTTTAGCCGCTGCTGTACTCCTTCTATTTCCTCGGAGGTATCACCGGGCTTAAAGGAGTTTTCGTAGCTTAGGGGCTTAAACTCCTGTGCCTGTATTTCATAGGTCAGTCTTTCTACTTCTATGTCCGGGATAACTCCTACTTCATCTATGATATTTTTATTGGGGCTTAAATATCTTGCCACTGTTATTTTAAAGCCTTCTTTATTGCTTAGCGCTACGATTTGCTGCACTGTTCCTTTTCCGTAGGTAGTCTTACCTATTATAGTTCCGCTTCCTGTGTCCTGTACCGCTGCTGCCAATATTTCTGATGCGCTGGCACTACCCTCATTTACCAGTATAGCCAGCGAGTCAAAAGGTTGAAGAGTTGAGAAAGAAGAATAGGTCATATATCCTTGCTTGTAGCCTATATGCAGTATTGGACTTGGCGTAATCAATAGCTTTGCCATCTTTATCACTTCATCCAAATTCCCGCCCGGATTGTCCCTTAAATCTACTATCGCCTGCTTTATACTGCCACTTACCATTTTACCAACAACTTCTGCAAAATATTCGTAAGCATGGCCATTAAACTCATTCACCTTTATATATCCAATGCCTTCGATTATGTCATAGCTTACGGGATTGTTAGTAATTTGTTCTCTAACGATTATGTACTCTACTATAGTGTCACCTGTACCTCTAATAATGCCTAGAATAACCTCGCTACCCGCAGGTCCTCTGACCTTCGCTGAGGCCTCTGTAGTGTTGAGTCCTCTTATTAGCTCACCATCTACCGAATATATTTCATCCCCCGGGAGTAGCCCCGCCTTTTCTGCAGGCGAATCTGGTATTGGTTGATCTATTATTATCCTTCCATTGGCTTCCTTTATATAGGCTCCTATGCCTGCATAGTCTCCCGCTACTCTTTCAAAGAGCTCATTAAACTCCTTTTCAGTATAATAGGCACTATGCTGGTCTAAATTACTGAAGATTTCCTGAGGCGTATCTCCTTTTAGCTGATCGGTGGTTATTGGGTCTACATAAAAGTCTACTACGATCTCCTTCAATGCCTCTAAATCCTCCGGTGTGTAGGTGTAGGCAAAGGTCATGGTGGTCATGCTTGAGATAATTAAAACTGCAATTATAAGGGCTGTAAGGAGCCTATGCTGCTTAGGTTTTCTTTGCATTTTGGTTGTCCCCCTTTTAAAGTTTATCAATATTTTTATTATACACTACTTTTTGTGTTGTTTAACGATGCTTTTAATAATTTAATAATTAAAACATTGGCTGCAGCAGAGTTTTTTCTCCACTACAGCCATTATGGTCTAATAATTCAATATCGCTTCTCTATAATCGTATCTCAGCTCCTGCTGTAGATAGTGGATTAGGTTTGTCATCATTCTGGCGGCCTCTGCCTTTGTTAGGGACCTTGCGGGCTGGAAGTAATTTTCTTCATTTCCCGCCACCAAGCCCAGCTCCTTGGCTACGTATACGTAATCCTTGGCCCATGGTTGTATGCTGGAGTCGTCTCTAAAGCCTGTGCTGTATTGCTGTATTGGTGCCAGGTTTTCAAAGCCCAAAAGCCTTACCATGATTGCCACTGCCTCTGCCTTTGTCAGGGCATTGCTGGGGTAGAAGCGATTTTGCTCTGCCCCCTGCATGATTCCCTTTTCGTTCATTATCTTTATATATTTATAATTGGGGTCCTGATTGCTGACATCTGTAAATAGTCTAGGCTCCTCTGTCACGGTTACTGAACGCTGTCTTGAGGGTGGTGTTTCCTCTGGCACCAGTCCCATTACTGTGGCAATTGCCCTAGCAAAGTCTCCTCTGCTCATGGGTAGTGTGGGACCATAGTATGTGCTGTCGGGATATACCGCCCGCAGGCTTGCCAGAAACATGATATCCCCCTCTGCCCAGAAGCCTGCGATATCTCTGATGGAGGGTATCTCCAGCCTTTGATTCAATGGGTTTGTGTCCAGACTAAAGCTTTGAGTCCCTATGTTTCTTTGAGAGAGCACTGCTCCAGTAGCTGATAGTCTTGGCAGGTCATAGCTGTATTTCAATACATTTTCCTGCTGCTCAACCAGCAGGTAGCCTCCTCTGAAGCTGATCTGGGTGGGCATATTGGCCTCATAGCTATAGTCCAGTGTCCTGTTGTGAACTGCCTCCACCCTTGCGGTGGCCTGCCATTTGACAGGGGTATCTCCGAAGGTTTCGTATTGTATAAAATGATCTAGGGTCTGGGTCTCGGTGGTTCCCCAGTTTTGGTCGTAGCCCACTGTCGAGCCCTTGGTTTCTATAGTTACCCTTCCTTCGGTATCATTTATCGTATAGGCCTTTCGGGCATCCAGATTCCCTGCCAAATATGTGACGGCAGGCTTTATCTGATATATATCCGACTTACTCCACTGAACATTTCTTTCTGTGGTCTCGTATTCCACTCCATTTACCGTTATCGACTCCTTAAAGGAGTTAAGTACATAATTGTCTACCCTTTGTGTACCATTAAGGCTTATGTTTTTGGTAATGTTCACCGTTCTGGTAAGCTCTGCATTTTTTAATGGATTTGCCAGCTTATAGGTGTATCTTTCAGTAATCCTGTCGCTTCTATCTGTTGTCCTTATATCTATTGTACCCTCCAGTAGTATGGGCTCACCGGTTACAAAGATAACCTCCATATACTTCATTTCATTTTTTATACCCCCATCGTAGCCGGGTATTTCCATCGCCAAGGCACTTAGAGTATTGGTGAGAAGCAGGATTACTACCAGGCTGATATTTAATATTCGTCTTTTTTTGCTCTTCTTCATCCTAATTCCCCCCCTTATTGTTCTATTATTACAACATAGGCATCGTCACCTGTGGATACATTTTTATTCTTTATTAAATATGCCTTTGCTCTGGCCTTTATCAGGTAGAGCTCGTCTCTTGTTATCGGTCTGTCGTTTATCAGTATAACTGCCTTGTCTATATCTACAGACTCACTGGCACTTGTGGTCTCCCAACGTTTGTTCAATGCATTCCAGTGCCGTATATTCCCTAGCTTCAGCTCGTCTGCATCTATATCCACTGATGCTACCTCTGCTATGGCAGCATGATCGGTATTTACAAAGCTGCTGTAGCTCATGAGGTTAGGTGTCAGATTGATGCTTAGGACCTCCTCAATGGTCTGGTTGTCGCTGAGGGTTGTTTCCTTTACCACCACATATGCAGTTTTATTAATGTAGTAATTATTTTTTACCCTACTTCGGAGGGTTGGGTCCTCTATGCTGTCGGGATTTACAAATCGGGAATTCAGCAGATATGCTGCCTCTATTTCCTTCTTCAGGCTGCTTTCATATACATAGGTGTCCTCCGACATTGTAAATTTCCTTGGTCTTTCTATTTCCACCCACTGGTTGTCCTGAAGCTTTAGATAATCCAGCTGATAGGCCAGTCGGGCGATTGTTATACTGTAGTCTCCCAGGCTCTCTATTTTTCCTCTGTAGACCACTAATCTTGTGCCGTCTATTCTGTCATCCAGCATGCCGTCATATTCCATTGTTATGAGGGAAGCATTTCTTACGCCTCGGTTGACATCGGTAGCTACGTATACCGTCCTCTGGTTTTTCAGATTCATAATATCCACCAGACGATTGTTTTCCACCACTATTGTCCCGGGATGAAAGCCCACTATGCTGTTATTTACTACCAGCTGGCTCTTTCCAAATTCAAGGCCGCTGATCTTGCTTTCGTACAGCTGTACAGAGCCCTCTCTAACCTGAAGCTTTGCAGCCTTTTCTACGCCATAGGCGGACTCCACCGCAACATATACCTCCCGACCCTTGGCATTTGCCAGCTCCGCCAGGGTTATTTTGTTAGGCCCATTGTATAGGTTGTCCTCCACCTTCAGCTTTATCTTTTGGTCAGGATGCTTTGTCCATGCGCCGTTGTCATATAACGTCACTGTATTCAGGATGATTTCCTTGTTTCTTTCGCTTACGCTTTCTATGGTTCCTCGATATAGGCCCGTTATATGCCTTTCGCTGTCCTCTGCCCTTATTTCTGATATGTCTACGCTATATATATCGTTGAAGGTCAGCATGACCCTGTCGCCTGTTTTCACTTCAAAAAGATTTGCCGTGCTTCCGTTTCTAATAACCTGCGTGTCGGGGGTAATTCTATATATTTCTCGGCCCTCTTCTGTCCTGAGCTCTACGCTGAGGCTGGTTATTGACAGTATGTCCCCCACCTTGACTCTGCTGCCAGGGGGTATATAGCCATGAAGATTGGGGTCCTCCTCCAGAAGGCCCTCTATGGCGGTTACCTTACCCTGCTGAAGGGTGACCATGACCTCCTGACCGTAGAACAGGTCCTTAAAGGCCATCGACTTGCCATTTATTTGAATCTGTGTGATATCCTCTACCTGAAGCATATACTTTTGATCGTCAAAGTCCACCACCATAAGCCTGCTGTTATTATAATCTACAAGGTCTATAAAGCCCTCTATGGTAATAGGGCCGTCGGCTGTTAGCTTTCCATATACTACCCTTTGGTTTTGGTCGATATAATAGACAAGGGTGTCCCCCTTGTTGATGGTGCTTGACAGTGCCAGCTGTGTTCCCCTTTGCACGGGGAAGTCTACGCCCTTTCCTGCCTCTGTGGCTATGAAATTTCTGGTGCCATCATTATTGCTCATTGACAATAGCAGTCTCGGGCTTTCCTGCTGTTGAATCGTCTCTATATCTGCTACATAGCCGATCTTCTTGGTCAGTCCTCTGGACTCCAGCAGATCATCATGGATATTTACCAGCAGCTGTGCCATTTGTGCCCTTGTAAAGCTGCCCCTCGGGGAGAAGCTGGTACTGGAGGTGCCCTGCATGGAACCCTTCTGTAGTATTGCCTCCACCATTGGAAGCTTGTCGGTGTCTATCTGCTGCCAATCATTGTAGTTATATACCTTTATCATGCTCTGTCCGTAAACAGGCTCCAGTCCAAGGGTTCTTGCCACCCATAGGGCCACCTGCTGACGGCTTACTGCTCTATTCCAGGCTGTATTGTTGCTGAGTCGGGTCCTTATCTGTGCCTCCAGAGCATTCAGCTCCTGCGGGGTAAGGGTTCCACCTGTGTAATTCTCCAGCTGCTGCTGTACCTGTGCTTCTAAATTGGTCATTTGAGCCTGTGTGAGGTTTAGTATTTCGTTAACCTCTTGATTGGTGATGATGCCATTTTGAACCGCCACCTGCACATAGCCTCTGGCCCAGTTGTCAATGGCACTTAGTATTATTACATTTCTGACATTTGCAGGGGCCTGTGTTTCTCCCAGCCTCTGGGCCTCTGCCTCCAGACCTAGACCCCTTACCAAAGCTGTTATTGCCTCTAGGTATGTGAGATTGCTGTCGGGGGCAAAGCGGTTAGTGCTTGAGTCTTGGCCTCTCATTAAGGAAAGGGCCGAGGCCTCCTGTATGGCTTCTCTTCCCCAATGATTTGCAATATCGGTGTATTGTAGGTTTCTCAGTTGATTGCCGCCGCTTATTAACCCCTCGTAGATCGGATGGGAGGTCAAGCCTTCAATGGCGTAAACGGAAGCATACATATTCATAATGATCAGTGCTATTAATAATATGCTAAACCTTTTTCGAAGATTGCCCATAGTAACGCTCCTTACTTTAGAAAATTAGTGAATAGTGGAATTCATTTAAAAGCTTAGATTCTTCACTGTGTTCAGAATGACATTTTTTTACTAAGGTCCTGATGGACTTAATTCACCTGATATCTGATGACACAAATGACACACCTATGGCAATAGACTGTTGCTTCCCAAAAGAAATGTTTGCGGAGGGCTGAGCCTCCGCAGGTAGTAAATATATTTTAAGGAGAAAGTAAGCCTTTTAGCGGTCCGAAAGCAGCATGTATCTGCCTTTGTTTTTTGTGCTTCCTGTGTTGCTGCTGCCTAGTTTGGTGAAGCTGTGGGCTGATGCATTGTATTGTCCAAGGAAAAGCTTGTTCTTGTCAGCAGTTGGATATGCCACCTCTTCAAACTTTATGGACATTGTACCATTCCTCAGCATGCCTGCTATGGCGGTTATTGTGTTGCTGACCTGCAGCTGAAAGTCTATTTCATACACCTCCGAAGCCCTTCTCTGGGTTCTGCCAATGGCGGTGATGACTGCCTCGGCCTTCTGCCCCGCTAATCGTTCCACCGATACCCTTACATGGGTGTCATTTAAGTCCTTCACGTTTACCTGACTGACCTCCCGGGTAAATAAATCCTTCGGCAGTAGGGTAAAGCTTAAGGTGCCATCTGTTATGGTAATGCTTCTATTCAGGCTCTGTACCACTGAAAGGGGTATAGCCACCACAAATTTATTTTGCTTGCTGTATTTTGAAAGTGAGAAGTCTATAACATAAGGTGTGGTTCCGGCTGGTATTTCTTCTGTACCTATGGTTCTGATCACCGTTGCACCGCTTATTTCTTCCTTCCCTTCCTTTCTGAACTTCTGCTGCTCTTTTTCTATGGCCTCAAGCTTTTCTCTCAGCTGCTGGTCCTCCCTTTCGTTGAAGGTTCTGACTGTTGCCTCTGCAAACTCCAGAGCACTGCCGTAGCGATTCATTGCCCGCACCATAAAGCTGTAGTTCTGGTTCTGCTGTAGTCCCTTCACCAAGAAATCCGTATCTCTGGTATCTCCCAGGAATACATACTCTCTTTCCGAGGACAGCTTACCATATATTTCGTATCTATCTGCCCTATTCAATACCTCCGGATGTGAGTCGGACCATACCAGCAGAACTGATGCTTCTGCACCGGGTATAGCCTCCAGCACCAATGGCTTGCTAGGGACGGGTATTTGATACTCAAAGCTTTTATATTCTGAGGAGAGTCCTCCATCGGTATTTACTACTATCATATGACTGTTTTCTAGGTCTAAGGCTTCATTGAAGGTTACCTTCAGGGTGTTTTCATTTTCCACCACTACGCTAGCAGCCTCTATGCCGCCCACAACCACCATTTCACGGTTGTTGCCGTTGCTGTCCACCCCTCTGATACCTCTGGCGGTGATGGTTTGGCCGGGTTGTACATCCTTCTCCAGCATCATAACGCCGCCGATGATCAGCTTAGCTCCTGTCAGGAATTGTCTACCACTGACTATAACCTCTGTTTGTGTGTCATTGGTAAATAGCTTGCCGGGATTAACCGTCAGTATTTCCGGCTGGCTGATATAGGTAAATATGTCTGTACCTATGGCTCTACCGTAGTCGTAGTTGATCACCTCTATGGTCTGTTTGCCAATTCTGCCCTCCGGCATAATGACCTCCAGGGTCTGAGGGTCTATGTAGGTGACATTTGCCTGCGGTACGGGAATTCCGCCAATTAGCACCTGTACGATTTTAGGATTGTTAAAGCTATCCCTATCCTTAAATCCTGTACCCTTTATGGTTACCTTAGTGCCTCCGGATACTGGACCAAGGGCTGGTGTCACAGAGGTAATGGTAGGAGAGCTACCCTCTGTTATATATCTGAAGTAGAAGGGGTTCGGTATTACCTGATCGCCATAGGCAGACCCTCCATCCTCGTTAAGCACCAGTATTCTTAAAAATTGCCCCACTACTGCTGTATCGGCAGCTGGCACTGTTATGATCAACTCATCATCATTTGGACTCTTATTTTTTATTGTTGCTTCCTTGCCATCTATAAAGACCTTAACCCCTGCACGGAAGTTTTCTCCGGTTATGATCAAGGGGGAACCGCCGACAGGTGATGCTGTGGCTACCTTTATTGGATTAGTTCCGGTATAAGGCACTCCATTTATCTCCGTTACCGTCATATCTGACACTGGGGTAATGTTGGTGATTACAGGAGCCCTAAAGGGATTTGTATAGGTGAAGTCGGATTTTGCATTCTTTCCGTCATAGTTATATACGGTAAGGGTCTTTTTGCCAACCTCTGAGGAGGGTGGTGTCAATAGCACGATCTTGTTTTCTCCCTCCAACCGCTTTATTACGCCAAGTCGTCTGGTAAGCACCAGGTTGCTGTCCTTTATTTCAATCTTTATATTTTCATCCGCCATATGGATTGTATTTTGATCCGCTTGAGCCGGCGGAAGTCCTGACCAATTGATTCTTACTATTATAAATTCCTCTTCCTCTATTATGCTAAAGGTGTTGGTAGGAGTACCGTCCTTGTAGACATTTAGCTCTTTACCCGGCTCCACATCTTTATAATATAGAGAAATATTGTCTGGTGCATAGGCATTGTAGCGAACTATAACATCTCCTATTCTAACCTCTGCCTGACCTGAAAGAATATCCTGAGCTGCTACTTCGTCGCCAAATACCACATGTAGGCCATTTTCTACGAAGTCTTTACCTGTTATGGTGATTTCACTACCGCCATACATAGTACCCTGTTTAGGCAGAACGTTGGTGATGGCAGGCTGCTTGGAGCGGTATTCAAAGGCACTTTTCATGGTGGCTATGGCTCCGTCGTAGTTGATGACCGTTACGTCAACCCTTCCCGCTGGATTTGGTGGCGTATATTCCACGATAATCATGTCAGAGGTCTCTATGGCGTTATAGGTCCCCTTTGGCGGTATTACAAAGGTAACTTTATCCTCCGGAACCCTGATTCCACCGAAGTAAACTGCCGGCAGCTGCTGTGGGTGGGCGGGATCCGTGCTTCCGTAATTATGGGCTCTGAAGCCGTCTCCGGAAATTAGTATCCTATCCCCCCCTGATGTATTACCTACATTTGGGGTAAGCTTTGTGATTCTGACATCATAGCCGGGGTTGACATAGGTATAGCCGTCATATTTGGTGTGGGAGCCTCCGTTGGCATTAAGCACCGTAACCGGTACCATTGCAGAGTTAGTGTTTTCCAGAACGTCGCCATAGGCCGGTACATATACCCAGATGGTTCTTGCATTGTTGCTTCTACGATAAACCTGGGCCTCCTGAGTACCGAAGTATACCTTCACACCTTCTAAGAGGAAATCCCCTTGAATTTCTGCGATATTGCCGCCTCGGTAATCTCCAAGGTTCGGTGTTATGCTGGTGATGCTGGGTTTTGTAGCAACATCTATAAATTTGAAGCCCTTGCTTAGGGTATGGCTGCCTAAGTCGGGGTTTACTACCTTAACGTCTAAAAACTCATTTTTAAAGAAGCCTAACTCATCAGGATCCGGCACCAGCATATAGATTGTTTCATTGTCCACCACGGCGATATTGCTGCTGTAGGTTTTTATTGGCTGTCCGTCTGCGCCTGGAATCAAGGTGTCTCCATCATAAATATTTACAAAATCCCTTAAGTCCAATATGGTTTCAAGCGGATCAAGCGGATCTTCGATATAGAAAAATTCATCATTTACGTCTTTTCCATCTATATATACTCTTGTTCCGATTTTTATCTGATCATTTTCACCTTGTTCATTAGCAGGATAGAAGCCTGTACCCTTGATGATTACCAGGGCCCCCTTGCCGCCAACATTAGGTATGATTCTGGTTATTGTCGGCTGACTGAAGGTCTGTATGTATTCAAACGGTGCGGATGCAAAGCCGCCGTCGGGGTTTATCACCTGAACGGTGGTTACACCCACTCTGCCCTTTGGCGCCTTAAAGGTAATGGTGCCTTTAACCACGTCGATCACCGGGTTGGTCACCTGCTCGCCATCTACGGTTACTATTGCTCCCGGTTGGAAGTTTCTTCCCTTTATAACTACCTGCTCCTCTTTACCGACAGCCACCTTGTTAGGTGTAACCTCATCAATTATCGGCAACAAGGCACCAGAGGGAGGATTCACATATTGAAAGAAGTTTTCCTTTGTATCTCTGCCGCCAAGGCCGCCAAGGGGATTTGGATTAAATACAGTGACATCGGCATAGCCCGTATATATAGGAGAGCCAGCAGGTATTGTAAATTTAATCTTTGCACCTGACTTTATAGCCTGTCCATCAACAACTACGTCATCTGCGGTTAACACCTCGAATTTTAGGCCTGGAATGTTTATTGCTCCTTCATTAACCGAACCATCTGCCTTGCTACTGTAATAAGCTTCTACATTGCCCAGACTGTTTATGGTAATAACCTTATATTTTTCAGATACTACTATGGCATCTGTTCCTATGATAACCCTCGGGTAGTATCTATTCTGTGCTGAGCCTTCTACTCTAAATTGCTGTCCCTCTATGGTGGCTGTTATAATTTCGTCGTAGGGTCCCTTATTGGGTGTAATTTTTGTAATTACAGGCGTTGTTGTGTCTGGTTGGAATTCATAGTAAAGCTTTGACTGTGTCGTGTAAGGAGCTTCCTCAACAATAAAATCAATCTCAGTAATTTTATCAGCGACATCTACTTCGTAATATACTGTTTCTGTCCTAGTAGTAATAACGTAGCTCCCTGCCTGACTGACCTTATCGGTCTTTATAGAAATAACACTTGATCCATCTGCATCGATAGACGCAGGAGCAACTGGAAGGGAGGTGATTTCTGCCTTTAAGGCTACATTGACAGTTATTTTTCTCTCAACATATTTACCATTGGCAAGCTTATATAGTACATACTTTGACTTAGGATCTACATCTTCAAAGTATTTTATATTTGATGCGTTTCCTTCTTCAATTATCATGCCTATTTTGTCTATATTTTGGATATTATTCAGGGCAACAAGATTTCTAATTCTTAGCATATTGATATCATTTTCAATATTTGTAAAGCCCTTTGTCGGAGATACATCCATAATTTCAAGCACAGAGGACAGGGCACCCGTATAAGTAAATTTGGGCCCATGATTATATATATCTCCAAAATAATTTACAATAGTGATTTGTTTTTGGCCTGTTGTTGCAAGCTTAGGCACGATAACCTCTAGCCCCTGCTTAGGAACGCCATTTTCAGTATATGTAAAAGTACCGTCACTAAAGGGACCAATGTTCCTCTTGGCCTCAACACCGTCAATATAGATTTTTGTTCCTGGGTCTAAAAGAGGCGTAGGGTTCCCGGCTTTTATTCGCAGAATAGTACCCTGTGTACCCTGCATCGGGGTTATTTCTACTCCCTGCAGATTTAGAGGATTGGCTATATTAACTGCATTCTTTACTATGTACGCAATATTAACATTTTCATATTTTTTCAACTCAAAGACTAGATTCTGATTATTCATAGCAGATATTGTAGAAGTGTCAACGGTGATGTTATTGCTGTCAACCACAGTGTAGCCTACACTGCTGTTAACTGTGTTGCCAGTTGTTATTCCAAAGGTGTATTCATTAGTAAAGTCAACACCCTTAATAGCTAGAGCATCCGTCCCCTTTATTACCGTTACAGGCCACGCCGCAGGGGTCCCATTGTTGATCTCATCAATCTTCATCAGGTTGAAATCCTTCACCGGAAGCTTGAAAATCTTTGAAATACTGGGTGAGTATAGGAAATTATTCCTTACTATTCCAAAGTAGACTTCTTCATCGTTTTCTGTAATACCGAACATCCCTTTGATACTCAATCCAGTACCTTCCGGAGTATAGTCCAATCTGGAGCTATTTACATAGGTAAGCTCTTGTGGAGATATCGCATGCTTAATATCAAACTCTAATCCGTCGTGAACCATAACAACGATGGTGTCATTTTGGGTTAATGCTAGGCCATTAAATATTACCTGATAGCTGGTAGTTTTTTGACCACCAACAACCTCCACTATTTCTCGTATTGTAATATTGTTAATCATCGGATCAATTGTTGCAGCATAAGAAGCATTCATCATAAATCCATTTATAAATATATTAAATATCAAAATAAACAACATTAAAAAGGATAGTTTTTTCTTCATAGCATGACCTCCCGGATAATCTTCACATTAATATATCGTCAAATATGGTAAATTTATATAGTTGTATATTTTTCCTTCACTTGCATTTTTTTCATTATAGCATAATGAATATTGCTATTTCTTGGTATTTCGACAATTGTAATAAAAATGAAACAATATGACTAGATTATACTGAGGGGTTTGATAAATAGTGAATCGTGAAAATTGTGATTCTTTGCTCTACTTAAAGTAATAGGTCAAATGACTATTTACTTTTTCCAGTCTTAAGGCTTTTAATAAAATAGGTCTTTAATTTTTCCATTATTTAACCGATAATAGTATATAATGCTATTTTACTCAAGGAGGTTTGATGATGACAAAAAATACTAAACGGCTAATCATTTTTATTTTACTTTTCACCTTCTCACTTACGGGGGTTACCTACTCCAGAACTTACAGCAGGAACATTATCGCCTGGTATAATAACATTCAAGTGATACTTGATGGCGAAACCTTGAACTTAAGCAACGAACCCTTTATCTATGAAAATCATGTCTATATGCCCATTGAAGAGCTTTCAGACACCCTTTATATGAACTATAATTACAATGACAAGGAGGGTATAGTAACAATCGACTCCAATAGGTTGAACGTTGCTGATCCTAATTCTTCTGCAGCACCGGTGGCTTTTCAAAAAGAATATGAACTGTCACTGGTAAAATATCAGAATGAACAGCTACTAAAAGAACTTGAATTGCTTAAAGAAGGACGTTATCCTTATCGTAAGATTGATACTATAGGAGAAATGCAGACATATTTGAAGGACAATTTTAAAATGTTAGAGAATATAAGTATGACCATTCAACTTGTTAGTAATGGAAATAATAAGTACACGCTTAATCTGGTGTTTAACTATTCGGACATTTCGAAATGGAATATTCTAGGACGAAGAACTATTGAAAATTATGTGGATGATATGTTCTATGCAATTAAGGATCTCTACAACAGTCAAGCAGAGTTGACAGGCGTTATAAGGCATAACTCCACATATAACAATACACGCTTAGTTGAGTATTATACTCGAGGAAATCGTCTATATTTTGACTTTTCTCAGTCTTCACTTAAGAAAAATCAGCAGATCGACGGTTCAAAGCTAGAGAAGGATATTTATGATAATCTTAAACAATATAATAGTGCTTCCTTCACATATGAAGCATTTGTTTCACAAAGTGATGTTGACCTAATAATAAACACAGAGAGCAGCTTCTTTGATTGGAGTCCTTCTTTAAAGATGCAGTACTTAAAAAGACTTAGAGCTGAAATTGCCAAGGTTAATCCTCATATATATGTAGCAGGAAGAATTAAGTACAGAGACAAAGTGTTCAAGTTCAGTATCGAAGGTGATATTATTCGTTCAGTTGACCTTATGGAAGAAACTGAAAATTATTTAAATACAAATTACAAAACTTATAACTACACAGAGAGTTTTACATTTACATATGCCGTGAGTGAAGGCTATAGTAATAACTTTAGAATTGATTTACAGGGTAACTTCTCAAAGTTGAACCCTAACTGGATACTAGTTCAAAACAATTCAGAGTTGTCCTTTAGGTACTTCATTCAAAGTGCATACCAATATGTTGAAAATATATGGAATGTAGATATCTTCGGCGAGGTGACCGATAAGGATCTTGTCACAATCTGTGAGTTAGAGTACTACCCAACTGGTCAATACCAATTTAGAAGTATTCAACCTATTATATTTAGATAGCTAAATAGTATTTTTAAAAAATCCACTCCGGTGGATTTTTTATTTGAATTGTCACCAAACCTTAATATTAATTACCCTAAACCTCTGATATAATGGGCTTATCAGATAAAAGGATGAGGTGTGAATATGAAAAAACAGCGTAAGCTTATGACAAAACTTAATCTTTTGTTAGTAATACTTCTTCTGATGGCTTCTCCCTTAAGTGCTTATGCCAATGTGGCAATTTCAACGGATGCAGCGGGCAATTACCTGAAGCAGCTTGGCATTTTCACTGGCTATGAGGATGGCAGCCTTGGATTGGATAGAAATATAACCCGTGCTGAGTTTTCTGCTCTAGCAGTTAGACTTCTCGGTCTCGAGGAACAGCATGAGGCTAACAAGGGCAAGACCGCCTTCAAGGATGTACCTGCAGACTTTTGGGCCTCCGGTTATATTAATATCGCAGTATCTAAGGGTCTATTTACAGGCTTCGAGGATCAAACCTTCAGGCCTCAGGAGCATATCACCTATGCTCAAATTATAGCCGTGCTGGTTCGTTTGCTGGGCTATGAAAAGGAGGTTACCGGTGAATGGCCGCAAGGGCATATTGATAAGGCAACTGAGCTAAAGATCAACAACGGCATTACCTACCAGCCTTCACAGGCGGTAAACCGTGGTGATATCGCTGTTATGATACATCAATCTATGGATGTGGTGCTTAAGTAAAAGCGTTAGTGAATAGTAAAAGGCAGTAGAAAAATCTCAGATTTTTCTACTGCCTTATTTATTTCACTAATGCCCCTGCCTCACCCTCCATACCTTCGTCACCAGCACCGTCATATCATCTACCGGCTTGTTGCCTGTGGATAGTAGGGCCTGATGGAGTATTTTATCTGCCATTTCCTGTGGATTTCTTGTGTCTAAGGTGGATAAGTATTCTATTAACCACTCCTCTCCAATCTCCTGATTAATCTCTGTTATGCCGTCGGAGACCATAATAATAAAATCTCCGTCCTGCAGCTTCAAGGAATCCTCCTGTATATATATATCTGAAATTATGCCTATAGGCAGGCTTGAGGAGTTGATTACCTCCACCTTGTTGTCCTTCCTCTTAATAAAGGATGGGGCGGTTCCTATTTTGGCAAAGCTAGCTGTTCCCTTATGCAGATCTATCAGCGTCATATCTATAGTGGAGAATATCTCCTCTGTTGACTTCAGCATTAGCATTGAATTGATTGTCTTTATAGACATTTCCTTGCCGAAGCCGGCCTCCATCATTTTTTCCAGCATTGCTATTGTTGCGCTGGACTGGTTGTGGGCCCTCTCCCCCGCCCCCATACCATCGCTTAGGGCCACCATAAACTGGCTGTTATTTATATCCATAAAGGTGTAGCTATCTCCAGATAATATGTTGCCGTCCTTTATGACTCTGGCTGCCTTTGTTGAGGCTGTATAGCGATTTGCCTCCACCAGTGTAAATCGACAGGTATTATTTTGATGTCCGGTGGAGCAGCTTTGGTATTTCTTAACCAGCTGCGCGCCCATCACCTGTGATACTACTGGAATTATTTTATCCAGACAATCCTCCCGACCATAGCAGGGCTTCTTTTCTATTGTTATTTCCAGCTTTCCGTCGGAGGCCTTTGTAACCAGCAGATTACTTATCTGTATGCCTACCTTATCCAGCGCCACATAGATTTCGTCCTCCATTTGGGTGTCAAATTCTATATCGTTGTTTACCTCCTCCGCCAGCTCCTTAATGCCATTGGCTACTCCCTTCAGCTGCTCCCCCACCAGCTCCTTGCTTTCCAGCAGCCGCTTCTTCCAGACTAAATCTATTCTATTGAGCTCATACAGATGCACCATCTTTTGTATCATTTCCTTAGACCTTATGCATCTTTTTTCTATATGCTCTGGCATACTGCCGCAATCCACCTCGTCCTTGACCTCTATCAGCAAAAGTAGCTCCTGAAGACCCTGAAAGGTATTAAAAAAGTTTTTATCCCAGCAGCTTCTCTTCATTCCGCATTCGCTGCAAACACTGAAGGCTACATCCTCTATCAGCTTTGATATATCCTCCTGCTGGAAGACCCCCAGCTTGTCTGAAATATTTTCAAAGGTGGTGGAAAGATCTAAAAAGGTATTGGAATAATAGGTAAGCCTTTCATGGATTCGCTTTTTCATTTCATCCCCATAGTTTTGTGTCGAATGTATTATCCCCATTACGGGACTGCTGAACTTCTGCAGCTGCATTATCCAAGCAATTGGTATCAGCATGAAAATTGCAAAGGCTGCAATAACCTCCTTCATTTGTATAAATACCTCATAGTAGCCGTTTATGTAAAAGGTAACGATGATATTACCCACCAAAAATCCTATGCCGCTGCCAACCTTCCCTAAATCCTTGAAAATTCCCGCCAAAAGCCCCGAAAAGGCAAATATGCCAATGATCATAGGGGGCATATTGCTATAGGACATGCTGGTTATTAGCCCAAGGGTAACCCCCACCGATGCGCCTACGCCAGGGCCGCCATTGTAGGCAAAGATGATGGTGATAAGGATGCCTAGTATATTTTTAAGGGACATGCCCATGTAGAATATTTCGTTTACACCGGATAGTGTCAGGGCCATAAGTATTGCTACACAGATGATCTCCTCTGTAGCCAGCACCCTTCTGTGGCTCTTTTGCAGTGCTATTGGTATTGCGTAGGAGGATATATAGTAGGTGACAAATATAACCACCACCTCAAAGCCCAGCATCATAAGATCATATATGTAAAAGCCCCTGATAAAAATTGCCACCGCTCCGGCTGCCATGTATATAGCTGCACTGACTGCCGCCGATGTCAGCACCTTTATTTTTCTAGGGTTTATGCCATAGGAAAATATCGCTGCAATAAGCGCTAGGGTTATGCCATAGGGTAAAATATCCAAGATACCATGAACCGTTAGCATTCCGGCAAAAATGGCCAATGCTACAGTTATGTATTTCTGATTTTTATGATAGAGAGCCGCAAAAAAGGCTATACCAAAGGGGGTCAGACTCCCTAATATACCTGCCCTTCCCAAAAGGAAGCCCACCAAATGCAGCAGCACTACGCTCTTATAGCTTAATAGCGCCTGGAGCCTTCTTTCGTATGAATATGCCGTCGTTCTTTCTACCATACTAACACCGTCCTCTTATATTTCTTTTGGTAAAGCTAAGTTTAGCAGAGGACCTCCGAGAGATTTGTCAGTAAAAGCGGACTGGCCATAATTAGTTTTTGACATTTATTTCCTCCAGTATGACAAAAACCATCAAATAGTATTGCTGGGGGACAGATATAAGCTTTTATTTTATTCTCAGTGAATGATATAAATTATTTTTTTGACGATATGTATAAGGTTTTAGGGAAAGCTTTTTGAATATATTTTTTATTTCTGAATATAAATAGAGGATGGGGCTGTCATGCCCTTGTCTGTTATTACAAAGGTGTTAACAGCTCCATCCTCTATATTTAAATGCTTTTTAGGTGACGTACATAGGAGGCCCCTAGCTCCATAAGGCCAGTATCATCAATTTTTTGAAGGGAATCCGATGACTCATTATCCAAGGCCTCTTTAATTCCTTTGAATAAATATCCCTCATCCACTAAATCTACCTCATTAAAAAAGTCGATTAGTATATTCAGGCTATCGGCTACAGCCTCATTCCTTTCTATATACAGCTCACTTATGCTATACAATATATCATACATGTCGTCAATAAAGTTTTCATCATAAAGCACTAAATCTCTGGTTAAAACATGGGTTTTAAGCACAAGATATTGTTCGAAATCATTGTTGTAGCTCAGCTCCAGATCGCTGACGAGATTATAATAGTTTCTTTCCACATCAGGGAAGGCATATTCCTCTAGAATATCATTCATTTTTCTGCATTCTTCCAGTATATCCTTCATACTAATCTCATCGTGATTTTCCAGCAATACCAGCTTTAAATAATATGCCTTTGCTAGTTCATAGTGATCTTCGCCGGCTTCGAATATCTCCTCGGCCTCCGTTTGATAACGATGGGCCTCCCTTATGTCATCCTCAATTTCGCACAGTGCCATGTTCTCCAAAATTCTGGCATAAGAAGCTGCAATCCCTTTATCGCCATTATCAATCAAGCGATACTTTTTAATTGCACCTTGGAAAATAGCCTTCGCTCCTTCATTGTCGGTCAAAATATTCTTTTGGTATATACCATATAAATTAATTGCTTCAAAATACAAAAGCTGATCATCGGCTGCTGGATTTTCATCTTCCAAGGATTGTATCAGCCTAACAAAGCCATCAGAGTCCAGCTCCCCATGTGGGCACATTAGATTACAGAAGGCTATATAGTATTCCCTCCAAAGGCTGTTGCTGTGGTTCAAGTCTTCCGGACTGTATTCCTCAAGGCTTAAAATCAGAAGGTCTCCCTTGCCCCAATGTACAAGCCTCTTAGCTATATCAAATATACACCTTATCGCTGAGTTCTTATCATTTATATTTGCATAGTGATAGGATAAATTGATATAGTCTCTATAGCCTTCTATGAAGTGCTTATAATCCTCATTGATTGAGCCAGCAACTCGTTCTTTATAATAGCCTTCTATCAGATTTCTATGGAGCATCTCCCTTTCCTCATCTGTTATTTCTCCAAGCGCTGCTCTAACCTCATCTGCTTCAAAATTCACATAATATAAATCCTCTTCCTCTTCAGATGCAAGGATAATATTGGCTGCTATAAGACCCTTAAGTTCCTCACCAGTCCCTAGACTTTCCTTGAATAGGCCCTCTGAAATTGGATATTCAATTATTGACAATTTTTTTATGATATCAGCTGACATTAAAATTTCCCCTAACTTCTTTTCTTGGTATATATCCTATATGTCTTCTATCATTACTATAAACTCGTGTTAACGGGTTATTTTTTTTATTTAAATAGACATCTTTTTTTACATTGGAGCTGTACATCAACCCTTCATTTATAAATAGGCTGAAAAAGCTTTTTATGATGTCCTGGTCCAATAGGGGGCTATCCTCTTCAAAGCTAGCCCATTCCATGCTCCTATTATCCTTTATATATTCCAGCATCAGCATTATATCGGCCTTACTGTAGTTTTTTTCCTCTACTGATAATTGAGCTTCTATATACTTTTGGGCCTTGGCATTCAAGGAATAAATTACATTTCTTCCGATTTTATCTTTATTTATCAAGTCCGACTGCTTCACGATATCAGTATTCATAAAATTAGCAAATTCGTTGGGCTTCATCTGCAGGTGCTCTGCCACGTCCTTTTGTCTAGCTGCACCAGCTTTATTTAAATATCTAATGAGCTTTCTAAGCTTATCATTGTTCTTAACGCTGTAGTCTATGCTTTTATTTGTGTCACTGTATTCTACTAGCCTTCTGCTTATATTCTCATGCGCATACCAATATCCAAAATAAAACTCCCGATTTCTTGCTATCGGTCCATGAAATTCGACTTCATCTCTTACATCAATTGAAGCATTTATATAGCCCTCAAGCTCCTCTGTACTATTGTTTAAAATTGCCTTTGTTATTTTGGCAGCAAAGGTTAGGACATTTTCTTTTATTTTAGTCATCTCAGATTCAAGAAAAGCAGCTGCCGCATTTTTAGACCAGGTCTCCATTATTCTCACTCCCCATAATTACTCTGCTTTTAACCACTTAAGCCTTCTTATTATACCCTTATATTTATAAATAACTCACGTTTTAGTCATTCTTTAGTAATATAATGCTCATTCAATTATATACTTTATTTTATTCACTGTCTAGCTTAATGATACTATGTTTATTGGCATCTAAGGAAAAATCCATTACGAGTATTTTATTGCAGTTTTTTTCCTTACAGCTATCCTTACAATCACATATTAATTCATGGAAGCTCTTTCTGCCAAGCTCCGGAAGATATGCAAAGCTTATATTCTCTTTTGGGATCTTACCGCAATAATTGGAGACGAATACACTTGTAAAATTCTTAGAGCCTATCAGACTTGCATTCTCCTTAAAGCTGTAGAGGCTCTCGGTATATGCCGGTACAAAGCATACATTTATTCCACTATTTACTATACTATCAAAGCAATCCCCATTAACAAAGTCTACGCAGATTGAAGTGCAAAGCCTGCCAAACCCCTCTAAATCATATATTTTAATAATTTTTCTATCGGAGGATAATTCTATATCCTCATATTTTTTGTATTTTGTAGCTTTTTTATCGTCCGGTTCTTTTTTATTTTCCGCCTCATTATTAGCTTTATCTTCTTTGTTATCAGGTTTGAATCTATTGAGCTTATATTGCGTACCCAGCTCGATGCCATTGCCTGCTAAAAGTACGCTACGGTTTGTTTTGTCCTTCCATATGGAGCCGCAGACAACCAGCGCCAGCTTGCCCCTATTTTCTTTAACTGCTTGACTTACAGCAGAGAGCATCTTATCTGTGAAAATCATTTCTGGAAATATAATAATATCTACTTCCTTCTTTGCCAAAATATTTATGATAGAAACAGCATGTTCAGTATGAATCTCCTCATCTCTTATGCCTTCTATTCTGATATACTGTTTATCTCCGACTGTATCTTCTTGTATTATTAATAATTTTTCATCCCCGCTAAAGGGTACTATCGCCAATTTGAGGTTGTCCTTCCTGGCTTTTATTCGGTTAATTACATAGTCATCCGTTATCCTATAAAAATCTGTTTTTATATCACTGTTTAAGGGTCTTTGTATAAATAGCTTCTCCTGAAGGGCTTCTATTGCTTCTCCCTTATCCTTTTCCAGCTTGAATCGTTTAGCTTCACTTATATACCTTTCCATAAAGCTATTTTCCTTATATAATACTATCCCTAAGTCCTTAGTAATTTCAGTATTAAGCGCTTTTAAAGCAGCATATCTTTCTAAGCTCTTCTCAGTGTCGTTGGGTCTAGCCGCCCTATCTATTTTTACAAATAATTGCTCTAGAAATATGAAGAGCTTATTCTCCTTATCCTTCGGTATATGACCTATTAGCCAATCCCTATTTTCTTTAGTCAGTTCATCACTTGGATTCCTGCCATCAAAAAAACGATTCAGGCTAATGGTCCATTTTATATCCTCTCTATAGCTACGCCTCTGCGCATTTGCAAGATCATTCGTATGTTTTTTCAATAATATAAATAGGCGGATATAAATATCATAATAATTCCCGCTCTTATGTATTATTTGATTAACTTCCCCCAATAAATCTGCCATCTAACTATCCCCTTATGCAAAATTTGTATATTTTTTACTTATATTCAATATATAAGAAATAAATCCTTTAATAGAAAAAAAATAAGGCAAACAGTCGTGAAAACGACGTTTACCTTATCCCCCGCATAGGGGGAAGCACTGAATTTTATTTAAGGTTAACCTCAAAGCTATAGCTACCAGTAGTTTTAGCGCCATTGGCTGCTGCTAATCCTGGATTAATAAATAAGGTTATTTGTTCTTCATTTTGCAAAAACATCTGTGGCCTAAGGGTTAGTGTTTTGCCATCCTCACTCCAGAACATGCTAAGGGGTATTATTTCACTTTCCTTTGACATCAATCCAATTAATTCCCTTGGCAGGGCATTAGCTTCCATTGCCTGTGTGAACTCAACCTCAATAGAAAAGGTCTTATGCCCCGATATGCTTACAGCCTCTATCCTTTCACTATTTTCTATATCAAAGCCGCTATTATCGTATTCGTTTAAATTGATTGTTTTAAATCCCCCACCCATTCTATTGCCATAGTTTAGATTTCCATTTATTAAATGCATTTCATATATTTCGGTTGAGTCATCTATTAATATAGGCTGTTGGGCCGGTGTGAGCTTATAAAGCTCATTTGGCTTCTCTCCGACATAATACAGGCTGCCATTGAAGGAGGCTAAATAATAGCTTGGGTTATTTACAACCGTTGTGGCTCCACTGCCATCAAAATTAATTCGTTGTATCCCTTCATCGTCCGAATAATAAATCCAGTTGTTTTGGAGGTCTATAGCATAATTGCTTCCTACTTCCTTAAATAAATTATATCGGCTATCGGTACAGGGCTCTGGGGTACTAGGGTTAAACCTTGGATAGCCCTCTATTATTTGAAATTCCCCAAATCCTGCGCCATTCAGTCCCGCCATACGCTCCTTGTCGTCCATTAGTGCAGTCCGCAGGAAGCTTTCATTATTAGCGTACCCAGCACCCCAGGTAAAGTCAGAATGATATCTGGTCCCATTTAGCGTAACTATATTCCATGCATGCGCTTCATTTGAAATATACCGGCTTGGAACGCCTACATAATTCAATGCATAATCAGCCAGCTGTGCATAACCGCCACAGATAGCCATTCCCTTCACTAGAAGGCTATAGGGATTGCTGGTGCTTATATCCGCCATATTGTCAGAGTACCTGCTATTGTTGCCAATATAGTCATAAAGGGCAAAGAATTTTTGATATTCATTGTATTGGCTAGGTGCTACATTATGAAGCAGATGATTCATATGGGCATAAAATTTAAGCTGATTTTCCCTAACCTGCTGACCTTCATCATTATAAACAAAGGTGATAGTTTTATAGTCCTTGCTCCATCTTACAAATGTGAGATGATATAATTGAAAGCCCGCCTGCTCATAAAGGCTGGAGGCAGTATCCATTATGACTCTGTTGCTTAAATTAAATCTGGAAATATCAGCACTGGCCTCCATATTCATAGCTGCCTTAAACAGATAATTGTATAGCTCCTTATCTGGATTATAGATCTCTATTATATATCTAGAGATTTGTGAAAACGCATCCTCAAGAAAGAATTCTTCGTAGGATGGGTCTTCCCGCAGACTAATATTTAAAATACCAGGACTCGGCAAATCCTCCCCCTTAGGCTCCGACGGTGTTCCCTTTGTGCAGCCGCCTAATAGGTTATTTAGAATAATAAACACTATTATTAATGAATATCTTTTCTTATAGCTTAAGCTCTTCATGATATCGTCCTCTCTCCATCCTGCTAGGTTATTCGGCAATTATTCTAGTGAGTTTTTGTAGGAATTGAATATCCTTTAATTCTTAAAAATATCTAATGTAGTAGTGCTACTGCCTTATAAAATTCTTTCGCTAATTCTTCATTAATTCTACCATAGAATATATTTACATCCTTTACGAATTAATTACAGTAAACTTACAGTTAGATCCTGCAGCCTAATTTGATACGGCTTCGCTGGATACAATGAAAAAAACAAGGCAAACAGCCGTGAAAACGACGTTTGCCTTGTTGATGAGCCATTTTAATGATTAGCTTCAAAGCCTGCCTTGATTTATTCCTCAGCAGCTTCAATGATTATAGCTGCTGCAGGGCCACCCCCTGCACAGAGGGAAGCGCAGCCATAGCGCACGCCACGACGGCGCATTTCGTAGATCATGGTTACAATTAATCTGGCTCCGGTGCACCCTACAGGATGACCGAGGCCCACACCTGAGCCATTGGCATTTACCTTATCTAAGCTTAATTTAAGCTCGCGATTAACGCCAAGAAACTGGGCGGCAAAGGCCTCGTTAATTTCCCAATAACCAATATCTTCTTTCTTTAAATTAGCAAATTTTAGAGCCCGTTCCACAGCAGGTACTACCCCCATGCCCATGATTTTTGGCTCAACCCCTGCAGAAGCAGTAGCAACGATTCGGCCTAAGGGCTTGATGCCCTGTTCCTTTGCAATGTCCGCAGCCATTAAGATTAGGGCTGCTGCCCCGTCATTCAAACCAGAGGCATTCCCTGCGGTAACAGTACCCCCCTTTTGAAAAGCCGGTGGCAGTGTAGCCAGAGCTTCTAGGGTTGTTTCCTTGGGATGCTCATCCGTATCAAAAACAAAATTTCCTTTTTTACTTTGTATTTCTACTGGAACAATCTCTTCCTTAAACCTGCCTTCCTTGATGGCATTTAGGGCTCGCTGGTTACTGAGGAGAGCTAGTTCATCCTGCTCCTGGCGAGATATATTGTACATCTCAGCAACATTTTCCGCTGTAACCCCCATGTGTGCGTTGATAAAGCCGCAGACTAATCCATTGTATAGCAAGGTATCTTGGAGGGTATCTCCAGGCCCCAGACGGTAGCCATAACGGGCTTTAGGCAGAAGATAGGGGGCATTGCTCATGCTTTCAGTACCCACCACTGCTCCTATATCAATTTTGCCTAGAATAATCTGCTGTGCAACAATCTCTGCGGCCCTCATGGAGGAAGGACACTGCTGGTTTACTGTCATGGCTGGAGCCTCGACGGGTACGCCGCTTCTGATGGCGACATGACGGGCAACATTGCCCGGATTTGCAGCTTGAACGCAATTTCCGGCTATTACCTCTTCTATCATGCTTGAATCAAGGCCTGCCTTGGTCAAGGCACCCTGCAGAGCAGTTACACCCAATTCAATTGCTGATACATTTTTTAGAGAACCCATAAATTCTCCGATGGCAGTTCGTGCTGCCCCAACAATAACGACTTCACGACTCATTTTTTTCACTCCTATCTACAATCTTGTTCAATATTATTATCTCAGAAGGAAGGGCCGGAGGAACACCTAATCCGCCGGCAATCCGTCATTTCTGGTGAACTAAAGCTTGTCAATTCTATGGAACTATACCACCGTCTACGCTAAGGACAGTGCCCGTAATAAAAGAGGCCTCATCAGAAGCGAGGAAGGCAAAGGCATTGGCTATATCCTCTGGTTGTCCGACGGTTCGTAAGGGTGTTTTTTCCTTCATCATTTCAATGACCTTTTCCGGCATTTTATCCGTCATGGGGGTAACAATAAAGCCTGGAGCAACAGCCACAGCCCTGATTTTCTTACGGCCCAGCTCCTTAGCCCAGGTCTTGGTCATACCGATGACGCCCCATTTGGAAGCGGCATAGTTGGTCTGACCAAAGTTCCCATAGATTCCTACTACTGAGCTGGTGCTTAAAATAACGCCACCGGTTTTTTGAGCAGCCATAGCCTTAGCAGCTGCCTGACCGCACAAGAATACGCCCTTCAGGTTAACGTTAATGACCTTATCCCATTGCTCCTCGGTCATTTTCAATAATTGACCATCATCTGTAATGCCGGCATTATTGACAATTATATCTAATTTGCCAAAGGCTTTAACAGTGTCTTCAACCATCTTAGCGACACTTGCCGCATCAGCTACATCAACTATTAATCCAAGGGCCTCGCCGCCAAGCTTTTGAATGTCGTCTGCTACTCGATCTACGCTTTCTTGGGTGAGTCCAGCCACAATTACCTTGGCACCCTCTTGAGCAAATTTTAGGCAGGTGGCTTTTCCTATTCCTCCGCCTCCTCCTGTAACAATGGCTACTTTTCCTTGCAATTTCATTTAAGCATCACCTCTTTCTCATTGTTTATGCTTTCTTTTATCGGATCCAGCAATTTATTAATTAGAATAGTACCGCCTATCATAAAGCCTCCCCCCAGCAGCGTAATAGCTGCCAATACTAACGGGGCTGTAGCTCCGTGTACCATGCCGGCCATCAGAAAAAACATAAAGGCATAGCTATTAAACACCAAAGGAAATACATCCTTAAACAGGACGATTGAAAAAACAAACAAGCCTATGAAAATCATTTTGGGGATAAAATCCCCTAGAATAGGCGTCAGCAAAATAGATAAATATCCTAGCAGCACTATGCAAATTATGCCTGTTAGTCCTCCTATAAAAATAGCAGGTATAGTCTTCGTGTCAAGATGACACAGAAAAAAGAAAACTAAAGCTGCAAACATAGGCCAGCCCGGTAGCTCTAAATAATAAATTGCCACCTCCGCCACCATAATCAAAGCTACAAGCAATAAGCCAAAAACTATATTGTATCGATTAAAGCAAGCCTTCATTCAATCCCTCCTACAAATATTGTTCCGATCCAGTTTTTCTATTCCATGCTTCCGATTTTATCCGGAATAATCAAATTCGCTTCGGTTTTAGCCTGAATTTCCTCCAACGAGACACCGGCAGCCAGCTCCCTTAAAACAATTCCCTTATTGGTTACCTCCATTACGCCTAATTCGGTTACGATATAATCCACCTCTTTAGCAGCAGTTAAGGGCAGGCTACAGCTCTTCAGGATTTTCGGCTTGCCTTCTTTGGTGGTATGCTCCATGGCAATAATTACCCTTCGGGCACCTGCCACCAAATCCATGGCTCCCCCCATACCCGGTACCATCTTACCGGGTACCATCCAGTTGGCCAAATTGCCTTTTTCATCTACCTCTAAGGCCCCTAGGACTGTAGCTGCCAAGTGGCCCCCGCGAATAAGGGCAAAGGACATTGCACTGTCGAAGCAAGCACCGCCGGGAACGATGGTGACGGGTGCGGCTCCAGCATTTACTACATCCTTCTCTTCTTCTCCCTCCACCGGTGTAGGGCCTAAACCGATAAAGCCATTCTCCGAGTGCAGCATAACATTGGCCTCTGCAGGAAGATAATTAGCTACAATGGTGGGCATACCAATACCCAGGTTTACCAGATCGCCCGCTTGAAAAAATTTGGCAACTCTTTTAGCGATTATTTCCCGTGGATTAAACATGCTATCTTCCTCCTTACCCCTTAATAATCATATCCACTACAGCACCCGGGGTCATAATCTCGTCCGGGTCCAGTGCGCCTGCTTCTACTACTTCCTCAGCCTCAACAATCACAAAATCTGCCGCCATAGCCATTAATGGATTGAAGTTTCTAGCTGACCTCCGATAGACCAAATTGCCATACATGTCTGCTTTCCAAGCCTTGATTAAGGCAATATCTGCTTTGAGAGGCAGCTCCAGCAGGTAGGTCTTGCCTTCTTTTATTATTTTCTCCTTGCCCACCTCTACGATTGTACCAACTCCGGTTGGGGTTAGAACACCGCCTAAGCCAGCACCTCCGCAGCGGATTCTTTCCGCCAAGGTGCCTTGGGGAACCAGCTCCACTTCTATTTCTCCGGCATTCATCTGTCTGCCAGTTTCCTTATTGGTGCCTATATGAGATACAATAACCCTTTTCAGCTGCTTGCTAACCACCAGTCGACCAACGCCTTTATCCACAAAGGAAGTATCATTGGCGATTATTGTAAGATTTTTTACACTCTTTTCCAGCAAACCATCTACCAGACCTTCGGGAGTTCCTGTCCCCAGAAAGCCGCCAATCATTATCACCTGGTTGTCGGTAAATTTGGCTATGGCCTCCTCCAGCTTAGCTACTTTACTCAATATGAACCCTCCTTTATCTCATAACAAAATGGCTCCGCTGAATCCTCCTTGTTTCATCCATTACCATATTTGATGCTTGATGGCATCCTGGCGCAGACTCTGGCGGAAATCAGGATGTGCCACTGCAATTAGGTTTTCTACTCTTTCCCTAATGGTGCGTGCCTTCATAGGCGCAATGCCATACTCAGTGACAATGTAGTCAATGTTGTTTCGTGAAAGGGTAACTGCAGCCCCAGGGGTCAGCCATGGCTGGATAGTGGAGATAGTACCGTTCTTAGCGGTTGAGTTGAGGGCAATAATGGAGCGGCCATTTTTTGCATGAATAGCGCCTTCAGCCGTATCATTTTGACCTCCTGTACCGCTCCAGCTCCTCAAGCCGATCGACTCCGAACAAATTTGTCCTGTCAAATCCACCTGCAGCCCCGTATTGATGGAAACCATATTGTCGTTTTGCGCAATAACAAAGGGGTTATTCACATATTCACCCCGTAGAAGCTGTACAGACGGATTATTGTCCAGGAAATCGTAGAGCTCTTGCGTGCCCAAAGCAAAATTTCCGATTAGCTTTCCTTTATGCAGGGTCTTTTTCTTTCCTGTAACAACACCCGCCATGACCAGCTCGGCCATACTGCTGGTTATCATCTCGGTGTGAATCCCTAGGTCCTGCTTATTCATAAAGGCTGATGCTACAGCATTGGGGATGCTACCGATACCCAGCTGGATGGTGTCGCCATCGTTAACTAGAGTAGCGACATAGTTTCCGATGGTCTGATCGTTTTCTGTAAATGGGGCCACCGGCAGTATGGGAACAGGTCGATCAACCTCCACTATATAGTCAATATCATCAATAGGAAGCTCCGTATCACCGCCTACATTGGGTAAGCGGGGGTTGACCTCCATGATTACCAGATCTGCATTTTCAATAAAGGCTTTTTCATACAGCGCGCTTAGTGAGGTTTTGCAGTAGCCATGCTTGTCCATGGGGCTTACGGTTCCGATAAAGACATTAGGTGGCTTAACCTGTATCCTTCTGATAAAGCCGTTGTGCAGATGAACGGGCTGAAGGCTAACTGTTCCTATGCTGTGGGCCTTTCTTAACCCCGCACCTAAGAAAAAGGAGTTTGTTCTGAAAATATCCTTCATCTCAGGATTATTGAAGAACTCGTAGTTTCCCATTGATAGGGACAGCCAAACGGTAACATCACTAACTCTGTCCTTGATGGTATGCAGCTTGCTCAGTATTGCCATAGGCTCCAGCCCTGCAAATCCGGCTACAATTTCATCCCCGGGCTTAATCAAGGAGAGGGCCTCTTCGACAGTTATTTTTTTAGAGTTGTACAATTCCTGATATCTGTTTGCCATAGTCATTCACCTCTGTTTTTCGTAATTAGAGGGAGGAGCAGCATAGAAGCCAATATCCTGACAACCTTAACGCTTAGTTTAGCAACGGTAAATTTCACCAAAGCTGTGTTGTCACCAAGACACTAGCCCTTCTGCACCTTCCCAGTTATTTTCTGCTACTTGAGACCTAGTATTTCTCTGGTTTCAGCAGGGGTAGCAATCTGCTTATCGAAATTCTTAATAGCCTTCACAGCCCGCTCCACCAAAGAAACATTGGTGGCTTTAACATTGCGGCTAAACATGAGATTATCCTCTAGTCCCACACGGATACCGTCAGCCCCCAAGGCTAGAGCAGCATACATTATAGGAAGATGGGCCTTGCCGATGCCGAAGGCAGACCATATGGCGCCCTCTGGCTTTAGCCTGACCAGGTGCATTAGATTGTCCACGGTTGCATCCATTCCCCCCAGAACACCCAAAACAAACTGGATGCACAGAGGGTCCTTCAAGATACCTTTCTTTGCATAATAATTTACATTACCCAGCATACCGGCATCAAAAATCTCCAGCTCTGGACGTATATTGTTCTCCAGATAGCAGTTACCCAGCTGTTCCAGGAAGGCTGGGGAGTTTTCAAAGACAGCATGGCAACCCCAGTTCATGCTACCGGCATCATAGGAGCCCATCTGTATTTCAGGATTCTCCCTGAAATGAATCATTCTCTGATCATTTTCTAATGGGATCCTGGAGCCTGAGGAGGTGCAGTTGATAATAACATCGCAGTCCTTGTGGGCGCGGATCAGCTTTATGGTCTCAGCATACTTGGCTGGGTCCATGGTGCCTTCGCCTTTATCGTCCCTCATATGCAGATGGACTATAGCGGCACCGGCCCTCCAGCATTGATATGCATCCTCCGCTATTTCTGAAGGTGTTATGGGGAGATTCTCATTCATTTCTTTAGTAGCCCATGCACCGGTTAGTGCAGCAGAAATAAAAATTTTATCAGCCATTTTCTATTCTCCTTTATATTTAATATTCTCTGAATCCAGGTACATCGAAATATTTTAAATTATCCATGCTTAAGGAAACTTCCCCTGCCTCGATACCCCTGACCACCTTTACAACTGTATCGCAGAAGGGGGTAGGAATGCCAACCCTCTTGCCCTCATCACAGATATAGCCATTAATCATGCCTACCTCTGTTACTTTGCCCTTCTCAAGGTCCTGCAGCATGCTGGCCTTGGCAGGGCGCATTTTACTTACGAGGTCATAAAAAATTTGCTGCGAATTCTTAAACTCTTCCTCCGTACCGATTTTGCCCATAGCCGTCATATCCTGGTCCCAGAATTTTGGCATACTATAGCCTAAGGCTGAGCAAACGGAAACCGCCTCATGGGCGATATAGCTCATGCAGGCACTGGCCTTGGGGTTGTCGATAATCTCCCCGAAGGTACAGCCCAGAGCCGCAGACATACCGCTCCAGCAGCTGTTAAACATAACCTTTAGCCACCGTGCACCCATCAGATTGTCAGTAATGGTCACAGGGCCCATTTTTTCCAGTGCCTCTGCCACCTTTTTTATGCGGTCCCCTATGACACCATCCATCTCACCAATTTCAAACAGGGACTCCTGCTTGGAAATATCCTGTGTCAGCTGGGAAACTCCTGGTTCGACAAAGGTCGCCCCCCACATAACAGCCCCGCCCACGGTTCTTTCCTTACCAACGACTTCAGCCACACTGGGTTCCGGAATCCCGTTTTGCAGTGTGCAGACAATGCTATCCTCCTTCAGGTAGGGTAAAAGCTGAGGCAGTACTTCCTTGTTAGACGTCTGCTTGGTAAGCAGAAATACCAGATCGTACTTGCCCTCCATCTGGTCAGGGGTTATCGCCTTCACCGGTACCGTCAGTTCGGCGCAACGGACTACCTGCGCCCCTTTTTGATTCAATGCTTTGACATGGTCGGCATAGTTATCTATTAGAATGGTCTCATGTCCGTTTTTGTTCATATAAGCGCCTAAAATCGTGCCCATGGCGCCACAACCGAATATTGCAGTTCTCACTGTGTCTCCTCCTTAGAGTAATGCAGGGGTTAGAAGCTAACCCTTGCATTACTATATTTTTTTGATAAATATGATTTGAGCCTAAGATTTCCTATATCAGAAATATTCCGCTATGCTAGCGCCTTGACTGCTTTAAATAACTGAACTAAGAATTAAGTGGTCAAGGCACTAAAGAAGCTTAAAGGAAAATGCTGCAGTAAGCTGTCAATACTATAGTAATAATTAATGGAACTAATACACTGGTGACAAATACATGCCTATAGGCTTGCTTGTGAGTAAGTCCCAGCACTGCAAAGGTCAAGAACAGGCCCGGAGAGTGCGGCAATGTATCCAGTGCGCCAGCTGAAATAGCAGTCAGACGGTGGAGAATTTCCAGGTTAACGCCGGAGCTGATAAAGTTCTCTGCCATTGCGGTATACATGATTTTTAGACCGCCGGAGGAGGAACCTGTAACAGCAGATACCACCATTGTAGACATAACACCCTCAACAAAGGGATTCATCTTTAAGCTTAGAACCCAGCTGACGATGGCACTGAAGGCTGCGGAGCTCTGTACTACAGTACCAAAGGCGACGACGCCGGCCAGGCCGCCGATGCCATCGATGCCGCCATTCAAGCCCTTGGTTACGATATTCTTCAAGCTCTTTTCCTTGAATTTGTCGAAATTAATAAGGTAGGTTAAAAGGGCACCAATCAGCATAGCGATAACAGCCAGCATTGTTGAGTTTGCCACAAAGCGGCTACCCACGATAATAACCAGCATCAAAGTCACCATTGGAAGAAATGCCTTCCAAGCTGAGGGCAGAAGACTGCGATCCTTAACCTCAAAGAGTGCTGGATTTACATGTTCAGGAAATGTCCAGATCTCTTCATTTTTTCTAGCCTTCTTCTCTGAGTAATTCATATAGGCCATACACATGGCAAATGCGATCAAACTGGCTGCAATACCCAGCACTGGTGCTGCCGTTAATGTAGTCCCTAAGAACTGGGTCGGGATTACATTGGTAAGTGCTGGGCTTCCTGGCAATGATGTCATGGTATAGGTAGCTGAGCCGGTGACCAAGCAGGCGACGGTAAGATGTCGTGGCAGGTTGGCTTCCTTGAACAATTGGAACACGATTGGACCAACTGCAAAGACAACAACAAACAGACTCACGCCACCATAGGTCAATGCACTAACAATTATGGTGGTGACCAGCATGACCTTCGTTTTCCCAAACCAGTCGATAAACTTGTTCCCAATGGATGCGGCACTGCCGGAGATATTCATCAGCTCTGCATAAAGGCTGGAGCTAGCGAAAAGCAGGAAAAAGGATAGATAGATGCCAGTGTAACCTGCCATATAGGAAGTGGCATAACCCTCCCAGATATTGATACCGTTTGTAACAATGACCACAAAGGATGCTAGTAGCGTCAACGGTAGAGCCCCCAGGCCTTTATAAGCGCCAACGACAAGCACCGCGACAGCAAGAATTAATCCAATAACACCTATACTCATATTGTTCCCCTCTTTCTATTTACACTTTTTTTCATTAAGTCAGTTCCATAGATGATGGGAGCGGAGAAATGTTACATCATAACCCGCTTTTAATTCTTTAAAACACAGCGCTATGTTTACTAGTACTATTTTGCAAGAAGCATGCCAGTTAATTTTCTGACAATTTTTGCAGAATAAAAGCATCTATGCTATAATATGGCCAAGATTAATCAAAACTGAGGGGGAGCGGTACCAGTGGACATGGGAGAATTCTATGAGCTTGTAATGGATAATATCCCGGATGGCATTTATATCCTGGATGACAAGGGCAATTTTATCTTTGTAAACAGTGCCTATATCAAAAGTATTGGCGTGCCTAAGGCGGAGATGCTGCGCTGCAACGTATACGATTTTTTAAGCTCCGGCCATATCAACGTATGTATCTCTGACATTGTATATCGGGAGAAACGTCGGGTGGTCATGTTTCAGGATGTGCAGCAGCAGCGACCCTTCCGGCATCTAGTGATTTCTAACCCCATCTTCAACCAGAGGGGTGAGGTCCAAAATATTGTAGCCGTAGTCAAGCGTTTGGATACCCTGAACGACTACTATAGCGAGGCCAGCACCAGCAGCATATCTGCTACCTGTGCTATTCCTAACAGGAAAAAGGCAGTGGCAGTTATCGCGGCGAGCCCAGCTATGCGCAGCATTCTCGCCATGTCCCAGACCATAGCCGACGTGGACTCGGCAGTGCTTATCTCTGGCGAATCCGGCACCGGCAAAGAAGTGGTTGCCCAGTTCATCCACGATTATGGGCAGCGTAGCGGAAATCGCATGGTGGTGGTGAACTGCGCCGCACTGCCGGAAAACCTGCTGGAGGCAGAGCTCTTCGGCTATGAGAAGGGGGCCTTTACAGGGGCCGCAGTCGGGGGGAAAATTGGCTTATTTGAAGCCGCCGAAGGCGGCACCCTCTTTCTGGACGAGATTAATTCTCTGCCCCTCCCTCTGCAGGGCAAGCTTCTGCGGGCAATTGAAACCAAGACCATCCAACGTATTGGTTCCAACAAGAGTCTTACTGTTGATTTTCGCCTCATTGCCGCCACCAACGAGGACCTGCAGGGTATGGTGGAGAAGAGGCTGTTCCGCAATGATCTCTTCTATCGCCTGAACGTCATCCCCTTGACCCTTCCTCCCCTGCGGGAACGGCAGGAGGACATTATTCCTTTGGCTATGTATTTTCTTAAATCCTACTGCGAAAAGTACATGAAAACCCGACTTTTCACAGAAAAAACCATCCAATGCATGAAGGAATACGACTGGCCTGGCAATGTGCGGGAGCTGAAAAATTTTGTGGAGCGCTCTGTGATCATGACGGCAACGGACTATATCGAAATTGATAATGTCCATTCGGTGGCCATCAACCGAGATCGCAGAACCGAGCTAAGCTCTGGGTATAGGAAGGTAAACGATTGCAATATGATGGGGGAGGAAAATCTGGCTCTAATGCTAAACCAGAGGGTCCCGCTTAACGAATATTTGGAGCGTTGTGAGAGGAGCTATCTACAATATGCACTAAACAACTGCAAGAGCTCTTATGAGGCAGCTGATGTGCTACAGACCAGCCAGTCCCTCATAATGCGCAGGAAAAAGAAATATAGGGTATAATACCCGTTTATAAATTCTGCTATAACGCAATAAGTTGCTATCGACTCGATAACGAGTTGATAGCAACTTATTGATTTGATTCCAACTTAAGGCTGGGGTTCGTTATTCACTATCACTTGCCAGCATACCCTCTAAATTGTCGTATTCGCTGACCTGCAGCTCCTTTATTCCAAATGCCTCCATTACCGTGGTCATTATTGTTATTCCAGCGATTATGATATCTGCTCTTTGAGGATGCAGTCCCTTGACTGTTCTTCTATCCTCCAGCGACATCACCATAAGCCTGTTTAATAGCGCCTCTATTTCCTCCAGGCTCAAGCTGTACTGGTGCACTCTGTCGGGGTCGTAGGGCTCCAGCTCCTGATGTATGGCGGCTATAGTGGTGGCTGTCCCTCCTATGCCTATTAGCATTGAGGGCTTTAATGCCTCAAGCCCCTCAAGCTCCTTTGCTAATATATCCCTAATCTCCTGCTGCAGCTGCTGATATTCCTTAGGGACTATGGGGTCGGCGGTTATGACTCTTTCCGTCATCCTAACGGAGCCCATATTGAGGCTTACACCCTTTATTATTTTTCTTTCATCCCCTACAATCAGCTCTGTGCTACCTCCGCCAATATCTATAACCATAAGCCTTTCAGGCAATTCAGCCACACCCTTCAGCACCCCTCTATAGCCTAAAAGGGCCTCTTCCTCACCGGAAATGATTCTTATATGCACACCGGTTTCCTTAAGGGCTAATTCTATAAAATCCCTTCCATTGGCTGCATCCCTTACGGCACTGGTGGCTATGGCGGCTATTTCCTCCGCACCCCATTCTCTGGCAACCTTAACGAATTCTGAAAAGGCCTCTATATTTACCTTGATGCCATCCTCTGAAATCCTTCTGTTTACATCCACCGACCTGCCTATTCGGGTGGTATTTAAGGCCTTTTGCCTAAATGTAAAGCCTTCTTTTTCCAGCTCCGCCAACAGCAGACGCATGGAATTTGTTCCTATATCGATTGCCGCTACTCTTTTCATGGCATTACCTCCTCTGTAGTACAAAATCAAAATCATATTTACTGAAACAGTATATTTTAAGTGAATCCCTAACAAAGCGCATTAAGAAAGCAAAAATAGGCACATAAAAAGCCGGTATAATAACCGGCTATAGCTTACTCCTTGAAAACCTTTTTTGTATGTCCATTGCTTTTTCTGTTATTACTGCTTTTAGTCTTACTCTTTAGGGTTTGCATTTTCTCATCACTATCCTTTAAAAAGCGAGCCATTCTATCTTCGAAGGACAAACTTGGTGCCTCATCAGCTTTATTCCAGTCGTAGTCTGCTGGTCTGGAGCTTCTCTTTTTAGGTGGCACAGCTTGCTTAATAGAAAGGCTTATTTTACCATCCTTTTCAACAGATAATACCTTCACCTTTACAACTTGGGCTTGCTTCAAATATTCATGGATATTTTTCACATAGTCATTTGCTACCTCTGAAATATGAACCAATCCTGTTTTTCCTTCCCCCAAGTCTATGAAAGCTCCAAAATTAGTAATACCTGAAACAGTGCCTTCTACAATACTTCCTACCTCTACCGGCATAAATTTAATACTCCTCCTTCTAAAAGTTGAACAAGTTTAACTCCGTTAATTTGTCAATCTAATTGCAAACATATTATATCACATGTATCCCAAAAGGTATATATTTTTTTACTCATTGTTTTTTCCCAAATCTATGAAAATCACTTCATCTGAACCTATCATTTTGAGGTTTTCCCTTGCTATTTTCTCTATGTATTCATCGGTATCGGCACTTTCTATATTACTTGTTATGCCGTCTATTTCTTGTTGGGTGCTGTCGATTTTACTTTGTAGCTCCTGCTCCTCTTTTTTCAGCTGGATCATCTCCTGCTGCTGCTCCAGAAGGGTAATGCCAACATAAAAGCATATCATCAAAAGCATTCCCAAAACTATGAAATTAGTTGGTCTTCTTTTTCTTTTCTTACCCTCCATTGCTTCACCCTCCTCATGCGTTTATTCCATCTACTTTTTCTTAAAGTAGTTTTTAACAGTCCTTTTTGTATCCTTAAGCATTCTACCCGGTAGGGCAATAATCCTCTTTGACTTATAGTATACAGGCTTAGTCTTTTTTTTACAATAGTCATATGGTACCCCTAATAGACATATGCCGACACGACAGGGGTAAATAATCAGCTGTGTCAAGTCAATAATAACCCGTTTTAATGCCCTTAAAATCATTAATAGGGTCTTAACTATGGGCTTGCTTAAAAGGTAGTGATATAGACCTACCCCCAGCATAAAGCCAAGGAAGTTATAAAACCTTAGGGCGCCTTGATTGCTGAATATTAATATGTAAAATGCTACTAAAGAGATTATCGTCCAAAAAATAATATCCTGTAGGTTTGTGGCGAACTTTTTCGGATGAAATATTCCCCTGACCACCTTGTATAGATCATAGATAAATCCGATGAGTATACCCCCGTATATTGTTGCCAGTAATATATATGCCTCTTGATTGACCGAATACATATTCATTTTTTTCACCTCTTATTAAGTGGGATGGTATCATTGTCAAGATATGCAGCAGAGGATGAAAATGTGAATGTCCATTACAAAATAAAAATAAATTTTTATTTTGTAATGGATAGTGTTTTAAAACCATAGTGAATAATTAATAGTGTATAGTAAATAGTGTAAAAACAAAAAACCTACGAAAATCACCTGGTGATTTTTCATAGGCTTAAATTTATTTAGTCTTTTCGTTATTCACTATTCTCTATTCACTATACACTAGTGTTTTACTTAAACATCTTACTCAACAGTCCTCCGCCCTTTGCGCTGAAGCTGTCTCTGTCGCTATATACCATTGAGGAGACTGTGCCGGAGATTATTACATTGCCATCATCCAGGCTTAGCTTATTTACATCCAGCTCCTGCCCCTTGACGGTTATTACCCCTGCAATTGTTTCCAGCACTATTAATTCGCTGTTAAAGCTATTTACATGCTCAACACCTGAAACCGAGAGCTTTTCTCTATTTTCCAGAATTACATTATGGACCTTATTTCGGTTGACGTTTCTCCGATCCTCCATTAAATTCACCTACCCCCATTTTCCTCTTTCGTCTATAAATATGAGGAATTTGGCGATTTTAGAACAGCTTCCTATTACCTACCACATTTTTACTATTGTTATATCCTTGAAATAATGCTTTAATATTTCCTCAGGGTTTTTTCCGTCCTTAGCCATCTGGTATGCGCCCCACTGGCTCATTCCTACCCCATGACCATAGCCAATGCCCTTCATCGCAACCTTGTCCCCTGAGACAGAAATGCTCTCCAGCTTTGTGGATTTCATTTTTGTGCTGTCCAGAGCCACCCTAAAGCCTGCTGCTGGCACTGTTGCATCGCCTATTTTCAACTGAGTAGCCCTGCCTGAAGGACCCTTTTCCGCTATCTCAATGCTATTGAAGTCGCTGGGGCTTTGTCCGACCTTTTGAAGCGCAGCTATGATTTCCTGCTTGGTAAAGGTGGCTGTCCAATTGGCATCCTCCGGTGGTGCCTCCGGTGAATCAGGTGACTCCACAACCTTAATATATGGAGGCTCCTCCTCCTCAAAGTCTAGGCCCTCCTTGGCAGCCGCCGTCTGGCCTCCTGCATGGGCGTGGAACCATGCCTTTATATAATTGTTGTCATGCAATGCCACCTGACCCTTTGTAGCCGCCACGGCTGCCTTTATCCTCTCATTTACCTGTGCGGCATCCCATGCCTGGGCCTCCTCTATATCCGTAGATACATGGGCACCCTCATATTTTGAACCACCCTTGTCCTGTATAAATTCCATTACAAAGGTCCTCGCCAATATCGCCTGAGCCTGCAGAGCCTCCTCCGGCCAATCGTTATGCATTTCTCCTGCAAGAACACCAGCTAGGTACTCCTCAAAGGCCATTTCCTTTATCTCTTGAGTGTCGGTGAGATATACCTTTAATCTGGGCTCCTGATTTTCCCCCTGTGATATTTCCTCCGGTATTGGGGGCTTTTGACCATCTTCTAATTGCGGCCCTTCACCCTCCGGTCTGCTTTGTGGACTGCAGCCTGAGGCTGTCAATATCATTATGGCTGCTAAAAAAATTACCAGAACTCTTTTATACTTTCCCATACGAATCCTCCTAAGAATAATAATCTGATATGCTGACATCAAAGACGTTGTTGATAGGACATCAATCGTTTTCAACAATCAATAGGATGCGCCACATCATTTGCTGTTATTATTTGATTTCTAGGAGTTTGTATGCATTTTTTCTAACCCTCAAGGATTTCAAACATTTCCTTTGCAGCATCCTTTGACACATGCTCGGCTACAGAGGTTATTCTTGCCTTCACTGTTTTATCCCCAAAGGCGATCTCTATAATGTCCCCAGCCTTGACCTCTGTTCCGGCCTTAGCCTCCTTGTCGTTTATCCTAACTCTGCCTCCGTCACAGGCCTCCTTTGCCACTGTTCTTCTTTTAATTATCCTTGAATTTTTCAAATACTTATCTAATCTCATTCAATCTCCTCCAATTACCTCATATTAAAATATTCACCTGATATCATATTAATCAAAATCCTGATATTTATCAAGTTTTACAGAATATCATTAGGGATATGGACCCCTTGTAAGCCTACAAACGGGATTATTCAAATCCTCCACCGAAGGACATAGCCTCCTGAGGTTTTTTGATTTGTTAATTCACAACAAATTAAACGGAGGCAATCCCCTATTGGAAAATATAGTCAAAGCAATTGTTGTTTAGTATTACCAAAGAAAGGATATATAAGTCCTAGTATCTATGTTTTCAAGTTTTGATAATTAGCTGTGGCCAGGCTAAATATACTTTACTCGGAAAGTCGATGCAGACTGAGCAATATGCAGCTAATTAATATCATACAAATGAATTATAGGGGGTCCAATTATGAAAAGCATTAAAAGCAAGCTTATCCTACTGATTGCGGCATTGATTATCCTGATATGCAGCAGCCTAAGCGGAATCTTTATTTTTACCTCTTCTGGAATACTAACCGACAATACTGCTGAGTCCTTGGAGACCCTGGCAGCTACCGCTACAAAGCTTATGGAAAATAGGTTATCTGCTCAGTACGATACCCTCTCCACCTTAGCTGATTTTTCTACCATCAAGGATTTCAGCATTCCATTGGAAGCAAAGATTGAAATATTGAAGGAGCAGAAGGAAAAGCTTCAATTTGACTATATGGGTATCGCTGATGTGGGAGGTAATATGCATACCACTGACGGAAGGGTAATCAACATAAGCAGCACAGACTATTTCAAAAAAGCAGTGCAGGGAAATAGCACGGTATCGGAGGCCTTCAAATCGGAAGGCAACGATACCCTTTTGTATAGCTATGCCGTACCGATAATGGATAATGGCAGAGTCGCAGGTCTTCTGGTGGCAACGGCAAGCCTAGATAATCTAAGCGCCCTTATAGGGGATATCACCTTTGGACAATCTGGACAGGCCTATATGATAAACAGCGAGGGTACTATAATTGCTCATTCCGATATTACTCTGGTGCATAGTCAGTATAATATTTTAGAGGAGTACAATAATGACCCTGAGCTGGAGGCTCTGGCAAATGTAACGAAGATTATGATTAACGGAGAGCAGGGGACAGAGGAATACACCTTTAAGGGTGTAACTAAGTTTATGGGTTATGCTCCGGTTGGGGATACTGGCTGGGCTATGGGGGTAACGGCCCCTAAGGATGAGGTATTTGCTGAGCTGCATCAGCTTAGCCGAACCATTCTTATATCAGCATTGATTATTCTGCTGCTAGGTGTTATAATTGCTTACTTTGTAGGGAGTTACATAGCTAAGCCCATAGCCTCAATGTCTAAAAAGGCGGCTATGGTGGCAAATCTCGACTTAACCATCAATGTTTCTGAAGGAGAGCTGATCCGTTCCGATGAGGTGGGGGATATGGCGAGGGCGTTTCAGTCCATTATCTCCAGCCTAAGAGATTTTATCCTGCAGTCCTCCCAAACCTCCGAGCTGGTCTCAAATGCTTCTCAGGAGCTTTCTGCCACCTCTCAGGAGTACAATGCTTCTATTGAGCAGGTAGCCACAACCATAGACCAGATTGCAAAGGGAGCCTCTGAACAGGCCCTAGACGTGGAGAATGCCTCTATAAAGGCCAGTGAGCTGGCGGACAGTATTCAGGAGGTCTTAACTGCTGCTGTCGCTTTAAAGGGCATTACAGGCGATACTGAGGAGCTGAAAAATAAAGGCTTGGGTATAATTACAGACCTGACGGAAACTACTGGCAAGAACAATGCCTCCATGAAAATGATAGAGGAGGTCATTCTTCAATCCAACAAAAACACAGAGAAAATAACCACCATTACCTCCACAATTGAAGCAATAGCTGGGCAAACTAATCTGCTGGCTTTAAATGCCGCCATCGAGGCTGCTAGAGCTGGTGATGCCGGAAGAGGCTTTGCAGTTGTAGCAGAGGAAATAAGAAAGCTGGCGGAGCAGTCAACAAAATCCTTGAAGGAAATCTCACAGATTATCGGCAACACACTAGAGCAATCTCAGCTGGCGGTGGATACCATGCATGGGGTTAGACAGGCGTCATCCCTACAATCCGCCTCTGTAGAGCTTACTCAGGCAGTATTTAACGATCTGTCTATGGCGATTGAAAAAACCAGAAATAAGGTTAATGATATCGGTCAATTGGGTGAGACTATGGAGGAACGGAAGGAGGAAATTCTACAGGTTGTGGTGAATCTTTCGGCAATTGCGGAGGAGAATGCCGCCAGTGCAGAGGAGGTAGCTGCCACGGTAGAGCAGCAGACGGCTGCAATGGATGAAATTAGCTCCTCCAGTGAAGCCTTATCTCATCAGGCAATATCTCTGCAGAATACCATCAGCAAATTTAAGCTTTAAATTCAATGAATTAGCCCATGGGGCACTAAATTTCCACAAATAATAAAAACAGGTCCTTTATGGGACCTGTTTTGTATTATCCGTTGATCTTTTCTTTTAAAGTTTTACCAGCTTTGAAAACTGGAGCTTTAGAAGCTGGAATGTCGATCACTTGCTCTGGATTTCTTGGGTTTCTTCCTTGTCTTGGCTTTCTTTCTCTAACATCAAAAGTACCGAATCCAACTAATTGTACTTTGTCACCGGTTTCTAGAGCTTCTTCAACACTTTCCATAAAAGCATTAAGAGCTAATTCTGCATCCTTTTTAGTTAAAGCACTTTTCTCAGCCATTTTAGATACTAATTCAGCTTTGTTCATGTAAATAACCTCCTTGGTAATTTAGAATACGTATAGTGATATTCTCTCTAAAAATTGAAATTCCTTCTTTTTAAATGATTTTCTATATATTTTTTGCTATTTTTTGATATTTTTGTTATCACAGTACTATTTTTTCTTAGCCTGCTCCCATAAAATATCCATTTCCTCCAGGGTCATATCCTTCAAAGCCCTCCCTGATTCCTTAGCCGTTTCCTCCACATATCGAAATCTGTCCATAAACTTCAGGCAGGTTCCTCTAAGGGCCTCCTCCGGCTCTACATCATAAAATCTTAATAGGTTTACTACTGCAAACACCAAATCTCCAGCCTCATTATGTATTTCCTGCCTATTTCCTTCTCTAGAGGCCTCCATAAGCTCCTGTAGCTCCTCCTGAACCTTATTTATTACATCCTCTACCATGTCCCAATCAAAGCCGACAGCTGCAGCCTTTTTTTGTATTTTGTAGGCCTTCATCAAGGCTGGTAGGTTTTTAGGAATAAGCTCCATGGCCTCTATAGTGCTTTCAATTTGCTTTTCTGCTCGTTTTTGACCCTCCCAGGTCTCCAGGGCCTCATCGCTATTGCTTACCCTGTTTTCGGTAAAAACATGGGGGTGACGGAAAACCAGCTTGTCGGCTATTCCTTGAATGACATCCTCTATGGAAAAGGCCTGTCGTTCTCTGGCAATCTGACTGTGGAAGACCACCTGAAGCAGCAAATCTCCCAGCTCCTCCTGCAGCAGCTCATCATCCTGCAAATCTATTGCCTCCAGAACCTCATAGCTCTCTTCGATAAGATAGGGCTTCAAGCTTTCGTGAGTTTGCTTAATGTCCCAAGGACAGCCGTCTTTATTCCTTAATCTTTCCATAATATCCACCAAATTATGCATATCGTAATATTTTTTTTGCGATAATGCTGTCTTTGGAATATACAGGCTGGTAAGATAGTCAATCCAGTCAAGTCGGTCCAGCTGATACAATGGTATTTTTTCAACCCTTTCCAGCCCCGGGACTCCTGCTGCCCTTATGACATATATCATTTCCTCATCATCGTAGTATTCCATTAAACGAAGCTTAACCTCGGCTGCCATAAACCTGTCATAGACCTGGGTTATAATATTGGCGACCTCAGGGTCCGGTCGCTGCTCCTCCATCCTGTGGGCATCCAACAGCTTAAAGCCGTCAATTGGGTCCACCCCCACAACCGGCAGCAGGACGTCTATAAAGCTCATGGCAGGATGAACCACCACCTCTACCCCCTGAGCCCTGCCGGCCTCCAATAGCCCATGTACTGTATTTTCCGCCACCATAGGATGTCCCGGCACAGCATAGACGATGTCTTCCTCCATTGCCCTTTCCAATAAAGCCTTTACTATTTCTTCATACACCTCTTCAAAGCTGGCCTTTTCCTCGTATATATGGTCAAAGCTTTCGTAGCCTATGCCTTCACTGTTTAAGCTTGAGACCACGGGATGCTTTTCCGTCCTCAGAAAAACCCTTTCCTTACCCTTTAAAAGCGCCATTGTCCCTTTGGTCAGATGCTCCTCTGAACCAGGGCCTAGACCTATAACAATAATCTTCTTCATATTTATTCCTCCGATTAACCCCTCATTAGTCCTACCTTGTTCAACAGCTTGGAAAGCTTGCCTCCGCCCGGCAGTAGCTCAAAATCCTCCTTGGTGAGGGTCTTAGTCACCAGCAGCATACAGCCATACACAGCTATACCGATTAAGATAGACAGAACCGTTGATATGCTTGAACCCGCCAATGGCATAAACAGCATATATCCTAGTTTAACTACAATACCCATGGTTAATGCAGAAATAATGGGCTTGATGAAAATATTATATAGATGAAATTCTGTATTTGTATACTTCTTAACAGCAATGAAATTCAGAACAGATGCCACCAAATATGCAAAAACAGTACCAAGGGCCGCCCCTTTGACGTTTAATGCCGGTATTCCCGTCAGCACATAGGTGACAACCAGCTTTACCCCTGCTCCTATCATTAGGTTTCGCACGGGAATAACCGGTTTGCCTAAGCCCTGAAGTATACCTGTAAGGGTTTGCACCTGTGTAAGGAATAAAACTGCTATGGAAAGATACAGCAATATCTCTCCTACTGATGCGGGCTCCTTGGGATATAGCAGCTGCATTATGGGGCTGGACAATACCGCCAAGCCTACTGCAGCAGGCAAGCCTATCAAAAGAGATATTCTAAAGGCCGATTGGGTATCCTTCTTTATGCTTTCTGTTTCTCCCTTAGTTACAGACTCCGAAATTACCGGAACAATACTTGCCGCCAACGCCACCGTCAGCACCTGCGGTAAATTAATCAAGGTTACCGCCATACCTGTTAATTGCCCAAATAGCTTATTTGCTGCTTCATATGTAAAGCCTATCTCCTGCAGCCTTCGCAGAACAATCAGAGAATCGACCATTGATATCAGTGGAAGAACTGAGGCTCCTATGGTTATGGGAATCGATATTTTAAATAAATCTCGTACTACTCCAGTAAAGGTGTCTTCTTCACCTAGGCTTGCAATTTCAGGATTTTGGAGCTGCTTTCTTTTGTGTACTATAAAAATCCACACCATAACCAACAGACCAGTTATTCCACCAATGGTTGCACCAAAGGAGGCTCCTGCCGCCGCCAGCTCTACGCTTCTCCTCATTAGGACAATTGCCAGCGTCAGCCCTATGATAACCCTACCAAACTGCTCTACAACCTGTGATATGGCTGAAGGCACCATGTTTTGCATCCCTTGAAAATAGCCTCTAAAGGCCGCCATCAGAGAAACAAAGAATAACGCTGGAGCCAATGCTAAAACAGCATAATATGCATTTGGACTCTCTATTATATTATCAACAAAATACCTTGCCCCCAAAGCCAAGCCTATTGAACTGATGGAACCAATGATTAATAGCAGGATAAAGGACACCTTAAACACCTGATAAGCTCCCTTATGATTTTCCTTTGCCCTCTTCTCCGATACAAGCTTCGATATTGCCGTTGGAAAACCGGCTGCCGAAAAGGCCAGCAGGAAGGTATATATTGGATACCCTACCTGATAATACCCTAATCCATCTGATTCTATTATCCAGCCTAAGGGAATTCTGAAAAAAGCCCCTATAACCTTTACTATCATTCCTGCAATTCCCAGTATAGCTGCACCCTTTAAGAAGCTATCCTTCTTCATTTGCTTATTCCTCCTACTCCCATTTAAGTCAAAATTAATTATAGCAGACTTTTACCTAATAGTATAGTCAAGAGGTGTGTGTGATAAACAAATACCAACACATAAACAAAACCCCCAGGCCTTGGGCCTGAGGGAAATCTTACTGCTCCATCTGCTTTGAAAGAAATGCTGCTGCTGTTAGTGCTATCTTTTTCTCTGTTTCACCCATTGCCACTCCTTTATCCTTTGAACAAAGGATAACAGTTCCTATTGGGTCACCCTGTGTTACGATCGGTGCTATCACCTGAGAGGTGTACTTGTTGTCCTCGGTTTCATCCGAAACCAAGGTATAATGGGGATCATTTGTGTTGACTACAATAACCTCTCTATCCTCCATAAGCTTCTCCAGAGACTTGCTTACTCTTTTGTCTAGATATTCCTTTTTGGAGGCACCTGCAACTGCTATGATGGTGTCTCTATCCGTTATAACTGCAATATGACCCAACGCTTCCTGTAATGATTCCGCATACTCGTTTGCAAATTCACTTAACTCGCCAATTGGAGAGTATTTCTTTAATATTACTTCCCCTTCTCTGTCGGTAAATATTTCTAGAGGGTCGCCTTCTCTAATTCTAAGAGTCCTACGAATCTCCTTTGGAATTACTACTCTCCCCAGATCATCAATACGTCTTACTATTCCTGTTGCCTTCACTCATATTACCTCCTAAAATTAAGTAGAGTATTTTTAAATGTATCAATATTATTAAACCTTAACCACTTTTTTATGCATTTGAGGAAATTTTTATCCTGTATGGGGAATTTATTGAAATTTAAGTGGTATACCAGTTTTAGCTAATATATTATACATTTTTTTCTAGCATTATTATTTTAAGCAATATTTCAAAAGGTATCCCTACTTTTAGTGAATAGTTAATAACGAATAGTGTATAGTGATTAAAAACCGTAGAGAATAGTCTAGAAGGCGCTAGTGAACAGTAGTGCAGAAACAAAAAAGAGAAGCCTTAGCTTCTCTGCAATCAATATTTTATAGCTCTTCTTTTCTAGTTACCTCTGCCTTTTCCACAAGCTCTTCTATATGCTTTTGGAATTCCATACTTACAAGGTATTCGGTAATATTTGCCTTTACATTTGCAAATTCTTCTCTGCCCAGGACCTTATCCTCTACATAGATGATATGGAATCCAAAGGTTGATTCTACTGGCTCGCTGATTTCACCGATTTCCGTAGCAAAGGCAACATCCTCAAATTCCTTTACCATTTCATTTCTCTTGAAATAGCCTAAATCTCCGCCATTTACTGCTGTGCCTGTGTCCTCTGAATACTCCTTAGCCAGCGTTGCAAAGTCTTCCCCTCTGGTAAGCCTGTCATATAGCTCATCAGCCAATAGGGCATCGCTAACCAAAATATGGCTTGCCTTTACTTCATCCAGGTCAAACATATCAATATTCTCGTTATAGAAGGCCTCTGCATCGGCATCAGTAACCGCCAGAACATCCTGTATACTTTCACGGTATTGATAAATAATTGAATCTCGAATTAAAACTTCCTTAACAAATTCATCATTCATGTCATACTTTTCAGCCACAGACTTAAAGTTGGCATCAGTTTCCTTAAAGGCTACGAATTCGTCAAAGGCCGCTTTAATATCCTCTTCAGTTGCAGTTATATTTTTCTTTGCAGCCTCCTGAAGCAGCACCTCTTCCATAATCAGCTTCTCCATTACCTGCTCCTTAATTGTTCCAATCAGCTCTACACCCTCTGCATTATCCTTAGCAAAAAGCTCGGGTCCGTATTGAATCTCATAATCCATTTTAAATAAGGCTACATTTTTATCGAATTGTTCTGCAGTTATCTTTACCCCATTAACTACAGCCACATCTTCATCGCTTACATTATCCTTGCTGCATCCAACAATAGTTGACATCACCATAACCAGTGCCAGCATAAGTACTAACAATTTGGCGTGTTTATTTATCACTCTTATCCTCTCCTCACCTATAAATACTCTTTATATTATAGACTAATTCTGCCCCTGTTGCAAACCACTAATTTTTTCTATGAGGAGCCTAAGCTCTGCCAGTAGCTTGTTATGATCATTTATTAAAACTTTATAAATAAAATGGGGCTCAGTAGTACCATGGAAGATAACCTTCCTGCCAAAGCTGTGGAGAACCTCCCCAATGTTTTCAGGCTTCAGCATACTGCTGTCCTTAAAGGCAATTTTAATTTCATTTTCTCTTTGAACTATATTGGTGATCTTTACCTGCTGACCTATGGCCTTTACATAGGAGATGTTCAGCAGATTTCTTACGCTTGAAGGTATATCTCCATATCGGTCCTCAATCTCCTCCTCTATGGCATAGAGGTCCTGAAGATTCCTGATGGAGGCAATTTTTTTGTAGATTTCTATTTTATGACTTGGGTTTGATATATATGTCTCTGGTATGAAGGCGTTTACATTTAGCTCTATGGTGGTATCCTCGTACCTTGCCACCACCTCACCCTTTAGCTCGTGGATGGTATCCTCCAATAGCTTAACATACAGGTCATAGCCAATGGCAGCCATGTGCCCATGCTGCTCTGACCCCAGCAGATTTCCTGCTCCCCTTATTTCAAGGTCCCGCATTGCTATTTTAAAGCCTGAGCCAAATTCAGTAAATTCCTTTATAGCCTTTAAGCGCTTTTCCGCAACCTCTGTTAACACCTTGTCCTTTTCGTACATAAGATAGGCATAGGCCTGTCGGTTTGACCTGCCGACCCTTCCCCTCAGCTGGTAAAGCTGTGACAATCCCAGCTTATCGGCATCATGTATGATGATGGTATTTACATTTGATATATCAAGGCCGGTTTCTATGATGGTGGTGCAGACAAGAACATCATATTCCCCCTGATAGTAGTCCATCATCAGATTCTCCAGCTGTCTCTCGCTCATCTGTCCATGCCCTACGCCTACTTTGGCCTCCGGAAGCATTTGAGCCAGTCGAGCAGCCACCTGATGTATTCCCTGAACTCTATTGTAGACGTAGTAAACCTGGCCTCCTCTTGCAATTTCCCTAGCAATGGCGTCGGCTATTATCGACTCGTTATGGACCATAACGTAGGTTTGAACCGGGTACCTCTCCTCAGGTGGGTCTTCAATAACACTCATGTCTCTGATTCCTATCATAGCCATATGAAGGGTCCTTGGAATTGGTGTCGCCGTGAGGGTCAATACGTCCACGGATTTTTTAAGCTGCTTCAGGGCTTCCTTGTGCTTCACCCCAAAGCGCTGCTCCTCGTCTATAATCAGCAGCCCCAAATCCTTAAAAACGATGTCCTTAGAAAGCAGCCTATGGGTGCCCACAATAATATCCACATTACCGGTTCTTGCAGTTTCCAGTATTGCCTTCTGCTGGTGTGGGCTTCTAAAGCGACTCAGCATTTCTACAGTTACTGGGAAGCCTGAAAACCTTTGTACCAAGGTATTGTAATGCTGCTGAGCTAATATTGTGGTTGGAACCAAAAAAGCCACCTGCTTATTATCCATTACAGCCTTAAAGGCTCCCCTAATAGCTACCTCCGTCTTTCCATAGCCAACGTCACCGCATAGCAGCCTGTCCATGGGTCTTATGTTTTCCATATCCACCTTGACCTCTTCTATGCAGCGCAGCTGGTCTGGGGTTTCCTCATAGGGAAATAAATCCTCAAACTGCTTTTGCCAGTCGGTGTCGAGCTGAAAGGCATAGCCTCTACTGCTCTCCCGTTCGGCATATAGCTTCAAGAGATCCTCTGCCATATCCTCTATGGCCTTTTTTACCTTTGCCTTTGTTTTGACCCACTCGGTTCCACCAAGCTTGTTGAGCTTAGGAGGCTTATCATCGCTGCCGATATATTTCTGTATCAGATCCATCTGATCGGTTGGAACATAGAGATTGTCCTCACCGGAATATCGTATTTTCAAATAATCCTTCTTTACATTGTTTACCTTGAGCTCCTCGATGCCAATGTACTTTCCTATACCATGGCTTTCATGGACCACATAATCCCCCACCTGAAGCTCGATAAAGGACTTAATCGGAGCCGCATCCTTCCGCTTTATCTTCTGCTTCTGCTTCTTATGAACGCCATATATTTCAAAATCAGTAATTTGAATATATTTTGAGGACACATATTCAAAGCCCTTGTGAAGGCTACCCTGAAGTATGATCACCTGACCGGTGACAAACTCCTCCTCTGAGGAAACCACAAAGCGGGCATTTACCCCTCTGTCCTTTAATATCTCCAACAGTCGGAGGGCCCTCTCCTTTGTGCCGGGCACAAGGCATATCTTATAGCCCTTATATTGGAGTCGTTTTATCTCCTCCACCAGCAGGTCTACCTTGCCATTAAAGGATTGAACACTTCTTCCAACAAAATTCACGATCTCCCTTGGTTGAAAGTCTGGATTGTTCTTTGGCAAAAGACTGAGGGTTATTACGCTTTTCCTCTCCAGGCTCCTTAAAAGCTCATCATAGGAAAATATCCGCTGACCCTGGGTTGGCAGCACCTCACCCCTCTCCAGTAGAGTCTTGAAGCTTTCTCTGAACTCTTCGATATAGCCCTCTGTCTTTTCCCTAAGGCGACCGGGTTCATCTGCGATAATAATGGCATCCTGCTCCAAATAGTCCGTAAGATTGGCAAATCTTTCTTCAAAAAATGGCAATAGGGTGTCCTGCCCCTTGAAATAACCAAGGTTCTGTATTTTATCTATGGTCTCTGAAACCTTTTCCTTCAGCCTGGCTTTTCCCTCTGGCTCCAGAGCCTCCATAGTTTTATTCATTTCATTTCTTATTTTTTCAATGGCCTTATTTACATTTGCCGTCTCCATCAGGGTCTCAATTGCCGGATATATCTCCACCGCTTCTCGCTTGTCAATGGATTTTTGGCTTTCCACCTCAAAGCCTCTGATGGAATCCACCTCATCGTCAAAGAGCTCTATTCTATAGGCATTCTGAGAGGTGGCGGGAAATATATCTATGATCCCCCCTCTTATGCTGAACTCTCCCCGCTGCTCTACCCTTTCGGCCCTCTGGTAGCCCAGAAGCAGCAGCTTCTCCATGAGGCTATTGAGCTGAAGGCTTTCCCCCAGCTTGAAGACTAGCTTGTTTTTTTGAAATAGGGAGGGTAGGGGTAGCTTCAGCAGCAGCGCCTCCACCGAAACCACAACGACATAGGAGCCTCCCTGAGACAGCCTTTCCAGAGCTCTGATCCTTTGATTGATCTCCTCCTCAGCTACTGCCTCTATATTGTAAAAAACCACGTCCCTTACGGGAAAATACAAAACCCTGTCCCCTAAATAGAACTCTAGATCCTTAAATAGCTGTCTTCCCTCTATCTCATTGTAGGTTATAAGGCATATTTGCTTATTTATTGCATCCTGTATGCCATAGGTGATATGGGATTTTTGAGCCTCATTTAAGCCATGTATTACCATAGGTGTTTTATGAGTCTTTAGTGCATTTAACAGTTGATTGAACTCTATCGAATGCTTTAGGGGGGTCAAGACTAAACCTTTATCCAACGAAGTCACCGCCTTAAAAGAAAATATCTTTAGCCCGGTTATGCTTTTTAACCGGGCTTTTAGTTCCTTATAAAATTATTAAAAATACTTTGTTACGTACCAGTTCCAGCCGCTATGGAAGATCCAAGCAGCAAAGATAGCTACTGGTACATTATTGGTTCTTAGATAGGCCAGGTAGGTAACGCCGCCAAAAAAGCTATGGCTGGCTATGCTGGCCAGTGCCGCCCACTTGCCTATTTTCTTCGACGAGGTCATTATATCATAAATACCCTCTATACAGCCAAATATAAAATGCGCTCCAACTATGCTGCTCCTTAGATATAGGGCCGCTACGGTTTTAAAGAACTCCTCAATAAAGGGCACCAATGTAATTAGGCCCCTATCCCCCAGTCTCTTTAATAATAGCTTATTCCATAAATAAGCCAATGCTGCTGCAATTATTCCAGAAAGAACAAACATTTAATGGCTCCTTTTTTTACATTATCTTATCCTTAACCATTATACTTATTCATAGCCTCTTGAATGTTTTTCTCTACTATAGTCTCTGCAGCCAGCGCGGCATTTTCCAAAGCCTTTCTTATGTCCTCCTGCTCCTCCCCACGGAAGGGGCTTAAAACGAAGGAGGCTAAATCCATTACCTCAGGTCTTCCAACGCCTATGCGAATCCTTGGAAAATTGTCTTTTTGTAGCTGGAATATTATAGAACGCATGCCATTATGGGTTCCAGCGCTTCCCTTTTCTCTGATTCTTATGGACCCTACAGAGATATCGATATCATCATAAATTACGGTAATCTGGCTCATTTCAAGCTTATAGAACTGCACCAGCTCTAAAAGGCTCTGTCCGCTTAAATTCATAAAGGTCTGGGGCTTCACCAGCAGTACCTTCCTGCCGCCGATGCTGCCTTCCCCGTAAAGGGACTTAAACTTCAATTTGTTTAGCTTTATATCATTTCTATGGGCCAGCAAATCTATGGTTGCGAAGCCGACATTATGCCTTGTCCCATCATATCTTCTGCCGGGATTTCCTAACCCTACTATCACATTCATTTTCCTTCACCTCTAATTTACATATAACATTAAAGCAGCCACATGGCTGCTTCAGACTGAAGACAAAGTATCATGTACAACCTACAAACCTTCAGCCTCAAGCAGCCGCATGGCCGCAAATCTAATCAAATATCTTGCTTACAGAAATATTTCTATATATTCTTGAGATAGCCTCTGCGAAAACAGGAGCTACTGAAATTGTCCTTACCTTTTCAATATTCTTTTCTTCTGGTAATGGTATTGTATTTGTTATAATTAATTCCTTTATAACAGATTTATCAATTCTATCCATTGCAGGACCGGATAATACAGGATGGGTACAGCATGCAAAAACATCCTTTGCACCAAATTCCTTTAAGGCATTGGCGGCCTGTGCAATGGTGCCAGCAGTATCTATCATGTCATCTATCAGAATAACATTCTTGCCGTCTACCTCGCCGATGATATTCATAATCTCAGAGACATTTGCCTTCGGTCTTCTCTTGTCAATAATGGCAATCGGAGCGTCCAAATGATTTGCAAAGGCTCTGGCCCTTGTAACGCTTCCAAGGTCTGGTGATACCACCACTAAATCCGAAAGATTCTTTTCCTGAAAGTATTTCGCCAAAATAGGCACTCCCAATAGATGATCCACCGGTATATTGAAATAGCCCTGAATCTGTGCTGCATGCAGGTCCATAGCCAGTATTCTGTCGGCTCCTGCGGTGGTCAATAGGTCCGCCACCAGCTTTGCAGTGATAGGATCTCTTGCTTTAGCCTTTCTGTCCTGTCTCGCATAGCCATAGTATGGCAATACAGCAGTTATTCTTCCTGCTGAGGCTCGCTTAAAGGCATCGATCATTATAAGCAGCTCCATTAGATAATCATTTACAGGTGGGCATGTAGGCTGTACAACGAAAACGTCGGTACCCCTAACTGTCTCGTTGATATTACATGCGATCTCGCCGTCACTAAAGGTGGTTACCTCTGAGCTACCTAAATTCACACCTAAATTCTCAGCGATTTCCTTTGCTAAAGCTTTATTTGCATTTCCTGAAAATATTTTAATCTCACTACCGCTGGTATTCATCCTGCGTTTCCTCCTCTATTTTTTTACTGGCTCCTTGGCATCTACCCAGCCTTCCTTGTTTTCCTGTCTGCATCTGGCAATGGCTAGGCTTCTCTCAGGAACCTCTTTTGTTATTGTAGAGCCACTGGCTACATAGCCCCTTTCCCTTACAATTACAGGTGCTATAAGATTGGCATTGCTACCAATAAAGCCATAATCCTCTACGATCGTTTTATTCTTTCTTGTACCATCATAATTTACAAATACTACGCCACAGCCGATATTGACATGCCTTCCCACCTCAGCATCTCCTATATAAGCAAGATGTGATGCCTTGGAATAGTCTCCTATTGAGGCATTTTTGACCTCGACAAAATCACCTATTTTAACATGCCTGCCAATTTTGCTTCCAGGCCTTAAATAGGCATAGGGTCCTATAGTGGTATGCTCTCCTACGCTGCTATCAGTAATTGTGGAGCTTTCAATTTTTACTTTATCCGCCAGCTGCGAATCCTCAATATTGCTATTGGCTCCTATAATGCAGGCCTCGCCTATTGTGGATTTGCCCTTAATGCTGCTGCCGGGATATATAATGGTGTCCTGTCCTATTATAACATTCTTCCCAATGTATGTGTGGTCCGGATTTATAATAGTCACTCCATTATCCATATGTCTTCTGTTGATTCGAAGACGCATTATGGCCTCAACCTCAGCCAGCTGCTGTCTTGAGTTAACCGCCATAATTTCCTCGTAATCGGAAATTTTATATATTCCGACCCGAAGCCCCAGCTCCTTAATAATTGTAAGGACATCCGTCAGGTAGTATTCCCCCTGCGCATTATTGTTTTGGAGCTTCGGTAAAGCCTCCTTCAATGCAGCGGCAGCAAAGCAGTATATGCCGGAATTTACCTCCCGTATTTTACTTTCCTCTGCTGTGGTATCCTTTTCTTCAACTATTCTATCTAGCTCATTATTTTCGTTCCGTAGTATTCTACCATATCCATGGGGATTTTCCAACTCTGTAGTTAATACCGTAGCACTAAGGCTTCCTTCTAGATGATATTTCATGAGATCACCTAGGGTGGCCTCACTGATCAAGGGGCCGTCTCCGTATAACACCATTACCAGACCATCGTCGTCCAAATGGTCGTAGGCCATCATTACAGCATGACCGGTCCCCAGCTGCTGCTGCTGCAGCACTGTCTTTATATGCCCGGGTATGCTTTCTCTAACAGCGTCGGCACCATGGCCCACTACGACGATACATTCGTCAACCTTTGAGGCCTCCGCAGCCTCAATAACATGCTCCAGCATCGGTTGTCCATTTACCTGATGAAGAACCTTCGGCAGCTTTGATCTCATGCGTTTTCCTTCACCTGCAGCCAGTATTATCGCTCTTAGCTTCATTCTCTCACCTCAAGTTTAATATTGAACAAAACCGATAGATATATGTTCTATATACTATTTTTTTCATCCCTTTAATAGTTTATTATATTTTTATTAATTATTGAACCCCTTTTACAATATTATTTTTATACGAACAAAAGTGGCTCTGCCACGTTTGTTTTCCAGGGAACCCATGCGTTCCCTAGGACGCTTCGCTGTACCCTCCTTATTTTAATAAGGGGGCACCCCCCTTAACAACCCCCCTATTTCATAGGAAATAAACGAACTTTCCAATGAAATAAATAAAGGAGCCCATTTTATGGCTCCCCCCAGAATTTCTTACTCCTCCACCGCAGCTGTTTCAGCATCCTCGCCCATTTTTTCATACTCCCCAAAAATTGCATCTTGAATTTTTGTTCTTGTGTCAGAGTTTATTGGGTGTGCTATATCTCTAAAATCCCCCTCACCCATCTTACGGCTTGGCATTGCAATAAACAAGCCATTTTGGCCTTCGATAATTTTGATGTCGTGTACTACAAATTCGTCATCAAATGTTACGGAAACAATTGCCTTCATTTTGCCTTCTGTTGCAACCTTCCTTATACGCACATCAGTCACTTGCATTGTCTCTCACCACCTTCCTTCTGTCTTGCTGCAAAAGCATTGTATTAATGCTCTATTCTCCAAATATTCAGATATTCCTTCTTTAATTTGTAAAGTTTTCTGAATTTTTTTGTTATTATTATATTTTTATAAGATATATTAAACTAGCTCAGGATTCGGATGGATATTTATAAGCTCCTGCTGCTCCTGTACCTCCTCCAGCACCAGCAGCGGTATATAGTCATTTACCAGTCTTTTTTCCGGCGACTTCGTTGAAATTAGAACACCTATGCCCTCTACCTTTGCTTCAAACTCCTTCATAAGGTCCACCATACCCTTAGCGGTCCCTCCACCCTTCATAAAGTCATCAATAATGATGACTCTTGATCCAGGCTTTATTGCTCTTCTAGAAAGAGACATCCTCTGTATCTTTCCGGTGGAGCCGGAAACGTAATTGATGCTCACCGTAGAGCCCTCGGTTACCTTGTCGTCCCTCCGTACAATTACCAACGGCAGATTGGTTGCCTTTGCCACCATCAATGCTATAGGTATTCCCTTTGTCTCAACTGTTACTATATAATCAGCAGCCTTGTAGTTAAACTGACTGGCAAATATCTCTCCCACTCTTTGCATTAGATTGGGTGAATATATGATATCCGTCATATATAAAAAGCCCCCCGGCAAAATTCTCTCGGCACTGCTGAGCCTAGTGGAAATTTCCTCCAACAGCTCCTTATTTTGCTCCTTTGTTGTAAGAGGCACATATTTCACTCCTCCTGCTGCACCTGCAATCGTTTCCATTTTACCCAGCTTCATTTTTTCCATTGTTTGCTTAACTACCACGATATCTTCACTTATGGTGGATTTAGCAGAATTGAACTTTTCCGTAAAATAATTCAATGTAAATATTCTATTGGGCTGGTCACACAGAATTTTTACCATAGCCGCTATCCTTTCGTTCCGTTTCAATTTACTCATATAATTCCTCCCGATATGAATTTTTCCCTATATATTAAACATTTTATTCGTTTTTATGCAGTAATTCAAGCAAAATATTGGAAAACACATAAAAAGGACCTCCAGCTCAGCCAAAGGTCCATCTTTTCTCACTATACATTATTCGTTATACACTATTCACTAGCTAAAACACCTTTTCAGCTGAATATGCCTTTTCAGACTTATACATCTCTACACTGTGCTTTTGCTGAACAGAAGCTGCATCAAAGGTGGTATCTACTATTTTCCATTTCCCGTCTACATAAACCTCATTCCATGCATGGTATTCCTTCACAGCTGAGGCACGGCCCTTTACCAGCTTGGTGGGAACCCCTACACTCCTCAGCATGGCTGCAAACAATGAGGAATAATCGTAGCAGATGCCCTTTCCAGCTTCAAGGATTGAATCAATCTCTGGAAGATATTCTGCTGTAAGACCACCGATTTTAGCATAATCATATTTAATATTTGCTGTTATATAGTCGTATACAACCTTAATCTTTTCTTCATCCGTCTTCTTCCCCGCTGTAAGCTCTTGTGCCTTTTTGATTGCCTTCAAGCTGTCATCCCATTTTATATCCTGAATGGAATTAAGATATACTGCGTTTTCTTCTCTTATCTCAACTCTAATGGTATTTTTCATTAGCTCTTTAAATTTGTTGCCTTCTACATTCTCCATAAGTCTTACAACATATTCACCATTTCCCATTTGCAGAGGAAATTTTTCTAGCTCTTGATTTTGATATACATTATATGTATATCTTGTCCCATCCTTTTCAACTAAAAGCATGATTTTTTTGTCTGTAGGCTTATTGTATAATACGCCTACGATTCCGTCCTTGCTGTAGTCTGCATTTATCAAAATGCTTGCCTCTGCTGCATACGCAAAAAGGCTGCTCAGTATTATTAAGCTTGAGATTATAATAGCTCCTATAGCTTTTCTCATAAAAAAACTCTCCCTTCGGTAGCTCGGCTGCCATTTTACAGGCCCTGTGGCTTTGCGTCCCATCGTTTCCAATGGTTTGCCTTTATCGGTGAAGGGTTGTTAGACGCTTCACTTCTAAACGATATATTCAGTTTTTCTTGTGCTTGTCCTTTTCTTGGGCATAAGAAAAACTCTTCTTTCGGTGGCCAGGCTGCCATTTTACAGGCCCTGTGGCTTTGCGTCCCATTGTTTCCAATGGTTTGCCTTTATCGTGAAAAGTCTACACTTCTCCAATATTTATACTTATATGGTATACCAAAATTTACTGCTTGTCTACAACTTTTTTACTATTGTCAAACTTATTATTATATGCAGTCTATAATTATATATACCAGCTTTTTAGCGAATAAAACAAATAAAATCCAGCTGATTATTTTCACAGCTGGATTGCCTGTACGATCAATCGATGGGTGGGCTTTACCTGTGGATCGCAGGTTATTAGGGTCAGAATTTTGTCCCTATTATTGCCCTTAAGCACCGATACATCGGTTGGCTCCACCACGACTACATTGTAGACCTCATATATAAGGGTATTTCCTTCGGAGATAATTTGGATTTCATCCCCCTTCTGTAGCTCTGCCAGACGATTGAAGAAGCGCCCGAAGGTGTGGCTTCTATGGGCGGCAATTGCAGTGTTTCCAATTTCTCCTAGCTCAGCTGTTCCCTTTACCCTTGCGGATGCTATTCTAAGATTCTTTTCTGTTGCCCCCTCTAATATTGGCAGGCTTAGGCTTATCTTAGGTATTTCCAGTATGCCTAAGGCCCTTTGCTGTTGAGGGGGTTCCGCGGGAGGTAAAGCCTCCTGCGTTTCATTGTTAGTATTTCCCATTTCCTCCATCTCTATATCTGACCCTTCACCGGCTTGAAGTAGCTGCTGTAGCTGCTCCAGCTCTTCTGAGCTTTGCAGGTCCTCCACCGAAGACGCCACCAGAGCCCCCGACGCCAGCTCCTCCATTAGCCTTTGCTGCATATATTGGCTATAGCTCCTTTGTAAAAGGGGATAGGCCGCAATCAGCACCCCCAATATCATCAATACAATAGAGGTCTTCCTTCTCATTGAAAATCCTCCTTCTACGTCATTTTTGCTTATGCTTTAATTTTAGCAAATATTAAGCCAAGAATAAAGCTACGATATTTCTTTATAGCTTCCTTAGGCTTTCCATGGCCTAGCCAAGGAAAAATGAGCGTAATTTTGTATAGGTGGCAGCGTTATTTTATGTTATGATACATAATAGAGTTTCATATTAATTAATAAAATGTTATTTTTAAGAGCTACTTCATAATAGGATTATATAAAGCTGGCAAAAATAGCTATAAGATTATTTTTAGAGGAGTGAACAGACGTGATTGCTTTCAATTTGGATTCTCACCAGATACAACACATACATCTTATTGGAATTGGTGGAATAAGCATGAGTGCCATTGCAGAGATACTACTAAAGCATGGCTACTATGTCTCTGGTTCCGATATAAAGGATTCAAGACTACTGGAAAAGCTTAGGACCAATGGTGCAAAAATTTACATCGGTCATAATGAAGAAAATATAAAGAATCCTGATTTGGTGGTGTATTCTGCTGCCATCAAGGAATATAATCCCGAAAGACAGGAGGCCCTAAGACAAGGCATTCATCAGGTGGATAGAGCAGAGATGCTGGGGCAGATAATGAAAAAATACAAAAAAGCCATCGCCGTGGCGGGCTGTCATGGAAAAACCACCACTACTGCTTTGGTTTCCCTCATACTTCAAAAGGCTGACTTCGACCCTACTATTTTGGTGGGTGGTGAGCTGGATGAAATTGGAGGAAATATAAGAATCGGAGAAAGCGAGCACTTCATCACGGAGGCCTGCGAATATGTTGAGAGCTTTTTAAAGTTTCATCCCTTCATAGGCATCATACTTAATATTGATGAGGACCACTTAGATTATTTTAAGGACATTCATCATATTAAAAGCGCCTTTGAAAAATTTGCCCATCTAGTTCCTAAGGAGGGCTTTTTGGTGGTATGTAATGATGATAATCATATCAGAGATATCTATAATGATTTGGATTGTACCCTCGTAACCTATGGCATTCATAATGCCAGCGACTTTATTGCCACCGATATTAACTTTAGCCACGAGGGCTTTCCCTCTTTTCAGGTGCTGCATAAGGGACAGAGCATCGGAACCTTTGAGCTAAGCATTCCAGGCATTCACAATGTATATAATTCTCTTGCTGCAATAGCAACCTCCTACATATTGGGGGTTTCCACCGAAAGGATCATAGAGAATATAAAAATATATCATGGTATACATCGACGCTTTGAGCTGCTGGGAACCACTAAGGGTGCAAAGGTCATAGACGATTATGCCCATCATCCAGCTGAGATAAGGGCAACCCTTGAAGCCGCTCAAAAATACCCTCACAATAAAATTTGGTGCGTTTTTCAGCCCCATACCTATACGCGAACCATTGCACTTTTAAATGATTTTCTTGAGGCCTTTCGTTTGGCAGACCATGTTATTATTACCGATATTTACGCTGCCAGAGAGCTGGATGAGGGTAAAATACACAGTAAAACCCTTGCCGATCAAATAAGGGGCGTCGAGGATGTCAGATATATTAAGGATTTTGAGGAAATATCAGATTTCATATATAACAACCTGCAGCCTCAGGACCTGGTAATTACCATGGGAGCTGGAGATGTTCATCGCATCGGGGAGAGTCTGGTTAATAAAGAAAAATAGTGATTGGTTTTTTGTTTATTCATCCTGATAGGGGGTAATTTTATAATACATAAGCCCCCCACTCCCCCTATATATTAACAGAAACGAAAAGAGTAGGATTCCCCTAATCCTACTCTTTTCTTGTTTTTTTCTTATTTTAATTGCGATATAAAGTGTTGCCTATCTCTATTGGCTAATCTCTTCTTCCTCTGTATATATTTTTATCAAAAGCTCCTTAACTGCCTCAGTATCATGGAAATAATAGGAGGCACCGCTTTGGTATCTGTCCTCTCCCGGAAGCATCTGCATGGTGACATTTTCCATGCTAATTCCAACTGCACCGGTGGCAAGCCTTAATAGGTCCTGCAGCGGCATGTCAGTTTTAACATGCTTAAAGGCTGCTGCAGCTACAGCAGGCAGCTTCAGTCCTATAGCCTTTTTAAAGGCTGCCTTCATAAATTCCTGCTGTGCCTTAATTCTCCCAAGATCTCCGTCCACATAGGACATAGCACCACTGTTGGGTGAGGCCTGACGATATCTAAGGAACTTAACGCCATCAGCACCATTTAGCACATGATGCCCCGGTTCAAAATATATCCTTAATGGAGGCTTCTGGTACTCATCCGTATAATCCATCAGCTTAGGAATATATACCGGCACTCCCCCAAGGGAATCAATAATTGAAGCGGCACCCTTGTATGAAACAGTAACATAATAATCTACAGGTACGTCCAGCAATAGGTCACTTACCACAGTTTTTACACCGGTGGCCCCATGATCCCCATATACTGAGTTTAGCTTTCTTTTGTCCAATCTGTCATAGCCCTGTCTATGAAAATAGGTATCTCTAGGCAGAGAAATAATATCTAGCTTCTTTGACTTTGGATTAAAGGATACAAACATCATGGTGTCGCTTCTAACATCCTCAAGACCCATAATCACCATATTGACACGGTCGCTGCTATTTATAAGGGCTTTAAACTCATCAACCTCTTCAGGCTCCAACTCCTCGCCCTCAGACTGCTCTGCTCTTATAATCAACTCGTCCTCATTAGGATGATTATCCTTCATATAACGATTAAAGGTCCAAAACAAGCTGCTGAACAAAATCACAAAGGATAGAAAAGCAACAGAGAATATCTTCAAGAAAATCTTCATTTTAATCACTTCCCTACTAATAAACGTTAGCCAATCTACAATAAAATACTTTTTTTGCTATACCATAACTCTTATTGTATCAAATTGTAGAGCTAAAAGCTACAGGGATGTGATATTAGTAATATAATGGCAACATATTCAGTTAATTCCTCTATTTCAGCCTAGTATAGAGGCATCCCCTTACATATTTTAAATAGTTGAATTTCCAAAAACCTAAATAAAATCTTACCTTCCTTTCAACAAAGCCCATATAGCTTAGAAAAGCCTCCTTTTCCTCACTTGTCGGTTCATAGCTGCTATACTTGGCCAGCATCAAAATTTCTGTTATTTTGCCGAAGTCCTGCTGCTTATCATATACATGTTGTCTAATTCTTGCATTATACTCATAGGGGGTCTCCCCCATCAAAACTGGATACTCCAGCAGTGCCAGCAGCTGAAGAATATTGCTGTAGAGCATAACCACCGCCGTCTTATTATCGCTCTTTTGTAGCTTTTCTCTGTAGTCCTTTGTTTTCATGGAAATATACATGCATCTGATGGGGAGCAAGGCAAATATAAGCAGCTGCAGCAAAACAGGAAAAATATTTTTAATCAGTCTAATTAATCTGTCTACCCTTCCTTCTGCCGCACCGGGTCCATCCATGCCCTCTCCAGACTCCTGGATTGTGGAAGCTGGTAAATTTTCTGATGATTGGCTGTTTCTTTGTTGTTCCATCAGACGTTCCAGCTCCTCCAGCTCATCAAAGTAGTCTGTATTCCCTCCAGCCCCCACTGTAGTGCTGGGCCCTAGCTCAGCCAGCGGACTGTAGGCAGGAGTAGCCTCCATGGTCACCCAGCCCAGCTCAGGGAAATATGCCTCTACCCATGCATGGGCATTTTTCTGCCTTACCTCGTACAGCCCTTCACTATTGGCTTCGGAGGGCATTCTATAGCCCTCTATGTATCTTGTGGGGATGCCCTGAGTCCTTAGCATAATCGCCATAGCAGTTGCAAAGTAGGTACAATAGCCCTGCTTTTCCTCAAATAGGAAATACTCAACAAATTCCTTATGCATTGGCACCATCGGAACATCTGTGGCATAGGCATAATTGCCTCTAAGATGGTCTCTAATGGCGATGGCCCTTTGATATGGCGTTTCTAAATCCTTTGAAACGGAAGCAGCCAACTCCTTTATTTCGGGTGACAGCTCTAAAGGTAATTGAAGATATTTTTCATCCACCGGAGCCTCCTCCAGTGCTGTAGAATTTTCAGTGGGCAATAGTGCCTTTATAATATATTTATCATTTTTATGCATCGCTTTATCAGAAATTCCATGGAACTCTTCATTTACATGCAGTCTCCCTCCATTGCCCAATAGCACCTCAATCGGCTGATAGGGCGAAAAGACCGTATTGCTTGAAAGGTTTGCATAGGTTATTTCCAAAAATATCTCTCTGCCATTGACAGCCTCCCTAGGCAAAGGCATTTCAGGCGAATAGCTGATGTAATCCTTATCCTGGCTGAACCAGCTATTCTTGCTATAGAGGCTCCTTATGTTTCCCCTTAAATATAGCTGCTGAGGCGCCTTGACCCTCATCACCAATCTTTCGCTTTGCTTCACTGGCCCCCCTAAGCTTCTGCTCTGCTGATATCCTGTGTCCGTCAGGCTGAAGAGGGTGCTTTGCCTGTTCCGGCCATAATCAAAGTCATCCCGCAAATCCACTAAACCTGGAAAGGCCTCTGTAAGCCTTGCCTCCAGCCAATATAAATTCACTCTATAGCTTAGCTTAGGTAGAAGGGAGGCCAGCAGAATAATGATCATGCCGTAGGAAAAAATCGTCTTAAGCCAAATTCTGTACATATCCTGAGAATGTCTGACCTTTTCCTCCCCCAGCTCCTCAAGCCGTCTATAATATACCTCCAAACTGGTGAAAATGGCATAAAGCAGCAGAAATACTCCCAGCATGGGATATGCAATATTTATATGAATATACCAATAGTAGATTAGCAGGTATAAATACGCCGCCAGTAGCAGCTTTTTTCCCTTTGACCTGAATAAGGCATAGGCAGTTATTATGCAGATTGCAAGGGACAGCAAAAGCCAAAGCTCCTTTGTGTGCTGCTGCAGCAGATCCTCTCCGTACCTAATATGCCGCCAGAGATTGCTGAAAAAGCTGCCCAAGGATAGGAGTCTTTGTATAAAGGCCTCTCTATTATAATGATTATAGAGCATTGCCACCGGCAGACCCCCCAGCAGTATAAGGTAAAGACTGAAGGGAAAGGCCATCACCAGCTGTGCGACGCCACCTAACAAGGCAGTTATCAAAAGCCTCTCTGCTGTTGAAAATTCTATTAACAGCACCTCACCTATGGTATTGGTCAATGTAAATGCCATGAGTAGGCATATGATTGCATATACAGTTTTTTGATTGCCCTTAAGCTCCCTTTTCATATCTACCCTCCAATGCACTTCGTATGTCCTGCTTCAGGTCAATAAAGTATACGGGTATTCCCTCCAGCACCAGTTTTTTGCCAACGGCCTTTCCTTCAGCCCATTCTCCTTCACCGGATTTATCACCAACGACTATGAATATTGGGTTTAGATTTTTTCTCTTTAAATGTATGCCCTGTGCTCCGGTGCTCTTGTTTAGCTGAGGCGTCAGCAGCAGCAGACTCAGGCCCTGCTGTGCCTCATTCATTGCCCTTTCCACCTGCATTTCCAGCTGCAGTTCCCCTGTTGGGTGAAATAGAACCAGCTCATCCATAAACGCTTTGATGTATTGTGGGTTATCTCCCTTAACCAGCCTGCTTTTGCCCTCCGACATACTGCATAGGCTAAGCTGCACGTTTCTTTTTAGGCAATACTCGATTATGGATGCCGCCGTCTCCACCAGCTTGTCCTCAATTCTGCCCTCAGCATCCTCCCTATAGCTGCCGACAAAGCTGTCCAGCAGTAGAAGAATTTGGGTATCGCCTTTTTGCTCATAATTTTTAACCAATAGCTCATCTCTTTTAGCCGAAAGCCTCCAGTGAATTCTTTTAACAGAATCCCCCGTATTGTACTGCCTTAGGTCCGATACCTCACTTATATCCTGAAGCAGGGGGTCCTTCACCAAAAGATCTCCCATCTGCTGGCTTGCCCTTATTCTAAAATTTGTCAGGGTTGTTATCTGGGGATACACCTTCAGCAGCATGGGCTCCTTAATTCTCTTCTTAAAGGTATAGATGTTCATTACATCCTTTATCTTCAGTAGTATTTCACCGGTTTCATAGAGTCCTCTTCTGCGGCAGACGATTGTAGTCTCGCCCCTCATAACGCCCTTTGCCTCTAGGGGGAATACTATATTTTCCTCCCTTATACCGGTTAAGCGGTAACCGATTTCATTTTGAAGCTCCAGCCAGGAAAAGGCTATCGGCAGGGGATTAATTATGGCGTATTTTAGCTTTATCTCCTGTCCTGCTATTATTTCCTCCTCCGGCAGCTGCAGCTGTCCTGTTAGCCATTTCCTCCCCAACAGGGAGTGGACCAAGGGAATTAGTAGAGATAGTCCATAAAAATACAGTAGGAAATAGGGTATACTTCCTCCAACAGAGGCCGCAAATACAAAAACTGCTGCAGCCATTATAATAAGCGTCATTCTATGCTTCAAAGCTACTCACCACCGGAACATAGACTTTTCTCAGTATGTCCTTTATAACCCCCTCAGTTCGTTTCCCTTCTATTCTAGCCTCTGCCGACAATAGTAATCTATGGCTTAGGACAAAGGGGGCCAGCTCCTTAACATCGTCGGGTATAACATAGTCTCTGCCTCTTAGGAAGGCCAATGCTTTTGCACCTCTGTACAAATCGATCGAGGCCCTTGGACTGGCTCCAAGATGGATATCTGGATAATTCCTGCTGACATTGACAATATTTACAATGTAATTTAATACATCATCGTGAAGGAAAATGTCATCAACCCTAGCCTGCAGCTGTAGAATATCCTCCTCCGTTGCCACTGCTTCAATATGCTGAAGGGTTTTGCTGTTTTTGTAGCCCCTTATGATTTCCTTTTCCTCCTTTGCATCAGGATAGCCCAGAGTTACACACATTAAAAATCTATCCAGCTGTGCCTCCGGCAACGGGAAAGTTCCCTGATACTCAATCGGGTTTTGGGTTGCCAGCACCATAAAGGGGCTTTTAAGGGTATAGGTCATATCCTCCACCGATACCTCCCTTTCCTCCATGGCCTGCAGCAGGCTGGCCTGGGTTTTCGGAGAGGTCCGATTAATCTCATCGGCTAGTATGATTTGATTGAAGACTGGGCCCCTTTTAAAAATAAATTTCTCCTCTGACCGATTGTACACGGTTATGCCTATTATGTCGGAGGGCATCAGGTCTGGAGTAAACTGTATTCGACAATAATCAAGGCTAAGGCTTCTGGAGAGGGCCTTTACCATAGTGGTCTTCCCTACCCCCGGTACGTCCTCAATTAATAGATGCCCCCTTGCCAACAGGCATACCAGCACCTTTTCCAGCACCTGCCCCTTGCCTATAATGACTTTACCCATATTATCCAATACTCTTTGTGCAATCGCTCTAGCTTCCATGGCTCCACCTCATTTATAAATTTTGGTCCCTTAAATTACTTATATATTAGAGCTTTAGCATTTATTTCCTGCAAATATTTAGAATATTAACAAAATTTCATAAACAATGGGAGATTACAGCACAAAAAAACACACTCCTACTAGAAGTGTGCTCTTCATCCTGACTTATCTTTTTGTTCCCAAGCCCAGTACTCTTACATATTCCACATAAGGGTCCTCTGTTCCCTGAACCAGAGTCTCCTCCTCCTTAAGCATTATTATATGCGCGATCATTTCCTTAGTTATCCTTTCACCGGGTGTTACTACCGGAATGCCTGGAGGGTATGCCATGATAGACTCTCCGCTGATTTCTCCCTCTGCCTCCTCCAGCTTAACAACCCTTTTATTGCTGTAGTAGGCATCTCTAGGAGAAATAATGACATCTGGATTATTCAAAATATTGTTAACCATCTTTATTTCTTCATCACGTCTATGCTTCATAGCGATATCTGCAAGGGCATCCACTAAAGCATCCAAGGCCTCTTGAGTGTCGCCAAGGCTGATTATAGCCAGAATATTATAATAGTCCGCCAGCTCAGCCTGAATATTATATTCATCCCTTAGGATGTCATATACCTCAAAGCCTGTTAGCCCCAGCTTTCTTACGTTTACCCCAAGCTTTGACTCATCGAAGCTAAATACGCCGGGGTCCCCTATTAGCTCTGTTCCAAAGGCATAAAGCCCTTCTATTTTATTGATTTTTTCTCTGGCTCCTCTAGAAAGCTCCAGTACTGTTGTCAGCAGCTCCTGCCCTTCAACCGCCAGCTGCTTTCGGGCTACGTCAAGGCTTGCCATCAGTAAATATGACCCACTGGTGGTTTGCATCAGATTTAGATTTTTCTTCACGGTGAAGGGATCAATTATTCCTTCCCTCAGCAATAGAAGTGAGCTTTGGGTTAAGGAGCCTCCGGTCTTATGAAGGCTTACAGCACTCATGTCGGCCCCCAGCTCTAATGCACTCATGGGGAACTCATCATGAAAGCCTATGTGGGCTCCATGGGCCTCGTCCACCAAAACTGCCATAGCATTTCTATGGGCAATCCTTACGATATCCTTTATATTTGAGGTAGCACCGTAGTAGGTGGGGTTAATTAAGAATACCGCCTTTGCATCCGGATGTCTTCCTATTGTCTGCTCAACGCTTTCAACCGAAACCCCCATTGCTATTCCCAGCTCCTCGTTGACCTCAGGCTGTATATAAATTGGTATGGCTCCGCTTATGATCAAGCCCGCCACTGCAGATTTATGTGCATTTCTTGGAATAATAACCTTATCACCAGGCTGGCATGCGCTCATAATCATGGCCTGTACACCAGAGGTGGTTCCATTTACCAGAAAATACCCGTGGTCTGCACCATAGGCATAGGCAGCCAGTGTCTCTGCCTCCTTAATAACCCCTATAGGGTTGCATATATTGTCCAGGCATTTCATGGAGTTAACGTCTAGCTCCATTACCGTGCTGCCCACATACTCCGTAAATTCATTTAGACCCCTTCCATGCTTGTGTCCAGGCACATCGAAGGGTATAACATTTCTCTTATGGTACTCCTTCAGAGCAGTAAATAACGGTGTGGTATTTTGATTTAAATAGGTCAAGGAAAACACCCCTTTCTTGTTCTTCGAGTTTTTTTATTCATTCGATTAAAGGTCATTTTATTATGTGCAATTATATATATTATACCCAGTTTTTCCTGTGCTGAAGGCTAGTGCTTTGACAACCTTAATTCTTAGTTTAGCAACGGTTAAATTTCCTCAGGACTGCGTTGTCGTCAGTCGCAATATAGCCCGATATTACTTCCTCCTCCGCCTTGTCCCAAAAAAATTTCCCTCGTTGCTATTCCTAATTTTTAAAGTTGTCAAGGCACTAGTTTCTCATCACTTTGATTTTTTTTGCAATAAATATATTAAATGATAAATTGCATAAAAATGCAATAGTTTTTTTTAATGTTCTCATTTTTATTTATTGGATAAAGACAAATGAAAAGGTGCCCCATCACTTGATGGAAGCACCCAATTTAATTATTTATTCACCAAATACTGTGATTAGCTCGCAAACCATTCTGGCGCTGTTTTCTAAGTCCTTAATGTGAAGGTGCTCCTCCAGTGTGTGGGGCTTTTTCTCTCCTATACCTAGGTTGATAGCCTTGATTCCGTTGCCGTTGAATACATTTGTATCGCTTCCGCCACCGGTGGACTTGGTGTAGCCTTCAACGCCCATTCTCTTCAAGGCTTCCTTTGCCTTTAAAACAATTTCTTCTCCTTCGTCGATGTTAAAGGCAGGATACATTCTTTCAACATCCATCTCTACTTTACCACCGAAGGCCTCAGCAGCCTTCTCAAAGCATTCCACCATGTGGGCAGTTTGAGCCGTTAGCTTTTCCTCGTTGATGCTTCTCGCCTCTGCCTTTATATGAACCTCAGGCGTCACGATATTTGTAGCCTCACCGCCTGTAATTACCCCTACATTGGCTGTGGTCTCTTCGTCTATTCTTAATAGCTTCATTGTATCGATTGCTCTGGCGGCTATCATAATGGCGCTGATGCCCTCCTCAGGAGCCACTCCTGCATGGGCTGGCTTGCCTATGATTTTAGCATTCACCTTGTCCTGTGCCGGGCCGACAATAATAATTTCTCCCGGAGATCCACCGCTGTCTAAAACAAAGGCATAGTCAGCCTTTAATAAGCTATAGTCCATATATTTTGCTCCGAAAAGACCCCCCTCCTCCCAGATGCTGAAGGCAACTTCTACATCCGAATGAGGGATTTTGTTTTCCTTAACCAAGCGAATTCCCTCTAAAACAGCAGCGATACCCGCCTTGTTGTCTCCACCCAATATCGTGGTACCATCGCTATATATTACGTCATCCTTGATTACCGGCTTTATTCCCTCGCCGGGCTTAACTGTGTCCATATGGCAGCTAAATAAAATAGTTGGGCCATTTTGTGTTCCCTTCATTTTTGCAATAACATTTCCGGTTTCGCCCCCGGCCTTTTTGCCTGCATCATCTATTGTCACCTCTAAGCCAAGCTCCTTTAGCTTTTCCACCAGCACCGATGCAACCTTACCCTCTTTCCCGGATGTGCTATCGATTTGAATTAGCTCTAAAAACTCATTTACTACTCTGTCACGATTTACCATTATAAACCCTCCTTAATTATGTAGAAATTAATTATTTCTCACAATCCTCTGTCCTGTCGGTCCTCGGCTATATATTATTCTAATAAATATAGCTATATATACCCTAATTATAATATATTAAAGGGGTAACTTCATAGCAATAATGAAAAGTATTACGTACTTTTAATATGGAAAGAAAGGGTACCTTGTAAAGGCACCCTTATCCTATTATAGTTATAAAAATACATGCTTCAGGTCCTGTAGGAGACTACATTAATCTGATGCCTACCCCAGGTCCGATTGGTAAACCGAAAAGTGTCCATACCATGAATAATAAAGTCCAGAAAAATAAGAATAGCAATGAGTATGGTACCATTACTGAAATCAATGTACCTATACCTGTTTCCTTATCATATTTTTGCGCAAAGGCTACGATTACTGCGAAATAAGACATTAATGGTGAAATGATATTAGTTGTAGAGTCACCAATTCTATAGGCTAATTGAGTAAACTCTGGAGAATAACCGATGTGCATTAGCATTGGTACAAATACTGGCGCCATAATAGCCCATTTTGCAGATGCACTACCTATGAACAGGTTAATAAAAGCAGAAACGAAAATAAATCCAATTAACATTGGTAAACCTGTCATTCCTGTAGCCTCAAGTAAATTTGCACCCTTAACGGCTAATATGGTACCCAGATTTGACCATCCGAAATATGCAACAAACTGTGCTGCTGCGAAGGCAAGCACTAAATATCCACCCATTGTAGACATTGCCTTACCCATCACATTCGCAATATCCTTGTCGTTCTTAACTGTTTTAGCAGCAATACCGTATGCAACACCTGGAATCAAGAAGCCTGCTGCAATAATTGGTACTAAGCCAGCTAAGAAAGCAGAGTTTTTCAAAATCTCACCTTCATCAGACTTTAATATACCTGACATTACTAATGCTACGATTGCAGCAACAAAGGCAATAAAAGCAATTAAAGCCCAAGTTAAGCCTTTAGATTCAGCTGAAGTAACTCCTTCAATGTCTACTTTAGCATCACCTTTATATTCACCTAATCTAGGCTCAATGATTTTCTCTGTTATAATAGTTCCAAGAATTGTAATTAAGAAAGTAGATGCAATCATAAAATACCAGTTAGCATGAATCGCCACCTCGTAGCCTGGTTGATACATACTAGCAGCTTGACCAGTGAAGCCCGCAAGTAATGCATCAATTGTACCAAAGGCAAGATTGGCACTGAATCCACCAGATACCCCTGCAAAGGCTGCAGCAAGACCTGCCAATGGATGTCTCTTGAAGCTTAAGAAAATTAAAGCTCCCAATGGCACCAATACAACATAACCAGCATCAGATGCTACGTTAGACATAACGCCCGCAAAAACAACTACTGCAGTAATCAGTCTCTTAGGTGTACTTAAAACCAGCTTTCTAAGAGCCGCTTGAATAAGTCCGGTTCCCTCAGCAACCCCTACCCCCAGCATCGCTACCAAGACTGTTCCTAATGGAGCGAAACCAGTGAAGTTTGTAACAGCCTTAGAGAATATGTCTCTAATTCCCTGTTTACTTAATAGATTGACGGCTTGTACGGTGGTTGGTTCTTTTACCCCTTCAACAATTTTGTCATAGGTAACTGTTACACCCATTCTAGAGGCTATTGCAGATATAAGAATAACTGCTAAACTGAATAATACAAATAATGTTACCGGATGTGGCAGCTTATTGCCGACAACCTCAATAAAGTCCAAGAATCTGTTGAAAAAGCCTCTTTTTTTAGTGCTAGAAACATTTGCACTCATACTTTTCCCTCCTTATATTTTTTGGTTTAGTGTATACCAAGCCCAAGCATAGTATATTATGTGTTAGTCTATCAAGTCAATTTATTTCGCCTTGTGGAAATATTAACAATTTGACATAAGTTAACAAAGGAAATAGTAAATTTTTGTATATTGAAAATAGAGTCATGCTGGACCAGATGTAGAAAAATCAACATTTTATTGGGTTTAATCATAATATAACAAAAAGTTCAATGTATACAGTATATTAGCAATTATTAATAAAGTTTAATATTTACATTATTTGTAAGTATCTATTGCCACTTTACTTTCATGCTGCAATCTAATAAATATTCTGAATATTATCTTGTTATCTGAGGGCTTATGATATAAAATACAAACTATAGAATTTTTATACGATTAAAGCCCTCCTTAAACCCCATTCCAAAGTTCGCCTAATTTTCCTGATAAAGCTATTTTAACTCCTGTGAAGGAAAATGCTACACATTCAATATAAATACAAATTTAAATATTAATATGGAGGCGATATTATGACAAAGCATATTATCGAAGAAGCAAAACGATGTCTGCAATGCAAAAATCCCCTATGCCGTCAAGAGTGTCCGATATCTACAGATGTCCCCAGCTTTATTAAGCTTTTTCTAGAGGGAAATATCCAGGAGGCCGGTAATCTGTTATTTAATAACAACCCCCTCTCCACCGTCTGTTCAATCGTTTGTCCCCATGAGGAGTACTGTCAGGGCAGCTGTATTTTAGGAAGAAAGGGTAAGCCGATAAGTGTTGGAATCGTTGAAAATTATATATCTGATTATTATCTCAACCTTAGAAAGGACTTTCGTATTGAAAAGAGAGTAGGTAATGTTGCCATTATCGGCTCCGGTCCATCTGGCTTGGCGGCCGCCTTTATTCTGGCGGAAAGAGGCTTTAATATTACTTTGTTTGAAGCACAGCATAAAATTGGCGGCTTCCTGCGCTATGGTATTCCTGAATTTAGGCTTCCCAATAAAATTCTTGATACATACCACAGCAGGCTGAAGGCCATGGGGGTTAAAATTAGACCCAATACCCTTATTGGTCCCGGCATCACCATCGACACCCTCTTTTCCGACGGCTACGATGCAGTATTTATCGCAACCGGCGTATGGGAGCCCAACAACCTCCATATCAAGGGAGAGAGCCTGGGTCATGTTCACTATGCCTTATCCTATCTCAAAACACCGGATGTCTATGATTTAGGTAATAGGGTTGTGGTTATAGGGGGCGGAAATACTGCAATGGATGTTGCCAGAACTGCTATACGAAAGGGCTCAAATCAGGTTACGGTACTATACCGCCGTGATGAGGCGCATATGCCCGCCAGTGAGCTTGAGGTTGAAATGGCTAAGCTGGATGGGGTTAAGTTCGAATTTTTCGTAAGCCCTGTTGAGATTTTGGAAAACGGAATAAAATGTATTAAGACTCAATTAGGTGAGGATGGCTCCATTTTTGGCATCGAGGGCTCAGAGTTTGTTTTAGAGGTGGATTCTGTGATTATATCTGTAAGTCAGGGACCGAAAAGCAATATCATTAAAAACACCACAGGAATTGAAGCAAGTGAGAAGGGCTTTTTAATTGTAAATGAGAAGGGTATGACTACTCGAGAGGGTGTTTTTGCCGCCGGCGACGTGGTTACGGGAGCTAGAACCGTTGTAGAGGCAGTCCATCAGGCAAAGGCCTCCTGCGATGAAATTGAAGAATTCATTCACCAAAAATATAATAAGCAATAGACATACAATTACAATACATAAATTCCTCCTTCACTGTTGACAATAATGTAGTATCTATTTCTGAAAGGAGTTTTTTATGTATGTAGTATACTATGGTATTGGAAATTCCTTTTCCGGGTCATTGGCGGCTAAAATCCATCTCCGGCTTCTGCCCCAGTATAGACCTGATGTGCATCAGCTTAAATCCCAGCTCCCTGCCTTGCTGGTACTAGAACAGAAAGCCGTGGGCAGACTATTATATATTGGCACCGACAGCCATGGCAACCAAGTATATTTATTAAATGTAGGTCACGCTGAAACCATTATTTTGCCGGCCTTCAAATCGGTTTTTGATCTATTGCAGGTCAGTCAAGAGCAGCTACTATTGGTGGACCTCACCATGGTCAATAATTCACGATTTTACATTGGAAAATTATTGTACAAGCTTAGATTGAAGGCCCTCGGCCTCACGCTTATGACATTAGGCGTAGATAAATTATATGACAGATTAAATTCCGTAGTAGAAGATAAATTGCATATTCTATGAACAAAGTGGCTCTGCCACGTTTGTTTTCCAGGGAACCCATGCGTTCCCTAGGACGCTTCGCTGTACCCTCCTTATATTAATAAGGGGCGACGCCCCCCTTAACAACCCCCCATTTCATTGGAAATAAAACGAACTTTCCTATGAAATAAAAAAGAGTTAGATTAAAAATCTAACTCTTTTTTACATTAATTACGTAGTGCGTTTATTTGTCGCTTTAATACCCTAGAAAGGGGCTTCCACCATAATAGGGGCCATAGAAGGGCCTTCGTCTTCTTCCCAGAAGCTCCCTGATAAACAGTATCGACAGTAAGTCTCTAAATATTCCTCCTCCATACTGCTGTATATATGGCCTGCAGCAATCCATATAATAGGCCTCATCCACCATTTGCTGAAGCATTGAAGGGTCTACATAAGGATACATTTTGGGATTGCTCTGCTGGTCGTGGCGAAGACATACATCCCTTACAACCGGATACATACGATTGTAAACATCGGGATACATATCCATCAATCGTCGTTGCGACTCATACATTTCCATATACATGTCGGGCATTCCATAGTTATACTGATAGCTCATAAACTCCCCTCCTTCGCTCCATATTATGATGCTGATTTTCAAATGTCACTCTTATACACATTAAATCTTCTTTGTACACATATAATTCAACATGATAAAAATTAGTGGAGGTGTTCTTTTTGACCTTCTATCAAAATGTATTATATAATTTTTTCATTTCTCTAGGGGTGATTATTGGGGGCTCGATCTTTGGAGGTCTTGCAGCAACCCTGACGGGGAATCCTCCATTAAAAACAATGCTGGAGCTCTGTGACAAAATTAAAATTTGGGCAATTATAGTTGCCCTAGGCGGAACCTTTCCCTCCTTTAAGGTCTTAGAGGTAGGTATCTTCAACGGCGAAATAAGGGGTCTGGCAAAGCAGGTCATTTTTATACTCAGCGCTTTGGTGGGGGCACATATAGGCCACAAGCTGATATTTTTGTTTGAAGGGTAGTGAATTTATGAATAGAGCCGCATCCTTGTTTTTGAGCCTGTTCTTCGGCTTTTTATTGGGTCTGGCCTTTATGAACCTCTTTCATCTCCATACTCTGGACAATTTATATAGAAATCAGACCCAATTGACCAATGAGCTTATGGATAGGGAAATCAAGCTGACACGTTTGACAGATAGCATGGAAAAGCAAAGGGTTGTTTTAATCAAGGACATTGAAATAGCTGTAGAATATGAGGGCAATCAGCTTACTAAGGATAAAATTGAAAAATCCGTTCAGTTTTTTTTGGTGGAGCTGGTGGGCAAGGAGCTGTCTATGGTGGATGGAGAAATGCTTTATAAAATTATAGATGAAAGAATTATTGAGGTGGAGGATAAGCGAATTCAGCTGAACATGAAGTATCTCATATTAAGCGAAAAAATTTCCATTGCCCTAGCTGCAAAAACATTGGAATAGCCATAGGAACTGTAATATTGGAGTTAATCTTTAAATATATTATATTAATTATTTATTTCAGGGGGTGAAACAATGCGAATTCTTGTAATTAAAAAGCGAACTCTCTACATCTCTGTAATTCTAATAGCGGCCCTGATTATTGGTGTATTGGTTTATATGGGTTTTGCACGGGATAGTGCCGTAAGCAGCCTGCAGCTAAAATATACCTACAGGCAAATTCTTCCTGAGGAGGCCATGGCTTTGATCGATAATAATCCCGATCTGGTTATCCTGGACCTCCGCTCTCAAAAGGAATATGATCAGGGACATATCTCCAATGCGGTTTATTTATCCTATAAGGATTTGAAGGCCAATATGGAGGAGCTGGATCAAAACAATGCCTATCTTGTATACGATACAGATGGTAAGGATAGCCTTAAGGCATCCAAGCTTCTGGCAGAATCTGGATATTCAAGAGTTTACACCTTGGTAGGGGGCTATGAAAAATGGCCCTATGAAATCAAAAAAATCTACTAACCTCCTTAGGGTTAGTATTTTTTTATGATATATAAATGTAGTAATAAGAATTCATAGTAAAAAAATAGGACTTTCTTATACAAAAATAAAATGAGCCCTGCATGTATTTCTGGAGAACATGCCCAGGCTCAATAACATTTACAATTTTGTAGTCTCCAGAGGTGTGACTACCCTTCCTGTTGCAGCATCTACATGCATTAGCCAATAGCCATGTGCCGGCTCCTCCTGTGGCTGTCTGCTGCAGGGATGCCAGTATACGAAGCCTGTGGTTCCCCCATAGGGCTGGTCGGTTATAACCCTTCTACCGGGTATACCATAGACATAGTACTTTATGCCATTATCCTGGTCATAGGCAGCTCCAAAAATATAATGCTGGTGCATGTATATCAAACGTTGATATTCTGAGGGATATTGGTAGGGGAAGTAATAATTGGGGTATCTCATCCCCTCTATATAGGCTATAAATGGCATATAGGCCCTATACATGGTTTGATAATTGTAGGGCAGCTGCCACCACTGGTAGCTCTCTAAATTCTCCTCAAAGGGCTGAGCTTTAGGGAACATCTTCAGAGTGCCCTCCACATAAACCTGTACTGTATCCTTTTGTGCAGTTTCCTTAGTCTGAGGCCTCTCGATGGCTGGTGTATGATAATTTATGTCAATAGCAGGTGCATGGCCTACTTCTGTGGCAGGCTTAAATAATAACCTCGGCATTTCGTCAGAGGCCTCTTCGAAGCTTAGGGAGGTCTTTTCTTTAACTGGTATAGGCTTAAGGGCTTCAGCAATCTTTTGCTCAAGTGTTACAGGAGGCTTAACAGCAGGAATCTCCAAAGGTTTTGCTGATATACTTTCTACAGGCACCGCCTTTGTCTCCAGCGGCTTAGCTGATATTTGCTCCAAAGGATTTGGTTTCTTAACCTCTTTAGGCTTTGAATCCTTTAATTCAAACCCGTAGAAAGGCTCCTCTTTTTTTATCTCCGGCTTCCTAACGGCGGCCCTCTTGCTTTCTACCGTAAATTCTCCATAAAGCTTCTTTTCGATCATGCTTCTCCAATCGATTTTATTGTTGTCCTTTTCTATGTAGCCCACCAGCGGAGCTTCAAAAAACTTTTTCTCGCCTATTGACTCCACCAGCAATGCGATGATATTAAAGCTGTCTATTTCATTTTTTGAAGCCTTTACATTATCAGCAATAAATTCCCAGGTCAATTCACCCTTGCCATTGTCATCTACCTCCATAGGTCCAACATCAACCACAGTAGGCTCATCCTTATTTGTATTCACCAAATACCACCTATATCTGACGTTTCTTTCCTTAAAGGGCTTTAGATTTTGACAATTGAGGCTCAATACACCCTTATCATTTCTGACTTCAAATTTTGCATGTCCCTTGGGCTGTTGATTTCTGTCATTTCCCAGCTCTTCGTTCTCCAGGATTACAAAGAATCTTCTATATTTTCTCTGCATAGCTTCTCCCCCTTCATAAAATTTCCCATCTTGTCATCATCATTAACATTATATGTATGAAGTAGGGAATTGTTTACAAAAGAAGGAAGTCTATCCTTGAGATTTATATCTATACTATCAGGCCCTATTGTCTCTTTCTAGCTATTTCATTAGCCAACAGGGCAAATTCGTCTAAGGAAAGGGTTTCACCTCTTCTTTTTTCATCAATATTACAGCTGGCAAAGACCTCTCTGACTAGCTCCTTGCTTAGCATAAGGCCGCCTGAGCTCAGAGAGTTTAACAGGGTTTTTCTTCTTTTACCAAAGGAATCCTTCACTATGCCGAAAAATATTTCCTCACTAATCACCTTAACCCTTGGCTCCTTTAGAACATTAAGCCTGATCACACTGGAATCCACCTTTGGCTGAGGTATAAAAACAGTGGGTGGTACATTGACGATATTTTCCACATTACAATAATATTGTACCGCCACCGATAGGGCCCCGTAGTCCTTTGTACTGGGCTTAGCCTTCATCCTATCTGCGACCTCCTTTTGTATCATTATAACAATCGCCTTTATCGGCACCTTTTCCTCCAGGCATTTCATTATTATAGGAGTAGTTATGTAATAGGGAAGATTTCCTATGACAGTTACTGCGCCTCCATCAAACCTCTCACTTATAAGCTTGTTTAAATCTACCTTTAATACATCTGCGTTTATAATTTCTATATTGGTTTTATCCTGCAGCGTTTCCTTTAATATTGGTATCAGACTTTTGTCTATCTCTATTGCGACTACTTTTTTTGCCCTATCCGTCAGCTCCTGAGTCAAGCTACCAATACCTGGACCTATTTCTATTACATTCTCCGCCGGTCCTATTTCTGCGCCATCTATAATTTTAGTTATTATATTCTGGTCAATCAGAAAATTTTGTCCCAGGCTTTTTGAAAAATGAAAATTATGCTTTGCGATGGTTTCCTTCGTCTTTCTAGGTGATGCTATTCTATCCATTATAATCCCTACTTTTCTAATTTTTCCAAGGCCTCTGTAAATTCATCTCTTGTTATACCGTAATTGTTTAATCTATTTAAAAATTGCTTTGCATTGCAGTAGCCAATTCCCAGCAGCTGACCCAAAAGATTTCTTCTCTCTGACGAGCCCTCAGTGCCTATTAAATAATTTTTAATTAGGTCTGTCTGGGTAAACTCCTGACTCTTCTCTATTGATTGACACCTTACCCTCTCCAGGGCCTTTAAAATGGTTTCAGGAGATGCATTCTCTATTCCGATATTATCGCCCTTCATAGCTTCATCCCTCGATATAAAGGCATGCCTGCAGCCCGGAACCTTATCTGCAATTATCTTTCGTATTTTCTCCCCCGCAAAGTCAGGGTCTGTAAATATTATGACCCCTCTCTTTTGAGCTGCAGTCTCAATTCTCTTTATAACAGCTGGCGGCAAAGCAAAGCCCCCGGTGGTTATCATTTCAGCATCAACTGCCCTCTTTATGGCTGCGACATCATCCTTACCTTCCACTACTATGATTTCCTTTATCATATGTCCTCCTTAGACTTCTGTAGGCTGTTCATTTATTAATCTAACCTATGTACTTTATTATTATAACTATTTTTGCCAGTATATCCAATGTTTAATTAGTATAGGGAATTCTTATTACAGCAGGAGTGCATATATATTTTAGTTTATACAAAGTCAAAAGTTTATCGCAGGAAACTTTTGACTTTGTATAAACATGCTGCTCAATTATTATGCAATTTCCTTCATGCTAAAAAGAATAGATCAGATTTCTCTGATCTATTCTAGGATGTAGACCTTTACAGTTCTTCTACCGAACCTTAATGCATCACTACGGTTTTCGAAAAATAGGTCAATTTTATTACCCTTTATGGCACTTCCCGTATCCTCAGCACTGGCATAGCCATAGCTGGAGGTTCCATCGGTGGACTCAATGTAGAGCTTTGTCCCTAAGGGGATAACCTTTGGGTCAACTGCAACCACACCTGGTCTTACCTGTGTACCGCTTCGAGTCATTCCATAATGTGGGTCACCAGGATTTTTCCCAGTGCTTTCGAAGCCTGCATCGTATGCTGAGGCTGACATTGTAATGACCTTCTGAAATCTGGTTACCTCACCTCTTGAGGTTACCAAATAATTTAGAGTGCCCTTTTCTACAATTTCATTTACAGCCTCCTGATGCACCTTTTCTTCAACAATCTCTCTTCCTACTTCTATTCCGTCCTCATAGACAATCCTAAATTTTACTTCCTTTAATCCTTTAGTTCCTTCCTGAACCGTTGCGGATTTTCCATGCTCTAATGAGTCGCTGTATTTCATGATTGTTTGAAAAGGTATTTCTTGATTTTCTACAAGATACTCTTCTGATACCCGAATTATTTTAACCGTTGCACCTGCAGTCAAAGGACTGTCTAGGTCCGGCTCTATTTTGTCGTCTTCCTTTAGCTGTATATCCAGTGATTTTAACAAATCTGTCAGATTTTCCTCTGCTGTTAATATCGTCTTTTCTTCTCCCTGGTCAATCAATTTAATTTCGAAGGCTCTACTTACAACTATTCGAGCTCCATCATCGATCTTTTCTTCTATTCCGGGTAAAACCTTGTCCTCTTCTCTAACTTCTATTCCCTGCTTGCGTAATATTGATCCAACGGTGTTGGAAAAGGTGCTTACCTCCACCTCCTGGCCATCATGGGCTATTACTACGGTTTTATGCATGCCAACCAAGGTAACCCCCATAATAAAAATTACAGCTGCAGCAACAGCAATAAGGATTTTTTTATTTAAACCCTTTACACTGTTTATTAGACTTTCCATTTCTTTTCCTCCAGTACTTTTTTTTTGGATTCGGAAGGATTATCGTCTATTCATTTTATACTATATATTAAATTTGTCAACCTTTTTTGGTTTTATGTGGTAATTCTTCCATTATAAAGTGTCTCCGACTAAGGAACTTTTTATACAACTATGTATATGATTTTTCATTTTTCTTTTGTTATACTACTTTTACAGCTATACGAATTCAAGAAAAAACCTCTGAGATTTCAGAGGCTATTAATATATATTTAGCTGAGAATTTTGATTGAAGAACGCTTATTTCTATTCCACCAGCTTGATCATTTCTGGCTCTATCTTTTCCTCACCCTCTTATGGCTCTGGTGTTCCTGGTGTTCCTGGTGTTTCTGATGTTTCTGATGTTTCTGATGTCTCTGATGTCTCTGATGTCTCTGATGTTTCTGATGTTTCTGATGTTTCTGATGTTTCTGATGTTTCTGATGTTTCTGATGTTTCTGATTCTGCGCCTGTCTCATCTCTTACTATGGCACCCGCGGAAGGTGTTGTCGATGGATTGACTAGCGGTGGTGGGTTAACCGGACCGGTGTTTGATGAAGCTTCATGAAGCTCCTTCTCAAGCCTTGTTATAGTTTCCTTCAGTGCTTTATTCTCTTCAATTAGATTTATGTTTTCCCCTTCTAAAACCTCTGTTTTAGACATGTATTCCTCTAATGCTTGACTAAGCTCTTCCTTTTTTTCAGTAAGACTTATTTTTTCTCCTTCTAACACCTGTATTGTAAATTTATGTTCCTGTAATGTTTGATAAAGATTTGCTATTATAGATTTCTCTTCATTTAGTTTTGCTACTAGGTCAACAATTATATAATAAGCTCTATCGAGATATTCCTGTAGTGCAGGGGCTATAATGCTGATAATACTGCCTTGCTCATCATTAAGTACAAATCTTTCTATAGGTACTACTTCAAGCTTCACTTCCTCTGTATTTACTTCCATAGCCTCAGCTGTTTTATGTCCACCTGCGCTTATATTTAGATCCTTCATAGGCGCATCCATTAATGCCTGTACCGGTTCCTCATTTGTCCAGCTTAAATGGCTGGCAAGATATGTAATTAATGTAGTTATTTCTTGCCTTGCTTCTTCTGTACTTTCTAAAATAGCTATGTCCTTTCTATCTATATCTTCCAGCAGCATGCTTCTGAGATGCTTGTTTGTAAAGCTTATATCGATGCTTTCATCAATGAATTGGTTAAGATATATTATACGAATATTTCCTGCAATTATTCTTTTTGTTAGCAGCTGTACTAATAATTCCGTATGCTGCCGTAGGTTTATATTCGTTTCAATTGGAATCTTATAGATACGATTGGCTTCAATCAAAATAGGATTGATATGCAAAGAATATTCTGAGACCTCTCCCTCAACTGAAAAATACAGCATTGCAGATCCTATAAGATTTTCTGCCCCCTCTAAAACAATATACATTGGGTTGTGTTCTTCATCTGAATTTGAGTATTCTAATCCAATAATTTTGACTATATCTTCAGTGCCGGCTGCCGTTACCTCAAAATCAGCTCTAGCATGGCTCGTAAACCAAGAGTAGGTATCTATTGTCCCAACAAAAACTAAGCTGGTCATCACTCCTGCTACCAGAAAGCAAGTGGTTCTAAATAACAGTTTTTTAGCAGAGAATTCTTTTTTTCTCATTAACCTATCACCTCCTCTTCTTTATTCTTGATGCTCAATATGGTAACCTGATAGCTTGCATATCATTGTAAAGGCCTCTGCCCTCGTAATATAATCTGACGGCTTAAAAGTATTGTCGGGATAGCCTAAGATGATCTCATGTTGAACCCCTACCTCTACATACTCCAACGCCCATTCAGAGATTTCTTCTCTGTCAAGGAAGCTTAGGCTCTGCTCCTCCTCGAGCTTCAGCTCAAAGGCTCTCATTAGTGCAGTTGCCATTTCCTCTCTCGTTATCAGATTGTCTGGCCTGAATACCTTACCGATAAACATTGGATAACCTTTAAATATACCTGACTGAGTTGAGGCAATAACAGAACCCCTTGCCCAGCCTGGAATCGGATCAAGATAACCTGTTAATAGTGGGCTCTTTTCCTCTAAATCTAAAGCTCTGGCAATTATTGCAGCTGTTTCCGCACGTGTTATAGTTCTCTCTGGCTGTATTGAGCCATCTGGATAGCCTTGAACTATCCCTTCCTCCATAAGGATAACAATGCAATCGTGAGCCCAGTGTTGTCCTAGAGGTATTTCAATGTCTTCAATCTCTTCATATATTTCTTCCGTATCATCATAATCGTCATCGTCATCGTCGTCATCCTGAACTGGTACTGGGTTTTCCTGCAGATTTACAATAAAATCTACGGTGGCTTTAAGCCCCTGCAGCTGATTTCCAGCTTCTTCACTCATTGTAACAGTATACCTTAAATCAACAGTATCATTTCTGCTGACATTAAACTGCTTGCCTTCTGGAAGATGATGTCCTTCAAAATTTACATTTCCAGCCTGATACAGCATGTCATAGAAGTTTCCTGTATAAATATCCTCTGCAAATAACATCAGATATCCCCGAGATATTGTAAGCTCCATATTCTCTGCATATTGCCGATACAAATCCGGGTCCACAACAGGTACATATGCATTATCAACATATGCTTCCAACTTCATAGTGAGAGCTAGATTAGTTACCTTAATCCTATTGGAATAATTGTTTCTTAGCCTGAGAATCCCCGTTTGTTGACTGCCGGGTCCCCAGATGCCATCATTAAACATCGGATCTCCAACTGCTCCTGTGCCCATTGCTTCTACCTCTATATAAGTAGGATTATTGCTTCCGAAGGATATTACTGTTCCATAATTAAATAGAATGGTAAAAATTATGGCAAGCACAACCAAAATACTGGTTCCCCTGAAGTGTTTTTTCATTTTCAACCTCCTTTATTTATAAAATTCAAAAAAAGTAAGATAGCTACGTGTTTTTAAATTTTATAAATATTGATCATGCATTATTAATGGAAAGAAAGAGAGGATATCTCTTCCTTTCCATTAAAACATCTACTATGCCTTCAATTATTTTATTTGACCGAAGGTATGTGTAAAGTTAAAATCAAGGCTTTGTCCTTGAAGAATATTTTGATTATCACTGCTGGCCATTCTTGCATAGTATACAATCGCCATTGATTCACCTGGTTGAAGGGTAGGCATAGTTGCAGGTGTTGTATAACCATTTATATAATTGCTTAGTTTTTGTTCTCCATGAATGATGTGATCAGTCCCACCGCCACCAAAACGGACTGATAATGGATCTAATTTTGCATGAAATATTTCATCCATTCGATTAGCAATAAACTCATCTGTTTCATAAGCAAGCTCACCCTTTAGCTCTAAGTCAAACTGCTCCTGGGCTTCTTTTAATGCACTTATAAACACATTAATATTAACATAATCATGATTATTTCTTACAGCAGAGGTAGTCCAACGTGTTTGAACTCTCATATCATTCAGGAACTTAGACTTTATGAGCTGCCCTTCTTCTCCTGAAAATTCATTTTCATTCACCAGTTGAGCCTGTAAGTGCTCTAATCTTGTAGGCAGATTGCCTGTATTTGTTACCAATAGCATCCTTGTTGCTCCCTTACCCGGTTCCCAGTAGCCTGTCCCCTGCATTCCTTCTTCGTTGCTTTCCGTATAAAACATTGGTCCTGTAATAGGTATGTCATTTCTAATATTATCTACTCTTAATATCCCCGCTTGAAATGTATTATTTGAACTTGTAGCCTGACTTGTAAACCATGCCATTGTGCCTGCTCCTGCTGCAGCAAACAATAGAGTAACAGACAGTATAGCTCCTACTAGCTTTTTATTCATATTTTTACCTTCCTTCAGTAATATTTTAAATACACGATTATAGAATTAATTGTAGATTAAGAAAGGGTTAGCTTATTTATTACTCTACCTTCAATCTATATTAGTTTTGCTTGGCAATTTGAGCATTTAACCAATTAGTATGATTTGCAGCTGTTCCACTAATATAGTTCACTTGATCAAATAATGCATTAAGTGCATTAGCGTTTAGTTGTGTTGCATTTACTTGATACTCTATTTTCATGGTTCTACCCTGATAGTCATTATTAGCCAAAGGAGCAAAGCCTAGTTTGAAAGATAATCTGTAGCTGTAATCTTCTTTTAAAGCTCCCATTTGAACGCCGGCGCCGACACCCATCGCATTATCATTTAAGAAGTTCTTAAGTGTTATCACCCCTAATGTCGAATCAACAAGACCATCATAATGTCCTCCATACGTTCCAGAACCTCTTCCATTTACTATGAACTTATCGGTTGGCTCCCATTGTGAATGTTCATCAGGTTTTAAAAATTCCATTTGCATCTCTTCGATATAAATAGCCTCAGTTAATGATCTCGTCTCATCATTTAACACAAAAGTATCGTCTGACACTATAAATTTACCGAACCATGCAAGATCCAAAGAACCATCATTTATAATATCTATTGTGATAAGTCTTGTTATATCTGAAGGCTTAAGTTTATTTACTTCATCATTCAAATTAAATGCTTCCAGTCCCCCTTGATCAAGCCTCAATGTTCCAGTAGTAAAGGTATTATCTGAGCTAGTTGCCTGACTTGTAAACCAAGCATATGACCCTAGGCCTAAACTAAAGGCTAAAACACCAATCAATAATACACTAATAATAATTTTCTTGTTCATTCTATTTCCTCCTCGATTTTTTTTGTTATTAACCATGATTTATGGTATAATAACTGTAACAATATTTTTAAAGCAGCTTGCTTTGGTGGGTTATCTTTGCAGAGATATCCCACTTTTTTGTTGAATTTGTCGAACAAATCTTCTTTTAACCACCCCTCTGCTGTATTTTTTAATCCTGTCGCGAATATAATTTTATTCGTTGCTCTATGGTTATATACTATTGAACAGGATTTATACGCCTTGCTTTTTATCCGGTTCAAATAATAACTTTTTTATTTCACCGCCTAATAATAATAAAACAGGCAATATTATCAGTGCTATAAAGCCTATAGGACTTCTGGTGAAATTAGCTATGTATCCGCCCTTTGGTATTTTAAACACATACGCTCCAACAATATTTGCACTTTCCACCAGCTGCTGATCCTCAACATTGTTGGCATCACCTTGGGTCTGGAATCTATAAATACCATTTTCCTGAAGGGTATTTATTACCCTATGGGTTACAAGCGTATTATTGTCGACTTGATAGGTTATCACATCTCCAATGACAATATTTTCCGAAGCTACTTTCTTAGTTACAATCATATCCCCCGGTTCAAGCATTGGCCTCATGCTGCCGCTTAGAACCGACATTGGGGTATAGCCCATAACCGATGGTAGATGATTCGGATTTCTTCTTGTTTGAAGCATAGAATAGCCGTTTAATAAAACCAATATAAGTAAAAATAATATTGCAATATTTCCTATCCACTTTAAGGCTTCTTTGTATCTCTTCTCCCTTTTCATTTGCCCCTCCTAATTTTAGTATTGTGCAATTTGATTAATTTACTCTTTTCCCCTAATTATATATGTATTGTAACTTTGATGACATGCCGTTATTTCAGAAAATTCGTTGAATTTATTAGAGAAAAAAAATAGACCTATTCTTTGAAAAGACTAGGTCGGTTGCACCACTCACTCCGCATACTCTAGGCGCCCATTTTTCAGAGTATACATCTACATGCCCTTTTTTATTAATTTTGCGATGTTACATACATATAGGACCCTTGTCCTATGTATAAGTTAATTGTAACCAATTTCCCATGTAAATATTTGTTATTTTTTCGTGTCGATATTATGATTATTTCGATTTTTTATGATTTAATACCTAATTCTTCTTTCTTTTTCTGGAAATTGTTTACAAAATGCTTTTATATGAAAAATGAAAATTCTCTGTATATATCCATTTTTCAATGTTCCCCAAAATGGGCTCTGTCGAAAATCATATTTTTTTCATTGAACTGATATATACAATTTTTTCTCTTATTAGTCCGACCTTTACATATTGTATGTCTTTTCCCGGGAAATTTTTCGAAAAATACTGCTCTTGGCTTTGTAGCCAAACTGTAATATTATAATACTGTTACAATCATTCATTCTCTTAGCTATGTATGCTATCCTATTTATATACAGGTTTTATTGTAGCTACTATATATTAAATGACAGAGGAGGTAAGTGTATGCTTAAAAAAGGATATTTATCTTTACTCATGGTCTTAACACTGACTTTTATTCTCTTTGCATCTACCTTCAATTATAGCTATGGCGAAACTGCTTTGATTAAGGTGGTTGTTGATAACACAGACTTGAAATTCGATGTTTCTCCGATAAATGTCAATGGTAGGGTTTTAGTCCCTTTTCGAGTAATATCCGAGGCCTTAGGGGCTGAAGTAATATGGGACGAGGCTACTCAAACGGTAGCTGCCGACAAGGCTGATATAACCATCAAGCTTACTATTGGCAGCAAAATTGCATTAGTCAACAATCGCCCTGTTACCCTGGATGTAGAGCCTCAAATAGTGGATAGTCGAACACTTGTGCCTATTCGTTTCTTTTCAGAAAGCTTTGGTTCAGATGTCTCTTGGGACAGCAATACACAGACAGTTAACATTTCTTCTAAAAAGGAAGACTTGAAGCTCTCTCTTCAGGGAATAGGTTTAGGCTCCAGCCTTCAGGAGGTTACCAAGGCCTTTGGCAGCCCAAAGCGGATAGATGACAGCGAATATGACTTTAAGTGGTATATTTTTCATCAGGAGTATAAGGATTATACTCAAATAGGGATTAAGAATGATAGAGTTGTTGCCATATATAGTAATAATGGCCTTTGGGATAGTACTTATTTAAACATAGGTGCTGAAGAGAATATAGTTACAGGTCTTCTACCCTCACCAATAGATAGGATTCAAAAGGGCAGTATCATATACCTATTGTCCAAAAATGATGGCTATAAAGTCTTTCCTATGGAAAACAGCTATCTGACGGTATTTTTTGATATTCACAACTCAAATAGGATTACGGCAATTATGATTGTAGACAAAAATACCGAGGAGGCGTATCAGCCCAATAAATCCTACCCCTCCGCATTACGAAGAGTCTATGAGCTTCAGGCTTTTGATTTAGCCAATGCTATAAGGGTCAGAGAGGGATTGTCAGCCTTGACCTGGAGCGACAATGCCGCCTCAGCAGCCCTGAAGCACAGTACCGATATGGCCACCAACTCCTATTTCGACCATACCAACCAAAAGGGAGAAAGTCCCTTTGACCGTATGAAAAAGGAAGGCATAAACTATGCAACAGCCGGGGAAAATCTGGCTGCCGGTCAACAAAATGCGATTTATGCCCACGAGGGTTGGATGCATTCCTTAGGACATAGGGAAATTCTTCTGGATGCTGATTTTAAACGGATGGGAGTAGGCGTTGCCTTTGGAGGACCCTACAAAATATATTATACCCAGAACTATTTTACTGCAAGATAAGATACATGCTGTTGCCCATGCTGGAGGCATTTAAAAGGAGCTGTCGCAATAATAAATAGACGACAGCTCCTTTTTATGAAAAAAGATGGTAAATTGTATGACTAAACGCATTAAATACTACTCAAAATCTACTATGTACACCCCTTCGTTTTTAGGTTCAATCAAATCCAGCATTTCATCAGAAGGTATAAGCTTAATGATGGGCTTATATAGGTATTGCTTTGGAAGAAAGACGATATCTCCCCTTCTGCCGTCATTTAATCTCACCCGCTGACCAATGAAGCAATTTCCAATCCTTCTTAGAAAAATATACAATATTTTCGTATCCAGCTTATCTATGTATTCTGTTTCTAAAATTCTGATGGCTTCGAAGGGTGTCTTCTTTTCACGATATGGCCTGCCGGAGGTCAAAGCATTATATATATCTGCTATTGCTACGATTCTGGAAAAAAGCGGAATTTTATCTCTCTTAAAGCCCATAGGATAACCGCTGCCATCCATTCTTTCATGATGGAGTAAAATCGTTTGCTTTATCTTGTTATCAATATTTTCAAAGTCCTTTACCAGCTCATAGCTGTATAAAACGTGCTTTTTACACTCATCCTTTTCATCTGTGGTGAGGGGTCCCTTCTTATTCAGCAGCTCTGGGTCCATCTTCATTTTGCCGATATCCAGCAGCATTGCGCTTAGGGTCAGCTTTTCCAGATCTTCAGCCTTAAGTCCCAGCCACTGGCCTATGGCGTAGCTGATTAGAGTTACGTTGTGGCTGTGGGCATAGGTAATATCATCTAAATCCTTAATCTTTTCAATCAGCTGGAATACATTTACATTTCCTTTAAAGGCCACCAACGCCTTTTCTATGCTGGAGCTTATATTATCAGTGTTTATTCCCTCTCCTTTAAGAATTGCATCAAATTCATTTTGAAGATTGTCCTTTATTTGGGCAAAATCCTCTCTAAATTCCGCAATATATTGTAGCCGCTTTAGGGTTTCATCCTCATCGATGTCCAACAAATCAAGGTCTATATCCTCAAAGCCCATATCTCTTCTAATTCTTACAGCCTCTATTTTATGATCCCTGAGATACTCCTTCATTCTCTCGACTTCTGATATTTTTGTCCCGCCTATAACTAAGACATTGCCAAACCTATTGATGACATCCTCATCAAATATCATTCCATTCCTTAAATCTTCAATTAATAGCGTCCTTGCCTCTTCCATAGCATAATCGCTCATGAAACATCCTCCCCCTAAAAGGTTATGTATAATTGCATAAATATTCTTACTATCTATATCGGTATATTTGTCGGATTATATAGAGTCTTGGCGAAATATTACATTTAATCAAGCAAATGAAGTTAAAAAAAGGACCCGAAGCTCAGGTCCTTAAATTTTTATTGATTTTTTTGTTCATTATTTATTTTTCATAAACAAAGCAATCGCATTTTCCTTTGTTTTGTTGGCAACCTCTTCATAGGAAATACCCTTTGCTGCTGCAATAGCCTCCGCCACCAGAGCCACATAGGCCGGTTGGTTTGTCTTTCCCCTGTGGGGAACCGGTGCAAGATAAGGGCTATCGGTTTCTATCAATAGCCAGTCTAATGGTATTTCTTTAGCTACCTCATGGGTTTTCTTCGCATTTTTAAAGGTTAAGGGACCTGCTAGGGAAATATATATGCCCTGTTTAACATACTGCCTTGCCAGCTCAACGCTACCAGAGTAGCAATGCATCACACAGCCGTACTCTTCTGCATTGTTGTCCTTAAGCAGGTCATAAACCTCCTGATGCGCATCTCTATCATGGATTATCATCGGCAGCTTCAGCTCCTTCGCCAAAAGAACCTGCCTTTCAAACCAGTATCTCTGCTGTTCTCTGGGGGAATGATCATAATAGTAGTCCAGACCTATTTCTCCAATAGCTAAAACCTTAGGTCCTTGGGCCAGCTTGCGAAGCTGATTTATGGTTTCCTCCGCCATATCCTTTACATCATGGGGATGCACCCCTACAGCAGCGTATATCATTTCATACTTATCCGCCAGCGCCACAGCCCTTATTGAGGTTGCTAAATCAGCTCCTGGATTTAATATAAGGTCTACACCATTTGCCCTCGCTTCTTCTAAGATTTGATCTCTATCGGCATCAAATCTGCCATCATCTAAATGTGCATGACTATCGAATAACATTTCCTTTGCCTCCTAGCTCAATGGTACCCCCGGTACGATTTCCCCATCAACTGTCCCCAGAACCAGCTTATCCTCATGGGAAGCAGCTAATATCATGCCCTGAGACTCTATACCTCTTAGTTTCACAGGCTTAAGGTTTGCCAATAGCAGCACTGTTTTACCCACCATATCCTCCGGCTTATAATGCGCTGCTATACCGGATACCACCTGTCTTGTTTCGTCACCAACCTGAAGCTGCAGCACCAGTAGCTTATCTGCCTTTGGATGCTTTTCAGCCTTGATTACCTTCGCTGCCCTTATGTCTATCTTATCAAAGTCATCAATGGTGATTTCTGCCTTAGGCTCTATCTTTAAGGTCTCTTTTTCCTCAGGTATTCCGTTTATTTTTTTGAAATAATCAGCATTTACCCTTTCCAGCTCCTCAATCTCCTTATCAGCCTCTAGTCTAGGGAAAAGCACATCGCCTCTTTGTACCTTTATGCCTGCAGGTAGCTTACCAAATACCGATGCATCCTCCCAGCCGATGCCTTCTTCTCCCTCGATACCCAACTGTGCCCAGATTTTACCTGAAGTCGCCTCCATAAAGGGCTTCAATAAAATGGAGATAATTCTAATACTGTCTGCTAAATTATACATCACTACATCTAATCTGTCCTTATTTGCCTCATCCTTTGCCAGGATCCAAGGAGTTGTTTCATCAATGTATTTATTAACTCTGCGGATTACCTTCCATATTTCCTCCAACGCCTGATGGAATTGAAGCTTATCAATTGCATCCTCTACCTTTGCTGCTGCAGAGGTTGCCAGCCTTCTTACTTCCTCATCCAGCTCCGTAGCTGCCTTAGCCTCAGGAATGATGCCATCATTGTATTTTTCGATCATACTGATGCTTCGGCTTAACAGGTTACCCAAGTCATTGGACAAATCCGCATTAAATCTATTGATAAAGATTCTGTTGGTATAGGTTCCATCATAGCCAAAGGTGAATTCCCTCAGCAGGAAGTATTTTAACGCATCTAGGCCGTATCTCTCAATTAAAGGCTCCGGATATACGATATTTCCCTTTGATTTTGACATTTTGTCGTCTCCGAACATAATCCAGCCATGACCATATACCAGCTTCGGTAATGGTTCATCTAAAGCCATCAGCATTGCAGGCCATATAATTGTATGGAACCTGATGATTTCCTTCGCCATGATATGAACATTGGCAGGCCAATATTTCTCGTATTTTTCTGTATTTTCGGAGCCATAGCCCAGCCCTGTAATATAGTTAGAAAGCGCATCTATCCATACATATATAACATGCTTCGGGTCAAAGGGAACGGGAATACCCCAGTTGAAGGTTGTCCTTGAAACACATAAATCCTCCAGGCCTGGCTTTAGGAAATTGTTCAGCATTTCATTTCTTCTGGAGTCCGGAAAGCAGATTTCAGGATGCTCATCATAATATTTTAGTAGACGGTCCTGGTACTTGGATAGCTTGAAGAAATAAGCCTCCTCCTTAGCCAAATGGGCCGGACGTCCACAATCGGGACATAAGTTGCCCTCCTTCAGCTGAGTATCCGTCCAAAAGGATTCGCAGGGGGTACAATACCAGCCTTCATATTCACTTTTATAGATATCTCCCTGATCGTATAGCCTTTGAAAAATTCCCTGTACAGCCTTAACGTGATGATCGTCGGTTGTACGGATAAAGATATCATAGGATATATCCATGCTTTTCCATATTTCCTTTATATCCCTTACAATCTCATCCACATATGCCTTAGGGGTCATTCCCTTTGCTTCAGCAGCTTTTTGAATCTTCTCACCATGCTCGTCGGTACCGGTTAAAAACTGCACGTCATACCCTGTAAAACGCTTGAACCGGGCCAAAACATCGGCTGCAACTGTAGTATAGGTATGCCCAATATGAAGCTTTGCACTGGGATAATAGATGGGGGTTGTAACATAATAGGTGCCTTTTTTCATTTTCCTTCCTCCTTATAGCCAATTTTTTATAGCTTTACCTAAAAATTTAAAATAAACATCAAAAAACCCTCGCCCCAACAAAGGGACGAGGGTTAACTCGCGATACCACCCTAATTTATCATTGCCTTTCAACAATAAACTCAGTAGGTGAAAGCCTTCACCTTGCCCTTCTAACGGAGGCAACTCCGATATGGTCTAAATGCATTAGCGGTTCAACCATATAGTTCAGGGGCCATCTTCAGTTGATTCCTTCAGCACCGGCTTTCACCTGCCCCGGCTCTCTTTTAGCTGCTGTCCTCCACCTACTCTTCCCGTCATTACTTTTCATTTAAATAGTATTATACAATAATATATTCCAATATACATAAATTGTCAAGGAATATTGTGTTTTTAAAGGTGATATGCTATTCAGCCCTTCAATTTATTAGAGGCTTTAACTGCGTTCAATATTGCCTTTTCCATAGCCTCATTCGCCAGAAGTCCAATAACATTTATATCCGCCTTTAAATTACCTGTGGACAGGGTATAGATGGTGTCCCCATCCAGCTGTGTATGTACGGGTCTGATGACACGAGCATAGGCATTATGTGTCATGGCGGCTACTTTTTTTGCCTCTGCCTTAGTCAGGGCAGCATTAGTTGCCACCACCCCCAGTGTGGTGTTTTCCATAAAGGCGTTTTCCTTCATGACCGTCATAGACTTCATAATCTCCAGAGTATTTAAAAAGGTGCTTTTATCAGGACCTGTGGCTCCTGCTATTATACTGTTAATCTCCGGATCAACGATATCACCAAAGGCATTTACCGCCACTATGGCACCTACTACGATGTCCCCCAGCTGTATACTCCAGGTTCCTATGCCACCCTCCATTGCATTGGCTGCACCGGCTATCTTGCCTACGGTGGCCCCTGCTCCTGCCCCCAAAAGCCCCTGTCTATATTCCTTAGCACTGGCATTTATGCAGGCTCTATAGCCCATTGCGCTGTCGGGACGACGCTTAGGATTTCCTACACCTAAGTCAAAGAGGACTGATGCCGGAACAATGGGAACACGCGCCACCCCCACATCAAAGCCTATCTCTCTCTCCTCCAAATACGCCATAACACCTCCGGCAGCCTCCAGACCGAAGGCACTTCCCCCCGTCAACAATATACCATGCACCTTATCCACCATGTTTACGGGGTCCAGCAGAGCCGTTTCCCTGCTGCCGGGAGCGCCTCCTCTTATATCCACTCCGGCAGTAGCACCGTCTTCACATAATATTACAGTACAGCCGGTTCTGTCCTCCATGTCCTCTGCATGTCCAACCTTAATGCCTGGCACATCGACAATCCCTCTTTCCGTCATGCTGATCCTCCTTCCTTTTGACTTTGTATAAACCTACCTCTCATCTTATTATGCAATTTTCTCATCCAAAAAACCACCTGCATATATACACTGAGGCTATTACTGCAGCAGCATGGGAAATCAAGGCAGCTGCGGCAGTGTGCCGGCTCTTTTTTATCCCTACAGCACCGAAATATACAGCCATAGTAAAAAAAATTGTCTCGGCTGAGCCCATCATTATTGAAGCAACCCTTCCAACAAAGCTGTCGGCTCCGTAATGCTGAAGTATGTCCCTAAGGACCGCCAGAGCACCACTGCCGGAAACTGGGCGTATAAAGGCCAACGGCAGCACCTCCGCCGGAATACCAAGGGGCTTTAAAAGAGGTGCAAAAATCCCCACCAAAAAATCCATCCCTCCGGATTTTCTTAATACTCCAATGGCTAAAAATATAGCGATAAGATAGGGCATTATCTTCAGTGCAGTTTTAAAGCCCTCCCCTGCCCCCTCGATGAAGGCTTCATATATATTTACTCCCTTAAAATAGCCATGTATTAATATGATCGACATCATGGCGGGTATTGCAAATATTGACAATAGATTTAACAGCCTCATTATATTTTACCCCCCTCCAGCAGCTTGCAAACAGCAACACCCACAACAGTTGAGACCGTTGTTGCTAAAAGGGCCGGAGCTATTATTTCAGCCGGCACCATGGAGCCTGCATCCGCCCTCAGCTTTAAAACATTTAGGGGTATAAGCTGTATGGAGGACATATTTATTACCAAAAACATGCACATTGCATTGCTGGCGGTATCTCGCCCCTTATTCAGGCTTTGCAGCTCCTCCATTGCCTTTAGCCCCAGTGCTGTTGCTGAATTCCCTGCGCCGAACATATTGGCTACCATGTTCATCATCATTGCACTTACAGCCGGGTGGTTTTCAGGCACCGAAGGGAACAGCAGTCTGGTTACAGGCCTCATTAGGGCTGACAGACTGTTTATAAGACCGGATTTTTTTGCCACATTCATAAGCCCCAGCCAGATAGACATGATACCCGTCAATCCAATGGCAAACACCACTGCCTCCTGCGTATCCTGAAGAATAACCTCATTAACAATGTCAATATTTCCTGTATATAGTGCTGCCATTATTCCGAAAATAATCATAAAGAACCATACCTTGTTCATTCAACCCCACCCCTTTAGGTAAATTTAAAGCCCTCACTTAGTATTACTATTAAGCTCCCTGGGGGTTTATGATAGTTGCTGAGAAAAAGACGAAGTCGCTCCTCCTCCTCAATTTATAAGTGGTCTATTGACGAAATATTTGTTATAATTATTTAAATCAACAATTTTCTTGTTTTAGGAAAGGATAAGCTAATGAAAAATCATACCTTGTTAACAGATTTTTATCAATTAACCATGATGAATGGCTATTTAAAAAATAATGTTCATAATGACATTGTAGTCTTTGATTTGTTTTTCAGAAAAAATCCGTCTGAAAACAGCTACACCATAATATGTGGACTGGAGCAGGTTATTAATTACATTGAAAATCTTCAATTTTCAGAGGAGGATATAGACTACCTAAGGAGCTTGGACAGCTTTGACGAGGAGTTTTTTCAGGTCTTAAGGGAGTTTAAATTTACAGGCGACATCTATAGTGTTCCTGAGGGCTCTGTTATGTTTCCCTACGAGCCCATACTCAGAATTAAAGCCACCTGCTTTGAGGCTCAGCTTATAGAAACCGCTTTGCTGAATATGATCAACTTTCAGTCCTTGATTGCCACCAAGGCAGCCAGGGTTTGCACCGCCGCAAAGGGAGACCCTGTTTTAGAATTCGGATTAAGACGTGCCCAAGGCCCGGATGCAGCAATATATGGAGCCAGAGCGGCCTATATCGGGGGCTGTGCAGGAACCTCCAACGTTCTGGCGGGTAAAATGTTCAATATACCTGTCTCAGGCACCCAGGCCCATAGCTGGATTCAAAAATTTGACACTGAGCTGGAGGCCTTCAGAGCCTATGCGAAGATTTACCCCCATAATTGTCTGCTACTGGTGGACACCTATGATACCTTGAAGAGCGGAGTTCCAAATGCCATAACAGTTTTTAAGGAGCTTGAGGCGGAGGGCTTTATACCCTCAGGAATTAGAATCGATTCCGGAGACATTGCCTATCTTTCCAAAGAGGCGAGAAGGCTATTGGACGCTGCCGGATTTCCCGATGTAAAAATTGTAGCCTCCAGTGATTTAGACGAGGATGTGATAAACAGCTTGAAAATCCAGGATGCTGCAGTTGATTCCTGGGGAGTGGGAACTAACCTTATAACCTCAAAGGGCTGCCCTGCTTTGGGTGGCGTATATAAGCTTGCTGCTGTTGAAGAAAATGGAGTACTGCTGCCCAAAATTAAGATTTCTGAGAATCCAGAAAAAATAACAAACCCCGGCTACAAGAAGGTGGTCAGGATATACGATAAAAATGGTGAATTTGCACTGGCAGATGTCATAATGCTGGAGGATGAGGTAGTTGACACCGACAAGCCCCTGACAATTTTTCACCCAATCTATACCTGGAAAAAGAAGACCTTTACAAACTATAGTATTAAGGAGCTGCTGGTGCCTATTTTTGTGGATGGCCAATTGGTATACAAAAGAAGGTCAACGGAGGAAATCCGGGAGTATGCTAAAACAGAGCTGACCACCCTATGGCCAGAGTATAAAAGATTGAACAGACCCCAGCTGTATAAGGTGGACTTGTCTGAAAGGCTTTGGAGGCTTAAGGATACCATGGTGAATTCAATACGTAATGAATAATGAATAAGAAAAAGCAAGCGGCTCACCGCTTGCTTTTATTTATTCTCTTCCATCAGCTCTTTTGCATAATTAATAACATTTTCCTTCGATTCGGATATCTGTCCGAAATATATGGCCTTTCTGATTTCCTCCAGCAGCTGACCAACCCTTTGTCCCTCCTCTATATTGAGGGCCTCCATCAGCTCTCTGCCGGTGACTATGCTGCTTAGCCTTTCTATAGGCTTGAATCTTGTCAGATAGTTGTTGGCTATATATTCTATATGAACCTTGAACATCCCCATCTCCTCATTGGGATCTAGAAGCTTTCTGGTGGCAATTATGTCCGCCAGTGATATCAATAGAATGTCCAGAGTTTCCTCCTGCATATCCGTAAAGGTCTTGTAAAGGGCTCTTCCGCTAACATCATTGGTCTTATAAAGCACCAGTGGTATCATATGAAGAGCTACATACTTGTATAAAATATCCTTTTCTCTTGTGCTGAGCTTTAGCCTTTCAGCATAATCCCTTACGATTTCAGCTCCCGTTATTTCATGTCCTCTAAATCGAGTCCTGCCCATATTATCCACTCTCTTGGCGGAGGGCTTTCCTATGTCATGGAATAATGCCCCCAGCTTCAGCAGCTCCAATCTTGTGCGATCCGCTGCTATTATTTCAGAGGTATGCCTCTCATAGGCCTCACGAATATGTCCCTCGAAAAAGTCCTTGGAATAAATAACGCTTTCTGCCAGCTTCATGGTATATATGGAATGGGTCCAGCAATCAACCACATGATACTTGCACTCCCCTACATCCTTCATTACCTCAAGGTCGGGGAAAATCTGATTTAGAAGCCCCAGCTTAGCTTCCATATAGCTTAGATAAAAGTAGCTGTTGTCCTTCTTCAATATAGCAAAAAGCTCAGGAGTTATCCGTTCTCCCGCTACAGTATTCAGCAGCTCAGCATGCTTATTTATAAGTTGAATTGTCTCCTCATCTATTTCAAACTCCAGCTCCGCCATAAGCCTAGCCGCCCTGATAAGCCGTACGGGGTCTTCGGTAAAGACCTCCTGGCTCATATGCCTTATCAGCTTCTTCTTAATGTGCTGCCTTCCCTCAAAGGGGTCGATAAGCTTGTTTTGCTGTAAGGGCCATTCATTTACGATATCATATGCCATAGCATTGATGGTAAAGTCTCTGCCGGCTAAATCCTGTTGGATTACCTCACCACGCATTTTAGCAATATCTATTTGTAATCCTGTTTTTAAAACAATACGATAAATTTCATGCTGCTTATCCAGCTCTACCAAAGAGCCCTCCAGCTGACGTTGAAGCTTAGCTGCAAAATCCTTTGGTGAACAGCTGACAACAAGGTCCAAATCCTTTGTCTCACGATTTAACAATATGTCCCGTAAACTTCCACCCACAAGGTAAACCTCAGTCTTTAAATTTTCCCTCAGCTGAAGTATACAGGTAATTATCGCCTTCATTAATATCCTCTCCTTAGAAGCTATAATATCTAAAACTTATATTTCGACAAATTGTATTTTTATTACTTTAAATTATACCCTTTTAATATACACCATAAAAATATTTTTTAAAAGTGATGATAATTATTTGTCAAAGCCTCTGTTTTCAAGAAACCACTAGTATTTTCAAGGCCTTGAGCAGGGTATTTCTCCTATGAATTTTTATTCGAAATTTATACATATATAGTTGACTTTTTATTACATTTTTGGTACTATTTAATTAATGAATGTCGAAATTTGTTGTATAATATAGCAAATTATAGAATATGTTGTCGAAATTCGGCATAAATACTTATAGAACTAATGAAGGGGGGAAATAAAATTGAAATCTACAGGTATAGTTAGAAAGGTTGACGAGCTGGGTAGAATTGTATTACCAATCGAGCTTCGTCGTACTCTCGGTATTGAGGAAAAGGATGCCCTGGAAATATATGTTGATGGCGAAAGCATAATTCTTAAGAAATATGAGCCAGCTTGTATATTCTGCGGTAATGCAAAGGATGTTACTGTTTTTAAAAATAAAAACATCTGCTTAAGCTGCGCAAGTCAAATTAAATAGTCTTTCTCCACTTAATAGAGTCTTGTATAGACTCTATTTTTTTCGCCCTACTTTACAGCTCTATTGCCTCATTGTAGACCTCTCGCTTCGGTAATCCTCTAAGCCTTGCCACCTCTTTTATTGCATCCTTTTTATCTATGCCCGTCTCCATCAATTCAATTAAATGCGCCCTAACTGTTGCCTCCGTATTAAAGGCTGGCTTTGGAACCGCTTCTTCACCTGAGGCTTCACATATAATTACAAATTCCCCCTTGGGCGTATTTTCGTCGAAATGCTGTATAATCTCCTCAAGGCTTCCCCTTATAATTTCCTCGTATTTTTTTGTTAGCTCTCTGGCAATCGCCAGTCTTCTGTTCCCCATATGCTTTAGTATGTCCTTTAAGGTATCCTTCAGCCTGTGGGGTGCCTCATAGAAAATAATGGTGCGATCCTCACCCTTTATATGCTCCAATCTTTCCCTGCGTTTTTTCTTATCTCTATCTAAAAAGCCCTCAAAGGCAAATCTTTCTGTGCTCATTCCTGAGGCTACCAATGCCAGTATTCCTGCCGTAGCACCGGGTAAAACCTCTACCTTTACATCATTTTCTATGCAAAGGGCCACCAGGTCCTCTCCAGGGTCCGATATCCCTGGCATTCCGGCATCGGAAACCAAGGCAATGCTCTTGCCCTCCAGAAGCTCCTTTAGTAAGGCCTCTCCCTTATGGTTCCTATTATGCTGATGATAGCTTGTTAGGGGCTTGCTGATTTCATAATGATTTAACAGCTTAATTGTATGTCTGGTATCCTCTGCTGCTACTAGGTCCACTTCCTTTAGAATTCTAAGCACCCTCAAGGTGATATCCTCAAGATTTCCTATTGGTGTGGGGCATATATATAGCTTTCCATTACTCAGCTGAATCATCTCCAATCTCTAGGTGCTCTTTGCTATAGATTTCCAGCACCTTCTCCGTATAGTTGCCGGCTTCATCATAAATGACTATAGGGTCTAAAAATAACAGCTCCGGCTGAGCTGATTTTCTGAATTCTATTAGCAATAAATTGGGCTTTTTATTGTAGCCGGATTGCACAAATTGAATTTTTTTAGGCTCCAGCCTGTAGCTTCTGCCTAAGCACATGATATCTACCAAGCGTTGGGGTCTATGGACCATAAATAAGCTGCCCCTAAACTTCAGCAGCCTTGAAGCCACCTTCATGACATCCTCCAGGGTGCACATTACCTCATGTCTGGAAATCGCCTTGTTGTCATTGGGATTAATAAGCCCCTCAGCATGCATATAGGGGGGATTTACGGTTACGGCATCATACATATTTGCCTCCAATACCCCTTGAGCCTCCCTTAGATCCATATTTAAAACCTTAATCCTGCTCTCCAGGTTATTTAGCCTAACGCTTCTAGAGGCCATCTCTGCCATTTTCTCCTGTATTTCTACCGCTACAACCTGTGAGGTGGGGTTTTTCCCCGCCAGCAAAATAGGTATTATGCCTGTCCCCGTTCCAAGATCCACAACCCTGGAATTCTTCTTCAGCGCTGCAAAATTAGCCAGCAAAACCGCATCTATGCCAAAGCAAAAGCAATTTGGATCCTGTATTATTTTCAAACCATTTATTTGGAGGTCGTCAATTCTCTCTCCCGGGTATATCAGCTCTTCCATAAAAGACTACTAGCTCCTTTATTTGCATGTTTTTCTCATATATTATAACACTTTTGCCGGGTTTAAAACATGAAATATTTGCATTGGGGAACAACCCCCCATTTAATAGGAAACAAACGAACATTCCTACGAAATAAAAAAAAGCCCTTGTGGATTGTATTCCAACAAGGGTCTTATCTGTAGTCAATATTCTATTTTTCTCCTATGGCTACTACCACACCATCTTTTATATATACTACAGCCTGTATTCCCACAGAAATAGTCGATAGCTGAAGGTCACTGCTAACGTTATAGCTCTTAATCTCATTGCCTATTTTAAGCTTTATTGTGTATTTATCCATATCCTTTGCCACCAGCTGACCCTCTATAGTTGTTAGTGCATTGTTGACCGCCAGCTCAATGATCTGTCCGTTTTTCACCTTAACCTCTACATTCATTTCAGCTTTAAGATCGCCGATGGCCTTTGTTATACCGCTGATTTTTATTACTGCGTTGCTGGCTATCGTGTAGAGCTCCTCCTTATTTCCATAAGTCAGGATAATCTCCTTAGTGCGGGTATTCACAGCTTTAACAATCGCCTTAATTTCGGTTATCTCTGTTGATGCAGCATAAAGTGTTTTTATATCCATAACGTCTACATACAGCTCCACTGCCATGTCTGCTGCAAGTCCGTTGAAGGACTTCAGTTGATTGTCTATATAAATTTTAGAATCGTTTTTTACATAATATAGCTGATATTGGCTTCCCTTTTCCACAACTATGGTTTTATTATTGCTGTCCAGAGAGTGTATAACCCCTGTTACCTTAGTATTTTCGGTTGTGGTAACCTCCACCAGCACCACCTTTTTATCCTCTATTTTTATCTTCGCCACCATATTTACTGCTAAACTGTCTATGGTTTTTACTACACCGTTTATTTTAATTATGGTATTATTCTCCAGGTCTAATTCTCTTAGCTTTGTGCTGCTGTCAACCTGTAAATGCAGCTCTCTGTCCTTCTTATCGATGGATTTAATCGTTCCGGTTATCTCCTCAACTTGCTTACGGCTTTCCTCCAGCAGCTTAATTTCTGTAATGGTATTTTGGCTATTGAGCTTTAAATAGACCTTATCACTGACCTTTAGCTCCTTTAATTCAATACTTTTATTGTCCAGCTTGATTTTGGCATCCTTGGCCACCAGTAGCTTTATAAGAGCCGTACCATCCTGTATTGTAATTCTTCTGTTGGCAGCATCTAATTCCTTAATTTCAGTCTGATAGCTTCTGTTGTACTCTATGTTCAAGAACTTCTTAAATATGCCGTAGGGGAGGCTGCCCTTCTTTTCATGTCCCTGCGGATTAAAAGCCATTACACTGCTGGCTGCCAAGCTAAACACCATGATTATTACCAGCATTCCTACTATTTTTCTTTTCATTCAAAATTCCTCCTTCAATATAGTTCATTTATTTACCATATATTACGTCCATAGAAGAAGCTTTTAGGGATACCAATTGAAAATGTTATGATATTGAAATATTTGCCTATATCCTATATAGCTTTAGACGTGGCCGGTTTGCTTTTGTTTCATTTTATGAAGCCAGAGGAGCTTATATATGTGATATTTCAATGACAATATAGTGACGGAATATTACAAAGCAAAGCGCTTACTGTATTTTTTATAGGGACTCCTGAACTCCTATATATTCTATATACAACGTTAAAAGTTTATCGCCCATTGCCTAGGGCTAATAACATTTAATAATTATACAAATTAGCCCGCATCTTTATTATGCAATTTCCTCAAATAATAAGAGAGCTGATTTATTCCTGATAGACTCAAGAAGAATCAGCTCTCTATTTAAGCTTAAGCTATATATCCTTTACATTCAACACCCTCATGGCATTCAGCACCGCTATTAAAGCCACTCCAACATCTGCAAATACTGCCTCCCACATGGTTGCCAGACCTCCTGCCCCCAGTGCCAGTACTATGGCCTTTACGCCAAAGGAGAAGATGATGTTCTGCCATACAATTTTATTGGTTTTCTTAGCAATTCTTATGGCTGATACCAGCTTCAAGGGCTCATCCTTCATCAGAACCACATCTGCCGCCTCGATGGCTGCATCTGAGCCCAGACCTCCCATTGCTACACCGATGTCAGCCTTTGCCAATACCGGTGCATCATTTATTCCGTCTCCAACGAAGACCAGCTTCTTTTTAGGCCCTCTCTTCTGCTCTAAAAGCTCCAGCATATTAACCTTTTGATCCGGCAGAAGCTCAGGATATACCTCTGTAATACCCAGCTCTCCTGCCACCTGCATAGCCACCGCCTTGCTGTCTCCCGTCAGCATTGCAATATTTTTGACTCCTATTTTCCTTAGCTCCTCTATTGCTCTACGGGAATCCTCCTTAACTTCATCTGCTATGATGATATATCCGGAGTAGCTGCCCCCTATGGCTATATAAAGCACTGTACCTGCTGTGGAAGGTGCACTATAGGCAATGCCTTCTCTGTCCAACAGCTTTCCATTACCGGCCAAAACTCTCTTGCCCTTTATTTTTGCCATTACACCATAGCCCATCAGCTCTTGATATTCCTCAACTTGTTCCTTGTCAATTTCCTTCTCATAAGCCTTCAATAGGGATAGGGCAATGGGGTGATTTGAATAGGCCTCAGCATAGGCTGCATATTCCAGCAGCTCCTCACCGTCCATATTTACAGCTGCAATTTCCTTTACCTTGAAAATACCCTTTGTCAAAGTTCCTGTTTTATCAAACACTACGGTGTCAACATTATTTAACCCTTCTAAATAGTTGCCGCCTTTAATTAAAATGCCATTCCTAGAGGCCCCACCGATGCCTCCAAAGAAGCCAAGGGGAATAGATATCACCAAGGCGCATGGGCAAGAAACTACTAAAAATACCAGTGCTCTATAAATCCAATCAGTGAAGGTAGCTCCCTCTATTACTAGAGGAGGTATTACTGCCATAGCCGCCGCGGTAATTACCACAACAGGCGTATAGTATCTCGCAAATTTTGTTATAAATTTCTCTATTGGTGCCTTTTTACTGCTGGCCCTCTCCACCATTTCCAATATTCTGGATACTGTCGATTCTCCAAAGACCTTTTCCACCTCAATGGTCAATAATCCACCTTTATTTATAAAGCCTGCAAGTACAGCGCTGCCCATTTCAACATCCCTGGGTATGGACTCTCCTGTTAGGGCAGAGGTATCCACTGTAGAAAAGCCCTCCAGCACAACCCCGTCCAAAGGGATCTTCTCCCCAGGCTTTACTATTAGCTGCTGCCCTACCATGACCTCCTCAGGCTTTACTCTCTTTTCCTCAGTCCCTATCTTCAGATTAGCATAGTCAGGTCTTATATCCATTAAGCTTCCTATAGACTTTCGTGAACGATCAACCGCCAGCTCTTGAAAAAACTCTCCCACTTGGTAGAAGAGCATAACCGCTGCCCCCTCAGGAAATTCTCCAATGGCAAAGGCCCCTATGGTCGCAATTGCCATCAAAAAGTTTTCGTCAAAGATTTGACCCCTGAGTATGTTTTTACCGGCCCTTAGAAGAACCTCTCCTCCTATGAGAAGATAGCTGATTAAATACATTGAAAATTCTATACCCCCACCGGGCTTTATTATAATCGCTGCCAAAAATATAGCGGCACCTATCGCCAGCTTAATAAGCTCTCCTTTATTGGAGTAGTCCGAATGCGCATGGTCATGTCCCCCATCCTTCTCCCCATGATGATCATGGTGGTTCTGGTGATGATCGTGATGATGGTCGTGGTGGCCATCCTCATCAGCGTGATTATGGGCCTCCTGGCAGGCTTCTTCCTTAACCGTCTCTAGCCTGTTCTTAACCACTACCTCCGGCTCCAGCTTCTTAACTATTTTTTCTACCTCACCGATTAATGCGGATAAATTTGAGGTGGACTTTGCATCAATATATAGTACATTGCTAACTAGGTTTAAGGCGGCGGTATCTACCTCCTGCAATTCGTTAACCTTCGCCTCTATTTTGGCTGCACAGCCAGCACAGCATAGCCCTTCTAAAGTCAATTCTAATTTTCCTGCACTCATCTAAATCTCCCCTTTTTTTGCAGCTTACTTGTGGGCTAAATGCTCAAAGCCTAGCTGGAATATATTTTTAACGTGCTCATCGTCTAGGGAATAATAAACAACCTTTCCCTCCTTTTTAAACTTTACAAGGCGGGCCTGCTTTAGAACCCTTAGCTGGTGGGAAATAGCTGATTGATTCATTCCCAAAAGCGCTGCAATATCACATACGCACATTTCCTCCTGCAAAAGTGCGTATAAAATTTTAACCCTGGTACTATCCCCTAAGACCTTGAAGAGGTCGGCTACATCATATAGTCTCTCCTCCCGGGGCATTTCCCCTCTGACTCTTTCTATGACATCCTCATGGATAGCATTGCAGCTACAGGTCTCAATTTGCTGTTTCTTCATATCATCACTCCTCTGAATATATGAACATGTATTCATATGTTATATATTTAATATATGCCTTTTCCCTTAGCTTTGCAATACTTTTTTTGCAAAACAAAAAAAAATCCCGGTCTAAGGGATTTTTATGACTGAAAAATCGGATTTGCGTAGTTTAAAAATCTTCGGGTTTGTTTTCGGCATCATATCCCCTATTGGGGGATTTTTTTATTGAAGCCTCCATTATTTTTAACCTTGCCACCATTACCTTTATTGTTGCCGTTGTCATCATTGCTATTTTTATTATTATTATTATTATTATTTTTATTATTGTTGATATTATTCTTGTTATCCTTCTTGTTATTGTTGTTATCTTTATTGTCGCTGCTACTGTTATTTCCTCTGCCATTACTATTTTGCTTATTATCCTTTATATGCCCATTGTTTCTGGAAAAAGGATTTTCCCTTACCATAGGGCTTTTTGCTTCTGTAGCCTCGCCTCCGGCCTTCTCCTTTTTTCTTTCTCTTTCCCTAGAGGTCTTTTCCTCCTCCTTGGTCGACTTCTTTTCCTCTCTTTTCTGCTGCCTCTGATCCTTTATGCCTTGCTTTTCAAGAGCCTCATTTACCAGCTCCTTTACTCCCCTTCCCTTAGCCACATTGTAGTCCACAGTACTATTATCCTTTTCCTCTAATTGCTTTATTATTTCCATTCTGCCGACTGATAGCTGTTCCTCATTGGCCTTCTCAAGGGTTTCCTTATCGGAGGTGACTGTATATAAATGTATTGTCTTACCGGAAATCTCCCTTGCCTCTATAGTGTCCTTCAGCTCCGAAAGAAGCCTCTCCATGCCCTGAAGTCCTTTTTCATTTTCCCCCAAAGCCACTGAAGCCACCAGCACATAGCCCTCCTCATCTGGCATAAATCCCTTTAGAGCTGCAAGCTGAATAGCTTTATCTATAGCCTCAACTGGAGTTTTATTTACCAGCTGCTTTAAAGGCAGCTGCCTAGCCTCCGAATTCAGTGCCCTTACTGCTATTACACGGTTTTCGTGGAGACTTAGCTCTATACTGGGATTTATGTCAATTGTAAGTATTGCAGTTGCCTGTACTCCTGCTTGCCATCCTTTAAGGAATGTAAAGGTTGAGAGGATTAATAATACTACTGCAGCAGCTGCAGCAATATAGCTGTAGTAGCTTCTCTTTTTTTTATATATGACATCTCCAGAGGAAAACACAACCTCCATGCCCTCCTTAACATCATCTTGCCTCATTATCTCCTTAAATTGGCAGTCGGAGGTCATTACCATCATAGAGGCTTCTCTTATCTCTAATACACATCCTCTTTCCTCCACCCTAAACCCCCCTTTCAATTTCAGAGATATAGTACTTCATGGTGTCTAAATTACTGTCCAGTATTAACACAATTGCAATTATGAACTTCCTGCTTCTTTGTAAAATTTTATTGGATACCTTCAGCTGTGCTATTAGCTTACTCGAAGGTAGATTTTGTGTTCTGAGGAGTCTTTCCCTTAGCTCTTCACTTTCAAAAATATGTCTTGCAATTTTTATGGCCATAAGCCTTGTATCGATATGCTTTGGGGATTCATTAACTAAATCCTCCAGGGTTACATTAAATCCAGCCATTCGTTTAACAAGAAGCTTAAGGTCCTCCTCAGCCTCCAATCTGCCTTCAAAGCTCTCCACTGCCACAGTCTCCAGCTGCTCCTCCGACCCTTCATTACCGCTGAAGGAGGTTAAAATTACATTTGAGCTTCTATTTTCCTTCCTCTGCTCATCAATAATTCTGCTTTTAATAACCATTGAGGCAAAGCTGAGAAAGCTGCCTCTAGTTGGATTATATTTGTCAATGGCCTCATTGAAGGCAATGAGGCTAATGCTGTATATGTCATTATTTTCTATTTCAATATATTTATTCAACTGCTGGCTTGCAGTCTTTTGAATAAATGGTATGTATTCCTTAATGAGACTGTTTCTTTCTTCCTTGTTACCTCCCTGTATATCCTTAATCCTATCCTCGAGGGTTTGCTTTTTTCGAAAAAATCTAAGGAGTCTGGTCACCATTACACCTCCTACTACATTATTCGTAATAGAATAATTTATTGGGTCTATAAGCTAAAATATTTTATCATTATACAAAAAACCCAGCCTCCGATAAACTGTAACCTAATATGCAGCATATGCTTATATACTGCATATTAGGCTTGCTATGGCAGCTGGGCGCTCTAGGTGCTAATTATAAAAGGAGGTCTTTATCTCCTCTATTATTTGATCCTTAGTCATTGGTGTAGTAACTGATTTAACCACGATTCCCTCTGAATCTATAAAATATGTGGTGGGGTAGCTGCTAATATAATAGGCTGAGTTTATTTCGGATTTTTCATCTATCAGCATTTCTATTGCATCATTTCTGTCCTTAATAAAGCTTACCGTACTTTGATAGTCTAGAATATCAAAGGCGGAGGAATGTATTCCAAGAATGGCAATGTCCTCCTTGTACTGCTGCTTCACTTGGTTCAGGGCCTCAAGCTGGCTCATGGCCTCTGGGCTCCAGGTTACCCAGAAAACAATTATTACAGGCTTACCCTTAAATTGCTCTAGGCTTACTACCTCATCATTTTCATTTTTTAGCTGTAGAGAAATCGCCGTATTTCCTGGATATATACCCACAGGATTGTTTTCTTCCTCTTCTTCAGGGTCCTTTGGCACCTCGGTATCAGGCTTTTCACTGCCTTCATTTTCTCCACCATTATTCTCCTCCACCACCGGAGGCTCTTCATCAGGAGTCTCTACCTTTCGCTTACAGCCAATACCCATTAACAACAGCATACCGAAAATCAATAACAGTACAATCCATTTTTTATTTTTTATCATAAGCTCACCTCATGGTCATAGTAGTATATATTTTTCTAATTAATTATATCAGATTTTCATCCGTAAAGCCTCTGAAAAGTCTAAAGTGTATACGGTTATTATTTCCAACAAAGATTGTCAGGGGGACGGTTCTGCCGACAACATTGTCGGCAGAACCGTCCCCCTGACAACACCCCTGACAACATAAAGGACCCCGAGGGGTCCCATCTATCTTTCCTCCAAAGCCTTTAGCTCCTTGACTAAATCCGCCGGCAGGCTATTGTCCTGCTTGTGCTTTGTGTCTTCTTTTATTCTGGTTACATCTGAAATACTATATACTCTGATTTCCTCAGCGTTTTCCTGCTTGTTTTTCATCTTTATTTTAACCTGCTCCAGCAATACATTCGACTCTATAACCGTGCCCTCGCCGTCTATGGTTTGAACAATGGCTCCGATGCCCGGTATTTTATCTATGATCTGCTGATACAGATTGTGCTCGTATTTCAAGCAGCAAAATAACCTCCCGCAAATTCCGGAAATCTTTGCAGGATTCAGGGAAAGATTTTGGTCCTTTGCCATCTTTATAGATACCGGTTCAAAATCACCCAACCAAGAGGAGCAGCATAGGGCTTTGCCACAGGGTCCAATTCCGCCTATCATTTTGGCCTCATCCCTAACCCCTATTTGTCTCAGCTCTATTCTGGTTTTAAATATTGCCGCCAGATCCTTAACCAATTCTCTAAAATCCACCCGCCCGTCGGCTGTAAAATAGAAAATAACCTTATTGTTGTCAAAGGTATATTCCACATCTATAAGCTTCATTTCAAGGGCATGCTCCTTGATCTTCTCTAAGCAAATCTCAAGGGCCTCCTTTTCTTTTTGTTGATTTTCCTGATGTCGTAGCTTATCCTCCTCAGTTACAACCCGTATAACCTTTTTTAGGGGTGCGACTATGTCCGACTCCGACACCTCCTTGGGGCCAACCACAACCTCGCCAAACTCGATGCCTCTGGCGGTTTCAACTATAACAAAGTCTCCCTTTATGGTTTCAACACCCTCCGGGTCAAAATAGTATATCTTACCCGCCTTTTTAAAGCGGACTCCCACTACTGTTACCATGACAATACCTCCTGAATGTTTAAGAGCATCACTTCTAAGTTTAATTGATGGTTTACATTACTTCGCATGTTGCCTTTATTCTTTTCTATTATGAGAATGATTTCCTTACTTTTATGTGAATTTATTTTATTTGCTTGATGCTTGATTTCTTCTATTTTATCATAATTCATAATAAAATCAACCTGCCGGGTTTCTCTATATACCAGTATATCACGATACCAGCTGAGGAATATATCAAATACATCCTCCAAAAGCTCCTTTTCTTCATACAGAAGACTGACCCTTTCCAACAGATTAATGATTTTACCATCCAAAAGCTCTCTTGTAATATCTATAATTATATCCCTTTTTTTTCTAAATTCTTCATCTCTCAGAATTCTTAAGGCTTTGCCTATTACCCCATTGGAAAAGGAGGCTGCAACCTTGCTTTCCTCAAGGCTTAGTCCCTCGACTCGCCCGAGATATTCCACAACCTCCTCCTGTCTTGCAGGAACCAGCTTCAGAAGCTGACATCTGGAGATTATAGTAGGTAGAAGACTGGAGGCATTATTTGTCAGTAATATTATGGTAGCATACGCTGGAGGCTCCTCTAGGGTTTTCAGCAGCGCATTTTGTGCCTGTATCGTCATTGCTTCAGCATTATTTATTATAAATACCTTTTTTGAGCCCTCATAGGGCTTTAATTGAATTTCCTTTTGCAGCTCCCTTATACTCTCTATCTTTATGGAGCCCTCCACATCAATTAGCTTTATTTCAGAATGATTGCCATGCTCTGCCTTTAAACAGCTGGGACAGCTGCCGCAGGGTCTGCTCTCCTTTGAGGCACAGCAAATTCCCATTGCAATCTGAAGGGCTATTTTTTCCTTTCCAATTCCCCTTGGTCCCTCTATCAAAAATGCATGTGGTATTCGGTTTGTTGTTAGTAAATGCTTGAGTAAAGCAATGGCTCGTTTTTGCCCTACTATATTATCAAATGCCATTAATTATACCACCAATCCTAAAGCTTAACGTATTTTTCTATGTCTATAACAAAAACCGTAGCACCGCCCACTCTTACATCTATGGGATATGGTATAAATACCCCGGAGGCTCCTGCCACCGGCGTAGGAGATGTAGCAATCTGCTCTCTTGATTCACAGTTGTTTTTTATGATCTCTATTACCTTGTCAACCTCGTTATCCTCTACACCTGTCAGTAAAGTAGTGTTGCCTGCCCTTAAAAATCCACCTGTGGTGGCCAGCTTTGTAACCCTCAGCTGATTGGCAGTCAGCTCCTCTAATAGTGCATGCACATCATCATCATGTACAATTGAAATCACCAGCTTCATATTCTACATACCTCCCTTTAATAATTTTTCCAATAATAGCCCTACATCTTCCCTTATTTCCTCAATTCCTCTATTGGCCTTAATCACCTTTATTCTTTCAGGATACATCTTTGCCAGCTCCATGTAGGCAGCATGCACCGTTACATGAAACTCTATTTTCTCCCTTTCCAGCCTATCACCCTCATCTCCAATATTTATCCGCTGAAGGCTCATTTGAGGATCAATATCGAATAATATCGTTAAATCCGGAGTCAAGTAAGATGTGGCAAAGTCATTTATGCTTTTTATTGCTGCATAGCCCAAGCCCCTACCTCTGCCCTGATAGACCATGCTGGAATCCACAAATCTGTCGCATATAACAATTTTCCCCTCATTTATAGCAGGAAGTATAACCTCCTTTACATGCTGTGCTCTAGAAGCTGCATAAAGCAATGCCTCTGTGATGTTCCCCATCTCCTGATGTTCTTTATCTAGTACCAATTCCCGTATCTTTTCACCTATTGCCGTACCGCCGGGCTCTCTGGTATGCAGTACGCTATGTCCATGTGCTTCAAAAAAGTCCTTCATATATTTGATTTGTGTGGACTTACCTGCACCATCCATGCCTTCAATCGATATAAATTTTCCCTTCATGCCATCACCTCGTCTGATATTTGCTGGTTAGTCTATGAACAAAAGTGGATGCGCCACCTTTGTTTTCCAAGGAAGCCATTATAAAATGAATTTTCTATTCAATGACAGCTATAGTCTGGCAGGTCTCATCCTTCAAACCAACTATCTCCATTCCTTCCTTAAGCATTACTTTAATATATTGTATTATCTCATTGCTTATGGTCTCGCCGGGTATAAGCAAAGGTATCCCCGGTGGATAGGGTATAATATATTCTCCGCTGACGCAGCCCTCGCTCTCCTCTAGAGGAATTTGCTGTTTTGGTAGGTATACTGCCTGACGAGGGCTATAGACGGCCTCCGGCAATCTAAAGGTAAAGGGTGGAAGGTCCTTGAGCTTCGTATTCCCTGGGACCTTTGCAATAGCCTCTAATGCCCTGTGAAGCCTGTCGAAATCTCCTCGTATATTGCCGATGGTAGCTATGGCCAATACACCGTAAAGATTGGATAGCTCCATTTGTATGGAATATTCCTCCCGTAGCCTGCTATTTAGCTGATAGCCTGTTATATTTCTATGCTGTAGGCTTAGCCACAGCTTTGTTGGGTCTGTCGCATATACGCTTCCCTGTCCCACTGTATTCTGTCGAGTATATAATATGCCTTGCTTTTTGGCTTTATAGTTAAAATCTTCAATCTGCTCTAATAGGTTTTCCATTAAATATTTTCCCTGAGTATCATAAATCATCAGGGCTAGCTCTAATGAGGCCAATAATAAATATGAGGGGCTACTGCTCTGATGGAGCCTCAGCATAAACCTCAGCTTCTCCCTGTCTATCCTTGAGCCCTGTATATGCAGCATTGAGCTCTGGGTAAAGGCAGGCAGGGTTTTATGCGTGCTCTGTACCACCACATCTGCCCCGCACTCCAAAGCCGTAGGAGGCAGCTTGTCACTTAGTCCCAGATGTGCCCCATGAGCTTCGTCCACCAATAATATTTTATCATATTTATGCACTGTCTCTGCAATTTTTTTTAGGTCGCAGGCCACCCCATAATAGGTTGGATAGGTTATAACTACAGCCTTTGCTTCGGGATGCTCCTTTAATGCCGCCTCCACCCTCTCAGGGGAAATGCCCAATGCAAAGCCCTGATGAATGTCCATTTCCGGGTTGATAAATATTGGGCTGCAATTCCCCAGTATCATGGCATTTATAACTGATTGATGGCAATTTCTATTGATGATAAGCTTATCGCCGGGGCTTGTTGCAGCCATAATCATGCTATAGATGCCTGCTGTGCTGCCATTCACAAGAAAAAAGGTTTCTTCACTTTTAAAAACCTCACTGGCCCTTTGCTGAGATTTTTTTATAACCTCCATAGGCTTGTGAAGGTTATCGGTGCCGGGTATTTCTGTAGTGTCCAGATATGGAAGTACATCCTTAAAATTCTTATAGTTAAACCTGTCAAATATCCTTCCGTTTTTATGTCCCGGCATATGAAAGGAAACAAGCTCCTGCTTATGAAGCTTTAAAAGCTGGTCTATAATATAGGTATTACTCATAATTATCTCCCTTTAAACAAATATAGTTAATTGTTATATAATTTAAATTGCATATTACCTTTGGAGAGCATATATTTTAGTTTATACAAAGCTAGAAGTTTATCGCCCATTGCCTAAGGCTATAAACATACTGCTCATCTTAATTAGGCAATTTCCTCATTTATTTCTTATTCTATTGCAAGGCATTTTTTTCCTGTTTTTTCGTATAAAATAAATATTTCCAGAAATACTACTGTTAATGCCTTGCATCATTTGAAAAATAGGATAAAGCGATAAGCTATACCTTCAAGCGACTCAAGATACTGAGTATTTCAGCAGACTGGTTTATACTTACAATATAAGGATGGTGTATATATGAGCAATAGTCAAGTAAAAAATTTGAAGGATTTAGTCAGGATTTACGGCAGCCAAAAAACCGACTCCGAGATTTCACAGCTATTGGATATACCAATTGAAAGTATAAGCAGTGTGAGAAGAAATATATATGGTGAAATAGACCCAGACGAGGGCTTAGGTGATCATTCTCTTCATTTATCAAATAGATGACTAAAGGACTACAATTAAGTAGTCCTTTTAATTATTTACCAGCCTTTTAATTTTTTCCTTGTACTCCTCATATTCCAACTGCTCATGGGTAACCTCTGTTATTTCTTTTTCGCAACGGCAGCAGATATATCGGTTTTTTATATAGATACCACTTAAGTTTATTTGCTTGCATATGTAGCATTTCCTATTGATGGCCATAAGCTTACCAACCCCATTCCTATATAGGATTATCGCCTCTTAAGAGTCATAATATTCGGGATTCCTGTACATTGTTATACTATTTATCTAAAGCTCTTTGTACTTTTTTACAGAAATAAATAAGTCCGTTGCACTAGGCAGCTTTCACCTAGTGCAACGGACTTATTTACAATACCGCTTTAAATATTTGCCTGTATCTCGTTATATAACGCTTCGCTTGGCTGTATTATAAAACGAAAGCTTTCATTGTTTTGCTTGAACTGACCAATATATACGCCATTGCCCTTTGTACGACAGGACAGTATATAGGTTTTTGAGCATTTGGCCAGCTTTTTCGCCTTATCTGCCGGACGAATCCACTCTATTTCATTTATCTTTAGCTTCAAAACCTTGGTTTCCTTCTTGCCCACCTGTTTATAAAAGATGATTTCATCTGCTATTAACAAATAGGTATATTTGGCGGCCTTTCTCTTCAAAAGGTATATAATTCCAATAGCTATTGCCAGCACAATTGCAGAATTCATAGTTTCTGCTATAAGCCTTGGAAGTCTGCCGATTAAAACTAAGCTCAATTGAAATCCGATAATTATACCGAATAAATAAAGTGCCGATTTCCATAGTGGTCTCTGGGGCTGACAATTAGTATGCCGTATCAACGATGACATAAATTCACTCCTTCAAATTAATCCTTAACTATAATAACACTAAAGGATTTAGAAAACAAGAAAAAAATAGCCCTAATTTGTTATATAAAGGGACTATTTGATAACTCTTAAACGAGGCGTGGACACCTCTTCATTTTTATAATTTTCAACCCTTGCAGTCTTAGACCTTGCAGTTCCCCTGGCCTCCTCAATTGTCAGCTGTATGAGGGTCAGAAGGAATATCCCTATAGGTATTAGCAGTACTGCTAAAAAAGCGATTGAAGCATAATAGTTAAGCATCCTAAGCCCTCCCTGTGACCTTCCTGTTGTTTTACTGAAGTTTCTTAGTTTTACTGTATTTATATGCAGTACCTATACTAATTCTATTGTTTTTTGTAAAATCCTGCAAGGGTAAATAGTTATAAGGTCCTATTTTGTAGAAAAATAAACATATCCTACAGGACATATTTTATGCTCAATACTCCGTTATTAATCCGCTTATGGCATTAAGCAGCTCCTCTAAGCTGCTATAGCTATTAGGATAATCTATTTTAGGCCTGTCTATCATAATTATGGGTATGCAGAGGCTTCTGCAGGCCTTTAGCTTCTCTTCAATGCCTCCGGCAGCACCGCTATCCTTTGTAACCACAACCGCAGCCCTGTGGGCCTTGAACATCGCTATATTCATTTCTGTGGTGAAGGGCCCCTTCATGGCTATCAGATTGTCCGCTGTTAAGCCATAGCCCTCGCACTTTTTGATGACCTCTGAGGTGGGAAGAACTCTGGCAGTGGTTCTTTCAATGTCTATTTTCTTTAAAAAGGCCGGAAGCTGATTGCTGCCGACAGTGAGAAAAACCCTACCTTCTATTGCAGCAGCCAGCGCTGCCGCCTCATTATAATCTCTTGCCCTAATCACTCCCTCTGCAGCAGCTGCTTCGATGCTCTTCCTTTCATATCTTAAATAATGCAAGTTTTTTTCTCTGCTGATCCTTATTGCCAGCTGTGAGATATTTTCTGCATAGGGATGAGTGACATCTACAATGCATTTGATACCTCTTGCCTCTATTAGCTCCTCAAAGGCAGCTTCATCAAGCCTACCTGCTAAGACCTCGCAATTGCAGGAGCTTATGCACGCCACACCATGGGGAGTGGTGACGGTGGCCACCACGTCGGTGGTTATTTTCTCCAGCTCCTTCAGCAGAAGCCTTCCCTCTGTTGTTCCACACAATACTAAAATCATACGGAATAGCCCCTTGGGGTTATCATTTTGCCATTTTTTATGTAGGTATTGCTGTTGCCCACTATAACTATAGTCAGCATGTCTATTTTATGCTCCAGCATATCCTCAAGCCTTGTAATAGTTACATCTGATGAGCCCCGCTTTGCATTTCTGACAATTCCAACAGGGGTATCGGGGCTCTTATATGTCAATAGTATCTCCTTTGTCTCCTCTATATGGGTTACTCTTTGGCTGCTCTTTGGATTGTATAGGGCTATAACAAAATCTCCATCAGCTGCGCAATGAATTCTCTTCTTTATCCTATCCCAATCGGTGAGGCAGTCACTTAGGCTTATAATTGCAAAATCATGCATTAGAGGCGCTCCCAAAATTGCAGCCGCAGCGCTGACGGCTGTAACCCCCGGTATAATCTCTACAGCGATATTGCTCTTCAGCTGCTCCTTTACCTCCAGCAGTATTCCCGCCATTCCGTATATACCTGGGTCTCCGCTGCTGACCAAGGCCACCTCCCGGCCCTCCTCCGCCAGCTTAACAGCAGCCTCACAACGCTCAACCTCCCGTCGCATACCGTTGGATATAACTGCCTTGCCCTCAATTAAGGGCTTAATTAAATCAATATAGGTTTTATAGCCGACTATAGTGTCTGCTACAGCTATTGCATTTTTAGCCTCCGGGGTAATATAGCTATGATCCCCAGGTCCCAGGCCCACAACCCATACCTTACCTGCTTTATTCATTTTCCTTCACCCCACTCTTAATTTCTGCCAATGAAATTGTAACTCCGTCGCCCTTCCATTTTTCCAGCAGCAGCCTGCCGCCATTGCTGCCGATATAGGCACAGGGTCCGCTGACGGCTGTAACCCCCACTGCTTCCTTCACAAAGGCTGAGGATTTAAAAAGCCCCTCAACTTTTCTTATTTCCTGAGGCGACACTATCTCTAGGGGAACCTTTAAGCTCTCCGCTGTCGCCAGCAAGCCCGCCTCTCGGGCCTTTATATCTATCGTAACAAGCTTTTGAATACTGTATATAGAGACTCCCGCCTGTTGGAGGGCTGACTGTATAGCCCTCTGTATAGCCTCTGCTGCCGTAGCTGCTTTACAGCCTACCCCCACAACGATATTTCTGGGATACAGCTGTATAAGCCCCTTCTCCATAGGCCCTAGCTCCCTGTTGCTGACATAGACGCCATAGGTATAGGCGCTGAGCGCCTCAAGGCTATTTACCCTTTTATACGCCTGAGGTGCCGACAAAGCCTCCTCTGTCTCTGAATAGATACCGACATAACCACCGTCCACCATGTAGGCGGTTATTTCCTTTGCTGCCTCCCAAGCCTGTAGGCTGCAATTGTTTTCCATAGCCAGCATATCTATTGAAAGAAGTCCATTTATATCGGAGGCCGTGGTTATAATTGGTCTTGCGCCGATGGCCTCTCCAAGCCTTTTAGCCCAGAAATTAGCTCCCCCCACATGACCCGACAGCAGGCTGATCATATGATTGCCCTTATCGTCCAGCACCAGTACCGCAGGATCTCTTTTTTTGTCCTGTAGAAGGGGGGCAATCAGCCTGACGGCAATCCCTGTCGCCATTATAAAAATTATTAGCTCCGCAGCATAAAAGCTTTCCTCCACCAATACCTTTAAGGGCTTTTCCATCGGTAGGGTTACGCCCCCCTCCGCGTGAAATTTATCCATAGCATAGGCTTTTGCCTCCGGCAGCTGCTGCTTCAGCTTTTGTGCCAAAAGGGCACCATTCCTTGTAACACTGAATATTACCGTTTTCATTCCTTGGCACTCCTGTATTCGTGGCTGAAGCTACCGTCATAGAGCTTGGAAAGAGCATACCTATCCCCTAAGAAATTTCCCACCAGTATCTGGGCTGTCTTAGTAATTTTTTCAGCTTTAACCCTTTGAGAAATATTTTCCAGAGTACCCAATACTATTTTTTCATCCGGCCAGCTGGCCCTTTGCACCACTGCAACCGGTGTTTCCTTTGGATAGCCGGTTAAAAGCTCCGCCACCACCTCTTCGATCATATGAACCGACAAAAATATGGCCATCGTCGCCCGATGGGCCGCCAACTCTCTTAAGCTTTCCCCAGAAGGTACAGGGGTTCTTCCCTCTAATCTAGTTAATATCACCGTCTGGGAGACCTCCGGTAGGGTAAACTCCTTTTTTAGGGCTGCTGCCGAGGCTACAAAGGAGCTTACCCCTGGTATTACCTCATAGCTGATGCTTAGCTCCTCCAGCCGATCCATCTGCTCCCTGATTGCCCCATATATGCTGGGGTCTCCAGTATGGAGTCTTGCCACCATTAACCCCTGCTCTACTGCAATCCTCATAATCTCAACAACCTCCTCCAAGGTCATGGAGGCGCTATTGTATATCCTTGACTCTTTCCTACAATCCGTAAGCAGCATAGGATTTACTAAGGAGCCTGCATATATTATGACGTCGGCTGCTTTTAGAAGCCTATGCCCCTTCAATGTTATCAGATCAGGATCACCGGGCCCGGCTCCTATAAAATATACATTAGACATTCTGCTTCACTCCCTTCCCTCGATAGGCTTGCTTTTCAAAATAACGGTACTTAAATAGGGGGGCTTCTTTTCCTTTAGGTCCCGAAGACTATAGCTAATGCTCTCCTGACTCTGACCGCATTTGCTTACCATGACATAATTATTTTGAATCTGATTTTCCTCAATGATTTCAGCCAGCCGCAACGGTTCCTGTGAGGCCTTCATAACTACTACCTCCGCCCCCTTTGCAATGGCAGCCTCCAAGAGGCCAGTGTCCTTTGTCATCGGGAAAATCAACAGTGGCTTATCCCCCTCCGCCAAGGGTAGATTCAAATGGCTGGCTATAGCAGCAAAGGAGGTAATCCCCGGTACTGTCTTCACTGCATGACCGAACTCCCTCACCAGCCTGTTAATATAGATATAGGTGCTGTAAAGCATGGGGTCTCCCAAAGTTAAAAATACAATAGTCCTTCCCTTCTCCAGCTCCAAAGCAATTTCCTCGGCATTCCTCTGCCAATGCTGCAGTAGGGTTTCTTTGCAGCTAATCATGGGAAATATCATTTTCCTGAGCTCCGTGGCTTCCCCGATATATTCCTTTACAATATTCAGGGCTATGCTTTCCTCCTGCTGACTGCTGCAGGGGGCAATGATTAGATCCGCCGCTTCTATGGCCCTTACTGCCTTGATTGTCAAAAGCTCCGGGTCCCCAGGACCTACTCCGATGCCTATTAGACTTCCCTTCATTTGCTTGCCCCCTTCATTGCCGAAATTATATTTATGCTGTTTTGTGCCTCCAATAGAGTATACTTACCGGTGCTTCTCCCCTTAGAGATGCCTAGTGCAACCAACTCTATGGCCTCGAAGCCCCTCCGCTTAAGCTCCTCCATGGCATGATACAAATTTTCCACCGTAACTGTTGTCAACACCAGCCTGCCCTCCTCCGGAAGCCTCTCTGCCGCTATTTTTATAAGCTCCGCCAGCTCTCCGTCGCTGCCGCCTATAAAAATCCTGTCAAAGGCAGGAAGGGCCTTTAATGCTTCTGCCCCTCGACCTTCTATAATACTTATGTTATCGGCCCCAAAGGCCCTTTTGTTTTCTTCAATAAGCTCAATAGCCTCAGCCTTATATTCTATGCTGTGGATATGTCCCTCTGTTGCATGCAGTGCCGCCTCAATGGAAACCGAGCCTGTGCCTGCCCCTACATCTGCCAAAACACTGTCTTTATTTAATCGTAGCTTTGACATTACGACTGCCCGTACCTCCTCCTTCGTCATAGGAACCTTCCCTCTGATAAAGAGCTGGTCCGGGATGCCAAAGCTAATATAGGGCCATCTTTTACTCATTAATTATCACCGCCACACACATTTGATAGGGAGCACCTTTTTTTATAGCCTCAGGCGTCCCCCTTAATATCCGCTCCTCAGGATAGGACAAATTTTCACCCACAATTATATGAGCATTACCAAAGCCTTGCATGATAAGTGCTTCAGCCAATTTTTCAGGTGAAAATATGGCGTCCGTCAGAAGGGCAACCTTACCTGTTCGTCTTAATTCCTCAATAAAGTCCGCCTGCTTTCCATGAAGGCTCATCAAGGAAAAATCCTGCCACGGTAGCTTTATCCTAGAGAAGAGATATTGTATGGAGCTTATACCAGGAATAACCTCCAGCTCCTCCTCCCGAAAATTCCTTCTAACAAGGCCCAGTATGCTATAAAAGCCGCTGTCACCCGAGACCACTACACCGATTTTTTTGTTGGCTCTGTTCTCCTTAGCATACTGAATGATTTCCTCTATCCTTTTGGGCAGAGGTATTTTTTCCCCCTCATACTCCGAGAATATGGCAAGATTCCTGTCGCCGCCTATAAGCACCTGACATTCATTTATTGTTTTGAGGGCAATGGGCAGCACATATTCCCTTGCTCCGGGACCTATCCCTATAACCGCTATATTATTCATCCTTAAATTCCCCCAAAAGCTGATTTACAGAGGGGCAAACACCCAGTATTCCCTCCTGCATTGAAAAGACCACCGTTGCCAGCTGTATTTTATTAAAGGTCCTTTGACGGCATTTTTCTGTAATGGTGGCTGCCAAAATCTGAAAGACCTCTCCAAAGCCATAGCTTAATATCTCCTCAGTGGCCTCCTCCGTTGTATTGCTGTTCATTACCTTTTTTATAAGCGCCTGCGGTGCCCCCATAAGGGCTAGATGGGCTGTAATTATCTCTAGTCTGCCGTCTGCCACATGACTATGGGTGTGGAATATCCCCCCGGCAACCTTTACTATTTTTCCGGTGTGGCCTATAAGCAGGATTTTCTCAAAGCCCAGCTCCAGTGTCTTATCCAGCATAAAGCCTATAAAATTGCTGGTTTTAAAGATATATTTTTCATCAATGCCATAGTGCTTTAACGCTATATCCCTGCCATAATTACCCGGCACCAGCACCAGCTTTTCAAGCCCCTCCGCCTTGGCCATGCTGAGCTCAAGGGCTAACGAATCCTTGAAGGCCTCCTCCGACATGGGCTCAACTATGCCAGTGGTTCCCAAAATCGAAATGCCACCAACGATGCCTAAACGGGGATTAAAGGTTCTCTCTGCAATTTTTTCTCCCTCAGGCACATAAATTTCAACATCGAGGCCTCTATCCAGACCGATGATCTCCCTTACCTCCTTTTCAATCATTCTAAGGGGTACGGGATTGATGGCAGCCATGCCAACTGCAATCGGTAAGCCTGCCCTAGTGACGCGACCTACCCCCTTGCCGCCGATGATATTTACCATATTATCGGATCGCCAGCCGACATGACTATATATCCTTATGCCATTGGTAATGTCGGGGTCATCTCCTGCATCCTTTTTAATGCTGCAGGAGGCGCCTTTTTCATCTATGATACCATCGTATACCTGAAGCCTTAGGGGCCAGCCCTTGGGAGTTTCAATATCAATTGATTCAACCACTATGCTGCCTGTAAGCATCAGGGCTGCTGCCTTTGCTGCTGCGGCAGCGCAGGAGCCGGTGGTATAACCGTATCTCAGCTTTTTCCCATTCTTTACTATGTATTGCTCCATATTATCTCTCCTATGGCATATATAACAGGGCATTGACGATGGAGGCAGCTATAGTGCTTCCGCCCTTTCTCCCTATGGTGGTGATATAGGGTACCCCTGCCTCCAGCAGCTCCGCCTTCGACTCTGCAGCCCCAACAAAGCCTACAGGTACGCCGATGATAATTGCCGGCTTAGCCCTATGCGTTTTTATGGCCTCGCAAAGTATAAAGAGGGCGGTGGGGGCATTGCCTATGACAAAAATTTTGGTAGCCTCATCTGTTATTGCCCTTTCTATGCCTATCATCGATCTGGTTAAGCCCCTTTCCTTGGCCTCGACAGCCACCTCCGGGTCATCCACCAGGCAATAAACCTCTGAGTTGTACTTTTTCAGTATATTCTTGTTGATGCCTGCCATTGCCATTCTAGTATCAGTATACAGCCTGCAGCCGGAGCGTAGGGCCTTTAAAGCAGCCTCTATAGCTTCGGGATGAATTTTAGTAATATCTGCATAATCAAAATCTGCAGAGGTATGTATCATTCTCTTAATAATTCTGTTTTCCGCCTCGGTAAAGCTCCGGGTCCCCAGCTCCTCCGTTATGATTTCAAAGCTCCTGCTTTCTATTTCCATCGGGTCCTTAATATAGTCCATTCTCTTCCCCCTCCTGCTGTAGCCTGGCTCCCCCAGGTACAATGCTATAGTCCTTTATTGAAACATAATTTCTCATATAGGGCTTCATCATTATTCTTCCTTGAAATCGCTCCTTGTCAAACTCATTTCCGCTGTAAATTATACCCACCACTGTACCGCTATGGGCAACGTTTATGCCTGCTGCCCCATTCTCCATTGCCTCCCTGTATAAATCCTCCAGCCCCTCCTTAAATAGCAGGGCCTGATTTGCAAAGGCACTTATGGAGGCACCTCTCCCCAGCTTTTTTATGTCACCCCTCGCCATGCCTGCTTCAAAGGCTGCCATGGCCTCCTTTAAAAGCTTCCGGTTCTTCTTCAGCAGTCCTTCTCTGTTGGTTTTTCTAAAGCTGAGGGTATTAATCATACCTTTACCCTCCAGCAGCAGCACTCTGCCCCTTGGAGGCGGGCCGTAATGCTTAATTAGTCTTCCATGAAGATGGTCGAATAAGGTTAGGCTTGAAAACACTGTGCTGTCGGTGGGCTCGATTTCTATACAAAGCCTAGCAATCTCCTTCTCCGTTGGATGTTTCCCCAGCATGGTGGCTACTGCCAAAGCTGTGGCAGCCAAATCGGCGGTGCTGCTGGCCATCCCCTTCCCCACAGGAATACCTGAGGCTATCTCCACGCTTAGGCCTCTACTTTCCCCTCGAGGGTAGCCATAGTATTCAAAGACCCTCTCCAGCATTCTATAGGCCTTGCTGCTGCCTCTATTTCTTCCCCGCGGACCCTCCTTAAGGGTAACTATTGTATAGCAGTCTATTCCATAGGAAATTAGCTTTTCTCCTCCGTCAATCCAGCCCTGAAGCAGCTCTCCGCAGGAGGCAGGACATATTGCAGTTTTTTTCATATTGTTACCTGCCCTCCTTTATTTACTTTATTACTTATTTTGCTTTGCACTCCCCTGAGGCACTAAGCAGGAAATCTTTAACTTTGTATAAGCATACTGCTCATCTTTATTATGCAATTTCTTCATTTATATTGGTATTTGATATGATATTATAGATCTGTCTTGCGCTTATATTCTGTACATACCCTCAAAAAAGCCTCCGGCAGCTTTAAATTGCTGTAGAAGTGAAAATGGGGGAAGCCCCCTAAGGCGTTGTACCTTGCCTGCCCACAATACCAGGCATCTATTACCTCTCCGTCCCTTTGCTTTTTAATAGAGTAGAGGGGCTTTGTAGCCTGGGGCTCCACAATTGATCTATGAAATTCATGGCTTTTAATTTCACCGATAGCTCCGACAAATGTGCTGTTTTCGATAATTGAGGCCTGATTGTAGCCAAATCTCTGCAGGCGTCCCGTCATGGCGGCAATTCCTTCAAAAACCCCCACCATCTCGTAAAGCCTCCCCTGCAGGTCCTTTATTCCCTTGGTTAAATACATATATCCCCCACATTCTGCAAATATAGGTATGCCACCAATGGCCAGCCTTAATAGCGCTTCTCTTAAAGCTTTATTTTCCTGCAGCTCCTCCCCGAAGACCTCCGGGAAGCCGCCACCTATATATATCCCATGAATGTCTGAGGGGAGTTCTTTATCCTCCAGAGGACTAAAGGGAATAAGGGTTGCCCCAGCAGCCCTCAATAGGTCCAGATTGTCCTCATAGTAAAAATTGAAGGCCTTATCATAGGCATAGGCAAGCCTTATGTTCTCCTTCAGCTGAGGTGTGGCTAATGCGATGGGGGATAAGGCTTCAGCCCCGTTGGCTATATTTATCAGCCCCTCCAGGTCTATGGTCTCCTCCACCATAGCTATGGCCTCCTCCAGCTTATCCCTTAGGGCATCAACCTCCTGTGTGGGAACCAAGCCCAAATGCCTGCTTTCCAGTCTGATATTATTGTTTTTCTTTAAATAACCCAGACATTTTAGCCCTGTCCTTTCCTCTATCGGTCCCTTTAGCAGCTGATAATGCTTTTCTCCTGAAAGCTGATTAATGATTAACCCACGTATGTTTACATCGGGATCAAAGAGCTTATAGCCTAGAGCAATAGCCGCAGCACTGGTGGAGATGCCACCGCCGTTTATTATAAGGATAACAGGAGCCTTTAAAAGCTTAGCCACATGTGCTGTGCTGCCGGTATCGCCTTTAGCACCATAGCCGTCATACAAGCCCATTACGCCCTCTATAACTGCTATATCTCCAGCAGTAGTATTCTTTTGAAATAAGCCCTGAAGCACCCTCTCCTCCAAAAGATAGCTGTCTAGATTTCTGGAGGGGCTTCCGGTAACGAAGCTATGAAATTGGGGGTCTATATAATCCGGTCCAACCTTAAAGGGCTTTACCGACAGCCCCCTCTTCTTTAAGGCCCCCATGATACCCAAGGATATTGTCGTCTTACCAACACCGCTTTGAGTTCCAGCCAATACAATACGTCCCCCTGCTGCCATTATTCCAGCTCCTTAACCTTTTCCAAGGCATAATAGGCAGCCTCCAGCGTTCTTTGAAGCTCCATTTCCCCATGGGCGGCGGAAATAAACAGTGCCTCAAATTGCGATGGTGCTAAATACACTCCCCTAGCCAGCATTTCCCTAAAGAATACAGCATATTGCTCCGTATTGCAGGTGGCTGCACTCTCATAGTCCGTTACCTCCTTGTCGGTAAAGAACATGCATACCATTGACCCCACCCTGTTAAAGGTAGCCTTTAATGCAAGCTTCTGTGTATGGGCCTTCAAGCCAGCCTCCAGCCTTGCTCCCGCCTCCTCCAGTCTGGTGTATATATCTGGATTATCCCTTAATAGGCTTAGGGTTGTATAGCCTGCCGTCATAGCCAGTGGATTTCCCGATAGGGTTCCTGCCTGATAAACCGGTCCAAGGGGCGCCATGAATTCCATGATTGCTTTTCTTCCGCCAAAGGCTCCCACCGGCAGCCCTCCGCCTATTACCTTTCCTAAGCAGGTTAAGTCAGGCTCTATGCCATAAAGGCTTTGAGCTCCGCTATATGCCACCCTGAAGCCCGTCATTACCTCATCAAATATCAATAAGGCACCATATTGTCTAGTGATTTCCCTTAAGCGTTGGGCAAATTCCTTTGTCATTGGCACCACACCCATATTTCCTGCAACAGGCTCTATAATTACGGCTGCGATTTCCTGACCTGAAGCTTTAAATATCTCCTCAATATTTTCTATACTGTTATATCTGGCTGTTATAGTATTCCTTGCCGTCTCCTCCGTTACCCCCGGACTGCTGGGGATACCATGGGTCATTAGACCGGAGCCGGATTTTATTAATAGACTGTCGGAATGTCCATGATAGTTTCCGCTGAACTTAACTATTTTGCTTCTTCCCGTATAGCCTCTGGCCAATCTTAGGGCCGTCATGGTGGCCTCTGTACCGGAGTTCACCATTCTCACCATCTCGATGGACGGTATTGCAGCTATAACAAGCCCCGCCAGCTTCGATTCTATGGCGGTGGGAGCGCCAAAGCTGGTGCCGGTCTCCAGCACTCCCTTTAGGGCCTCCACCACCTGTGGACAGCAATGCCCCAATATTAAAGGGCCCCATGATCCCACATAGTCTATGTAGCTGTTTCCGTCCTCATCATATATATGAGCTCCGGAGCCCTTTTTAATGAAGGGGGGATTCATACCCACCGAGGAGAAGGCTCGGACGGGACTGTTGACTCCGCCCGGTATTAAGGCTTTAGCCTCTTCAAATAGGTCCAGTGATTTCTCTAAATTCATTGGGGATTCCTCCTTATCCATGCTGCCATATCCTTGGCAAAATAGGTTAATATGATATCTGCACCTGCTCTTTTTATGCTGGTTAAAGTCTCCAGCATCGCCTTTTCTTCATCCAGCAGGCCTTCTCTGACCGCCAGCTTAATCATTGAATATTCACCGCTTACCTGATAGGCCGCCACAGGTAAATTGGTGGCCTCCTTTACTGCCCTTATAACATCCAGATAGGCCAAGGCCGGCTTCACCATCAGCATATCCGCCCCCTCCTCGACATCCAGCAGCGCCTCCTTAATGGCCTCCCTGACATTTGCAGGGCTCATCTGATAGGACCTTCTGTCTCCAAACTGAGGAGCCGAGCCAGCTGCATCCCTGAAGGGGCCGTAGAAGGCTGAGGCATATTTTACACTATAGCTCAATATTGATACATGGCTGAATTTATTTTTGTCCAGCACGGTTCTGATACGCTCAACCCTGCCATCCATCATGTCGGAGGGAGCCACTATATCGGCACCGGCCATTGCATGGGATAGCGCTATATTTGCAAGTGCATCTAGGGTTTCGTCATTGAGAACCTCCTCCTTTTTTACAATTCCACAATGCCCATGGCTGGTATACTGGCATAGACAGACATCTGTAATAACTAAAAGCTTTGGAAATTGCTTTTTAGCCGATCTAACAGCCCTTTGAACAATCCCCTGCATGTCATAGGCCTCTGACCCGTATTCATCCTTCTCCTGTGGAATTCCAAAAAATAATACCGACTGAATGCCCAGCTCCACTACTTCCTTTAGCTCCTCCAGCATTTTATCCACCGAATAGTGATATTGTCCCGGCAATGCAGGAATTTCTCGCTTTATCCCCTCACCATGGACAATAAACATAGGGAAAACCAGGTCCGATATGTTGACTCTGTTTTCCTGAACAAGATTTCGCATTGCCTCCGTATGTCTTAATCTTCTAGGTCTCTTTAACATTGACATTATATGCCCTCCCTTATTGCTGCCACCAGACCTTCTATTGTATAGCTTTGGGCCTCTATGTCCACCCTTAGGCCCCTCTCCTTTGCCGTAGCTGCTGTTATAGGGCCTATTGCTGCTATTTTACTGCCCTGTAGCTCTCCTAAATTTTCTTCTCCCAGTATGGAAATGAAATTATTAACGGTGGAGGAGCTGGTGAAGGTAATGATATCTACACCCTCCTGTAAAATGCTATGGAGCTCCTCCTTGCTATGTAGCGGTACTATTGTCCTATAGATTTCTATTTCCTCTACCTCTGCACCTAGCTTAAGGAGCCCCTCCACAAGGTTTTTTCTAGCTATATCCGCCCTTGGCAGCAGCACCCGGTCACCCCTTTTTATAATCCCCTGCAGCATCTGTAATATTCCCTCAGCAGTAAAGACCTCCGGAATATAATCCACCAATAGACCCTTTTCCGTCAGGGCCTCTGCTGTGGCGGTGCCGATTGCTATGATTTTTCCGTCTCCAATTGACCTGACATCTCGTTTTAGCCTTTTGAGTTCCTGAAAAAATGCCTCTACGCCATTAACGCTGGTAAATATCAGATATTGGGCCTCATCTGCCTTCATCAGCCTGTGGTCTATCGCTGTAAAATTCTCCGGAGGTACGATTTCAATCGTAGGATATTCTATAGCCTCCGCCCCCAATGCCTTAAGCCTTGCTGTTAATTCTCCCGCCTGCTGTCGGCTTCTGGTTACAAGGACTCTTTTTCCGAATAACGGCAAGGTCTCGTACCAATTAAGCCCCTCTCGAAGCTTAACCACCTCACCTATAATAATGATGGAGGGGGATTTTAAATTTGAATCTGCCGCCAGCCCCACAATATTCTCGAGAGTCCCGGCTACTACCCTCTGTTTAGCTGTTGTTCCCCTGTGTATAATGGCTGCCGGTGTATCGGCTGACTTGCCGTGCTTTATAAGCTGCTTTATAATTTCCTCAAGATTTGCCATTCCCATAAGAAAAACCAAAGTACCTGAAAGCTTAGCAAGGGCCTCATAGTTAACTGTATTTTCCCCCTTGGTGGGGGCTTCGTTTCCAGTTATGATGTGGAGGGAGGTGCTGACATTCCTATGGGTTACAGGTATGCCTGCATAGGAGGGGACTGAAATAGCCGAGGTAATGCCGGGGATAATTTCAAAGGGTATTCCGGCCTCCCTCAGGGACAGGGCCTCCTCCCCGCCTCTACCGAAAACATAAGGGTCTCCACCCTTCAGGCGAGTCACAATTCCGGCGGTCTCAGCCTTTTCCACCAAGAGCTGATTAATTTCCTCCTGACTGTATTGATGATTATCCGGGGACTTTCCAACATCTATAAGCTCAGCAGTTGCCTTGGCATACCTTAAGAGCTTCGGATTTGCCAAGCGGTCATACAGTATCACATCCGCTGCCTTTATAGCATTCAGGCCCTTTATCGTAATCAGGTCCTCATCCCCCGGTCCGGCACCTACTAAATAAACATACGGCTTCATCATAATTCACCTCCAAAATTAAGCTATAATAGCTTCTTTGCACCCTTGGCAAGCAATTTTTCTCCCAGATCCCTGCCCAAGGCTTCATAGTCATAAAAGCTGCCGACTACCTGTTCTTTAAGAATAAGGCTACCATCCGAAGTGGCCACCATTCCGGATAGAATTAAATTACTGCCGTCCTTTTTACCGTAGGCACCAATGGGGGTATGACAGCCTCCCTCTAAAAGCCTTAGAAAGCTTCTTTCTGCCATTACCGCGCCATAGGTTTCCTCATGGTTTATGGCAGCAAGCATTTCCTTCAGCTCCTGGTCCTGCCGTCGTATCTCACAGCCCAACGCTCCCTGACCTACTGCCGGAATAAAATCCTCTACCTCAAAATAGTGCTGTATCTGATTTTTCAGCCCCAGCCTATTAAGCCCTGCAGCTGCTAAAATAACAGCATCCATTCCCTCTGAGTCCAGCTTTTTGATACGAGTTTCTACATTTCCTCTGATTGCCCTTATATCGAGATCCTTCCTTAGGCTTAATAATTGTGCCTGTCTTCTAAGGCTGCTGCTGCCTATAATCGCCCCCATCGGCAAAGCATTAAAGGAAAGATTATTTTGGGTCACCAGCACATCTCTGGGGTCCTCTCTTTCGGTGATGGCCGCCAGCAGCAGCTCCTCAGTAGAATCCGCCGGCATATCCTTCATGCTGTGAACCGCCAAATCTATTGCGCCTTCTATTAAAGCATTTTGAATTTCCTTGACAAAAAGCCCCTTGCCTCCGATTTTATCCAGGGTTTTGTCTAGAATTTTATCGCCTAAGGTCTGTATTTTTACAACCTCATAGCTATAATGGGGGAACCTTTCCTTCAGCAGCCCAATTATGATATCCGCCTGAACCAGAGCCAATCGACTGGCCCTAGATCCGATTTTAATGCATCTCATCTAATCCCCACCTCTTTCCGCTTTAAACCTCATATATGTATCAAATACTAAAGCCTTCAGGTCCAGTTCTTGATTTTCAGCGCTTTTACTGAGGCCTTCCCTAATGGCATCATTATAAACCAGCGCCTCGAAAAGCGCCTCCCTATCCTTAGTATCCGTTATCTCCTCCATTGCAAGACGCCTAATCTCCCCCAGTGCCGCAATATAGTCGCCATATGCCGCTCCATAGCTTTCCTCCAGCTGTTGACGGAGGCGCTTTGTGAGCATTGGACTTTTACCGTTGGTGGAGATACTAATGGTCAGGTCTCCCCTTCTCACCACAGCAGGAACTATAAATTCACAAAGAGCAGGAGCATCCACAATATTTATCAGTATGCCTCCGTCCCTTGCCTCCTGATGACAAGCTCTGCTTACCTCCATATCATTGGTGGCGACATATACCAGGTGGCTTCCTGATAAATCCCCCGCCTTATAGCCGCGTTTTATATATCTGATCTCCCCAGCTGCTGCCAGTGCCTTTATTTTATCCGTTATCTCAGGGCTAATCACCTGAACTTCCGCCCCATACTGCAGCAAGGATAATAGCTTTCTTTCAGCCACCTTGCCCCCACCGATTAAGGTACAGGGCCTTCCCTCTATATCCAGCATTATAGGATAATACTTTTTCATAGCCTACTCCTTACTTACTAAGCTTATTTTCAAAGCCAAAGAGCTCATCCACAAAGGAGGCAACTTCCTCGCCCCTGCCATGGTTACCTGCCTTCTTCATCTGTAAAATAGGCTGCTTCCACATCTTTTTCATAAGGCTTCTGATAACAACCTCTACCACCTGTTTATCCTTCTCCTCCATGTGTTGTAGCCGCTTAAAGAGCTTTTCCAGCTCCTGATCCGTCAATTTTCTGCTGTAGTCCTGTATGGCCTCAATCCTGGGATGCAGCGGCAGGCATTGATACCATTCAATATACGCCTCCACCCTTTCCCTAATACAGGCCTTAATATCATCAATGCATTTTTCCCTGAACCTTAGGTTTTCATCAGCTATTTTCTTTAGCTGGTCTATATGATAGAGGCTTATGCCCTCGATATCTCCTATATGGGGGTCAATATCCCTGGGCAGCGCTATATCCACAAGACAGAGCCTTTGCCCTTCAGACCTTGGCTTTAGTGCTTCCTTGAACTCCTGGTAATGCAATACATAATGGGGAGCACCGGTGGCGCTTATTATGGCATCCACCTTATTAATACAGCGGTATTTTTCATCGAAGGTAATATATCTGAGCCGTGAATGCTGTTTTAGCAGGTCCTCTACCGACTCCCTACTTCTATTGCAAATATAAATTTCCCTGACGCCCTTATCCAGTAGGTTTTCTATTGCCAGCCTGCTCATCTTGCCAAAGCCGATAACCATGATTGCTTTATTTTCCAGCTGCTGCAGCGCCTCCTCCATTTGCTTTACGGCAATAGCGCTTATGGATAGAGAGTTTTCTGATATGCCGGTGGTGGTTTTTATCTCCTTTGCCGCCGATACCGCCTCTTGAAACAGTCTATTCAATATTTTGCCACAGGCCTTTTCCGCCATGGCCCTGCTATGGGCCTCCTTTACCTGACCCAGTATCTGGTCCTCCCCCAGAACCAAGGAATCAAGACCACAGCACACCTCCAGCAGGTATTCTACTGCTGCAGCTCCATCCCTATAGCTGTAGCTGCCCTCCAGCTCCTTTGCCTCCAGCTTGAAAAACTCCTGATAGAATAGCCTGAGCCTTTCCTCTGCCTCAGTAATATCCTGTACCACAGCAAAAATCTCACTTCTATTGCAGGTTGATATTATGATGGACTCCTCAACAAACTTAGAAATCCTAAAATAATCATAGGCCTGAAGAAGCTTTGATTTTGAAAAGGCTACCTTTTCCCTAAGGGCGATATTTGAGTTTTTATGGGTAATGCCAAATACCATAAGCTTCATTTCAATCCCTCCTTTTTACAAAGAGTTTGCTGCTATGCCTCTTGAAAGTATAATATCCACCAGCTTATCATCAGCACCTATCGGCTCTCCCATTATAAAGCTTACCTCGGAGTGCTTTTCCTTCAATGCCTGCAAAAGCTCCGGAATATCGAATTTCACATGATTTCCGATAAAGATAAACATAGGAACTATTACGATCTCTTTAGCACCGCTGTTGATCAGTTCTTCTATCCCTTCCTCAAAGCTTGGCTTTGAAATCTGCAAGGAGCCATAGCCTACACAACAGAAATCCTCCTGCCTAGCCCTTACCTTTGCTACAATAGCCTCTAAAATTTCATCCGCTTCCTTAGCTTGACTTCCGTGAGCCAGCACAAACAATGCCTTCTTCATAAGTTGTTACCTCCCATTATTTTTCGTCCTATTTTTAAACAGTTTTACTTCAGTTTTTATACAAAAACAAAAATAACTCCATCCAAGGGATAGAGTTATCATATAGTGATTAAAAAGCCATTACAGTATGACCAACATTTCCTTCCCTCCGAAGGCTGTTTAAGGTTATAGGCTGGTATCCTGACTTGCGCTTCCTCTTACTCATGGCACCTTCCCAGAAAAGCTTCCAGTGGTTCTCGCCAATTTCATCTGCGCTTACAGTAGCGGGGGCTGTAACGGATTTTCACCGTTTTCCCAATTAAGTTTAAACACCTATTAACTACTATTTAGTTATCAAAACCATGATATCAAATGAGGTATGAAATTACAATGAATAATTTGATTTAGATAGCTTCAATATTTAATTTATGAATGCTGTATTTTACTTCATTAAAAAACCGGAGCATTGTCTCCGATTTTTATTTGCAGTATATATGCTTATTCGTCCTGTTGAACACATAGGGCGATAAAGCCAGTGCAATAAGAATAACCAATACCACTATAGTCCGTATGGATAGAATGTCTTCTATGCCATCCCCTAAAAAGGTATATAGAATGACCTTTGGTATGCTCCCCATGGCTGTGCCAACAATAAAATTTCTGAAGGGAATCCCCACCAGCCCGGAGGCATAGCTTATGGGGTCGAAGGGAAAGCCCGGGGTGACCCTCATTGTGAATAATGCTTTTACTTCTTCATTTCTATCAATATTTTCAAATCTTTTTAAATACTTTTCTCCAACGAAACGATGAAATACTCCCTTGAAGCTTCCTGCCAAATAGTAGCCTAGGCTTGCATTAGCTAAAATCCCGACAATATTAAATATACTGCCCTTTAGTGTTCCGAATATTACTCCTCCAATAACAAATACGGCAGGACTCGGAATAAATAATATTGGCCTAATTGAAATTACAATAACATATATGATTTCTCCAAAAATACCGAAGCTTTCCACCATATTCGTAAGATGGTCGACATCAAATCTGCTCTGTATTACCCTGTGATACCGAAGGCCTATGAAAATAATCACTATAAGCAGAAGAAGCAGAAGAATTACCTTTAAGGTCTTTTTTGACATAGGATCACTTCCAAACCTTATTATTAAACGCTCTATATATAATTATATTATATATGAAGGATTTAAGTCCATTTATAAAGTCAAAATCATTGGCTATTAATTAACATCCCTTTGCTAATTTTCTTCCCTCTTCAAATCAAAGAAGAACTCAACCCCATTATTCCTATTTTCGACTCCAAAGCTGCTGCCGTGAAGCTCCAATACGTTTTTTACAATTGCCAGCCCAAGACCGACACCTTTATTATGCTCCTTACCTTTGTAGAAGCTCTCCCAAATATATTTTAGCTCCTCCTCCTGAATACTTTCACCTTCATTAAAGATACCAATTCGGATTTTGTTTTGGTGCTCCTCAATGATTATTTCAATCCTCCCGTCGATGCTTGTGTTTTTAACAGCGTTCTGTAGCAGGTTAACCAATACCTGCTGTATACGATACTCGTCGGCTAAAACCTTGAGCTCCTCATCATCTCCAATAATATTAAAATCCGCAACAGGCTCCTTCTTAGCCAATAGCCTGAAGCGCTCTACTGTCCGCTGTATCAAAGCAGTGATTTCAAAGGACTCTATACGAACCTTAAAATTTCCCGATTCCAGCTGACTCAAATCCAGTAAATCCTTTACCATTGCACTTACCTTGTCAATTTCCTCTTCTATAGTAATAAAGTATTCTCTTTTCTCCTCCTCTGTAGCCGCCATACCATCCTGTATAGCCTCCACATAGCCCCTAATCAGAGATATTGGGGTCTGCAGCTCATGGGACACCCTGGCAACAAACTGTTTTCTCATTTTTTCCAGATTTTTTTCCTTTTGAAGCTCCTGCTGCAGCTCGTCAAAGGTCTTCTTAAGCTTGCCCATAAGGAAGTTTAGGGTTCTTCCAAGCTCTCCAATTTCATCGCCTCTTTCATCATCCCATTTGAGGTCAAAATTCAATCTGGTCATTTCCTTTGCAGTATTATTAAGCTTTACCAGCGGCTTTGTTATCATACCAGAGAATATTCCTGCCAACAGCATTGCCATGAGAAGGGCAGCAAAAAACAAATATACAAAAAAATCCTTGGTGACCTCAACAGTATTTTCTATCGATTGGAGGGGAGATTGGATTAGTACTACGCCATTTTTTATAGGAAGCATCACCGAAAGGGCATCCTCTCTTCCCATTACGCCAGGTATCCTATATACGACACTGTTGCCTGCCAGTACCTGCCGCCATAAATCAGTGGGAATTTTAACGCCTCTATGAAAGCCCATTATACCCTGTATATAAAGGGTCCTCCCCCCCGAGTCATATACTGTTATTCTGCCATTTATAGCCGGCAGTATTTCTTCAATATATTCCTCCGCTGTCTCCTCCATTCCTTTTTCCTCTATAATGCGGCTTAGCTCCAGCCCCAGCCTCTGCATTTGGTTTATTTTATTCTGTTCATAAAAGCCGGGAAGAAAATTAGTCTGTAAAAACCAAAGGAGCCCGACTAATATTAATGCAAATACAATAAACATCAGAAATAACTTCGTAAAAAGTGTGTTTTTCCTCATGGCTTCACCTCAAAGCGGTACCCAAAGCCCCTCACCGTAGCTATATTTTCCCCCATAGGCTGTATTTTTTGTCATAAACGCTTTACATGAGTATCCACAGTCCTTAAATCTCCATAATAGTCATAGCCCCAAACGCCATCTAAAATAACCTCACGGGACAATGCCTGGTTTTTGTTATGAATGAAGAATAGCAGAAGGTCATATTCCTTTGGACTCAGGGCAAGTGGCTGCTCATTAAGATGTACCCTATGGGATTTTTTATCAATTACTAAGCTGTCTATTACTATAACCTCATCCGATACCTGCTGACGGCTTCTCTTTAATAGCGCCTTTACTCTTGCCACCAGCTCCTTAAGGCTGAAGGGCTTTGTCATATAGTCGTCCGCCCCAAGGTCAAAGCCGAAGAGCTTGTCGCTTTCATCATTTCTTGCCGTCAGTATTAGAATAGGGATATTGCTGACCTCCCTGATACGCTTGCAAATGGTCCATCCGTCGTATTTGGGTAGCATGATATCCAATATAACGATATTTATCTGATTTTCATTAAAGGCAGTCAGTGCGGCTTCTCCGTCCGCTGCCTCAAATACATTGATGCCTTCCTTTTTTAGGTAGGTGGATACAAGCTTCCTCAGCTTCTCCTCATCCTCAACCAAAAGAATATTGGCTCCGATCACATGTCTCACCTCTTAACCTTTTTTCATGTAGAATAAAAACACCAATATATCCATACTGGTGTTTTTATTGTATCACAATGAAGATATTTTAAAGCTCTTCGGTAGTACTTAATTTGATTTTATTAGGTACTCTTCTTCCCCTCATACCGCCCATCATGCCTCTGTAGCCACCTTCGCTATTTTCAAAGCAGCCTTCGATTCTTTCCTTTAGCTCAGCAGCCTCTTCCTCTGTTATTTTTCCTTCGCTTACCCTTTCGTCAAGCTCTGCCAGCCTGGCCTCCAATAGCTCCTGCTTGATGACCTCTAGGTCTATATTCATTTCCTCAGCGATATCCTCTAAGGTCTTACCTTCCTTCAGCTCAGCTGCAAGCTCCTCTTTTGTCAGTCCGGTTTCCTCTAATAGGGATTGAAGCAAGCTTGAGTCTTTTATTATGCCCATATGAGCACCCATAAATTTAGAGGATCTGTCCTTAAAGGACTCCAAGTCAATTCCCATCTCCTGAGCAATTTCCTCAAGCCCCTTACCGTCTTTAATGCCTTCAGTAATCTCCGTTATTTGCTCCTGTGTTAAGCCGGACCCCTCCAGCATCATATGCTGTCCCTTGAAGCCTCCAAATCTGTTCATTAGCTTTTCCCTAAGGGCTGGTGCCTCATCGCTGGTGGCAAAGGCCACTGAAGCCATCAATGTAGTCATTGCCAAAGCTAAAACTGTTACCTTAGCCTTTCTCTTCATAGTCATCCTCTCCTTTTCTTTAATTTTACCTACAAGCCTATATTACCCTTCTTCTGTGACGGTTTTGTGACAGCTTTAGGAAACTTTTGAAAAGAATTTGAAAGGATGTGTAATAGCCTAGTAGCCTATATACTTAGCATAGACTACCTTGCCCTCCTCAACGGTCTTGGCATTTTTAATAATTGCCCTGCCATCATCGAAGACCTTTATTTCATAGCCGTCGGCGGATATGTTCAATATAAATGGCGTCAGCCTTACTGCGATGCCTGCCGCTTGGAGTCTTTCATGCAATTGCTTTAGCTGTAATTTTTTGCTGCTGCCGGGATCCACCTGAACACTATTGGCGCCACATATATGTACAGCCTCCGGCATTTTATCCTCAAGATATTGATATTTACTTTGCTGACAACAGGGGCAGTCTTCCTTTTTACCTACCTCAACAGTCTCAAAGACATTATCCCACAGGTCTATAAAAAGCATGTTTTTGTCCATAAGGTCCTTATTGTCGGTTAAATATTTAATCGCTTCACTGGATTGATACATGCCCACAATGCCTGTAATCATGTTTATAACCCCCGCCGTATCACAGGTGGCTATGCTGCCGGTTGGAGGAGGCACCTCCATCAGGCATCTTAAGCAGCCGGTTTCACCGGGTATGTAGTTTTTTACTACTCCTGTGCTGCCAACTGCCCCTCCATAAATCCAGGGGATACCCTTTAAGAAGGCGACATCATTTATCAGATATCTGGTTTTAAAATTATCCGTGCAGTCCACTATGATATCCATGCCCTCCGCCAGACCTTCTATTGTAATACTGTTGACATCCTTTACAACCGACTCTATCTCAATATCGGAGTTTGCCTTTAAAAGCCTTTCCCTTGCTGCCTCTGCCTTTGGTACGCTGTTTGCAGCATCCTCCTCATTAAATAATATTTGTCTATGGAGGTTGCTTAGCTCAACAAAATCCCTGTCTACTATCCTGAGATAGCCTACCCCCGTACGGGCAAGACTATTGGCAACAACCGTCCCCAGTGCGCCACAGCCTACAATCAGAGCCCTTGCATTCTTAAGAAGCCGCTGCCCCTCCGGTCCTATGCCTCTAAAATTAATCTGCTTTGCGTATCTTTCCTCCACCATATTTGCCACCTCTTATTTTAAATTTAACTAACAACTCATCATTAATATATTCATTATATCAGCTTTTAAACTAATGTTTTATTTCGCCAAGGTTGCTTAATAATCCTTTCAATAATTGAAAATTCAAAAAACATTAATGAAACCTTAATATATACTTTCGATTAAATAATGCTTTTTATGTCATATAGTGATAAAATATATATAACTATTCTTAAAAGTCGTATATATTGCGGGGGATTTTCTAATGAAAAGGTTTTTTTTGATGTTAATAATATTGTTTGTTGCGGGTGTATTGGGAGCCTTATATTTGCCGGGTTATCTATCTGCCTCATCTATTGAGAGCCCAACAATCGTAGAGGTGCCTAAGGGGGCTTCTCTAGCCTATGTATCGGACCTGCTGCACCAGCAGGGGGTAATAAAAAGCAAGCTTTGGTTTAATTATCAAGCAAAGGCTAACAACGTGGACAGAAGCATTAAACCCGGCACCTATACTATCGAGCCGGATATGACCTTAGTCGAAATATTTGAGCTGCTGCAAAAAGGAGAACAGGCCCAGCAGGTTGTATTGACGATTCCGGAGGGCTTCACCTTATACCAAATTGCCGAAAGAGTTGAAGAAATTGGCCTGGCTTCAGCAGATGAGCTTATAGCTGCAGCAACGGAGCACTATACTGAAAAGGGCTACAGCTTTGACACAGCTAAGCTATTCTACAAGCTCGAGGGTTATCTTTATCCGGATACCTACCATTTTAATGCTACTCAAACAGCCAAGGATGTTATTCTAAGAATGTCCAAGGAGATGGAGGAGGTCTTCTCTGAGGAATACCTGAGGAGGTCCGAGGAGCTGAACCTGTCAACCCACGAGGTTTTAACCATAGCCTCTTTGATAGAACGGGAAGCTTACCACGATCAGGAGATGAAGGCGATTAGCGGAGTTATCTATAATCGATTGGAGCAAAACATGCTGCTGCAAATTGATGCAACTGTGATATATGCCATCGGTGAGGGTAAGGAGCATGTAACCCGTGTTCTATATGCTGATTTGGAGTCTCCAAATCCCTTCAATACCTATAAGCATATGGGCCTACCGCCGGGACCTATAGCTGCCCCAAGTAAAAAGGCCATTGAAGCAGCCCTGTACCCGGAGGATCATGATTATATGTACTATGTTCTGGGAGACAACGGACATGTTTTCAGTAAAACCTATAGCGAGCATCTGATAAATGTTGATAAATACCGTAAAATGACAAATAATAACTAAAAAGCAGGTGAAAAATCTATGATTTTTCACCTGCTTTTTTTCATTTCACTATCTACTATAATGCTTCTATTGAAACCACATCATAGCCTGCATCCTCTACCGTGTCCTTAAGCAGCTGATCGCTTACTTCACTGGAAAGCTCTACTACAGCGCTTTTATCCTGTAAATCCACAGTAGCCTCTACTACCTCCTCCAGCTCATTTAACGCCTTAGTTACTCTTCCTGAGCAATGTCCGCAGCTCATACCCTCAATTATAATTTTCTTTTTCATTCTTTCTTCCTCCTTTAATGTGTTGGCTTAAAGCCTCTTAGTCTTAAGGCATTGGTCACGACTGAAACAGAGCTTAATGCCATAGCCCCTGCTGCATATATCGGATTTAATAGGGGACCTCCTAATGCATATAACAGGCCTGCTGCAATCGGAATACCCAAGGTATTGTAGCCAAAGGCCCAAAATAGGTTCTGTTTAATATTTCTAATGGTACTCTTGCTTAGCTGAATGGCAGTAACAACATCCATCAGATCACTCTTCATTAATACGATATCTGCAGATTCCATCGCAACATCGGTTCCTGAGCCTATTGCAATCCCAACATCTGCCTGTGCCAAGGCTGGTGCATCATTTATTCCATCTCCAACCATGGCAACCCTATTATTCTGCTGCTGCAGCTTCTTAACCTCATTGGCCTTATCCTCCGGTAAAACCTCCGCCAGTACGAGGTCAATTCCTACCTGCTTCGCAATAGCTGCTGCAGTTCTCTTATTGTCCCCGGTAATCATGGCCACCTGAATCCCCATTTTATGCAGCTTTTCAATGGCCCTTTTACTGTTTTCCTTTACGACGTCGGCAACGGCTATGATACCCACCAGCTGATTGTTTACGGCGATATACATAGGGGTTTTACCGTCGCTGGCCAGCTTGTCGGAGGCCTCCTCCATATCTATATCCACCTGCTTCTCCACCATCAGCTTTTTATTTCCCAATAATATAATTTTATCATCAATTGTTACGACGATGCCATGGCCGGGTATAGACATGAAATCTTTTACTGCCCTTAGCTCCAGATCCTTTTCCTGTGCTGCCTTTACTATCGCCTCTCCCAGTGGATGCTCTGAGCCCTTCTCTGCTGAGGCTGCCAATATCAACAGCTCCTCCTGTAGTATGGTATCCTTTACCACTATATCTGTAACCGTTGGTTTTCCTTCTGTAATTGTACCTGTTTTATCGAAGACCACTGTCTTTACCTTGTGGGCGGTTTCCAGGGCCTCTCCCCCCTTAATCAAAACGCCATACTCAGCACCCTTACCAGTACCCACCATGATGGCCGTTGGTGTGGCAAGACCGAGGGCGCAGGGGCAAGCAATAACCAATACCGCTATAAATATTGTCAGAGCAAATACTGCAGAATGTCCTGTTAAGTACCAGGCTAGGGCAGCAATTATTGCTATTGCTATTACCACCGGTACAAAATAGCCTGAAATGATATCCGCCATCTTTGCAATTGGTGCCTTAGTGCCCTGGGCATCCTCCACCAGCTTAATAATCTGTGCCAAGGCAGTATCCTTGCCTACCTTAGTGGCTTCAAATTTAATTGAACCATTTTTATTTATACTTCCTCCCACCACTGAATCCCCCTGCTTCTTTTCAACAGGAATGCTCTCTCCCGTCAGCATTGATTCATCGATAGAGGTATATCCGTCTACAACCCTGCCGTCTACGGGGATTTTTTCCCCGGGCTTTACCAGAATAATATCGCCTACTTCAACCTCTTCTATCGGTATGACTATCTCCTGGCCCTCCTGTAGGACAACCGCCGTCTTGGGCTGCATTCCCATCAGCTTTTTAATCGCCTCTGAGGTTTTGCCCTTTGAAACCATCTCTAGGTATTTTCCTAATAAAATCAAGGTGATAATGACTGCTGCTGTTTCAAAGTACAGCTCATCCACCATGGCGGTGTTTCCCTGCATTATTTCAAAGATGGCGTAAACACCATAAATATATGCAGCACTGGTGCCTATGGCAATCAAGGAGTCCATATTGGGACTTCTTCTTATTAGAGACTTAAAGCCTACGGTATAGAAGCGATATCCTGCTATCATAACCGGTGTAGTAAATATTATCTGGAATAATGCAAAATTCATGGGATTATGATGAGGGTTCAAGAACATCGGCAGTGGCGCCTTCAGCATATGCCCCATGGTTACATATAAAAGCGGCGCAGTTATTATTGCTGCCACCAGAAATTTGTACCAAAGGGTCTTTATCTCCTTCTCTCGCTTTTCCTTTTCCTTGTCTGTCTTGTCCTCGGCCTCCAGCTCCAGAGGCTTGTAGCCGGCCTTTTCAATAGCCTGCTTGATCTGGGATATTCTAAGCTCAGTGCTATCGTATTTTATGGTTGCCTTTTCTGTAGCAAAATTCACGGATACATATTCTACACCGCTTAGCTTTTTAAGGGACCTTTCAACTGCTGCAGCGCATGCGCCACAGGTCATACCCCCAATGGGTATAGCTATCTCTCTTAGCGCCTTTTCTTCCACCAAGACGTATCCGCTCTTATCAACTCTTTGTATAATATCCTCTACCTTTAATTTCTCCTCATCAAATTCCACTGAAAGCTTCTCAGTTGCATAATTTACACCAGCAGCTATTATACCCTCCAGCTTTAATACGCTTCTTTCAATGTTTTTAGCGCAGGCTGCACAGGTCATGCCTTCTATATTAAAGCTTTTTTTAATACTCATCTCGACCCTCTCCTTCTACTTAATCAGCTTCTTTACTGTTTTCAGTAATTCCTCTACAGCCATATCGTCTCCGGCTTTTACCTGCTTGACGATACAGTTTTTAAAATGACTCTCCAGCAGTACAACAGCTATGGAGCTTAAGGCTGATCTGGAGGCCTCTATCTGATTTATAACCTCATCACAATAGGTACCCTTCTCAATCATCGTCTTTATTCCTCTGATTTGCCCTTCAACTCTGCTGAGGCGATCTATCACAGACTTCTGAACCCTTAAGGATTCCTCCGTCGGTTGCTTATGGCTATGATTGTTTTCCATATCAAACCCTCCCTTCTATAAAGAATATACCATACCCCCCTATGGTATGTAAAGCGTTATTTTCTATTTTCTTTTTTTAAAATTCCATATAAAAACCGACTATCCCTGACAGTCGGCCTCCTTCTTTATATTTCTTCTGTAGCATCAGCTATGCTCTGACCAACGGTTACTGATGCAATAATAGTATTGGGGTCATGAACTATGTGGAATTCTGCTCCATACTCCATATCTGCCACCTTGAGGGTATCTCCCGGCTTAAAGCTAGATATATCAAACTCAAACTTCTTAGGAATACTACCGGCAAGGCATTGCACCTCAACCTCCTTCATCTGCTGCTGAAGGGTTACATTTCCTCTCTCTATATGTTGCTTTCCGCTTAGGACTATTGGTACCTTTGCAATTATTTTTTGATCGTGGGCTACCTTTTGAAAATCAATATGTATTACTTCCTTGGTAATTGGGTTCACCTGTATCTCCTTAATTAGAGCTGTATAGGCCTCTCCCCCGATATTTAAAGTGACCAAAGAATTGGTATCCCCGCTTCTCATTAAAACCTCTACATCTTTTTTCTCCAGCTTAACCGGCAATGTATTCATGTCCTTTCCGTAGATGACAGAGGGTACATAGCCCTCCTCTCTAACCCTATGGCTGGTGTTTTTGCCTACGTGGCTCCTTACCTCACTATTTAAAGTATTCATATAACAGCACCTCTTTTCACTATTTATTAGTGGATTATCTCCAATAACAAGAGTTTTATACAGAGGATGGCGAAGCATTAGGGAATAACGAAATTATTAGTGAATAGCGAAATCATTAGTGAATAGCGAATAGTGAATAACGCAAAAGAATAAAAAACACTAAAAAGCCTACAGAAAATCTACTATTGATTTTCCATAGGCCTTTGTTTTACACTATTCACTATTATCTATTCACTATTTATCTCTCTTTGTTCACTATGATTTATTCAATATCATTTGACACCTTTGACGTATACACTAAGGATGCTACTATTGCACCCCTATCATGTAGTATTTCAATATTTTCATCAGCGGCTATACTCAGATCGTTAATTGTTATAACAGCTCTATCCTTTAATATCCTCGCATCCACTTCTACTTTTTCCGGTAGGTATTTGGGATATGTATAAATTTCAACCTCAGACAGTCTAAGTTGAACTATCTCACTACTAGACTCTACAGCTTCCTTATTATTAACATGGATAGGGAAGGCTAATTTAACCCTATCATTGTCATTTAGCTTTTGAAGATCTACATGCAATAGCTGCTGTTTTATGATATCTCTTTGGATTTCCTTAATAACCGCATAATGCCTTTCTCCATTGTAATCTAAGCCTAATCTGCTGCTGGTGCCAAACTGAGCCAGTAACTTTTCCAGTTCCTTTTCCTTTAGAAAAACCTTTTCTGTCTTTTTTCCCCTGCTGTAAAGAATTGCCGGAACATTACCAATCTTTCTTTCCTTAGATATTGGATTTTTCCCTACTGTTTCTCTGGCAATAGCTTCTAATACAGGTGTTGCCATTTATAATCTCCCCTTTCCAGTTGTAAAAAATGTCTTCATTATTATTAAATCAAAAAATTGCGAAAATTACAAATCATTTATTTCCTTATATTTCAAATTATGCAGTTATAAATAATAAAAGCCCATCTCCCGTAGTGATATGCTCCCCTTATGGTAGACAGTTTAAATAAAAAAAACTGTTTACTGAAGGAGGAGTATATTTTTATGGGACG
>JBLXDM010000003.1:0-400872 GCA_048264125.1 Natronincolaceae bacterium
TACCACCATTTTGACAGCACTAGCTTTAAATTCATCATCATACCTATTGTTGTTATTTGACATATTCAACACCCTTTCATGATTTAATTATACAATCACGATTTTGTGTCCGTCAAACTTGGTATGAGGCACATAGCTGATAAAAACCTCGTACATCATCCATAAAAATATTTGCATAATTTTGTATTTGTATATTTGATCTAAAATTGTGTATCAATTTAAATCTGCTAAAATCTGAATCTGCTATCATTTCTTTAAACCCTTTAACATATCCTCCGCGCCATCCATAAATTGATTGCTTTGCATCACCAACAATAAACAGTTCTATTCCAATTTCCTTACAAATATACATAAAAAAATTGTGCATATCCTTATCACTATCTTGATATTCGTCAATGTATATCCTGTAATATTTTGATTGTAAATACCTTTTTGCAGCAGAAGAGTTTTGAAGAATATATAAACCTAGTTGGAATGAGAAGTTCTGCTTTTGGTCTCTATACTTACAAAGAATACCATTAATATCAATCTTAGCAACACCTTGATCAAATGTATTAAAGGTACTATTATTAGAATAGTCAGGTTTTATCTGTTTTTTAAAACTTCTTCCAAATACATCATACATAAATGGCTGAATAACCTCAAATAGAACAAATTTATCATTTGTACCAACAAAACCTTCTCCTTTATCTTTACCTAATCTATCAAGTATCTCCTTTGCAGCTTTTCTTGTAAATGTAATTGCAGCAAATGTTTGATGATTGTTATTATTACTTTGATCTATTATTATTCTATCAATCGTAGACCGTGTTTTTCCAGTCCCTGCACTCGCATTAATAACGATATTGCCATGTGCTTCTAAAATAGCTTTACGCTGGTCTGCATCTATTAATTGCATTTATCTATCAGCTCCTTTACGCATGCAAATAGCTGATGATTATAGATTTTCTCTATGTCACTCTTTTTTAGATAATTACAGAGTTCAATCATATTGATCATTTTTGCAGATTGTAGATAATCTATAGAAGATTTTTTAGTGTTCTTCGTTTTAGTAAAGCTATCCATAGTTGTAGGTATTACTTCATACAAATCATTTTCTAAGTCAATTTGAGATAAATATATTTTTCGTTTGATCAATGTTTGACATGTTCTTTTGTATGTATTGTTAAAAATGTCCTTTTGTATATTGTATTTTTCCAACTCAAAAGTCTTAACATTCGTGCTAACATTATCTTTTTTGGGTCTTTCGATTAATCTTAGGCAACGATTTAATCCTAATAAATTATATTCTTTTTTCTTTTCATTTAACTTTAAATCATTGTCTGTCTTTACAATTATATTAATACCCAGTTGCTTAAGTATTTTATAATATTCAATGAAATTAATTCCATCGACCTCTAAGATATATCCCCCGCGTGTTTCATAATCTTTACACTTTTGCCACATAATTTTCTCAAATAAAATTTTTTCTGATGGTCCTTCAACTAACAGAACAGTGTCTGAATATATTGCATTGGCTAGATTTTCATTTAATTTTTTCTTTAGCGAATCATATTCTGGAGGTACTTTATAGAAGCATGATTTACCTTTAGTACTACTATCTTTAGACAATTTAATTAGATTCACTTTATCCATATAACTTACCATCAGCGATGAGTGTGTTGTTAAAAACATATAATTAAACAAGCTACTATTGAACAATTGGTTTGACAGTCCAATCTGCATTGACCTATGTAAATGATTTTCAAGTTCTTCAATTAAAAAAATGTTTATTTTTTTATCTTCAAATTTTTTGTTCTCAATAGTTAATAACGTATACGAAAGAATTTTCCTTCGACCATCGCCAGACGTAGGAAATGTTTCGCAAACATCATAACATATATATGGAATTAATCTTGAATGTAAATTATCTATCTCTATCTCAGATTTAATAGATATCGATAAATCTTTCTCATTACGATAATTGTTATACTCATCTACTATATCTTTTTCAAGCTGTTTAATATTTGTTAAGTTCCCAATGCACTTATTTAAATTGTCTATATTCCTTTTTATTTTTTTTCTTTCACTTTCTGTAATACCCTTTTTATCCCTAAATAACTCTTTTGTGTATTTTTTAAATACATACTCAAGCTGTATAGAAGAATCTATATAAACGACATTAAATAATTTATCAATTTCGTAATATGTCTGATTACTAGGTATGTCCTCCAAATCATTTACATCATATCCCCAGTATAACTTAGCATCACCACATAAGTTCTCAGAATCATAGTTTGCAATTAACTGAAAAAACACTGATTGGGCAGTACTATTAATTGCACCTGCCATTTTTGAACAAATCTTTCTATCATCTGCTGTGTCATCTTCTATATTAATTTCTAGGGTTATTCTTATTACTCGATTTATGTCTTTCAAAAAGAAGTCAGAATCAGTAAATCCATTTCGTCTATAATCTCTGTCTAGTAGAAACCTTATAGCACATAAAAAATTTGTCTTTCCTATATCATTTAAACCAAAGATAACATTTTTATTATCTAAATCTACATTTAGTTCTTCAAAATTCCTAAAATTCTCTATTATTAGCCTTTTCATTTTCATAACGATTCACCCCATTAGAAGTATATTTTCAATCAACACGATTGTTCCTTTATTCATAAAATCTAATTTATAGTTATAGACACTAATTTAATTTAATCCAAACTATTTACTTCCACATTTTGCAGGTAATTCCTCTTGTTTCTACATTATTTCCATCGCACAATTCGACAAATCTATGCTGTCTTGTATTCGTAACACATAGAACATACAGTATTGTTTAGACATTAACGGCACCTACTAAATTCAAATTACTATATTTTGTACTCAACAAGTTTCTTAAATACTTCTCACAATTTATCAGCTTTTACAATAAAAATAAGGTGATATTTCTTAAGATTACTTAGAAATATCACCCTATTTTATTCATATTAAATCTATCAAACCTTTGGTATACAAAGCCTTTGATGTCTCAACTAAATGTTTTTAAACCTTATTTTGATTGGTCGTTATTGATAATAGCTGCCTGAATTACAACACACCCTGTTATCTTGTACCGCCGATAAGAGAGTAATCAATTTAGGTTATACATCTAGTTCTATGTGTATACGTCTCCAATTAAATCGGAGGACGTTGTCGATTAGTTTGAATGCCGTATTGATGCCTGAGCCGCCGCCAGTCTAGCTATCGGCACCCTAAATGGTGAACAGGACACGTAGTCCAGATTTAACATTTCGCAGAATTCTATTGAGTTTGGCTCTCCACCATGCTCTCCGCAGATGCCCAGCTTAATGTCTGGTCTGACGCCTCTGCCCAGCTTTGCTGCCAGCTCCATCAGCTTGCCTACACCATTTCTGTCAATTCGGGTGAAGGGGTCCTTCTCCAATAGCTGCTTATCGATATACTCCCTAATGAATCGTCCTGCATCATCCCTTGAGAAGCCATAGGTCATTTGGGTAAGATCGTTGGTTCCAAAGGAGAAAAATTCTGCTTCCTCTGCTATCTCATCCGCTGTTAAAGCTGCCCTAGGCACCTCTATCATTGTGCCTATAGAGTAGTTAATCTTAACATCCTCTTCCCTTAAAATTTCTTCTGCTGTCTCTATAATTAGCTCTTTAACGTATCTTAGCTCCTTTATATCTCCAACTAGTGGCACCATAATTTCTGGCTTAACGTCTATTTGCTTTTCCTTCTTTACGATAACCGCAGCTTCAATGATCGCCTGCACCTGCATTCTGTAGATTTCTGGATAGGTTATTGCCAAACGGCAGCCCCTATGGCCCAGCATGGGGTTAAATTCCTTAAGCTCATCCACCACATCCTTTAGCTGATGATATCCGATATCCATAGCCGACGCAATCTCACGGATATCTGCCTCCTCGTGGGGAAGGAATTCATGCAGCGGTGGATCCAGTAGACGGATGGTGGCAGGCAAATGCTGCAGCACCTCAAATATTTCAACAAAATCCTTACGTTGCATCGGCAGCAGCAGCTCCAAGGCCTGCTTTCTTTGCTCAAGGCTTCTGGCCAAGATCATTTGTCTTACCACCGGAATTCTGGTTTCCTCAAAGAACATATGCTCAGTTCTGCAAAGCCCGATGCCCTCTGCGCCGAATTCCAGCGCCTGTCTTGTATCTCTTGGGGTATCGGCATTTGTCCTTATTTTAAGCCTTCTAAATCTGTCGGCCCAAGACATGTATCTTTCGAATTTTCCTGTAAGCTGAGGTGTTGTCGTCCTAATCATGCCCAAGTACACATCTCCGGTATTACCGTTTATGGAGATGAAATCTCCCTCCTTGATGATTTGAGTCCCTATTCTAAAGGAGCTGCTGGCTTCGTCTATTCGCATTTCTCCAGCACCGGCAACACAGCATTTTCCCATTCCTCTTGCCACAACAGCAGCATGGGAGGTCATTCCGCCCCTAGCCGTCAATATACCCTCAGATGCCACCATGCCTTCTATATCCTCAGGAGAGGTCTCCAGCCTTACCAGGATTGCAGCTTCACCAGAAGCCTTTGCCTTAACAACATCCTCTGTTGAAAAATATACCTTGCCAGAGGCAGCTCCAGAGGAGGCCGGCAAGCCTCTGGTCAACACTGCAGCTTCCTTTAGCCCCTCAGGATCAAAGGTTGGGTGCAGCAGATGGTCCAGCTGTATTGGATCAATCCTCATTATTGCCTCTTTTTCATTGATTAGGCCCTCATCCACCATATCAACGGCTATATTTATAGCTGCGAGGGTGTTCCTCTTACCATTTCTGGTTTGAAGAATATAAAGCTCTCCCCTTTCAATGGTAAATTCTATATCCTGCATATCTCTATAGTGGTTTTCTAATAGCTCTGCTACCTTTACAAAATCTGAGTAAGCCTTTGGCAGCTTTTCATTAAGCTCATCTATAGGCCTCGGGGTTCTAATTCCTGCAACAACATCCTCACCCTGAGCATTCATCAGGAACTCACCAAACAGCACTTTATCGCCATTGGAGGGATTTCTTGTAAAGGCCACACCAGTGCCTGAGGTTTCCCCCATATTTCCAAATACCATGGATTGAATATTTACTGCCGTTCCCAAATGCTCAGGAATATCATGGATTTTTCTGTATACCTTTGCTCTTGGGTTGTTCCAGGATTTAAATACTGCCTCAACTGCCATCAGCAGCTGAACCTTGGTTTCCTGTGGAAACTTAATACCAGCTTCCTTTTCTATAACTCTTTTATAGTCCTCCACCAGCTGCTTTAGGTCCTCTGCGGTTAACTCAATATCCTGCTCCACATTCTTTTCATGCTTTCGTCTTTCCAAAAGTGTATCAAACTTATATTTTTTAACCTCCAGCACCACATCACCAAACATCTGTATAAATCTTCTATAGCTGTCATAGGCAAATCTCTCATTATTTGTGGCCTTTGCCATACCAATTACTGAGGCATCATTTAATCCTAAATTTAGTATTGTATCCATCATGCCCGGCATAGAGAATACTGAGCCTGATCGTACGGATACCAAAAGGGGATTTTCTACATCGCCGAATTTCTTTCCTGTTGATTCCTCTAGGCTAGTTAAGTGTTTAAAAACTTCCTCCTTAAGCTCCTCCCACAGAACCGTACCCTTTTCATAGTACTGGTTGCAGGCATCTGTTGAAACTGTAAAGCCCATAGGTACTGGAAGACCTATCTTTGTCATTTCAGCTAGGTTAGCTCCCTTGCCGCCTAACAGATTCTTCATTTCCTTTGTTCCCTCTTTAAAATCATATACATATTTCATCATTGCGTCACCTCCGAGAATATTTGCCTATTTACCATTTCTAACCCGATAGCCTATTTCTCTAAAAATCTCCAGAATTATACTGGCACTTTCTTCAACTGCTTTACTGGAAACATCTAGAACAGGACAATTTAGCCTTTTCATTATATCCTCTGCATAATCCAGTTCCTCTAAAATCCTCTCCATGCTGGCATAGTTTGCCTCATGCTTTAGTCCTAAGGCCTTTAGCCTTTCCTGTCTTATCTCAATCAGCTTCATCGGATTTGTGGTTAGGCCGATTATTTTCTTAGAATTAATTTCGTATATTTCCTTAGGAGGTGCTACCTCCGGCACCAAAGGCACATTTGCAACCTTCATATTCTTATGGGCCAGGTACATGCTTAGGGGAGTCTTTGAGGTTCTAGAGATTCCTATCAGCACTATATCAGCTTTTTTCAGCCCTCTAGGGTCCTTGCCGTCATCATACTTCACTGCAAATTCGATTGCTTCGACCTTTTTAAAATACTTTTCATCCAATCGCCGTATTAGCCCCGGCTCCCGCTTAGGCACGAAATTTAGAACGCTTTCGATGGATTTGATTACAGGAGACATCACATCAATATGGGCGATATCCCTCTTATTGGCCTCCTCAACTAGGAAGTTCTTAAGCTCCTCTAAGACCATGGTAAATATTATAACAGGCTTTTCATTCTTGGCCTCCTCTAATATCTCCAGTATCTGGTTTCTTTCCGTGATAAAAGGAAACCTTCTCAGCTCGTAATTCTCCGTGTCAAACTGACTTATAGCTGCCTTTGCCACCTGCTCAGCAGTCTCACCTATAGAATCTGATATGATATAAATTACAACATCGTTATTATTCAAGCTTTCCCCTCCTATTCTTTGCATAATTCAACCAATAGCTTGGTTATATTGCTCTTTGTAACCCTGCCAACTACCTTCATATTTTCCTTGCCCTCTAATATATGCTTTTCAACCACCGGCAGGCTGTCCACCTCATGCTCTATTATCTTAATAGCAGCTGCATAGGCATTAGCATCCTTCGAGATAGTTACGATATTGGGCTTTCTTGTCATTATCATCCCTACTGGAACCTTGTTAATGTCAATGCCTCCTATGGAGCTCTTTAGAAAGTCCTTTCTGGAGACAACGCCGCTTAAATATCCCTTTGATGTAACAAATATAGTGCCAACATCCTCGAGAAACATTGAAACAATTGCATCGTATACTGAGGTTTCCTCGGAAACCACCACTGGCACCGACATGATATCGCTTACCTTAATGGCCTTAACCTGCTTGGATAGAATATTGATTTCGGATTTGCCTGAATAAAAGTATCCCACCTTAGGCCTTGCATCCAAAATGCCTGACATAGTCAATATAGCCAAATCAGGTCTCAGAGTGGCTCTTGTAACATCCAGAAGGCTTGCTATATGCTCACTGGTGATGGGCTCATTTTCTTTAACTATTTCCATGATTCTCTGCTGCCTTTTTGAAAGCTCGATGATTATCACCCCTTTGTGCTATGCTATTTGTATATGTGTTATATTATATAAATAAGATATCATATTTGTATGCATTTTTCCATACTATTTTTGCTAATATTATTTTTCTTTATTAACGTCAAAGTTATGTAATATCCCCACTTTAAATATTTAATTCACATCAAAAAGACAGCCGGAAATACTCTCCAGGCTGTCTGTAATGTTTACTAAAAGCTTAATCTCTCCTCTAGATAGCTCTCCAATTGATCTATGGATATTCGCTCCTGCGCCATAGAATCTCTATGACGAATAGTAACTGCATTATCCTCTAAAGTATCAAAATCTATGGTTATACAGAAGGGAGTTCCTATCTCGTCGTGCCTTCTATATCTCTTACCTATACTGCCTGCATCATCATAGTCCACCATATATTTTGCAGAAAGCTTTGTAAATAGCTCTATCGCAGGGTCCTTAAGCTTTTTAGTCAAGGGGAATATAGCTGCCTTGTAGGGTGCCAGTGCAGGATGTAGCTTTAATACAACCCTTGTGTCATCCTCTGCCAGCACCTCTTCATTATAGGCGTCTACTAAGAATGCCAATGCAACCCTGTCAACACCTACAGAGGGCTCAATACAGTATGGCACATATTTTTCATTTGTAACTGGGTCCAGATAATTAAAATCCACACCGGAATGCTCACTGTGCTGCTTTAGGTCAAAATCCGTTCTGTCGGCTATACCCCATAGCTCACCCCAACCAAAGGGGAAGCGATATTCTATGTCTGAGGTTGCATTGCTGTAATGGGACAGCTCCTCAGCAGAGTGATCCCTCATGCGGATATTTTCCTCCGTCATATTTAAGCTAAGCAGCCAGTTCCTGCAGAAATCCCTCCAATATTGGAACCACTCAAGGTCCTCTCCCGGCTTACAGAAGAACTCCAGCTCCATTTGCTCGAATTCTCTGGTTCTGAAGGTAAAGTTACCGGGTGTAATTTCATTTCTAAAGGACTTACCTATTTGGCCTATGCCGAAGGGTACCTTTTTCCTAGAGCTTCTCCAAACATTTTTAAAGTTTACGAAAATACCCTGAGCCGTTTCCGGTCTAAGATAAATCTCGGTGCTGGAGTCCTCAGTAACCCCCTGAAAGGTCTTGAACATCAGGTTAAACTGTCTGATGTCGGTATAGTCCATAGCACCACAGTCAGGACATGAGATCCCATTGTCCTCTATAAACTTCTTCATTCTTGCATTGTCCCAGCCATCCACTACTATGTCCTCATTTTTAGAATGGGCATAGTCCTCAATCAGCTTATCGGCTCTATATCTGGTCTTGCATTTTTTACAGTCCATCAGCGGGTCATTGAAACCCCCTACATGGCCTGAAGCCACCCAGGTCTTAGGATTCATCAGTATAGAGGAGTCCAATCCAACATTATATGGGCTTTGCTGTATAAACTTCTTCCACCATGCTTTTTTTACATTGTTTTTAAGCTCCACTCCCAGCGGGCCGTAATCCCATGTATTTGCCAAGCCACCGTATATCTCTGAGCCTGGGAATACAAAGCCTCTAGTCTTAGCCAGTGACACAATTTTTTCCATAGTTGCACCTGTAGCCATAATTATCCCTCCTAATTAAAATCAAAACAAAAACAAAAAAGCCCTTCATCCCTGATAGGGACGAAGGACTATCCTCCGCGGTTCCACCCTAGTTGGTACTATATGTACCCACTTTAAGCCTATGGCTCAGAAGCTCCCTTCATCAATATGTTATACCGGTCTCCCACCAACACCGGCTCGCTATAATAACGGATATTAACTACTCCTCTTCTTCATTGCCGAATCCTCTAATTGTTATATACATTAACAAATTTTTCTATTGTTGTCAATAGCAAATAGCTTTTTAATAGTCTGCTCCCTTGTCGATATCATCTATAATACTTTCTATATCATCTGCTATATCTTTATTAGACTTTTTTCCAGCCAGCTTGTCCTTAACAATATTCATCTTTTCCTCTGCCATATCATTAATATCCACGACCTCACCATTGTCCTTGACTATTTCTATGGAGGCCTTTGACGCTATGGCAGCCGAAACACCAATTATGGAGACAAAGGGCGCCAGCACCACACCGATGGCCCCAGCGGTGATCGGGATATTCAGCATAACATCTCCGTCTTTTTTTAGAATCACTCGGGTGACATTTCCCTTAGAAATTATCTTCTTTAGCTTTTCTATAATATCATTGCCCATAACGCCCATGGAATCCGTCCAGCCCTTTTCATTTTTCTCCTCCAGCATAATCAAGGCGTCCACTACGTTTCCTCCCGCCTGATCCAAGGCATCCTTTGCCACCTTATAGCTGACTCCCGCTCTCTCACGAATTAAATCGATCTTCTCTAAATAAGCATCCATACGATCACTCCTCTACAATTTATCCATTATATCGAGACTTTTAAAATGATATTTATTAATATGCTCCATAATGTACTTTTTTAATATACCCTTTAGCTCATTATTTAAAAAATTATTTACCTTAAGCTTATAAACCTCATTTATTTCCTTACTTAAAAGGTAGTTTGCCAGCCGTATGGTGGTTTCTGATATCTTTAGCGCTACCATATCCTCATTAAAGCACTCTCTACACAATATGCCTCCCTGCGACACACTAAAGCGGCGGCAATCCTTCCCCTCCTTACTGCCACAGCTCACACAAGCGGTGAATTGGGGCTTAAAGCCTGCATAATGCAGCAGGTTTAGTTCGAAGGCCCTTACTACCGTCTGCAGCTCTATTTCCTCCAGCGTTAATATGCTTAGTGTTTTTCCCATAAGATTAAAGAGTCGATTGTTGGTTTGTCCTTCTATTATAACAGCCTCCACCAGCTCTAATATATATGCACCATAGGTAAATCTGTCCATGTCCTCACGAATACTATAGAAAATTTGCTTAGAATCGCAGCTATTAACCTGATAAAGATTTTTCCCCTTAAATAATACAAATTCACTATAGCAAAAGGGCTGAATTCCTGACAAAAGCTGACTTTTAGGCCTTCTGGCCCCCTTGGCAACGGCACTTATCTTACCCAGCTTACGGGTAAAAATAGTAAGCAGCGCATCAGCCTCTCCCATTTTTTTATTCTTCAAAACAAAGCCCTCGGTTTTTATAATCATACCCTGTCCCCCAATTAAATTACCCTTCAGTGCCGTCCTTTTGCTGGAGTGCCGGTGTGTTTAAGCCTCCATCCCTCAAGCCTAAGTCCTTATCCTCGGCTCCGCAGCTATCTCTATTTATTTTATCATATAAATAAGCCTCTATATTACCTGTTTTTTCAAATACATTCCACATATTTAATAATGACATATTAAAGTCCCCTTTCCTTTTTATGTTATGCTCTAACATATTTTTTGGAATTTAGGGGACTCCTATACATTGTAAATTATGTAATTATAGCTTTTAAAAGTTGTAAGTTACTATTCGTAGCCTAAGCCCTTCAGTATTCCTGCGCTGTTTCTCCAGTCCTCCTTAATTTTTACCCAAAGCTCAAGATAGACCTTTTTCCCCAGCAGCTTTTCTATATCCTCTCTTGCACTCTTCCCAATGCCCTTAAGCTTTCTGCCGTTCTTCCCTATGATTATTCCCTTATGGGATTTTCTTTCACAATAGATGGTGGCATGTATCTCCATGATATCCTTATCCGGCATCATCTTCATAAGAGTGGTTTCGACTGCTATGCCGTGGGGAATTTCCTGTTCGGTGTAATGTAGTATCTTTTCCCTTATAATTTCAGCTACTATGACCCTCTCAGTCTGATCAGTGATCATATCCTCAGGGAAGTATTGAGGTCCCTCCGGCATATAGCCGACAACAGCATCAATTAATGAGTATAGATTTGCACCCTCCGAAGCCGATATGCCTATTATTTTATCGAATAGACCAGTGGCTGCATATTCCTCATACAGCTTGTTAAACTTCTGCTGCTCCATTTTATCTATTTTATTCATTACCAATATAATCGGGGTTTCTATACCCTCCAGCTGATCCATGATATACCTGTCTCCTGCCCCTATGGAGCTACTGTCATCCACTACGAATAACACAACATCAACATCTCTTATCGTGTCCTGAGCAACTTTTACCATATACTCTCCCAGCTTATGCTTAGGCTTATGTATACCCGGGGTATCTAAAAATACAACCTGATGGGTGTCTGTGGTTAGTACACATTGAATTCTTGTCCTGGTGGTTTGGGGCTTATCTGAGATGATGGCGATTTTTTCTCCGATTAACCTGTTTATCAATGTGGATTTCCCCACATTTGGTCTTCCTATTATAGTTACAAAGCCTGATTTATAGCCCATTATATAACCTCCGCTGCGTTATTTTAAATCCTCTGGTGAAAAGGAATGAGGCAATAGCTCATCAATTGTATATACCTTATAATCCTCCTCAGATTTTCCAACAATTATTTTTATATCCTTGCCATATTCTACTATTACCTGCCTGCATATGCCACAGGGAAAGGTGTAGGTGCTTAAGTCTCCTGCCACGGCAATTGCCTCAAACTCCCTCTCTCCCTCAGAAACAGCCTTGAATATCGCAGTACGCTCGGCGCAATTTGTCCCTCCATAGGAGGCACATTCGATATTACAGCCTCTGTAAACCCGTCCTGCTTTTGTAAGCAATGCTGCTCCTACAGGGAATTTTGAATAGGGTATGTAGGCATTTTTTCTAGCCTCTATCGCTTCCTTCAATAATTCACCATAATCCATATGTATCCTCCTTTTATCCCCTACAATACTATTTTAGTTCGATTGCTCTATTGTTGGGAAATACAATTATCCATGTTTTACCCTTATTTAGCTTTAACGCCTGCCCGCTTTCATCAGTGTACTGTGTTGGAGTCCTGACATCCTTTTTACTCCAGCTTATGGGCATCGCCTGTCCATTGGTAATAAACACACCCTTGCCGCTGCCTACAAGCTCCATATCCCTTCTACCCTCGGTATCGTTAGGTATGTGGGTTATTCTAGTGTATTGCACTATGATATTTTTAGTTTGAAGCTGCTCATTGGTCAGCTCATCTATATGGGGTTGATTATATTGTACCCTTTTATAAAGCTTTGTAGCTGCATCATAATGAAATTCATTTATTAAAGTATTTGCAAAGGGAAGAAGTACAGTATTGGCAGTCTGACCTACAGGAGTCCATTCCTCCTCTGAAAAGCTCAGCATCGGCTGCCAGTCCTCCTGAAGCTCCTTGCGATACTTCACAGTATCCCATGTCTTCATTAACCTCTCAGCATTTGTATAAAGGCTATGCTCATACATACCCTTCTGCTTTAACCTTACCGGGTCCCTCCATGCCATGATATTATCCAAATAGGATAAACCATTTATAGCATCAGCCTTCAGCTGCTTTATTGCAGTCTCTGCCTGGGGGCTTTGTCCATAGTGAACGTAAATAGCATCGTGATCAAAGGCAAAATTCAAATAGTAATGCCTAGCGCTTCTGACAGGTCCTATTTTTTCTGCATCGAAGGCCTGAAATACCGCCAGCAGCCTTGTTATACTCCCCTCCGCCAGGGTCTCATATATTATATCAGCCTGTCCTATACCGCTTTGCGGCAATGCCTTCTTGAGGTTATTTATCATAACAGAAACAGGTCTCCTATTGGCGGACTCCTTATCGATCAAAAGGCCTGTTAAGGGATTTATAGCTAAATTTTCATTGATTGCCTCTTCAGCAATAGCCTCTTCGTCATCTATTTCTTCTTCTATTGGCGGTGGCTCCTCATCGACTATTTCTTTGTTTTTGCAGCCGGTCATAGCTACGGCTGCCAACACTATAGCCAAAAGCACTAATACCCAACGATTATTTTTCCCCATCCTGCTTCATCCCTTCCTACATCTTTTTTTATGCTTTTCAAGGTCCGATTATTTTATGCTGGTAGCTACTATTATGCAGCTTCAATATTTACTATGTAAAGAGCTGGAAGAATAGCACCGTAACCAGCATACCCAAAAGTCCACCTACAAAGACCTCAAAAAAGCTGTGAATTCTCCCCTCTATGCGGCTCTGAGAAACCAAAAATGCCATTAATATCGACAGGGTTGCAATCAGCATGTTTTCAGAAATGAAGGTAATGGCTGTGGCCAATGAAAAAGCCACAGCCGCATGTCCGCTGGGCATTCCCCCCTGTAGAGGTGTACCTCTTCCGAAATAAGCCTTTAGGCTTATTGTTAGAAAAATCACTACAATAAATGCAATAAATGTAATATGAATTGGTGATTGTCTCACTCTATGGAGAACGCTGAAGGTATAGGGATTTATCTTATGAAAAAATATGAAATACGCAACAAACACGGAGTTTATAGCGGAAATCAGCACAGCCCCCGCCGCAACATTCTTGGCTATCTTTGCAAATATATGGTATTGGTCTGTTATCAGGTCTATGGCCATTTCTATTGACGTGTTTATCATTTCCGCAATAATTACCAATGAAATGGTCATTATCAGTATAATAAGCTCAAGTCTGCTGATATCAAAAAAAAGACTGAGGAACAGTATAGCCACTGCAACAAAGAAGTGTATCTTCATATTTCTCTGGGACTTTAGTGCATATATTATGCCCTCTATCGCATAATTAAAGCTATCTATTAGCTTCCGGACCTTCATCATATTACACCTCATTACATTCTTTTTATACCCAATTTATTTAATACGTCCTCTTCCTTGCTCCTCATCTCCAGCTCCTCTTCCTTATCCATATGGTCGTAGCCCATAAGATGAAACATGCTGTGGACGGTTAAAAAGGCCATTTCTCTCTCGAAGGTGTGATTATATTCTAAAGCCTGCTCCACTGCCTTCTCCACAGAAATAACGATATCCCCTAAAAGTATCTCCTCTACATTTGCAAACTCCTCGTCCTCCATAGGAAAGGACAATACATCCGTTGCATAGTCCTTCCCCCTATAGAGCTTGTTTAGGCTGCGGATTTCTTCATTATCCACCAACGATAAGCTGACCTCATACTCAGGATTTAGGCCCTCGTACTCCAGAGCAGCCACCACCACCCTCTCCAAAAGCTGAGATAGCTCCTGTGCTAATTCAACCTTATCCTGTCTATTATCAATTACTAGACTCATAAGCCTTTCTTCCCTTCAATTCCTTAGTATTTATTTCCGGGTATTCAATTCTTTCATGGAAGATTCCCAGCAGTACCTGTAGGAAGGACTTCTTAAGGACTTCTAATTCCCTAATAGTAATATCACATTCCTCCAACTGACCGTCCTCCAGCTTGTCCTTCATTATTTTCTGTATTAATTTTTCCATCTTTTCCTTGCTGGGGGATGGCAAGCTCCTTACGGCTGCTTCTATGGAATCCGCCAGCATAATTATTGCAGTTTCCTTGCTTTGAGGCTTTACGCCATTATATCTAAATTGGTTTTCATCAACCTCCTCTGCATTTTCGGAGGTCTTAGCCTTATGATAAAAATATGCCACTAAGGTATTACCATGATGCTCCATAATGAAATTCCTTATCTCCAATGGCAGCTTGTATTTTTTCGCCAGCTCCAAACCCTCCTTTACATGCCCCGTTATAATAAGGCTACTGAGGGTGGGATTTATCTTGTCGTGAGGATTTTCAGAGGTCAATTGATTTTCCTTAAAGAAATATGGCCTTGCTATTTTTCCCACATCATGGTAAAAGGCTCCCGTTCTAGCTAGAAGAGCATTGGCACCTACGGCATTAGCGGCTGCTTCACTTAGATTACCCACGATGATACTGTGGTGGTAGGTTCCCGGTGCCTCTATCAGCAGCCTCTTAAGCAATGGATGATTTGGGTTAGACAGCTCCAGCAGCTTAAGTGGGGTGACTATACCGAATAAGCTCTCCCACAATGGCAAGGAGCCTACTGTCAGGATAGAGCAAAATATCCCGTTAAGCACACCATAAAAGCCAAAGGTCAACACCTTAGTCACCTCGTTGCTGTTAATCAGTCCTATTCCTACGATTGCTATAAGGCTGGCAAGGCTGACTACTATACCTGAGGCAAATATATTACCCCTTTGGTGAGTATTAACAACACTGAATACCCCTACAGTACCTCCCACTAAAGCCATGGCTATAAAAATAATGTCATTGCCCGTCATTACGCTAATGAGTATCGTAAGACAAAGATTCATCAACAAGGACAATCTTGCATCTATTAGTATTGACAATAGCATTGCCGATGCTGCTATCGGCATTAAATAAATTGAAATATTGGATATCACATTAGAAATTAATAGGGTACAGAGAAAAACTATGCATATCAGCAGCAGCCTCTCGACCTTATTTAGCAGCTCCTTATTAAATACAATAATATATGCCGTCATTAATAGAACAAGCACTAAAGTTAAAGCCCCAACCCCTAGATACAGCATTTCGTCTATTTGGCTGTCCTCAGTAAGAAGCCCCAGCTCCTTCAGAATTTCCATTCTATCGCTGGTAACCACATCACCTTCTCTAAGGATTAAATCGCCCTTTCGAATCATTACCTTCTCTATGTTTTCCATTGCCTCTTGGCGATTCTGCTCTGTGGATTCCACATCCTGAAACATATTGGGCGTGATGGTGGCATTGATTAAAGCTATTGAAAGCTCCTTTGCATTGGTGTCAAAATCCTCAAGGGTCATAATATAATCTCGGATTGTTATTTTATGCTTTTGAAGGTCTTCAATCTTTATACCCTCATTCATATTTTGCGCAATTATTTCGTATATATAGTTCTCCAGGTTTCTAAGCTTATCTGTCGGGGTATCAAGAGCGGTTGTAAGTATAGAGCCCTTAATGTTCAAGTCATTTAGCTCCAAACTCGTACGCTTTTCTGTCGTTGTCAGCTCCTCATTGTCCTTGATGGCATATAGCAGCTGAAAAAAGTTTTCTACATCTTTTCTCACTTCAATTTGAACATAAGCCTCCAGCTTGTACTTTATCTCAATCGCTGCCGCTGCATTTTCCTTCAATCTTTCGGTTTCCCATTTATCCTCTATGTCCTTAGACGCCCGAACATCGCTTGGGGACCGCTGCCCCACCACGATATCAAACTTTTCCGGTTTTAGGGCCGTTATCAATATGGAAAAAATGCATATAGAAAATATTAATACGAGAGATATTTGCTGAAGTCTTTTTTGCCGTACAAATCTTCCTAAAAAGCTTTTGCCAACCTTATCCTTAAGTTTTTTAAATTCCCCCATTGTTTTATCCTCCAAAGGCTACTTATTTAAATGCTTCTCCTTTTTCCTACTGCTTTCCTCCTGAAGCTGCCTTTCTTCCTCCACCTGATATGCCTTGATTATTTTTTGAACCAGAGGATGTCTGACTACATCCTTATCGGTGAATATATTAAAGCCTATGTCCTCAATATCCTTTAAAACCTCCATTGCATGCTTAAGGCCTGATTTTTTCCCGCTGGGCAAATCGATTTGAGTAATATCCCCCGTCACCACTGCCTTCGAGCCGTAGCCTAATCGTGTAAGGAACATCTTCATTTGCTCTCTTGTTGTGTTTTGTGCCTCATCCAGGATTATAAAGGAATAATCTAGGGTTCTACCTCTCATGTAAGCCAAAGGAGCCACCTCGATCATACCCTTCTCCATATATTTTTGGAAACGCTCTGCTCCTAGAATATCGTATAAAGCATCATAAAGGGGTCTTAGATATGGGTCAACCTTCTCCTTCAGATCCCCAGGCAGAAAGCCCAAGCTCTCCCCTGCCTCAACAGCAGGCCTTGTTAGAATAATTTTATTTACCTGCTCATTTCGGAAGGCCTTGACCGCCATAGCCACAGCCAGATAGGTCTTTCCGGTTCCTGCAGGGCCTATACCAAAGGTTAAATCCTTTTTTTCAATGATGTTGACATAGCTCCTCTGTCCAAAGGTCTTAGGCTTTATTGGCTTACCATTGTCGGTTACGAAGACGACATCACCTGCCAGCTCCTTTGCCTTAGCCTCGCTGCCCTCCTGCAAAAGATTTATGGCATAGCTGATATTCTGGGGTGAAAAGCGCTCTCCCTTTTCATAGATGCTCTGCAGCTCGTTTATAAGCTCTATACCAAGGGCTACCTTATTATCATCCCCCAGCAGCACCAGCTCACCTTCCCTTAGCACTATATCTATACCAAGCTTTTTTTGTATTAGATTAATGTTCTCATCAAAATGTCCAAAAAGCTCTCTGACGAATTCAGTATTATCTGCTTTGATCTTCTTTGGTATTTTTATAGACAATTATTTATTCCTCCCTATAGATCGATTTTCCTTTGCTCTCCAATATCCTCTAGTACTTCGATAATCATATTTCCATAAATAATATCATCAACCTGATAAAAGTCAATAGTGGAATTCATTATTTCTGCCTCCGGTGGAATTTCATCCATCAGCTCAGCAACCGAATCACTATGAAGCTTCTTTTTAATCTCTTCAATATCTAGGTTTATATGGGTCTCATTCGCCTCAAAATGCTCCTCTACAACTATTTCGACGGGGAAATCCTTATTCCTCCAAAAAAATGGCGACTTAACGGATTTTTCGGTTACATAGTTTGCAAAGGGTATTTCTCCTCCCCCTACTGAGAGCTCCAGACTACCTATTCTAAGCATATACTTTTTTTTCGTTTCTCCAGTTTTTTCCTGCTGGACCTCCACGGTTGTCATGGATTTTGTGGTTTCATAATAGGTTTTGGCATAAACCTCGCCGTAGGAATGGACATATAATGGGTTCGGCAGATTATCTCTTTGAATCACCCCCGTTACCAGAAGGTCCCCCTTAGAAACAATGTCTCCCTTTTTAACCTTCGCATCACCATTCCTAGCAATTACCCTCTCTATAACCCCATTCTTAACTGAAACAATGTCACAGGGTATGTCCTTTTCTACCTTTGCAGGCACAGGAACCTTTTCCACAACCTCAACCCTTGCATACACCCCAGTAAGCTCTACACCGACCCATTCCAAATCATGAAGCTCTATCAACAGTCTATTCTCTATATCACGAATATCAATAAAGTATCTGTTTGCACCAGCCTTAAGACCGATTCCCTCCAGAGCAGCTAGTATTTCCTCTTGACTTACCCTTTCATTTCCAACCACATCTACAGAATATATAAAGCTGGAGGCGATCATAAGTAAAATACATGAAAAAAATGCTCCAATCAAAAGCATTTTTCTTTTTTTAACCTTATGTGCCCAAAAAGGATATCCATTTTTCTTAGATATAGAGACCCTACAGCCACATTTCCTTGAAAGTCTTTTTACCACTCGGAAGCCTTTAATACCTACCTTAGCCTCTAGAGTGGTCGGGTTTATCCGCTTAATCTCCCAGAGATAAATTCCCTTCTGCACACATGCGTTAATAAACTTCTCCAGAGACAAGCCTTCTATCCTAATGATAACATAACCTCTGATATAATTCCATAGTCTCAGTATTAACACATCCTCCACTCCTTAATCGTAAAACTCAACCTGCTTTATTTCACCGATTATAACTATTTCCTCCATAACTATGTTCTTCAACAAAAGGTTTGTTCCTAATATTCTTAATATCCCTAGCTTTGTATATATTCGGATTTGATTGCTGGTATATTCGATAATCCCCTTATGATTCTCGATGTACAATTGGAGGTTTCCTACCATCGTAATTTTAGGCAAATCCAGCACTATATCCTGAGGCAGCTCCAGTGCGTCAGCTATATTTTTCTTTAATTTTTCTGTCCTTTTCATATGTTGGCACACCTCCTATATATACAATTTTTATGCAATTTTTCATATTTCTAGACCTATAAGACGGAAAAATAAAAGGAATCCCACTTAAGGAATTCCTTTTATTCTTCCAGCTAATTTTAACGTCTTAAGGCTTTGGGCTTATCTAATATCTCCTTCATAATAATTGCCTGTACCAAGGATTTCTTAGACAAATTCAAGGAGAATTGTCTCTCTTCGTATATCACCACTGACTTCTCTTTGCCTTTTTGCCCAATAGTCTTATTTCCGTCATCCTCCACAGATGTAGCCTTATCATAATCAACATATTCATCGCCATAATCAGAGGAGTAACTAGAACCGTTCCAGCTATCTGCCTCCTGCTGCTCCGCCTGATCCTCGGCCTCCTGTTGCTCTACAACAGGTGCGGCTTTTGTCGGAGGCTTTGGGGCATTGCTATTCTTAAGCTCTCCAAATACACCTCTTATGTCGGATTGCATTTCTCTAAACATATCCTCTAAGCTAGATGAGCCGAAGCTTCTGCTCCTCTGCTGAGGTTTTTTAGTGCCGGCAGGGTCGGTCGCTGGCCTATTCATTGTATCCTGCATAGTTGTTCTCTCTACATCGTTAAAAGGCCTCTGTCTATTTCTTGGATTCTGTCCCTGATTCTTAGACCTGTTTATTGATATTGCTGCTATCCCTATAAAAATAATAATGCTTAGAAAATCCATTTCATCACTTCCTTTTAGAAGAAGCCTATTTGCTCTTATTATCTATCCCTTGCTTATTGTCATCATCCTTAGAAATATTTGCTATTGACTCCCTCATGCCGGTGTCGGCCAAAACATTTTTCATGTTGTAATAGTCCATAACCCCCAGCTTGCCCTCTCTTAGCGCAGTTGCCAGTGCCAGTGGTACCTGTGCCTCAGCCTCGACAACCTTGGCCCTCATTTCCTGTACCGCCGCAATCATTTCCTGCTCCTTAGCAACCGCCATAGCTCTTCTTTCCTCTGCCTTTGCCTGTGCGATTCTCTTATCAGCCTCAGCTTGATCTGTCTGAAGCTTTGCTCCTATGTTTCTACCGATATCTACATCCGCAATATCTATGGACAGGATTTCATAGGCAGTACCTGCGTCCAGACCCTTCTTTAAAACAGTTCTAGAAATCAAGTCAGGGTTTTCTAAAACCTCTTTATGAGATTCAGCAGAACCAACAGTTGTTACAATACCTTCACCAACCCTTGCAATAATGGTTTCTTCTCCGGCACCACCGATTAAACGCTCTATATTAGCACGTACAGTTACTCTTGCCTTAACCATTACCTCTATACCGTTCTTTGCAACGGCAGCAATTTTAGGTGTCTCGATAACCTTGGGGTTAACACTTACTTGTACCGCCTGTAATACATTACGTCCAGCTAAGTCAATAGCTATAGCTCTTTCGAACTCCAGACCAATATCAGCTCTTTGGGCTGCTATCAAGGCATCTACTACGCTGTTTATATCTCCGCCTGCAAGATAATGGGCCTCAAGCTTGTCGATATTCAGCTTTAGGCCTGCTTTAGTGGCCTTGATTAGCGGATTAACGATTCTTATTGGCTGAACCCTTCTGAAACGCATACCTATCAAGGTAAAAATACCAATTTTTACGCCTGAGAAGGTCGCTGTTATCCATAATCCAAGGGGAATAAAGCTCAAGATTATAGATAAAACGATGAAAATCACTGCAATTAAAATAATAACTGGTACTAATGCTGCCAAATCAATCCCTCCTAATCTAATTTTCTAACAATTATTCTTCTTCCCTCTATCCCAACAACCTTTATCTGTGTGCCAACCTCTATAAAGGCACCCTCGGACACAACATCCAAGAGAACACCATTGATATCAACAGTCCCAGAGGGTCTTAAAAAGGTAGTTACAGTACCTATTTGATTTAGATACTCCTCGTAATTTTTTGTTGATCTTATGCCGATTTCCCTGTTCATTTCGGTAGCCAGTATTATTCTGTCAAAATGCTTGCTTCGGGGAGCATATTTCAGTATCAAAAACATGGCTACACCTGTAAGTATAAAGGATATAAGCAGTGATACAACAGCAGTGGCTACGCTGTCGGCAGCTAATACGATGCTGCCTATGATACAAATAATTCCCCCAACACCAGGTATTCCAAAGCCCGGTATAAAGGCCTCTATCAGCAAAAGCAATACACCAGTTATGAATATCAGTATTACCGCCAAGCCTGCATATCCTGCCAGGATACTACCTCCAAAATAAAGAGAAAAGGCGATAAGGCTTACTGTACCTCCCAGCCCAAAGCCAGGGGTAAGGATTTCCACCACTAGCCCTATAAAGCCAAGGGTCAGCAGCAATGTCATGATATAGGAATTTGTTAAGCCCTGTGCCATCTTAACTCTAGCCGGAATTTCCAAGACCTCAATTTCCGTATAATCGATATCCAACGCTTCAAGAATCTCAATATGACTATCTGCAACAGCATCAGTAAACCCTAATTCATCCGCATCTCTTGTGGTCAGATTCAGAAGCTTTCCTCCATCCACCACCTTTGGTATTACAATACTGGCATCCGCCATGGCTGCCACCAGCTCAGGATCTCTGCCCTTTTCCTGGGCTACAGTCCTCAGTGTACTGGTCCAATGAGAAAGGGTTTTTTCCGTATTTGGAATTGGCTCAGCTGAACCAATTGTGCTGCCGGGCGCCATTGCTATATTATCTGATGATATCGTTAATAAAACGCCCGCAGATTCTGCCTTTGTATTAACATAGGAAATGGTGGGATATTTTGCCCTCATAATAATGCTACTCATACTCTCTGTCGATTTTATGAGTCCCCCGTAGGTGTCTATTTCTATTATGATAGCAGCAGTATCCTTATCTGCTTCGGCAATTGAAATGCTTTCCTCTAGATATTGCTCCATTGCAAGACCAATTTCTCCCTTAATAGGTATTACATATACAACATCTCTGGCCTCAGCAGCAAGAGCTGAGAATGGGATTACTAATAGTATAACTAAAATCAAACCGGCAATCCACTTTTTGGTCATTTTTTCACCTCCTATGCAAATTTACTCTACTCTTAATATATGTGCATTTTTTGCAAGTTTAAACCTTTTTATTTAGGTCCTTTATATATTGATGTAATAATAATCGCTTTTGTTCCAAAAATAATCAGCAGAGTTTAAAAAATCTGCTGATTTAATACCTTTATATTACTCCAGCACCAGATCCGCCTGCACTGGATAGTGGTCTGATGCTCTGCTCTTAATTACCTCATAGCCCTCTATAGCAAGCCCTTGTCCAACAAAAATATAATCTATACGCTTAGACAGCAGTGGAAAATCAAAGGTTGGCTGGTCAGCTTTTCCCGTTATGTCGCCTGTATCCTGAAGCTTCTTACTCAGTCCCCTTATTTCCATGCTATCCTGGTGGGCATTGAAGTCTCCTACCAAAATGATATCTCCCTGCAGTGTTTCCATATATCTTTGTATTACGCTGACCTGTCTACTTCTCTCCTCTTCACTTAGACCAAGATGTGTAACAATAAACTGAATTTCGCGACCCTTGACATCTATAGTAGCCCGCAAAAAGCCTCTCTGCTCTCTGCCGCTGGGAAGCGCATAGTTTTCGTAAGCAATTATCGGATATTTACTCATGATCGCATTTCCGTACTTACCGCCTAAAATATTGATATTTGCTCCAAAGGCTTGATTCATACTCAATTGAGTGCTTAAATACTCCACTTGATTTAAAAAACCCGAACGCAGCATTCCGCTTTCTATCTCCTGGAGTCCTACGATATCAGCATTGCTTTCTGTAATTATCTCTTGAATGCTATCAATGGAATTTGTGCCGTATAGGCTCTTGCCATGATGAATATTGTAGCTCATGACTCTTAAACGATTGTCCTCTGAATTAAATGCTTTAACAATAGTATCCTGCTCCAAAGCGATTACTTCCAGCTCCTTCATTTTATATGCCCTCTCACGATTGTATCCGTTATACAAATTGATCTGATCAAACTCTCTGAACTGAGCCATATCCCTAGTAATATAAAAGAGACTATGGTCTTCACCCTCCGCTGAGCTCTTGATTATAGGATTATCTAATACGAAAAAGTGTGTAACCTCCTCCTTTTCGTTTAGTATTTCCAATACTAGGTCCTGCATATCCACCGGAGCCATAATTTCTAAATAAAGGGTTTTGTTGTTCTTCATATATCTGAGTAAAGTAATTTCCCCCTGAGATGAAGCTTTTAAGGTTAGTCCTATACTAAAAATTAACAATGCTGTCACAAAAACAATAGTTGCCTTCCTCATCTGCCCTCCCCCTTTACGCCGTTGTTGGTTAATATATTATAACATGGGGTTAGGTCCAATTAATAATGCCAAATTATTGTAATAAACAGAATATTTAATTTTGTCTGCAAAAAACTAAAAAACCCGGATATATCCGGGTTATTTTATTTATTATTGTAGGAGTCTCTTTACAGCTTCATTGACCAGTTTTCCATCTGCCTTACCCTTTACTTTAGGTAGAACAGCTGCCATTACTTTCCCCATTTCTTTAATGGAGCTAGCACCAATCTCAGAAATTGTTTCACCTACTATTTTTACGATTTCTTCCTCTGACAATTGCTCAGGTAAGTAAGTCAACAAAGTATTAATTTCCTGCTGAGCCTGTTCCATAAGATCGCTTCTGCCACCCTTTTCAAATTCTGCAAGGGCATCTCTTCTTTGTTTAGCCTGCTTAGAGATTATATCGATAATATCACTATCATTCAATTCTATTCTCTTATCAACCTCAGTTTGCTTTACGTCAGCACGAATCATCGTAATTACGTTTTTACGTAATTGATCCTTATTTTTCATAGCCTGCTTTAAATCCTCGGCTAATTTTTCTTTGAGGGACATGAATTATATTCACCTCTACTTATTTTACTAGAATTTCTTACTTGTGTTCTTTCTACGAGCTGCCTCAGCCTTTTTCTTACGCTTAACGCTAGGTTTTTCGTAATGCTCCCTCTTTCTTACCTCTGATAGGATACCAGACTTTGCACATTGTCGCTTAAATCTGCGAAGAGCACTATCTAAGGTTTCATTATCTCTTATCTTAATCTCTGACATTTACTTCTCCCTCCCTCCGCTAGCACCCGCCGTGCTTTATCTATAGCAACACTAATGCTATCCTGCTAGTGGGACTATTACAATACCTTGTTATTATACATTAAATGATTTACATATGCAATAACAATTTTAATGCCCACATCCGTTTTATTTAAACAGAATACTAGCCTGGGGGCCACTGCAGTTGCCTGCCACCTAATACGTGGAAATGCAAGTGATTGACCGTCTGTCCTCCGTCTATACCACAGTTGTTAACAATACGATAGCCTTGATCCTTAAATCCTAAATCCACAGATAAGCTTTGGATTGCTTCAAAAATAGGCGGTAATACCTCTCGCATATCTTCTGGGGTTAAATCCTTGGCTGCTGGTATATGCTTCTTAGGAATAACCAATAAGTGAACAGGTGCTTGTGGGGTTATATCATAAAAGGCTATTACCTTATCATTTTCATATGCAATCTTTGCTGGAATTTGACCATCAGCTATTTTACAAAATAAACAGTCTGACATACTACACCTCCCTATGTACCTAAAAAGTATAGTTATTTTAGGGTAACTCAAGGCACTAGAAGCTTACCAATATCATATTCAACGAAAACAAAAAAAATCCTTCATTTTGTATCATTATTATAATATTTTACCTGAAAAATATTCATTTTTTATTTCCTGCAGGAGAGTCGACCTTAGCTCTCCCTCAAGGCTCTCATCAAAGGGAACCAATACCTTCAGATAGGTCTCTGTTAATCCCTCAGTATGGTCCTTTAGCTCTGAAGAAGAATACTCATAAAGGACCTCCATGGCCCTTCCGACAAAACGGTCTTGATACTCTCTTTTAAGCTCCTCTCCAAGGACAATTAATCTCTCGCTTCTAAGATGCTTTGTAACCCCATCTAGTTGGTTGGGATACTCAGCTGCAGGAGTACCCTTTCTTGGAGAGTACTTAAATACATGGATTTCACTGAAGCTGATTTCCTTTACGAAGCTGTAGGTGGTTTCAAATTCCTCATCGGTTTCACCGGGGAAGCCGACGATGATATCTGTTGTTAGCGCAACCTCAGGATAAAACCCTCTGATACGAGCTACTATCGCCCTATACTCCTGAGTTGTATAACGTCTGTTCATCCCTTTAAGTATATTGTCGCTGCCACTTTGGAGAGACAAATGAAAATGCGGACAAAGCTTGTCTATTTTCACCAGCTCCCTTAAGAAATCCTCAGTAAAAATGGTGGGCTCTAAGGAGCTCAGTCTAATCCTTCTAAGCCCCTCTACAGCATTAGCTGCTCTTAAAACCGCCATCAGATTTTCCTCGTCATCCAAATCCTTGCCATAGGAAGCAACATGAATGCCTGTAAGGACTATTTCCTTAAAGCCGTTTTCCACCAGCCTCTTTACCTCGCTTAAGATATCCGATAGCCTTCTGCTTCTAATTGGACCTCTGGCATAGGGAATAATACAATAGGAGCAATATCGGTTACAGCCCTCTTGAATCTTTAAAAAGGCTCTAGTTTTACCCTTGATTTCCTGCACAGACATCTCTTCAAATGCCTTTACCTTCATTATGTCATCTACTGTGTTGATCTTGTCCTTTGGACTACATTTTTCCACCAGCTCAACAATTTTACCTCTATCATTGGTTCCGATTACTATGTTGACGCCTTCCATTCCCCGCACCTCTTTAGGTGCTGTTTGTGCATAGCAGCCTACGACAGATATTATAGCATCGGCATTATTCTTCTTGGCCCTGCGTATAAACTGTCTTGATTTTTTATCACCGACGTTGGTTACTGTGCAGGTGTTTATAACATAAACATCCGCAAATTCTGTATCCTCAACAACAGTATAGCCTGCTTTTTGAAACAGCTCCGACATAGCCTGTGTCTCATATTGATTTACCTTACAGCCTAAAGTATGAAAAGCTACCTTTTTCACCTAATTACCTCCTAAATCACCTAGCTCATACATTACCATTGATAACAAGGCAAAGCCAGCTGTTTCAGTTCTTAAAATTCTTGGTCCGAGGGTAACCGTATTTATACCCTGCTCCAATGCAAGGCTTATTTCCTCTTCGGTAAAGCCCCCTTCAGGGCCAATCCATAATCCGATTTTTTGAATGCCCTTATCTTTGCACTGGGTTAAAAGCCCCTTTAGACCCTTTACCGACTCCTTTTCATAGGCCAGTATATTGAGATGGTTGCTTGCGCTCTGCTTTAAGGCTTCCTTAAAGGATATAGGTATGTGAACCTCTGGTACAATTCCCCTTTTGCTTTGCTTTGCAGCCTCCTCGGTGATTTTATACCATCGCTCTGCCTTCTTTTCCTTATCCTTCTGATCCTTAAGCTGAACCACAGCTCTGTCGGTAATTACAGGTACAATTTCAGCAATTCCCATTTCTGTTGTCTTTTGCAGAATCAGCTCCATCTTAGTGCCCTTAGGCAAGCCCTGATATAGCACTACCCTAAGCTTAGCCTCTGTTCTTAGGGGCTCACTACTTTTTATAGAAGCTTTAACCTCAGACTTTTCAATCCTTAGAATTCTGCCTATATACTCCCAGGCTTCACCATCACATATTTCTATTTCATCCCCTTCAGCTAGCCTAAGGACCTTTGAAATATGCTTGACATCGTCACCCTGTATTGAAATTACACCGTCCTCAGCATTTATCTGTTGGGGCTTGACAAAAAATCTATTCATTACTTCCACCTGACTTTTGGGCCACAATTGCCGCCCATTCGCCCATTCTATTTACCCTAACTACCTTCAGGCCGTTGGACTCAAGAGCCTCCGAAACAGCATCAACCTTATCCAGAATAATTCCTGATGTTATAAAAATCCCATCCTCTACAAGGAAATTCTTTATATCCTTACTAAGTAGTATTATAATATCAGCAATTATATTGGCTACAACGATATCCGCCTTTTCGTCAATAGTATCCATCAAATTGCCCTGCTTTATGTCTACCATACCCTGCACATCGTTCAGCGCTATGTTCTGAAGGCTTACTTCCACCGCCACCTTGTCCAGGTCAACGCCTATAACCCTTTTAGCTCCCAGCTTTGCCGCTATAATTGATAATATTCCACTTCCACAGCCTATGTCAAAAACCAATGAAGCAGGATTAACATACGCCTCCAGCTCTTGAGCACACATAATTGTTGTTTCATGGGTGCCTGTACCAAAGGCCATGCCGGGGTCCAGCTCAATTATGATATCCTCCTCAGCAGCCTCGTACTCCTCCCAAGAGGGCTTAACAACTACCTTCTTGCCTATTTTGGTGGGCTTGTAGTATTGCTTCCATGAGGAGCTCCAGTCATCCTCATTTACCTCTATTGTTGTGACCTCCCCCAAGCCTATATCCAGACCATGCTGTGGAAGCACTGCAACTGATTGCTTTACTAGCTCTACCTTATCAATTAGGTCAGCTGACTGCGGCAGATATGCCTTTACTATCGCCCCCTCAAAGGTAGCGGTTAAAAGGCTTTCATCTACATAGTCCCAAAAAGTTTCAGACTTTTCCAAGGCTAGAATATCCTTCGGGTCCTCTATGGATACCCCTGCAACGCCAGCATCATATAGGATATTTGTTACTGCCTCAACAGCCTCTGTGGTTGTTTTTATAGAAATTTCCACCCATTTCATCTTTAATCACATCCCTTTAGAATTGACTACCCATATGATTCCCATTAATAACAATAGAAAAACATGAGTATTTAACATACTGATATACATCTAAAAATCACTCTAGCTAAGTAGAGTGATTTTTGCTAAACGCCAAATACATCTTTTACCTTGTCAAAAAAAGATTTTCGCTGCTCGTGAACATCCTCGCCGCCTTCAGCAGCAAATTGCTTGAGTATATCCTTTTGCTTATCTGAAAGCTTCTTAGGGATTTCTACAATTACCTTTACGTACTGGTCTCCCTTGCCATAGCCCTTAGGATTCTGTACTCCCTTTTGCTTTAATCGGAAAACAGTACCGCTCTGAGTCCCCTCAGGGATTTTGTACTTAACCTTGCCCTCCAGTGTCGGAACCTCCAGCTCATCCCCCAGGGTAGCCTGAACAAAGGTTATAGGCATTTCGCATATGATATCATAGCCATCTCTTACAAATATCCTATGAGGCAATACTCTAACTACGACATATAGATCTCCATGAGGGCCACCCTTGGTGCCGGGCTCCCCTTCTCCACGGATTGGTATAACATTCCCAGTATCCACGCCTGCAGGTATATTAATTTTTATTTTTTTATGCTTTCTTACTGTACCCCTACCCTGGCAGGTAGTACACGGCGTCTCTATCTGCTCCCCGGTTCCATTACAAACGTTACAGGTCTTGACATTAACAATTTGCCCAAGAGGAGTTCTCTGAGCATATCTAACCTCTCCTGCACCCTTACATTGGGAACAGGTCCTCTTTGATGTCCCGGGCTTAGCACCGCTACCCTTACAGGTATCACAGCTATCATTTCTATGAAACTCAATCGTCTTTTCTGTACCAAAGGCCGCCTCCTCAAAGGTGACGGTTGCTTCAAATTTAATATCAGAGCCCTTTTGAGGTCCGCTCCTTCTTCTGCTGCTGCCACCGCCGCCAAACATTTCAAAGATATCTCCGAAAATGTCGTCAAAGCCACCGCCGCCGAAGCCGCCAAAGCCCTCATAGCCGCCACCATTCCCATTTACACCAGCATGGCCGAATTGGTCATAGCGCTGCTTTTTCTCGGGAGAGCTCAATACCTCATACGCCTCATTAATTTCCTTAAATTTATTTTCTGCTTCCTGATCTCCAGGATTTTTATCGGGATGATATTTCATAGCCAGCTTTCTATATGCTTTTTTTATATCCTCAGCACCGGTATTTTTATCTACTCCCAGCAGCTCATAATAATCTCTCTTACTCACCATCTCACCGCCCTTCATGGATGAAAGTCTACAAACTAAATAATATTATATGTTAGTTTTTATATATCTGCAAGAACAAAAGTGATTCGCCACGTTTGCTTTAGTATATTATCAGTCTGAAAGGACACCCAGTGGGTGTCCTCAAATAGACCTATTCAGAAACATCTTCGTAATCTGCATCCACTACATTTTCGTCCTTAGGACCTGCTGCTCCCTCTTGGGCACCTGCATCTCCCTGAGCCGATGCCTGCTGATACATCTGTTGAGAAATAGCATGGAAGGCATTGTTCAAGTCCTCTATACCCTTTTTCATATCTTCAGTATTATCTGCCTCTATCGCCTTCTTCAGCTTTTCAAGCTCTTCCTTCACCTTATCCAGCTCAGGACCACTAACCTTATCCCCAGCCTCGCTTAAGGTTTTCTCTGTTTGATATACTAAGGAATCAGCTTGATTTTTGGTTTCCACTGTTTCTTTTCTTTTTCTGTCTTCCTCAGCAAATATTTCAGCCTCTTGAACCTTCTTTTGAATTTCATCATCAGACAGGTTTGTGGAAGCAGTAATTGTAATCTTTTGCTCCTTGCCGGTGCCAAGGTCCTTAGCAGATACATTTACAATGCCGTTGGCATCTATATCAAAGGTAACCTCAATTTGTGGAATGCCTCTTGGTGCTGGTGGGATTCCTGTTAATTGGAAGCGTCCCATGGTTATATTGTCGTTGGCCATCGGTCTCTCACCCTGTAGAACATGGATTTCAACTGCAGGCTGATTGTCAGCAGCTGTAGAGAATACCTGACTCTTCTTTGTAGGTATTGTCGTATTTCTCTCAATTAGCTTTGTAAATACGCTACCAAGGGTTTCAATACCTAGGGATAATGGCGTAACGTCCAATAGAAGAACATCCTTAACCTCGCCAGTTAAAACTCCCGCTTGAATAGCTGCTCCGATAGCAACGCATTCATCAGGGTTGATGCCCTTATGAGGCTCCTTGCCGGTGATCTTTTTTACTGCCTGTTGAACGGCAGGAATACGCGTAGAACCACCCACCAGTATTACCTTATCTAAATCATTTGAAGATAACTTAGCATCGCTTAAGGCCTTTCTCATGGGCTCAAGGGTCTTATCTACTAAATGAGCTGTGAGCTCTTCAAATTTTGCTCTTGTTAGGTCCATAGTCAAATGCTTTGGTCCTGTGTTTGTAGCAGTGATGAAGGGAAGATTAATATTAGTTGTCATTGTGCTGGATAATTCCTTCTTCGCCTTTTCAGCTGCTTCCTTTAATCTTTGCAGCGCCATATTGTCCTGCTTTAAATCAATTCCCTCTTGCTTCTTAAACTCAGCCGCAATATAGTCTATTACAACCTCATCAAAATCGTCACCACCAAGGTGATTATTTCCGTTTGTAGCCAAAACCTCGAAAACGCCATCACCAAGCTCAAGTATGGATACGTCAAAGGTGCCTCCACCTAAATCGTATACCAGAATTTTTTGATGCTGATCGGTTTTATCTAGACCATAGGCTAGAGAAGCTGCTGTTGGTTCGTTTATTATTCTAAGCACATTCAGACCTGCAATTTTACCTGCATCCTTTGTTGCCTGACGCTGGCTATCAGTAAAATAGGCTGGTACAGTGATAACTGCTTCTGTAATCTTTTCTCCCAAATAAGCCTCTGCATCTGCCTTTAGCTTTTGAAGCACCATTGCAGATATATCTTGAGGTGTATGATTTGTACCATCGATTTTTACCTTATGATCTGTACCCATGTGTCTCTTTATCGAGCTTATTGTTCTATCTGGATTTACTACTGCTTGACGTTTAGCAGGCTCACCGACAATTCTTTCTCCATCCTTACCAAAGGCTACAACTGAAGGGGTTGTACGCATACCCTCGGAGTTAGGTATAACAACAGGCTCTCCTCCTTCTAAAAATGCAACGCATGAGTTGGTAGTTCCTAAGTCTATTCCTATTACTTTACCCATTTAAAAACTTCCTCCTTTAATATTTATGTATAAATATTTTAATTTGCTTTACTTAGCTATTTCGATACCTTAACCATTGAAGGCCTTAATACTCTGCCATTGATCGTGTAGCCCTTTTGATAAACCTCGATTACTAGGTTCTCCTCTGCGCCATTTTCCTCCTGCATTACTGCGTGATGGAAATTGGCGTCGAAGGGTTTATTTAGAGCATCAATTTCTTCTATTCCATGCTTATTCAGGGTATCAACCAATTGCTTATATACAAGCTCGATTCCAAGATATAGGCTGTTGCCTTCTGTATTATCCTCTTGAGCAGCTAGGGCTCTTTCAAGATTATCAATAATACCCAAAAGCTCTGCGGCCATTTTTTCATTGGCCAGAAGAAATATTTCACTCTTCTCCTTTTCAGTTCGCTTTTTAAAGTTCAAGAAATCTGCCTGTAGCCTTTGTAATTGGTTTATGTAGTCCTGAATTTCCTTATCCTTTTCTGCCAGCTTCGATTTGAACACCTCAGTATCATCCTTTGTCCTTTGATCCTCCAGCTCCTCCTGAGCTGCCTCCAGCTCACTGTTGACATCATCATCCGCGTGATTGATATCTGAAGGTTCTGTAGTAATTTCCTCTTCCTTTACAACGTCGTTTTCATCTAATGCCTTCATTTATTGCACCAGCCTCCTATTCTAAATCCAATTGTAGGTATAGTCAACTACAAAGATAGAGTGCAAAGAACTTTAATAAGCACCTCGCACCATATCCTGTAATATTGTCGGATGTTTACCTGGTTTTTAAAAGCTCATTAATGTAGGTGCTTATCTGTCCCAAAATGCCTAAGACCTTTGAGTAGTCCATTCTTGTAGGGCCTATAACGCTCAGCCAGCCTATGGCTGAATTGTCCACCTTAAAGGTGGCTGTTACCAAGCTGCAATCCTTGGCCTGCTCAAAGAAATTTTCAGCGCCTATTGAAATATTTATTCCTTCCCTTGAAGAGATGATCAGCTCGCTGATTTGTTTCTTCTCCTCCAGCATTGTTAAAAAGGACTTTGCCTTAATTAAGTCGCTGAATTCTGGGAAATTAAAGATATTGGTCGTTCCATTGAGATATAGCTCAAAATCGTCTATTCCCTCCAGAGTCTTAAATAGCTCAGGAATAATTGTATCCATTACATTGCTAAATCGGTATACCTCATGCTTAAGCTCCTTTTCCAGCAGTTCTTCAACATCCTGAAGGGTCTTGCCCTGGAGCTTATCATTTAAGATTTTGGATACATTCATTAGGACAGATGTGTCTCCTATCCCTCCTGGAATCCTAAGGAGAGGCTTTTTGACAACACCGGCATCGGTAATAATTACTGATATTATATGCTCTCTGTCTATAGGTATTAGCTGTAAATGCTTTAGCTTGCTGCCTTTAATCTGTGGCGCTATGGCTACTGTCGTGTATTGCGTAAGCTCAGATAACACTCTGGAGCTGTATTGCAGCAGCTGCTCAATCTCACTAAAGCTCCTTACAAGCTTTTCCTTCAGTTGACTTCTTTGAATAGCGGCTATTGTCTTGACCTGCATCAAATAGTCAACGTAAAGGCGATAGGCCTTGTCTGAGGGTATTCTTCCGGCTGAGGTGTGGGGCTGCATGAGAAAGCCCAGCTCCTCTAGGTCTGCCATTTCATTTCTGATTGTGGCGGGACTTACTCCTAGATCAAACTTTTTGCTTAGGGTTCTAGAGCCAACCGGTTCAGCACAATCAATATAGTCCTGAATTATAGCCTGCAGAATCTTTAATTTTCTCTCATTTAATTCCATGGTATCACCTCTTTTATTAGCACTCTATTCTAATGAGTGCTAATGCTACCTGTTTTTAACATATCACTTCAGTTTATTTTTGTCAATACCTTAATAGTGATTTTTTTTAATCTAATAAAAGCTCCTGAAATACTAGATTTGCAAGGTCTATACCCTTAGGTGACAGGGCTATCCTCTTATTATCATATATGATTAAACCATCCCTCAGAAGCTTAGGGATCGTAACGGGATATACCTCCAATGGCGCTATTCCAAAGCGATTTGTAAAATCCTCGACTGCTATACCATTAATCAGCCTTAAACCCAGAAACATGGTCTCACTGATTTCATCATTTCTAGTAACCTCTATAATATTCTTGACAGGACTTTTTCCTTCATTTATGCAGCTTAAATACGCCTCTATTGCTTCCTGATTATGATATCTTCTATTGTTGAAGTAGGAATGGGCACCGGCTCCCATACCTATGTAGTGATTATTTTTCCAGTAGACAATATTATGCTTGCATTCAAAGCTTGGTCTGGCATAGTTGGATATTTCATAATAGCGATACCCCTCCTTCTGAAGCAGCTCCCTGGCAGTATGAAACATCTGAAGCTCCAGCTCCTCATCTATGGGCATCAATATTTTTCTTTCCCTTAAACCTTCAAAGGCCGTTCCCTCCTCCCATATTAGGCTGTAGGCGGATATATGGGGTATATCGAGGGCCATCAGCTGCTTCAGAGAGCTTTCCCAGTCCTTAAGCTGCTGTCCCGGCAACGCAAACATTAAATCTACATTTATATTATTGAAGCCTGCTGTCCTCGCTTCCTCAAGATTAGCTATAAAATCCTGATAGCTATGTATTCTCCCCAGCCTTCTTAACAGCTGATTCTGACAGGCCTGAAGTCCCATGCTTAAGCGATTGACACCGGCATTAAAATAGTCCCTTAGCTTGTCTTTATTTAAGGTTCCGGGATTGGCCTCCATAGTAATTTCTGCATCTTTGGCTATGCTTATACTTTTTCTCAGTTCAGTCATTATAGACTCCAGCTGCTTGCCCGAAAGAATAGAAGGTGTTCCACCCCCTATAAAGATGCTACCTGCCTCATAGTCCTCCAGATTTCCCCTATGCAGACGTATTTCCCGTTTTAAGCCCTCAACATAATCCTTTACCAAATGACCCTTGTCGCTATAGGAGTTAAAGTCACAATAAAGGCATTTCCTTTCACAGAAGGGTATATGAATATATATTCCGATTGATTTCATTATGCTTCCTCCATATTTTATATTTGAGAAATTTGAACATTACTAAGAATTGCCTGTGGGGCACTAAGCAGGGAACTTTTGACTTTGTATAAACATACTGCTAATCTTTATTATACTATTTCCTCATTTAAAAATAAAAACTAGCAACAGGCGAGGAACACCAGTTGCTAGTCATATATTAGCTATCCAGCTTTAATACAGACATGAAGGCTTTTTGTGGCACCTCTACTGAACCAACCTGTCTCATACGCTTCTTTCCTTCTTTTTGCTTTTCCAAAAGCTTTTTCTTACGGGTTATATCTCCACCATAGCATTTTGCAAGCACATCCTTCCTTAAGGCACTGATTGTCTCTCTGGAGATAATCTTCTGTCCTATCGCTGCCTGAATTGGCACCGGGAATTGATGTCTTGGGATTTCCTCCTTAAGCTTTTCACACATTGCCTTACCCCTTGAGTAGGCCTTGCTCTCATGTACTATAAAGGAAAGGGCATCCACCTGCTCACTATTTATAAGTATATCCAGCTTAACCAGACTGGACTCCCTGTAGCCCACAAATTCATAATCAAGAGAGCCATAGCCCTTTGTTCTGGATTTTAAGGCATCGAAGAAATCATAGATAACCTCGTTTAATGGAAGCTCATAATGCAATGTAACCCTGGTATCGTCAATATACTCCATGTGCTTCATATCTCCACGACGGTCCTGACAAAGCTCCATAACAGTACCTACATAGGTGTTGGGCACCATGATGTTGGCCTTAACTATAGGCTCCTCCATCGTTTTTATTTCCTGCTGCTTTGGTAGGTTGGCAGGATTTTGAATCATTACAATCTCTTCATCAGTTTTGGTGATTCTATAAATAACGCTTGGTGCCGTAGTAACAAGGTCTAGGTCAAACTCCCGCTCAAGTCTTTCTTGTATAATTTCCATGTGCAACAGGCCTAAGAAGCCGCAACGGAAGCCGAAGCCTAGAGCAGCAGAGGTTTCAGGCTCAAATACCAGTGCAGCATCATTTACCTGAAGCTTTTCCAATGCATCCCTTACGTCCTCATACTTTACACCCTCGGCAGGATAAATACCACAGTAAACCATTGGTGTTACCTTGCGATAGCCAGGCAATGGGGCATTTGTGGGCTTTTCAGCATCTGTAATGGTATCTCCAACTCTACAATTCCTTACATCCTTAACGCTGGCAGCTATGTAACCTACATCTCCTGCATTTAAGGACTCCAGCTGTACTGCTCCTGGAGAATATACGCCAACCTCAGTCACCTCAAATTCCTTATTGGTGGCCATCATTTTTATTTTTGTACCCTTACTAACGGTCCCCTCTACTACCCTGACATAGGCTATAACACCCTTGTAGTTATCGTAGTAGGAATCAAATATTAGAGCCTTTAGAGGAGCCTCTGGGTCACCCTTCGGCGCAGGCACCTTGCTTACAATTGCCTCCAAAACATCCGTGATGTTTATGCCCTCCTTTGCTGATATCAAGGGGGCATCGCTGGCGTCCAATCCGATGATATCCTCAATTTCTCGCTTTATCTCATCCGGTCTGGCACTGGGTAAATCTATTTTATTTATAACCGGTATTATCTCTAAATTTTGCTCCAGGGCCAAATATACATTAGCAAGGGTTTGAGCCTCGATACCCTGTGCTGCGTCAACTACCAATATAGCACCCTCACAGGCGGCAAGGCTCCTTGATACCTCATAGGTAAAATCCACATGTCCGGGTGTATCAATAAGATTTAAGTAATATTGCTCTCCATCCTGGGCTTTATAGACCAAACGGATGGACTGTAGCTTTATAGTAATGCCTCTTTCTCTTTCTAAATCCATATTATCAAGTATTTGTTCCTGCATTTCCCGTTCACTAACTGTACCTGTCTGCTGAATCAACCTATCAGCCAAGGTAGATTTGCCATGATCTATATGGGCTATTATGGAGAAATTTCGAGTTTTTAATTGTCTAGCACTTGGCATAGCAAATTTCCTCCTTTATTCTTGCGTAACTTTATAAATTATAACATAAAGTAAAACTATAGGGAAGTTTGTATTTCTGCTATTTAACGAAAATATCAATTTGCCTTATATATTATATATTATAGCTAAAAAAATGCCGGTCAACCCGACATTTTTCTTATCTTGCTATTGATCTTTTTATATAATCATAGCTTTCCTTGAGCCATACTCTAACTTCCAGTGTTTTTTCGTCTATGATCCGTTGATCGATATAAAAGGTTCTGCCCAGCAAATCAACTAAGTGCAAGTTGTCAACCCTTTCATAGCCAAAAACTCGCCCTTCTTCCCCCAAGGCCATCATCTGCCGCAGTGCATTGTCAGTAATTATGATACCGATAAAGAGAAAGGCTATAATAAGGATTACTAGAAATGTTGTTCTATGACTTTTCTTTTTCTTAAGCTTTTTTCGCTCTAATCTGCTCATCCACATCACCATTATAATTGTGGACATTTTTTACAGCTTTTAAACTATTGAGAGATTTCTTTTAATGCCTGCGCCAATACATCGCCAAAGTAACCCCCTGCTTTCTGGGCCTCTTCTATTGTATTAGCATTGCTGCCAACCTCTACCAGCAGATAATGATCCACTACAAATTGGTTAAACTTGCCGTAGGGCTTCAATAGCACGGGCTTGCTCAAGTCTGGATACATCTGATCACTAACTGCCTTAACATATTGAGCAAAGGTTTGAACGGCCTTTTTATTTTCCGTTTCAGGCCCTATAACAAATTGAAATTTAGAGGTTACCTCATTTTTTATGATTGCCTGATTATTCTTAATTAAGGACTCTCTTTGGGGATTTGTATCTATGTTATCATAACCATCCCTATGGATATCCAGCACTACCTTGATAGAAGGGTTCTCCTTTAGTATTTTCTGTATAGTGCTCAGGGATCTTGTATATGAGCCATTGTAGGAGGGATAATCATGATAGGTGGTATCATGTAGAACCTCGTATCCCCTCTTAGTCAGCTCATTGGCTATAATTGAGCCCACTTCTATAACCGTAAATTCCTTCCTGAGGCTATGGAAATTTCCCTCTGATGCCGGCTTATAGGATTCCGTTCCATGGGTATGATATATTAATATTTGGGGTTTCCCCTTTTCTAGCGTAATGGCTTCAGGCTTAACGACATCATCCAATGTCAGTATTAAGTTCTCTCTGCTATCTATCACGGGGAAGCCGGGAAGATATATGCCCTCCTGCTCCTCTCCTAAATCATCGGTATTCTGCTCCACCGGATTATCCACTGCTACACTCTCATCGCCATTCTCCTCCACCAGCCTTATATCCTTGTCCTCCTCATTATTTTCAACCGGAATGGTACTAGGTGGCTCAGGATTAGCTTCATAATCATATAGTGCTATTGCAGGAAATTGAGGCCTTATAAAGGTAAGGGGATTCTTCAGGTCTATAAGGACAAGCTCCTTAACAATAGACTGATAAACCTCCTTTAGCCCAAACAACTCCATGCTATCATTTTCGTCGATACCACCTGCAGGAAAGACATGGTTCAGAACCTTATACAATAGTGCTTCGTTAATAAAGCTGGGGTCTGCTGTATCCTCCTCATCAATCACATTTTCCATATCATTGGCATAGGCGGTATGGTCAAATACAATCCTCGCAGCGGATAGCAGAACCGCCAGCACCAGCAGCATTATCATTATGTTTTGAAGACTTAACAGCAATTTGAACCTTCTGATTTTCAAAGTAAAGCACCCACCTTCTCATAAGTATATTGATACATATGAAGGGTGGGTGGTATTTATTCCTTACAATTCCATTACTAATGAACGTATCTGTTTACATCTGCAAGGTCTATTCCGGGATGAAGCGCTATGTTTATGCCATTGGCCACTATTTGAGATAGATTTATTATTACCTCGTCTATATCGTTTGGCGTTACTACAACATTTGCATTATAGGGCTCCATAACCTCTCTTATCAGAGCATACTTTTCTTCATTCTTCAGGTCCTTCAGCATATTATAGAAATCGGTTCCTCTGTTTGCCTGTCTTGAAAAGGCATCGATTACCATTTCTATTGCATCGCTGGTTAGTGTCGCGGCATCCACTACTGTTGGCACACCTATTGCTATAACTGGTATGCCAAGGGTTTCCTTAGTAAGGGCCTTTCTTTTATTTCCAATACCTGAACCGGGGCTAATACCTGTATCCGTCAATTGGATCGTGGCATTAACCCTCTCCATTTTCCTAGAAGCAAGGGAATCAACTGCCACCACAACATCAGGGCGGGTTTTTTCTACTATTCCCTTTATAATTTCGCTGGTTTCGACCCCCGTCAGTCCCATTACCCCCGGCGAAATAGCGCTTACCTCCGCCAGTGCTTCATCCTGCTCCTTATTATAGGTTTTAAATAGGTGTCGGGTCACATAAACCCTCGAAACAACCTTTGGCCCCAGTGCATCCGGAGTTACATTCCAGTTGCCGAGACCCACAATCAAGGCCTTTAGATGTCTTCTTTCTCCAACCAAAGCCTTTAGCTCCTTTGCCAGCACCTTGCTCATTTCATCCTTTAAATCCGCATTACTTCGCCGTAGACTTGGGCTTTCAAGCGTGATATATTTTCCCATTGGCTTCCCCATTATTTTTTCTGCATAGCTGTCCATAACCTCCACTCTGGTAATGGTGATATCCTTTGCTTCCTCCTGTTCAACAGCAACACCCTTAATTTCCTGCTTCGTTTCCTCTTGATACATTTCCCTTGCTTCTAGGGCTAAATCAGTTCTAAATTGTCTCATAGGCTCACCTCTTTACATTCTTTATACTATTATCTGATAAAATCATAAATTATATTTCATTATTTTATTAGGATTTGATATACTAAGATGTACTTCAATAATTTGATGTAGATATGAAGATGAGATTGCCTTCCATGATAGAATTCTCTGAATATTTTGCAGTTATTATGGAAATAAATGAATTATAATATTTTTCTTGCTTTCTATTCTCATATTTGGTAAAATTACTGTGTTAGTGACCACGTAAGGGGGTGAACATATTGGCAAATATTAAATCAGCAATGAAAAGAATCAAGGTTATAGCTAAAAAAACCGCTAGAAATAGAATGGTTAAGTCTTCTCTTAAGACAGCTGTAAGGAGATTCGACGAGGCTATTGCTGCTGGAAATTTTGAGGATGCTAAGGCGAAATTAAGATTTGTTGAGAAGAAGCTTCATCAGGCAGCTGCTAAAGGAGTTATTCATAAATCTAAGGCATCAAGAAAAGTTTCAAGATTAGCAATCAAATTAAACAAAGCTATGTAATACCCCAAAGACCGTGTCTTGGTTCAAACAAAAATAAGCATACATCGTATGCAAAGATACAAAAGAATCCTGTTGGGTTCTTTTTATTTTGCTTTTTTTTGAGAAAAACAATGACCCGTCATAAGAGGGCCATTGTTTTTTCGTTGTTATGCAACACTTCTAGCTGGTTCGTCAGTTGCAATTATGTATTCTTATTGAAACCTTATGTAATTTATGGTATTATTTGGTATAGGCAATCGTAAAGCAGGGTGTGGTTGTCGCCTCCATCTCATTATGAAGGGAGGTGGCATGATATGAGTACATATGAGGCAATATCAATAATGATAATGTTTTCTGTGTTTGTCATATCCCTTATCGCCTTAGTAGTTGCCCTCTTTGAGGCAATATTAAGACAAAAAAGGTAATCACCCTGCCTCGCACGCAGGGTGATTAAATCATAAATCATCACTAAGCGGCAACCGCACTTGCGGTACGATTGCCTTTTCTTTATTATATCACAAATATTTGTTGTGTAAACATATGTCTCCAATTTTTTACATATAAAGCAGGATTAAATAATATAAAAACTAGTTCTTAGGTAATTGAATTTTAGGATTTTTACTGGACTGTCTGTAGACAGTGAACTTGCTACCTATCGCCTGTACGAACTCAGCATTTAGCAGCTGCGCTACTTCATTCGCTGTATCCTTTGTATCCAATAGGCTATTCTCTAAAACTGATACCTTGACCAGCTCTCTTGCCTCTAATGCAAGGTCCAATTGCTCGATAAAGCTCTCGGTAATACCTGCCTTGCCAACCTGCGTTATTGCCTTTTCTGTGTTTGCTAATCCCTTAAGATAGCTTCTTTGCTTTCCAGTTAACATTATACTGCTCCTTTTCTATTAAACCTCGACTTCTTTTCTGGCTTTTCTTCGATGAATTTCGTATTCTTTAACGCCCTTTTTCCAGCCGGCCCTTACCTTTTCGGTTACAGACTCTGCCAATGATTCTTCCTTGATTACAAAATCGTTTTTGGCTATACAAAAATAAGTTTTTGTATCCAATCTACAATTTTCACAATTGATACAGTTCATAAAGATTACTTGACCCCCGTCTCTTAATCATAATACTCAAATTCAATTTCGTAAATCTTTACTAAATCACCCTCTTGAATACCCTTTTCCTTTAATTCATCGATGATTCCCCTCTTTCTCAGTACTTTTTGAAAATAGGCTAGTGAATCTGAATCGTCAAAATTAGTAGAGTAAATTAGTCTTTCGATAAATTTACCTTCTATAATATAGGTATTATTATCCCTTTGAACGGTGAATAGTTTTTCTTCCTCTGTCTCAAATTGGTAAACCTTTTCCTCCAGCTCTTCCTCTTCCTCCGGTGGTTGAGCCTCCAGCTCCTTGAGCTTTTCAGCAGCAAAGACTATCAGGTCATCCAGTCCTTTCCGGGTGGCTGCGGATATAGGGAATACCTCTATCCCCTTTTCCTTCAAGGCTTCTGTAAGCTTTGCCAAATGCTCCTCAGCAGTCGGTATGTCTACCTTATTTGCGGCTACAATTTGTGTTCTTTTACTAAGCTTGGTATTATAGAGCTCCAGCTCGTTATTTATCATTTCGAAATCCTCAAGGGGATCTCTTCCCTCTACGGCTGCAACATCTATGACATGTATCAAAAGCTTTGTTCTTTCAACATGCCTTAAAAAATCATGGCCTAAGCCTACACCCTCATGGGCTCCTTCAATTAAACCAGGTATGTCTGCCAACACAAAGCTGTCACCATATTTAGTTTTAACGACACCAAGATTTGGTGTTATAGTAGTAAAATGGTAATTTGCTATTTTGGGTGTTGCACTGGTAACTACAGATAGAAGGGTGGATTTCCCAACATTGGGGAATCCAATCAAGCCTACATCAGCAATCATCTTCAGCTCTAAAATAACAGTCAGCTCTTCACCATGAGCACCGGCTATGGCAAAATTCGGAGCCTGTCTTGTGGAGGAGGTAAAATGAACATTGCCCTTGCCGCCTTTACCGCCTTTGGCAATTATTTTTTTATCGCCCTTTTCCAAAAGGTCTGCTATTACTTCGCCTGTTTTTTCATTTTTGATAGTTGTCCCAGGAGGAACCTTTAACACAAGATCCTGTCCATCACGACCAAAGCATTTTCTTCCCTTGCCATCCTCGCCATGTTCGGCAGTATAGCTCTTTTTATATCTGAAGTCCATTAAGGTTCTCATCCCTTCATCAACTTCAAAAATTATGCTTCCGCCTTTACCACCATCACCACCGTCAGGACCGCCTGCGGGAACATATAATTCTTTTCTGAAGGAAGCAGAGCCATTTCCACCCTTACCTGCCTTCAGATTTATCTTAGCTACATCTATAAACATTTCATCACCCTTATAATTTTATAATACCTAAAAAAGTAGTATTTATAATATACTTTAACTTATTTACCTACTTTTATTCAATAATTTTATTATATCAACTAAATAGGCACTGTCAACTAAATTTATTATATTCTAGGACCAGCTGTGAAATCTACTATGGTGTATATGCATGGATATGGCTTTTTATTCCATGAAAAAAGAAGCAGATTACTGCTATATTCATCTGCTCCCTGTATCCAATTAAATCCAAGTAAATGCAGCAAAGTGAGTATCCATTTCCTTGGCTTTATCTTATTCCCGTATGATCATCCTCATACATTTGTCCAGATATACTTATGGCGTCCACCAAATCCTGACATAAGCTATCAGCTGGGGTTATAGCGTTCTGTAGGCTTAGCCTAACCTGATAATTCCCGTCGGGCCATTCTACAGGAATATAGTGCTTTCGTTCAGCAAAAACAGACTGGGCATTGCTTGGTAATATCCAAGTCAAGGTTCCCAAAGAGGCGGTATTGCCCTGTGGCACCAGCATAACCGGAGTAGCTTTATCCGGGAAGCTTACATATATATTTTGTACATTTGTCAGCTTATATGGCTTGTCGTAGTTAGTAGCTATAGAGCTGGTTGCAGTTACCTCTATACCATAGCCTGCCTTAATGGTACCGGGGGTAACATTGACGGTTGCACTTAAGCTAGCGTTAAACCTGACAGTATAGCCAGCTAGAACAGATTCGTATATTGCCTCTGCAATTTGCTGATAAATAGGGCTTCCATCGGGATTAGTTCCGATTTGTGGACCATCATAATACTCATAATGAGAAAACCGATCTACATAATGTCTATCTACTATCTGACCAGAGGAATACTGAGATACACTTCTGTATTCAGTCCATGAGGTGGAGTCCGGAACACAGCCTGATACCTGTACTGGATTTATAATATTTGCTGTTATCTGTTTCGAATTATTGCTATAGTTGGTTTCCTGATATACCCTGGTATGATTTATTTCACCTATGATATTAAAGCTCATTAATGTATCCGGCACCTGAAGCCTGTAGCTGACGGTGGTGGTGCCATTAGGCGCTAGATTTATGCTTTCAGTCATCTGAAGTGTGGTTCCTACAATCTGTAGTCTGACGGGCACTGCAGGGTTGCTTATTGTTTTGTCAGAGTTATTCCTCACATGTACATTGACTACTCCGAATTGGCCCTTATAAAATGAGCTGTGGGTTATTCTGGTTACCTCTAAATCAAGTTCTTCTAACTTAGCCACTTCCATCATAAGGGTGGCTGTATTGTCATCATAAGTTATCTCTTCTAAAACCCTCGGTGTCTGCATATTAAGTCTTGCCTCCAGCTTCAGATTATCTCCTTCATAATCTACCGGAAGGGTGTATTGGAAATTTACGGTTATGCCATCTGCTCCAAAGCTTATTCTTCCCTCATGGATTTTTTCATCATTTATCCAATATTCTATTGGTATGTTTTCCTGCAACTCTCCAGTGTAGTTTACAACATCAACTACTGCCGTGTAGGTCTTGCCCCTCTCCAATAGGCTGCTGCTGTTTTCAAAGTTCACCAGTGCAATATTGTTTTCCTTTACTGCTGTATATGCATGCAGATATCCCCTTCCGTCAACAAATACAAGATAGCCACCACCATAGGATAGCTGGGAGCTTATTCCCCCGGAAATATGTATGCCTTTCTCCGTTCTGTAGACTCCTGGGGATTCTTCTATCTGAAAGGCATAGGGTACCGGTATCGGCCTTTTTAGGGCGGCATTATACTGGTCCAAGTAAAACATCTTCAGATTGTCTTCGCTGGAATTTGTCTCCCTGTTGGCTGTTAAAAACACCTCTCTGAAGATAACCTCTTTTATATTGCCAAAGCTGTCGTATTCCTGCTCTGCCACCGACAGAGCTATGGCCCCTGAATAGGTGTGGGCTTCAAAGAGCTCTTCGAATACAATTGAGGTATTCGCTATTTTATTTGGGTCATACTGAGCTGCCTCTATGGCGTTTTCATAGTTTATGCAGACAACCCTTGATCTTCCTGCCACATCCTCTGCAAAGGTCACAAGAAGGTACTTTCCTGCTATGGCAATGCTATTTATGGAGGCTGCTCCCTGATATTTATCTATTATATAAAACAATTCGTTTTCGGTGGTATTATAGCCTATTATCCGCCCCAGTTTGTCCTGTGCTATTAGCATACCGCTGGTGCTGCCTGTGCTGACGTTGTCAATCACTGCATAGGCCATGGGGCCGATGATTCCTTCCGTATGAACTTCATCCTTAACTCCCAGGCTCGGGTTCAGGACTCCATTATGCACTACTCCTCCGGCAAAGCCTCCGGAGGCTATATTATTTTTAGCCAGAATTATGTCTGAAAAGTCACGATAGGTTATTCCTCCGCTGCTACCTAAAATGCTATCAAATTCAAGGCTCCCATTTACAGCTATTGTCCCGCTTTCGGAATCTAAAACCACCATATGTCCTGTGTAGGTACCAAAACCTATGTAGACCTTGCTAAGTGCGGTATTGGCATCCTTTAGTATCGTTACCGTCTGCGTTAAAAATTGTGCTGCCATCTCTCCATTTATGGTTAATTGTGCTGCATCGAACTGCCAGTGGGGGCTAAAGCTTAATCCTACTATGCTGCTATCGCTGTTCCTGACCACATTGGCCCTTATGCTTATTACCTTGCCGTCCTTTGACGATGAGATTAGTTGGTAGCTGGTATCAGAGTGTTTGAGAACAAATAAGCTACCAGGGTTAAAATTAGGATTGGTTGTTTGTATATTATATGATCTTAATATATCCCCATCTTCCTGTTTAATGGCTTTAAGGCTTTTATCCCCTAATGTAAATATTATGCCATCTATAATAAGGGGCTGTCCCTCTGTTCGTCCTACCTCCACCGGTTCCCAGGCCTCCGACAGCGGGAATATAGCTGTACCCTTTGAGTAGTTATCCCTCCATAGGTTTCCTCCGAAGGTTACAACCTCCCCCTGTGGCCTTATGTAATCTATTCCTCCAATGGTAAAGCCATATGAAAATATCACATTGCAGGCTAAAAACAGCGTCATCAATATGAAGGCTATTAGACTTTTTTTCTTAAAAAGCGGCTTCATCCTAGCTTCCTCTCCTTTGTTAAAGCTTTCCTATATTTGAATGTCTGTTTCCATCTATTCTTTATTTCCTAGTGTATATTTTCACCGTAGAGGTGGACTCCTCCCAGTCTACCTTGCAATCAAAGAGCTCTGCTATATATCTTACCGGTACAAAGGTTCTTCTCTCCTGTAATACTGGAGCCTGGTCCATAAATATGTGCTTTCCCTCTTTAAAAATCCGGTAATCACCTATACTTAAATCTATTTTGGTATGGTATCGAATGGCCCACACCACTCTTAGGCCTTCATTTATAAAGTTGAAGCCCACCTCTGCATTTAGGGCCTCCCCTATCGCCCTGAAGGGCACCATTGTCCTTCCATTTAATATGAAGGCCGCTACATCCGTCTCTAAGGGTACTCCATCCACCAGTACATAGGCCGTCCTTGGCATTTCTTCCCTTGGTATGTTATTTTGAGGGGCATTTTGGTTACTTTCCAGCATGTCGAGGTTTTTTCCCTTAGCGTATTCATCCTCTGATCTGCTGTTTTTACTCCTGTCAATCGTACCGGAGTATTCTCTAAAGCTGGTGCCTTTTAAAGCTACACCATTAATTGAGACAATCTCTGCTACATCTGTTTGATAATAATATATAAAACGTATGGAGGCCTCCAACTGCAGGGCATCATCCGCAAAGGGACTTTTATATACAATATAAGTCTTGATGGTTCCGTTCTTCATCAGGAGCTGTAGCTCCGCCAAAATATTGGGATCTGAAAATTCCCTTTGCAGTATTTCAGCAGTAGCAGCATCCTGTGTATTGGCCAGCACATTTCCCGCAGTCAGCATCATAATTATTAGCCATATCGCTATAACTCTTATATATTTCATTTAAAGCCTCCTCTCTAGGGATTCAACACCATGTATACATAATCGTCGATATTGGTAAAACCGTATCTTCCGATAAAGCTCTGGGTATTGGCTGCCGGTACTCTTTCAAAGGCCTTTTTGATGGGATACATCTCACCATCTGCAGCCGATTGATAATATTGATAGAAGTAATAGGTCTCTCCGTTGTGCTCCTTTGTGTAGCCTCTGAAGAACTGCTCCTTAAATACCTCCGATAAATCAGTTCTCTCGATTCCCTTTCGCCATAACGTGGCATCTATTGGAGTACCGTCAGCTATGAAATCAACCGTTTGTATAACCTGGTTTTCATTAAATTGTATATGGGTTAGGGGGTTTACTCTTCTTTCAAGTATTTCTGTGTCGGTGTTTACGACATGGCTTCTTACCTCCACCAGAAATTCATCCGTAACTCCCGATGGGAATTCAGGGGCCAGCATCCAGAAGGTGTGGTTTTTTGTGTTGGCGGATCGGTTTATGGTGTAGTCGTTGAAGGTGGAGAAAAGATAACGTATATTATCCATAGCTTCCATGTCGATGCTTTTTTTGACCTTGTACTCTATAATTGTTGGGACGAAGTATAAGTAGCCTTCTACGTTGTCATGGAAGGTTTTTATGGTGCCTAATGCGGTTTTAAATTTTTCTGAAGCTGTTTCCGGGGTAAGGCCCATGTAGTCGTATATGACTTGTTCGCCGTTTTCTATTGTTCCCAAAGTATTTTTTACATTGAATACCCTTTCCACCGGTGTAAGTAGTGCTTCATACTGTACCTGCAGGCTGCCGGTTTGATTGTTGTATATAATATTTTCTGGGTCTATGGTTATTGTGTTAGATGCTGCTGCATAATATCGCTCATTGTACTCATCTTGATTATTTGAGTATACAGTTGGAGACCATAAAAAATTATCTACACCAAAGGATGTTTCTTCAGGGTCATATGGATACACTTTAACATCATATAAATCCTCGGGATTAAGCTGTCTAGCCAGATTTAAGGTATAGCCTGAGTTAAACTTTTTCCCCGGACTTCCATCCTGCCACGCTCCAGCGGAGTTCTTCCAGACAAAGATTACCCCCGTATCTAGCCGGTAATGGGTTTCATACATCTGAGGGCCAATACTACTGGCCAAAGCAGTACCGGGTACAAAAATCAATATCATTAATATAATAGCCAGCTTTTTCACATTCTCACCTCGATTTAAATGGATTTGGGAATATAACCATTGTGTTATTTCCAAAGGCTACTGCACCAAATTCATCTATTTCATTAAGCTTTACATCATCCGGAATTACATGATATATATAAGCATCAGGATTAGGATAAGATTCCATCAACTTAATGATTTTATTATCCTTTATGATGTAGAGATTGTTCAATCCCTTAACCTTGATTGAGTTCCCTGTTATACCCTCGTATATCATCATTTCATATGGGTTGACTGAAAATACCTGAGCACTAATAATTTTAAAGCTCTTTCCTATAGCTGAAGGATTGCTTATGGCCTCCTCTATTTTCTTGGTTTCACTGGTTGCCACAGGAGCTGCAGGCAATATCCTCTCTGCCTCATCAAATATTCTTACAATAACGGTGGAGGCTTCTGCACGGGTTAGACCCTGTCTACCTTTAAACTCTCCATCGGGATAACCGGTTATTATCCCCTGTGTATATGCCTTTAAAACAGGACATCTGTACTCTTCAGGCACATAAGGATAATCCTTAATCTGATAGGTATAATCTGCTCTATTAGGCAGGAAGGTTTCCCCCCTGCTGGTTGCAACTCCTACGACTATCTTTGACATCTGGTATCTGGTGATGGGCTTATCTAAATCACTGGCTTTATATTCCCCTTCACCGATATAGCTTAGCTCCTCTGCCTTCTCTACATAATTCATGGCCCAATGCTGCCCTGAGGAAACTGAGACTTCCTCTCCATTAAAGACCGCCACCACTATTTTTATAAACTCCCCCTGGGTTATCGAGTTATTGGGCTTAAAGGTTCCATCGGTGTAGCCGTCAATCCCACCTAAGGCCACTAGCTTCGCCACCTTGCTTACATACCATTCTTCGGAGGCGATATCCTTAAATCTATTTAATGTCGAGGTTATATGGGTATCCACATTATCTGCCACCTGCTTAAATGTCTGCTCAGATGTTAATGCTATACTGCTGCCGATACTCAAAACTAATAAAACAGTCGTTATTATTACAAGCATTCTTTTTTTCATAGTTTAATCTTCCTCTCACTCGATATTATTTAACAAAGCAAAGCCACAGGTCTCCGAGTATTAGTTATTCCAAGACTTCAATAATTTCAAGAAAAGTTCTAAATATCAATATGTAACTACTTCAAGTTGTTTTATCGGAAGGCTCCTGAACTAATTTAAGGAGCCCTCCGATTTTCTTTACTCCATGAGCGTTATCAGTCTATTGAAGATTGCTGCCATTTCTGCCCTCGTCAAGCTTCCCTCAGGATTGAAGCTAGCTTCATACCCCTCCATAATTGAGGCCTCATTTATTGCTAATATCTCCTCTCTGAAGCCGCTTCTCCCAATATCCACATAGTCGGTCGTATTATCCACTGCCTTCAGTCCCAGCTCCAGTGCCAACAGTGCTGCTGTTTCTTCCCTGCTTACCGTATTAGAGAGATTTGGCGTTCTTCCAAAGATATATTCAACCTCAAATATCGTCAGTTTGTTTAGGGCATTCATTATGGAATAGTAATGTACATCCTCCCTGCTTATCTCTAGAGGCAATGCATTTCTCCTTTCAATAGCACTATCCCTTAGATATACCTTCAGCTCGCTAAAGCCCTTCAAGAGCTGCAGTCTGGTAACATATTCATCCGGGGAGAAGCTGCTGCTATTTAAGTCCTCTAATATCCCTCTAGACAACACCGCTTCGATGGCATCCTCTGCCCAGTGGCCCTCAATATCCACCGGATTTACCTGAGTATCCGAAATGGCTATTATTCTGAAATCAATGACCTCTATCCTCTGGGTCACAAGGTCTATAACATGTATACTCCCTAACCCCTCGCTTATGGCTTTAACTAAATTGCCATTAACCTCAACATTTCCACTATCAGCCTCCACTATCAGATAATCTGTATTGGCTTCTCCATAGCCCTCGTTGTAAAACACTGAAATATCCCTTATATCTAATGCGTCTCCTTCCTTCAGCACATAGGACAGTTGGGTTTTTATTAGCTGTATATCCGATTCGGGGAACTTATCCTTTACTACTATGATGTAAACTGGTAGCTGCTTTTTCCCATTGGTAATAATTATCCTGATCAGTCCCTCACTATCGTTGGCCTTAAAGATAAGGGTATCTAAGTCCAGCTCTCCCAGATCATCATTCTCGTTCACAAAGATAATTTCCTGCCCCTTAAAATGTCTTTCAATACTACTGCTGAAGGCCCTTTCTACATCTGTCTCTGAACCCGTCTGTATTATTATCCTTCTGTCAAAGCTCTGTATATCCGATATCAAAATACTGTATTTATACATCATCCCTGTCTTCCTGTGCACGAAGGTTATTATCAGCTGACCATTGCCTCTGGTAACCAGTCTGCCATTCTCAAAATATGCAATTGATGGGTCACTCAGCCTCATATCAAAATCCTCCAGATTGATATTATCCATATCTATTGCATTATCTGGATTTCGATCATTATACTGCTGCAGCAGGTCCTGTAATATGTCCTGCAGCTCAACGGATTGATTTGGTCTAACATCCAGAGGCTGTGTTCCATTAACGGTGTCATAGAAGGTTCCGTCTCCCTGTACTTCAATGTCCGTCATTGTATAGTTTTCTGCATGGTCTCTGACTATAACCTTCACCCTTGTTCCTGTATCCAGTCCCGACAGCCTTGACTCTGATGTCCATGCCTGCTGGTTCCAATTAGAGGCTATAATTGAAGATATATCCAAGGATGCCACCTGCAATCCATTTAATGCCTGTACACCAAAAGGATTAAAGCTTACTGTATTGTTACCTATTTGAAGCTGGTACTGATCGGCCGCATCATGCAATTTCATATTATCTCTTGCAAAAACCTGCAAGCTTCCATTGCTAATTACAACTTTCTCAATCACCGGTGGTGTTGCATCAGCTGTCTGCTGTTCAATTTCTCTAAAGGCCAGCCTTGTTCCGTCATGGACGATGCTGATTCTAACGATATATGTGGTTGAATCCGTCAAGCCGGGTATTATTATTTCTCTTATATCATTTAATGCATTGGTGTACACCAGCCTATTTAAGCCCTTTTCTATTACATCTATTCTATAGTACAGAGTCCCATTGTAATTGTGCTTTAGCAAAGCCTCCCTGAGCTCATCAATATATTTCGGAGTCTTTATATGCAGAGTGCCCTGTCCAGAATTTGGTGAAGTAGGGGGAGCTTCGACAGTTAAATTGTCCTTGCCTAAAACATCTTGTATGATTTCAATTATCTCCTGAGGCAATGGCACCTCTATAGTTCCTGCAGGAGGTGGTGTTGATGGACCCGGAGGATTATTTGCCGCATGTATTTGATTGATAATATCCTGTGGCACTGTACCATAAAGCACCTGATTGTATTGAGTTACGTTGACATCAACCTCTGCTTCATTTATATATTCGTCAATAACCTTTATATAAACTCTTTTAGGAGGTGCTACTGTAATATTGTTGCTGGCAGAAAAATTAATATTAGACACGCTGCCTCCAAGATCGGATACAAGAATCACACTGCCATACTCGTCCTCCTGAACACTTAAAATAGTGGCCGTACCATTGCTCAACACCTGGAAGCCATAGGGTGTGTTGTGTAGTTTATAGTTATCTCTCGCCAAAACATATAGCTTTCCATGGAGTATATATACTCCTGTGATTTCCGGCGATGTAATATCTATGATTGTATAATTTATCGTCCTTTCCGCCAGCACATTAGATTCGTCATCAATAATAGTAAAATGTATGCAGTAGTTGTGACCCTCCTGAAGACCCTCCAAGGTTACCCAACCGCCTTCTGTTTCAATATATATAACCTCTTCCCCAGAAGGATTATGGGTTACACTTATTGTGTAGCTTTGTCCCGGCTCCAGCTCCGGCAGCTCAAAGCTGGGCACTGGTGTATCTGTGGGGATAACTATATCCTCTAGCCTTTGCTGGGGTGATTTTTTCACCAGCAATTCAAACGTCAAATGCTTGCTTATGTCAAAGGCATCTGTAACAGTGATTGTAGTGGTTCCCACACCTACCGCTGTGATTTGATTACCATTGATACTAACAAAGTCAGGCTCAGAAGCTGTTATCACTAAATATGGATAGTTATTATATACACTGGAATCCTCCAGTATGACATCAACTGTTATTGACATTGTATTTCCATAAATAATCTGAAGATCCTCTATAGGTGCAAAGGCTACAATAGGCTTTGTTAACTCTATCTCCTTTGCAATCTCAATCCCGGTTAGATTATCTCTGGCTGTTATGGTTAAGGTCCCGATATCAGATGCCATCAGGGTAACCTTACCACTATCTCCTATCGGGGTTAATTCCGCTATAGAAGTGTCCGAAAGGCTCCAGGTAATATCGGGATATACCGCCATACTGGTGCCGTCAACAAAGGTTGCTGCTGCACTTAACTCTGTCGGTGTATTGTAATTAAGGATTATTCTGTCTTCAAAGGTCATTATTGGTCCTTCTAAATTTATCTCTAGATCCTCAACTTCCTTTCTTACAGTCAATTCAACTGGCTGAAGTAGTTCGTCTGCACCGATAGGATATATCGTTTTATTTCCTGCCAAGTCCTCTATTTCAAAATAGAATTGGTGTTTTTCCGCATGTTGATAATCTGCTGTATAAAAATCGATAAATTGCTCACTCCTGTTATCCCCTGGATTTTCAGGGTCAAATAGACTCTCGACTGCCAATTCATAATCATCGGTACCTCCTACCCTCCGCCGATAAATTCTATAAATCAAAGTATCTTCACCCAATTCTCCACTAATCGGATCAGATGTAAAAAAGCCAAAGTCAACCACTCCCTGTGCATATCCATCGGTTAGATGAATGTCTACCTTTGAAATTTCAGGAGGCATATTATTAAACCTAAATACCTCACTCCATTCCTCTGAAATATTTCCCGCCTCATCTGTAGCCCTTATATATACATAATAGTGTTGCAGACCCTCTGTGCCATCACCTGCGAAGCTTATCCCTGCCTCCGTATCAAAGGGGTATAGGGTATAGGGTGCTTCTCCTTTAATAGTGGTTACACCATAGACCGTTTCAATATCTATGGAATCCTCTATTTGTGGATTGATTAAAATCTCATTAACATATCTGTATATGCTGTCACTTGTGCCATTCTCCTCAGTAGGAATGATTATTATTGGTGCAGCAGTATCTCTTCTGTAAGGCCCATACACACCCTTTATCCTGGTGCCAGCTTCGTTCTCAACTAAGTAGTGTATATAGTAGATTCCGTCAGTACTGATAGTTAATTCTTCTGTGTAGTCTAGCCACAACTCATCCCCGATAAGACTTGTATCGTTATGCTCTGCGATAAAATACTTCATTGATATGACATCACTTATACCATTAGGTAAGTATGAAAGGTTAACCTCTATATTAGAATTCTTCCAGTTATAATCCTGATTATCAGCATCAACAAAGGGAGCCTGCTTATCTACGCTATAGGGTCCGTAAATCTCGTAGCTTTCATTGCCCGCATTGTCTATAGCCTTAACATGCAAATAGTGCTGTCCATCTTCACTGAGAGTAATAGCTTCTGTGTATGCTGTCCATCCATCTACAACTATGTCCGTACTATCTGTAATGCTGTATGTAAATGAATTTAGCCCACTTAAGCCTGCCTCTGATACCGATAAATTAATATTAATATCTTGGTTCGTCCAATGATACTCCTCGTTATCATTTTCAATTGTCGGCATAAAAGTATCCCTCTTATATGGGCCATAACAGCCTACCTGTTCATTGCCAACCCGGTCTGCTGCCATAAAATGAATATAATATTGTCCATCTGTTTTGATAACAATTTCGCCATCATAATCAACATAATTTTCTTTTCCCGGTGTTTCGGCACTTTCGCTTATATAATATTTTTCTATTTTCATACCAGTGCCTTCATCAGAGTATGTAATGTCAATTGAAATATCAGCATTCTTCCATGCATAGTCAGTATTGTTTACCACTACGATTGGCTTTACAATATCTACCTGGAAGGATAGATGCGTATTATCCAGCGCTGATATTGTATACTGTTTTATTACTGCTCCTGTGGGAATACTGCAAAGAGAGTCCTCGTAGTCCGACACCTCTACCATAATTTTTACATCCTCAAGATTGAGTTCTCCATTTATGAACCTATCCTTTGATATAAATGCATACCCAATGATACTTGTTCCACCGGATTTTGCAATGATATCATCATCCCATATGATATTTGTTCTAGTACCACTAATCTCATTGTTAAATGAATCCACCAAATAAATCCAGCCCTTTTGCCAATTCTCCTGATCCTTATCCATCATACTGACAGAAATAAAAATACCCTCCTGTTGTTCCTCGCTAGCATCAATATACAGCGCATCAGAATAGGATAGAAGATTGCCTTCTTTGTCTATAACACCATCAGGTCCAAATATAAAGTCAATAAATTCTTCTCCATTTCTAACAGTAATATCCGGCAATTCATTTTGTATAAGCTGTATGGTTAAACTTCTGGCACTGCTCATATATGCTTCAGTTACACCCTTTTCAGATATAGTATCATTTAAAGCGTGTATTTGGAGCTCATAGGTTCCTTCGTATGCATACTTATCTGTATTTCCCAAATTAAAGGGATCTATTGTGTTGATATCGAAAGTTTCCTGAGGCATATTATTTACTAGTGTATACCATCCCGTTAAAGCATTCTCCCCCTCTTTATTTTTTAAACGCCTTATTCTGGCAGTGTATTTAACTGTTCTACTTCCGACATCCTGAGTTCCTTCTCCAATTGTGTTTTTGTCAAAGGAGACGTATCCTATGGTCACTGTTTTTGAAAGCTTGTCGTTCGCTGTTATATCAAATATTTGTGGTACAGAGGGTATATAGTTCGTATGCCTAAAACCGATATCACTGTGAGGAATATTGTTATTATGCCCTTGACTATCATTATGATTATTATGGCCTGCATCATTATGATTGTTATGCCCTGCATCACCATGATTATCATGACCTGCATCATTATGGTTATCGTTGCCAGAATCAGAATGATTTTCATGGCCGCCAGTATCCCAATGCGTATCGTTAGTCCAGTCATAATGAGGTGTATTATACCAGTCATAGTGTAAGTCTCCAGATCCATTATCAGTATGAGAAGGAGATCCGCCATTATCCATGTGATTGTTATGTCCATTGTTATCCCCATGATTATTATGACCTGTGTCTCCATGGTTGTCATGTCCTGCATCATTATGATTATTATGACCTGAATCACCATGGTTATCGTGTCCACTGTCCCCATGGTTGTCATGTCCATTATCCGTGTGAACATTTGCATGATAAGCATTCGTATTAGTATGATTGTTTATTTTCACCTGCTGTGGCTGAGATGCCTCCTGACTTAAAACATCAGCTTTCCATATGTTAAAGGCCTGGGTATCAAAAGCAGCTGAGCTATTAGAAAATATAGAAATATTAAAGCTGTGATAAGCTGACATAAATTCCCTCCCTTTTTTTACCATTCATTAGGTCTAGTATATCATTCATCTGTACATAGCTCTGTTTGTTTAATATATCAACAATATCTCCGGATATTTCCGGATATTGGTATGGTGAAATACTCTTTATACTATTGTAAATTTTATATTTGTATCTCTTTATCTCCTCTAGATAATCGATATCCTCTATAAAAAACAGCCATGGCTCGTAGAAAAAAAAACTAAATGCCTCTGTAAAAGAACAAAGCTTTTTTTCAGCTTCATGTATTATGCTGCTTTTTTTATTTGCTTCAGTGAAAAGAAGCCTTGCTATCGATATCCTTTCCACATTTCCAATATTCTCATTTTGAAAGAATATATCACCTAATTCATCAATTCTATATCTAAACAGAAAATTGGTAATGCTAAATTTAATACCATCATTCTTTTGATTAAATATTTCCTTTACAATACAAAGATCGTTATATGATAGTTTCTTTAAATCAATTTCCTTATCTAATATCAAGCTCCTATGTGGAATAATATACTTCATTCCTGACTCATCCATTATGGACTTAACCATCTGTGCCTTCTGAGAGAATTGGTCAACACCATTGGTATGAAGAATAATATTTGTATCCAATTCAATTAAATCGAATATGATATCGGTAATTGTAGCTTCATCCAGCACCAATAATTCTTCAAAATTTAGCTTTAGAATATGATAAAATAAATTCGGTATTTTATAGGACTTCTTTTTTAAATCAGGGGTATAGATTATTAACAGCTGATTTAGGAGATTAAAATGATTAATATTTTTATAGATCGCCTGCAAAAGCGAAATATCAGACAGTCTATGTAATTCTATCAAATGCATCTCGCCCACTCCCTTTCTGCCTTATCCACAGGCATAAGACCTTTGGTAAATCCCATTTCCAAAGCCTCGTACCAAAACCCCCAGCACTTTCCTGTCAATTCACAATCACCACAAAAATAATCTTTCCTTTTCATACTGCTTTTAATTTCATTAAAATCGTTACATATCTTATGATCAGGATAAGCAACGGTTATATTGCCTTCATTGCCTTGCCCCATTGCTTTTATATTTTTCGGTAGCTTTAATAATTCGCCCTTTATATTTCTCCAGACACAGGCAGGTACAGCCTCCATTATTAGGGTAAGTGCTTCTGTGTTACTGCTTATTTCTACCAGCTCCTCCAGCACTGAATATAATTCTGTATAATGAAAGCCTATGTTTTGCGCTAAATCTTTATTGGTTTCATAATAACCATCAAGATGGGGATAAGAGATGCCGATATTGAATATTTCCTCTGTTATCAAAAATCTAACCAGGTCAGGAACCTCTTTGAGGTTAATAGAAGACATAACTATCTCAATTCTAAGCTGCCGATTAACATTATCCTTGAGCTTTTTTAATTCTTGAATAGTATGCCATGTCTCCATAAATGGGTTTCCCTCAAGTGCATTAGAGATTATATTATGTGTAGCTTCTAAGCCATGTAATGCAATCACATATTGTATGTTGCAGCAGTGCAAATCCATCAAATATTTATACAGCACTCTTCCATTTGTTTGCAGCTCTATTCGCTTATGAGGATATTTACTATTTATATAGCTTATTATTCTTACAAAATCCTTTCTTACTGTAGGCTCACCTCCTGTTATAACAACCAAGGATGAATTTATAAAGGAAGGGCTCTTCATTATTTCAATCAATTCTCGATAATTATAATCAATTGAATCATGAGAAGGCAAAGTGGGCTTCTGCTTGTAGGGCTCTATAACACAATGAAAACATCTATTATTACATCCATACCCTACCTTTAAATCATATGTTGTCCCATTCACTTAGATCAGCCCCCTTTTTATCGATATATTCCTGCAATTTTGCCTTGGCTATACCCTGGTTTCTCAATCCTGCCGCCGGACTATTAGAAAATACAATGTTGGTGTGCTCTGCTATGAGGGGGACCTCTCTTGAATTTACTTTTTTAAAAATTTCTATTTCACGTTTAAGCTTCTCCATCATATCACCCCGATTTCCTTTAGCTTTGTCTGATTGGTTATAAGCAGGTTTTTCAGCTGCCTTACTCGTTTTTCTTTAAAACGTCCTAACTCATACACAGAGTCTCTTTTTATTCCTTCTGCGCCTTCTCCTTGTATCACATAATCCGTGTGATCACCGTACTGGCCTTTAAAAGCATTGAAAATTCTAAATACTTTGAATTCCTCACAATCTAATAGCGCCTTGCCCTCACAGATATAATTCCAATCAGCTTTAATTCCATTGGCAGTGAATATTTCCTTAATCTCTTTTATTGTGAAAAATGGATGTGTAAGTATATCGTACTGCACGAATTTGTTTATATTGCTCGTATATATATCCACATCCCTCCAAAATTCGTAGAGGCTATTAAATTTTAATCTAAAGATATCACAGGAGGACTTATCCACTCCTGTTCCTCCTGAGACAACAATATGGTTTGCATTGCATCCACCTTTACAATAATCAAAATATCCACATTCTCTACAGTGAGTATCAAATCGCTCCTGAACATCATTATAGTAGCTTTGATAGCCTTCACTTGAATATATCTCATCAACTGAACGAACGTTCTGAATATTACCCATGTAGTATTTCTCTGGAAGATATCTATCGCAGGGATATAAGTCTCCCACGGGATTAACACCGACCCAATGACTACGGCAGTCTATATGATTACAGGTGACCTCCCTATTGCCCATTATTTGTTTAGTCATTTCAAAAGCACTTCTTTCTCTCACGCAATTTGAACCCGTATCGCCTAACCAGTGGCTATAAAATTTCATAAATTCTTTTATATATTTCACCGGCGTTAGCTCAAGATTATTCTTAACAGAGCCCTCAGATCTATAAATATGATTAAAGGCAATAGAATTAAGTCTTACTTCGTCTTTTAAGTAATCGTATATTTCTATTTGCTCCTTATAATTTTCGTTATTTATTACAGTAATGGACCCCACATTTTTGTGATATGCAGTAAAATTTTTCAATGCCTCATCTGTAATTGAAACCTTACTATCTCTTTCACCTTCTCTTATACTTTGATAAAACGCATCAAAGGAGACTCCTATACTGATTTCATAGTCAATGAATAATTTAGACCATTCTTCATTCAACAACGAACCATTGGATTGCATACATTGCGAAAAATTACTTGTATAATTTTGATAGAATACCTCCTGCATGGTTTTATACCAATCTACTCCCATTAGCGTAGGTTCTCCACCGTGCCATATCCATGTTACATTTTCTGCATAATCAGCGGCGAGTTTCGCCACCCTGTGGACAATTTCTTCCTTCATAATATAGCCCTTGAATTTTTCTCTAAAGGGTGCATCATAGCAATAAGAGCAATTATAGTTACAGTCATGCGTCGGTTTAACTAATAAAGCCCAATTTTTTTTGCGTTCTTCTCTTGTCATTTCAATTTACACCTCACTCGTTGAACAATTTTGCAGATATAAAGAGCTCTGATGATTTTATAAAAATATAAGTTAAGTAGTTATCAATGATTTGCTTGGTATCGTTTATGAATTCTATTTCTGATTTTTTGCAATCCGAAGTCCTTGCCATAATATCAATTTTTGTGTTATTAAGCTGTATTAAAGTATCCTGAATTGTCTGATCTATTGTTAAATCTAGTACTCTTCTAAACAAAGCTATTGCCAGCTTTTCACCGAAAAGGTCTATCCTGCTATGCATTATTTCTATTAAGCAAGCTTTAAATAGATTTAGTCTTTTATGGTCTGACTCATTGACAGCCTCTAAAGCCTTAAGGCTTTTTATCAGCTCTTGGTTAATATATGTATCTATTAAGAGCTTGAATTGCTGTAGGTTATAAACCGTCTGAGCAAACTCATAAATAAATGATTTGTATTGGTTAATATGCATATCAAGCAGATAGTTTACTTTTCTGAGGCTGTACATATTTTTGTCAGCTCTTTTCTGCAATCCTAAAAGCTCTTTTCTTAGCATTTTCTGAATTTTTTCCAAATAAAAATTGTCATCATCTATGCTCAATAGGCTTTCATATCTATACTGGCATACATTAGTCCAAATACTATCCTCCAGAGAAGATAGTGTGATAGTAATGCCAGGTAACCCCTGCCTCCCAGCCCGCCCCTTTACCTGATTATCAAATCTAATACTGTTAAATTTGGCAAGGGCTATTACTACAAGTCCACCTTTATCTATCGCTGTATTGTCAATGATTACGTCCGTACCTCTGCCAGCCATGTTTGTTGTGATTGTTATAGCACCATTTACACCTGCCCTTTTAACTACTTTTTCTTCAGCTTCACCAGTTTGATTAATCAAAAGCTGAGGAGCATAGTTTCTTTCGGTAAGCTCTGCATATATGCCAACGGCTTCCAGCTCGCATTCAGATATAATTAAAATAGGCTGCCGATTAAGGTGATATTGTCTTAGCATCGAATAAAAATTCTCGAATTTTTCGGCAGCAGTTTTATAGACAATATCCTTAAGATCTTTTCTTAAAGAGCTTCGGTGGAGGGGTATGATATAGGTCTGAAGGTCATATATATCTGCAAACTCTTCTTCTGCCCCCTGCAAGGTACCACTCATTCCCATAATTATTTTATATTTGTTAAAGAATAGCTGAAAGGTCATACTAATTTCTTGTGGGTTTACACCATTAACCCCTAAGTCTTCCTTAATCTCTATTGCTTGCTGCAGGCCCTCCTCTTTGTAGCTATTATGCATAACTCGGCCGTTGGCCTCATTAATCAGACATATTCTATTATCTCTAACTATGTAATTCTTATCTTTTTTATAAAAGACATGGGCTTCAATCGTGTGCAATGCAGCTTTATATATAGTCAGATGAGAAGTCAAATCCTTTATGCAAAAAATCCTTTCTATTTTTTTAAAGCCTCCATCTGTTATTTGTATGCTTTTATCGCTTAATGAGTAAATGAAGTCCACCGCCTTAATGCATTCCTCATTAATGCAATAACTAAAACGGTTGTTAATCTCTCCTCCAACGAAATCCTTAAAAGCAATTCGCATTAGCCTATAGAGACCTAGATGTACAAAGGGTTTGCCTGAACCAATGGATACTGAAAAATTGGAGTTTGCATTATCCAATAATATAAAATCAATTTCATCAAGTATAGCGGCCTCTAAAGAGATTAGGCCTTTAAAATTTTCGATTTTTCTTGCCTTGATTTTTTCTGATAGATAGTCAAATATTAGAGAATTTGCTGCTGTAAAGATTACTCTTGAGCGATAAATATCATCTTTATTTCCTTCGCCTACATTCAAGCTACAGCTAATATTTAGAAAGCGGTATACAGGCAGCATCTTCATAAAATCACGTTCTGCTAAATAATCATTCACTGTGACTACATGAATTTGCATATCTATTGAGAAAAGAACGCTTACAAAGACAGAAGCTACTGTTTTACCTTCTCCCGTCTTCATTTCAGATATGCAACCATTGCTCATCGCTATTGCACTTATCATTTGTTCCTGATAAGGAGTGATACCCAGTTTTCTATATATGGCCTCCTTGACGATTGCAAATACAGGAGCAATTAAGCTTCTCAAGTCCTGATCTCTGGATTTTGCTTTACAGGTTACCTCGTTAAACTCATTTTGAAGTTCAGAATCTGACATCTGCTTATATATTTCATGGCAGGCCTGCACTTTTTTCAAGTGCTTCATCACTGTATGCTTTGAAATCCCCTTCATTGCTTCACCTATCTCTTTAAATTAATTAAGTACTAAAAAATCTAAACTTTATAAATAAAGATATTTAACAAATTGTTTATCAATAAGAGCAGAAGCGTTATAATCACGACTGCTCTCGTTACAAAAGATTTATTATTCGTTGGCCTTGGTACAATTTTCAATACTTGATTATTCAATGTAGTCTCCTTCCTAGCTACACTAGGATTTATTGAAAAATCCAAATAGTTGCTTATAATACTTACATTTATTTACTGTGCTGCATTACCCTCAGTGGGTTTGAATGGCAATCTCCATTAATTCCCTCATCAGCCAAAGGCTTAATCATACCTCCTATTTTCTATATAAACATTAAAGGGGATCTCTACACGCTTTAACTCCTCAGCTAAAAATGGTATCAGTATTATTCTTTGATGGGTATAGCCCCTGATTCTCATGGAGGGGTATTCTGTATTATAGTAGTCGGCACCGTCATTGGTAAAGGAGCCCTCAACGATTTCTATGTTGCTGATGACCAAGGGATATTGTAGGATACTGGGGCTCTGAGGCTGCAAGCTATAGTTCAGATTCAATTCCGTCATTAGAACCTCAATCAAGTTTTCCTCTGCTTCAGCAGCAACTATTTTGCTTACCCTCTCCCTCCTATACTCATCCTTAACGCTCAATTCCAAAGCATCCTGTACTATTATCTCCAGTCTTGTTTGTAGCGTAGAGTGATAGGTTTGGAATCTGTAAAACTCAACGCCAATGCCTATGATTGTAAAAAATATAAAAAATTTAACCAGTCCGATTAATGCAGTCTCACCCTTTTCATTCCTCAACAGCCTTTTAATATGGTCCATCACTCTCATTACCAGCCACCTCCATAACCCTCACCGTAGTACCCTTGGTTGGTTTTGCTGGCTTTTAAAGTTATGGGCAGCTCTACATTCCATAAGTCCGAAAAGCTGATGGTGAAATCATATTCTATCTGTAGTGTCATTCTGTCACCCAGCTTATTAACATATGTACCAAAGCTTGGTGTTGCAGTGGCCCTCACCCTATTGGGCTGAATATTTAGTCTGACAAGCTGATCCTCAAAATAATCTCTGCGGATTATGCCTTCAGACTGGGCTTTTCTAATGGTCTCATTAATTGCAATATAATATTTGCCGGTATCTATGAGGAATATTGACAGCTGAAATATCAGCAGGGTAATCACTAGGATTTTAAACATGAAGGCCAGTAGCTCCAAGCTGGATTCCCCACACCTGCTATTGAGGCAATACTTTAGTTTAAAAAGCATATTCTATCTCCTCCCGATTCTTTAAGCATTACAGCTCACTGGGTCGAAAATATCTTTGAGAGTAGGTGCTCTGCTTTACAGGTAGGATAAAAGCTATTTCCAGCACACCTTTATCCATTTGCATAATTCTGAAGCTCATTTGATGTCTAAGCTCAATCCCCATGGGCTCCCTCTTATTGACCTTTATCTGTGTACCTGGGTAAAAGGTGGTTTCCAGCTTACCTTCATCTATGTTGTATTCCTCCAGCAGTGTGTGATAAAGCATTAGGGCCTCATCGTTAAAGCCGCCATTTTTCTTAGCCATGCCTATGGTGGCAGCAGCCACCTCATTCATGCTTCTCCAGGTTGTGTATAAACTTGTAATCGATGTAAAGACCGGAATAAACATTAAAAAGCATAGGATGAGGATAAGCCCTCCTAAGGTAGAATATCCCCTTTGATTGTTAAAGCTCTTGCAAATATAACCTTTTAAACGACTAAGCATATCCTCACCTCCCTTAATGATTATAGTCCTACAGCTGTTCTGAACATGTCAAATAATCCTGTTGCAATTGATGTAACCTGTTGTCTGAATATAACCAACACAGCAATTGTCACCACCACAGCTATGCCTAAGCCAAAAATTTTATTCATTACCCATCCCTCCCTTTATATTAGTTTTATAAACAATGCCGCAGGTCTAATGGCATTAATTCACTTAAACTGAGCAGCAAAATCAATTAAAAAAGACAGACCCACAGCCACTGCATTCATTGCAAATACAGCATATAGAGCTATCGCGTTGTTCCTTTCCAGCCTTTCAGGCCGCTTCATCATCTCCTCCTTTATAATATCCAAATTCATTTGCCGGACCTTTTCCTCCTGTATGGCATAAAGGGTATCTACATTTTCCTTAGAGGTTTCTATTCCGGTGATAACTGCCATTACATAGTTTTGGATTGCTATTATGCCTATAGTGTCGGAAAACTCCTGTAGTGCTATCTTTTCAGATACCCCTGCCTCCAGCTTTGCATGTAAAATCTTCAAATCGTAATACAGTGGTCCCTTACAGACATTTAGGTAATCCTCTATGGTGTGGATAATGTTCTTGTGGGGTGAATATCTCAGGGTTCTGGCAAAGCGTGGAAACTCCTTTATGATATTAGCATTCAGCTCCTTGAGTCTTTTTTCCAGCTCAACATCTGGCTGAAAATACATAAATACGGCAAACATTACACAAACAGATATTATAAATACACCAACCGGTATACTTGCAAACACACCTACAATCAGCATCAGTACTGGATAAATCACCTTTTTTGCCAGATGCTGCTCCGGTGTTGTAGCGTCCCCTACCCGTAGCAAATCCCTTTCAAGCTTTTTCCTGTTATATTCATTAATCCTTATCTTACTATTGACGAAATTGCCCAATGGCTTAAATAATTCCTCCATAAGTGGCATTTTGTTTACCTCTATAAAATTCATAGATTTTCTATATCTTTGAATTATTTTGTTTCCCGGGGTAAATAAGTAAAGTCCCTTAAGCTTAATAAGAATTATAAATACCGCCATAGTCACTATTAATGAATGCAGCTTATTTACTGTCATACCCTCACCTCTAATCCAATTCAATTTTTATTGGGCGATTGTCAACGTATTGCTTGTAGCTAATAAATATTAATATTAGCACGATGATACCAAGGGAGATTTTACCCCTTACGTCATAGATCAGTAGATCATAGTAATCCCTGTAGCCAAACCGTAAAATCAATAAATTGAGCGGCATAAAAATCAGAGTTGCGATAAACTCCCTATTATACTTTTTCCTAATGAGATCAAATTTGTCCTGCTCCTGCTGCAGATCCCTCATATCCTCCGGAATTGTAACCATCGTATACTTCAAATCCTGCCCCTGCTCCTCTGCTTGAATTGCTAGCTTTATAAATTCCTTAAAATAATAGTTGTCTATTCTGTCTCCAAGGTTTCTTAAGGCTGTAATAGTATCCTTGTTCAGGCATTGAACCTCATTGACACATACTGTAAAGTATTTATTTAATGGATGCGGTATTTGGTCCAGCTTTTTTTCGATGGCAATAATAATGTCACTCTCATGTAAATACTGCGCTATAATAATTCCCATAACCGAAGGAAGCATATATTCTATTTGAGAAAGTCTGTTTTTTGCCTTATTGTGTATATATAAAAAGGGTATGGCGCTAGTCAGTCCTCCTAATATCACCATAAGGATAGGATTTCTTAAAAGCATTCCCATCGATATGCCTAGACTGCTGAGGATTAAGCTGTAGCTTATAAATTGCTGAAGCCTTATATTTGTTTCCGATAGCTCAAGGGTCTGTGTTACACGCCTTAGAAGCCTCTCTCTGAGGGTTGGCTTAGCATTGAGGATCTCTCTTCTCCGTTGTTCCCTTAATATATGGCTGTAATTTCTCGTCCTTTTTCCCTTTGTCCCTCCTGAGCTTAGGATACCAATATAATCTGCATTGAATATTAGCCTACCGGAGGCCAAGAGGACAACGAGAAGGCTTAGAATTACAATTAATCTGTAAAGCACCAACATTCCTTAAACCCCCTTTTCCTCCAGAGCTCCCGAATAAAACTTTTCAATTCTTTCTCCCTCAATTCCAGCCTCTATTAATCTCTCATACAGTCCGTGGCTTATAGGCGATAAGAATAGATGCCTGCCTACAATGCTCTTTCTTGTATAACTGATATTGGTCAGGGGATGAATTTCTTCGATGGTGGTAAAGCCGGTTGCCTTGTACTTAAATATTTCGCGATACCTTAGCTTTCCTCCCTCATAGCCCTCCAGCTCTGCTATGCTCATTATCTTCCTGCTGCCGTCCTTCAGCTTCTTTTGGAAAATGCATATTGGAAATGCAGTGATGATCATATCTAAAATCATATCCTGAGTCAGAGTCGTATGCCCCATCATATACATTTGTAAAACCCTAGTTGGCGCATCCTTTGGGCCATTGGCATGAAAGCTGTTGTATATCTGATGTCCTGTATTGGCTGCAGCCACTACAGTTTGAGCCTCCGCCCCCCTCATTTCTCCTAAAACCATAGTTTCAGGAGACTGCCGAAGGGACTGCCGGAGCAAATCCAGTAGATTTGTTATCCCCTCTTTGGTTTCCCACATAAGCACATTATTAATTGCATTACCGTTTTCATCATATTGCCGGAGGTTCAATTCAGCGGTATCCTCCATCGTTATTATCCTTCTTTCCTTTTCCAGCCTGGATAGCATAGTCTGCAGAGTGGCTGTCTTGCCGCTATTGGTAGGGCCCACCACCTCCATGCTTACATCCGCCTCCCCCAGAATATCAATAAACTCAAACATTTCCTCCGTTGCTGTGCCATATTCAATCAGTCTCCCAGCAGTATAAACCTCTTTTTTTTGCTTTCTTATGGTTAGATTTATACCAGTTAGGCATATCGGCTCTATTACAACCGCCACCCTTTGTCCATTTTTTAAACGAGCATCAACGATTGGCTCAGTAGGGGTTATGTTTTTTCCGACGGTTCTCACGATCTTCTTTGCAATGGATAGTGCCTGCTTTTGCGACGAAAACCTCTTATCTGTCCTATATTCCTTTCCCTTTACTACAATTCTAATATCTATATAGCTATTAACTCTTATTTCCTCGATATCTTCATTTATTATGTATTCCGTAATGGGTCCAAAATCCAGAATATCCTCCGTGATTATTGCCGTCGTCCTCTCCAGACCATCGTACCCATCCACCTTAACCCCTTTTTCCTGAACATATCTGGCAATATACTCTTGAATCTTATTTCTGGCATTTGCATCATTTAATGTATTCTCAAATACGTCGGGATAGGTCTCTGTCAAATAGCTTCTAACCTCGTCTACTGCATTTTCGAGAGACCGAGAGCTCTGCTGAGTATTGGCAGCAGTCTGTTTTTGAAGGGCTGCCTCATATTTGTCCCTATGAATATTTGGAATTATATTACTCATTTTCAGACACTCCCTTGCGATTGAATTTTTTCAAGTAATGCCACAGCCTCAGTCCCGATGGACTCCTCACCAGCCCTTTTGAAGCCACATTTTCCTCCTCTGTCAATAGCCTGAAAATCTCCGCTATACCCTTCGTAAGCCTTCTATCCTTTAGGCCTCCTCCATTTTCAAATGCACCTTTTCCCTCATTCATATCCCTTACTAAATGCTTGTTAAAGGGAATGACTGCAGCTATTGGAATATTGCAGACCTTATATATTTCCTCCTCCGACAATAGCCCCATATCCTTATTCACAACTAAAATAATGTCCTTATGTGGTATGTTTATTTCTGTAAAAAAATTAAGATATCCCTTTAATGCAACTAATGAATTATAATCGTTATCTATGATGGCAATTATTTTATCTGCAAACTTCAAGCCCTCATAGCTGGTTAGCTCAAAGTAGGAGGTGGGCAAATCCAGAAGCAGCAGGTTAAATTTATTTTTAGATATTTGCAAAAGCCTAGAAATCTGAGCATCCGTAACCTCAAATAAATCGTCAACCTTATTATTGAGATTCAAGGCTAAGCAAAAGAGGTTTTCATTGATCTTTTGATTATTATGAAAATTCGTTATAACCTCCGAATCCCGTTCTGTGTAGAGGGCCTCCTTTAAGCTTTTTTCTCTCGGAAGTCTTATGTCAAGGGCCGCTGCAGCAGATGGACATTGTCTGTTTAGGTCTATAATCCCTGTCAATAGCTTTTTTGAAGCTGCATACCTCGCCAAATGGGCTGCTATCAGTGTTTTTCCTACACCTGCCTTGGGTGACCATATAGCAAATACACGTTTATCGATAGTATCCTTCAATTAATCCCAAACCCCTTTCCTTTAGTCTCCTTTTCCTCCGATTCCTCATTATTGACTTCTGTCGTTATTGCCTCAGGGGTAGGCGGCTGATTCTGCGCCTCCTGTAGAGTAGTCTCCTGCTCTACAATATCTGCAGCAGCCTCTACATTTCCACCTGCGGCAAGTATCCTTGGCCTTAGTGAAAGATGCACAATACCGTCATTCATGTATTTTACCAGCAATGTCTGCTGCTGCTTGTTGGCTTTAACTGTTACCACTGCGGGTATTGAATTATCACTGCTGCCGGCATCCTCCGTCTCCTCCATATTTTTCCCCCTATTATTGCTAATACTGATAATTTCAAGGTTTGAAAGCTCCTCCAGCATCAAAACCCTGCTGTCCATCCCGGTAGTCTCAGGCTTTAAATAGATAATCGCTCTAACAAAGTCACCCTTTTCTGCTATTCCCGCCACCGACCGTGTCAGGTTAGTATCAAAGGAGATGCCATCCATTTCAGGGTCCTCATACAGAAAAGCATTTACAGGCTCCTTCTCGTCTTGGAAAAAACCCTCCTGCAGAACGATACCCTTTGGTAAATCTGACTTTGCATACATCCCGAGAACATCGACCTTATCTAAAATGGTATCCCTTGCCAAGCCATAGCTTCCCTTTTCCACCAGCTCCAAATCAGAATCCTTTACCATTTGGTTTTTTCCTAGGTCATACCTTAGCTGAATAACCATTGTGGTTTCTCTCGTGCTTTTATTATCACGTGGTACAATATAGAAGCCCACCAGCACAGCAATACAAATACATATCAACACTAGAACAAAATCCAATAATCTCTTCTTCATTCCCTTCCCTCCCGTAAAAATCACTTTGTCAAAGCCCTCTTAAGCGCACCTGTTATTCCCCTTTTTCTGGCGCTCTTTAGCTGATACATGCCTTCAGCCAGCTGGTCTATGGCCTCGTCAAACTCCTTAGCCCTACCATATAAAGGCGATGGCGCTTTCTGAAGCATGGCTTCCACCAGCTCTTTATATTTATCCGGCACCTTATATACACGCTTAAATGTGATGCTCAATGTATCCGCCCCGTAAACCTCTACCTCCTCCAGGAAATCTAAAACCTCCTTCTCCGTTATGCCTTTGACAGCAACATCCTTAGTAATTACTAAGCTCATATTTCTATAGCTGGAGGCCTCTATGCCCTGTAGCCTTGAAGGCAGACCCAATATATTGGAAATCGTCTTATCCACCAGCAGTAGTCTTTCGTTACAAATTGAAAGCATTTTATTGATAACACTCTTTTCGTGACCTCTAGATATATCAATAATTATTACATTGGCAGCAGTATTTTTTAATATTGCCTCCAGCATACTATAGTCAAAGCTGTAGCTGCTGTCACGATGATCTGTATAAATTTCTATTCCCCTATGCTTTGTGCAGTATTTCTCAAGACTGTGTATTTCTTTATTTAGTCGAAGGTCCTTACTAAGCTGTTTTAGCCTCTGGTAATTTTCAGGAGTGTCAATATTAAAATGATACTGTACATCCTTTTTCTCGCTGTCGGTATCAATCAGAGCAACAGCTATTCCTTTCCTTGCATAGGCACTGGCCAGATTACAGGCTAAGGTTGTTTTACCTACGGAGTAGGGGCTGTATATACCGATAATTTTCTTATAATCCGACGGAAGCTCCTGAATATATTGCACCTGACTCTTCATGCCAACACGAATCATGGTTAGGGCCTCTTTAAGCTCTACTGCCGTTTGATATCTCTTTTCAGGCTCCTCTGCTATGGACTTTAACAGCACCTCCCTTAGGGGCTTTGTTATTTGAATACTATGAAGCATTCCTCGTTTAATATCCTCTGTCTCCGCATTAGTAAGTAAAAATAACAGCATTAGCCCAAGGCAGTATATGTCAGTTCTTTGGTCTGAAATTCCATAGAGCTGCTCAGGGGCAGCATAGGCTGCAGTGTACGCCATCCAAGGGCTCGAATCCCCTTCCTTATTGAGGCTCAATTCCTTGGATATACCAAAATCAATCAAGGTAGCTACATTATTATGAGTTATAATGATATTGGAGGGCTTCATATCGTTGTAAATGATAGGTCTTGGCTTCAGGCTATGCAGGTAATCCAACGCCTCCAGCAGCTGTATACCCCAGTTGATTATCGTTTCTTCGTCAAAGGGCCCTTCCATATCCATCCTTCTGTCCAGAGGAGTGCCCTCTATGTAGCTTTCAACAATATACACTCCTGCATCCGTGTAAATCACCTCAACTATTTTAGGTAAATAGATATGATTCAGCCGCTTCAATATGTCTTCCTCCACAATCGGAATACGCTGACCTTCCTTGCTGTATCGTATAAGCTTAATGGCCCATAGATTGCCCATAGAAATGGATTTGCACAGATATACCTGACCCATGCCACCCTTGCCCAGCTTTTCCATCACCAGATATCTGCCATCTATGGTTGATCCCTTCTCAAGATCATTTCCAGTGTCTGTAGCAATTAGTTGAGTTTCATCCCTTCTAATCGAACTAAATTCTCTTTCAGCTGCCGATTCCTTCGGAGCAGCCTTTTGCGAATGGTGCTTTTCGGTATTTATCTTACTTTTAAAATATAAAAACAGAAATAAAGCAACAGCTAGGATTACCAGATAAGCTACAATGACAATCACCTCATTTTTTAACATACTATAAATGTGCTAATGTATAATTAAGCGGGTAAACGCATTGAAAAAACAGGATTTTAAAATTAACATTCCGAAATTCGAATTATATTTAAAGCTCAATTTTGCATATTTGTTACATTAACCCTATTAAAAAACCGCCTTACAGCGATATTAGTATTATAAAGTTAGCTTTTAATGATTTTTGTTACTTTTGATCCCTATCTCTTGTAGCATTATACAAATAATACCACTATTTTACAATATGCACAATATAATGACACAATACGTTTATAAAAAATATAATGAATTTTCAGACTAATTGAAAAGCCACCGATTTTGGGTCGGTGGTCCTATAAAAGCTCTATATAATGCAACAGATTTTTGCATTTTTTGAAGTACAAAGACGGTATTTAGAGATGCGAGTTATATTAACCTATAAAAAAGTGTGATTTACTTTTATATAATAATATGGTATTATCTGGATTAGGTAATCGGATAAAGCAGGGTGTGATTGCCACCTCATTTCAACAGATGAAAGGAGGTGGGGCGATATGACTACATATGAAGCAATATCCTTAATGATACTGTTCTCTATGCTTGTTATAGCGCTTGTCTCCTTAATTATTACCATATTTAAGGTAATCATAAGGACAAAAAGATAATCACCCTGCCTCGCACGCAGAGTGATTAGGTAATACAAGCTCTGTGGCAACCGCACCTTGCGGTGCCGATTACCTTTGTTTATATTATAGCACTTTATTTACCATAGTAAACACTTATTTATCTAAAAATTTCATTTCTAAAATTACAAAAAACCGCTGATTTTAAATCAGCGGTTTAATTATTAGTTTGCAGCAACAGTTTCCTTAACGTAAACGCTAACCTGTTTTCTGTCCTTATCTTTTCTCTCGAACTTAACTACACCATCGATCAAAGCGAAAAGTGTATCGTCTGAGCCCTTACCTACATTGTTTCCTGGGTGAACCTTAGTTCCTCTTTGTCTAACAAGGATATTACCAGCGCTTACGAATTGACCGTCAGCTCTCTTAACACCTAGTCTTTTTGAAATACTTTCACGACCATTTTTAGAAGAACCTACACCTTTTTTACTTGCAAATAATTGAAGATCCATTACAAATAACATGACTTACACCTCCTTGTCATGAAGCTCTATATACTTTGAATAGCCTTTTTGCATGCTCTTCAGTCCAATGACCATTGTTTCAAGCAGCAGCTGGGCCTCTCTACCTTTTTCATCACTTAATTCATTAGGTATACTACAATTTAAGTACCCATGCTCAATTTTATGAGCCGTCTCTATTCCTGCCACCTCTCGCAAGCCCAATAGGGTTGTTTGACTTAAGGCAGAAACCGCAGCACAGACTATATCCTTACCGGGCTCGTCTGCATGTGCATGACCGCTGATATCAAATTGATAGATTTGATTATCTTGATTTCTAAATATCCTTATGATAATCATAATTAGTTCCTATGCATTAATCTTTTCGATTATTAGCTTAGTATATGGCTGTCTGTGACCTTGCTTTCTTCTGTAATCCTTTTTAGGCTTATACTTGAAAACAATGATCTTCTTGTTCTTACCTTGTTCAACTACCTTAGCCTCAACCTTAGCTCCTGCTACTACTGGAGCACCTAATGTTAATTGGCCATCCTTAGATACAGCTAATACAGTATCAAGAGTAACTACATCACCCGCAGCAGCTTCTAGCTTTTCTACGAATACTGTATCACCTTCTTGAACTCTGTACTGTTTTCCACCAGTTTCAACGATTGCGTACATACTTACACCTCCTCAACACAGTCTCGCCGAATGCTAGGTACTTACGTTTAAAACCCGATCCGTGCGGCTTCCTACATCAATATATACTATCACAGCAGATAATCCCTGTCAACCCTTTGCTGCTGCTTTTTCCTTCATTATACCCTCTATCATTTCTAGGTTACCCATTGTTTTCATCTTTAACTCACCATAGGCCAAAGCCTCATTGGTATGAAAGAAAATTTTAAGCCTAGTGACAGCTTCTATTTCTTCAATTAATCCGATTTCCCCCAGTATAGATTCAAGAGCTGCAGGATTTATTTCAAATATCACTGCCTGACAGCTGGTGTGGAGGCTTATTCGTTTCGTTTGCTTTTCCAGCTTATGCAGCAATGTGTATTCGGAGATTACCTTTCCGCTACCATCACAGCAATTACACTTTTTCTGTAGGAGGAAATCCAGCCTTTGTCTAACCTTCTTACGGGTGATTTCCACAAGCCCAAGATGTGTAATACCTAAAATCTTTGTTTTAGTCCGATCCTTGCTTAAGGCCTTTTCCAGCTTATTTAAAACGTCCTGCTCATATTTTTCATTGGTCATATCTATAAAATCTACAATTATGATACCGCCAATGTCCCTTAACCTAAGCTGCTTGGCAATTTCCGTTGTAGCCTCAAGATTGGTTTGATATACAGTGTCCTCTAGGTCTGTAGTTCCAACATATTTGCCAGTATTTACGTCTATTACCGTCAAAGCCTCTGTCGTATCCATGACGATATAGCCTCCGCTTTTAAGCCATACCTTTCTAGATATACCCTTATTAATCTGAGACTCAATATTATAGTGCTGGAAGACATCCTCCATATCGTCATTAAAAAACTCTAATCTATCCTTGAGGCCAGGAGATATCAGCTCCAATAGCTCCTTTGAACTCTTATACTCAGCTTCATCATTAATGACAAACTTTTGTATATCCTGATTAAATATATCCCTAATGGTCCTATTTACTAAATCAAAGTCCTTATATACCAGCCTTGGAGCAAAGCCTAGCTTTTTTTCCTTCTCTATCTTTTGCCAGAGCTTTAAAAGGAATTTGATGTCGTCCTTAAAGTCATCATTCGTCTTGCCCTCAGCAACAGTCCGAACAATGACACCCATATTGTTGGGCTTTATCTCCTCTATTTCCGACTTCAGTCTCTCCCTTTCTGCCTCATCGCCAATTCGTCTGGAAACCCCCACATAGTCGGTGTAGGGCATTAAAACCATATACCTGCCCGGTAGAGTAATATGCGTGGTAACCCTCGCCCCTTTAGTGCCGATTGGCTCCTTTATGACCTGTACGATAACCTCCTGACCAGTTTTAAGAACATCCCTGATGGACATATCCTTAAAGGCCTCAGCTACCTCTCCTGTAAGCTCTTGAGGCAATGCATCCTTAACGTATAAAAAGCTGTTTTTTTCAAGCCCAATATCTACAAATGCCGCCTGCATACCTGGCAAAACATTGGTAACTCTGCCTTTATATATATTGCCTACAATACGTTTATTGTTTTTTCGCTCTATATAAAGCTCCACCAGCTCTTCATCCTCTAAAAATCCAAGGCGGGTTTCATTTATACCCACATCAACCACTATCTTATTCATCTAACCAGCTCCCAACCTAATTATATGCTTTTTACCCCTTCCATTATCGATACAAGCTCTCCCTGTTGCTCCTTCAATAGCTCCAAGCGATGTACTCTAACGCTTTCTGGGTTAATAGGCAGTTCAGTAATTTCAGCTAATTTCTTAATGACTACCTCCGGCTTCAGATTCTTTTCGCTGCCAGCGGCTAAATTCATCTTGAAGATAATCTCATTATTATCATGGGATAGAATATCTAATTGATAAATACCTTCTCTGATATTAGTCTCTTGAAATTTAGGCTTATCATTTTTATGCTTCTTTTTCTTTTCTTTAGTCTCAATGATCTCATCCAAGCTAAGGAATTCTTTTATTTTATTTTTCAGCTCATTGTTGTCTACATCGACACTGATTTGCACCTTTACGATGTACACTGAACGCTTAATTAATGACATAAGTGAGTCCTCAGATGAAGGAATATATGCGCTTTGTGTAATTTTCAGACCCTCAGGAAGAACAGAATTTAGCTTTTCCATAAAAACCTCCGGAAGCAGCTTATCATCCAACTGTATATCTATATATTCGCCTTCACTGGATACTCCTATACCTAGGGCTGTAGCAAAGGCCATAATCGGATGGGGATTGAAGCCCTGAGTATAGGATATAGGAATGCTTCCTCTTCTCATAGCCCTTTCAAATACTCTGACTAGGTCTAAATGAGATATGAATACTAAATCATCCTTTTTATAAAAGCGTGAACGTATTCGGTTCATTAGCATATACCTCCTAAAAAGCTCTGATTGACACCACAGCCGCTACAATTAGTCCTACAGTCTATGGTAAGCTCTGCCTTTTGGGCCTTTTCATTTTCTCTGATTAAAAAGTCCTTGGTTACACCAACGTCTATATGGTCCCATGGCAGAACCTCGTCATAGCTTCGCTGTCTGGCGGTATAAAAATCCGGATTAACACCAGTCGTTTCGAATATTCCCTTCCATTTATGGAAATCAAAGTGCTCCTGCCAGCCATCAAATTTGCAGCCCTCCTTCAGGGCCTGTACCAATACCTTAGACAGCCTTCTATCACCTCTGGCAAAAACAGCCTCCAAATAGCTGGTTTTTGCATCGTGATAGTTGAAGGTTATTCCTTTTCTCTTTAGCTTGCCTATGAGATGTTTCTGCTTCTCATATATCGTCTCCAGATTATTCTGAGGCACCCACTGGAAGGGAGTAAAGGGCTTTGGAACAAAGGTAGATGCACTTACCGTAACGGTGAGGCCCTTCCCCCTCTTTTCCTTGTCAACCCTATAATACTCATCCACTACCTTATTGGCTAAATCCTGAATACCGTCTAAGTCCTCAAAGGTTTCTGTCGGCAGACTGATCATAAAATACAGCTTAACTGTACTCCAGCCCAAATTAAAGGCCTTTTCAACAGCATTAATTAAATCCTCCTCCGTTAAGCCTTTATTGATAACATCCCTTAATCGCTGGCTGCCTGCCTCTGGAGCGAAGGTCAGCCCTGTTTTTCTTACTTTTTGTATCTCTTCAATAAGCTCAAAGGTAAAGTTATCTAGCCTCAAGGAGGGCAGTGAAACGCCAACCCTGTCCTTTTCATATTCATCTATTAAATGCCTTACAATTTCATTCAGCCTTGAATAATCACTGGTGCTTAGTGAAGCTAAGGATATTTCCTCATATCCGGTTGATGCTAATAGCTTTCCTGTCAGCTCCGCCAGTCTGTCCACACTTTTTTCTCTTATAGGCCTATAGATCATGCCGGCCTGACAGAATCGACATCCCCTTGTACAGCCTCTGAATATCTCCAGCATAACCCTGTCATGGACTATGTTCAGATAAGGAACTATGATTTCCTCGGGGTAGAAGACCTCATCTAAATTATTGATAATCCTTTTGGTAACCGACTTCGGTGCCTTTTCATTTATAGGGCTTACTGCCTCAATGGTTCCATCCTCTTTGTAGCTTACCTCGTATAATGCTGGTATGTATACACCATTGATTGCAGCAGCCCTTTCAAGGAAACGCCTTTTATTGAAATCCGTCCCCTTCATTTCCCGATATAGCTTTATAACCTCTAAAATAACCTCCTCGGCTTCACCCAAAATAACCATGTCCACAAAATCAGCTATAGGCTCAGGGTTGTAGGCACAGGGCCCACCCACCATAACTATCGGGTCCTCTTCTCCTCTTTCTTCACTGAGGACCGGAATCCCTGCCAATTGAAGCATATTGAGAATATTGGTATAGCTTAGCTCATATTGAAGGGTAAACCCTAAAAAATCGAAGCTCTTGATAGGCTCTCTGCTTTCTAATGCAAAAAGAGGAATACTATTTTTCCTCATCTCCTCCTCCATATCAACGGCAGGTGCAAACACCCTCTCACAGTATATATCCTCCTCTTTGTTTAGAAGATGATATAGAATCTGCATACCTAAATGACTCATTCCGATTTCATATATATCAGGAAAGGAAAATGCATACCTTATTGTATTATCATTAATTTCCTTATGTACGCTGTTTAGTTCATTCCCCAGATATCTGGCTGGCTTTTCAACCCTGTACAGTATATCATTTATTTCTACCTTCATCCTTTGTTGTCCTCCATTTCATACTTCTCATAGCATTAATTTCCTTAAAAGTAAAATTTGCCACTTTATAAGTATATGATAACATATTTCCTTTGAAAATATGTTTATTGCTTTTCTTTGAATTTAATTATTTTTACAAGCCTTCCCAGGGTAATTTTACTGCCATATAGGGACATGGCATCCAAGATCTCGCTTTCCGATACGGTTCCTACAACCCTGCCGGACTGGCTGACGACAGTAACGAAGTGATATTTCCCGTATGAAAACTCCTGCAGCAGGTACTTTATATCAACGGATTCAAGCACCGTTAAATACTTTGTGTTCATTACACCTCTGCTTTGAAGTGTCCTTTTTTTCCTCAGAATTTCTTTTATAAGAAGAAAATAGGCCATCTTCTTTTCCTGAAGTATTGAATAAAATAAAAAAACAGACAGCAGCACGATGTAAAGGTATTGGTAATCCTTTAGCGTCATCCACACTCCCAACAAAAAAAATATTATGCAAATAATCTTACCTATTTGTATTGCTGCCATTGTAGCCTTCTTCAAGCCAAGCCAATGGGTCAATAGGGCCCTCACAACCCGACCTCCATCTAGGGGGATAACCGGCAGGAGATTAAAGCCTCCTATTACAAGGGTGGAATGCATTATAAATTCCAAATGACTGTTATCGTAAGTAAACACGGATTTAAAGACCAATAGAAAGAAAAATAGAGCAAAATTGAAAAGAGGTCCTGCAATCGCGATCATTACCTCCTTCAATGGTTCAACCCCCAGCTCCTCCTCAGCCTTTACTACCCCACCAAAGGGAAATAGCTGGATTTCAGATATTTTTACATCATGAAGATAGGACACAATACAATGGGCGCCCTCATGCATTAGAACTATAAGCAATACCGTAAGCAGCTGCAGCAGATAATCTGCAAAGTAGCTCATAATCAATATTGGTATTAAGAAATAATTGATCTTTACTTTCACATCATAAATTTTAAATAGAGTCATTTTTGATACCTATCCTAAAGCTTCGATTGATCTACATCTATAAATTCCAGAGGATCTACCGGGTCCTTTTTATTCCACACCTCGAAAATCAGCTTATCTCCACTCTCCCCAATAATTTCACCCTTGTTTACACTTTGATTTATCTCTGCATTGCTTTTAGCCATATTTTTATAGACCGTCAGTATGTCTCCCTTATGCTTAATTATTAATGAATCGCCTGTATTCGGATTTGAAACAATTTCCAAAACAACCCCATCATCTGCCGCCACTATACTCTGTCCCTCCTGACCTTCAATAATAATGCCCTTTGATGTTTTTCCTGAAGCCGGAATTGTTTCATTGAAAAATACCGATATTGTACCATTCATTGGAAGAATCAGACTTCGGGCAAAACGAGCCTCTAGGTTAAGTACAGCTAAAGCTCTAGTACCTCTTTCCTCTACAGCATTTTTAATACCAATTGCCTGTTGATAGGCATCAGCGAAGGTAATCCTTTGATTTAAGCGATAATTAACAGACTCTATCAGCTTTTCCGTGGCCGGACTGCCTATTGCCTTAAAGGTAAAGAGCATGAGAAAAATCAAGCAGCAGCAGACCAATCTTATAAGGGTCTTCCTGCTCCATTTTTTAAAGTCAAATTCAAAATATGGCACATTTGTTTTTCTGGTAAAATTAAGGAAATATCCAGATGGCTGGTCTTTGCCTTTATTGTTGATCATATATACCACTCCTTTTGTTTGGATTAGTATAATATATTGTTCAACAGGTTTATTTATTACAGCCAGCTCCCCTCAATAATAGCAGAAAAAAAGAGACTAACTAAAGTCTCTAGTAATTCTGTCTTATTAAATCTCTCCAATTAATTTCGCCTCTCTCAAGTCCCTTTATCAGTAGCTCCCCTGTAGCTATGTTTGTGGCTACAGGTATCATGTATACGTCACAGAGACGTATTAGGGCTTGAATGTCGGGCTCGTGGGGCTGTGCAGTCATGGGGTCCCTTAAAAATATAACAAGGTCCATTCTGTTATTGGCTATCTCGGCACCTATTTGCTGATCTCCACCCAGGGGGCCAGATCTAAAGAGGTTCACCTGCAGATTGGTGGCCTCCATTATTCTCTTACCAGTGGTTCCTGTTCCAAACAACGAATGCTGCTTTAAAACATGTTCATAGGCAATAACAAAGCTAACCATTAGATCCTTTTTTTTATCATGGGCGATTAAAGCTATATTCATATTTCATTACCCTCACTTTTCCTTGAGCTCAGTAAAGGATGCTATTTATCTAGCACGATCCTTCATTTTCTTTATAGGAATATTGGCAATTAAAGCAGGGACAGAGCTATCATCTCCATCTCTTTTGGTCTTAGTTATTCTAATCTCCAGACCCTCTTCGTCAATTTCCATATAATCTGATATTACCTTAATGATATCCTCCTTAACCATTTCAAGAAAGTGAGGTGAGCAATTGGTTCTGTCATGAACTAATACCAGCTTTAATCTTTCCTTAGCAACATTTTTGCTGGTTCCACTGGATGCACTCTCTTTACCAAAAAGCTTAAAGATATCCATTCGACCTCCCCCTTTCGTTATTATCTACTCATTCCAAATAATTTTTTTAGCCTCTTCATAAAAGTATCATTTACCTCCATGTTTAAGAAGGGAACCTCTTCCCCTGCTAATCTCTTGGTAATATTCCTATAGGCCTGTCCCGCCAGTGAGTTCATGTCAACCACAGCAGGTTCACCTTTATTTGTTGAAATGACGATGGTTTCATCATCTGGAACCACTCCCAGCAGGTCTATTGCCAATATATCTATCATGTCTTCGATATTCATCATATCCCCACGCTTAACCATATCAATTCTAATGCGATTTATAATCAGCTGAGGATCCCTGAGATCCGCCGCCTCCAAAAGACCGATGATTCTATCAGCATCCCTCACAGCAGAGATTTCCGGTGTGGTTACCACCACTGCCTTATCCGCTCCTGCAATCGCATTTCTAAAGCCCTGTTCAATTCCTGCAGGGCAGTCTATCAAAACATAGTCAAAGGATTCCTTCAATTCAGCAGTTAGCTTTTGCATCTGCTCCGGGGTCACAGCATTTTTGTCTCTTGTCTGGGCAGCAGGAAGTAAATTCAGGCCTTCAAACCTTTTATCCTTAATAAGGGCCTGCTTCAATCTGCAAACACCCTCTACTACATCGACAATATCATAAACTATCCTGTTTTCAAGACCCATAACCACATCTAGGTTTCTAAGTCCGATATCTGCATCCACAACCACAACCTTATATCCCATTTGAGCTAATCCGGTACCTAGATTTGCTGTTGTAGTTGTTTTTCCAACGCCACCCTTGCCGGACGTTATAACAATTACTTGTGACATTTTTTTAACCCCCTACTCTTAAGTTATCATTATTTTTTCATTAGATAAGGTTCAATATATACCATATTTCCTCGGACCTTAGCAAGCTCCGGGCCTACAGGCTTTTCTATGTCACCATCCGGTGCCCGCGCGATAATATCAGCTATTCTCAGTTGAGTCGGATTTAAATAATAGGCGGCTACACAGGCTTCTGTATTTCCATTGCTGCCTGCATGCGCTATTCCTCTTAAGCTACCCATTACTACAATATTACCATAGGCTATGACCTCCGCCCCCGGATTCACATCCCCCAATATAATAATATTGCCCTCATAGAATAATCGTTGTCCGGAACGAAGCGTTCCATAAATAAATTTAGTAAGACCTTCATTTATTCCTTGAAATATCTCATCAACCTCGGATTTTTTTTCAGAAGCTGTCTCCATCTGCACCACCATCTGATATCTATTTGCCATTATTTCCTTTAGCTCATGCTTTTCCTCATTGGAAAGCGTTTCACATTGTATATCAAGAATTCTGGCACCTGTAAAAAAGGTTTTCGTTTTCTCAAGTTTTTGAACCAGCTGCTCCTTTATAGCCTCATATCCCAGCTCCTGATTAATTTGAATGAAAATTCCTTTTTTTGTACCCTTAAACTCGATTGCATTTTCCTGGGGCATTGTTGATTCCTCCATATTAGTTGCATATGTAACCTTTAATAAATTCTCCACATATCAATTAAATCCTGCTAAATTCTAAAAAATATAAGTAATAGGTCATTTGTAGGAGTTTGTATAAAGCTAAAGCAGACTGCTCTATTGAGCCAGTCTGCTTTCCAAAAACATTTTGTCTGCTTCTTCTTCTAGATTGAGTCCCATATATTCTGCGGTTATTTCTCTAAAAATCGGAGCTGCATAGCCTCCAGATCCACCTTGAAATATCAATACAGAAATTGCTATTTCCGGATCCTCATAGGGAGCAAAGCCAGTATACCATGCGTAATTATCATAATCCCTTTTGAATTGGTCTAAATCTACGTTTTTAATATTGGGATTCAAGAGCTTTATTGCCTCCCTCATGGCATATCCCTTGTCAAGGAATTTAGCGTCCTCTTTATTATCCTCCATAAGCTCCAGAGTCTTTGCCTCCACAGCTGCTTCGGTAACTCCAAAGGTCTTTAAATGCTTCTTTAGATATGCTTCTTCATCCAGCTCAGGCATTTTTCCTGACCGCTGTGCCGTACCGGTTTTACCTGCCGTCTTTACTGGAAAATTGGCAAAATAGCTTTTGGCAGAGCCCGTTACCGTTACTTGATGCATTCCGTAGTTTACCTCGTTGATATTCTCATAGTCATTCATAGGAATTCTTTCAATAAGCTCAGGTGGATATTCCGTTAAATTCTCGCCGTCATAATCCTGTATTTTTCGAACAACACTCACATCATACTTATAGCCGCCGTTTGCAAGAATAGCCATATAGTTTGCCATTTGGATAGGCGTATAGGAATGCTCTCCTTGTCCGATTGCAAAGTTCATTGTATCTGATTTACTCCATTCTGCTTGGTTGAAATAGGTAAACTTAATTACATCCGTATAGAAATTTGCCCTTTCGTGTTTAAAGCCTAGCTCCATCATTCTATTATATACCGCTGATCTTGTGGGATTTTCCTCAGTCCAGCTAAGTATTGTATCAATTATCTCTGTTACTTTTTCTGATGTAATCTCCACTACTGTCTCATCAAAATCCTCTGCCTTAAGCTGTCGGTTTAGATAGTTGGTTAAAAGTGCCTTTATGGTTCTGGTCTTACTCTCAAGGCTCGGCACTCCTCCGGATCTTTCTCTGGGGATATCTATTTCAATCCCGGTTCTATCATTCAAGCCAAAGCGCTTTGAATAGTCAATGATATTATCGACATTCATGGAAAAAGGCAAGTATCTTCCGATACCATAGTCATAGCCGGTGGCTACGGAATAGAAATAATAGTTATTTGAGTCTGCAATAGCCTGATGAATATTTTGCCAGCCCATTGTTCTCCTATTAGAGTTCCACAGCCAGTTACCAAAGGAATGTCCTCCAATTTGTATAAAGCCCTTATCCAGTATTTCGTACTCGGGATCTAAGCCCTGCTCCAATGCAGCAATGCCTGTAAGCATCTTAAAGGTAGAGCCCGGCTGTATTGCAGTGCTTAAGGCAATATTGGTCAATGGTCGTGGGGCTATAGGGTCCTTCTCATTCTCCGGCATCAGGCTGTTCCAATCCGTAAGACTTATGCCTGTTGCAAACAGGTTTGGATCATAGGTAGGATAGTTAGCCAATGCCAATATTTCACCGTTATTTACATCCTGGACGACTGCTGAAGCAGATTTTGCATTTGACATTACCCCACTGCTGCTGCTCATTAGAATATTCTTGCCCCACTGAGTTTCATAGGTGCCACCCACTTCTAGAGTCTTCAATACCTCCTCCAAAACCTCCTCTGCCTTGATTTGCAGATTCAGGTCTATGGTAAGATAAATGGTTTGCCCCGGAACAGGCTCAACCCTCTCAAGAACCTCTATAAGTCTCCCTCTTGAATCAACTATAACCTTCTGATATCCATCCTCACCATTTAGCTGTTCTTCATATTTCTGCTCTATGCCGGTCTTTCCGATGATAGCGCTGGCGGCATAGCCCATCTCATTGACGTACTTATCTATTTCATTCTGTTGCGATATCTTTCCAAGTGTTCCAAGTATATGGGCTCCTACCTTGCCCTCCGGATAATATCGTATAGGCTCAACAGTTATATTAACTCCTGGCAGCTCATTTATGCTTTCCTCTATTTCTATAACCGATTGCTTCGATATATCATTGGCAACCGTAACCGGCTGAAATTGAAGATATCCCTGACTACGAAGCTGCTCCCTTACAACCATAATTTTTCTGGCATCTATATTATTATATTCCTGTGGAATTTTATAGGTATTGTCTCTGGCGTGGATAAAGGCCTCCTCGGCAGTACCATCAAAATCCCTTAGGTTATGGCTCTCCAGCCAATTAGTCTTCTTCATTTCCTCTGTAAATCTCATAGTAACTACTGATATTGGAACAGTCCCCACATTCTGAAGGAGCTGCTGCTGTGCATCGAAGTCATCCTCCCAGCTGGTAATGCCAAATCTCTGCAGCAAAAGCTGAAAAGCCTCCTTTGCAGTAGCAGACTGGGGTATTTCGTTCTCATTTTTCCAATTTTCAATTTCTCTGTCGAAGGTAAAAATATACCTTCCCTCATCATCTAATACAATAGGAAAATCATCCGTATATCTGTCCTCATTGGCCTCCAGGACATTTATAATTTTTAAAAGCACTTGGTTCAGCTCTTCGTCTACGATTTCATTTTTCATTATTTGCACGGTAAAGCTAGGCCTGTTTCCCGCCAGCAAACGACCGTATCTATCCCTTATTTCTCCTCGCGGGGCCTTCAAGGGTATACTCTTAAATATTCTGTTTTCGGCCTCTTCCCTATATTGTTCTCCGGCAACAATCATAATAGCGGTTAATCTAAATACAATGATTGTAAATACCATAAGAAAGACAACGAGGGTTACGACAAATCGATCATTCAGGTTTTTCCACATGCTTTTATCACCACTTATTAGTATCTTTTTTTCATATATTTAGATTGGTATAATTTAGTTACATAAAAGTATATAAAAACGGAAAATATAGAATTATAGAGAACCTCTGTTACAAGCATCTTCTTAAAAAAATTAAAAAGCTCTATTCTATAGCCTAGTAGGTATATCAGCAAAAGATTTACGCTTTCATAAAAAACAGTTGCCAAGGCCGTTAAGGTGAAGGGAATCAAAAGATTTTCCTTAAATACCTTACGGTTTATCAAACCAACCAAGTATCCCGTTATCATATATACACATGCATTTAACCCTATTATTTGCCCAAAAATTATATCCTGCAGAAGCCCCACAAAAAATCCTATAATGGCACCTTTATTCTTGCCATTATAGATGGCAAAGGATATAACCAAAATCAGCCCTGTATTGGGAAGTACGTCAAAAATCTTGAAATACTGCAGAAGGGTTGATTGTAATATTAAATTAACAGCAATTATTATGCCGATAATTAGAATTTTCACCGTTTTTTTCCCCTTTTAAATTTATTCAACAGTGTCTTTCGGTGTCATTACCAGCACCTTGCTCAGCTTTTTAAAATTTACAGCCGGCTCTACCTTAATGGTCTTTAGCAACTGATCACTGGTTCTAGCTACATCACTGACCTCCCCAATCAAAATGCCCCTTGAGAATATCCCTAAGCCTGAGGTAACCAATTTATCCCCAACAACAATCTCCGCCAGTGGGTCAAAAAGATAGCCTGATAATTCACTGGTTATGCTTCCTGTTATAATTCCCTGTGTGTTGGAATCTCGTAATACCTGAAAGCTGACAGAGCTACTGTTATCAATAATCCCCGAAACCTTTGCCCAGTTATCACCCACCTCAGTCACTCTTCCTACAAGGCCATTGGAGGCCAAGACAATACTATCCCTATAAACCCCATTATCGGTGCCTACATCTATGGTGAAAATGTCAAACCAGTTACTGGGGGATTTACCTATAATATTGGCCGCCACTGAATTAAAGCTTTCCTTCTCCTCAGTTTCATTCAGCATATACCTAAGCTCCCGCAGCTCCTCCAGCTCATCCCTTTCCAGCCTCAGCTGTATAAGCTCCTTTTGAAGCTCCTCAACCTGATTACTCAAATCTCCATTTTGCTTCTTAATCCTTCCTATGTTGAAAACTGAGCTCAGGCTGTCACCAATGGTTGTTACCCCGTTACTGAAGACTCTCTGTACGGGGGTAAATATGTTGCCCACCCATTTTTCAACGCCTGAAATGTTTTCCCTTTGTCGTGACGTTATTGACATCACAATAATTAGAAGGATTGCAGCAATTGCAATTATCATTGCAGTTCGATCCTTAGCAGCTTTTTTGGCCATCTTTTATCACCAGCTTATCCTAATTTCTTTGGTGTAATAAGCACTCTCTTCAAGGTGTCAATTGATTCTATAGCTTTGCCTGTTCCTAAAACAACACAGTCCAATGGCTCATCAGCAATTCTGACTGGCATTCCCGTTTCTTTTCTAACCAATGCATCCAGCCCCTCCAGCAAAGCGCCTCCTCCAGTCAGCATGATACCAATTTCCATAATATCTGCAGCCAGCTCTGGTGGTGTTTTTTCCAGGGTGTATTTAATAGCTTCAATAATTTGTCCCACAGGCTCCCTCAAGGCCTCCATAATTTCATTGGAGGATATCTCCAGAGTTTTGGGCAGACCGGAAACTAGATCTCTACCCCTTATAAGCATATTTTTCTCCTGCTCCTTAGGGAAGGCAGAGCCAATATTTATCTTTATCTCCTCAGCGGTTCTCTCACCTATCATGAGATTATATTCACGTTTAATATAGTGGATTATAGATTCATCCAGCTCATCTCCACCAACTCGGATTGACTTTGCGGTAACTATTCCTCCAAGGGAGATTATAGCAACCTCAGTGGTTCCACCACCGATATCCACAACCATACTTCCTGTAGGCTCTTCAACCGGCAGACCAGCACCTATTGCAGCAGCCATAGGCTCTTCAATAAGGTACGCCTCTCTAGCCCCTGCCTGATATGCAGCCTCCTCTACAGCTCTTTTTTCCACCTCAGTTACTCCTGAGGGCACACAGACAACAACCCTCGGCTGAATAAAGGACTTTCTGCCGTAGGCCTTTCTAATAAAATATTTAAGCATGCTTTGTGTAACGTCAAAATCAGCAATTACACCATCCTTCATAGGTCGAATTGCCACGATATTTCCCGGCGTTCTTCCAATCATCTTCTTTGCTTCTTCTCCTACCGCTAATACTGTCTTTGTATCATTTTGTATCGCTACAACAGAGGGCTCTCTTAAAACGATTCCCCTTCCATTAACATAAACTAATGTATTTGCTGTTCCTAAGTCAATTCCCATATCCTTGGAAAAAATATTCAATAATCCCATTTAATTATGCTCCTTCCTCTACTCTGCCTACAAAAATTCTCTTTCCTTTAGACTGCAATAAGTACCATCACCAATTATGATGTGATCCAGGACCTCTATTCCAACAATGCTGCCTGCTTCCTGTAATCTCTTTGTGATTTTTATATCTTCATTGCTTGGGGATGGATCACCGCTGGGGTGATTGTGAACAAGAATAATTGATGAGCTGCTACGCTTTATTGCCCTCTGGAAGACCTCTCTAGGGTGAACAATGGAGGCATTTAAGCTACCGATAGAAATGTTCTCAATAGAGATAAGCTCGTGCTTTGTATTTAAAAGAAGTATATTAAAATATTCCTTCTTCTTATAGCGCAATTCTTCCATTAGCAGGCTGCTGACATCCATAGGGCTCTTTATTCTATAATTATTAACCTTTGTTGTTAAAGCTATACGCTTACCCAACTCTACTGCAGCAATCAATTGTGCAGATTTGGCGAGACCCATTCCCCTAATATTACTCAATTCTTCTACTGTTGTGTCGGTTAGAAATCTAAGACCATCATTAGAATAATTCAATATATTTTCCGCAAGCTTTATAGCGGTTAATTCCTTAGCTCCAGTTGCCAATAGAATGGCAATAAGCTCTGCATTTGATAGGCTTTCAACCCCGTTATTCAACAGCTTTTCCCTCGGCTGTTCACTTTGGGGCATGTTTTTGATTGTTTTTACTTCATACTCTCTATTCAAGCTCAATTCCCCTATCCAATTAATTTTAGGAATTATGCCGGATCTAGCACCCTGAATTTAAAAGTGTTCAAGGCACCATGCTGCTATATTATTTTAAAAGACCTGTATTGAAATGCTTATTTAAAAGCTCCTCTAGCCTATAAAGAGGCATTCCAACCACGTTATAATAGTCTCCTTCAATTCTCTCTACAAATAAAGCTGCCTTACCCTGGATTCCATAGGCCCCTGCTTTATCCATCGGCTCTCCCGATGCGATATAGCTATTAATTTCTTGATCTGACAGCGCTTTAAAGAATACTTTAGTTTCAGAATAATCCACTGCTTCCTTGCCGGTTGCTGCATCAATAACGGCAATACCTGTTATTACCTGATGCGCTTTACCCGACAAAGCCCTTAGCATTTGATACGCCTCTATTTCATCCGTAGGCTTTCCTAAAATTTCGTCTGACACTACTATAGTATCTGCTGCTATAACGATTGCCGCCTCATTTATTCCTGCGGCTATGTCCTGAGCTTTTCTTAAGGCAAGCCTTTTGGCCTCCTCATGGGGAGCTACGGCCTTTTCTAAGGTCTCGTCTACGTCACTGGCACAAACAGTGAAGCTTACACCCAAATTACTAAGTAACTCTTTACGTCTAGGAGAATTTGATGCTAAAATAAACCTCATACCTTCACCTACAATCTGTTAAATATAACAACTGAGAGCAATAGTCCGATAAGGCTGGCCACATTGATTTTTATCAAGAAGCTCAGCTGAAGAAAAATCACACCTAGATTCACTTCAAAGCTTCTTAGACCCAAAGGCTCAGGCCCATAGGATAATATGGGAAGGGTTTTTCCCAAAGCATCTCCTAGTAATCCCCCTAAAACTACCCCTGTTATTATAAGTAAAACCAATAGCCACGGATTTTTATATCTGCTCATCCTTATCCCCCTAAATACATGTATTATATCCCTATATCTGATTAAAATGTATCTTAGTCTTTGAAATAGTGAAATTTGCAGTAATTCCAATAAATACTCCGGTTATTAAACTTACAAACATCATTATCGGCAGATAGGTGAAAATCTTAGCATTGTTAATAATCAAGCTTGCCACTGTAAGCTGGGCTATATTATGAGCCAATGCACCAAAAACGCTTACCCCCACCAAGCTAAAGTATTTCTTGAAAAAACGATATACCAGCCACATTACAATTGTACTGGCAAAGGCTCCAGCAAGGCTATACATCATCGATGTTACCGCCCCAGAGGCCAGTCCACCAATAAAGCATCTAAGCAAATTTACACCCAAGGCGTATTTTAGACCAAATAGCACAAGGGTTATAAGGCCTATAATGTTGGCAAGCCCCAGCTTTGCTCCGGGTGCAATACCCATGAAGGGGTTTGGTATACCTGCCTCCATTACATGAAGGGCCAGTCCCAAGGAGGTCAGCATTGCTAGCTGTGTTAGTTTTTTAATATTCATTGTTATCACACTTTCTATTTTGTTTTCTAGTTTCTTACTATAGCTGTGCTTTATTTCACAAATAGCAATTTATATCGATCCTTGTATTTTCGTGCCTCAAAAAGAGTACATTAAAAGTTTATCATTAAGTAAAATAAGATACAAGTAGTAATTAATTGCTATTATTGACCATTTTCATTTATTTGGCCTTTTTAGTATATTGCTTCAGAAAAAAAGAGCTCCATAGTTAAATGAAACTCTTTTTCAAAGCATGAAATTTTGCTTTTTATATGGCGTCCTTTTTGTCAATATTTCTTCTCTCGAAGTTTCCTTCGATCGCCTTAGTAGGACACTTTTCTACACATACAAAGCAGTTTGTACATTTTTCGTAATTTATGAAGGCCAAGTTATCCTTAAAGTCAATTGCTTCATAAGGACAAGCCTTTACACATATCTTACAAGCAATACAGCCCACACTGCATTTCTGACGTACAACCTTGCCTGGCTCCTTGTTGTTGCAGGCAATAACAACATCCTGATGATGCGGAACCATATCGATTACAGTCTTAGGACAAACCTCTACACACTTACCACAGGCTGTACACCTTTCTGGTATGATTCTTGCTAATCTTCCTTCAACAATTTCGATGGCATCAAATTGACATGCCCTTACACAGGTGCCTAAACCTAAACATCCATATTGACAGGATTTACTTCCACCGGCAACCATACTGGCAGCCACACAATCCTCTATTCCTTGATAGTCAAATTTCTCTTTGCATTTTACGGTATCACCATTACAGATGACCTTAGCCACCATTTTAACAGAATCTCCTGCATCCACACCCATAATGCTACCTAAAGCAGAAGCACATTCTGAGCCGCCAACGGGACATCCTGTTACAGGGGCCTTACCCTCCACAATGGCACGAGCAAAGCCATCGCAGCCGGGAAAGCCGCAGCCACCACAGTTTGCTCCCGGAAGAGCATCTCTGACGGCTGTCATTCTTTCGTCTACCTCTACTTCAAATTTCTTAGAAGCATAGGCCAGCCCTGCACCAAACAACAGTCCAAGACCACCTAGGCTTAATATTGGATACACCACTACGTCTAAGTTCATTATTTTATCTCTCCTTTATACAAGTCCGGCGAAACCTAAAAAGGCTAAAGACATTAAGCTGGCAGTTATTAAAGCTATAGGGAAGCCTTTAAACACCCTGGGTACGTTAAATAATTCAATTCTTTCACGAATCGCTGCGAATAAAATTATAGCTAAAGAGAAGCCAACTGCAGCAGCAATTGCATTGATTACAGAAAGAATCAAGCTATAATCTGCATTAATATTTAAGATCGTAATACCCAGCACTGCACAGTTTGTAGTGATTAGCGGTAAATACACACCTAAAGACTGATACAGGGTAGGACTGGTTTTTTGAATAATCATTTCTACCAACTGAACTAAAGCAGCTATTACTAATATAAAGGCAATTGTCTGCATGTATTCAATTTCAAATCTTTCTAATATATGGGTCTGAATCAGCTTAGTCATAAAAGCAGCTAATGCCATTACAAAGGTAACTGCCATACCCATACCTGTTGCTGTTTCTACCTGCTTTGAAACCCCCAGGAAGGGACAAATACCCAAGAATCTAGATAAAACAAAGTTGTTTACTAGTATCGAGCTTACTAAAATAATAAATATTTCCATATCCTACACCTCCTTATTTTTCATTTGCACTCTTTTTAGAAGTAATTGCATTAAATATAGCCAACAATAAGCCCAACACAAGGAAGGCTCCTGGAGGCTGAGAAATAATTCTGGCAGGATGGAAGAAATCCACCATTACCGGAGTTCCCAGAATAGATCCGGAACCGAAAAGCTCTCTGATAGCACCAAGAATAAACAGAGCCACAGTGAAGCCTAAGCCCATACCTACACCATCTACAATTGAACTGATAACGGAATTCTTTGAAGCAAAGGATTCTGCCCTTGCCAATATGATGCAGTTAACAACTATTAATGGTATAAATATACCTAATGCTGCATCTAATGCAGGCAAATACGCCTTCAACAGCATACCAACCATTGTAACGAAGGTTGCAATGATAACAACGAAGGCAGGAATTCTTATTTTGCTTGGAATAGCCTTTCTGGTTAAAGAAATTACTAAGTTAGAACCTATTAATACGGCTGTTGTAGCCAAACCCATACCTAAGCCATTTTGTGCAGAAGTAGTAACCGCAAGAGTGGGACACATACCTAACACCTGAACAAACGTAGGGTTTTCAAAAATTAAGCCCTTTGAAAATACTTTACCTAAATTCATCATCTCACCCCCGGTTATCTATTTTTTAAATTACTGTCAAATAATTCAGTTGAAGCATTTACGCCTGTAGTTACAGCTTTGCTGGAAACTGTAGCGCCTGAAACTGCCTGAATTTCTGCATCCTTAGCAGGTGCTTCCTTGGTAACACTAAACTCAATTGCATCCTTACCAATGAAATTGTTAACAAAAGCAGCATCTGCAACCTTTGAGCCTAGACCAGGAGTTTCGGTATGCTGGCCAATTTTCAAGCCTGCAACCTTACCATCGATGGTTATACCAACAAGTGTTTCTACTGTTCCACCATAGCCCTTTGGTAAGGTTTTAACAGTATAACCAACTACACTGCCACCCTTAATTCCTTCATAGACCTCAACGATAATTCCCGAAGCAACACCTTCAACCTTCTGGAATTCTTCTGCCTCTGGAAGCAGCGCCTTGATGGATTCAATATTTTTCTCCTCAGCTCTCTGAACAATGATTGCCTGTGTCACATCATTAGTCAAACCTAAAACAAATGCAGCAATGGTAGTTATAATAAGTAAAATTAGTCCATGCTTAACTATATCACGCATTTATTTCTTCACCTCCCCAAATACTCTAGGAGCAGTATACTTTTCTATAAGCGGTGCAGCCACATTCATTAACAGAATTGAGAAGCCAACACCCTCTGGATAAGCTCCATATAAACGGATCATACTTGCTATAATACCACAACCTAAGGCAAAGAATACCTTACCCTTAGCAGTTACTGGAGAAGATGCATAATCTGTAGCCATGAAGATAGCACCAATCATTAATCCACCTGCAAATATATGATACAGCATAAAATTAATATCAAAGCCACCAGCTATTAAAGTAATAACCGCTACTGTACCAATAAAGATTGCTGGTACCTTCGGTGAAATAACACCACGATAAATTAGGTAAAGACCACCTAAAATCAGTAGAATAGCTGATGTTTCACCCATTGAACCTGCCACATTACCGACAACAAGGTCATATAAATCAGGAGCCTTGCTTGGAACAGCTGTAAGACCCTTTACAAAGCTTAATGGAGTAGCCCCTGATACAGCATCTGCACCTGGCTTAACCCATTGAGTCATTTGGTCTGTCCAAGAAAGCATAAGCATAATTCTAGCAGCCAGTGCAGGGTTCATAAAGTTCTGACCTAAACCACCAAATAACTGCTTAACAACTGCAATTGCAAATATTGATCCAACTACCGGAATCCACCATGGAGCCGAAGCAGGTATATTTAAAACTAATAATAATCCGGTTACTACAGCACTATAGTCACTAATCGTAACAGGCTGCTTTCTTATTTTTTGTATCGTCATCTCCGTTAAAACCGCTGTTATAACTGCCAGTGCAATCAGCATAGCTGCATTTAGTCTAAAGAAATAAATTGCTCCCACAGTAGCCGGTAATAATGCTATAACAACATCTAACATGATCTTAGAGGTTGTGTTTTCTGATAAAACGTGTGGAGAAGAAGATACTGTTAACTTTTCAACCATTGTTCCTATCCCTCCCATCATTTCCTATGATTGCTTTCTCTTTTTAGCAATGATATTTCTCTTTGCAACACGAATTGCTTGTAATAATGGTATCTTTGAAGGACAGATAAATGAGCAGGAGCCACATTCAATACAATCCAACGCTCTATACTTTTCAGCTGCCTCCATCATGTTGTTGTTCGAGAAATTACTTATATGCAATGGCTGTAAAAATGCAGGACATATGTCGACGCATTTTCCACATCTGATACAAGGCCCTCTATCCGGTAGCTTAGCCTCTGCATCTGTAAATACCAATACTCCTGATGAGCCCTTTGTGATAACAACCTCGTCAGTATGGGTTGCAAGTCCCATCATCGGTCCACCCATTATAAGCTTACTTGGCTTTTGGGTTAAGCCACCACATTGCTCGATAACATCCTTCACAGGAACACCTATTTTTATTAATAGGTTTTTAGGGTTTGCGACCGCCTTGCCTGTAACTGTGGTTATACGCTCTACTAGTGGCATACCTGTTTTTATTGCAATAGCCACCTGAGCTGCAGTACCAACGTTATTTACAACTACTCCTACATCCATAGGAAGTCCACCGCTTGGTACCTCCCTCTTAGTACAAGCATAAATTAATTGCTTTTCTGCACCTTGAGGATACTTTGTATAAAGACCCACTACCTCAATGTTTGGATATTCAGCAGCAGCCTTAGTCATGGTCTCAATTGCATCCGGCTTATTAGATTCGATTCCAATATAGCCCTTTTCAACTCCAACCGACTTCATTAAAGCTCTTAATCCATAAATAACGTTTTCAGGCATTTCTAGCATTAGCCTGTGGTCAGCTGTTAAGTAGGGCTCACACTCAGCACCATTAAGAATAATTGTGTTAATCTTCTTCTCGGGTGGAGGAGAAAGCTTAACATGGGTTGGGAAAGCAGCACCACCCATACCTACAATTCCAGCTTCTTTAATAATATCAATAATTTCCTTGCTGCTTAGCTTTTCAATATCGCCCTTTGGTTGAACGGAAGGATCTACTTCATTTTGGCCATCAGAAACAATGGTTATTGAAAGCACCTCACCGCCACCTGCTGCAGGCGTCATATCTATAGCTTTTACTTCTCCGGATACACTTGAATGCACCGGTGATGAAACAAATCCCTTTGCCTCACCAATTTTTTGACCAACTAAAACTCGGTCACCAACCTTTACAATTGGCTCACAGGGAGCACCAATATGTTGTTGCATAGGGATAACTACCGTGCTTGGCTCAACTGCCCTCTCAATTGGAAAGTGTTCAGTTAGCTCTTTATACTCCGGTGGATGAATACCCCCCTTAAAGGTTAAAAGCTTCATTATGATTTTCACCCCTTGTTTAATTTTTAATAAACATTAACTATTATTCATTCTACAAAAACCTGCAAGCTCCTCTATTAATAAAAAAATAACAATTCAATTATGCATAGCATTTTATGAAGGATTGCTATTTTCAATTACAGAAATGTATACTGTATTATGATAATTGAACAAACACGCCTTCATTTTTTCCATAAAAAGGAGCTTCGGTCAGTAGAAGTAAATACATATTATTACTACTTAATATTAATTCATTTTAAATAATATAATATTATAAAATGTATTATTTAACAAGTTCTTTTAATTCGGAAGCAATGTATTCCCTGAGCCACGACAGCACCTCTATGTTAGTAATTTCAACCTCTTTAAGTATATTCTTGATTTCTTTGGTGTCAAAATAAATTTTTTTTGAGCTGTATTTATGTGTATATAAATAATCAATCCCAGGGTCTGCTTGTATTAAAGTTATCAAAGTGTCTGTTATATTTCCTAATGGTGCTCTATCTATATGGCTATGCTTGAAGGTGGCTTTAACAATAGTACCCCTTCCCTTTTGTGATTCTAATACCAAGCCTCCGTCACATTGTTCAGCAGCAGCCTGAAGTAGTGATAAGCCAAGGCCCACCCGTCTAGTGCTTCTAGAGGTATAAAAGGGATCCAGGGCCTTCCTAAGCTCCTCATCATCCATCCCTTTACCATTATCCTCGATTAATATATCTAGCCTGTCCAGCTGCAAATCCTCCAATATTTCAATTATAATTGAGGTAGCCCCTGCAGCTATAGAATTTTGTGTTATATCTAGAATATGTAATGCCAGCTCCTTCATACATTTTACCTCCAATTTTTATCTATGTTAAAAGCTCATTGTAAAGTAATAGGACTTTTTCCCCCTTAACAATCCCCATTGCATAAGAATTTTAATGAAAATAGGACTTTTTTATACAATAAAATAAACTTTGTCGTAGACAAAGTTATGGTCATTTCTTAAGTGCATTTAATACTGCTCTGGCGGTTATCGCTTCAACCTCTAAAAAAATCTCCCGTTCTAGGATATCACTAAGTCTGTGGGCGTCGGAGCTCCTTATTATTTTATAATTCCTTAGATATGGATATCTTTCCTCCATCTCTTTATATTGACATTTGCAGGTGAGCTCCACAGTAGTAAATTCTAGATGTGGGGAAACAAAGCCTAGGTTTGATATAATGCTAAAGGCCTCCCTATCTATATGAGCCGGAATTGCAACCCCGCCTCTAAGTCGAACCTCCTTTACTGCCTCCTCTATTGATAAATCTAGGGCATTTAGAAGTAAAGGCTTAACCTCATCAATGATTTCATCCTCCTGATCATAAACATATTGATGACCAAAAACCCTTGGCTTGTTTTGTATAGGTGGCAAAGCACTTTCCAAAAGAGGCTGCAGGCTTAATGCATCTGCTGTATTCTCAAACAAAGCCAGCAAATGCACCTCCTCCTTTGTAGTTATCTCTATTCCCGGTATAAATAAAAGCCCTTTGGCTTCAGCGATTTGAGAGAGGGCAGGAAGATTTCTCGTAGAATTATGATCGGTAACTGCAATCGCATCTAGTCCCTTTATACATGCCATATTTACGATATTATTGGGGGTCATCTCCTTTTCCCCGCAGGGGGAAAGTCCGCTATGAATATGTAGGTCAACGGCTATATTCATTTTATCAAATCATGCTCCTTTATTCTTATTGCCAGCTGATAGGCACTATGTTTACTCCTCAATAGAGGGATTCCCTCATGATTAGCCTTCTCTACCGTCTGGCTATCAATTTCAGCATACTCAGGTATTATTATACAGGAGGCGTCCGCCAACAAAGCGACTGCCAATATATTGACATGTGTTTGTATTGTTATCCATATGTTACCAGCTTGAAGGTGTGCCATCACCCAGCTTAGCAAATCGCCAATATACACCCCAGATATCGTGTTATCCAAGCCGCCTTCTCCTGCAATTAGCTCCAGCTCCAGTAGCTTAATCAGATCACTAACCTTATGCATCTATAGCTCCCCCTGTCCACTCAATTTAGCAAAATAGTCATCGTTACTGTTGTTGATTCTCCCACTGTCGACTCAATGTCAAACATGTCGGAGCAACGCTTCATGTTTGGCAAGCCCATTCCTGCACCAAAGCCCAGCTCCCTAACCTCGTGTGGTGCAGTTGAGTAGCCCTCTGTCATAGCTTTTTCGAGATTTTCTATACCTGGACCAGTGTCCTTGGCTACAATTTTGATTTTTACCGGGTCTATGTTAAGCTCTATTATACCACCCTGTGAATGAATTATGATATTCATTTCTGCCTCATAGGTGGCTACAGCAACCCTTTTTATTACATCCGTTGAAATCCCCAGCTGCTTTAACAGCTTTTTTATATTACTTGATGCCTCCCCAGCTCTGGAAAAATCATATCTAACAATATCATAGCATACTTGAATAGTCCTCTACCTCCTCTGTTCAACAAAAGCACTCGGTGCCTTTTGTTTCCAAGGAACCCATGTGTTCCTTAGGACGCTCCGCTGTATCCTTCTTAACTTAATCCTACCGACAGCCCTTTGCACCCTTTAACCCATTACTATATAGTATACCACAGGAATTATACAGAATTAAATCTGTCGCCATAACTACGATACCGGTTTCTTCAGCCAGCCTTAAGGTCTCCTCATCAGGCTTTTTTCCCCTTACAAAAACAACGGCATTTATATCCTTCATTTCTGCAGTTCTAATGGTATGAGGATTGCAAAGTCCAGTTAGTAGCAAGGTCTTGTCCTCAACATAGGCCAACACATCACTCATTAAGTCGCAGGCAAAAACGGTATTGATATCCATGTCCAATAATTTTTCACCCGACAAAACATCTGCATTAAGCAGCTGTTTTATTTGTTTTAGATTCATTTAAACCCCTCCATAAAATTATGTCATTTGACTACTTCAACTATTCTGAATAGACTATCCAAATAAAGACTGTGAACTTTGAAATCCACATCATCACCACTGGCCTCCAAAAGCGCTAGGCTTTGTTGAAGGTTTTCCACCTGGAATTCAAGCATTTTTTCTATACTGCTCTTTTTTTGAAAGCTACTGGGAAAAACGGCCTCATTATTAATAATATTGATTTCCTCCAGTAATGTTTGTTGTTTTTTTAACAATTCGACATACTGACCTTTTTCTCCTCTTTTTTGAATTAAATTATTCCACTCAACCGATAATACCTCCATGCTATCAATGAGCTCATTTAGCTTTCCTGCTAAATCCTTCATTTTAGCCTCAGAAGCATTCGCATCAAATTCGATTCCTTTAGCAGGAAGGCTTAGATCTGATATGTAGGCATCAGGATAGTATTCTTTAATATGGCCTATATTCTCCTCAATAATACTTCTGCTGGTTGCACCCATTGTATAGACCTTGTAGCTATTGTCAATTTTATAAACCAAATTTGGCAGCCCTGCTGAGTTTAAATCAGCAATAAGGACATCAGCATTTTGAGTGTCGTTTAAGCTGGCCACCTGTATAGTGTATATGCTTAATGGTTTTATTTCTGCGATTTCTAGCTTTTTTTCAACCTCTATTGGGTCTTCCTCTTCATCGGCAGCATCCTCGGGACTCAAGCTCTCTTCACTCAGGTCAAGACCCTCCGGCAAAACCTCATCGCCATTTAATACCGGTATCATTACCTTTTCAGTTAATTTTAATCCTGCATAAATCGCTATTGCCGGCAGTACAATACAAAAAAGCATTACCAAAATAAAAGTATTCTTTCTACGATTTCTCTTTATACCCATACGACTCCTCTTCATAACAGCACCTCCGTAATAACTCGCATTATTCTTGTCCAACTCCAACATTTATTTTGCCTTAGTTATATATATAGCTTAGGACAAAAGGTTATGCCTATATCAAATAAAACCTGCTCTAATTCAGTAATCGACGACAATAATTTTCCGGCTACTAATACAAATCTACATGTATAATGCACAAAATCCTCATAATAAAAAGAGACCTGCTATGGGCAAGTCTCCTAAATTAATCTTTTCACTTTTCGTTATTCAGTATTAACTATTAACTGTTAACTATTCACTAATTCTTTTTCCTATAGTCGAACAGCCTTCAAAAACCTCTGTCGATAATATCCGTCATCCATGTTGGAAATTATAACATTCTTGCCAGAGGAGGAGGCGTGTATAAATCTACCGTCACCTAAATAAATCCCTACGTGAGATACGGTCTTTACCACTCTGTTCACTGTATCGAAAAACACTAAATCACCGGCAATTAACGAAGCTCTGTCAACTGTAGTGCCTATTGTGGCTTGATCACGTGAGCTTCGTGGCAGTGCTATTCCTCTTGCACTTAGATATTCGCTGTAATAAGTCTTAAATATATAGGTCGTAAAGCCTGAGCAGTCGAAGGAATTAGGCCCCGTTTGCCCATAGCTATATTTTCTGCCTAAATATTTCGAGGTTATAGCCTCTAGTTCTGAAAAAACGCCTTCTCTCGTTCCTGATCTGTTTGCTGCCCTAGTGCTGGTAGCCAGTAGCTCTCCATCTGCCCCGTCAATCCAGCCTTCAGTAAAGTCCTCTAAAACTACATTTAGCCAACCATCCTGATAATCCTTTATATATACAATATCGTAGGGCCTTAGGCTTGCTAAAGCCGTACTGTTGAAATCCTTCAATTCCTTCAGGGTTGTTTCATTAATAATTATCCCCTCTGGGTAATTGGGGATAAGCTGAACATAATCCGAATGAACCCAGCCCTTAGTACCATTGCTCAACAAAATTTCATACCATACATCCTCTTGATTGATTATGGTTGTTTTCTGATTTAGACTTAATTTGCTTACTATGCCTGCATCAGTTGAAGTTGCACTTCTAACATTAAGAACAGATACCGTAACCCTTCCGCTCTTAAGCTCAGATTTGACATTGTCTAAGGAAACCATATCCTTAATAATCCAACCTGTAATAGTACCCTTTATATCGCTTATACGGTACCATTCACCCTGAATCTCCTCTACCCATATCTTTGAGCCTATAGGCAGATTACCAATTTCCTCAGCTTCAAGGGTATTAGAAGCTCTTACTGCACACTGTTCTGTTATGATGGTACCACTGGATTCAACACCCGATGCATAAACAGAAGCTGCCAGAAATAACACAATTACGGACACCAGCATCCATAAGCCTTTTCTCTTAACCACTTTTACCATCACCACCTGATCTCATTTGTTATGCTATAACTAATTCGATATTTTTTTTAAAATCCCTTTTTATTTGGGCAAATTTATCAAATAATGGTGAAGTATTTGTACTATATCATATGTAATTATGTAGATAAGACTCATATTTGCAGTCATTTATATAATTTTTTGCAAAATATTTTTTCAATTTTTCACTAGGACAATTTTCAAACCATAAAAAATACCGACAATTTTAATCATCGGTATTGAGAATGCTATTTATTTTGAAGCTTTTCTAAAACCTCTCTTGCATATTCCTTTGCACCAAATAATGACATATCCCTATAATTTCCGCATTGGACGGGATTTAAAGCGGGTATTTCTGTAGAAGCTAATACCTTAATAAGGACTTTTACAAGTGCCTCTTCAATTTCTTCTATAGAATTATCACCAACCTTTATGAGATAGAAGCCCGTTCTGCACCCCATAGGTGATAGATCAACAATATCCTCCAGCTCTTCTCTGAAATAGCCTGCCATCAAATGCTCCAATGCATGTATTGCACCTGTGGGCATAGCCTCGAGATTGGGCTGAGTAAACCTCAAGTCAAATTTCGATATCAGATCTCCCTTAGGGGTGGTAATAGTTCCACATTTTCTTACAAAGGGCGCCTTCACCTTCGTGTGATCCATTGTAAAGCTTTCCACAACAATCTTCATATATGCTCCTCCTTTATAATTTTCATCATTACTAAATCGCTCTTTCCCTTATATTATAACTTACCTAGGGCATGCTTTTCCATTCTATAAATTAAAGTATGTCTGCTTATTCCCAACAGCCTTGCCGCCTTTGTCTGATTATTCTCAGTTCGCTGAAGCGCCTGCATTATAAGATCCTTTTCCAGCTCATCAAGGTTAATGCCTTCCTCCGGCAGCTGATAGCTATTGTTTATTTCCTCCTTCAAAAGAAGCTCCCTTGGCAAATCACTTGACCTGATCACCTCTTCATTGGATAATATCACCATTCTTTCAATTACATTTTGTAGTTCGCGAATATTACCCCTCCATGGATATTCAATCAGCTTATCCATAGCCACCTTTTGAAGGGTGATCCTTCCTCTGCCGATTTCATTGGCGTAAAGCCTTAAAAAATAGTCCGCCAGCATCGGTATATCTTCTTTCCGCTCCCTGAGGGGTGGAATTTGTACAGGAATAACATTTAATCTGTAGTACAAATCCTCTCTAAAGATGCCCTCCTCCACCATAGCTAATAAATCTCTGTTGGTGGCAGCAATTATCCTGACATCCACCTTTATAGGTTCAGCTCCTCCGATCCTGTCTATCTCCTTCTCCTGCAGGACCCTCAGCAGCTTAACCTGAAGCTGCAGGGGCAGCTCCCCCACCTCATCTAGAAAGACGGTTCCACCATTGGCCCGCTCAACTCTGCCTATTTTTCTAGAGGAGGCACCTGTAAAGGCTCCCTTTTCATAGCCAAAGAGCTCACTTTCTATTAGCTTTTCAGGTATTGCACCACAGTTTATCTTAATATAGGGTTTATTTTTTCTGTTGCTATTATAATGAACCGCATTTGCAACTAGCTCCTTACCGGTTCCGCTCTCACCTAAGATCAAAACCGTAGCATTGGTTCTTGCTACTCTATTAACCGTCTCCAGTATTTTCATCAGTCCCTGGCTTTTACCGATGATGGGCTTTCCTAAGCTCCTCTCAAGCTCCTCACGAAGATAGCTTACCTCCTCCTTCAGCTCGCCATAGCCCAGTGCCTTTTCAATTGTAATCATAAGCTCATCAATATCAAAGGGCTTTGATATATAATCCATAGCTCCCAGCTTCATTGCCTCAATTGCGCTTTCTACTGTTCCGTGGGCGGTTATCATGATAATTGGCGTTGTTTCCTTAATCTCCTTCATTTTAGTAAGGGCAGTAATGCCATCCATATCCGGCATTTTCAGATCCATAATGACCAGATGCGGCTCCTTCTCCCTGTAATGCTCAAGAGCCTCAAGCCCAGTGGAAGCCTCCAGAATGGTATAATCCTCGCCCTCCAGAGCTTTTTTTATAGCCCATCTCATATTCCTTTCATCATCTGCCACAAGTATTCTTTTATTCATACGAATATTATCCTCCTAAAAATCATATGGATTACGCCTTGATATGTCTAGGTAAAAGCACTTTTATCGTTGTTCCCTTTTTGACTTCGCTTTCGATTTCTATTTTCCCCCTATGCTCCTCAACTATTCTATAGGTTATGGATAAACCAAGGCCCGTGCCTGCTGCCTTTGTTGTATAGAAGGGATCAAAAATTTTCTTCTGTATTTCCTTGGAAATACCCTCTCCATCGTCCTTAAAGCTTATAGCTACCCAACCGTCATCGATAGCTACAAGCTCTACAAACAAATTTCCTCCGTTTTTCATGGCTTGTAGACCATTTAAAATGATATTTATAAAGGCTTGCTTCAGCTTATCCGTATCACCATCGATATCATAGTCCTCAGGAGCACTTAAGGAAATATGAAATAAATCCCGATCCTGAGACCTACTAGCCATATTTACCAGCTCCGACAACAGCTGTCTAATATTGATCCTTTTAATGTCATAACGGTAGGGCTTAGCAAAATCCAGCAGCTCCTTAATTACCTTATTTGCTCGGTTTATCTCATCATTGATTATTGTCAGACTTTCCTTAAGCTCCTCATCCTTTACATCTCTTCCTATGGCCTGACTTATTGTCTTTATAATCCCTAGTGGGTTTCTTATTTCATGAGCAACACTTGACGCCATCTGCCCGATGGCTGAAAGACCTTCACTTCTTCTCAATTGCTCCTGCAGCTGCTTTAGGCCAGTAATATCCTGCAGCACAACAACTACCCCCTCTGTTATCCCATCAATATTTCTTAAGGGATGCAACAGAACAAAGAGATCAACCGCCTCTTCCCCGGTATTATATATACATTCCCTGCTATAGCTGCTTCTTTTTCCATTCAATATATCCTCAGCCATCAATAACAGCTCTGAATTGGACAAAAAATCCATGGCCTTAGTATCGGCCACAAACAAATGAAGGGCCTTTTTATTTATTGTAGTTATTTTATTATTACTGTCTATAGATAATATTCCGCTATCAATGCTATCTAAAACATTATGGGTATAGTTCTCCATATCTGCCAATTCTGCAATCTTCATTTCCAGCAGCACTCTTTTCCTGTAATCACCCTCCACCAAAAATCCCGTTATCATACCGACCACCATGAACATCCCTGCCTCAAAAAATTGATTTAAGACCTCTAGGCTTATCTCACCAAAGTAAAATAGCATATGGGGTGAATATAGAAGCACCACAGCCAGAGATGCAAAAAAGCCCCCCTTCATTCTAAATCTGAAGGCTGCAATAATTATAGGCAGATAGTAAAGCCTGCGGTAAAAATCATGCAGAGGCCATCCGACCGATCGAGTTGTATAGTGTAGAAGGGTTATTGCCAAAATAAGTCCAATGACAATACCCAGGGAGGCTTTTTTCTTACTCAATTGAATCACCTTTTCTTTTTGTAGTACCACAGTAGGGACAATATCTCCAGTTTTGACGAATTTCCTTTCGGCATTCAGGGCATTCCCCTGAAGCTATGCCTTCATTTTGCTTTATATTTAATTTAAAGAATTTCATCAATATAATATATATTATCACAAATATTGTAATACATGCGAATATAGGCATATTATCCACCTTTTTCCTTTTGATGTGATGAGAGACCTGCGAGTTGCCATTTGCCTATGTGTTAAAGCCACCATATACTGTAGCATATGCTACAGTATATGCAGTCAACACCTAAGTCATCAAATTCCATGCTCTTACTTATTGGCCCCCTTTTTTTCCTGATGCTTTTTCATATCACAGCAGTCAAGCCTTTGGGAACTGAAGCTTTTTTTATTGGATTCCTCAATAGCCTTTAGAAGCTTTTTAAACCATTCCTTCAAATCCTCATCTCCTTTACTTTTTCACTTCTACTCATATATTGTGCAAGTATTATGCCAAAAGCTATAAAAACAAATACCACAGCTCACCAAAATCCGGCAAGCTGTGGTATTTGCGTTTAGTGCTTTGCAATAACCCTATTCTCAATATAGTCAACAATCTCTCTTCGTTCGTCATCTGTAAATTCAAATCCATGAACATTCATGCCATTATCCAGCAGCTCCAGATAATCTAGCCTTAAGTCGCCAAATTGTCTATAGACAGCTTGAATTTCAGGCTCTACAAGCTCCCATCTATCTGCAATATTATCCTCAAATTCAACATCTAAAATGACATCGATTAGACCCTGATTATAATGGACCTCCTTGACATTCGTTATTTTCATTTGTGGCTTCACTCCCCATTAATGATTTTTCTTCTGTATGATCCTCTTGATTTATATCATCCAGCTTGATAATCCTCAGGATTTTAGCAGTATATTCAGCATCATTAAGTGCCTTATGAAGCTTATTATTCATTGATATTTCAAAAATTTCAAGGGCTCTTTTTAAACCCAGCTGCTGTCCCATCGGCTGTCTCAGATACTTCATAGTGCTTTTTTGTATGTCTTTAAAGGCCTTAATCCACTGGGAATCGATCTTAAAATAGCTGCAATTTCTCTTCAATTCATTAATATCATCAGCACCCCAGGAGCATAATATGTATTCCTCGTCCTCAACAATCCATTCTCTAAAGAGGGCTATAGCCTCATGTATTGGAACTCCTCCCTCTATATCCTCCAATGTAATACGAGTCTTACTTTTCACCTTTGGATGCAGCTTCAAATATAGAGTGGGCTTAACAAATTGCTGAAAGGTACCTTCTATTTCAAGCTCCTCGTTTACCTTTACAGCTCCTATCTCAATTATCTCCTGTGGACACATGGGATTTGTATTTCCCCTTTTCAGTTGCTTAGTCCTTCTGTCTATTTTGTATGGTGCGTTAAACTCTAAATCAAAGATTATATACTTCAACCACTTCACCCGCAATCTCTGTTTATTGATGTTCTATTATTATTTTCCTTATTCGGTTTATATATTATAGAAAGTATATTTACTTTATATTGCTTATTATAAACTATTATGCAATTAATGGGGACACATTTACTAAATTTTATCAATAAAAATACCCTTCTATATGAATATCCCGAAGGAATTCACATAAAAGGGCATTCTTTTCTCTACTCTACCTCATCCCAATTGTGATGAACCTCTTGAACATCGTCAAAATCCTCAAGCATGTCAATCATTCGCTTCATCTTTTTGATGTCCTCTGCATTTGTAAGTGCAACTGAGGTTTGTGGGATGTAAGTGATATCTGCGCTAAAGAATTCGTAGCCCTTCTCCAGCAACGCATCCTTAACGCCGGTAAAATCCTCTGGTGAGGTTAACACCACATAAGCCTCCTCCTCTACAACGAAGTCCTCTGCTCCGGCCTCTATAGCAGCCATAGTCAGCTCGTCTTCATCAATAGCATCGGTTTTTTCTATAACCATTTGACCTTTTCTGTCAAACATGAAGGATACACAGCCTGAGGTTCCCAAATTTCCGCCATTTTTATCAAAGGCATATCTTACGTCTCCTGCTGTTCTATTTCTGTTGTCTGAAAGGGCCTCTACAATTACTGCTACGCCATTTGGTCCATAGCCTTCATATGTAATGGTTTCGAAGTCATTTCCTCCCAGCTCCCCGGTTCCCTTCTTTACAGCACGGTCTATATTATCATTAGGCATATTCTGTGCCTTAGCCTTATCTATAGCATTTTTTAGGTTTGCGTTGTAGACAGGATCTCCACCGCCTTCTCTAGCTGCTACCGTTATAAGCCTTGCCAGCTTTGTGTAAATCTTAGCCTTCTTTGCGTCCTGCTTACCTTTTCTATCAATAATATTACCGATACGTCCCATAAAATCCTCTCCTTAAATAGAATACTCCCTTAACCTTCATATGCCTGGGAATTGTCAAACAATTCACCAGGCATGGGATTGAAAATTGCATATATATTTTAGCACAGATAGTTCAATACTGCAATTACTTATATTCGGGGTAAGGAGGCATCACTCTTTTATGCTCAGAAATCCTATGCAGCCTTTCTATTATATCCATGTCCTTTTGCGGTATGTCCTTCCCCTCCAGATAGGCATCTATTAGCGCATAGGTGGTGCCCATTTCAGCCTCATCCGTCTGACCCTCCCATAGGCCTGCCGTTGGAGGTCTGTCGATTATTTGCTGAGGAACGCCTAGAGCCTTGGCCCATTCATATACCTCATATTTTTTAAGGGTTGATATTGGCAGAATATCCACACCACCATCACCATATTTGGTGAAATAGCCAGTATATACCTCTGCAGCATTATCAGTACCCGCAACCAAATACCCTAAATTGTTGGCAATGGTGTATAATGTACTCATTCTCAACCTAGCCCTTAGGTTTGCATCCGCTATCCTCAGACTGCTTTCCTGATACAGTCCTGCCGCCTTCAGCTGATTGTTTACTGTATCTAATAGCTGTCCCTGTACATTTCCTAAGTCTACCTCAATATGCTTTATACCTGCCTTTTCTGCTACAGCCTTACCGTCCTCTAAATCCTTACTATTGCTTTTGATGGGTATAAGAACCCCCAGAGAATTGTCGGGGCAGGCTCTTTTTATTAAGTTAGCCACTACTGCCGAATCTATTCCTCCTGAAATTCCCACAAGTATTCCCTTTGTGCCGGACTCCTTCACCTGCTGCTGAAGCCATGCCACTGCCATTTCTATTTTCTTTTCCACCGTCAAGGACAATGTAATGCATCCCCTTTCGTTTATATATTTGAATATTATATCATATTTTTCCAATATGTAATCCATAAATGTATAATTATTAGGAGAAAAGAATAGTCTCATTTAAAATCTACTGAATCGTTGTATACAGTCATCAGGGTATATTTATGCTGAGGATTTACAGGTATAGTTTTAACCATTAAGGCTAAAATTAATTCTAATGATTAGATGAGGTGAATGATGATGAATTCAAAGCATTGGTTAAAGATTGCTGCTATTGGCATATCCGCCGGTATAATTAACGGCTTATTCGGCGCAGGCGGAGGTACGGTTGTAGTACCGGCACTCACCTGCTTTTTTGGTGTCCGCCAGCATAAGGCCCATGCCACCGCTATTTCTATTATCTTTCCCTTCGCCCTTATAAGCAGCTTTGTATATTATCGGTATGGCTTTACTGAGCTTAATACAGCCTTAAAGATAACCCTCGGGGGCATTGTAGGCAGCTACATCGGCTCCAAATCCTTAAGCAGATTTTCAGCCAAGCATTTGAGACGAATTTTCGGTATATTCATGCTGTTGGCAGCTATTCGGCTGGTGTTCTCATGATACTTTTTTTACTGGGATTATTATCAGGCATCATAGGTGGAATGGGGATAGGCGGTGGAACCATTCTTATTCCTGGATTGGTTTTCCTAACGGACCTACAGCAGCAGACAATACAAAGCATAAATCTCATATCCTTTATACCTGTAGCCATAATAGCATTGATCATTCATCAAAAAAACAAAAATATACTAATAAAGCTCAGCATACCTATTGTGCTCTTCGGTCTTGCTGGAGCATGGCTGGGCTCCTTTATCGCATTAAAAATGCCTTCTTTGCTTTTAAGAAGGCTCTTTGGAGTGTTTCTGTTTGTTATGGGGATATATGAAATATTCTGTAAGGGAGAAGGCAGCGAAGAAAAGAAATGAGGATTACATCTCGGTAATCCTCATAATGTACTAGGCTAATGCCACCAAAACACAATCATAATATACGATTTTCATGCCATAGGCCTCAGCCTTTTCTATGACTTCCTCATCAAAGGTTCCCGGCTGAAACCAAACATATTCTATACCTGCCGCCTTGATTTCATCCAGCATCGGAAGACTAAGCTTATAATTTACAACCATATCGACACAATCAGGCTTTTCAGGCAGGTCTTGTACACTGGCGTAGATTGTCTCACCCTCCACCTCGGTGTACTTTGGGTTTATACCATACACCCTGTAGCCCTTTTCCTTCAGCTTTTTAAATATCTTATAGCCAAATTTCTCAGGATCTGGTGTTACTCCTACCACAGCCCAAACCTTTTTTTCGAGCATTGCCTGCTTATTTAATTCGATAGCATCCATAAAATCACCTCTTTGCTTTTTTAATACCCATTACGAAAAGGATTACTCTATTACGCTATGGTAATATTATTTTACCATTTAAATCTGAAAGATATAAGCCCTCCAGCTGGCTGATGCTGCAGCCCCCATTACTCCATTCCATTGCCTCATGTCTAAATTTCTCCACCGACGGAAGCTCTACATATAGATAAAAGTGAACGGCATCGTCGTACTGCATTTCTTTTATCAGATAATCCCTATGGGATATTTCGTGCTGGATTTTCCCCAACAGCCCATATTCAATTTTTAAATGCAGCAGCTTAAAATATTTATTGTTTACAATTTGTGCAGCCTCCAGGCCTATTTTGCAGCCCTTTATATAGGCCCTGACAAGTCCCCCTGCCCCCAGCTTTATGCCCCCGAAATATCTTGTAACAACCACCACAGCATTTCTTATCTCTTCCTTCTTTAAAACCTCAAGAATTGGAATACCTGCAGTACCCGAGGGCTCTCCGTCGTCATTGTACCTCTGAACCTCATTATTTAGCCCTATTACATAGGCATATACATTGTGGGTTGCCTCCTTATGCTTCGCCTTAATATTCCTTATATGGTCCAGGGCCTCCTCCTCAGAGGCAACAGGGGAAGCATAGCCTATAAATCTGGATTTCTCTATTATGAGCTCATCCTCGGAAGCTTTATGTAGTGTTTTATATTCCTGCATTTTTTCACAACCTTTATCAGAAATCTCATATATATCATAACATTCGCTTCCGCTTTGTTAAAGGTAAATAAAGCAAAAAGAGCAGCCTCAGCTGCCCTATTTCTTTCGGCTTTATTAGATTACTGCCTTTTCCTTCATTAATTCCTTATATTTCTTATAGGATAAATTTACAAGTGACCTGTCTTGACTGTAGGTGATCATACTTATAGCCTTGTCTACCGGATAAAATCCACCATCCTTGAAGCCCATTTCCTTGTTAATAGAAAAATCCTTTGAAGGCGACGACATGATGTACCAGGAAATTTCATTACAAACCGGCTGTTTTCTGGAGATAGAAAAAAATTCGTAACTGGTTCCACCAGCACTTGAGACTATTTCTGCGTTAATACCTGCTTCAACCTCCACACGTCTTAACGCTACATCCCAAGGCAGTTCACCGTTACGAATTACCCCTTTCGGCAACACCCATTCACTTTTTTCATTCTTGAAGATAAAGACCTGGTTTGCATAGAACACTACTCCACCTGCACAGTTTCGATAAAGCATAGGACAGCCCTCCTCCAAACGTTCTTAATATTATGATACACCAAACGGTTATTTTTTACAACTTCTTTTCTGAAAATTTACGCAAATCCTCTTGACAGTGAATTTGTCGGTTTACTGTAAGCAACTACCGTCTGATGTATTTAATTTTTTATATTTTATCCTACAAAATGGTATTCTATTCCTATTTTTTGTCAAGCATCTGATTTTTCTCGGAGCCTTAAAATTCCATTAATAATTTACTGGTAATATGAAACACTATATTTGATTTAGTGCCTTGACCACTATAAGATTTTAGTCTATATTGCGACTGACGGCAACGCATTCCTTGAAATATTTAACCCTCGCTGTACTAAGAATTAAGTTGGTCAAGGCACTAGTGAAAGGCGGGTGCTTATATGCACGTTATTTATCATTGTGTGGGAGGAGCCCATTCCTCAGTTGTTGCGGCGGCAATTCATCTAAAAAGGCTGCCCATAGACAAGATACCGGCCCTGGAGGACCTTTTAAATATTTCATATTTTGATGCCATGACTATAAAGGATCGGGGAAAAATAATCTATCGTGGTACAGATGGGGATGGGAACAGAATTTATACCATGAGCAGACAGTTTGTTCCTCATTTGGTTATACCTGTTATTGAAGACACCTGGCGCGCCTTAAACGGCAGCTGTGAAGGCCTCATGCTGGTCTCTACCCTTTCTACAGTGAATTTTGCAATGCGTGTAGGTGGCTTTACCTCTAGAAGGATGAATTGGGTTTCCTTTGGAAGACCAATTGTTGCAAAGGGAACCTTAAAAACCTATCCGAAGCTCGTTAGCATTGTAGAGGATACAAAAGAAAAATTGAGGCTTAGGAATACTATGTAGTCCTAGCCTCAATTGCTTCTATCGCCAGTCTATAGGCTCGCTTAACATATTCAGCCTCACCGGGCTTATGAATAAGGTTATTCAATCTGTTCAGGCTTTTGGCATCGCCTACTTCTCCCAGGGCCTTAGCTGCATATTGTCTTACCTGAGGCTTATTGTCCTGCAGTGCCTTATGTAAAAGGTCAATATTCTCCTTATGAGGTATTTTCCTAAGGGCGGAGCATACCATCCTTCTTACCCCACCATGCTTATTGTTATATTCCTGTCTAATCTCCGGCAATGCCATCTGAGCCTTGAGATGTCCTGCCAGCCATATGGCAACCATCTTGTCCTCCGGCTGGTCTATTTGAGGCAGCATTTTCTTAATATAGGCCTTCAGACCATTTAGCTCCTCTTCATTACTTTTTTCCAGATAATTTATCCTTTGGTTTTTATCGCAGGCCAATAGCTGCATGAAAAACGAGCTGTTTACTGCCTCCTGCTTTTTCATGTACTTAATCTTCGATTTAATGATATGCTCCTTAACAACCGCCTCAGACAAATTTCTTAGCCTGCAAATAAGGGCTATGCTTTTACCCTCCTGATAAAGCAGGTAGGTCAGCAAATAATCCTCCAGCTTCAAGGCGTCCTCCCAGCATAAAGCTTCATTGATATCAGCAGCCATTTTATCCTCCACCCTTTTACTGTTTCCTCTCAAACTCCTTATATCTTTCAAATACGATTGAAGGCAGCTTAGCCCTCAACAGTATTCCATCCTCAATATAGTCAGAGGATAGGACCTGTGCCTCCTCATGCAGCTGAGCAGCTATACCTCCCTTTGTATAGGGTATAAGAAAATCAGTTTCCACCAGTTTAGTACCAATTTCTTCTCTGATTTTTTCTATTAGCTCCCCCATATTGGCCAGACTTAGGGCCGAAATAAACAAGGTATTTTCGTTTCTCTGGATTTCTGCTAAATTCTCCGCCTTATCAATCTTATTATATACGGTAAACATGGGCTTACCCTCAACCCCCAGCTCCTTTAAGACCGTTAGGGTTGTACTTTCCTGCTGCTGGTAGTTTTCATTTGAAGCATCCACAACATGAAGCAGCAAATCGGCGTACCTTACCTCCTCAAGGGTAGCCTTGAAGGCATCCACCAGGTCATGGGGAAGCTTCCCTACAAAGCCGACGGTATCCGTTAAGAGGAATTCCAGCTGATCCGAAAATTCCAGCTTTCTCAAGGATACATCCAGGGTTGCAAACAGCATGTCCTCTGCAAATACCTCTCTGTCCTGCTGATAATTTTCACTCATCCTAAGAAGAGCATTCATTAATGTGGATTTACCTGCATTTGTATAGCCCACCAATGCCACAATCGGAAGCTCTGATTTTATTCTTTTGGAGCGCTGCACCTCCCTATGCTTCTTAACCTCCTGCAGCTCCTCCCTGATACCATCAATCCTTCTAAGAATATGCCTTCTATCGGTTTCCAGCTTCGATTCCCCCGGCCCTCTAGTACCAATACCAGCTCCAAGCCTTGAGAGCTTTTTACCTAAGCCCTTCAGTCGAGGCAGACGGTACCTTAGCTGCGCCAGCTCCACCTGAAGCTTGGCCTCCTTTGTGGTGGCCCTAAGGGCGAAAATATCCAGAATTAAAGCAGTGCGATCCAGTACATCAACCCCTAATGCTTCCTCCAAATTCCTAATCTGAGAGCCAGAAAGCTCATCATTAAATATAACCAGATTAGCAGCCTGTGTATCGCAGAGCTGCTTGATTTCCTCTACCTTTCCCTTTCCAATATAAAAAACTGCATTTACCGCCGCTCGATTCTGAATGGCTGTAGCCACCACCTCAACACCTGCGGCATCAGCCAGCTCCCCCAGCTCCAGCATCGAAGCCTCTATGTCTATTTCACTGTACTTCCCTGTATGGTTCATTCCCACCAATACGGCAATATATTTATCCTCTTGATTCTCATACTGCATTGTATCAACTCCTAGTATACTTTTTCAAAATGGTATATTCATACATTTATCCTTATAATAGCTTTAAATCATCTATATTTCAAGAAAAAACAACCGAAGCAAAAAAATTAACAAGCTTTAAGGCTCTATTACCTTTAATAGAGCCCTCTATATGTATTATTGACCTATAATGGGAGTAACATTTATCTTATTGTCCTCCGGCACTTGTATGTAGCTATGGGGCACCTTGCCGACGATAACCGTCTCTGCTATTGGAACATATGTAACTATTTCAATTGTATTGGAGCTAAAGGGTACTATTACCCTTACCCTAGTATTTACTATTAAATAAATTCTATGTCTGGTTTGATTAATTCCCGATTGTTGAAATTCCGTTCCGAAATTTACATCCACCATACCAAGCGGGGTAACTGTAAGCTTTATTTTAGGACCATATTGGGCCAACAGCTGGCTCCCCAATGCATTACCCAGTGGAATTCGCTCAGAGGCTGACCTAATTTGCTTAAGCTGCTCTTGTATGTTTAGAGCTACATCAGAGGCAACCCGATTCATTATCATGGTATTTGCCTGCATCATGGTGACATTTCCATCACCATCTTCCTTTATATATATGAGATCCTTGTACTCAATGTTTTGTTGCAAAACAGCGCTAACCCCCTGATTAACTGCCATCGTGGTTAGCTCCTGAGCCTTCAGCTCCCCTATGGCCTGAACCGTAGGCATGATTTCTCTATCTATATATAGGAAGGTAGTAATCATCATAGTAAATAGTAAGGCCAGAACCAGCAGAATCTTTATCCTCAGCATCCTTTTGCGCCTTGCTATATACATTAAAACACCCCCTTCTTCTTATTATATGTGGTTAATATACTTATTGTGTTTATATTTTCTATGATTTCCCCTCTATTCCCCGTAGGATATTGCTTATAGCTGTATAGAATTCTTCCAATTATTGAATACTCTATAGTATAAAGTAGTATGTTATAATGTAATCAAACTGTAATATAAGCGTCCAAATTTAATTTGAATTAACATATCAGCCATTATATGCTATAATTATCCTGTACCTGTGCTTTTTTTACAAAATGAAAGCATCTTTTTTTTAGATGGAGGTAAATAAAATGTCAGAGAAAAAACCAACAACTCAACAAAATCAAGACACTAGTAAAAAGAAAAAAACGAGCAAAAAAATGAATATATTAAAAACCATTCTGATAGCCTGTATCATCATAGGGTTTATCGGAGGAGGTGCAGCTGTTGGCTTTGTCCTTAGCATTGTGAAGGATGCAGAGCCTATAGACGCAACTAATCTTTATGATTTATTGGATGTGAGCTCCTTTGTAATGGACTCCGAAGGTCAGGTTATAGAAAAGATTCAGACCAACGAGCTTCGTATCATTATTGATTATGATGAAATGCCAGACATGGTTAGAAAGGCCTTTGTAGCCATAGAGGACGAGCGTTTTTGGAGCCATAGCGGTCTGGATATCAAGCGTATCTTCGGAGCAGCTTGGACAAATATTAAGACAGGCTCAAGACAAGGGGCCAGTACTATAAATCAGCAGCTGGCAAAGCTCCTTTTCCTTTCACCGGAGCAAACCTGGTCAAGAAAAATCAAGGATATGTATTATGGTGTTGTTATTAATCAGCAGCTTACCAAGGAACAAATACTGGAGGCCTATTTAAATACCATTAACCTAGGCAGTGGTGCCTATGGCGTACAAGCCGCTTCACAGGTATATTTTTCAAAGGATGTAAGCGAGCTAACCATCGCCGAGGCTGCTCTTTTAGCAGGTATAGCCCGTAACCCCTCCGGCTATTCTCCTATGAAAACGCTGGAGAAGGAGCATATTACCGAGGAGCATTATGTTTTGGATGACTCTCATTCTGTGTATACGATTGTATATAATGAATCCTTTACTCAGAGATGGCAGACGGTGCTGTATCAAATGCGGAAGCTGAACTATATTACAGAGGAGGAGTATCAGGAGGCACTGACTCAGGATATTAAGGCAACCCTAAAGCCTAACCGCTTCTCATCACAGAATATTTCCTCATACTTTGGGGATTTAGTTAAAAGGGACGTCATCGAAGCCTTGGAAAATGAAGGCTACACCAAGGAAGATGCTAATGAAATGCTGCTTTCCGGAGGACTTAGAATTTATAGTACAATGGATGTAGATATACAGCATATCGTTGAAGAGGAATATGAGAATCCAGAGAACTTTCCCGGAACTGTGAAAAACGCTGACGGCACCCTCAAAAGAGATGACGAGGGTAATATTCAGCCCCAATCAGCAATGGTGGTTATAGACCAAGCCACAGGTCAAATTAAGGCCCTTGTGGGTGGAAGAATGATCTCCGGACAGAAGATATACAACCGAGCCTTAGCTCCAAGACCACCGGGGTCTGCTATTAAGCCTATAGCGGTATATACTGCAGCAGTGGATAAGGGCTTTACTGCAGCAACAGTTATTGATGATGTTCCTATATACTTTAACAAATCAACCCCTACGACCCCATGGCCCAAAAACTGGTATGGGGCTGGTTATTACGGGTTAATTACCATGAGGGAATCAATTCAACAATCCAGTAATGTCGGCGCAGTATTATTTGCAAGCATGCTGGGGGTAGATGAGCGCTCCTCCTTCCTGACAATGTTTGAGTATATGGAGAAAATGGGTATTTCAACTGTGGTTAAAAGCTCAAATCCCGTGATAGGAGCTGACGGTCATAAGTACAGCGACGAAACCTTCTCAACTGCTTTGGGGGGTATGACCAGAGGGGTAACACCACTGGAGCTGACAGCAGCATACTCCGTTTTAGCCAATGAAGGTATATATAATAAGCCCATTACCTTTACTCATATTTATGACAGGCATGGAAACCTTATATATGAGAACATGCAGTCAGCCAACCGTGTTGTTACACCACAGGTATCATTCTTAATGACTGATATGCTTAAATCTGTAGTCTCATCAGGTACAGCTACAAGAGCAAAGCTTTCTTCAGGCAATATACCCGTTGCAGGTAAGACCGGTACCACCTCTGCACAAAAGGATGCATGGTTTGTGGGCTACACCCCTTACTATACAGCATCTGTATGGATAGGCAATGACGTCCGCGACTCATTGGTGGACGGAAGTGCAATGGCAACACGATTATGGCAAAAGATTATGTCAAGGGTTCATGAGGGCTATAGTGCCAAGGACTTTAGTGTTCCAGATAATTTGGTCTATGTGGACATTTGTACAAAATCAGGCAAGCTGGCAACAGAGCTTTGTGCACTGGACCCAAGGGGCAGCACCATCCGCAGGGAGGTCTTTATCAAGGGCACAGAGCCAACGGAATACTGTGACGTCCATGTAGAGGCTGATATTCATGTGTCAAGCGGCAAGCTGGCGACTGAGCACACACCTCCATGGGAGATTGAGACCAAGGTCTTTGTTAAGAGACCTATTCCATACTTCCCCGAAGAGAATGGTGGCATAGTTCCTAGGGACTATATCTATGAGCTCCCTACAGAGACTTATGATCCATTCCAGGAGTTTATAGACAATTTCCCATTCTTTAATAACGATGACTCAACGGAGAATGAAGAAGATGGAGGATGGTCTGAGGATACGATTATAGATTCAACGGATAACGATTAGTATAGGCATAATTAGAGGCTGTAAGTATTCTACAGCCTCTTTTTTTATGGTTTTTTATACGATTGATTGTATCCACTTCTCTTTAATATCTCCTCCAAAGCCCTGGTGATTACCGGAGCACCCCGATGACAGTCATCCCTGCCCTCCATTTTGCCGACATCCCCTATTCCCACTACTATAGTTGAAGGATTGATTTGATCAATTATATCTACCGTATCACCGTATAAAACACTGGCTGTAGTAGCGTAGCCGTCTTTATCCACTGGCTGATCTACAATTTGGCAGCTTGAATCTATCGAAAAGTCTACATGTACCCCATTTACCCCTTCAGTATTGGAAGCCACTGCCAGTATGCCCAAGAGCTCTATATCGGGATGATTCATAATCCTAGGAATGAGCTTTTCGCTGTCCCCTATATTAACATTCCCTACATCGTCCACCATAACCACTACCGGGTCGTGGTGGGCTTCCTTTATAAGCTTAATGATTTCACTGCCGGTTAGAGGTGTTGGATTTCCACCAGATCTGGATATACAACGTCCTCCAATATTTCTAGTAGCCACCTCAACTGACCTCTGGGCACAGGAATCTCCGTCTGTTACTAAAATAACCTTTCTCTTTATGTTCATCTCATTAGCCACCTAACCATTATAGTTTAGACTTAGGAGTAAAAAGCACAGCCATTAAATAGCCGAACACAACCGCAGCGGTTATACCGCCGGAGGTTGCCTCTACCCCGCCTGTAAATACTCCTACAAGACCATTTTCCTTCACACCCTTGAATACACCCTTTGCCAGGGCATAGCCAAAGCCTGGCAGGGGAACAGTGGCACCTGCACCACCCACCTTGACCAACGGCTCATAAACCCCTATAGCTGTTAATATTACGCCAGATGTAACAAATATCACCAGCACATGGGCCGGTGTCAGCTTTGTGCCATCCATCAGCAGCTGACCTATTACACAGATTATTCCTCCTACTATAAAAGCATTTAAGTATGTCATATACCTGCCTCCTAAACTATATTTCAATGGCAACAGCATGTGCGATACTGGGGATAGACTCCCCCTGCTGTGCGCTGGTTGGAGAAAACAATGCCCCGGTGGAAACCAATAAAAGTCTTCTGATGTTTCTTAGTAGCATTTCCTGATACAGATACCCGCAAAACACTACTGCCGAGCAGCCACAGCCGCTGCCTCCTGCATGGGTATCCTGCTTCTGTTGATCAAAAATTTCTATGCCGCAATCGGAGAAATTTGCTGCAACATCATATCCCTTTTTATTCAATAGCTCTACTGCTAGCTCCTTACCATATACGCCAAGGTCACCGGTTATGATCAAATCATAGTCCGATGGCTGAAGGCCTGTATCATCGAAATGGGTACTTATCGTATCTGCAGCCGCAGGTGCCATGGCAGCCCCCATGTTGTTAGCATCTACTATGCCATAATCAATTATCTTGCCAATGGTGGCAAGCGTTATGAAGGGACCCTTCTGATTGTGAGACAGCACCGCTGCTCCAGAGCCCGTAACTGTCCATGATGCTGTAAGGGGCCTTTGATTTCCTAGCTCCAGCGGGAATCTAAACTGTCTTTCCGCCGATGAAAAATGGCTAGAGGTGGCAGCAACTACTCTATCCGCAAATCCCCCATCTACCATCATCGCCGCCATACTCAAGCTCTCAGTCATCGTAGAGCAGGCACCGTACAGTCCCAGAAAGGGCACCTGAAGATCTCTGGCGGCAAAGGAAGAGGACATCAGCTGATTTAAAAGATCCCCTCCAAACATAAACTCTATATCGGCTATTTTTAGCTCTGCCTTATCAACAGCCTTTGTTACCGCTTCTCTAATAAGCTTGCTTTCAGCCATTTCCCAGCTATTTTGACCAAATAAATCATCCTGAAGAACTACATCAAAATAATCTGCAAGAGGTCCCTGTCCCTCCTTAGGCCCTACAATGGAGCCTGTGCTAATTATTGCAGGAGGATTTAAAAACTTTATTGTTTGTGCTCCTAATCTTTTTACAGCCATATGACTTCCTCCTCAATCAATTGTATATTAAGTAATATATCAGACCTACTATAACAGAAGACGTTATGCCATAAACCAGAACAGGCCCTGCTAAATTAAACATTCTGGCAGCCACTCCAAAGACAAAGCCCTCCCGCTTAAATTCCATAGCAGGTGAAACTATCGAGTTTGCAAAGCCGGTAATGGGGACAATTGAGCCTGCACCTGCATGCTTACCCAGCTTGTCGTATACGCCAATACCAGTAAAAAATGCGCCAAGCCCTATCATAACCAGCGTAGTAACATTGGTGGCTGCTAAATGGGTGAGCCCTAATAGATCCTCAACATTGTTATGTACAAATTGTCCAATAGAACAGATGATTCCCCCTACAAAAAATGCCCATATGCAGTTGCGTACATAATTAGGCTTAGGTGCCTTCTGTTCTACATGCTTTTGGTATTCCTTCTTTTTTTGAGTTTGGTTCTTTTTCTGCATAAAGAACTCCCCTTTCAGCGTAGTTCATTGGTTTTTACCTTGCTTTTTATTTCCTCTAGAATAATCTCACCCGTTGGCTGCTGATTTATCCTATCATTTCCCTTGTCATCAATACTTTGTAGCTCAAGCCCTTTAATATATTTATTGTGGTAATATTTCTTCAAAAGCCTCACCCCCTATTACCCACACTGCGTTATTCCTTAGTCGTTAAGATTGAACTTATAGCTAAAATCAAGGCACTAATTTATTACTATCCAGTGCAGCAAGGAGCCTATTACCTTGCCAAAGACCAATGCATAAAGAATATATATTACATATCCCTCCAGCCTAAATCTCCTTACAATTACAGGCATTACATTCATAACCTCTGCCAAGGCAGAAGCCAGCATTCCAACAAACACACCCATAAAAAAGCCTACTATAACAACCGTAAGCCCCCCTAAAGGTATAGAAAGCCCTGTCAGTGATGCCAATGCTGCAAGGCTTGCGCCTGCAATAATTACCGTCTCATACCAACGGATATATCGATAAGTACTTGTAAGCTGAGCTAATCGTGGCACTATGTCCAACAGAGTGATCAAAGCAACAATACCGCTACCAACAATAACGCCGTTTGCCAGACCTATAAAAGGAATCAATACCGTCCTCATTTATATCCCCTCGGTTTTATCTTCATTGCTATGATCCTTTATGAAGGAATCCATATTTTGCTGGTACAGGTACATTTCAACCTCTAGTGGGCTAGGCTCATTGTTAATTCGCTTTTTAAAAATATGATTAAAAAACACCGACATGCCTACTCCTATCCCAAGGCTATAGGGAATTTGCAAAAGCAGAGGCCTTTCCTCCTCTATCCCGGTGATTAGATGGTATAGGGTTTGATGGGCGCTACTCATATCAACATCTGCATGGAAATTGATAATAGCAGTTATAGACCCTATAAACAGTAAAAAGGTAACAATAGCCAGTCTTAGCGGTTTAAACCTATCCGTCTTGCTGCCGTCATCACTAAAATTCACCAATATCTCTGGCTCACCCAATACTGTAATTATAAGACCTGGAAATTTATCTTTAATAAGTGCTATTATAGAAAGCATCGATATTAAATGACTGTCCTTAACACTATCCTCTTTAAATTCAAACTTAAGCTCCTCGATCTCTCCTTTATATTTTTCCTCTGCGATAATACTGATTAAATCCTTTACGAAAATTCCACTTGTCCTATTCCAAGCAATTTTTCCTTTGGATTGTATAAATACTTGGTTTGTATTGTCCATATAGCTTCCCCTTATCTAAAAAATGAATACGCCATAACCAAATCTGCCTTCTCAGGCTCTGAATCAGTCTTTTGCATTTGAGTATAATAATACCAGGAGCCCATCACCAGAAGAGCTACAGCAAATACTAAGGCTAGAAGTCCCTTTAATCTAATCTGCCTCATTATTATCACCGCCTTTAGATTTATTATTTGTCTTTAATTCTCATTTCATTCTTTTGCCCAAAATAAAAGCAGGCTTGATTTTTTCAAATCAAGCCTGCTTCATTATATCCTTCATATATTTTAAAACTTTTTTCTCTATTCTTGATACCTGCACCTGTGATATCCCCAATACGTCTGCAATCTCGGTTTGAGTTTTATCCTTGAAATATCTTAATACAATGATCTGACGCTCCCTTGGCTCCAGCTGTGAAATTACCTCCTTAAGCACTATTCTATCCACCAGCTCACTATCCTCAAGATTGGAGGTTTCTCCTATCTTATCCAACAAATGGATAGGTGATCCGTCGTCATGATGGATGACATCGTATAAATACTCCGGGTGAATACTGGAATCAAGTGCCATTACAATTTCTTCCTTACCAATATTTAAATCATCTGCTATTTCCTGAAGGGTTACCTCTCTACCCAGCTCTCTGGTCAGCCTTTCCTTTGATATTTTTATCTTTGATGCCGTCTGCTTAAGTGACCTTGAGACCTTGATGATTCCGTCATCCCGCAAAAATCTTTTTATTTCACCTATGATCATAGGCACCGCATATGTAGAAAATCGAACTTCATAGCTGGCATCAAACTTTTTAATTGCTTTTATAAGCCCGATACAGCCTAATTGAAAAAGGTCCTCCTTCTCATAGCCTCTATTTACAAAGCGTTTGATTACACTTCTCACCAAGCCTAAATTATGACTGACTAAAAGCTCCTGTGCCCTGCCATCCCCTGCCTGAGCCTTTAATATCAGCTCCATTGTTTCGTCATGCCCTAATATTTCAACCTGTTCCCCTAAAAAAGCTGCATTATTCATACCATCGACCCCTTACTCCGCATTGAGGCTTTTGAAATTTTTAACCATCTTTATACTAGTTCCCTTTCCCAGCTCAGAATATACATCAATTTTGTCCATAAAGGTCTCCATCACTGTAAATCCCATACCGGAACGCTCCAGCTCTGGCTTAGAGGTATATAGCGGCTCCATTGCCAGTTGAATGTCCTCAATACCCCTTCCATTATCCTGAACCACTATCTCCAGCTCCTTGCCATTGATGCTGCATATGACGGTTACCACACCCGCCTGATTTTCATAGCCATGGATGATGGCATTTGTTACAGCCTCTGAAACAGCTGTTTTGATGTCGGCTAATTCTTCAATGGTGGGGTCCAATTGAGCTGCAAAGGCAGCAACCACTACCCTAGCAAATGCCTCATTTTGTGACTTGCTATCAAATTCCAACTTCATGTGATTTTTATATTCCATCCGTTAAACACTCCTTTACATACGATTGAGAGCTTCTTGAAGACTTTCACATTTATCAACAATTCTGTATAACCCCGATAAGGTAAATATCTTATCTATTTTTTCAGAAACGTTGATGACCGCCACCTTACCACCCATTTTAGAGATGCTTTTGTACCTACCCATTATAACGCCAATCCCCGAACTATCCATAAAATTCAAGCCCTTAAGGTCAAACACCAGATTTTTAGATCTCTTTTTGGCGATCAAATCATCCATTTCCAGACGAATTCCTTCAGCCACATGATGATCAAGCTCACCAATAGGCTGAAGTATTAAATTGTTTTCTATTACCTGATAGTTTAGCTGCAATTTGCCCCCTCCTCTTTAGTAATCTTTCGACCTATTATATTTCTATTAAATGCTGAATAATCCCTTCATAGAAAAAACACTTGTTTTGTTATATTTTGAGTGTTTTTGTATGCATAAGCGCAAAATATGTATAAAAAATTGGAATAAGAAAAGGCCGCCTTTAAAAATGCCTGCGACCTTTTATGTGACTCTTTAATTATGTGAAAAAATATCGTCGTAAAACATTAGCATAGCCCCTGCTGTCGTCCTTTTTGCTAAGGGCAGCGCGCACCTTGTTATACTGTAAAATCTTTCCTCATCCTTTTCAATGACTTTAAATCGCTTATATATTTTGATGGCAACTCTAGCATTAAATCTAATAAACTCCTCAATTGTGTCCAGCCTATAGGCACCGGATTCCACCTGAAAATCGTTGATATTCTGATAGGTCCTCTTAACGAAGGTTTCGTACTGCTTATGGCTATCCAGCAGGCGTATATTAGCGTGCTGAGGTATCGTCATATCATGTATGATGTGGAGGGCTGCTCCGAAATAAAACATAGACCTTTTAAATTCCCCTTCACGCCATAGCTTTAAGGCCCTTAGATAATAATCTATTCCCAGCTCCATGGCGCTTCTTCTTCCATACAGCCCCTTCTTCTTATAGGGATTGTAAAAATGATTGGTGCTCTTAAAATCCTGGTCGGCCCAAACAGCCCCTTCGTTAATATCTAATATATAGCTGCCAAATAGGTTATACGCATCCGCATAATTATCATTTCTAAGGATCTTCAGCGCCTGCACATTTATAAATTTGTGGACCTTGCATTGGGTCTTAATTATTGATTTTTTTACTGGGTTTACGATGCCGAATACAGTACTAAGGAAATAGTCATAGGTAGTTTCAAAAATATCTATATAAATCACCCTCTTTATCGTAGATGATATTAGTATTAGAAATTATAAGGATATTTTATACTTTAGTTTTCCTCGCTAAAAAAGCCGGTATTTAACCGGCTTTAGTTTATAACTTATTTGATTTCAAGGGCTGCATTTCTTCCTGCCAATCTACCTAATGAAAAGCTCATTGCTATAGATGTACCGCTGGCTGGATAAACTTGATTATATAATTGTCCATTTGCAACTTCACCTGCTGCAAACAAGCCCTTAATAACATCACCACTGGTATTTAAAACCCTTCCCTCAAGAGACACCCTCGGTCCGCCAAAGGAGCCTATCATAGCCTGTGATACCTTTAAGGCATAATATGGTCCTGCTTCAATTGGAGCTAATAATGCTGCGGGCTTGCCAAAATCTGAGTCTTCACCATTTTTTGCAAGGGTGTTGTATCTATCTACAGTCTTTATAAGCTTATCCGCTGGAATACCCATCGATAGAGCTAGCTCTTCTATGGTTTCACCTTTAAAGCTGTACTTCTCCTCTAGTCCTGTTTCTAAAACCTCTGCTGGTCCATTTTTATCTAAAATTATATAGAATTCATTAAAGCTATTTTCTGCTAAAACATCATGTACAACCGCATAGTGTATGATTTCATTTACAAATCTGTCACCTAAAGGATTTACATATAGCCCTGGAAGAAAAACTAATCCTCCAAGGGGCGTAGTATATGGATATTCAGCTGCAACGCCTTTGAAGCCAATTACTCCATTCTTCGATACGATATCCGCACCAGCGTCTCTAGCCATAATTAGACCATCGCCTACGTTACCTCTTGCAGAAAATGATATATGCCCATTGGCCATTGGTGCGTATTGTGCAATAAGGTCTGGATTTACATCATAGCCTCCAGTCGTTAAAATAACAGCCTTAGCATTTATCACTAGCTTTTCTCCCTCATGCTCTGCTTCAGCACCTACTACGTCGTTTTTATCATTTACTATAAGCTTCTTAGCCGGTGTGTTTAATAATATCTCGACACCCTTTTCTCTTGCTGTTTTTTCTAATGGCTGTATTAAACCAAAGCCTTTACCCTCCTTAGGGGTATGACCTCTTAAGGCAGGGCTTACACCTTGAGGCGCTATATCATCGGAGAACTCAACGCCTTGCTCTTCAAGCCATCCAAAGGTTTCACCGGAGTGCTCTGCAATATAATTAATAAATTCTATATCCACATTCCCCTCAGCCATGTCTATCCAATACTGTGCAAGATCTTCCCATTTCTCATCTATTCCTAATCTTTTTTGAACTGGGGTTTCAGCACCATACATGATACCAGCAGATATCAGAGTACTTCCACCTAGCATCGGCATTTTCTCCAGCAGCATTACTGAAGCACCATTATCTACAGCCTCTATGGCTGCAGCTAGGCCTGCTGCGCCTCCTCCTATTACAAGTACGTCAACATTTTTTACTGCATCAGTGGTTTTTTCTTCCGCTCCTGTATTCTCTAGATCAGTGCAGCCAAAAAGCATCCCCACTATCAATAAAACTGCAATCATGCTTATCATCTGTCTTTTTCTTAACAAATTGAATTCCTCCTTTTTTAGAATTACTAAGTATTGCTATGTCTAATCCCCCACTAAATGCTTAAAACGATATTAGAAGGAGCCTTACCCTTTTATTCTAAACCCTAGTCCAACACCAGAGTCAATAAATTTCGTTAAAATTTTAATTAATAATAATAAAAAAAACCAGAAAATACCCACTGTCTTTTCTGGTTTTCTGAGGAAATAGCTTAATAAAGATAAGTAGCATGTAGACTATAATCCTATTAAATTATAGGTATATTTATTTCTAGATAGCAGGTATCCATATCACTTCCTCTTTCCACAAATAATAATTTGCCAAAAATGTCTCCTGCTATAGCATAATTATTCTCCTTCATAAAGTCCAAAATAAAGCCTATAGATGTGCGAGTTATATATTCTTCACCAGATGGGAAGATAACTGATGAAATATAGGTCTTAGGGGGTATATACTCCACATTGTCATTTAATTGCAGATCAAAATTCTTTATATCATCCTCATACATAGCTAATCCCCAGCTATACCATAGGTGCTCCTCCTCCGATATGATATCCCCATCAATTCTAAAGGAATAAAAGGCGTGAGGTAATAAGCTCATCCAGTCGCTAACGCTATCAGCAACATTTTCTTCTTTTAAAAGCGTATTGCCATTTGTTTGCTTTAATCTGTAAATCCCTGGTAGCTTTTTAAGCTTACATCTATTGAAGTCTGATTCAATGCTTTCAAAATTATCCTTTATTTCTTTTATTCTATTTAAAAGCAGTGTCTTCTTTCTTATTTCTTCCTCTAAAGCTAGCTCCTTTCCAGTTAATCCTTTAACAATACTCTCTACAGATGAATTTTTTGTAAGCTCCGCCACCTCATGTAATGAAAATTGTAGACTTCGCAGCCATCTGCTCATAAGCAGGTTCCTGGCATCCAGGTCATCAAAATATCTATATTTTGTTGTTTTATCTTTAAATGGCTTTAGTATACCGTGCTTTTCGTATAATCTCAAGGTGTCCACCGTCACTCCAAGGATTGAGGCAAACTCTCCAATAGAATACTTCATAAAATTTCCTCCCAACTAAATAATAATCGTATGATTATATTTTAACATATTATTAATAACAAAAGCATGTACCGCTCACTTTTAAAGCTCAAAACTGATTAAATCCTTATCACTGAACATGCACTCTACAAATTTTTTTTACTTCTTCGTTAAATTTCGTCATAAAAAATACGCCTTCAAAAGCTAGACTTTCTTTGTCTAACTTCTGAGGCGTTCTTCCAACTATTTACCTACTTTTTATTAGCTCCAGTAACGCCACCTATCAGCATATTTACAATGCTCAATAGAATTGAACCTAATAAAGCACTAAAGAAGCCATCAATCTCAAAGCCCGCCACAAGATTTGCCGTCAGCATCAAGAAGGCAGCATTTATAACTAGAGAAAACAATCCCAAGGTTGCAATGGTTATTGGAAGCGCTAAAAGCTTTATTATAGGACGTACAAAGGTATTTACCAATCCCAGTACAAAGGCTGCTATCACTGCTGCCTCCAATCCCGAAAGGCTGATTCCCTCCATTAAATATGCTATAACGTAAATAGATGCTGCACTAACAAGTAAACGCATTATGAATTTCATATTATACCTCCTGGTAGTCGATTTATATTGCAAGGCATGGGGACATCTGTGCTATACTATTATTATATTTGAGTTAATATGTGGATTGCTAGTTATTTTTTAGAAATAATTGCTTTCAATTATAAAAAGGAGGTATAGCATGATAACAATAGGCATAATCACAGCCAGTGACAAGGGCTCCAAGGGGGAGCGGGTGGATACCAGCGGTCCACTGATTGAAGAAATGCTAAAGGAGCTAAATGGAGTTGTTAAGGAATATGCAATAGTTCCCGATGAACGGAAGCAGCTGTCTGATAAAATGATTTTTATGGCTGACGAATTAAAGCTGGATTTAATATTTACCACAGGTGGTACAGGCTTTTCTCCAAGGGACGTTACCCCTGAGGCTACATTAGATGTAGTGGACAGGCTGGCTCCTGGAATTGCTGAGGCAATTAGAATGAAGAGTCTTAGCATTACTCCTAAAGCAATGCTTTCAAGGGCTGTAGCAGGCATCAGAAAGCAGAGCCTGATCATTAACCTTCCCGGTAGCCCTAAGGGGGTTAGAGAATGCCTAGAGGTAATACTCCCCGCTCTGTCCCATGGCATAGGAATACTAAAGGGAATAGAGGGCGAATGCGGAAATGATCATAAGCATGACCACAAGCATAGCTAAGAATGAGGGCAAGACTTTCTTGCCCTCTTTATATTTTTAGTTTATATTTCTTCTATACTCTATTTCCACTATATCATTGGCCTCATCCCAGGCTATTTCATATCCGAAGGCCTCTAGGAACCTTACCGGCACATAATTTCTTCCCTGTAGCTCGAAGCCCTCTATCGTATCAGACCTACCATGGATATTTAATTTTATTTCCTTGGCCTCAATATTAATGCTTCCACTGCCTACCTCAGCCTCAGTAGCCATGAGTGATGCTAAATAATTATTTATTATATCCGCTCCATAGCCATTTCCTGGATACGCCCAGCCAACTCCCTCTGGATTATCTGCTGCACCCAGATGCTCAACATAGGCTGCAGAGCCTCTTTTTACCAGTGCAAACCTCGGGCTGTTCAGGGTCTTACCAACAGGCAGTAGATTAGTAGTAGCATAGGCAAATAAATGCTGGATATGCGCCTCGACCCCCACCGCCGAATTCAAGAAGATGGCGCCATGAATACCCTGCTGAAAGCGCACCTTGGAGGAATCGGCACCATTTAATGCTGTGTTGCCATCGCTGGCTTCACCGGTGGCTCCTATGCCGGCATAATTATTTTGCCATGACTTAACCAGCCCGCCATATTTAAAATATCCGGTTTCCTTGCAGGCTTGGCATAGCGCAATGTCTGCCCTAATGCCATAGGCTGGGGCAATACTATAATAAATATCTGCCAGCTGCTGGTATTCTGGAGCCCTCTGCTTTAGCCATGCTTTGGCCTGCTGAAGGCTGGCTACAGAATTACCCATAATAGGAGTTAAGCTCCTAACAGTAGGATATGCCTCCCTAATACCGGCTGCAATTGCATCCGCCAGCCTTTGTCTAAAGCCCACAGTCTTCAACAATGCTTCCTCATTTGGATTTGTATGGAAGCCCATTTCAGTAATCAAGGCGGGCATTCTGCTCCTTCTAATTACTGCATAATAGTCCAAGCTATTAATAGCTGAGGTGCTGTTAGAAACCAATCTTGTCTTTATACCTCTGTCCCTTAGACCAGTTGCCTGCACCAGCCGCCTTTGAACAATTTCCGCAGCTCTCTTGGCCTCCTCACGAAAAATGCTGCCCCATTCGCCATTATAGCTATGAAAGGTTTCAATGCCATTGGCAGTGCTATCGGCTGCAGCATTCGTATGCAGGCTTATAAACAGTTGTCCCTGCCACTGATTTGCCCTTTCTGACCGCTGGTATAGCTCTAGGGTCTCATCCTTATCTCTCGTCATGGTTACCTCATAGCCTGCATCTATCAATAAATTCCTCAAACGCAGCCCAATATCCAGTACACCATCCGCCTCTATATAGCCGGTGGGTCCTCTATTGGCTCGGTCTGCACCTCCATGTCCCGGATCTAATACTATTCGCATAAAACCGCCTCCTCCTTTTTTATATTATGAGTGAGAGGAGGCCTATGTTCATACCTCACAAATTAAGAAGGCTGGCATAAATTGTTATGTAAGCCGTGATATTAAAAACTATTAGCTGCCTTTCATTTTCTGGTTGCATAACATACTCCTTTTGAATACTATGTAATATACTAGGGAGGTGTTTTTATATGCAACCAACCGTAAATATTGAGGGTATCCGTTACTATATAAAGCTGGTAAAGGCCCTAGAGGAATATATACAGGAGGAGCTTCAGGACAGTGCCTTTTATTTAGCATTATCCAAGCTTTCTCCTAATGAATATATTAAAGCAATTATATTGGAATTTGCAGAAACAGAGCAGGTGCACGCTGAGAGCTTTCAAAAGGCCTATTACCGGCTGACGGGCCTAAGCTACACACCTAAGCCCCTGGCACCAATTGAATTAAATGATTATCAATCCGCTCTAAGCCTCATAATTTCTGATGAGGTTGAGGATTTTAAAAAATATGGAGAGCAATATAATATGGCCCCTACCCAATATCTCCAGGACCTATTTTATATGGCTAAAACTATGGAATCGCAGCATATTATGAGACTTCCCTTTTTAATAGATGAGAATACTGATAAAGGCTGTCAATATAATGGCAGGGCTAATTTAAAGCTTGTAAAATAATACCGAAGCAACTATAAAAAGACAGCCTATATTGGGCTGTCTTTCTTGTACAGACACTAATTATTGATTAAATCTCTAAACAATATTTCCTCAGGGCAATTTAATTCCTTGCAGACCTTTTTAATGTTTTGATTGCTGGGTATTCTGCCCTCATATATCCATGCCTGTACTGTACGAGGCGAAACCCCTAAACGCTCTGCCATATCACTGACCTTTATATCGTCAGCAAACATTAGCCCCAGCATATAACGATTTCTTACCTCCCAGGATTTCAATCGTCTAAATCTCTTTTTTCTGATACCCTTTCCCAGCACACGCCGTGCCCTCTCCTGTAATGTTTCTTCCATGTTTTCACCTACCTAATAGATTTAATGTCTTGTTACTTGTAAATATTGACAATAAATCTATAGGCTATACCTATATTTTACAAAAAAATTCATAAGCAGGTGCTTTAGTGATTTATCTGGTCTTATCTAAACAATGATATAATTAACAGCACTACTACCCCAGTAAGAAATATGATTGCATACTTAGCCATTTTTTTAGTATGCTCTATCCCCTCCTCTGAAAGCTCGGGATTTTCATACATCCAACGTCTACCAGCAAAAAAGCTTTCCTCCGGGAACATATAGGTATAAATTAGGAGTACATAGAAAATAAAAATAAAAACACCTGCTATAAAGATTTCAGCAAACATTTCATCAGCTCCAATCCTTTCTAGAATACTATATTCACATTATACCATATTATGGAATAAGCTTAAAAGGGAAAATCGTATGGGACCTATATCGATGAGAAGCAAATTTGCTGTTGATTTTTGGGGAACAATGTTGCATTATATATATGGAGAGGAAAGTGGTAATCGGCGTGTTTTTTAGGGACATTAAACAGGCCTCCTTACGCTTAGCCTCTCTTTTTTGCTTAATGTCTTGTTTTTATAATAATTTGCTGCAAAAAATATATAAAACCCACCCCCAGCAATCCCGCTAAAAGTGAGTTTTTTCAACTATGTATGGAGCTGATGAGCGGACTCGAACCGCCGAACCTCTTCCTTACCAAGATAGTTGCATTACGACTTTTCAATGTTTCGAGGCATTTTATAGTATTTTACAATTTGTACTGGCTTGTTGAAATTTCAACTTCTAGTATTGTTTTATGCTTTCTATTATTTTTTAGTGTTTTATGTTTGTGTTAGCAATTTGTTAGCAAACTCATTTCATTTTTAAGAACCACTTACAAGTCTCGCAATCAAAATACAACTCAAAATGCCTCCTGCAGTCGTTTATAATAGTGTAAAACTTAAAGGCATAATAATACACCGGCACCGGCTTACTGATCTTAAGGAGCTTACTGATGTCCGTTATACCGTTTATATCTAACCTTATATTTTCGCCATTGTCATCTGTAAAACCTATCTTTAAGGGCTTAGGCTTGCCCTCCTCAGTAAAGCTGCAGACAACATGTATGGGGATGCTGTTATTTGGTATCATGCTATCACCTCAACAACATTATATAAGAACATTTGTTTGATGTAAAGTCACAATAAGTCTGAAATGTTGCTAAAATCCTCCTTTACGACAATTATCTTTATATCCCTTGTCTGTGATACCTTTTTATTTGTTACTGCTATTATTAAAGGAAACACCGGGAAGTAATTTTTATATTTATCTGATCTTAGGAATTTGAGATACTTATCAATATCAAGCGGTGTATTGCTGATCTGAATCTCTGCAAAAGCTATAAAATTCTTTTCATTCAGTCTATATGCTACTAGCCCGTCCGCTCTTATGTCTTCAAGGGTAACTTCATTGTCAAAATTTACTATCTCTATACCCACCTTTACCATTTCCCTATATAAATCTGTGAGAAGTAGAGCATGCCTAAGTTGTCGGGGTTTTTTGATATAATACAAGTATTCATACGTAAAATGGTCTCTATCTCTGTTAAGTTCCCCATGATCCACGAGTACAGAAAGTCGGCGCTGTGCAACTCTCGGACTTGGATAAAATAAAACCTCTAAGGTGCTAGTTGAAGCCACTCTAAATTTTTCAATAAAGTCCAGCACCGCTTTATCCCTCTTGGTAATCAACGTCATTTCCTCCTTTTGATATTTTTCAAGAAATCAAAATTTTCTACCTCGCCTGCAGCTTTCTGTGCAGGAAGGAATTGGGCTCCATCCGCACCATTGAATCTATATTTACTCCTCAACAAATCTCTTGCCTCAGCGGCAGAAAGGTTCATAGACTGAATTTCTATCTCCTTTGTAGTCTTAAGAATTCCATGCCCTTTACCGTTTAATAGTTCTAGCCCGCCATGGTCTATTATAATTCTGCTGTTTACCTCATTCATAGTTTTCAGACCCAAAACAACCGGCACATTGGCTTTTATACGGCCATTCAATATTTTGGAATCTGGCCGTTGAGTGGATATAATAAGGTGAATACCACAAGCCCTTGCCTTGGCCGCCAGCTCCTCCGCTATCCTCTGGGTGTCCTTTTCATCCTGAAGGTCTGCATATTCATCTATAACTACAAGTTGATACTCCAGTTGTTTTTTCTTAAACTTGGCATTGTATTCTTTAATGTCGACGCAATCATTTTCAAAGAATAAATTGTATCGACGATCTACCTCTTGGGATATCTTATATAGGGTCGTGTAAGCCTCGTCTATAGTGCGACTAAAGGACTTTACTATCTCACATTTTCTAAATATATTAAATTCAGCACCCATTTTTAGGTCTATAAGATGGAGCTGCAACTGCTTAGGGTCCTTATTAAGTATTAGGTTGGTTAATATACTTCTTAAGGCCGTACTCTTCCCTGAGCCGCTTTCCCCTGCTATAAGCATATGCGGACTAGCCTCAGATATGTCTATTGTTTCTATGCCTCGGAATGAAATACCTACAGGAAACGCTAGAATACCTTTTGTCTCAACGTTCCTAAATTCATAGCTTTTAACCTCAGTATTGTATACTTCTATAAGTATATTTTTATGTGAATACTTTATTTCTATTTTTCTATCTAAAAATTGCTCTATAGCTTTTTTATGTCGGGTAAAATCATCACTGGATAGTCCAAGTGGCAAACTGAACCTTAAGCAATGGCCATAAGCAGTTATTATTTTCTCTTGTAATTCTGGGTACATTTCTCCTTTATGAAGCCCGCAGTTATCGAATAAGACTTTAAAATTATTTTTTGGCCATACGAAATGGGCTGCAGTAGAAAGAACTCCTATGCTGTATAAACCATAAACCATTATCGGCATAGGAAAAAATGTACTGCATAATGCGCCAATAATGACGCTCCCTATCCCAATAGTAAACAAATCCGTCTTTTGTTCTTTTTTACCATCTTTTGTGGACAGACTAAGCCTGTTCCACGCATCCATTTCGGCTGGGCCTCCCTTCGGTGTATCACCCCTCGCTTTCGCTCCCGGCTCAACACCTCATACTTTATTGAAAATTGATTTCTATTTAAGTAAAATACTACATTTTTAGTACGTTTCTAACGTATACCTTAACGTATACCCTAACGTATAGTTTATGTTATTCTACTACACATAAATTAATGCATGTATTTTTTCAAAAAATAAAAAAAATAGGGTAGCAAAGGTGCTACCCTAAAGTAAAGGAGGAAACTATATTAAATACTGTTATTTAGCTTACCGTCATCGAGTTTATCTCTGGCCATATGATACAGCTTTCTTACGATACTGCGCATAATTTCTTTTGGTATTACGACGGCCATCCATCTGGGCAGGTAGATATATGCCTTATTTACGACCCATTCTTCTTGAGCTGGACCCGAATGTAAAACTAGGTCCTTGGCTAGGGATTTGGCATCCAACATCAAAGCATATAGAATTGCTTTGGCTTTTTCTGTTTCGAAAAGACTGAAAAATACAAATCCTATCACAGTAACAATAATAAAACGATACTCAAATAAAAAATCAAACATTGTAAAACCTCCTATTATTTTTTTATTAATCCTGCCTGTGCAGCATAAAAAAAGAAGCTTACAAAAGCTCCTACAAACATCCCTATAAACCATCTAACGATTGTTACTAGACTACCTATTTCTTTTATTAGGTTTTTAATTTCTACATCTGCAGCTGATCTATGTTGCTCTAAAGTATCTATCCTTCCAGAGTGATTGTTTATTCTGGTCTCATGAATTGCAATTTTTTCGTCTGTCCTTTTATGCCTTTCTTTACAAAGGCTTTCGTTATAATCTACCATTCTCAACACCTACCTTCTACCAAGTTAATCCAGATGCCATCCAGCGTGTAGTTGCATTTATTTTCTTACCCCCTACTATAAAGTTAGCACTACCACCACTATCAAGCGAGCCCCCAAAATCCACGCCTAAATTCTTTGCGGTAGCATTTAGTCTATTAATGTCAGTATCCTTCCTAAAAGTTAAAATTACTTTGTTATCTTTCTTCCTGTAGAAGATGCCTAATCTATCGCAGGCATAGGCCACTGTGCTAAATCCTACATATGGAGCAAAGCCCTGTTCTCTAACCGTTGGGTATGCTTGAACTACTGTAACAGCTAAATGGATATTTGAAATCTCAGCACTTAAGTCAAAAGTATCTTTAATTGCAACAGTGCCATTTTTGTAAATAATAAATACTGGTGTCGGGGCTCCGTTTGGATAATGAGGTGGTGACTGATAACTATATCCGTTAGGTTGAGCATTTCTTATCAATTTGCCATCATACGCTAATATGCTTGTAGCATATGGTTTTGCATTAGTAGGATAATCCTCCCACCAAACAAAAGATGCATTTATATAGTTTTCCAGTTTTACATCAATGCCTCGCATAGGGCCTACGTGAAGCTTTAAATCGAGTGGATTAATCTCTACTATGTGAGTAGTCCCCTCTACGTAATACTTTACCTCAGGCTTAGCACTATTAGCTGGTAATGGCTCTTCGGCTTTTGGAAACAAATTATATATAGCTCTTAAATGTGGGTCTATATCCTGCTTCCACTTCTCGTACAAGTCCATTTGCAATTCCTCCTTTACTTTTTTTATGAACTCTCCCCATCTAGGCAATAACCACCAAGGACAATTCTTACCTGACCAAGAGTAATGAGTTCTTAATCTGTCTACTCCCCAGCCCCATTGCCTTAATCTAGTAGCCACTACCTTTACAGCATTGTTAAAGGTTTTTTCTCTATCGCCACTGTCACATATTTCTAAGCCAGTGGATGTGTTATTGCCTTCGAAGTCACCTGCATGCCAAGCTAATTCATTCATTGGGATAGCTTCTATCCAGTTTTTATCATCCACTACCTCATGCCATGATGCTACTCTTGTATTGCTAGGATTTGATAGCCAAAGCCTTTCATTAAGGGCAGTACTGGTTGGGTTGGCAGTATTGTGGATTGTATGCCACAAATGTCTAAAGTTAAATTTCCCCGTGGTCTTACCTGGTCTTTTGGTCCCTAAGGGTATATGATTAATAATTAAATCCAAGTAATCACCTCCAAAATAAAAAGGCACCCTGTAAGGTGCCTATAGATTAATTGATCATGTGTTTCCTGTATTCGTGTTCAATATTCGAATTTGAAATCTTAGCATATATCTGTGTAGTTGAAGCATCTTCATGCCCGAGAATGGCCTGCACAGTGACTAAATCAGCCCCAGAATTAAGCAAGTGTGTTGCTGTAGTATGCCGAATAAGGTGCGGAAAAACAGGCTTTCTAAATCCGGCAGATAGACCTAAAAGGTTAAATTCCCTTTCATAGCTCCTCCGGCCTAACCTCGTGTGTGGACTTCTGCTGGTTGCAAATAAGGCTTCGCTATCATCTAACCGAGACATTAAGTACTTTTGTAAGTGGACCTTAGCCTTAGAATTAATATATACGATCCTTTCCTTATTGCCCTTGCCTATAACCCTAACCCTTAGTCCCTGCCAGTCTATATCTGATTTGTTTAGGGTTTCAACTTCCTCCAACCTGCAGCCAGTTGAATAAAAGAATTCTAGCATTGCCTTTTGACGAAGATTTTTACAAGAATCTCGTAATATCTCTAGTTCCTCTAAGGTTAATGCTTCTCTAAGCCTTTTTTCAACTTTTACAGACTTAATTTTCCTAAGTGGGCTTTTATGTATGTATTCTTCGTCCTCAAGCCACCTGAAAAACCCTCTCAATATGTTGGTCTCTGTTGATAGCGTGGTATTCTTTATCCCTGTTTTAGCATAGGCTCCTAGAAAAATTCTCACATCCATAGTATTGATGTCCTCTGCATTCTTCCGCATATAGTCTGCAAAACGGTTCAAATGGCGTTGATAGCCCTCTAAAGTCCTCCTGCTTAGGCCATCAATCTTTTTAGTAGTCAGATAAAGCAAAATTTTGTCCCTCATGTTGTCTTGAATAGCAATTTCTTTCGTCATCGGGAGCAATTGATAGTCATATAAAACCTCTTCAATTATACCCCTTACCTTACGCTGGTCTGTTGTTTCTGGATACAGTAAAGAAAGCTTGCCTACAATACGAATCACAGCTTCTTCCAACATAAATATGACACCTCCTGGACAGTGTGTTTTATCCTGGAGAATAACAAAAGTAGGCGGTGCCTCCAGGAGCACTGTAGATTGGGTAGCTAGTCCAATCATGCCTACTTTCATTATATCATATCATGTGGCTGAATTACAGTCAAAATAGAACGTTAGTTCTTATTTTTTCTACTTATTGGAAGGGGTTAAGCCTTCCTGCAGATAAGGATCAGCTCCTTTTACTTCGCAATAATTTCCTATTGCGCCAGTGATATGGTTAGTTCCTGGTACTCTTCTCCGCTAAGTCTTCCAGCGGCAAAGAACACATCTAGCCTGTATTGCATATCATCCTGACTCTTGTATGTCTTCCTCTCGATAACCACTTTGCACAGCGTGTATGTTGTCAACTCCTACACCCCCAATCCCAATTCTAGTAAGGATAACCGAAAATCCAAGTCTAACATAAAGTCCTCCATGTTTGGCTGTACCGGTCCTGGTTCCGCTGGAGGTGATATGGGCAAAGATTCCACTTCAAAACCTATAAAGTTTTCGGGTTCATTCAGTGGTTCGATCTGACTAAATACCCTATAGGCTATATGTTTTACTTTATCCCATGCCAGTTGATTAACTTGCTCCTGTGTAAGCCCCTCTATTTCGTGAGGCGATAGAGTTGACGTTAAGTTACAATTGTTGTAAGTGCCATTCTCACGTTCAACAAAAAATTCAATCATATCAGTCTTTGCGTATATTATTTTAATATTCAACACGACACCTCCTATAATACTTCTAGTTTTGATAATCTCATTCTTGGGTTAGATGTAAAATGCTGATACATACCGTCACCGTCATCGGCATTGCTTATATATGAATATATACCTACGCCTTTTAATGTTTTTCCATTTGGTACTGTATAATTTATGTCGTAGTATCCAGCGCTAAAGAAGCTTATTCCGCCTGTTATGTCGGTGCCATCAGTAAAATAGTATTTATATACAATGTAGTTAGTAGGTGTAGTGCGTTGAACCCTGTAAAATATCTGACTAGATTCTACAATATTAAGTGTGCTTAAATCAAAATACCCCCAACCATAACCTTGCTGGTTTTGACTTATCCAATTAGTATTTGATACATATACCTCATATAAATTTAATTCACTTTCTTGATGGACTCTTCCGCTTGTTATCGACCGTTCTGTTATAAAAGATAAGTTTAATACATTTGGGTTTAACAAAGCGGAATCATAAATAACACCCTTAAATCCAGTATTTTGCCCAGCTACGCTACCTAATGTTGCAAGCATAATATCCCTCCTACTCCAAGGCTCCGAATAGATGCCATATATCTGTGTCCGTCTTAACCAGCGCAACACAGGCATGTTGCCCATCTATAGCACGTTTAGTCTCCTTGCTATGAAGAGTTACCCCTGAAGATGGCAGAAATGTTACTGTACCTGATCCTTGTCTAATTATTGTAGCCACTTTACGTAATGGTATGGCTTCTGTGTCGTTGCTAGGACAAGTGATTGTTATAGCTGTTGTATTGGTGCAAACAATTATTTTATCCAAATCGGAGGCAGTCAGAGTAAAACTAGCGGCTTTAGTTGTAATATCCCCGTAGGTGGCAGGTAGTTGTTCTACATTTATTACATTACCCAATCCTACATTTTGCGGTAGGTGTGCATCAGTCGCATCTTCCGCCTTATGCGCATCAAGGGCAGACCCTTGAGCTGCTACATCATCAGTTAGGTTGCCTAAGTCCTCACTTAGCTCCGATACTATACCCTCTAAATCTCCAAATGCCTCATCTATAGCTTGATTATCTTCTACAAAATCCAGTCGCTTGACGTATTCATTTCCCTGCCATTCATTAAGCCCCAAATTCGGTGTTTTATTTGCACTAGGCATTAGATCGCCTCCTTATATACTTCTAATTCATCCCACGAAAGGTTAAGAACGTCCCATGCATCCCAAGTTTTATTGTGGCTGTCAAATTCATTCCAAGTCAAATAATTAAATACAAATACAAAGGGTAGATGTGCTGGTTTAATATCTTCGATTATTGCTGCTACATCGCTTAGATTCTCCGGCACTCCATATATATCTATAAATGTAATTACTATGCCTTCAGGTGTAAACTCTACGTCTACATTGCCCCCTGTCCAGCTGGATAGGGTGAGCTTAATCAATGTTGCATTAAGATTCCCTGTGCCTCTAAGCTTAGCCTTTATTTTACTCCGTCTCTCAGACAAGGGCTTGGTGTTGTCCGTCACCATTCCCAATGCACTCTCATACGCTTGTAAGGCCCATGTGGCTGTGTCAATGCTTAGTTGACTATTTATATCCTCTAAATCCAACTGCCGCTGGTTTATCTGAGCTGCCTGTGCTTTAAAAATCTCCTCATATACTTTACTACCCCTCATAAAGGGCTGAAGTCTATTGAGCATATCCATTTCATTCATTGGTTATTGTCACCGTCCCTAGAACTGGGGTTTCCTCTGCGTCCAGTAAAATATTAGAACTGGCCCCGTTGACCAACAAGCTATTATAATCCATTACTCCCTGTGTATTGATTATGTTAGCTCCAATTAAGGCATAACTGACTATATCTGCCTTAATTGCTATGGACCTTAGAAAATTGGTAAGCCCAGCCTCAATAAGCGGCTGAACTTCTTCAACCGTATAGCCTGGCTCTACAATAATCTCAACTTCTATGTCTACGACCTTACCTATTGCAGACACAACCGTACAGTAGGCCCCCAGTGGTGCTACTCCTTCCCCTAACCCCTCAATACCAGGATCAATATAGTTTTGTATTTCCTCAACAAGTTCTGCCTCTGCTGGCTCTCTATTGGAGTCAATAATTACTACCTTGACAGTGTTTGCCCCGTCCCATAAAGGAAAGACCTTTGCATCACCAACCCCTTGTACCTCCTTGGCCCATATCTTGTACTGAGCCTTATTGCCACTGGTTGCAGGTGTCTGTAGCCGCTCATAATATCTTTGGATTAAGTCTACATCTGACTCTTCGTCGAAGCCTCCTGTGGTAGGGTTAGGATTAATTACGGCAGTAAATCCTGGTATGGTTATAGGAAACAAGCTTATTGTTTCTGCTGGAACATTGCCCCCAGCACCAGCTACAACAGCCTCCATAATAACTGTTCCTGTGCTTACTATGTTTTTGTATTCGGTAGCTATGAATTGCGTTCCATCTGATGTCTCGAATAGATCACCAATGCTTATACTTCCTGTCCCGATAAGCGTAACAGCCCCTGTAGCTTTAGTAGCTGCCTTTCTATCTATCCCGGTTATATCCTTTACTCTTTGGGTCAGCTCCTGCCCGGTTAGATTTGTGGTTCTAAATTTATCCTTTACAGAACCAATCTCATCCTCAATCGAGCTCAATTGCTCTGCAACCGGGGCCAGGGCATCATATATAAAACTGCCTTCTCTTTTGTCGAATCTATCAGTAACGCCGTTTAACATATTCTGCAATATTTCTTTAATCTTTGTGTTAAGCATTGACCAGCACCTCCGAATCGCCATAAATTGTTGATACAGTAAGTCTAATGCTCAACAGTTCACCATCATACTCAAAAATAAAATTTGTAGCAGCGGTAATAGCTTCGTTTTGCAACAAAGCCTCTCTGATGCTTCGTTCCAGCTCAGATTGTGCATATTCTCTGTCAAGTACTCTACCTATTAGTGCTTGATGCCCTGATCCATAGGTATTGTATATCAAAGTTCCTAGTCTTGTCCTTAGGGCCTTCTCTATCCAGACCCTTATGTATTCAAGACTTTCAATTTCCTTCACTTTTCCGTCCTGCAGCTTAAAATCCCCTGCCTCAAAGTCCCAAAGAAGAGATTTATGAGTTACAGGGGATTCATTTATACTAGAATTATTCAATTCCAACTGTGCAATTTGTGGCAGCATACTATCCCACCTTATCGATTATATACCATTTTTTAAAATCATTGTCAGGCATCATAATGACCTTATCGCTTATATTTACTACTACTAAGCCAGTTTTAATTATGCTGGCAACCACTAAGCTTTTCTCCTCTAATAATACATTGTCGCCCCACTTAATCCTTAATGGAGTAGTGGATAAAACAATACCGGTGGTAACATTTACGTGAGTGGAATTATTTCTTTCATTAAAGAGATTGGCCAGTTTTTCTATACTGTTAGACATTACATCACATCCTCTGGCAAAGTCAGTGTAAGGTTCATAATATGGGTTCCATTAGATACCTCGTGTTTACAGGCAGTAATCATAAACCGCCCTTCTATGCCTGTTATAGGCTCTACCACATCAAATAATCGCCCTGATCTAAAGGCTATATCACCCATAAGAGTCAAAGTATTCGTTTCGTGTACTTTACTAAGCCGTTTTAGTAGTATCTTAGCTACCTGTCTGGCCTTTGCCGCATCCTCTACATCAATTTTAAAGGTTTCCTCCAACAACCCATATTTAGAAGCCATAGGAGTATCCTGCTCAAGGGCTATAGTTTGGAAGTTATCATTTTCAGTTAATATGATTTTAACTCTATTTCTCATTTCCTCAATAGAAATTGACCTAGAAGCCTCCAGTGGATTTGATAGAACATTATATTCCTCAACATTGTCCGCTATTTTGAATTTGCCTATTACTATTGCATCCTTCATTTTTTCAATGAATATTTTCCCTTCTCTCATTTCTGCAAAAATCTTTATGCCAGATTGACTTTCATAGTCTTTTACTATATCGTTTATTACGTCAGCAGGGCTCTTTTGAATGTATATCTTGCTTATGTTATTATTCATCTCAGTGATATTTCCTATAATCATGCCAAAGTCATTTAAAACCTTGGTTATAGCCTGTTTAGCATTTGCTCCATTAAATTGATATACACTTTTTGACTTATGCAGATACCAAGCGTAGTCATAAGCAACATAGTCAATGGGATTTCTGCTATTTTGTTTTCCTTTTACCACAATACCCCTGTTAACCTCAATGCCATCCTTTAAAATCAAGATCATATCTCCAATTTCAACAGGATTTACAGGTAACGATCCACCATCATTCCAAATAACAGTGAAATCTATTACTGAAGCCAAAGACATATTATAGTCCCAACTAAACTTAGGCACAATCGGAGTTATGTCGTATGCCTTATTTCCATCATTTTTTATAAGCAGTAATTTAAACATATTAATTCACCTTCACAAAAGCAAATTCTTTTAAAGATAAGGTGTAATATATATCCCCATCCTTTTTAACCTTATAGGAGAATTCATCGATTGTTACAGGCATATTAATTTCAGTTACTCCATTATTTGTAATTACAACTCTTAAGGGCAATCGTGCTTTTCTCCATTTTTGTATTTTTACAACATAATCCATGCCCCACATATTACGATTAAGCAAGAAGGGATAATCCCTAATGGGGAAAAAAGAGTCAATTTCCATAGTAGCCAAACCTCTATGTTGAATAATATTTAGAGATTGGTAAAGCCCTGCAACCTCTTGATTGTTCCAAGGCTCTTTAATCTCGTATTCTGCAGGAGTAACTGGTAGCAAAAGTACTTCTTCATTGTTGTTAATGCTCAAACTAACCTTAACCATAAATGTATCTCTCCAATCGAGGCAACAGCGTATCTGCAATCTGCTCGCTTGACATATCAGAGCTACCTTTGCCCAAAGTCTTGGTATTTTCCTCAAGGGCGCCAGTATTGCTTTCGAGAGCCTTAATTAACTCTTCATTTTTATTTCTTTCCTTCTCGATCTTGGCCTTTTCTATCTGCTGCATAATATCATCCTCGGAGAACCTTTTGACTTGAATCTCTTGTATGAAATTTTGCTTCTCCCAAACAGGCTTTTCCATAGTTGATAGAGCTGATGTAAAGTCAACTTTTATGGTGTCCTTTCCTAAAGCGCTCAGTACAGCATTCAAAGGGGATGCAAGTTTTTTAACCGCATCCTCAGCCTCTACGACAATTGCATTCCACATTCTACCCAAAAAGTACGATATACTTTTTCCTGCAAAATCCCAAGCACTCATAAACAGATTAATCCCACTTATCATTTTATTAATACTGACTTCAACTACACCAGCAATAACATTCCATGTTTCCATAAACTTAAGCTTTAGGGTTTCTTTGTTCTTCCTGAGCAGTGTTATAGCTCCTATAAGCAACACTATACCAGCCACAACAAAGCCTACAGGGTTCGCAGCAAAGGCAGCATTAAGTTTCCATGTAGCCATAGTTGCAGCGAAGGCTTGTATCTTATAAACAGCAAGCCCATAGGCCACTAAAGCTATTACAGGAGCTAATTGCTTTGTTGTATCATAAGCAAGCTTAACCGTTTCTACAAACCTACTTATTCCGCCACTATCTGCCCAATTATTTATTGCTGCAGCAATGGCATTTATTTTAGCCTCAAATGCTGGGAAGTTCTCCATTAAAGCACTGGCAAACTTCCCCTTAATATTTACTACCACGCCCCCTAAAGTTTCCTGAACACGACCTATGGCGTTTATAAACTGTATGATCTTACCCTGCTCCGTATTACCATAAGCCTCTGCAAGGCCTCCATAGCTTTGGCTTAGTACATCCACCAGAACAGCGGCACGCTCATGCTCTTTGCCATACTTAAGTATTCTTTCTTGGGCCTCGTTGAACTTGAAGCCCTGCCTACTTAAAGCGCTTACCTGACCATCCATTACCTTCCCCATTAGGTTTGCGGTGGCTATCATTTGCTCTTGGCTTACATTTACCCCATATATACCAGCTGCCAAATCGTACATTGCTGGCATGAGTTTTGTAATGTTATCAGGAGATACATAGGTTGATAATTCTGATGCTCCGGCAATACCTGCATCTCCAGTAATTGTAGTTAAGTTCTCCAGCGAATCAGCATATTTATTAACGGCGCTTATTTGGGTACTGTTTGCTCCCCATGCTGATTTCATAATTGTTTCTAGCCTAGTAGCTGCCATCACTTGGTCATTATAAGCCTCTTCGAGCTTATTTATTGCCATTACGGACCCTATTATTGCAGTGGCGGTGGCAGCCACGACCAGCATGCCACTTTTAAGGCTGTTCCATGTCCTTTGTCCATCTGCCCTTAAGTCCTTAAGGTTTTTATGATATTGAAGCGTTGATTTATTGATTTTTCCCATTGCAGGGCTTACCTGGTCCTTTAGGGTCATACGTCTTTCTATTGCCTTTGACATTACTTACCACCGCCCCATCTTTTTGCTTCTTCCTCATAGAATAAAATCATACTTTGAGTCATAAATTTTTTTTCTATTAGATTAAGGCCTAATAAGTCTTGTAGCTTATGCCCTCGCTGTATGTAGTGATGCAGAAAATAAAGTTCTTCATCACTACTTATTAGTTTTTTATTGCCTTACCAACTTTCGAAATGCCAGTTCCGAATCCAGCTAGCTTAATTATCTCTGAAGCTATACCGCTTATTTCTCCCGGTAAAAATATTTTGCTTACAATATCTAGCGGTTCAGCGCAGCCATAAGCCTCCTGTAATGCCTTATCCTTTAAATACGGCTCCTTGACGCAGTGAAAAACTATGTATTCGTCACCCCTTGAGTTGTCTTTTTCACTTTCCTCTTGAGCTTCTAATATAAGCGTTTGAAGTGGTGCAATAATTGTTATTTCAGCATCAAGGGACTCGATATATAAGTCAGCCTCTTGCACCTTCCTACTCTTCATTTCTTCCTTTTTGGCTAATAACTCCTTTATGGTTAACTTTGCCATCATGGCACCTCCTATATTTTATCCACTAGTTCAAAATTACTAAAAGCAAATGGTAAATCAATGCTTATCGGTGTCTTTTGCTCAAATTTCATAAGGGTGAAAGAATCTAAGGTAACATCATGGTATGATATCCGCTCATATCCCAATGCATCAGGATCAGCCAGCTTTCCGACTAGCTTAAGCCTTGGTGTATTCCCTGTCTTAACACCTTCAGCCATCATTCTATTTACACGACTGTTTACTTTCTTCACAGTCATTGTCCCGGTACCATTCCATCCCACTTGCTTTTTATGCGTTGCCAGCGAACCAGCAATGTTGATATCCTCGTAATCAATATTTACTGTAGAGTCAAAGCTTTCGACCTCTGCCCAAAGCTCATTATCTACCCATACTGACCCGAAACTGCCATTTATAATATGGTTTGCATCCATAGTAACCCTCCTATCTATAAGCTAATTTGAATAGCTAAATCTTCCATTGCATCAAGCAGCTTGAAGCTTCCGGTTAAATACACATTGGATTCAAAGGTTTTTTCCTGTAGCTGCTGCTCTGTTAGGTTACTGGTATCTACACCTATACCCCCCCAAGCCTGCCGCTGAGCCTCTATGTCAACAGAAACTGCATTTTCATGAGCTGGATCAAGAATTGTGCCCCTCAGGCTTCTCAAATATGCATTAACAGCGGTTATAAAGAGCACTTGATTGTCATAGCTGTTATTTACTTTGCCCACGTATTCATTGTTGAAGGTAGTAGCTATATCCTCTTTGATTAAATCCATACCCTCAATATGTTTAATTTTTTTAAAGAGCTTTGATTTCTCAACAGTTGTAGTTGTAAGGCTGTTAACTGCCCTTGCAATTTTAACCCTTTCATCCTGCTTGATTAAAATGAGCTTTCCATCATCAATATCATCATCCGGCTCTGCTGACTCTGTAAAGCTTTCCACCTCTGTAAGCTCAAAATAGGTTGCAGACCTATCTAGGCTTAGCCCAGCTAAAATCCCAGCTATTCTGGCAGTGTAGTTATTAGCAGCATAGGTAGTAGCCCCCACCTTAATGCCATCAGTGGCAAAATTGACTATTGCCTCATGGTCCCCAGTGTGGTTGGGCAGCACAACCTTAAAGGTTTTTTTATTGGCTCGTTGAGTCTTAATCCACGTGGCTACAGCAGTAACATCCTCCGATGTAATTCCAGGAATAGCAAGCCAATTCCATTTCTTGCTTTGCAAAATGGTAAGCTCAGCATTATAGTTTTCATCTTCTGCGCCACCACGAAGGACAATGACCTTTGAGGGAATCCCCATAAATGCAAGCTGAATTTGCTTTAGGTTTGCCTCCGTCCAGTCCTCACTATTTACTTCTGCAATGCTTTTGTACTCATAGAGCTTATCTACTGCCGTAGCATCCCTAATAATTAGAGCTACAATGCCCCTTTGGCTCCTTTGTATGGCAGAAACTGCCAAGGTTTTAAAAATAATATCAATTTGTGGCAATCCCATTAAAAGCCCTCCTATTTTAGTTTTTGTAAAGCTTTATCAAACTCCTTATTGAGTATCTTGTCGTACTCTCTCTCAACTTCTTTCCCGGCATTATCGAATATGTGCTTGCCATCAACAAAACCTTTTTCCTCGCCGCTTTTGGTTACTATGCGGTGGCCCTTCTCTATCAAGTGGAAATGTGGCGCTATCTTGCTGCTAGGATATACCCTGACTGTCAGTTGATTAGAGCCGCTTACGAATACCTTCCCTCTTCGAATAGCTTTATGATAGTTCCCGGTTATTTTCTTTACCTCTGATTTGGCACGCTTCAAAACAATAGCTTTCGCCTTATTCCCTACCTTACCCATCATTTGCTTTGCTTCCTTGGGAAAATTTCTTTCAAAATAATCAAGCGTACTCATGAATTCTTCCATATCGCTATCATCAATCTCCAGCAATTTCAAGACCTCCCATCTTGGGATATTCTTGTTCTTGGTGGTTGCTATCTACATAACTGATAGCGAATGAAACTATCAGCACGCCATCGACTGTTTCCATCTCAATACCGTCTACTATTTTTATGAATCTATCGGAAACTGTTAAGCCCATTTTGAACAGGGTTTCAATCTTCTGCTGGACTTCCAATATCTCCAGTTGGTACTTGTGCCTATTGGAGGGAAAGTAATATATCCTTACAGTCAAGCTACGCTCAAAGGTATAAAGATAATCAACCTTAAAAACATTATCAAAGGCCACGAAAAAAGAAGGCCTATCAAAGCCTTCTCTCGTGTCATTGTCATTTATTTTTAAGTTAAATTCATCCTTGAGCCTTCTGTTTATGGCTGCCATAATCTCCTCTAGTGTAATCATTCTACCACCTGCCTTGCAAATACCTCTAAGTATTCATTTCTTTCATATGGATTAAGGATAAATTCAATATCGAATCTCTTGCCTTGGTGTTTAAAATGCATGGAAGGTTGTAAGTCTGGCATAGCAGAATAGCGCATGATTATTTTATGGGTTATATTGCTCAATATTGTATCAGCTGGAGCGTTAAGAACCCTACCTGTTTGGGGTATAATGGCGGCCCACACAGATTTTATAGCATCATCTTTATATTCCGTCTGCTCCAGTGTGTTTGTGCACTCTTTCTTACCCCATATTTCTATACGGTGCCTAAGTTTACCGGGATTCATTTTCATCACCCACTTTAATTTCTCAATTGCACTATAATGCTTTGCAGACTTAATGCTGTTAAATCCTGCTTTTCCTGCGAATCTCTATTTTCAAACCAACAGGTGACTATAATCTTTACTGCCAGAGAATACAGCATTTTTGTGTAGTCCTTAGCAACTCCAGCATTTTTCAAATATTCCTCTGCAGCTATTTGCAATTGTTCCAGCAAGGCATCACTTTCATTATCATCTATCCTTAGATATTGTTTTAATTCTATGAGACTCAATATAAAAACCCCCAATTAAGGGCCAACAATACTGCTTGCCAGCCCCTTATTAGTTTTACTCCTATAATTCTTCTTCCTCAGGTAAGCCCTTCTTAATCAACACTAAACCATTCTTATCTGCCATCTTTCCATCTGCTATTAACAGTGACTTATGAACCCACTTATTTGTATCCTCATCAAAGTATTTCTTATAAGTCATGGCAAGATTACTGTTAAGCAGATATTCTTTAAGGTTTACTAGAACAGCAAAGATATCATCTTCATCTGCAGCATCAAAGCTTGGTAAATAGTCTACTAGGACCACCTCTCTACCATTAAGGAATCTCTTAATTTTGCCGTCAATTCCTGTAAAGCCCAGCCTCTGACCATTTTTATCTACAGCACCATTAATGTATTTCTCCCAAGTGGATTTAGCCATTAAGTAAACAGCCTCTGCCTCATATGCCAGTGGCAAAGCGGCTTCTACATTAGCCCAACCTGGAATAGTGCTTATATCATCTGTGCTTAAGATAATAATTCTATCCTCCGGAACTGAAGTTTCAATTATTCCTAGAGGTGAACCTTCACCAGATGCAGAAATAATGGCAGTTTCAAGAGCCTTGATCATGGCGGTTTTTAGATTGTTCACAACAGTATTTTCAAAGATTACTAGTGATACAGTTGCTGAAACTAAGCTCAAGCCTATACGACATTCTAGCAGATGATAACTAAAAGAAACTGACGCCTCTAAATCCATTTTTTGATCTGCAGATGGTGTTGATTCACTAACCCATACAGCAACAGGCCTGATTTCACTTATTGGAATTTTAACTCCGCCTTGATAGTTAGTCTGAGTAACTCGTGATAGAATCATGCCTACAGCTTGTGCCTCTTCAATAACTCTATTCATAATCGTGGTTGGAATTACAGCCCCAATATCACTCACTGTAGTCAAAGTTCTCTTTTCAGTGAACTGGGCTGGAATTGGTGTGCCACTCAATACATAATTTTTAAAGGCATTTCTGTACTCAACGCTATCAAATGGATCTTCATCATCGCTTCTTTGCTCCTGTTGGAAGTTGGCTCTTGCCATAGGATTAAATGCTCTTGTTTCATGATCGGTACTCGTTGGATTGTTAACTGCTTCAGTCCTCTGAGATTGAGCAGCCCTTTGCTCCTCTTGTAGGTTAGCCTCGGCCTCCTTAATTTCAAAATCTAGTTTTCTAATTTCTAACTCAGTCTTGTCAAGGTCTGCCTGGGTAGCGACAGTTTTAATTCCATCTAAAAGTGCTTTTCTTTGCTCTCTTAATCCTTTTAGTATTTGTTCCCAATTCATTGATAATCTCTCCTTTTTATTTGTATTGGTAGAACTTTTCTAGCTTCCTTTTTTGCAGTTCAAAGCTATCCAGCTGTTTGAGGTTATTCTCCAATAACTCAAAACTCCTTGCATAAACGGAAGTTGTATCATAAAACGGGGTATCCACCACGCTTACATCGTGAAGTTTTTTAATATTAGTGACTGTTCTGATTGTTTCTGTATCACCATAAATCCAGGTATCTCCTTTATCTGCTATTGAAAAAGCAAAAGACATCTTATCTATCAATCCTTCTTGGATTGATTTATAGATGTCTCTATTGCTCTGTGTATCAATTAACTCAGCTCTTATTTTTAAACCGATATCATCCTTAATGAGCTGTAAGCTATTATTCCTAGTCCTAGCCATTATGCACCAGCTGTCTCTATGATTATACCTTAGTGGCACATCCTTCATATCGGTATGATCTAGAGCACCACGTTTAATTACCTCAGTGAATTTGTACTTTCCATATTCATGGGTAGCTGGTTGCTCATAGGTTATGGCATAACCTTCAATTATCATTTTTCCTTCATCATTTTCTACAGCTCTAAATTCGATTAGTCTTTGTTCTGACTTTATCTGTGTCATTTAATTTCCCTGCCTTTCCTAATTGATATTTGTCAACAAGCTCTACATTCACATAATTTAGTGATTGCAGTCTTCTATTGCCACCTTCAAAAGGAGGCAACCCAAACATTTCATTAATCTCATTCAATGACATATTTCCTACATCTGTAGCAATATGGGCTATGTCGATTTTATTTTGAGTGGACAAATAGGCCACTCTATCATAATAGCACTTAATCCTATGTCCAATATTTTGTAATTGACCGTCAAATACAGTTGACGACATTGCCTGTTCAAGTTCAACAATAAAATCCTCTATGCAAGTCTGATAAAAGGCTCCATGCTGGTCACCATTATAATCTCCACTAATAATAGCTTCTGATATACCATATCTTTCACGTAAAATAGCCTTTAAGAACTTCAAAGCCCCTTCTTCTATCTTAGTAGGATTTACATTTATAGGGGTAAAATCCCCCGCTAAATCAGTTGCCACTATGCCAGCTTTACTATCAAATAGATGATTTTCAAAGGATTCCCTTGTTTCTTTCAGCTTGTCGCTATCAATTATTGATTTTGCGTGGTATAGCCCTTTAATTTTTAAAGATGCCTCAATGCTTTTTGGTAAACCCTGCATTACTTTATCTAGCACTTGAATAGACCTAAGTAATTCTCTTGTATCTGGCTGACCTAAATCATCCCCTCCTCCGATTATTGTATTCTTGCCTCTTCTCCATCGAAGGTGGATAATTTCATCATAAGGCAGTATATAATGACTACCATCTTGAAAATAGAACTTAATCTCCCATGCCTCGTTGCCATCTACGCCTATTTCGATGCTGGTAGGATTTAATGGATAAAATCCAATATATCTTTTATACCTTACTCCATCCCTGCCTTTAACATATTCATACTGCGGATAGATAAAACAATTATGGTCCTTCCTCCGAAGCCATTCACAACAGGCTAGAAAGTCCTTTGTTGTTTGTAGTTTATTTGGCTTGAATCTAAAGAGCCTTGTTATGTCATCATTCTGCTGTTGTATTAAGCCTGGTTTTTCAATAACTGAAACAATTCTTATTTTGGAGACCTCAGTAGCAATCCTATCGATGCAATTATTCACAAAGTCAGACATGTATACATCCTCACCGTATGAAGAGAATATTGCCGTTTCGTCACGGAAGATCATAGAATACCTCTTCTTAATACTTTGGCTGCCTTTAAATACGTTTTTTAGCATCTGTGTAAAACCCACATTTATCACCTTCTTATAATATCTAGATATTCACTCTTAAATCTACTATAGGTTGCATAGGCAATAACGAATCCAAGAGTTCCGTCTATCCGATTTTTACTCTGTCCCTCTACTTTTACCGGCATTATTTGACCTAAATTATTTGTCTTATAAGCTGTATTTTTTAGGCACCATACGTCCATAGGGTTATTATTATATATTAGCTTTTTCTCTTTTAAATCTGCCTCAACAGTCCTCATTGGATTGGATAAGGAGCCGTACTCCATGTTAATTCTTTCAAGAACATCTTCACCAAAATAGTCTATAACTAACTTCTTAAATCCTTTAGCATGCCAGTTATCATATCCAATCTTGAAGGGCTTCATTTTATAGTTTTCATATAGACTATAGAACCACTTTACAACATAGGTTTCATCTACTTCATTACCTGGTATTATTGTTACTAAGCCTTCTTTTGCCCATAATCTATAGTTTTTCTTTTCTGGATTTGTACCATTTTCCTCAGACAATATCTCATCAGCCTTTGATTCAGGTACAAAATACATGGTTAAGGAATACTTTTTTAGGTCTGTAGGATCAATAAAAATAGCCTTGCCATTACATAAATCTGTTGTCTCAGCAAAGTCAAGGGACCCAATATAATACATTCCTCTAAACCTTTCTAAATCAAAGGTCGTTAGATTTACTATATCTCCTTCTTGGAGCCAAGCATTTGCATTGTTTTGCTTTATATTAAAGTCTTTTGCTAATACAAAGGCTCTTTTGCTTGAGCTTTCCTTGGCTTCTTCAACCATAGACCGCAGAAATGAGACCTTTTTAATAGCTCCCAGCCCTGGGTTACTCTTAGTCCAAGAGCTTTCATCCTGCCATACCTCTTCTTCGCTATCCTGCGTATAGAGCCATATTAGCCACCGTGGTCGATAGGATTCCTTTTTTAATACTTTCCTTGCTTCGATTAGCCTTTTGTCTAAATATCCATCCTGTGTAAAGCCCTCTGTAGTGAGTTCAAAATACAATGGCTCATCCTGGGTTGAAAGAGCCTGCCTTATAGGCATTACTGTAGAATCATCTTTCATTTCAAAAACTTCATCTACTGCTCCAATCCTAATATTCCGGCCTTCCTTGGCGCCAGTTCTAGCTGATAGCTTTCGTATGCTTCCTTTATTTTGCTTACTAAATTTACCTTTTTTGTTTTTCTGCTTTGGATTACCGAAGAATATCCCTTTAATATTTTTACGTGTGACCTTTTCTAGGCTTTTACTTTCTTCTCGCATACTATTTATCGCCTGAAACATTAAATCAGCCTGCTCATAGTCATTGCTGCTGCATAGTATTTTTGTCCCCATCTCACCACAGAAAAAATCAGCTAAGCATATGGCTCCGATAAGAGGTGTCTTACCATTTTTCCTGCCCACCAAGAACAAAACATCTTGATACTTTCTAACCCACCTATTGATTTCTTCATCAAAAATCTGTATTGCAAATAACGCTTCTACAAAGGCCTTTTGAAATAATTCCAATAAAAAAGGCTTCCCTGCATAAGGAGCCTCAAAGTGTTTGCATTTAGTTTCGATAAATTTTATTCGTTTCTCTGATTCTTCAATATTGAATCTTACATCAGGATTAGAAGTAATATCCTCCATGCACATTTCCAGTTGAGCCATCAAGTCTTTTCCAACTGTTATCTCTCCCACTTTGCATTTCTTGTAATACTCTTCTAGATACATAGTACCTGCTCCTATTCAAATTCTTCCAGATCGTCGTCATCATCTTCAATATTTTTTCCAAGAATGGCTGAAAGCTTTGCTATATAATTTAAATAATTTGCTCTAACCTTCACTATTAGCTTGCTTACTGGAAGCTCCTTTTGAAGGGATGGCTCTGTTGGATGGAGCTTTACTAGTCCACTCTGCGATACAATTTCATTAAGCCGGTCTAGTTCTTTTCTCAGTCTTGCACACTCCCAGATGGCTCCATCAATTAAACTTAAATGTTTTTCATCAATGCCCTCAAACAACTTTTTTATTCGGTCATATTCATTTTGAATTTCCATCTATATCACCACTTTTTACTATTTTTCAAAAGTTTTTCAAGAAAAAGTCAAAATTTCAGTGTGTGTCTTTCTGATGTAGGGGATACGGTCTTGGGTGGGGGGTGTATTTTTGAAGAGACCGGGGGGTGTTTTTATGCCGTATACTCTTCAAACCACTTATCAATGTACCCTATCCACTCATGCTTTCTTGTGTTTCTCCCCTCATCACATGCAAGTCTCTTATAGCATTCTTCCTTAGTGGCTTCACAAAATACCAGTTCTGCCTTTAAGATTCTCGCAAGTTGTTCACGTTCCATCTTACCAGGGTAACCACCGATTATATATGCATCATTCCATTGTCCATATCTTGTTTTAATCATGTCGATTAATTTGTCCCTAATAGCAAAGACATTAAACCTAAGGTTGTTCGGTTTATTATATAGTGGCTCCCAGCTGATGCATTCATAGATTTTATCCATATCCACTATAATGTCACCTGTTCGACTTAGTTGATTAATAAGGGTTTTCTTTCCGCTCAAGGGAGCACCATATACTATATAGACATCTCTTTTGTTATGCCCAAACCTTCTATGTTCGATATTATGGCAATCATGGCAGATAATCTCTATTAATTCTTTATTAAGTGAGATACTTGGATTAATCACATTTTCAGGAGTTAGCTCTATAGTATGATGGCCTATTAGCTTTGAGGTGTCAGTATAAATCGTTTTGCACCTTTGGCATATAGGCCCACGTTCAATAATTAAGTTTCTTCTTAACTCAATCCATTCTTTTGATAGATAAAACTTCTTGACTACTCCAAGACTCATGCTACCACATCCTTGCCTTATCTATTTCTTTAGCATGATCTAATCTTTCACGCTCAAGCTTAAGCTTCTCTTCTTGATACTCTTTTCTAAGCTGTAGTTCTGGATTCTGAATTTGCACCTTTAGCCTTTCAACCCTAAGCTTTTGCTCCTCAGTAGCTGTATCCCAGTTACTATGGAGCATTTCGTCATATCGCTTTAATAGATTGGCTAAGGTGGTCATGGCCCTTGATTGAGCATTTAAGAAAGTGGCGTGCTTATCCCATGCCTGTTGTATTTCATACTCTTCCTCCCGGTAAGTTTCAACCATCTGTACTCTTTCTTTTCCACCAGCATTTTTAGATTCAACCTTAATTTTCTTTAGCTCTTTGGTTTTATCGGTCTTATCTTCAACAAACATTATTTCTTGAGCCCTAATTATCGCTATCCATTGAGTCATTATCTGTGCCCACAGTATTTCTAAAGGTGAACCATTGGCTTCTTCTGCTTCCTTGATTAGATTTCTTGCCTTTGTCGGATAATATTTCGAATACCAACCATAAGTCCTAGCGTTTTGATTTTCTTTTGGTGCTCCTCCCCCTTGGTTTCCTATAGCATTTTGATTACCAAAAGGAGCACCTACTTTATTAAACTTCTTCTTCCATTTGTCTCTTACTCTCCAAGTGTTAATGTTCGCTACTTTTTCGCTTAATATCTCAGCGATATCCTTTGAAGTGATCCTGCCATTATGTTGCTTATATATTTCAAAAGCTGCGTCTCTATTAGGACTTCTCTCTCTTCCCATGCCACGCCACCCCCATCGGCTAAAATAAGATTTATTTTATGTATTATTGACTGTCATAATATTTCTAGTTTTGTACTATTTTATAAATTAATTGAGTTTGTCTTAACTCACTTTTTTGTATTAATTTTTAATGTCCTAAACACTTTTCCATAACCAAATTAGCTATGTATGTCTTTGTGCTTATTGATACTACTATCTTTAGCCCTGTTTTTTGCATTGTTTTTGAATGACTTATTTTCATAGGGAATCAAGCATTCAATAATATTTTTTGCTACTTCTATATATGCTAATAGTTTATAGGTGAATGTAAATAGTCCCGAAAATAAAGCATTCGAAAGAAAAGTAAAAAAATAAAAGTGCCTATATCCTGATCAATTTATTAAGGGTATCACTATATTTGTCATAGGTCTCACGGTCTAGGCCTAGATATAGTTTTGTCTCTTCTATGCTGCTATGCCCCAACATTTCTTTCACCAGAAGCAGGTCATATTCGCTTTCCACATATATGTTATAAGCAAAGGTCTTTCTTAGGGAGTGAGCACTAATATTTTTAAGCCCAAATTCTGCTCCAGCATCCTTTAATATCCGACTTAGATGGGCAACAGTTATATGGTCGTTTTTCCCCTTCCTTGAAGTAAATAGATACTCGTAGTCCTTTTTCCCTTTAACATATCTCTTTAATAGGATTGCTAAGTTATTTATTACTTTTACAATCCTTGGTTTTAGATTTTCTTTTCTGATATTCTTGCTGTTAGCCTTTTTGCCCTCAAGAATTTCAAAGTAGCCATTTTCAAGAGCATCCTTAACATCTCTTATTTTAAGCTTTACTAAGTCTCCTGCTCTATATCCAGTGGATATGCCTAAAATAAACACAATATAATTACGCTCATTTTGGAGCTTTAAATAGTCTTGAATATCCAACACTAGCTCTTTGTCTTTTATTGGGTTTGCTGGCTTCTTTTTACTCATACTACTCACTTCCCCTATCTTTAAGGCAACCAGGTATAAAGCAGAAAAACCCCTTGCCTGTAAACTTCCGAAAAGGGCAATTAAAGCATTTATGCTTTTTAAGTCTATCTTGAAATGCCTTTTCCTTTGCCACTTCTAACTTATCCATTTTAGACTTATGGCTTATCTTTGGCATATTTTCACCTTCTTCTGGAAGTATGAAAAAAGACCGACAGTTATATTAAACCGACAGTCTTTTTTGCAGGAGGATTTTTTACTTTTCTAGTCATTATCATATTAACATGGATTATTTGTGCCTACAACGACACAAAAACGACACGAAAACGACAGACTTAAAATAAATAGTCTAGCGCATCAGCTCCGAAGAGTAGTAATTGCAAATCGTTTACTAATCTGCCACGATGTCTTTGGATTGTTCTTGTAGATACATTATATTTTTCTGCTATTGCATCATTATCTGGACTGTTTCCGCTGAAATACCGCTCCTCAATGATATAAAAATACTGATCTTGCCTAATAGAATCAAGTGCCTTGTCTATTTTCCCTTTAAGCCATTGGCTCTTTTCCTTGGCCTTCTTATATCCTTCAACAATTTCTAAATGTTTCTCTTCGTGGCTGCCACTGCCTCCCCCAGAAGTATAAATTACGATATCCTTAGACCTTTCCTGAAGTCCATGTTCCTCAATAAACTGGATATCTTTTTCTTTTTGTTCTATGGCCTTAATTAACCCAAGATAACTGTATAATAATTTTTCAGTCTTTTGATAGGGTGTGATATCATCCTTTTTTAAAAGTCTCTTTTTTTCTAATTCTCCGACCACCTCTTTGGCGGTTCTCTTTATAATTTTCTCTATATTAACCTTATTACTCTCCTGTTTAGCTGCTCCCATTTTCATTCTCCCTTCTGTTTTTCCTAAAAATAAAAGAGGACACCAAAGGTATTTAATAACCTAAGGTGTCCGCCAGCGATCTGGTAGGACTAATATGCTTTTTTTCTATCTCTCAGCGTGTAGTCGGTTTGAAGGTTCCCGTTGTGATTGTTGATTTCAATGTTTATGTAGTCCAGCTTACCTTCTTTTTCGGCTAAATCTAGTACACAACTTATAAAATTGTGTAGCTGCTGCTCAATCATTAGTCGTTTTTCTTTGTCCTCCATTTAAGACCCTCCATTATTGATTTGGATATTGCTTATTTAGGACAATCCCTATTAGGGCCTCCCGGCTTATCTACTCTAACATCTTCTGGATTAACTCCATCTCCTGTTACTTCAATTCTACCTTCGTCAAACCATTCTCCACCTTTGATTTCACCGTCTTTCGCTGGTGGAACAATACAATACTGATCGCAGCCATACAAATATTGAGCCCTACCAGTAATAATCCCCGAAAAACCAGTAATCTTGTCCTTAGCTTTTTTACCTAAATTAATCATTTTAATTCCCCCTTTTATTATTTGTTAACCTCAAGCAACTGTTTACATATTGGCAAGAGCATATGCTGCTTGAAGGTATTTCATCCTCTGGATATTTCAAAACCCAATCCATTTTTCCATAACAATGAGGTTTATTCACTACCGTCTACCTCCTTCCCAATAAAGGCTAATTTATAAAATTCCTGATAACACCGTCCTTTCATTCTCCTCAATTTCCATGTCTAACTCAATAATTCTATTGATCAACCGCCGTCTATAGAGTATTTCATCTGTGGTGCTGGGGTGCTTTTTCTGCAGCTCCACAAGCTCCTGCTCCTTGGTGTCTCTTTCCCTTCTCAACCCTTCTAACATACTACTGCCCCCTTAGAACTTTTTGTGCATCCTTGAAACCCTCAAATCCAATTTCTTTAAGCCTTTGCCGGATGAATTCATTAGGTCTCTATGTCATTCCTAAACCGTTGGGCCATGGCAGCAACCTGTATTAACTCAGCACAAGCTTTTCTGGAACGATCCATTAGATATTTGGCGGCTTCCTTTGCATCCTCATTTTCATTTCTCTTAACATTTTTCCAAACAACTTCCAGCTCAAGCTTTAGCTTTGCTATTTCCTCCATGAATTCGTCAAATTCTTCAAGTATAACGGCATATCCATGATGGGCTGTACACATTTTGGGGAACTTTTTTTCAGCAGATGCTAATTCTAAGATAACTAACCAATTTACTCCACTAACTAAATCTGCATCTTTAAGCTCGTATAAATTTGCTTTTTCAACTAACTGATGCAATGTTTCAAATCGCAAGTCAGGTCTTTTGGTTTCAACCAAGGCGACTATTCTATCTTCTAGCTCATCAAGTATATATCCATGAGTAACATCTTCCTCTACGAATTTATATCTCACTGCTAAGTCCCTCCTTTTTCTACTTCTGCAGTTTAGACAACTATGCTCTCCACAGCCTCCATGCGGACATAAAATGCACTCTGAACAATCTAAGCATTTAGACATTTCTACTCCCTCCTTCGCAATGATTTTGGTCATTCCTGAAGATGTATAGTTTCAATAACCTCAATTTCATCAAGATTTAAACCAAAACCAAAATTACCTAATGATACATCGTCCTTGAAATCTTCGAACTCGTCATATTCATCTACAAAGCCGTTATCCCATAAACCCCCGATAAATTTTGATAAATCTTCATCGCCTTCTATGCCTAAAAGAGTCCAATTCCCAAGGCTAGAACATAGTAATAAGACTTTTCCTTCTAGTGGCTTATGCCATTCCTCTGTAGGCCTCATTAACTTACCCTTTACTATTTTAAATCCCATTGTCTTTCCCTCCTTCGTAATAATATTGTGATGCAACATTAAATCACTTTTAACTGCTCGTACTTTTCTCCTGTCTCAGCTTTCTTTGTTTCTCCTATAATGCCATTCTCGTACAACCTGTACGGCACTTGGATATAATCCAATATTTTACCTATCCCTAGATTTTCAATGCAGTATTTATATTGCTTTGGGTGACTGACCGCCATTCTTTGGAATCTATTAGGAAAACCTTCAAGATGCACCCCAAACATGCAAAACATACAACCTGTTCTTTTGTAACCTTTATCATAAATACTTGCATATTGCAGATTAAAAACTTTTATATATTCCCATATATCTTTTTCTTTCCAGAATCCTATAGGCATCGATTTTGGTTTTTTGCTGTCAAAAGAATTGCAACCCGTTTTTTTATAACCTGTTTCTCTTTGTCCTCCCTCGCTAGCCATAGTGCCTATAAAAGGTTTCAATTTTGTTTTTTTCTCAAACTCTTTGAAGGGTTCTTTCTTCATCATTAAGCAGCATTTATCAGATATTTTAAAAGGCGATTCTAAAAGAAATTTATATTTTTGGTCGTTTCCAAAATCATGTTGCCCGTTCATTTTTTTAATTGCCCATTCGCTGCCTTTTCTTGCATATTCTATAGCCAATGCTGTTTCTTTACTTATTACCGGATAACCGTATTCTTTAATTACTTCATCAAATTTCTTTTTAGGTCTTACAGTAATAACATTTTCTATTGTTTTTACAAACTCTCTTATTTCTGGATATTCAAGCCCTGTGTCTACAAATACTGCTGACACATGAGGGTATATGCTTCTTACTAGGTCTAATAATACTGTGCTATCTTTGCCTCCACTAAAACTGACATATACATCACCATCCCAATGTTCATACCATGCAATTATCCTTCTCTTAGACATTTCGATTTTTACTTCTAAGGGTAGAGATTGCTTTTGTTTAAGCTGCCATTGCTCCATCTTTCACCACCTCACAATGTCGCATGATAACCATTCTACGCAATCAGCGTAATTCCTAACTCCATGCAGCAAGTGTATTCATTTGAAATGTTGCATTTCTCAACTTTGCATGGCATTTGCTTCGGCCTCCTTCTTAAATCTTAGTTCAATCTCAAGCCATTCCGTTTCTTTGATCGGCTTAAGTGAATCACTATGTCTTTCAGATAAATCGCCAGTGCTGTTTACCACATAGTACTTATCAAATCTCTTGTTAAGGTTAAATCCAACTCTCTCAATTACATTAAGACCTGCATCGTCCTTAAAGGCCCACCAGTCGTATTTAGTGAGATTATTTCTTTTCAACAAGTCTAAGTAAGCTTTATTAATTGCTGAATTTTTTCTAGCCGCCGTTGTTGTGACCATCTTAGTTGTCCCGTCTGCGTTCTTGATTTCTCTTGTGCGTGGCTTAGAAAATTCACTTTTTCTTTTTACAGGCTCCCCAACTATCTCTAACACGTAGGTTTGCAATAAAAGATTTTCTTTATCAATACCCAAATCAGTCATAAATTGGATTAGCTCTTGATTTTCATGCCAAGGCTTTTTCCAATTGAACATATTTTCAGCCGCTTTATGCCACTTGGAGCCTTTGATTATTTCATAAAAATATGACATTATTACACCCTCCCCTTAATATCTATTCTCTTGCCACTACCCACCATTTTGCTACTTAACTTTATAGCCTTCCGAATACTGTTTTTGCATATTTTCTCATGTTTTCAGGATGATTAGGATTTAATGCTACTGGATGTGCTTCACCTTTTTTATCAACACAACCATTAGGACAAGCCGAATATCCACCATCTTCAAAATGCTCATATGCCTGATAGGGTTCGTCACCTTCCCAATTACACTTATCACAAATCCATTTTTCCATCATTTTCACTCCTTCGTTTAATCGCCAACCAATAAAGCTGGCTTAGATTTTGGTATACGTCTTAAACTGCTACTTTTACTCCCCTTCGCTTAAGTTCATTCATCAATACTTTTGTGCTTGTATTCTTAATCTTTTCTATCCTGTCAATATACTCTTGGGGTTTACGGTCTTTTGCTTTTCGTCTTATTTTGAAATCCTCTTCAGTAGCATCAAACAATTCAAAATCAGCTATGTTTCTAAACTCTGTATCATTCAAAATTACCCACCACATATTATTGATATTGTGATATACCTTACCTCTCATAAGTCGCCCATTCCAATGCCTAAAGTATTTTATCTGTCCGTTATATATAGTTTTCTTGTCTCTATCAGTATTGTTGTACTTTCCTTCACATGTAGTACCATCTAAATCTGATAGACTAAAACTTATATCTTTTTGTGGATGATGCCAACACTTTACAAAATTATCCTTTATTTCATCTTCAGATTTTTTATAAATTGGCTCCGTGCCGTTAGCAATTTCATATCCTAGTTTTTCAAGAAACTCTCCCATTTTTTTAGTTTCGTTGATCCACATAAGTTTCATTTGATATGGCATTTTTAAAAATTTATCGAAGTCATATTCCCCACTTTTTTTTCCTTCCAAACTCTTTTCGTAATAAAATTCTATTATAAATCCTCTAGGGTACTTATCCGATTTAAATTTTAAATCACCTTTTGAACCTCTGAATCTACCTTTTCGTATAATTTTTTGGATTGTTTTATCAATCTCAACCTCAAAATCTCTATCTTTCATAAAGTTAATAAGTCTGTGGAATATAGGGTAATGAGACCAATCGTTTCCAAATGAGTCTTTTTTCTCATTTGTGTCATTTATAAAAATAAAGTTTGCTGATGATTTATTTATGCTATAAAAATATCCCTTCATTTTTCATTCCCCTTTCATTTCAAATTTACTTTTGCAGCTGATTGAGCTAGTAGATTATCTTCTTGCGTTATATGTTTATCACCCATTAAGCCTACAAAAATATTCTCTAGTATCTGATATTGCAATTTGATCCAATTTACAGCACCTCCATTATGCTGCTTACTTTCGATCTACAACTTAAATTACTTGCCTCTAAACCATCTTCACATATCTCCGGTAGATTGGCTCTAACCAATGCCTCTGCGAATGGTGGCGGTACTGCATTTCCGCATCTGGCAACTTGCGCTGTCTTTGGGTAGACTTTTGCCTGTGTAGTCCCTATCGATAATATAATCCTCCGGGAAGCCTTGGGCCTTAAATAGCTCATGAGGCTCTAACATCCTCATACCTATGTCTATAATCTGATATTCCTGCCCTTGGACGGTTACAATGCCAAACCTATCTTTGGTCGTTATAGTCCTTAGTGGTTCGTCAAGCCTTTGGCCTACATCATCACCGTTGCCATAGTAAGTCATCAAAAATGTTCTGACCTCTCCTATGTGACCTGGACTGGCTACTATAGTCCTAACTGAACCAGCTCTCTCATTTTATTCCCTTTACCTCTCTCCATCCGGCACCTCACATAATCCTTTATTGGTATATCTCGTAACTTTGGTAGGATCAAATGGCTTTTCACATTTTGGACAAATCGGCAGCATTCCGCTAAAGTATTTGCTTTGCATATTTCTGAAATGATTTAATTTAATTTTTTTATTAAATAATGCAGCTACTTCATCGGCATAAGTATTTCTTTGCTCTTTTAATCTTTTTATCTCTTTATTCAGTTCTTCACCTATCTCAGCTATACGAAGCATTGCATCAAATGGCTGGATATACGCATTACACTTGGTGCATTGGATTAATCTATTTGTTGTATCAATGCAATAAGTAGGAGGATTGCATTTGCAAATCCTTTGACTGTTTCGATTAATGCTTAATATTTTGAAATCCAATATTTTACTCATTTGTACCTCCCTCCTGGAACTCCATCCCACAATAAGGGCAGAAAATTGGATCGTGGAATAGTTCGTTATCCATGTAAAACTCACAATCACATTCCTTACAGGTAAACTTTTTAAGCTCAGCATATTCGCTCATACTACTCATAGCTTTACAGCTCTTTTATAAGCTTAAAAACCTGCTTATAATTCAACTCTGCCTTTTCCAGCTCAATAATAGCTGAATCAACATCATCACCAATGGCAAAATTAAATCTATTCTGAGCCACCGCTAGCCTAATCTTGACTTTTTCGAGTTCTTCTCGTGGATCAGTCTTTATTCTGCATAAATCTATGCCAGCTGCTATCAATTCCCTGAGGTCCATTCCCTGCTCTAATGCCATGTTAGATATGGTATCGCTAAGTTCCCAACTAAACTTTTCCATGTTAACCTCCTTCATTAACCCAGCCTATGGTTTAGGCTATTGCCCCTGATTTCCACCAGCATTCCTTTTGTCATTTCAATTATCCGGCTTCCGATAGCCTCATCGTAATCTAATAAATCTTCTGTGTACTTTTCAGTGGATATAATAACCGGCAGTCGTTTAAGATATCTGTAATTGATTATTTCAAAGAGTATTCTGTGATCAGTTTCTCTGATGTTGCCTTTGTATAAATCATCAATTACCAGCACATCAGCCCTTTTATACTTAGATATAAGATTTTGATAGCTTAATTCGTCTATAATAACCTGTTTGAGCAATGTTATTGCTTCCACATACGGCATATACAACACAGGAACAGTTTTACTTCGCATTAGATTATTTGCAATAGCTATGCTCAAATGTGTCTTTCCCACGCCTGACCTACCCATAAAAGCAATAGAATTATTTTTAGTTTTTAAAATTTCATCAAAGCCTCGAACATATTTCATTGCAAGGTATTTGGCATCCTTGATGTGTTCATCCTTGCCTTTTATATCAAAATTGGAGAAGCTATATTGTTGATATGCCTCAGATATCTCCGAGTTAGCGATTATGTTTTCCTGCTTTCTGACTTCCCTACATTTGCAAAATTTAGCCGAATTAGTTTCACGGTTGATGATCACGCCATCTATGCAGCCATGAGGACACTTAGAAGAGTCCTGTGTATTCTCCTGCTGATTCATCATTTTCACGTTTGTATGTCCAGTTGGCTTTATCGTATTCAGAAACTTTTCCACTCTGTTCATTAGGGGTTCCATTCATCACACCGCCTTTTTTATCTGGATTATATTTGCATTCAAGCACCTTAGCCATGTTTGCATCGTTAAGTAGCCAGTCAAAGTCAGCTTTCCATTGCCTATCATTTTGCCCTTTTAAAAAGCTACTATCTTCGGCCAAGGTAAAAAGCTCCTTAAAAACCTCTATTTCTTGACCGTACTGCTGCCACCTAGCCTTTATTGTCTTTTTCCTGTTAGCAGATAGACTTCTAAGCTTTGGATAGGACTTGCAGATTGATATAAAAAGCTCCTTAACCTGCTCATACGGTACGTGTGCTACTGGCTCTGCTGGTACTTCTGGAGTTATTGGTATATTTCCAGCTGGAAATATTTCTTCAGGAATAACTTCATCTACAGAAGTATTATTTATATCTTCTATTTCTACTTCTACTTCTATTTCTACTTCTTGTCCCCCTATCGTGGTACGATTCGTTGACGTACCGTTATACGTATCGTCAACGTTTATTGGAGGCTCTGCAGGAGTCGTCTCTGGCTTTGATATGTCAGCACAAGTAATAATGTTATTTTGCTTAAAAAAATCCTTAAACAAAGTTACTATACTCTCGTTAGTATCGGTTACATTTGATATATAATTTTCGAACACATAAACCAATAATGTTAAATCCTGTACACTCCTAATTTCCTTTGCCATCAAATCCAGCACAGGTTTGCCACCTTTAAAGAAATTGTACTTACCCCAATTTTTAATGGCTAACTCTCTAGTATCAGGGTTGTATCTAATTGTCTTATGTACGTGCTCGAATCTCTGTATTAGGCTATTAACAGACTCAATTGAGTAACCTAATTCAAAAGCCATTTCCTTTTTGGTCTTTTGGTATACCCCTATCTGTGTAGAAGAAGAATTAGTAATTAGATAAAGCTTAAATAATTTATCCTCTGGAGTCATTTCCTCCAATACACGTGGAGCATTCCAAAAGCTTGTAAAAACCTGCCTGAATTTAGCCATAGTATCTTCACCTCTCACTTAAATACTTCACTTGTGATTTATATTGAAATGTGCTATAATTATTAAGAATTAAGTATTTCTTTTAGGCACCTACATGGGTGTCTTTTTCTTTTCTAATGCTGGTAAATAAAACCGATAATGCAGCTCCTACAACTTCATCAATTGCTTTGGTGACAAGCCTCCAACGCTCTTTTTCCGTATGATCTACTACTCCATCACAAGCTATGTCAATCATGTCATCGTGGATATGCCTTAGGTCGCCTACTTCCTTTTGTAGCCTCAGAACTGATTTAGGTAAATCTGTGACACTTATTTCCGGCAGATACTTCTGACCCACTAGGTTGGATGTCTGTAGATGCTTATAGCCAAGCCATTTGCATTTATATAACTCTATCATTCCACATACTATATCATCCGGGGGAATAGTTTTACCTACTTCATAATCAGATATAGATCGTGTGCTTATATGTAGCAATTCAGCTGCTTCTTCCTGGGTATATCCCCTAGTTTTTCTGGCTATTTGATAGATATTTCCACAGCAGGTCTTCATGGTTTTTAACCTCGCTTTCCGATACAATATTAATAACCTTATTTCGTGTTCTAATTGCTCCTCTCAAATCTTTAACTTTCCCTATGAATCCTGCAATTAAAACAATCTCCCCTGTTTTAGGTGCTCCCTCAAATGTAATCATTGCGGAGTGCCTCCTTTCTTTTTAACTTCATAGCCATTGGCTTCTAAAAGCTGTACGGCTTTATTTATCTTAGTTTCCAAATTGTTTAGATTAGTTGGTACGGCACCCTCTGATATCTCTTTAAAAGCCTTTCGCTGCTCTCCTGATGGCAACCTGGATAAACTTGTAGCTGTAGAGAAATTGAGATTATTATTTTTAAATTCTTCCTTGAGTTCCGGCACTAGCTTTTTATCTATGGTTTCTAATCGTTCAACCTGAGCTGATGATACTTTTAATGTGTCAGCGACTAACTCCCTCATTCTACCGGGCAATTTAGCACCCGATTTCTTAAGCTCTGTCAGCAACTCTTTTAGTCTGACTGCCTGTTGCATCTTTTCGTAGTCGCTTAGTTCCCTAGTTGTAGAATTGCCGAATATAAGTTTAAGTTCTGTTTTAATCTCATCGATATTAGATTCCACTTTGCAGGGAACCATTTCAAATTGAGTGTGTCCCTCAGCTATCAATCCAATTAAGGCTCTTCGTCTCCTATGGCCACTTATTACTATATATTTATCTGTCCCAACTTTTTCTCTAACCACTAAATTTTGCTGTAACCCAAACATTAAAATGCTGGCTTTTAAATCTTCAATGTCTTCCATAGAATAAAAATTACGCCCATCTGGTATAATGTTATTGATGTTGATGTATTGAATTTTAAAACCATTAACAGGTCTTTTATCCTTGGATGTATCGTTTAAAAGACTTGTCATATCAAACTTTGCCATACTATCTACCCCCTAAGAGAGTTGCTCAATTTGAGCACATTTCTAAGTATTCCTTTACTAAAAAAAGATAATCTACGCCTGCTGTGCTTAGCCGTTTCTCCCGATACAATGGCACACCCGAATAAGTACTTTCGTCTACTTTAGTAGCCTTTCGTATAACTGTATTAAACACAGGATATTGACCCCTAAGCCACTCAGCACCTTGAAGATTTACATTGTTTTTCTGATGCATTGTTATAAGGCAGCCACGGAAATTTATATTAGGATTAAACTCCTTCACATCTTCAATGTGCTCCACCAGCTCGTCAAGACCATCAAAGGCGAACTTATCAATTTTAACTGGTATTATTACATCATCTGTTACTACAAGAGCATTTATGATACTCATATTGATGTCGGGAGCATTATCAATTATGCAAAAGTCGAAGTCAGCAGAAACCTTATCAAGCAACTTCTTAAGCCTTGTCTGCTGTGGCCTAGCCGAGTCTAACAGCACCTCTTTATTAGCCCTTAATAGGTTCATGTTGGCTGATATAATGCTCAAATTATCAAATTGAGTAGGCTGGATTACCTCTAAAGGCTCGATATCCTTCTCAAGCATGATATTTGCAATTCCTTTACCGACATAGTCGTGTGCATCAAAAAACTTAGATGTATTGCCTTGCTTGTCATTATCGATTATTAAGACTCTCTTACCAAAGTGACTAGCTAATATATAAGCTATGTTAATCGAAGATATTGTTTTAGCTACGCCACCCTTTAGATTGATGACTGATATTGTTCTCAAATTCCACACCCCTTATATTGATTATTTGTTGGTACTTGCTTGGGAGCCCAAATATTTAGGCGATCTATTCGCCTTTCGACTGATTGAGCACTTCTGCCTAAAGCGTTTCCTATCTGCCCATTTGTATATAGTCCTGACTTAAACATCATTATTGCCCTTTGGTCTTCTGCCTTAGTCCATCGGCAGTTCCCTCTTATGGGAAGTGAAGCATCTAACTTTCGCTTTTCTTTTAACCAAGTGGGTTCTTGACCTAAAGCATATAGCTCAACTTTCCGACTGTCCCATTTGTCTTTATTGGCTTCCAACCAAGACAGCAGATCATCATGCTTAATCATAATCATTTTCTTACATTTGCGAATTATACGCTTATTTGCTTTTAAGCCATATTTAGCAATCCAATTTATTACTGTATGGGCAGTTACTTTTAGAATATCTGCTGCCATTGTTGCTGTTAAATACTCACTGGCATCTGCAGCAGCACCCAAATTTAACTTTTTAGCTTTTAACTCAACAGCTATTAAGGTTCTATTTAGCTTTTTTGCTAAATTGACCGTAGGGATTGTGCCCCACATTTCGTGCAAATACTCTTCGTCCTCCTCGCTCCAAGTTCTACCACGTGGCATTTTCTCACCTCCTTACATTGCCATACTTTCATGGCTTAGTTGTTTACTTACATATTCCTCAACTGATGACCTTGGTATCTTCCACGAGCTGCCCATTTTAAATGCCTTTATTTGACCAGTATTTAGGAGCTTATAGCAAAGGGACCTTTGAATTTTAAGATAGCTCATCAGCTCAGCAGGGGTTAAGATATCGTCTAATCTTTTCATGCCTCTACCTCCTTTGCTATGGATTGGGTGACCGACTTTGGACTATGGTCAATGCCAACATAAGCATATGCCGTGTCGACTTCAAGGATTAATGGTTTACTCTCAGGTAAAACGTACGCCCGAGCCATAAAGCCTAATCTATTTGATAGTTCAACTACTACAACATCTTTATGTTTTACGCCCAATTTAAAACAAAGTAGATTGATACAGTCAATATAAACACCATTTACCTCTACTGTTTTCTCCACATCAAAAGATAAAGTTAGTGGGTCTTGTTGCAATTGTTCTAGGGCAATTAGGGTTACTTCCATTTTTTCACCTCCTTAGGCTGTCGTTTTACCACTTTTGGTAGTTTTATTGTTCAAAAAAATATCTGGAAATAGATCAGTTATACTCTTTTGAAAATAACTTTCAAATCTTATCATTAATTGAATGCTTGGTTTTCTCGTGCCTCGTTCAATAGCACTTAGATGCTTCTGAGTTATTGAAAGCTCTTTTGCAACTTCTGTCTGAGTCCTATTTCCCCTAAGGCGGATAAGATTATGTCGCACATGAAATCCTCCTTTCGTACTACTCTTGGTAGTATTAATTAATCTGATTATATACCACTTTAAGTAGTATGTCAACAATAAATACTACTAATAATTGTTTTTATTATACTACCGATTGGAGTATAATTATTTTATGTGGGGGTGTTGAAAATGGAACGTTTGAAGAAATTGAGAAGTGAAAAGAAGTTGAATCAAGAGGAGTTAGGTTTAAAATTAAATTTGTCTCAACAAACGATAAGCGCTTATGAAAATGGTTCAAAGCAACCACCTATAGACGTAATAAATCAATTAGCAAACTTTTTCGGTGTATCGGTTGACTACCTCCTAGGCCGAGTGCAAGAAAAAAGTCTTCACGTAGTAGAAGGTGATGCTATTCCACAAGAACTTCGTGAAATAGGGGTTGAGTACCTTGAGATAGCTAAGCAAATGCAAGACGATGACCTCAGTCCTGAGGAAGTTAAAAAAATACTTGATGCTGTTAAAAATTTAAAGAAATAAGGGGACAAGGGGGGATAGTATGAAATTTTTCAAAAATCTATTTGGGCTATTTAAAACAAACCATAGTAATGCAAAGAATGAGTTTCATAAAAATGACCTTATGATGATCAATACTGTAGAACAATGTACTCCATCAAAGCGCAACAGTGTCTATGATGAATTTGTAGTTATAGATACTGAAACGACCGGATTGAATCCACAGAGTGATAGACTACTAGAGATCGCAGCTATAAAATATAAAAATAATGTTCCAATCGATACTTTTCATACTCTTGTAAATCCCATAATCAATATTCCCAGCAGAATAACTCAAATAAATGGCATTACAAACAAAATGGTGCAATCGGCTCCCTATATAGAAAATATAATTGAAAAAGTAGATGCTTTTATTGATAATTTGCCCATCGTTGGGCATAATGTTAGTTTTGATATCGGCTTTTTAAACAGTGCCATGAAGAAATACTACGGTAACAATTTCGCCTATCTGCCAAATCCAGTTGTCGACACGGTAAAACTCAGCAGAAAAATGTACCCCGAACTAGACAATCATAAGCTTGGCACGATAATTGATTATTTAGGAATAAAGGTTAATAGTAGGCACAATGCCCTTGAAGATGTTAAGGCGACCGCTGTTATATATTTAGATTATTTGAATAGCTATCTATCTGACGCTTTTAATTTAGAATCTAACATTAATAAGACGGAAATTTCTTTTACACCCGAAGAGTTAAGATGTGTTGATATAGTGAAAGAGATTTTGTTAAAGAACAACAGAAATTTAGAGCTTTTAAGGTATTCAAGGACTGGTAATTACATAGATATTAGGGCTTTCTATTGTTTTTGTAGGATTAAGCTCAATGGTAAAAAGTTTTATGTAATTAGTAATCAAACAATAGACGCTCTTACTATAAAATATCCTGATTTAGAGTTCGAAAAAGCTCCAAAATCTGAGACAGGTGAAACAAGGATTATTATTAAAAGACCAGGGGATTTATACAATATAGAGATGTCGATTATTGAAGCTTATGATAGTGGTCAGAAGTCATTAGAATACTACAGAAATAGTGTTTTAAGTAGTGAGCGGCATATAAGAAACTATCTTGCGACTAACAATGGATAATTTTTAAAACAGGAACTTCGTGAAATAGGGGTTGAGTATCTAGAGCTCGCAAAGCAGATGCAAGATGATGAACTTAGCCCCGAGGAGATTAAAAAAATACTTGATGCGGTTAAAAATTTGAAAAAATAATCGCAATTAAAACTTATTATGGTTGAGACTAATGTTAAAAAACATCATAAAAAAATCGCTATCTATCGAGTGACAAAGGTAGGTCAACTACCTTTTAAAAATAAATCATAAAGATATAAGGGGCGGTATAGATGATTAAGGGGAATGTTGGGAAAAATGTAGGTTTTTTTGATGAAATGACAGAGTCTTCATTTGTAAAATCTAAAATAGTCTCAGACTATTTTGGTGCATGGTCTACAGTAATGAAAAGCCATGCAAAAAGTGAAAGGCTTGCCTATGTCGATTTGTTTGCTGGGCCTGGTAGATATGCTTGTGGAACAAAATCGACACCAGTCAAGGTTATGGAAAAAATTATTTCTGATGAGAAACTTGTGAATAAAATGGTTACTTTCTTTAATGATATTAACCCTGAATTTTGTGACAGCTTAAGGCAAGAAATAGAATGCATAGTAGGTTTTAATAACTTGAAATTTAAGCCCAAATTTTTTAATACTATGGTTGGGGATGAACTAGTTGATTATTTTGCAAGAACCTCATTAGTTCCTACGTTGGCCTTCATTGATCCATGGGGATATAAGGGATTAAGTTCAAAGTTGATAGAAGCATTAATTAAGGATTGGGGTTCAGACTGTATCTTTTACTTTAATTATAATCGCATTAATATGGGTATAACGAATCCATCGGTAGTTGAGCATATGAATTCAATTTTTGGAGAAGAAAGAGCAGATAAGCTTAGGGGCATTGTAAAAAAAATGAATTCGACTGACAGGGAAATGCTGATTTTAAATGAATTAGCGGAATCATTAACAAATAATAACAAAAACTTTGTATTGCCTTTTAGATTTATACGTGAAGATGGATACAGGACTAGTCATTATTTAATCCTTGTTAGTAAGCATGTACTAGGCTATGGAATAATGAAGCAGATTATGCATAGATGTAGTTCTGAGTATAATGATGGCGTTGCAAGTTTTTCTTATATCCCTGTATTGGACAAGCAATTATCTATACTATCATTGTATGATAGGCCACTTGATACATTAGGCGAGGAACTTTTATCAAAATTTAAAGGTCAATGTTTATCTGTGAAATCAATATACGACCGACACCACGTCAATACTCCTTTTATATTAATAAATTATAAAGAAGCTCTGCGCAGACTTGAATCTGAAAACAGAGTTAAAGTCCAACCACCAGCTAATAAAAGAAGATCTATTAAGGGACAACTTTCAATGGGTGACAATGTAATGATAACTTTCAAATGATGCGAACATTTGTTTGTAATCATTGGTAAATTATGATAAAATATGTGCAGGGAGGTGATTAAATGGCTTCCAATACTAAAATTGAATGGACAGAAACTTCTTGGAATCCTGTAACCGGCTGTACTAAAATAAGTAATGGTTGTAAAAATTGTTACGCTTGCAGTATGGCAAAGAGACTAAAGGCAATGGGCAATGTTCGATATAGAAATGAATTCGATATTACATTTCATTATGATTTATTGAAACAGCCTCTATCGTGGGTAAAACCTAGAAAAATATTTGTTAACTCAATGTCTGACTTATTTCATGAGGATATTCCTTTTGATTTTATTCAAGATGTATTTTCTACAATGAGGAAGGCTCACTGGCATACATTCCAAATTTTAACTAAACGGTCTGACAGACTGAAAGATCTATCATCAAGCCTGCAGTGGCCTAACAATGTTTGGATGGGTGTTTCTGTAGAAGACGATAATGTGAAGTATCGTATTGATGACTTGCGCCAATGCGCTGCAGAATTGAAATTTATTTCATTTGAGCCCTTACTCGGCAATATAGATAACGTTGATTTGACTCATATTGATTGGATTATTGTTGGAGGTGAATCAGGAGTAGGTGCTAGGCCCGTGAAAGTTGATTGGGTCAGAAATTTAAGGGACTCAGCTATAAACCAAGATGTAGCCTTCTTTTTTAAACAATGGGGTGGCGTAAACAAAAAAAAGAATGGCAGAGTTCTTGATGATAAAATTTGGGAACAGTACCCTAATACTTCTAAAGACGACGACATTTTAATGACTTTTCTATAATTTAAGCAAAAAGCTATAATCTAATCTTCCGTTGTAAAAAATTAACAGCCTCTCGGCTGTTTTGTTTTTGAGTATGGATTTTTGTAGTCAATATTATAATACCTAACCCCATTGATAATAACCCACCTTACTCTTGCTACACCCAAGCTGATTGTCATTTGCATTTTGGACTCCCCCTTTGTCGAAAACACTTTATAGTAACAGCTGCTATGTACCTTTGTTTTCAGTATAGGGGTAATTCTAAACCTAGTCAATTGGCTCTATGGGAGGCTTTCTCTATGGTAATTTATGTATTTAGAAATGTAAACTTCACCTGTAATGTTACCTTACTATTCAGCTTTTTTAATATTTAAATTGAGTTATATAAATGAATTGTGTTCGCGATTTCAGGACATTGTTAACTCAAGTATTTTGTAGTAATTAATTGAATATGTGTCGAAGGTTGTCGCATAGATGTAAATTTTTTATATAAGTATTTTTTTACATAAGCTAGCCCTCTTGATTAAAGAGGGCTAGTAAGGGTCTAGTCTGGTCTTATTACTCCGTCATCACCAAAGGGTGTAACAATAGGGGAATTGGGGTCTGAATCTGGCCTTATTACTCCGTCATCGCCAGCAAATGCTGCAGAAGTATAGCCTACTAAAATAAGTGCTACACATATGATGCTTAACCACTTTTTCATAGCTCTCCCTCATTTCTCTTAATTTTTAATAACACATCTAGTGTTACTCCTTTAATTTCGAGAATTATTCGGTTATCTCCTGCTGTATTGCAAAAACTTAGCAAATTGTCGAGCAATTTATTTAGGTGCTCATTATTGCTAAGACTATTAGTCAGCTTTTTAAAAGAACTTACTAAAAAATCTACATTTTCTTTCACTAATATCGAATTATTTAACAAGGAAATTAGGTCATCAATTAAGGTATGAGCATTTCCTGAGTTTATTGATAAGTACGTGTCTATTATTGAAGCCTTGCGCTCTATGTCAGATATTAAAGGCAAGTTTTTTAAAGCTTTGTTAATAAAGTGTAGTGCTTTATCTGTTTCGTCATAATCACAATAAAGGTTAGCGATATTATTTAATGCAGCGCTTTCTATATCTTTGCTTTTAGACTTATATAAGGCCTTCCGATACCATTCCAAGGCAAACTTTTTCTTAGAGTCAAGCTTATAGGATAATCCAATGTTTAGCATCGCCTTAGCTGCCTGGTCATCGCTGGGGGCTAGGTCTAAAGCCAAGTATAGTTTTTCTCTTGCCTGAGCAGTCTTCTTATATCGATTTAGTGCAGCTCCATAGAAATAGTAATATGTGTACTGTTCCTCTATATTGCATGACTCAACAAGAAAATCTACTTCCTCCAGCAGAGCCATGCAGCTTTTATAGTCATTTATATGCATATACGCTAATTGCACAGTGTAATAGACATAGAGACCTTCAAAATTGGAGTTTAGACATTCTTTAAGCACTTGTCCTAAGATTTCTACGGCCTCACTGGTATTTCCGATGTTAAATTTGTAGATGCCTAAATTGGCTTTAGATATGAGTATGTGGTACTGATCTGAGTTTTTTGCAGCTAGTTTATGTAGTTCTGATATAACTTCTATATCCCTAATATCGGTATACTGCTTTATGTTTTCTTTTACCCGTATAACATATGTATTTACCTGTTTTGAAACGCTATGTATAATTCTTTTATACTCTTTACCAACGAGCGTTTCGACCTTTTTTATGAATCTTTCATTTTTAATTACCGCTAATGATAAATATTGATTAAAGGTTGTATTATATAGGCCAAAATACTCAGGAAAGTTCATGCCTGAATGATACATAAATAAGTAATCCTTCAGCTGCTTTCCCTCGCCTATCAAGTTTATTTCAGTTAGTTTCATTTAGTACACCCCCCTTTTGTTAGCCTGCAAATTTATTTTACCATAAAATTATTTTATTTTAGTAATATTTTTTGAATATTTCGACACAATTCGCCAAACAATAAATTTTACGTGTTTTATAATGTTTTTAAGTGTTGTATGTTTTACAGACAAAAATTTAATTTAACACACTTATACATACTCTGCTAAATAGAATGATACCTTTATCTAACTTAATAATTAAAACGAAAGGAATAAAAACTTATGAATCGAAATTTCTTGGTATTTGAAAAAGATATACGCAATCTAATTATTGAAAGCAAAAAATACAAAAGGCAGACGAAGTATGAGAATGAATTAGATGCTTTTCTTGTATATTTACGAAAAAATAATGTAGATGATAGAATTCTTAAATTATCTACAGAGGACATCGATGATTATTTATTAGACTGTATTAATATAAGCAAAATCACAACCAAAGGGACTCTTGAAACACATATAGCTGCCCTGAAATATGCATTTCAATATCTAATCAAACTAAATTATCGTTACGATGATTTATTGGGCTATCTTTTTGGTGCTGATATAAAAAACAAGAATTATGAAATTTTAGATGATATTGCTCCAAAAGAGATAATATCATTAGAAAAAATTCATGGCATACTTGATTATCTCAACAATTATCTAGATAACGAGCAAGGAAGTAAACACTATGCAAAAATCCAAGTGGTGAGTATATATATAAAACTAAACATATTATTGCCTTTAAAACCTAGTGGAATGTTTGATTTATGTTTTAGTAACTTTGATAAAGATTTTAAGACTATCACTTATAACCATTGTATAATTTCTATTCCTAGAAGTTTAGGTAATGAGATTAAGAAAGTGATTTTAAATATGACAAGTAAGCATGCACAAGATGATTTATTTTTTAAAGCAATTTCTCAAAATGATATCAATACTGCAAAACTCAGCAATTGGTTTAGTTCTGTTCTATCTTATATTGGCATAGACCCTTCTACAAATTTACCTCGTGGAGCAAAGCTTAAACGAGATGGTTATTCATATCCTGTTGAATCCATTAAGACCTCTGTGATATATCATATGATAAATCATGGAGCTAATATTTTGTTCTTATCTTATTTAACTGGCTTAAGCCTAGAAACTTTAAACAATGAGATTAATATCAAATTTGACAAGGCATCATTCTTAGAAAATTATAATTCTACGCTTGCTAATATAAGAGTTTTAGAAATCATTTAACTAATTTCATAAGAGTCGAATGACAATTTAATGATTTTGGTTTTTGCAAACAATAACACACTATAGTACTTTAAAACAACAATAAATACCAAGGCAACTTCCTTCTATATTTTACTTAGGGCCCCTGTAGAGAGCATAAAATTTTGCTATACTTGTCCCATATACATATAAGGGGGACGGGTCTATGAAGGGTTCTATAATTAAAAGAGGTAATAAGTACTCTATCGTGATAGATGCTCCAAAAAAGGAAGATGGTAAGCGTAACCAGGTGTGGATTTCAGGCTTTGATAAAAAGCCTGATGCAGAAAAGGCTTTGCCGAGAATACTTGTGGAAATTATGGACGGAAAATTTGTTGATCCTGATAAGATTACTCTACGTGAATATCTAGACTTATATTTGAAAGATCATGCTAAGCAGAATTTAGCAGCTACGACATATCAAAAGTATTACTACGCCAGTAAAAAAGTAAAAGGTGTTATAGGAGATTATAAAATTCAAGAGTTAAGGCCTAGACATATACAGCGTTTTGTTAATGAGCTTAATGAAAATAATGCTGAACGCTCTACTATCTCCAGCTATATAGCTGCTTTGAAGGCAGCATTTAACCAAGCTATAAAATGGCAAATAGTTAATAACAATCCCTGTTGTGGAGTATCGATGCCTAAAAGTACATCGGTAAAATTGAATATACTCATGCCGAATCAGATGCAGGATTTATTATCTGTGTCTAAGGACCATGTATTATATCCTGTAATACTTTTGGGGTTAATGTGTGGTATGCGGAGAGGTGAAATATTGGGTTTAACATGGAAGGACATTGATTTATCTATAGGTAAGATTTATATTCAGAACAGCATGGTTCAAGCTGGTGAAGATATCATATACAAGGATACGAAAACATCTTCAGGAAGAAGGCAGATAGATATATCAAAAAAGTTAACGAATTTTTTAATTAGTACAAAACAAAAGCAGTTGGAAAATAAGTCTCTTTTTGGAAATAAGTATATCGATAATGACTTTGTGTGTAAAAGGATGGATGGTAGTCTCTTTAGACCTGACTATATACCTAAGGCCTTTAAAAAGCTATTAAGGGAAGCTGGGTTACCTGAGATTAGTTTCCACGACTTGAGGCATACCCATGCCTCTATGCTGCTATTAGCCGGTGAGAATCCTAAGGTAGTGCAAGAAAGATTAGGACATAGCAGTATTCAAGTTACGCTTGATACATATAGCCATTTGATGCCTTCTATGCAGAAATCTGCAGCTGAAAAGGCAGAGGGGCAAGTAGATTTTTAATGTAAAAATATGGATTGTTAGCAGTTTGTTAGCAAAATATAAAACCCACCCCCAGCAATCCTGCTAAAAGTGAGTTTTTTCAACTATGTATGGAGCTGATGAGCGGACTCGAACCGCCGAACCTCTTCCTTACCAAGGAAGTGCTCTACCTACTGAGCTACATCAGCATTTTATATTCCGTCCCTTTGGGCACTAGATTATTATATAACATTTCTATCCCTGTGTAAAGGACAAAATATAATTTTTTTCTACGAAAATTTTGTCTTATTCCTTCATTTTCACCTTCACAATGTATAAATTCTAACCTTCATTATTCTATTCTTTGTAATCTCCTCTGTCTTAAATCTAATATCCTTGTAGACAATTACCTCACTTTGCTTTGGAAGCCTTCCCAGCTCTCCTATGATAAAGCCTCCTATAGAGTCAAAATCCTCAGTATCTAGATTAATACTCAGCATATCGTTAACCATGCTTATTTTAGCGCTGCCATTGACCAGGTACTCCCCCTCCTTTATTATTTCGATCTCTATATCCTGTTCGTCATACTCATCTTGAATTTCCCCCACTATCTCCTCAATTAAATCCTCTATCGTTACTATTCCCGCTGTGCCGCCGTACTCGTCCAGCACTACAGCAAAATGAAGTCTGCTTTTCTTCATTATCTTGAATAGCTCTGTAATTCGTTTGAATTCAAAAGTATAATAGGGCTTACGCATATACTTAGCAATACTGAAGTCCTTCTGTATCTCATCTATAAAGGCAATGTCCTTTATATTTATAATTCCTATTATATCATCTATACTATCCTGATATACCGGATATCTTGAAAATTGCTCCTCTCTTATAGTACTCATAATTTCGTCAAAGCCAGTATTGACGTTAAAAGCAACGATATCCGTCCGTTGTACCATGACATCATGGATATTTAAATCACCAAATTCAAAAACATTATAAATCATCTGCTTTTCCTCAACCTCTAATACCCCCTCCTCATGGCTGACGGTAACTATTGTCTTAAGCTCTTCCTCTGTAATATAGGGTCGATCCTTGTCCACAGTTATGCCAAATAATCTGATGAGCCTGTTAGTCACATAGGTAAAGACAAGAACAACCGGATTTAATAGAGTAATTATTAGAGCTAGGGGCTTCGCAACCAGCAGTGCAATTCTTTCATTTTTTTTTGCAGCTAAAGACTTTGGTGTAATTTCAGCAAATACCAACACCAATACTGTCATTATGGCTGTAGCAATAGCAACTCCGTTATTACCATACATATCCACTGCCAATGAGGTTGCCAGAGCAGAGGCTCCGATATTGACAGCATTATTCCCTACAAGAATAGTGCTGAGAAGCTTTCCTGGATTGTCTATCATCCGCTGTACAGAATTTGCTCCAGATACGCCATCCTCCAGCATATGTCTTACCCTTATTTTACTGATTGACATTAGAGCAGTTTCCGAAGCAGAGAAAAAAGCTGATAGGATAAGTAATATCAAGAGAATCATTATCCTCCAAATAAAGTCTACCTTCAATTTATTACACCTCTTTCAGGTTATGAAACTCAATTGTTGTTATATAGTATAGCAATAAATCGGCAAATTATTAAAGGCTTTAGAAAATTACCCTTTTCTAAATCTTCAAATGCTAGATTCAAAATAAAATTTCTTTGTGTTTTCTTCATAAAAACACTTGTGTTTTTACCGTGGATTGTATACAATATTCTTAATTTACTTTTATAGAATGGAGGACAATGACATGAGGAGTATTAAAGTTGGTCTGCTGGGCTATGGTAATATTGGCAGGGGAGTATGGGATATTCTCCAAACGAACAATGCCACCATTACCCAGAACTGCGGATATGAAATAGAGCTGTCTAAAATATTGGTACAATCCCACAGAGACAGGGGAATAGCCCAGGAGCTATTCACCACCGATGCCTATGAAATATTAAATAATGATGAAATAGAGGTTGTTATAGAGCTGATTGGAGGGCTTTCTCCCGCCAAGGATTATATCCTAAGGGCTCTAAATAATAAAAAGCATGTTATAACTGCAAACAAGGCTGTTATAGCAACCTACGGTGACGAGCTTCTGAAGGCCGCCAAGGAAAAGGGCGTTTATTTATACTATGAGGGAAGCGTTGCCGGCGGAATTCCCATACTGGACAGTATTAGAGAAAGCCTTGCGGCCAATAAAATACAGGAGATAATGGGTATTATTAATGGTACAACCAATTATATTCTCACAAAGATGACCCTAGAGGGCAGTGATTTTAAAACAGCCCTGGCAGAGGCCCAGGCAAAGGGCTATGCAGAGGCTGATCCCACCTCAGATGTGGAGGGCTTTGATGCTTCTTATAAGCTGTCCATACTCTCCTCCTTGGCCTTCAACACAAGCTTGCCGGTTGAGAGCATATACCGTGAGGGTATCAGCAAAATTACACCAATTGATATCGAATATGCACGAGAGCTGGGCTTTGTCATAAAGCTATTGGCCATCGGTAAGCAAAGGGCAGATTCAATTGAGCTGAGGGTCCATCCTACATTAATTCCTGCCTATCACCCTCTGGCAGCAGTGAACGACGTGTACAATGGTATCTTTATCAATGGTAATGCAGTTGGAAATCTTATGTACTATGGTAAAGGCGCAGGCTCCTTGCCCACCGGCAGTGCTGTGGTAGGGGATCTTATCGCTATATTGAAAAAAATGTCCTGCAGATATGCAGCCCCTTCACTGGCGGCAGGATCTCAAAAAAATCTGCAGTCCATGGAGGCAACTGAAAGCGAATACTATATAAGGGTTATGGTGAAGGATATTCCCGGTGTATTAGGAAAAATAGCCACCCTCTTTGGTAATAGCTCTGTAAGCCTCTCTACAGTTATTCAAAAGGGCGAAGGGGAGACTGTGGTCTCATTGGTATTCATCACCCATAAAACCATAGAATCCAGGATTCAGGAGGCCATAAAGGAAATTGAAAACATCAAAGAGGTATCTGAAATTGCCAATATCATACGTGTTGAAAATCATTATACAGCATAAAAGCATTAAATATACTGCTCTACAATCTTAAAAGCATGCAATTGCTCAATTGCATGCTTTTTTTTTCCATTTATTTAGAGCATTATTTCCGTAAGCTTACAGGTAGACATAATTTACCACAAAAATAATTGAATAAATATTTTTGTTAAGTGTTAGACAAGCTTTTATTGGGTACATAATTACTAGTACGCCGATGATTTGCCATAAACGAAATTTAAGGAGGGGTCACATGCATACTTCATCGAATGCAATTATTGGTCATGTAGAGCTTCGAACATCTAATTTAGACTTAGCCTTAAATTATTATCAAAAGCTATTGGGCTTTAGACTTATTCAACAGACTAATGATAAGGCATATCTATCTGCAGCTGGTACTTTCCCTGCGCAAATAGTATTAAAGCTTTTGCCGGAGGCCACTGACAAACCCTACAGAACCACAGGTCTTTATCACCTGGCCATCAGATTACCTAATAGGAGAGAAATGGCTCTGTTGCTAAAAAGAATGTTAGATAATAACATCTCTTTATTGGGCTTATCTGATCATACCGTAAGTGAGGCAATCTATCTAAACGATCCGGATGAAAACGGAATTGAGATATACTGTGATCGTCCAAGGGAGCAATGGTCCTTGGATGGAACTAAGATTAACATGAGTGCAAAGCACCTATCACCTAAGGATTTATTGATAGAGCTTCAAAACAAGGAGAACTGGATTGGAATGCATCCCGAAGCCGCCATAGGTCATATTCACCTGCAGGTTTCTGATCTGGCAGCATGTGAGGATTTTTATAATAAAATTCTCGGACTTAATATCACACAAAAAAATCATCCTGGTGCCCTTTTCTTCGCAGCCGGCGATTACCATCATCATATAGCCTGTAATACCTGGAGCAGCAAGGGGGCTCCCCCACCGCCTGAGAATACTGTGGGTATGGAGGAATTTTCTATAGTCTTTCCAGATCGTCTGCTGCTGATGGCTGCGCTTAATCGGGCTGTTGATTCCGGGTTGCTGAGCTCCAATGAAATAGATCCAGAGGTCAACACCTTCAGGATATGTGACCCCAGCGGAAACAGAATACTATTAACGATATAGCAAAGCTGAAAAAAACCACTTTTAAAGTGGTTTTTGGGGGCTATTGCTATTTATTCTTTAATTTTACAGCTGTACCATATGCCAGTACCTCTGCAGCCCCCTGCATTACAGCAGAGGTTGAAAGTCTAACATTTAATATCGCATCTGCCCCCATTTTTTCAGCATCCCTTTTCATTAATTCCAGTGCAATGTCCCTAGCTTCATTTATCATTTCAGTATATTCCGTAAGCTCTCCGCCTACTATGTGTCTAAGGCCTGCCATCAAATCCTTTCCTATGTGCTTAGCCCTAATGGTGCTGCCCTTTGCCAGTCCCAGAATTTCAGAAACCTCCTTGCCCGGTACCTCCGTAATGTTTGATATAATCATCTTAAATCACTCCATCCTTTATATTTTTTGGTCAGTAATAATTTATGTTAAAATCTCCTCCACCATTACTTGATAGCGCTTATTATTAACCCTTACAATAAAGCTACGAGGATCTGCGCTGGTATGCCTCCGATCAAACTCGTTAATTAATTCACCAATTTCTTCATGCTGCTCTATGTACATTTGCCTTGCCTCTTCCAGGGTTATGCTTTTAAAGCGTAGCTTATTTCCAGGTCTTAGCTGTGCAAGATAAGGAATATCTACAGAAATTACATTTGCAATTTTTGTATAGCCCCCCGTCGTCTGCCTATCCGCCATCATAATTATAGGATTCCCATGTCCCGGCACCTGTATAGCTCCAAGATTGATGCCACCGGATATAATATCTGCTCCAGAGGTATGCTTGATCATTGGTCCCTCCAAACGGTAGCCCATCCTATCACATTGGTTTGCAAGCGTATATTCACTGTTTAAAAAGACCTCAAGCCCCTCATCTGTAAAACGCTGATCCTCCGGTCCCAATATTATCCTCGCAACATAGCTCTCTGCATAATCCGGTATCATGGCAGAAGGGATTTTTCTGAAGCCCAGAGGTTTTTCAGAAGTCTTTATCGGTATTTCATCTCCTTCCTTCAGCTGCCTCCCCTTAAAGCCGCCAAAGCCCCCTCTTAAATAGGTGGAGCTGCTTCCCATTATTGGCGGTACATCGAAGCCACCCGCTACAGATAGATAGGCTCTACAACCGCTTTTTGCCATACCTATAGTCAGAATATCTCCCCTACTTACTCTTATGCTTTCATAGGCTCTTACCTCTGTGCCATTCAACAGCATTGGAAAGTCTCCACCTGCTAATCCTATGTTGGTACTGCAGCTGAATTCAATCGTTGGTCCCATGAGGGTAATTTCCAATGCCGCCTCCGCTGGGTCATTACCCACCAATATATTTGCCAGCTTAAGGGAATACTGATCCATCGCCCCTGCCACCGGTATGCCATATTGCTGATGTCCCCGTCTGCCTTCGTCCTGAAGGGTAGTTAGTAGTCCTGGCTTAATGATACTGATACATGTCAAGCTACTCACTTCCCTTCCTATAGCTTATTCTTAAGCTATAGCTATTTTCATCGACGGCTGCCTTTATGCTGTTGTATTCCTGCTGGTTGATGACATAAAACCTAATATATTGCCCGGCCTTTAGTAAAACAGGAGGCTCCCTATATGGGTCAAACAGCTTAATGGGTGTCCTTCCGATCAACTGCCAGCCTCCGGGGCTATCAATAGGATAAACCCCCGTCTGATTCCCTGCAATACCAACGGAGCCTGCAGGTATTTTTTCTCTTGGAACCTCTAATCTTGGTGTGGCAATTCCTTCGGACATACCGCCTAAATAGGGGAAGCCTGGAGTAAAGCCCAGCATATATATCAAATATTCTCCACTAGAATGAATAGAGATTACTTCTTCTGCTGTAATTCCATTATGCTTGGCAACCTGCTCCAAATCCGGCCCAGCCTCACCACCATAAAGCACGGGAATATGAACAATCTCAACAGCGGATACTTCAGCTACAAGACTCTGCTCCTCCAATGCGCTAATGCTATCTACTAGCTTTTTATAGCTGGTTTTTAGTGGATTATATAATATCATAAGGGTGGTATACGTAGGGATAATTTCTTCTATTCCTTCAATCTCTTCGCGTTGATCTTCAATTATATTATGGAGCCCCTTAATTCTAAAATGGGTATCAACAGATATACTCATACCCGCCTCTACTATAACACCATTATCTCCATAAGGAGCATACCGAAACATCTGAGGCATAAAAACTCCCCCAATCCTATTATTTTAAAGCCCTAAAGACTATTCCCTGCTCTAATGCGGCTTCCCTTAGGGCTACAGCAAATTCCAGCGCTGTAGGGTTATCTCCATGAATGCATATAGTATCGGCGGTAATAGTCAGTGCTTCTCCCTCAATCGTAGCAACGGTCTTGTTTCTCACCATTTCTGTAACCCTTTTGATGCATAGGTCCTTATCATGGATAACAGCTCCCGATATACCTCTAGCCACAAGATTTCCGTCTCTGCTATAGGCTCTGTCTGCAAAGACCTCACTGGCAGCCCTTAGTCCCAGCTCCTCAGCAGCCCTTATCATCATGGAGTTTGCCAAACCAACAAATATCAATTCTGGATTTACATCATAGATGGCCTCCGCAATGCCTCTTGCCAGTTGATAATCCTTAGCAGCCATGTTGTATAAAGCCCCATGGGGCTTTACATGCTGCATTACTCCGCCATGGGCTGTAACAAAGGACTGCAGGGCTCCCAGCTGATACATAACATAAACCTTAGCCTCCTGTGGCGTAACAGCCATGCTTCTGCGACCAAAGCCCATAATATCTGGAAGTCCCGGATGAGCACCAATTGCTACATTGTTTTTAAGGGCTAATTCTACAGTTCTGTTCATAATAATCGGATCACCTGCATGATAGCCACAGGCAATATTGGCAGATGTAACTAATTCCAACAGCCCTTCATCATTGCCAACGCTATAGCTGCCAAAGCCCTCTCCCATATCACAATTCAAATCGACATACAGCATGCTTCCTCTCCTCCCATAACGTCAGCAGACCTCTTCCTCTAAATCACTTATTGCATCGGCTACAATCTCCCTTAGCCCCCTTAAGACCTCCAGGTTTACCTGCAGGCTCAAGCCATCTACCGTACATTCACGCTTTTTACTACAACCATCTACAGCTCCTGCAGCCACCATTTCCTTAAGCATCTCAACCTCTTCATCCACAGTATGCAGCAAAGGCTTTGATGCCAATATAGATAGGGCGGCAGCGATACCATGGCCTCCCCAATTTGAAACCCCTGCTATAATCAAATATTCAGCTGCTGTTACGGCGCTTATTTTATCACCATTGGCTACCAGCGCCTTAATTGAGTCTTTTACTTTGCCCATGCCCATTTCATTGCCTCCGTCACCGACTGCTATAGTTACTATGCCCCTTTTCTCAGCCAATAAAAATAGCGAATCAGTATTTGGCACCAGCTGGGAGATATCCTCACCCCTCATGGAATAGCACCTTCCGTCGGCAGCCCTTCCGGGTCTTTCCACCGATACAATATGTGAGGGTGAATATACCTCCAGTAGATGACTACAGGCGTCCTCAGCCCCCTCATGGGGTATTGTTATAATAGGTGCCTTAAGTCCCAATACCCTACAGCAGACCTCCACCAAATTAGCGGAGTATTCATCCGTTATAAATATGATCTCCTTACCTAATTGCACCAAAGAGCTTGCAAGAGATGCTGCTCCCATCGGCCCATCGGTTTCACCCATCATTGCAGCCTTAATGCAAAAGCCGGTAACGATCAATATTTTATCCCCCAGCAATAAGGATTTAGCCGCAGCTACCAAATCTCCCGCCTGTACTGCGGTACTCAGGCCCCTTCCGCCTGCATCTGCTCCTATCAATTCTTCTATCTGTGCGATTGGATTAGTCATCAAAGCCCCTTCAGCTCCTCGTCCTTAATATCGGTAATAAACATATGTCCGGGGGCATGGGTTATAACTATTTCAGGCCTTGCCCTCATAATAGCTGCCTGAGGTGTTACACCACAGCCCCAAAACACTGGCACTTCTCCCTTGTGTATTGTAACTGCGTCACCGAAATCAGGCTTATTAATATTCTTTATTCCTATTTCCTCAGGGCTTCCCCAGTGAATTGGCCCTCCATGAACCTTTGGATATTTTTCAGTTGCTTCAATAGCCTTAGCTACCAATTCCTCAGGCATTGGCCTCATGCTTACAACCATAGGTCCATTGAAAATCCCTGCCGGCCGGCATTCTATATTGGTAATATACATAGGCACATTTCTCTTCTCCTCTATATGTCTTATTGGAACCCCTGCCTTACTTAAAGCATTTTCAAAGGTAAAGCTGCAGCCAATTAAGAAGGAGACCATATCATCCGTACAGTATGTGGTAATATCCTGTACCTCCTCCTCCAGCACTCCATCTCGATAGATTCGATAGAGGGGAATGTCGGTCCTGATATCTCCTGTAGCGGCTGTTAAAAGCGGAGTAAAATCCCCCTTTTCGCAGACGTCTAATATTGGACAGGGTTTTGGATTTCTCTGACAGAAGAGAAAAAAGTCAAAGGCATATTTCGAGGGCAATATGACCAGATTTGCCTGAGCATACCCCGGTGCCATTGCAGGTGTAGGGCCTGTCCACAGCTTATTTCTTATGGCTTCCCTAGCCAGTAATCCCGTTTCTAATAGCATGTTCATCCCTCCATTAACGATCAAATTTTATCTATTAATGATATATTCAACAGCAAATTGTCGACTCCTTTTTTAACACAATTTTAATATTTATGAGGATTAATATTAAGCTTACTTAACAAAGGCCTATATTTATTACAGACTGGTAATTATTAAGGATTTAATGAATAAGAAGCTTAAAGCTCTTCTATAAATATTGTACTACTATTTTTATAGGGGGGAAACCCCCATAATATCCCCCATGTCTAAGAAATTTGAAAATCATAGTTTCCTAGCCATAAATGAAAATCAAATGCATAATATTTCATTGTAGTGTATATTTATTTACAAGATTAAATGCCTAAACAATTTAATTTTTATAATTTTCAGTCAATAATGAGTTTTTCGGTAGTTATCTGTAGGTTTTTGTTGGTAATGTAGTATAAATAGTTAATGACAGTTTTTAAACCTTGTACCGTATCTCGATAAACTCCTCTCAAACTGCACTTCACCTACTTAGAAAAATGAAAGCTAATATTTGCTAACAGTCAATTTTGCTAATAAGTAGTTGACTTTACGCTCAATTTGTGGATAATTATTATTTATAGGACAATATATTAATAAAAGGTAATAATTAATTAATGTGTCTGATACGGGTTAGTAATAATCCGTTAAGAATAAATTAAAGGGGGAAAAAAGATGAATAAAAAACTATTTGCTTTTTTAATGGTGGCTATTTTATTGGTTTCTGTTATGGCAGGCTGCACAAGTAAGCCAGAGCAGGGTACAGAGGCACCACAGGCTGAAACTACTTATATTTCAATAGCTACCGGCGGAACTTCTGGAACCTATTATCCACTAGGGGGAGCTATGGCTAAGATTTTTAATGACAACGTAGCGGGTGTTGTAGCAAATGCTCAAGCAACAGGCGCTTCTGTAGAAAACATGGGCTTAGTTTCACAGGGCGAGGCGGAGATTGCTTTAATACAAAACGATATAACCTTCTACGCCTACAATGGAACAGAGGTTTATGAGGGCAAAGATAAGATAACTAATGTAAAAGGTATGGCTATGCTATATCCTGAGGTTATTCAAATCGTAGCCTTAAAGGGTTCTAACATCAATTCCGTAGAGGACTTAAAGGGCAAAAAGGTTGCTATTGGTGCCCCTGGCTCCGGTGCTGAAGCCAATGCAAGACAAATCCTTGCATCCCACGGTCTAGCCTACGAGGATCTAGGAAAGGCTGACTTCTTGTCCTTTGCCGAAGCAGCTGATCAATTAAAGAACAAGCAAATTGATGCGGCTTTCGTAACAGCTGGTCTTCCAACTTCTGCGATTACTGAGGTTGCTCAAACAACCGATATCGTTATTGTTCCTATCACCTCTGCTAAAATTGCTGAGCTAGGCCAACAGTATAGCTTCTATACCGAAGTAACCGTACCAGGCGGTACTTACAAAGGGCAAGATGCCGATGTTACTACTACTGCCGTTATGGCTATGCTGATAGTTCAAGATGAGCTTTCAGAGGATTTCGTATATGAACTTACTAAGGCTATGTTCGAAAACAGACAAACCATAATTGATACCCACTCCAGAGGTAATGATATTACCTTAGAAACAGCACTTAAGGGCATGCCTATAGACGTTCACCCCGGTGCTCAAAAATACTACACCGAAAAAGGAATTAAATAATTAAGGCTTTTATTAAGGAGGTTAAGGTATTGGGGCTGTGCCCCAATACCTTATTAACTAAATGAAAATCAGAGGAATCGTATTAATAGGAATTATTTTAATTATCGCTTTTATACTGGCTTTTCCAATTAACCGTTTGACTGCAGTTGATTATATGACAGGCGAGATCCTTACAGACTGGAGAGTTAGCGCTGAGGATAGCTTTACTATTCGCTTTACTCATTCGGTAATGCTTACACCGGTTTATGAGATTTACAGTATTAATGATCAAATGGAAATTGTCTTAACAGAAACACTATTTTATTCATATGGTGCTGGGCTGCCTGAGAATACAATATATGATTTTGAAATGACGGAAAGTGGTTTTCGTATTTATAACATAAATAAAAAACTGGATACACTGGTTTATAGAACCGGTGCTACAGTTGCTAATCATACTTTTATTATGAATAAAATAGAAATCCCATTTTTAGCATTTTCCGAACCACAAGCTGCAGTAGAATTCAAAATTGTGTCAAGACCGCTAATTGTATTTCTTATGAGGAGGTATTAACGTGGATTTCAAAAATGATGAAGCTTTAAATGTTGATAGTTTAATGGAAGAATACGATAAGGAGACGGCTGCCTCTAGAAAGCTGAAGGGTTTCATGGCCATCGTAGTAGGAGTTATGGCCATTTCAATGTCTCTTTTTCATTTATATACCGCTGCCTTTGGAACCCTGTTGTCCGTAAGACAACGTTCCTTGCACATTATACTTGCCTTTGCATTAGGCTTCCTGCTTTATCCCGCCTTTAAAAAGGGGGACAAGACAAAAATTGCCATCCTGGACTATCTGTTGGCAGCCTTGTCGGTAGGCGTATTTGGTTACTTGTTTGTAAACTTTCAAACCATTGCCCTGAGGGGTGGTAGCGTAGAAAGAATAGACATTATACTTGGCATGCTAGCTATTGTTCTTACCCTAGAAGTAACTCGCCGAGTTGTTGGTCCGGAGCTCCCAATAGTAGCGACCCTGTTCCTCATTTACGCAAAATTCGGCCCCCAGATGCCCGGCATATTGGCTCACAGAGGATTCTCATTAGAAAGAATCATCAGCCATATGTATTTAACAACTGAGGGTATACTAGGTATCCCTATCGGTGTATCCGCAACCTTCGTATTTATGTTTATATTATTCGGTGCCTTTCTGGACAAAACAGGGGTCGGTAAATTTTTTATTGACCTAGCCTACAGCTTAACAGGACATATGAAGAGCGGCCCTGCCATGACTGCGGTTGTTGCCAGTGGATTCATGGGCTCTATCTCAGGAAGCTCTGTCGCCAATACCGTAACAACAGGTGCCTTCACTATACCCCTGATGAAAAAAATTGGCTACAAGCCTCATTTCGCTGGAGCAGTTGAAGCAGCGGCTTCCACCGGTGGTCAGATTATGCCGCCGGTAATGGGTGCAGCCGCCTTTATTATGGCAGAATTTACAGGCATTCCTTATATCAAGATTATTGCTGCTGCTGCCATACCTGCCTTCCTATATTACTTTGCAGTTGCATCCATGGTTCATTTGGAAGCATGCAAGCTAGGATTGAAGGGTATGCCAAAAAGTCAGCTGCCAAAGCTGAGTAAACTAATATTAAAACAGGGATATCTTTTTATTCCTCTAATAGCAATCGTGTATTTCCTAATGTCAGGTCTGACGCCATTGCTTGCAGCCTTCAGAGCTATTCTGATCTCTGTTGTAATTGCTGTACTTGCCAGCATATATAAGTATTATAAGACTAAGGAGTTTAGCTTTACTATTAAAGACTTTATCAGTGCTTTGGAGCAAGGCGCTAAGGGCTCAATCGGAGTGGCGTGTGCGTGCGCCTGTGCCGGTATGATCGTAGGCGTCGTGACCCTTACCGGTCTAGGCTTAAGATTCGCAGAGCTTATAGTCACATTATCACAGGGTAATCTCTTCCTGACCTTGTTCTTCACCATGTGTGCTTCAATTATATTGGGTATGGGTCTTCCAACCACTGCAAAATATATTGTACTGGCTACTATGGCAGTACCGGCATTAATTGCGCTTGAAGTTAATCTAATGTCAGCCCACCTATTTATACTGTATTTTGGTGTAATTGCTGATATCACGCCACCTGTTGCTTTGGCTGCATATGCAGGTGCAGGCATTGCAGGTGCCAACGCTATGAAGACAGGCTTCCAGGCTGTAAAGCTGGCGCTGGCTGCCTTCCTTGTACCATACGTCTTTGCATTTAATTCAGAACTGATTTTGGTTAAGGAGGTAGTTGATTCTACTGTCACCTTTGTTCCCTTTATACAGGCAGTGCCGGTTATTATATCCTCGGTTCTGGGTATATTATGCTTAGCATGTGCCATAGAGCAATATATGGTAACTAAAAGCAAGGTATATGAAACATTAGTACTGTTTGTAGCTGCCCTATCATTATTGCAGCCGGGGCTTTATACAGATCTCTTTGGTTTACTGGCATTAGGCTCAATATATATACTTCAAAAACAGAGGGTTAAAAAGACGATTATAGCTGCATAAGCTATAACTGTTATAAGCAATAAAAAAAGGAGGAAATTAAAAATTTCTCCTTTTTTTATTGCTCTTTTATTATTCGCTTTTCTTTTTCACTATTCACTATTCACTATTACTATTACTATTACTATTCGCCATTCACTGCCTAGGCTACGTTCTCTACAACCTTACTGCAGACAACCTCCACCTTCCACTCTTCATTCACATATAGCCCCACTACCGGAACAGCCGAAAACCAACCAGAGACCAGCTCCACACATTGCTTTATCTGCTGGCAGTGCTCTTCCCTCGTTGCTTCATTGGCGGCACAATCGTAATGACCGGCAATAGCAATAAACCCAGATTGATGATTTTCAACAGATATTAATATCTTTCTTTTTATAGCCTCTATTGCCTCAGGTGATCCATTGATCAAGGCGTGGTCAGGTCCCGGTTCCGTTATCATGTCTATGTAGTCTGCATGCGTATCGTTTAGAAGCCATTCTAAAACTGGAAACTGAACACGCCCATCAATACAGTTTATAGCAGTTGCAAATTTCTTCCCGATCAAGTCTAACATCTCCTTAGTATAATCATAATGTCAAACACCTAATTTCTATTATACTCAATAGCGTTGTCCATGTCACTTAAATATTTTTTAGAATTTAATAAAAATTTAAGATATACAGATTGAAGACAAAGTCCATATACAGCCTACAAAAATCGTAGAGTTTGTACACAAGAACAAAGTGGCTTCGCAACTGAAAGAACAAAGTGGCTTCGCCACGTTGTTTTCCAGGGAACCCATGCGTTCCCTAGGACGCTTCGCTGTACCCTCCTTATATTAATAAGGGGGAGTAGCCCCCTTAACAACCCCCCATTTCATAGGAAATAAAACGAACTTTCCTATGAAATAAAAAAATAACCCTAAGCACATAGGGTTATTCCCAACTACTATTCTATTCCTTCGACTTCTTACCCACAATAGTAGAAAGCACAATGCTCAGCTCAAATAGCACCAGCATAGGAGCCGCCAACAGCATCTGAGATACGACATCCGGCGGTGTTAATAGTGCTGCTACAACCACTATTGCCAAAATAAAGAATTTTCTGTTCTTCTTTAGGGTATTGGCAGTTATGATATTCAGCTTTGTCAGTAGCACCACCACTATGGGCATTTCAAATACTAGGCCAAAAGCCAATAAAATCGAATTTATGAAGCCGATATAGCTACCGAAGGAGAACATGGGCTCTATACCATCCAGCTTGAGCTTTACAAAGAAGTTAATTGTAATTGGTAATATTACCTTATATGCAAAGGCAACCCCTGTAGCAAAAAACAGTGCTCCACTTATTAATGCCAGCAAAATCATTCTCTTTTCCTTTTTTTCCAATCCCGGTCTTACAAAAAACCATAGCTGAGAAATTGTTATAGGGGAGGTAATGGCTATGCCTGCTATCAAGGCCAGCTTAACGTAAGCTAAAAACAACTCTGGTGGAGTTAGGTAAACAAATTCCAAACCGTTTGCAGGTAGCAATACGAGTTCAATTATGTAATTGACATAATTGTAACAAACAAGAGTGCTGGCAATCACTACTACAGCAATAATCATCAACCTTTTCCTTAACTCGCCAAGATGTTCAACTAGTGTAAATTTTTGTTCCTCCACCTCAATTCATCCCCTATCCATTCTTCAAATATATATTATTTAGTATCTTCTTTTTCGTCCTCAGCAGAAATTTTATTGGAATGATCTCTGAACTCTCTTATTGCTTTTCCAAAGGATTTACCTATTTCAGGTAGCTTTGACGGTCCAAATATAACCAAAGCAATCACTAATATCAATACCAGCTCCATAGGTCCTAATCTACCAAACATTTAACAAGCACCTCCGCTTTTTTATTTTACTATATTTTTATATAAAAAACCATTTTATTTTTTTTCATTTTCTTCAAGACTTAAATCAACGCTTGCCTTTATTTCATTAGTGGCTTGCTTAAATTCTCTTATTCCTTTTCCAAGGGATCGTGCTATTTCAGGTATTCTTTTTGGTCCAAAAACAAATAGCGCTACACTGAATATAACTAACAATTCTGCAGAACCCAATCTCCCGAACATATTGTCACCTCCCCGGATAATTTAATACCCGCATCCTCTGATAAAACTCTACTGCCATGGGTATAAACGATTGGTCTATGAGAAAAAATTCTTCCCACCACCGTAATACCTAATCCCGCAGCAATTTCCAGTGCCATACCTGTAGGTACGCTTCTGGTTGCTACTATAGGCAATCCACACGCTACAGCCTTTAATATCATGTCTGAGGATATACGCCCAGTAGTTAAAGCAATCGTTTTATTAAAGCATATTCCTGCCATCACTCCATGTCCCACCACCTTGTCTACAGCATTGTGGCGTCCGACATCCTCCCGCAGAATTAAAATACCATTATTGTTGGCTAGTGCGGCACAATGAATACCGCCGGTATCACGATATTTTTCAGCTCCTCTTGCCATAGCCGTAGCCAAGGACTTCAAATAGTTTAGGCTGATCTGAAGCTTGGAATCAATTGGCTCCTGACTCATTAGTCTATTAGAAAGTACCGTAGCACTTCCGCAGCCACTGGCTAAAACACCTGAAAGCCCATACTCCTCATGAGTTGCTATGCTTAAGGTAGTTGCAAAAATCTTTCTAATTTCATAGCTTACACCTAAATCAGTGATCTCCGTTATTTCCTTAATCAATCCTCTATTAAAAAGATAGCCTACTGCCAGCTCCTTCAAATTTTCAGGCGTGCACATGAAGGTCACAAGCTTTCTTCCATTGACAATAAAATCTACTGGTTCTTCCTGACACACGTTATATTCCTTGAAGGAGAACTTTGTATCCATATTAAACTCCTCCATCCTATGGACATTCTAACGAGGTAACCTCGATCCATTCTGTTAGGCTATCGGCATAAGCTTTGCTTAAATGTAGCTCTGAATATAAGTATAAGGCATTGTTTGAGGCTCTTGATTCCTTTATATCCTCATAGCCTTCAGTTTTCATTAGCTGCTCTATAATTCCAATCAATTCCTGCTCTTTAAAGCTGTAGGGACTTTTCGTGAACAGCTTGATGTCAGTAGATCTTGGATAGATCTTAGAGTCATTCCTTATTGTATCAGCGATTAAAGCGAATAGGTCTCCATCCTCTACCCTTACCAATAGCTTTGCATAGCTTTCTGTCATATGCTTGTTGGAATAGTAATATGAGGTTTTCTTTCCCTTTAAGAGCTTGACATCTTCAAACCCCTCAATATTAGTCAATTCCTCTAGCCTGTTGGCAACCTCATCAGCCTTTAAGGATATTGGCTCCAAAGTAAAATCCTCTTCTTTGGTTAGCTTCACATTTTTAGTATTTAATCTAATTGTTTCACCAATTAATAGATTAATATCCTTATTATCACTCATTAGCTTTCCCACCTTTTAAATTGGAGGAAAGGCAGTTTTAGCTGCCCCCCTCTGATATAATTATTAATTATTTAGTTAATAAACCAAGCTTTTCAAGCTCTGTAGCTACATAGCCCATACCAAGCCTATTTAATGTAGCCTTTGTTGGGATTCCTGTATTTTCATCCCAGCCCATTTCCTTATAGAACATCGTCAATGCTAGCTGCATATCATCTCTATCCATCTTAACTGTACCAGCTGTAAATGGCTGCTTATCAGGGTCCATAGTATATACCCACTCGCAAATTTCATCATGATCCTTGCGCATATCCTTTGAGTTCATTTGCTTAGTAGATAATGCTCTATGAAGTGTGAGAATTCTCTCTCCCATCATATCTAGTTCAGCCTCAGTTGTAGGTATACCTGTAGCCATTGAGAAATATTGAGATTCTAGAGAAGTATTTCCTCTATAATTTCTTTCCTTAAGCGGAGAGGTTGTCATAGGCCACATCCAGTTACATAAGGTTAAGGAGTCATGCAGTACATTTCTAATGATACTCCATTTAGCAAACTTAGCCTTATATACATTCATCGGAGTATAGTTTGAAGGAGCATCAAGTGCATCTCCTGAGCCTACTACCTCACCAATAATTGCTTTTTGCAGCTCTATCGGCAATCCGCTTCCTGTAAGGTTGATATGAGTATGACATTGCGCGTCACGGTTAAACAAGCATGAGATTAATGCCCCAACCTGACCTGCTGTTTCATTACTGTGATGAACAGGATAGCCTAATTTAGACCACAATTTGTGTTTTGCATCACCCCAATAGTCATCACCAAAGTTCCATGCCTTAGCAACCCAATAAGCGCCCTCACCAAGTCTGCTTAATTCACCTTCCTTAAAGGTAATTCTTCTATAGAAGTCTACAAGGAACTCAGGATCACCCTTCTCTAATAAATCCCAAGGGATACTGTCATATTCTTCTTGTGGTAGTACCTTCTTCAGTATTCCACTGTCATATGCATATTTAAAGTCTCTGCCGATTTGGCTGTAGTTACACCATACACCATAGTCGTCTGCCAGCTGTGCTCCAACTGCCTTAGACATCATAGTGCCTTCGCCCTCTTCGCCTTCTTTAGAATGACCTTTGATCATTATTCCTCCAGGACTTGAATATCCAACACATGTATTGGAAACATTTGGAGATAATCCATACTTTTCAAGCTGTGGAATATGTAAAGTAGAGTGACATCTTATAGGACAAGCATGGCAGCCCCCCATACGTACTGTATATTGCTCTGCAACCTTACCATGGTCAAATACTGCCTTATGGGTTCTAAGACCAACGCTATTAAGGTCATGAGGATCACAGGTTCCTGTATTTACAGGAGGATTTGCAGCTCCCCAGTATAAACCATCGGTAGCTGTCCAACGGCTTCTTGGTGCGTTGAATTCGGCCCATGGCTGAGGTGTGCTTGGCACTACGTGGTTGTTGTTAGCACCGATTACAGCCATCATTTCCTTATCAACCTCTAACCAATCTCTTCTATCTGCTGCTATATGTACAGGTAATGTACCTCTGATACCGATTGCCTTGATGTTTTTAGAGCCCATAACGCCACCGTGTCCACCTGCAGAGTGAGATCCATTATTCATGATAACTGATAGGTTAACCATGTTCTCACCTGCTTGCCCTATGGCAGCTACCTGAGCACCCTTTTCCATTCTACCGGCAACATATGCTGTAGTTAAGAATATACCTTTACCCCATAGGTATCTTGCATCCTCAAGAGTAACCTTGTCATTTTCAATTTTAAGCCATACCGGCTTCGGTGATTTACCTTCAATTATGATTGCATCCCATCCAGCATATTTCATCTCAGCAGAAAAATGGCCCCCCATATGACTGTCTGATACTGCATTGTATGGATTTGATGCCAATAGTGAGGTAATATTTGTTCTGCCGGCACAAACTGCTCCCGTACCTGTTAAGGGACCTGCTGCTAATATAATTTTGTTTTCAACGTCAAAGGCCTTTGTTCCTGCAGGAACCTCATCCCACATAACCTTGTAGCCGATTCCCATACCGCCTACAAAATCCTTATATTTCAGGGTGTCTTCTGCTATAAATGTGCCGTTAGTTAAATTAACACGAAGTATTTTTCCCGCCCAACCAGTGATATTAGACATTATATATTCCTCCAATCTCTCTTAATACTTTAGTTAAGCATGCCTTCTAACAGCTGCTTTAACCTCTTGCCATGGTATCAACTTTAATGAGCCTGTTGGACAGTTCTTAACACATTGATAGCATAATACGCATTTCTTTGATTTCTTGGTTTCTCCATCAACCGTGATAACAGCCCATGGACAGGCAGCTTCACAAGCCCCACAGCCAACACATTTGCTTTCATTGACAACTCTTGTTCCTGTTTTATCCTGAGCTTCTATTGCACCCATAGGACAGGCAGCAGCACAGTAAGGCTCCTTACATTGTTTACAGGTGTCTGCTGCAACCATAAAGTTACCGAAAACACCATCATTCGTTCTGTAGGCAGCAGTAATATTGTCACGACCAAAATTGTAATTTCTGCCTACCTTAACCCTTGCAGTATAAGGGTCGGTTTTACCATCATTAAACATGGTACAAATAGTTTCGCAGCGACGACAGCCAGTACATCGACTAGCATCTGCAATCAAAAGTCCTGTAGCTAAAGGGAACCCGGTTACGTCTGCTGCATTTGAGTATCCTAGAAAACCAAGCACAGTCATAGAAACTGCTGCACCAGCAATACTCTTACAGCCTATCCTTAGGAACTCCCTTCTGGTACTGGTCTTTTCCAATAAGCCTTTTTTCTCATCTTGGGACATTAAACAGACCTCCTTACGACTAAAAAAATTTTTCATTATTAGCTTTTCGTTAATATATTCACTATAATGATAGTTTAAAAATATCATAACTGTTTATTATTTGTCAATTTTGGAGATTTATTCTCAATCGACAACAACTTTCAGATATATAAATATTTTTGTACATTTTGTACTACAAAGCATTGAAATTTTGTACTTTTTGTACTAACATTTCAAATTAGAGTCATCAAGAAAAGCCGCTGATATGAACTTTGGAATTTAGTTGAAAGTTACTTTTCGCATAAAAAATTGGTACATGCTACATCATTTTCCAGAGTGATTGTAGTATCTTTAACATTTTGATGCCTGTACCCTCTTACGATTAAAGTTAAAATTTAATCAATTTTGTTACATATTGCAAAAGCCTGATTTCTTTTGTTAACTTCAAAAAAAAATTATAAAATAAAATAAATTTTCAAATATTTTTTATATAATGATAAAAATTCTTATTTTCTTCTATTAAATGGAATTACTGTTAATATATGAAATAAAAAGGAGCCTCTATCCATACGGATAAATGCTCCTTCCGATAAATCTATTACTTTACTTCAATATCAAGCTTCCCTACTCCTAGGTCTATATTAACCACTGTCTTGCTGGTGGCCTCTGCATAGTTGGGAGAGATGTAGTAGCCATTCTCCTGCTGCCATCCCAGCTTATTAAGGCTGGTCTTGCTAATTAATCCATCGACCTTTACCTTCATTCCAAGGGTTTGGGGTATTATCAGCTCTAAATTACTGGCTCCCGCATTCATATTTATCTCAGTTGCTGTATGCTTATCCCCTAGGTATATCTTCAAATTGCTGGCACCTAAATCCAGCGCTAAGCTGTCTACCTTAAGCTCAGACAAATCCAGATTACCGGAAACAGCCCCAAGGTCTGCCTCTATATCCCACACGACCTGCTTATTTAAGCTAATATTATAATCAAAGGTATTATTACCAAAATTGATTATATCCGCATCTGAGCCTTTTAAATCTATTGTTACATGGCTATTGTCATTCGAATACTTGATCTGAGGCTTTATACTGCTGTTGTTTGCATTAGCCTCTATAAGATTTCTGTTTATGGCATTAATATTCAGCTTAGTGCCACCAAAGTCAATATTTACCTTACCTGTGGTGGTTTCCTCCATTTTGCTGGTGCTCATGGTGTGACCACTACTCTTAAGGCTTATGCCACCTCCATAAAGATACCCATAGCCTATAAAAATTATCAGAAAGAGCAACCAGGTTATGCCCTTTACTATGGGATTATTCTTAGCAATGATATTAATGCCTACTACTACAAGCACCAAAGGCCAAAGCTGAATAATATTACTCAATATCGACCAGCTTATAAATCCAAGGTTTAACAGCAGAAACACTACCCCAAGGCCAATTAAAAATAAACCACCTGTAATCTTATCACTTCTCAATTGCTTCACTTCCTTTCTTTAAAAAGAAAATAGAAACCCAGCAATACTAGAAGGATGGGACCCAAGTACTTAAAGTCCAACCAACGGAAAAAAAAGAAGTTCCTGGAAAATATATACATCCCCAGTACAATCAGCCCTCCTCCGATAATCAGGCGGTCGTGATCTCCTTTTGTCCCAGTAGATTTATCGTCATTGCTTTCATACGCTACATCCACCACCCGCTCCCCCTCAACCGAGGAGGGATGAGTCACCGGCTTCTCCTGCATCACTATCGCTGCTACGATATATATCAGCAGGCCTGAGCCCCCGGCAAAGGTCAAGAACACCCACATAAGCCTAACTAATGTAGAGTCGATATCAAAATACTCAGCTATTCCACCACATACCCCAGCCAGTTTTTTATCTGCTCTTGATAAATATAATCTTTTTTGCATAAAGCTATCTCCCTTCTGTGATAAAGCCATCTACTTATATTACGGACGCTTTATGCTTTTGTTTATATTTATCTAGAATTTTTTAAAAAAAGGTGGACATAAAGTCCACCTTTTTTAACTATTCGTATCTTTATCAATCTCTTTAGGTGCCTCCTGCTTTAGGCCTACTCCCTTTAGCAGCTGTCTTAAATCTGCACCCGTTAAAGCCTCAACTGTTTCCGGAAGCTGTGCCATTATGTCGGTTACATACCTAGATACCTTGGCAGCGCCTCCACCATTACCAGTACCGGAGTCGACAATAACAATCTTCTCGGTCTTGGATAACGGCTCAGCTATAGATTTTGCAATTTCAGGAAGCTTTTCGATAACCATTTGAGTGATGGCGGCTTCATTATATTGCTTGAAGGCCTCAGCTTTTTTCATCATTGCCTCAGCTTCTGCCTTACCCTTTTCTCTTATAATATCTACCTCTGCCATACCCTCTTCTCTTCTGGCATTTGCCATTGCAGTTCCTCTAAGTCTAATTGACTCTGCTTCTGCCATTGCTTCCTGAATTTCCTTATATTTTTGAGCCTCTGCTTTTTTCTCTTCACTATATTTATCTGCTTCAGCCAGTTTCTTAACGTTGGCCTCCAGCTCTCGTTCTTTTCTAAGGGCCTCCTGCTCAGCCAATTCTATTTCCTTCTGCTTCTTAACAATCAGAACCTGCATCTTTTCCTTCTCAACTTCCTGTTGAACCTTGCTGGCCTCTATTTCATATGCAAGGTCAGCCTTTGCAGTCTCCGTCTGCTGATCCTTACGGTAGGCCTGAATTTTCAGCTCCTTCTCCTTGAAGGATTCAGCAACCTGAGTTTCAGCAGCCAATCTAGCCTGCTCTCCCTCTCTTGTGGCGCTTGCCGTCTTAATTTTTGTCTCCTTGGTAGCCTCAGCCTCTGCAATTTGTGCATCCCGCTTAACCTCAGCTATCCTCTTTTTACCTAAGGCTTCAAGGTAGCCATTGTCATCCTTAATATCTCTTATCGTAAAGGCTTTAATTTCAAGACCCATTTGTGCCAAATCAAGGGCCGCAACCTCCTGTACCTGTGAAGCGAACTTTTCTCTGTCCTTATAGATTTCTTCAACGGACATCTTAGAGATTATCTCTCTAAGCTTACCCTCCAGCACATCCTTCGCTGTATCTTTGATATTTTCAATGGTTGATTTTTCAGAGCCCGTATTGAACTGCTCTATCGCAGAAAGGATAGATTCCTTGTCGGATTTAACCTTAAGAATTGCAACGCCATCAGCCTTGATATCAACGCCCTGCTCTGTTAAAGCACCGTCGGTCCTGACCTCAATTTTCATGTTTTCCAGCGAAATCATATCTGTTCTTTCAAGCAACGGGATTACTAGACCTCCACCACCGGAAATAACTCGTTTTCTCAAGCCTGTAACCACCAGTGCCTTATCCTGTGGCACCTTTCTCCACATTAGTAATACACTGAATATTAATAGAATAAGTACGACTACAATTAGAATAGGTATTAACATATGAAACCTCCCATTTATTATATTTTTTTATTTTAAACGCTCTTTTTAATACCTCACCCCCTTACAAAGAGCTTTTATAGAATACGCTATTAGTCCTGCTGCTTCTTTACCACATAAAAAATGTTCTTTTCAATTTTTTTTATAATAACCTCTTCCCCCTTATGAATGATCTCCTCCTCCAGCGTCTTGGCAGGTGATGAATAGGTGTTGCCTCCTACGGCATACACGATATTGCCAAAGCTGTCCTTGGACATGTTTAGGGTTGCCTTAGCTTCTCTGCCAATTAAGGCCGCCTGAGATATGGCACTGGTATTTTGAGCTTTGTGAAGGGGTACAACAACTAGGTTGTACAAAAGCCAACTTACTGTCGTTGCAGCAGCCACTGCTATAAAAGCAGCTATAGGACTCTCCATGCCTCTATTTAGCAGTATCAAGCCTACTCCCCCAAACACAGTTACAAAGGAGGTTATAACAATTGGCTTTAGAGGAGAAATTGCATAGCCCGGTACATCCGCATCAAAATCAAAATCAGATTCAAAATCAATATCCCCATCAAAATCTCCAAGATCGAATAGCTGCCCTAAAATAAAGGTGGCAAAGGTAAATAATACACCAACCCAAAAGGCAATTTGAAACAATCTAAACATAAAAGCGCCCCCTATCTAAAGGATACAAAGCCTATATATTCTCTTTATGCTCTTTAGAAGCATATAAGAATAACAGCTGTAAAATAATGTTATACTATATAGATACATATCTTCTACATTTTGTTCCAAATTCCTCGTTACAATTTCATTAAAAATGATAAAATAAAAGCCTGCTTAGCAGGCCCATCTGAACTATTCACTATTCACAATTCAATATTAACTATTACGCCTTCCCACAGCTATCTTCCGCCTTGCTTCCTTTAAGGACCTCTTTATTCCCTCATATCCTGTGCAACGGCATATATTGCTTTGAAGCCATTGCTTATCTGTTTCATCATTTGCCTCCGGATGGGCCTTTAATAAAGCATAGGCCTTCAGTATAAACCCGGGAGTACAGTAGCCGCATTGAAAGCCTGCATTTTCCAAAAAAGCCTCCTGAATTTCTGTCTTCTCCAGACCCTCTATGGTTATAACATCCTGCCCCTCCACCTCTACAGCCAATATCAAGCATGATTTTACCGGTCTTCCCTCCAACAGCACTGTGCAGGCCCCACAATCACCATTTTCACAGCCGGGCTTTCCTCCAGTAAGTCCCAGACTGTTCCTCAGCACCTCCAGCAAGGTGTCAGCTGTTCTTACCCATAGCCTTCTATTCTCACCGTTCACCCTAAGAGAAATCGATGCCATTTTTTGATATGTTATCAAATCAAACACCTCCAAGCTGGGTATAGGCTCTTCTTAATGCTTTTTCTAAAAGCATTTGCCTGAAACGGCTGGAGGCCCATTGATCCTGCTTTATATTACCGGGAATAAGCTTAATTATTTTTGCTATTCTTTCATCTATATTTATGCTGGCATTTAGAGCAGCATCTATAGCATCCGATCTAAAAGGAAAATTCAGCACTCCGCTGAAGGCAACCCTCAAGCCCTCACCCTTCAGCATTTCTATATGCAGTATCGGATAATCCACCTCCCCCTGCTTTATTTTGCGTATACAACAGAATTCTGCTTCTCTATAGGTCTTTTCAATAGCTATATCTATAAGCAGCTCTCCCTTTTCCAGCCTCAGGCTTTTATCAAATACTAAATTCAATTTCTCACATCTTACACCCTTTTCACCTACTATCCTAACCTCTGCCTCCGTTAGCATTAGTGGCAGCACTGCTTCTCTATAGGTCAAATTACCGCATATGTTCCCACCTAGGGTAAGTCTGTTGCGAAGGGTATGATCAGCGATCCCCTTGAATGCAGATGTAAGAAGAGGAAGGCTATTGTCCCCTACAATTTCATTTAAGGTTAGGGCAGCACCGTATATTATCTTGTTTTGCTGTTGTCGGAGGGATCTGCACTCAGGAATAGCCTTTATATCTATAAGTGCATCCACCTTTATCCTATGATTTCTAGCAAAGCTTAATATCTCAGTGCCTCCGCTGTAATAAAGCACCCTTTTAAAATCTCGACTTAGCTGAAGATAGCTTTCCACAGCCTCCTGGAGGGTAGATGGTCTTATATATTCAAAATCAAAGGAAATCATATTTATCCCCCTTTTCAATATCATTCTACTAAGGCCTTAAGGGTAATTCCTTCAATAGCATCTCCACCGTCTCCAGCTTCCTCCCTTTTATTATAGCTCCTCCAAAGCTCCTCAGGAACCAAAGGCAGCCGGTTTAATTCCGTACCCAAGGCTATGGAGAGGGCATTTGCAACAGCAGCTGGTATGCCTATGGCCGCCTGCTCCCCAAGGCCTCTAGCACCATAGGGTCCATCCTCCTGAGGTGTCTCGATGAAATCCACCAGATACTCAGGCTCCTCTCCCATTCTCAGCACTTTATAGCTCCTTAAGCTTCCATTCATAACCTGCAAGCCATTGCTAAAGCTAAAGGCTTCTGTGGTGGTCATCCCCAATGCCATTGCTATGCTTCCTACCACCTGCCCCCTTGCCAATTCAGGATTGATGACCTTCCCTACATCCATGACACAGGCAGCCTTTAATACCTTAAAGCTAAAATCCTCGATATTTATCTCCACCTCCACCGCCTCAGCCCCAAGCGTCCAAATAGTGGCTCTGCCTTCACCAGTTTCCGGATCTATCTCATTTATATGACGTATTTTATAGCTGCCTCTGCCGACAAGCTGATTTCTAGATATGATATTTCCTAGTAGGCACTCCCCCCGGGCCAAGTCCATGAAGTTTATGAAAATACATGGCTCTTCCTTGACAAATACCCTGCCATCCTCATAATCCAGAGCCTCCTGCGGAAGCTTAAGCAGCACTGCCGCTCTAGCCAAAAGCTGCTTTAAGGCATCCTCAGCCGCCTCAAGGACAGCCCTTCCAGCCATAAATAGGCTTCGACTTCCTATCGTAGCCCAATCATAGGGTGAAGTATCAGTATTTACAGGCATGAAAACCTTTACATCCTCCGTAGAAATCCTTAGGACCTCAGCTGCTATCTGGGCCAATGCTGTCTTAGTTCCCTGACCCAGCTCCATTACGCCACAATGAAGACCTACACAGCCATCCTCATCAAAGGAAAGAAGTGCACTATCTCCGGTATTGGAGGATATGATCGTAGCCTTCCACAGTGCAGCTAAGCCTCTTGCCCTTATGGTATCCTTATCCACCCTGATAGGATTTGCCTCCTGCCAATTTATAAGGGCTGCAGCCTTTTCAAGGCACCTTCTGAGGCTTCCGGTGTTTTCATCCATTATATTTAGGCCAGGGGTGGTATCCCCGGCTTCAATGGCATTTATTAGCCGAAGCTGGAGAGGGTCTATTTTCAGTTTTTTAGCTAATATGTCCATTCCCCTCTCTATGGCAAAGGTCAGCTCCATGTGTCCATAGCCTCTAAAGGCTGTTCCATAGGGCTTATTTGTATATACGCATAGTGAATCACACCACACATTTGGAATATTATATGGACCTGTGCAGGCCATGGCAGCAGCTCTGCTGATCTTTACGACATAATCTGCATAGGCACCACAATCAAAATAGTAGGTAAGCTCAGCAGCCTGTAGCTTCCCCTCCTGGGTGCTTCCCAGCCTTATGGTTGCCTCCATTCCGTTTCTGCCTGCAGACATTAGCAAATCCATTTCTCTTGTGTTGACAAGCTTGACTGGTCTTCCTCCTACGGCCCTTGTCAAAATATAGGCCAAAGCCTCCAGCTGGATGCCCGCCTTACCTCCGAAGCCGCCTCCTATGGGAGGGGCGATTATGGTTATTTTTTTAATGGGAATTTTAAAATAGGCGCTTAAAAGCTTTCTAACAAGAAAGGGTGCTTGTGTTGAGGTGTGTATTATAACCTGTCCGCTGGCCTTAATTTCAGCAATAGTTGCCCTTTGCTCCAGGGCAGCATGATCACCGGGAGGGATCGACAGGCTGGCTTCGACTATTACGTCTGAATGATCAAAGCCTGTTATTATATTTCCTTTGCGGATTTTCGTGCGATTGGCAATATTTGAATTCTTCTCCGGCAGCACTGTTGTCATATAGTGATATTTCCCAAGCTCCTCGTGTACTAGAGGGGACCCTTTATTCACTGCTTCTCTTGCATTTTTAACAAGGGGCAGCTGTTCATATGCTATCTTTATTTCTTCGACAGCAGCTACTGCTTCCTCAAAGGTATCTGCCACCACTGCAGCCACCGGCTCTCCGTAGTATCTGACCTTATCCACAGCCAAGGGAGGCTTATCCTTTAAATAGCAGCCCTGCAAAATAGGATAATCCTCCCCTGTAAGTATCGCTCTTACTCCAGACAGTCGGCCTGCTCTACTGGTGTCGATTGATTTAATTTTTGCATGTGCAAGTACACTGGTTTTTATAGCAGCATATAGTGCTCCCGAATAGGAGTCATCATTAACGAATTTTACACTACCGCTTATCTTTTCAATGCCATCCTTCCTAATAATTGGTTTTCCAATCGAAGAATAAAACATATAAGCCCCCCTAAGCCAGTATTGCAAGTTTATGATCTTATTTAAATCATAGCATTTCTTCGTTAATTTTTCTATATTTTCGGAATATTTTGTAAATGACAATGTTTTGTCAATCTAAAAATATTTTAGTAGGTTTTTTTATTTGAGCTTTATTATTTTTACAGGTCTGCCTCCATAGGCCTTAAAATCTTTACACCAAAGCTAAATAAAACACAGCCAATCAGCAGCAGAATGATGATATTTGCCTGTATGTCCTTAAAGCTCCCTCCCGATACTAAAATATCATACATATCCATAGCCCAATATTGTGGGATAAAATACGACACTCTTTGCAAGCCCTCAGGCATGAAGCTGGCGGGAAAAAAGCTTCCCCCAAGAGTGCATGTTGAAACAGTCATTAGTGTATTTATAATGCTATATTTATCCTGATTTTTTGTAATTGCCGTTAATCCTATTGTCATTCCAACTGCAGTAATTAAAAATGCCAGCATGATACCAAATATCTTCACCAGTGATAGCTGCCAATCCACCCTGATGACGTACTTTGTGATTAGTAGAAATAATACGATCTGTATGATACCTATAAAGACATTTACCATCAGATGTCCCAAGACAAAATCAACGGATTTTATCGGACCACTAAAGGTACGCATCATGGTCTTCTCCCGCCTGTCCTCCAATATTGTGCCTACTACAGTGGATATGAACATCAGCATAAACATCGTCAAAAATCCTAATGCCATTCTGTCCCCCAGCTGCTCCCCCTCTGAGACCTGAGCCGCTGGAATTCTTCCTGTGCTAAGATAGCTGTTTAATGCACCCTCCAGCTTTAAAAGGTTTATATTATCACCGGCAGAGCTATATACCGAAAAGGGCTTTCTATCCTCTCCATCCGTTGCATCCTCAACTATAATTGCCATTTTTATTTTACTATTCTCAACTAGCTCCTTTGCCTCAGATTCAGCTATATAACTGATACTATATCCGCCTGAGCTCTGTAGCTCCTCTGCAAGCCTCTTGTATTCACCTCTAACTACAATCCCTAATTTTACACCATTATTACTATTGATGGCTGTTACTAGAATACCTGCTAGAAGGGGGAGTACCAATAGATATAATAGCATTGCCTTTTCCTTGGATAATCTTCTCAAAACATTAAGTGCAATATTGATACTATTCATAAGCATTCTCCCTCCTGAAGGCAAAGGCTGCAATAAGAGTAAAGGCTATCCCTAAGGCCAATAGTACAATTAAGTTGAGCCTTATGGCGCTGAAGGACTCTCCCCTCATTAATGCAAGGTATGCCTCAAAGCCCCATTTATTTATCGTAAACTGATTTAGACCTCCAAAGGCACCATTAAAGGTTAGGCCTCCACTTAAAAAGGTCATTACCACAACCACAAAGGACATTATGCCATTTGCCAGCTTTGGCTTGCTGAATAGGGCAGCAAAGCAATATCCCATTGTAATAGCTACAAATATAACCAGCATTGTCACTATTAAAATCCACAGCAGGGAATTACCCCAGTCAATCTCCATTGCAAACTTGGTGATGAAAATTATAGAAAGTGCAATACATAGCATAAATACCGAATGCCCCAGTAGATTTCCCAATATATACTCCAGCTTTTTTATCGGGGTTGAAAATACCCTCATCATGGTTTTATGCTCCTTTTCATCAATCAAAAACGATGAGGCCATTATTCCCGTTATAAGGATAAACATAACCAGCAATGAGGCCGCATAGCTCTGGGACATTGTATTCCCAATACCCTGATTAACATATACAACCTCCATAATGCTACTATGGAGCATCTGCTGGCTCGAGGGGATTGCCACCTCCATCATTTCCTTTATCAAAAATATTTGTGATAACGGGAGACCAATAAGCAGAGGTAGTACGACACCATTTTTAAACATAAGCTTAATGCTTTTTAACGCCACCTTTATAATCATATACATTCCTCCCCACCTAATCCCTTAGCCTTCGTCCAGTAAGCTCCAGAAAAATGCCCTCTAGGTCCGTTTCCTTTAGGCTAAGGTTTCTTACGGCTATACCCTTGCTCGATAATACCCCCAATACCTCCTGTATCCTTCCCTGCGGATTAAGGGTCATAATTTCCAGTACATTGTCATCGACGATTATGTTTGAAATGCCTTCTATTTCCTTTAGCGCCTCCAGCATGCCATAATTAATTTCATTTATTTCAATAACGATTTTTTCTTCAGTCTTGGCCAGCCTTTTCAGCTCCTCCTTTTTACCACAGGCAATTAATTTTCCGTAGTCTATTATTCCTACCCTGTGGCACAGGCCTTCTACCTCCTCCATATAATGACTTGTGTAAATTACCGTTGACCCCCTGTGGTTCAGCTCTCTTACGGAATTTAAAATATGGTTTCTGGACTGAGGGTCAATACCTACTGTTGGCTCATCCATTATGATGATCTCCGGCTGATGGGCTATCGCACAGGCTATATTTAAACGTCTTTTCATACCCCCAGAGAACTTCTTAGGCTTCTCTTTTCGCTTATCATATAGTCCTGTAAACTCCAAAGCCTCACCTGTGAGCTCCTTAAGCCTGCTGCCCTTAACTCCGTATAGGCTAGCGAAATAGGAGATATTTTCCGAAGCGGATAAGCCCTCATAGAAGGCTAAATCCTGAGGAACAAAGCCCATTTTCCTCTTTGTTTCCAACGGAGCCCTTATTATATCGATTCCGTCTATTATAATATCACCGCTGTTTTGCTTCAAAAGCCCCACCAGCATTTTAATGATTGTGCTTTTCCCTGCACCATTTGGCCCCAGCAATCCAAAAATTTCTCCTTTTTCAATGGCCAGACTGATATTATCCACAGCTAACGTATGGCCATATCTCTTTATTACCGATGAAAGCTCAATATATGACATAGCTACAACACCCCTTTTACACTTATTCTATATTGCTATTTTATATTAGCAGGCAGGTCTTTACCATAGCCTGAGGTCATTGTCTCCAATGACTTAAGTCATTTCAAAAAAACAAAAAGCCCCTTAAAACCTATCAGAAAAAGGTTGGGCTTAGTTTTATTCACGCTATTCACTATTCACTAATCTCTATTCTCTATTCACTATCACTATTTCTAATCCTACAGCCTTCCACCCTTAAGATAAAATATTGCTATCTGTGTCCTATCTCTTAATTGTAGCTTATCCAGAATTTCTGTGATCTTGTTCTTTACCGTTCCCTCACTCAAAAACACCCTTTCTGCTATTTCCTTGTTTGTTAGACCATCAGCAATATACCTGACGATCTCCATTTCCGACTCTGTAATTCTATATTCGCTAAAGCTTATTGACCTTTTTTTAGAGAGCATATCCGTAACCTTGGCAGCAGCGTTTGGGTGCAGCAGCATGCTTCCGTGATGCACCACCCTAATACCCTCAATCAGCTTGTCCGGGGTTACATTTTTCAAAAGATAGCCCTTTGCACCATTCTTTAGGGCCTCAAAAATAAATCTGTCGTCATCAAAGGTTGTAAGCATGATGATTTTACTGTCAGGCAAAGCCGCCATTATTTTTTTAGTAGCCAGCACGCCATCACATACCGGCATCCGTATATCCATCAAAACGACGTCCACCCCTCCGGCCTCAACAAGATAATTCAAAGCCTCTTCTCCATTGGATAATGTAGCTGCAACCTCTATCTCATTCGTCATACCTAAAATGATTTTTAAGCTGCTACAAATCAATTCATCATCGTCAACGATTACTATTTTTATACTCATACGTATCCTCCTCTATATAACTGGTATATAGCTGATGGTTTCAAAACCACCATCCGTATTATAGTCAACTGAGCCGCCTAATAGAGCAGCCCTCTCCTCCATAGCTGTCAGCCCCATGCCCTTAATTATCCGACCTGCACTCCTGCCGTCATCCTTAACGGATAGGATTATTTCTCTGTCGGTATAGGAGAGACTTACCTTAATATTCTGAGGTTCACCATGCCTTATGGAATTAGTTATCGATTCCTGAAGATTTTTACATAGTGTTATCTCACATATCGGCACCAGCTTGAAGGGCATACCATGTATATCATAGGTTATATTTAGGCCGGTGGCTGCCCTGCATTCATGGATTATTTCCTGAAGGGTTATAATTCCGTTAAATTCCTTGGGCCTAATATTTTTAACCGTTGCTCTTAGAATGTCAATGCTTTCCCTAAGCTGCCCCGTTGATGAGGACAGAAGCCTTCTTCCCTCCGCAATATCTATTTCCATAAGCTGAGAAGCTGCCTCCATTTGCATTAATAATGCTGTTAAGCGATGACCAATAGTGTCATGAATTTCAATGGATATTCTTTCACGCTCCTTCAGCTGTGTCAGCTGCTCCACCCTCTGGGCGTATTCCTCAAGCCTTAGCTTTGCGATTTCAATATCATAGCTATATCTTCTGTTTTCATCGTAGAGATACTCGATATCTGTAATCTTTTCTGTTAGTCCTCTATGCTGCCATAGCAGCACATAGATTACAATCATCAAAGCTATATTAAGGACTACAGCCTCCAGCCTTGGGGCCCTTAGGGTATAAAAGACAAATAAGCCATTCAGAAGTGCTATATATCGCCCTTCCTCCTTTAGAAAAAACAATGCGGTAATAATGGGTATGTAGTACAATATATAGTTGAAGCCTTGATATTTAAAGCTCAAAAAAGCGATTAAGCAGGTATCCAGCAAAACTGATGCCACAAAGCTCTTATTTTTCAGCAGTGTTACCCTTACCTGAGTGTTAAGCATTAGCAATAGAATAATAATCAGATAAAGAGGAGCTAACTCGCTGACGGTTACAATGGTGACTATAATAGCACATAGGAAAATGGTAAACCTTAGTATCATTTCAACAGAAGTCTTTTCCATAGGACCGATCCCCCTCTAATATAAACTATTCAGCAATATAGTATCATAAAAAAAGCAGTTATATCCATTCTTTTCCTATAAAATTCTGTTTAGCACACAAAAAAGAAACCCCTAAGGGTTTCCAGTATAATTATTTTAGAAGCTCGTTGCCTAAAGCACTCGAACCCTAAGGGGAGCTTCCTGATTTGTATATGGCTTCAGCATAGCTTTAATGGTTAATATATCGCTATTCTCAGGCTCAAGCCAAAGACCTACCTCCTGGTCATTAAGAATCACCGGCATTCTATCATGTACATCTGCCACATCGGAGCTCGCTGATGTAGTAATTATCGTAAAGCCTTTATATCCTCTTCCCTTGGAATCAACAAAGTCGCCGTAAAGCCCCGCCATGGAAAATAGCGATTCTGTTTCATAGGCAATCAAATGCTTACTTTTTTTTCCCTCCAGCTCCTTCCACTCAAAATATCCAGTTGCAGGAATGATGCATCTTTGACTAGGCAGCAGCCGCTTAAACATAGGCTTTTCGTGGAGGGTCTCTCCCCTTGCATTGATCACCAGCCTCTTTAGATAGCTGGCTGAAAAGCCCCAGTTCATGGAGGTCAATTCCCTTACACCTCTATTTATGACTACTGGAAAGCCGTTTGAGGGAAAAATTTCACCCATATGATATTCCTTTAAGCTATTTTCTAGAATGTCGTACTTCTTAATAATGTCCTCGATATCTCCATCGAATATGAATCTACCACACATTTTAATACTCCTTTACTCTCTTAAATAATCCCTCATTACCAGAGACACAAATATCTCCACCAGCTGTGGGTCAAATTGAGCACCTGCACAGGCCTTCAATTCCTCTAGTGCATCCATAGGCTTTAATGCCATTTTATAGGGTCTGCCATTAGTCATTACATCAAAGGCATCCACAATGGATATGATACGTGCAATTAACGGTATTTCTTCTCCAGTTAATCCCTGTGGGTATCCCTTGCCGTCCCATCTCTCATGGTGGGCTAATATCTTTTCCGCTATCGGTATCAGCTCCGGAGTAGCCTGTGCAATTCTGTGACCTATTTCCGGATGCTTTTTTATTGTTTCCCATTCCTCGTTTGTTAAGCTATGCTTTTTAAGTAAAATATTATCAGGAATTGCCACCTTCCCCAAATCGTGCAATGCCGCTAATAGCACCAGCTCATCCATATTGCTTCTGGAGAGCCCTAGAACCGATCCCATCAGCAAGGCTAAATGCTGCATTCTGCCGCTGTGCTCCTCCGTTTCGTGGGTCTTCTCCCTAAGGGTCTTCTGCAGCGATGCTATAATAGAGCTTCTGGAGCTTTTGCTGTCCAGCAGCTTATTTCTATACATTCTTTCCTCCGCCAGCTTTATTACCTCGTGTATGTTTTCATCCCCCGTGTTTTTGGTGGCAACACCTAGCGAAATACTCAAGGGAATAGGCAAATCATCTGCTTCGAGGCAGGCATTTTTCATTCGGGCACAAATTTTCTCCGCAACCTCCTCCAAAGTCATTGGAAAGATAATTGCAAATTCATCTCCGCCTAATCGGCACACAATATCCTCGCTGCGACAGACCCGTTTAAGCACCTCGGCAGTTTTATCCAGCAGCTGATCTCCCACGCTATGGCCAAAGGCGTCATTTACAAGCTTTAAACCATTAATATCCGCCATGACTATACTTATTGGCAGCTGCCTCTGGGTATCTAGGCGATAAAGGCTTTCATCAAAGAATGCTCTGTTGTAGAGTCCTGTAAGCGCATCATGCATGCTGAGATACTGAAGCCGCTCATTATGCCTTTTGCTATCTGTAATATCGCTGTATATGCCATAGGCTGCAACAAATTCTCCATCGATCAGCACCGGAACCCCCTTTATGCTGACGTCAATCATCCTGCCATCCTTTGCCCTTCTTACTGCCTCGGCAGCAACCGTCTCTCCTAAAAGGACAGTCTTTGTAATGTTTTCAGCCTCTAATTTATTCTCATCGGTGGCTAATATATCATCCAGCCTTTTCCCTCTTATTTCCTCCGCTGTATAGTTAAAAAGATTTGTAAATTCAGAATTAACATCTAAAATATTATGTTGACGATCTAAAAAGGCAATGGCATCCATTGAATACTTAAATAGTGCCTCGAAGCAGTGCTTTTGATATTTTAGCTCCTCTTCAATTCTTTTACGACCCGATATATCCCTTATTACCGCTATGACCTCGCCATGTTCATTTGCTTTTATTCTGCTTTCAAAGGTCTGCAGAAGTCTACCTGTCTGCATCTGGTATTCATAGACCTGTATTTCACTTGAATCAATAGCCTTTGCCGAAAGGAGGATAAATCTGTTGGCAATTTCTTTGGGAAGCACATCATATAGATTTTTTCCCTTCAGCTCCTCTAGAGGCTTGTAAAAAATGGTCTCCACATCTCTATAGTCCAAGAAGGCCCCATTCCTGTCAAAAAAGTATATTAAATCCGGAATAGCCATGGGCTTATCTGAAGCTCTCTCATCATCGTTCTCCATCGTATTCCCCCTTGCGCAAAAGCTTGATAGCTTTGTAGCATTTTTAAAACAACGCTTCAAATTTCGGCAAATATATAGCAAATCCTCTATTTTGGAAAATGTTTTTTGAATTTTTTATAAATACTGACATTTACATCGCTTTATAGCCCCTCTGTAATAATTTAAAATTTCTCCAGCAAGCCCTTCAATGTCGCTAAGCACCTCTGCCCTGTCATAGGCGGGCCTTTCATCCACGCCATTTACAAAATAATTATCCATATACTCTGTATTGATGGATTTAAAAAACAGGTCCATTATCGGCGTTACCGCCTGCAGTTCGTAGGGATGCTCCTCCGCTCCTGCTGTAATTATGACATAGCCAACCCTTGGCTTGGACTTGTCGACTAAGGATTGCTTTAGTACATATTTACTGGACCAGATGGCCTGATTTCTGTCAATAATAGCCTTTAGCTGTCCGCTTATACTGTTGAAATACATAGGGGAGGTAATTAGAATAATATCTGCACCATCGAAGCTCCTATACAGGTTCTCCATCCCATCCTTCTGCACACAGCCTGACCTTCTGGTGCAGGCGTCACAGGCCAAGCAGGGGGCTATTGCCAAATCAGAGACATAAAGCTTTGTTATATCAACGGAAGCCTCCTGCCGACTTATGCTCCCCAGCAATGTATCCAATAAAATATCATTATTTTTACCCCTTCTGGGGCTACCCATTATTGCAAGCACCTTCATATTAATCCCTGCCTCATCAGTTTTTATCATCATTATTAAGAATAGCTTTTCTTTCATAGCTTTTCAAGCCGTACAGCCATATCAATTTTGAGATATCTTTAATTATTGAGGAAATTGCATATTACCATAGGAACGCTATAATATCTAAGCAGGAAGCTTTTGACTTTGTATATACATACTGCTCATCTTTATTATGCAATTTCCTCATTTATAAAGAAGGCTTTACATGGAATTTTCCTCCATATATAATTAAATTATTCAAAATATTCTACAAAACTAGGAGATGATGTTATGAATATAGGCCTAATAGGTCTTCCTTCGGTGGGTAAAACAACCCTGTTTAATCTACTGACAGGCTCTAATATTGAGGTTTCAGAGTTTTCCACCGGAAGGGTTGAGGCCAATGTTGGTATTGCCAAAATTCCCGATAAACGAATAGACTTTCTTGTGGATATGTATAAGCCGAAAAAAATTACCCCTGCCACAATAGAGGTTATCGACGTGCCGGGTCTGGTTAGAGGCTCCAGTGCAGGCAAGGGCGTTGGCAATCAATTTCTTGATGCCATCCGCAGGGTGGATGCTTTGGTTCATATCGTCAGAGCCTTTGAGGGCTCTAACGTTCTGCATACCGATGGCTCCATTGACCCAATGCGGGATATTGAGACTATAAATATGGAGCTTTTGTTTGCTGATTTGGGAGTTATTGAAAACAGAATAGACAGAATACAAAAATCAAAGAAGGTAACGAAGGAAAATCTGGGAGAGCTGGAGGTATTGAAGAAATGCCAGGAGGGCCTTGAAGGCGGTCTCCTCCTCCACAACATACAATTGACCGATGAGGAAAGAGAAATATTAAAGACCTTTAGTTTCTTTTCTGAAAAGCCTATGCTGCTGGTTGTAAATCTGGATGAGGCACAATTAGCCTCAAGGGAATATCCGCAACGACAGGAGCTCACTCGCTTTGCCAAGGAAAGAAATATCCCCCTTTTGGAGCTGGGTGTTAAGTCAGAGCTGGAAATTACTCAGCTGGAGCCGGAGGACAGGGAATTATTCCTTCAGGAGCTGGGAATAACCGAGGCAGGAATAGATCTGCTGGCCTCCACCGCATATGATTATCTGGGCCTCATGTCCTTTCTCACCTCTGGAACCGATGAGGTAAGGGCCTGGACAATTAAGCGGAATACCACCGCCAAAAGGGCAGCTGGAAAAATCCATTCAGATATCGAGAAGGGCTTTATAAGGGCTGAGGTGGTTCGCTTTAAGGACCTATATGAGCTGGGTTCTGTGGCTAAGGTTAAGGAAAAGGGTCTGATGACATTGGAGGGCAAGGAGTATATTGTTCAGGATGGAGATATTATAAATTTTAGATTTAATGTGTAAAAAGTTGAGCAATCACTTGTCAAGTGTCAATTAAGTATTTGCCTTTGTCAATTAAATTTCTGCATATTATTAATCTATGTAAATATGAAAAAAACTACTTTTTTAGAGTAGTTTTTTTAGTTTCTTCTTTTTTTACATCCTACTTAACTTTATTAAAATACGACTTATCGCATTTAAGCTGCTGCTTTAGTATCCTATTAAATAAACCCTTACCTATTTCTCCCGTCCCTTTTGAAACTCTACACCTTAGTATCTCACCATTTGGCAGTGTTTTTTCATATATTTTATCTCTTCCAGTTTGTCTTACTAATTCGTAGCCTTCTCGTTTAAGAAAGCTTTCTAAGTCCTTCCAGCTAGGCACTTAGCATCTCTGCAACAGCTTCCAGATTATCTGCCAGTAAAACCCTGAGGATGTAGCTTGAGTGGGAGGCTCTATTAGGGGCTTGGGAATACCTTTGATAGCTAGAGTAATAGTCCTTTGCATATTCTAGCAGCTGTCTAGAAAGCGCGTTTTTCAACGCTTCTAGAGTTTCGCCTTCTGCAACGATATCTTCAATCTGAAGAATTGAACCAGCATATTTCCCATCCTCATCAATCTCATATTCTATATTGAGCTCATAAACAGATAGCGCTTCCACAATCTGCTCTTTTGAAAATGAGATTATTATATCCCGATTCCTTTTAATAATTTGGGGCTTTTCACGAACTACCGTATCAATAAAGCTACTGAAATTAGCTCTTACATCAGTTGCATTTAAAAGATTTTCCATTAACATCCCTCCTCACCTCCATTATATCACTATTATAATTATATGTACATTATGTACATATAATACGTTTTGTATCATATGCCACAAAAAACTGCTGCTATTCCCCAACAGTTTTTTGTGGCTCCTCTTTTATTTATCCGTTTCCTTCCCCATTAGCACCTCAACCCTATGATGCTGACCATCCTTCACCAATGGCACCTCCTTGTGGACTAGGGGCTCTCCATCCAGACGAACCTCCTTAACTCCCGTGGAAACCCCCTCTGGGTTACTGAAGAAAATTTCGTAATTGGTGTCTTCATATTGGTATTTCATTTCATAGCTTTGCCATTGAGGCGGAATACTGGGGGTAAAGTACAGACTGTTGCCATTTCTTCTAAGTCCCAGTATGTTTTCTATGCCTACCCGGTACATCCATCCTGCAGCGCCGGTATACCAGGTCCAGCCTCCCCTGCCTACATGGGGGCTTACGGCATATACATCCGCTGCCATGACATAGGGCTCAACCTTGTAGGTGGCACATTCCAGAGGTGTTCTGGTGTGGTTTATAGGGTTTATCAGGTTAAAGAGCTCTTGGGCGGTTTTTCCCTCACCTAGCTTTGCAAAGGCATTGATCACCCATACGGCTGCGTGGGTGTATTGACCTCCATTTTCTCTTACACCAGGGACATAGCCCTTTATATAGCCGGGATTCTGGTCACTGTTGTCAAAGGGTGGCGTAAATAAGAGTATAAGCCCCTCTTCCCTCTTTATCAGATAGTTTTCTACAGCCCTCATGGCTGCTCTGCTGCGTTCCTCCTGTCCTGCTCCGGAAATTATGGACCAGGACTGAGCCAGTGAGTCGATAATACATTCCGTGTTTCTGGAGGAGCCCAGTGGTGTTCCGTCATCGTAGAAGGCCCTGATGTACCATTCTCCATCCCAGGCATTTTTCTCTATATCCTCTGCAATCTTAGATGAAATCTCTTTATACCTGGCTGCCCTTTCCGGCTCCTGCATACGGATGCATATCTCTGAAAATTCCTTAAGGATGTAGTATATAAACCAGCCTAGCCAAACGCTTTCTCCCTTGCCCTTATTTCCCACTGTGCTCATGCCGTCATTCCAATCCCCTGAGCCCATCAGTGGTATATCGTGGAGACCAAACCTCAGGCCTCTTTCTATCGCTCTGATGCAGTGGTCGTAAACTGTGGCGGTCTCCTTTGAGATTCTGGGAATACCATAGCGCTCATCGGTTTTATGGTCCAGCGGCTCCTCCTCAAGGAAATGCTTTACCTCCTCCAGCAGCTGATAGTCCCCTGTATGCTGTATGTATTCTGCCGTTACCAGCGGCAGCCACAATAGGTCGTCGGAGAATTTAGTCCTTATACCCTTTTCGCCAGCACCGGGATGCCACCAGTGCTGCACATCTCCCTCCACGAACTGATGCTCACAATGGATTAGAATCTGTCTTCTGGCTGCCTCAGGATATACATGCATTATATTCATAACATCCTGAAGCTGGTCCCTATAGCCATAGGCGCCACCGGACTGATAAAAGGCAGACCTTGACCAAAGCCTACAGGATATGGTCTGATATAGCAGCCAGCTGTTCAGCATAAGGTCCATAGAGGGATCGGGGGTTTTAACCTGAAGCCTTTCCACTCTTCTGTTCCATGCGGCCTTTATCTCGTCTAAGGTCTGAAGGCACTGCTGAGGACTGCTGTAGCTTCGCAGCAATGCCTTAGCGTCCTCCACGCTATGGGCTTGGCCCAGCAGTAAGGATATTTGCTTTTCCTGACCTTTTTTAAGCTCCAGCCTTGTATGAATAACAGCGCAGGGGTCGAAGCCTGCTCCTGTCTCCTTGGAGAGGAGGTCGTGCTTAAGGGCTTCAGGCGCTTCCAAGCTGCCCATATGGCCTATGAATTCTCCTCTATTCCCTGTATAGGAGCTTAATTTGCTGGAGGCTCCTATGAACACCATCTGTCCCGGAAAATCCGTATTAAAGGGGTTTTTTATCAAGATGGCCTCCAGCTCTGGAGCATGCTCAGTTATGATATACTGCTGTGTATTCTGGTGGCTCACCCCCAGTACAGGCCTGATATAATAGAATACCGAAAGCCGCCTTGTTGCCTCTGAATCATTTTTCAATTGTAATAGATTTATCTTTACAGACGCCTTCTCTGGTACAAACTGAGTCAGCTGCTGCCCGATACCATGACTGTTATGCTGTATTGCCGAATATCCCATACCATGACGAATAATATAGCTTTCCTTCTCCCTTATGGGTAAAGGTGTAATGCTCCAAACCTCTCCGCTGTCATCATCCCGCAGATATATAATCTCATGGCCTGTGTCGGAAACCGGATCATTGTTCCATGGGGTCAGCTTGTTCTCTCTGCTGTTCTCTGCCCAGGTATAGCCAGAGCCATTTTCCGATACTATAAAGCCAAAGTCTTCATTTGAGACGACATTTACCCAGGGTGCAGGAGTCTGCTGATTTTCCTTCAGCTTTATAATATACTCCCTGCCGTCCTTGCTAAAGCCGCCATAGCCATTGAAATAATCAACATCTATTTCCTCATCCTTGCCTTGCTGCCAACTTACGGCCTTCTCTTTAATTGCCTCTGAATTGTGGAGCTCCAGCAGCGGCTGTGTCAGCTGTTCCTTCAAAGTCCCCCCTTCTCCTGTAATAATCAATCTGGCAACGCTATAGAACAGGAGTCTGTCCTCCTCCGCCATGCTATGAGCATCCCGTATAAATATTCCCCCAGGCTGATCCTGAATATGTCGTCCATGACTGAAGGCGACAACATCCCTCAGCAGATTCTTCAAGGGCTGCAAATAGCTGCCTTCATCCTCATTCAAAATCACTAAATCCACCCTTAATCCCTTTAGTATCCAGTATTCATGGGCCTTCAGCACCTGCCGTACGATATCGATATCCTCGGTGCTTTTTATAGTGATCAAGGTGATGGGTAAATCTCCTGAAACCCCAAAGGGCCAAAGCCCCGACTGCCCCCTCTTATTCTGTGAGGTATAGCTACGGTACTTATCCTTTAGAGGACTTAAGTAAAGCAGATGCCGAATCATATCCTGATACATCAGAACCTCTGAGGCCTTTAGATTGAGATAATTCAGCTCCACCTGACTTCTAGTATTAGCCAGCTGATAGGAGCGTTCTATAGCCGGTGGTGCATTATATTTCTTCACCAGCTGGAGCGCTTCCCTCCTACTATCGGCGATACCAGTGATATAGGTGATTACGGCAGTTTTCCCGCCCTCTATCCTCAGCTTTCTTCTAAGGCTCATTATGGGATCGATGGCAACTCCGGTAGTGTTGGTCATTGGCTGGTTTAAAGCGAAGGCATTGTTAAGCCCCTTGCCTCTTCCTATGAAATTACCACGGTTTGTCTCATATTGAATACCTCCGGTGGCTTCTCCCTCTATTCGCAAGGAATGCAGCAGCCATTTTTCTGCCTGGCCATGCTCCCTAGGGCGCCTGGAGGCCAATAGAGTGTCTAAATCTCCTAAAAATTCTGTCCGCACGAATAGATTGCTAAAGGCAGGATGAGCCACATCCGCCGCCTGTGGTACCATTACAGGCTCAAGGTAGCTGGTAACCTCCACAACAGCCGTCTCCTGACCATGATTTGTGAGCTTAAGCCTCCGAATTTCAACATTATCCTCCGGAGCAACCACTATTTCCGTATGGGTGACCATATTTTCATCATTTCTGGTGTATTCTGCTCTATCCATGGAAAATATCGACTTATAGCCATCAGGCGCCTTAATCATTGGCTGATAGGTTGAGGACCATATGCTATTCGTATTGATATGGTTGATAAATATGAAGCTTCCATAGCTGCCGCCAACCAGCTCCTCCCTCCAACGGGTTAACTGTAGATTATCCAGTCTGCTATAGCCCTCCCCAGCCTCCGTCAGCATTAGTGACAGCTTTCCATTGGAGAGCAAATGACAATTAGGCGGCAGTGTTTGAGGAGTACTAAAGCTTCTAACTACCTTTTCCACGTAAGTCTCCCGCTCCTCCAGCGGCTCCAGCACCTCTTTAAATTCCTTTGTAATTATGGTATTTGTAGGAATTCTCTCCTGCAATAGCGTTTCTGCCGCCTTAACAATCGGGTTGCTGTGGTATCTTCTAACCATGATATTATCATTTAGCATATTGTCCACCGCCAAAATACTCATGCCCAAATGGTGAACCATGAAGCTCTTTACTATTTTTTTGTTTTCGTCGGAGGAAATTCCCCTCGGGGTATAGTCAATGGCCTCATAAAAGCCATAATCTCCCTCCAGACCCTCATCTATAAGCCTCTTGAGGTTTGCTACAGCCCTTGAGGGATCATAGGGCAGAGCCAGCATTGTAGAATAGGGGGAAATCACCGTATCCTCTATTAAGCCCCGCTTAAGTCCTAAATCTGGTATTCCAAAGGCTCTATATTGATAGTTAAGCACCAGGTCAAAGGCATAATAGCCTGATTCAGACACCCCCCAGGGCACCTGTCTTTTTTCACTGTAGCTTATTTGAGCCTCTAAAACAGCCTTCAGTGTTTCATCCATAAGGGTATTCTCATAGTTTTTCAGCAGTAGGGGTGCCATATAGTATTCAAACATAGTTCCTGTCCAAGATACCAGAGCTCTAGTGCCCTTTATCTCCGATACGGCTCTCCCCAGCTTAAACCAATGCCTTTTAGGCACCTCTCCCCTTGCTATTGCCCAATAGCTGGTGGTTCTTGCCTCCGAAGCCAAAAGATCGTAATAGGAGTTTGTCAGTCTTTCCTCCTCCACATTATAGCCTATTGAAAAGAGATTTCTCTTTTCGCTATACAGATGCCTAAACTCAGTTGCATCGATTATGGCATTTATTCTCTTCATCAGACCACTGGATTTTTCTATTCTATCCTTTAGGTTCTCGTGCTTTTGCTCAAGCCTTATATAAGCATTGCTGTTATCGATTTGTTCCTCATGCGTCTGGCTCAATAAAGCAGCATATATGCTAAGCAGGTTATGGGGAGTTAAGTCCTCAAGGCTTAACTCCTCTTCAAACAGCTTCATTTCGTCACCAGTGGGCAAAAGCTCCTCCGCCTCAAGCCATATGGCGCTGATTAAGGCCACTAGCTTTTCATGACGCTCCACAGACTGCAGCTCCATAAGGGCCTTCAGCATTTCTAAATAGCTCCTTAGCGTCAATTTACTGCTGCCTTCTATCGGGTCAATGATCTCGAAGAAATTCATATCCTCATTGCTTTCATAAAGCAATAATGTGTCCCTAATTCCCCTGACTAGGCTAATATCCAGTAATGGCCTTTCCTCCATATATTCCTTCAGTCCCTCAACGGCTGCCACCAAGTAGCTGATGAAATTTCCGCTGTCAACAGAGGATATATATAGGGGCCTTAATACCTCAAGGCTTTTGGTATCGTACCAGTTATACAAATGTCCTCGCCAGGTCTCAAGCCTTTCTACCGTTCCTATCGTTCTTTCTATTCTATCCACCATTTCAGTAGTAGTTAAATATCCCATGTCTCTTGCAGCGATGGTGGAGGCCAACAGCAACCCGATATTGGTGGGGGATGTACGGTGCGCCACACCATTTGGAGGAAATAGTTGGTAGTTGTCGGGAGGCAAATACTGGTTTTCTGCATTTGCAAAATCCTCAAAATAGCTCCAGGTTTTTCTTATATTCCTTCGTATCAGCCGCTTATCCTGAGGACTGAGGCCATGGCTTGACTTTTCTGCCTCAGCATTTATCCTGAAGTCTATTCTTGGAGCCAATGCCCAAAGAAGGGCAAAGGCCATCACCAGCAGCAGCCTTTCGGACTGCAAAAGAAAGCCGACAGCCACAAGGGCAACTGCTGCAATAATATTAACCCTCATCCTCTTATAGGAGCTAAAGAAATCATCCTTCAGATTCCTTTCGCTGTCGGCCACCGTTACCCATTCCAAAAGCCTTTGCTTTGAGATATACACTCTATAAAGGCTTCTACCTATTGCATCCGCCATCATATATGCCTTATAGGGTAAAAAGGCCAGCACCAGCAGCCCCTGCTGTAGGCTTTCCTCTAGCGTATGGCTCCTCCTGTACCTTCCCTCACCAAGTCTGCTGAGACTTACTTTAAAATAGTCAAAGCAACCAATAAAGAAGGGTGTAAATATTGTAATCACTGCAGCTCCCACCCAAAGAAGCGCCTGTCCAGGGAATAGGGTAATCCCCATAAAAGCAAGCAGGAAAAGACTGATGGGCAGCAGGCTCCTCCTTATGTTGTCCAGCATTTTCCATTTAGTCAGGGATGTTAATGGATTTGGGATTCTCTTGCCCTCCCTATTAATAATTGTTGATGCCATATAGGGCAACAGCTGCCAATCTCCTCTAACCCATCTATGCAGTCGAAGCATATAGCTGGAAAATCTTATGGGATACCCATCTATTACCTCCACATCGCCGGCAAGGCCTGTTCGAATAAAGCTGCCCTCCAGCAAATCATGGCTTAGTATGCTATTATCGGGAATCGTGTCCCCCAGCAGCTCCTCAAATACCCTCAGGCTGTATATCCCCTTTCCGGTATAGATACCCTCACCGAAGAGATCCTGATAGATATCAGAGCTGGCGGTGGTATAGATATCAATACCGGATGGTCCCGAAAACACCTTTGTAAAGGCATTTCTATACTTGCTTTCAATATGTACTCCGACACGGGGCTGAATCAGACCATAGCCCTCAGTAACGATTCCTCTTTCTTCATCAATGACAGCCTCATTCAAGGGATGTGCCATCATTCCTATTAGGGTTTTTGCAGTGCCTATAGGCAGAATAGTGTCCGCATCTAGGGTTATGACATATTTGGTTGCCTTCAGCCCTTTTATATCCCCTGAAATAATAGTATAGCTGGTATCCTCTTCTCCTAGAATAAGTCTATTGAATTCAGTAATAGCCCCTCTTTTTCTCTCCCAGCCCATCCAGCGGTTATCCTTTTCATTTAGGAGCCTTCGCCTGTGGAAATAATAAAATATCTCTTTTTCTCCACCATACCTACTATTCAGCTCCTGTATTCCCTTAAGGGCTGCTTGTATAATCTCTTCATCCTCCACCAGCTTCTCCTCAGAAGCGTCCTTAAAATCCCCCACCAATGCAAAGCGAAGCTGTTCTTCTCTGTTGGCAAGATAATGGACCTCCAGCTGATGGATTATTTCCTCCACCCTTTCGACTCCCGACAGCAGAGTAGGGACTATGATCATTGTAAAGGAATCCTCTGGCACTCCTCCTCTGAATTCCAGCCTTGGAATCAATGTGGGGACTCGACTGCCGGAGAAATAACGATTGGCTAATGAAAGCATGATTTGACTGATTGGTATAAAAGCCACCAAGCCCACCAGCATAGCCAGCAAAATGCCACCAGTCTGGTTATAGGCATAGGTCATAAGGGCTGCCGTGACCACAGCTATGGCCAAGCCTATAGGTAATAAATAATGGGATAGCCTTTTAATTGCAAGTGGGTCCTTAGCTACATCCAATCCTAGCCTTTCCAGCAGCCGACCTCTGCCCTTATCCAGCAAAAAATATCCTACATGTCGATGCTTTTCCAGCTCTCCCTCCGATGCTTTTGCCAGCTCTACAGCAGCCTTTGCAATACTGGTTTCCTTGACTCTATAGGTCTTGGCAAGCCTTTCTATCACACCTCTGTAATAGTCCCGGGATTCAAAGTCCATGGATTGATAAACCTCAGCAGGGTCCAGCCTTAAAATCCCCTCGACAATGCTTAAGCTTTCAAAGATATCATTCCAATCCAGAGTAGCTACAATATTCAGACTAGTTATTGAATTTCCGATGGATATTTTTCTAGCAGCCTGCTGATGATGCTCCTCCTCCACCAGCCCCTGTAGGTCGGTATTATATTCCTTTAGCATATCCTCCAAAAGGTTAACAATATTTCCTGTATCTATACCCTCTTTTCTACATTCCTTTAGTACGTGCTGCAAAAATGAGGCTTCTATTCTTTGATTATTTTTAAAGCTATCCTTCAGCTTGTTTAAAAGCACCTCCGGGTCCTCGGTAATAAATTCCTCAGCTTTTCTCCACTGCTTCTCTGACTCCAAAATTCTTTCGCACAAATTTCTGATATTTTCTACCAAGGCCACCCTTATCATTAGGGACAAGGACCATACCTCAGCTATCGTCAATACACTATTGCTCTGGTAGGCCCTGATAAATTTAGTTAATAGCTCCTCATCAACCCTGCCGTCAATATGAAACACATATTCCAGTGCCACTATATATGCTCTTGGAAAGCCCTTAAAAATACCGGAGCTCAGAATTTTCAGCTTAAGGAATCGTTCACGCTTTAAGTTCTGCTTAACCTCCTTCACCTGCTCCTCTATCTTATAAAAATTGTCCAGCAGCCAGTCGGAGGCCGGCACCAGCTCTCGTCTCCCCTTTGCATACTGATTGATCTCCTTATACGCCCCGGATATCCTGCTGTAATTATAGTCAAGCCTATCCAGCAGGGCTCTGCAGGAGGCTTCATTGTCCATGTCTACTGTATGCAGCTTCGCAATTTCTCTGGCATGAGCCTCTAAGTCTGAATAATTCAGCAATGCTTCTTCAATTTTTATACTTTTGTCAATCGGATTCATTAGAGTATGATTTTTCTTTAAAAGCATAGGCTTACTTCATCACCTTTCTCTACTGGAGACTCTTCTAAATAGCCCTATTGGTCCTAGGTATTGAAAATCCTAACCCCTTTGGGCCTATTTGCTTCTATGTACAAAAATCAAAGACATCACTGTCTCTGATTTTTCAATAGCTCCTGTACCCTTTCACTAAATTGACTTGAAAGCTCCTCTGCATATTCCTGCGAAAAGCCCTCAGTGTAGATATTAAAAACTGCCCTTTCGCTGTCGGGAAGAATCAATGCCCAGCCCTTATCCTGCATAATCTTTACACCCTCATAAAGCTCAATCGCCTCATTGTCCTGCGACATTATCATTTCCCTCATTACCCTGCCCTTGTCCTCCCAATTGCAGGGAATTTCCCTTTTAACAAAATAGAAGCTTGGTATTTCATCTACTAAGCTGCTTAGGGCTATGCCATTTTCCATTATATACTCTATGATATATCCCAATGCCCATATGGCGTTGTATGTAAGGTGGTACTGCAGCATATCCTCATTTTGGTCACTGGCTGAGGAGAGCATGGCATTCATTATGCTGGAGGGGTTTGACTTAGTTCTTATTACCCTGGCGGAATATGCCTCTGCTATCCTGTCTATAATGCCGGGGGCAATATAGGGCAATACCATTCTCCTTATGCCCTTCTTGAATATCAACAGGGCCGTAAAGGCCTCATACCTTTCCTTTCCAACCACCCTGCCCTTATTATCTAGGAGTATCAGCTCCTCACCATTCTCGCTGATATAAATTCCGGCATCACCACTTTCCTCCTTGACAAGTCGGGAGAATTTTTGAAGATGCTCCTCTATACCTTCCCTGCGGCTGGAGGGGTAAAGGCTGATGGGCTGACAACCCAGCTCCTCTAAAAACTCTGTAGCCAGCTGCATGATCTCTTCCGAATGGGAGCTAATATATAACTTTAAGTTGCTCCGTTTTATCAGCTGCCGGCTTCTTAAGCCCTTGACTCCTGAATTGATATACAAGGACGAGAAATTTGATATTTTTATAACCTTCTTTATCCCCTCACCATTGCTCCTTTTGAAGTCATCCCTGCAAAAAAGGTTTTCGATTTCCCTTTCCTTCCCCCTCAGAATATTGCTGCCTCTTTCATCCGTCAGCTCTATGTAGACCTTGTTTCGATTGCCCTTATCAGTTCTGACATGAATACCCCCGCTGGCCTGGTGATATCTCACCGCAAATCGATTTACCGGCATTAGTGAATTATCTATTTCAATCACCTGTGCTCCTGTTGCCTGAACCCCTGCAATTATAGAGTTTTTCACTGTAATTGAAGCATGGCAGGCATCGCTGCTGACAATTAGCATTGGATTTTCCTTTATGGTTGATGCAAAGGCTGAGCCCAGTCTGGAGGCATATTCAGGGGTAATATCTAAATTCACCTCGCCGGAAATGTCCCTGTGTCCAAAAATAGTTTTGGAGGCCTTTGTTCCCCATATGAGATTTTGGCTTACTATGGTGTTTTCATAGATTTTTTTCTGAGGCCATATCTTGATGTCGGGCTTGATTACAGCGTGGTCACCAACTGTGGTCCCCTCTCCGATTACTGCATTTTCATATATTTCTACCTTGCTTTTAATATCCACGTTATTGCATAACACCGCTCCCCTTAGGCTGCTCCTTCTGCCTATGGTGACGTTGTTCCAAATGATAGACCTCTTAATCGTTGAGGCCTCCCCAATCCTACAGCCTTCTCCAATAATGCTATAGCCCTCAATTGATGCTCCTGACTTAATTAATACCCTGCTACCAATATAGACTGGTGGGATTATGGTTACATTATCCTCCAGCGCTAAGCCCTCCTGCACCCATACGCCTTTTCTTATTTCCCTGGCATCAAAGCTGAAGCCAACCTTGCCCTCTAGCATATCAAACTGTGTTTGCTTGTAGGAGCTTAAATCCCCTATGTCACACCAATACTCCCCAGTGATATAGCCATACATGGGAATGCCATCCTCCAGCAGCTTTGGAAATAGATCCTTACTAAAATCAAAGGTATCTCCCTTTTTATAATAGTCAAATACAGAGGGCTCCAAAATATAGATGCCAGTGTTTATTGTATTGCTGAAGACCTCTCCCCAGCTGGGCTTCTCAAGAAATCTAATGATCTCTCCGCTATCTCGCGTTATTACCACACCATATTCAGTTGGATAGGCCTCATTTTTCAGAACGAGTGTAGCTCTTGAGGCCTTGCTTATATGAAAGCTCAAGGCCTCCTCCAGATTTATATCCGTAAGGGCATCGCCGCTAATAACCACAAGAGTATCATCCATAAAAAAATCCTCTGCATTTTTTACGCTTCCTCCTGTACCCAGGGGCTCCTCCTCTATATAGTACTTTAGGGTAACATCCCATTTTTCTCCTTCGCCAAAATAGTCTATAATAACATTAGGTAGATGAGCCAATGTTACTGCTATATCCTTTATTCCGTATTTTTTTAGCAATTGAATTGTATATTCCATAACGGGCTTATTTAAGATTGGTACCATTGGTTTAGGAATATCACAAGTAAGAGGTGTGAGCCTTGTGCCCTTACCTCCTGCCATGATTAGCGCTTTAATAATAACCAACTCCTTTGTTTAAATATCAATATGTAAAGGTGATGTAACCCCTTGAAAAGTTTACCCCTTTATTTTGTAAGATTTTCTTAGGTAATATACATAAGTTTTAACAAAGATTTCTATTGCATAACGCTGTAGCTGCTTAAAGCACATTATGCTCAGGGGTTTTTATATAAAAAAATGCTGTTTTTCAAAAAACAAAAAACTAAATACCCGGTGAATGTATCTAATAGTAAAGGGGGGGCTGAGGATGGAAGAAATACACGTAAAAAGGGCCCAAAGGGGTGATAAGGAAAGCTTTGCTGCAATAATTATGCCCCTGAGGACTGAGGCCTACAGAATTGCTCTATGCTTTCTCCACAACGAAAATGATAGTATGGAGGCAGTATGCTCTGCAGTCGAAAAGGCCTTTAAAAGCATCAGGCAGCTGAAAAAGGCCTCGAAATTTAAATCCTGGTTTATACAAATAGTCGTGAATGAATGCAGGCTGCAAATTAGGGATAGGAACAGGCAGCAGTCTCTGACGAATAGACTGGCAGTGGAATTACCTGACTCCAGAGACATAGCTGCGGATAAGATGGATTTGGAAAAGCTATTGATGTCGCTGGAGCCTATGGATAGATTGGTTATTCATTTAAAATACTATTCAGACTATACGCTAAGGGAAATAGCAGAGCTTTTGCAGCTGTCGGAGGGTACCGTGAAGACAAGGCTTTATTCAAGGCTGAAATGGATGAAGCTTCAATTGGATGTAAGGGAGGAATAGATATGAGCCAAAATAACAAGGAGCGAGAGCTTCTGGATCAGCAGGATATGACATTGCTGGAGGAGGAGCTTCACAAGCATTTTGTCAACAATTTAGCCCCTGTGCCGGAGGAGCTGGAGGATAGAATTAGCGCAACCATCCTCTCCTCCAATGGCCCCGCTACCAATAAAAGAAGATATGCTAAGTATCTTGCAGCTATCGCTATGCTATTAGGTATCTTTGTAGCCTCTGTTAAGCTGATTCCAGCCTTTGCAGTATATGCCTCCAACATACCTGTCATAAAGCTGGCGGTCAACTGGCTGCAGGGTGACAGCGGAACAGAGAATGCAAAAAATCATGGCTACAAAGAAATAGAGGGCATAACCCTAGAGGAAAACGGCATTACTGTGGAGCTTAGCAGCATTATGTTTGATGAGGACAGATTAGCGGTTACTGCCTCAGCCTATGGCGATAGGATACAGGCTATACTGGATGAGGTTGAGGCTGTAAACAGTGAAATAAAGGAAGCACAGCTAAACGCTCCGGTAGCTGAAGGCAAGGAGCCACTAGGCCTGCTTAGTGTGAATGTTACCTTTAAGAGCTTTGAAAACCCGGGAGGCATTGGATCCACTACCTATGACTCAGATCGCCATAAAAGCTTTGTCGATGTGAGGGCTGAAAAGATATTTGAAAAGGGGGAGGCTATGGCCTTTTTGTCAAAGGAACCAAAATATCTTACCCTTGAGGTAGAGGTAATATGGCATAAATATCGTGATGTTAATGAAGTAATACATGTCTTTAAGGATATTAAGCTGCCCTTTGACAAGGCTGATTTTATGATGTCTAAAGGCTATGATATCAATATGAGTATTCCATTGCAGCATGGTCAGCTGCTGCTGGAGGAGCTGACCATAAGCCCCACCAGAATGAGGCTGGACATTTCCTATGATATGGAGGAGGGCTACAGCTTTGTTGGAATTGAAAAGCCATATCTTATGGATTCCAAGGGGAATAAATATATGCAGGAGGGGCTGGTAAGCACCTCAAGGCAATCAGACCCCTACAGCAAGGTTAGCTATTACTTCGTTCCCTCTAAATACTTTGATGAGGTTGATGAAATGTATTTCGGCTTTGAGGAGTATTACATCGGTGAGGCCTCGGAATACGACTTTACTGTATCCTTAGAGGAAAATTATCCGAAATCCTTTACCTATATGGGAGAAGAAATCATCATAGAAAAGGTTAGCTATGGCCCAACGACAGAAGGGCGTAATTCATTATGGATAGACCTATTACTGCCTCCTGCCCTTAAAAACTTCGGCAGCTTAAAAATAGAAGCGGAAGAACTAGGAAGCAGCTTTGGTTATACCGATATGGGGAATGCAGCTCCAACACCGGTATACTTCGGAATCGAGGTTGAGCCTCGCCAAGAATACAGGTGCAAGCTCCAGTTTGCAGGCTATAGATATCCCTTTAACAAAACCATACCTTTGAATTGAACAAAGTGGCTTCGCCACGTTTGTTTTCCAGGGAACCCATGCGGTGCAAGCACCCTGCCGCCTCACCATCTCGGCGGCGCTCGTATCGCAGTGCCACTTATTCGTGGCACTACTCGCCCTAGGACGCTTCGCCTTCGGTCGCCTCACTGTCTCGGCGCCGCTCGTGGCATAGTGCCACTTATTCGTGACACTACTCGCCTTTCCTTATTGTAATAAGGGGTGACGCCCCCCTTAACAACCCCCCATTTCATAGGAATTAAAAACGAACTTTCCTATAAAATAAAATAATTAAAGGGTGACGGAGATTTTTTATGGCTCCGTCACCCTTTTACTTTTTTTATAAATGAGGAAATATCTTAACCTAAAATGAGTGGTATGTTTATACAAAGTCAAAAGTTTCCTGCTTAGTGCCCCACGGGCTAATTTGTATAATTATTTTTAAATGTTATTAGCCCTAGGCAATGCGCGATAAACTTTTAACTTTGTATAAACTAGAATATATATACGTTCTCATGGCATTATGCAATTTCCTCAAAAATTATAATTTCACAATTTGTAGTTGCATCTACTTGAAAATGATTTTGCCTTCCTCCATCGCTTCTATAATTGCCAGAGCTTCAACTCTGATATTATCTTTTCTCAGAAGCTTGCCGCCCTCCTGGAAGGCCTTTTCAATCACTACCCCTATTCCCACAAGCTCTGCACCTGCAGCATCAACAATCTGCTTAAGTCCAAGGGCTGCCTGTCCGTTTGCCAGAAAATCATCCAGCACTAAAACCTTGTCCTCTGATGAAAGATATCGTTTAGATACTCTAATTTTATAGGTCTGAGCCTTTGTATAGGAGTATACCTCTCCCTCAAAGGTTTCATTGTCCAAATTTTTAGATTGCGTCTTCTTTGCAAACACCACCGGCACCTTGAAATATTGGGCTGCAATCGCTGCAATAGCAATACCCGATACCTCAGCCGTCAGTATTTTTGTTATAGCTGCATCCTTAAATGCCTCTTTAAAGGCCTTACCTATTTCATTTAATAGCTCTATATCCAGCTGATGATTTAAGAAGCTATCTACCTTCAATACGCCCTCACCCTCAACTCTGCCTACCTGCAGAATCATATCCTTAAGCAACTGCATTGTATCCCTCCTAATTAAAATAAAAAACCCCGTAGGGCTACGGGGTTCAGGCTATACATCATAAATCCCACCTATTGGAGTGGGCTTCTTCATAGCTAAACACCCGTAGTCAGACCATTATGGCGGTCTGGTAGAAACTTTTGGACCATATCTCCAATATTATACGAGTTAATAATTATTTAAATATAGGGATAATTATATTCTATAAATCCATTAAAATCAAGCATAAATCCCTCTGGCAACCAGGGAACTGGTATAAGAACAGTATGCATAACGGCATCAAAGGGAGGAATATCCTCCCACCATGAAATTCTACATCGGTCTATGGGGTATTATAAACGCCGCCGCTATATAGGCAAATATCCCTACTCCTACCATGAAAAAAGAAGCCACCCATAGAAGTCTAATTATAGTTGAATCCATCTCCAAATACTCTCCAATTCCGCCACATACACCCGCAAGCTTTTTATCGGTTCTGGACAAATAAAGCTTTTTCTCCATAAATATCGCCACCCTTATAGAATTTCTAAATACACTGTAAGTCTTATACCCATATATACGGAGAAATAATACGTTAGTATGTTATTTTTGTAAAATATTTGTTCTGGTGGTTTTTTCCCAGCCTATAATTGCTGCCCCCAGGGCCCCATTGAATTGCCCCAAGGGTGAAGTGTATATTTCAGTCCTGAGACCCTCTGCAAGATACGCTTTTATATACTTGCTTTTAGCTACTCCCCCTGAAAAAAATACTCTGTCCTCTATCCCCAGTCTTCCTGCTAGGGCAATGCATCTATTGGCGACGGATTCCAGCAGCCCTGCCGCAACCGGCTCCTTTTCATTGCCCTCAGCCAGTAGCCCGACAATTTCAGATTCTGCAAAGACAGTACACATGCTATTGATTTGAAGCGGCTTCGCCCCCATTGCAAGATCCGACAGCTGCCCTACTTCAACCTCTAATACATTGGACATAACCTGAAGAAATCTTCCTGTTCCAGCTGCACATTTGTCATTCATTATAAAATCCACTACTCTGCCCCTGTCATCGACTCTTATTACCTTACTGTCCTGTCCACCAATATCTATAATTGTTCTGACGTTGCTGTCGATAAAATGTGCTCCTCTTCCATGGCAGGTAATTTCCGTAACCCTGTCATTGGCAATAGGCAGCGAAACCCTGCCATAGCCAGTAGCGGTTATCGAAGCAATTTCTTCATCATCACCTATCTCTGATTTAAGCATATCCAACAGCTTTAAGCCTGTATCCCTTGGACTCCAGCCGGTGGGAATAATAACCCTTGAAGCTATGTTAGAGCCATCAAAGGCTACACCCTTAGCTGCTACAGAACCGATATCTATTCCTATTGTAATCACTGTGCTCACTCCTAGGTTGAAAATTTGTGAAGCCATCACTATGGATGGCTTCTTACTACTTCATGGTTTCTAAAAAGGCCTCCATTCTGACCTTAAGCTGACCAAGGTCAGAATCTGAATAATCCGTCTCTATCTGTATAAAGGGTAGCCCAAGCTCCTCCTTAACATAGCTTCGCACAGTAAAGGACTCTACATTATAGGTATGACAGGCCTGCCAGGTCAAGTCCACTACACCATCCACCAGGTACTCCTTGGCCAGTCTTCCTATAAGCTCTAGCCTACCATTGTTAGGGCTCATACAGGAGCATGGTGTAGCAAGATATTTTTCAGCCAATGCAGTAAGGGGCTCCTTTTCCTCATCAACATCGATATCTATGCTCTTATAGCCGGTACAGTTTTCTAACACAACAATGCTACCGCCTGCCTCCTCGATTACCTTTAGAAGCTTTTCAGAGCCTCCGCCCACGGGACATCCTGTCAAAAGTATTCTTGGAGCATCCTTTTCGAAGGGTGAAAGTCCGTTGGCTATCATGACCTCAGTTTCTGCAATTAGCTCCTCCATTAGTGCAATGCCAGCTTCTCTGTCTACGTTAAAGCCCTTCAGCCATTGAGCCATCAACATATCCGTCCCCTTTAAAGGCGCAGGCTTATGGGCATTTAATTTATGTAGCCTTCTCATAACATCTCTTTCTTTGTTCATCAATCGTATGGCATCTCTTAGCCCCTCTTCGGTTATTTCAACCTCAAACCTTTCCTCAAGGAAGCTTTTAAATTTAACCATTTCTTTTCTCCAGTACTCCAATGCATCCTCGCCCTCAGCAGTCTGAGGTAGATTCATAATATGCATGGGCTTAATTTTTCCCATCAGCTCGTACATCTTCTTTTTTCCGTCGCAGGTTGTTTCCGCTAATAGCACGTCCGAGAAATAAAAATAAGGGCATGTATCAGTGACAGCAAAGCCATAGCTGGATTTTATCAAGGGACAGAGATTCCTTGGCAGGCTCTTTTCAGCCTCTGCTATCGGCTCCTGCTTTGTCCCACATAGGGTTACGGCGATGGCCCCTGCTGCCAGCGCCAGCTCCGCCGGTGAAAAGGTGCAATACATCCCCACTACCTTTTTCCCTGCCTGACTTTCCTCTTTAATCTTTACTGAATTTACTCCTCTTAGGCCTTCAACTCTTTCCATAACTGCTGGTCTCATTAAATTTTCCCCCTTTTGATAAACATGTACATACATTGAAATTCTATCACATAGTGGAAATTATAACCAATTGAGTTTATCGATACATTTATGCGTATATATTGAATATTCCGATTGGATCTGATTAGAAATATGGTAATGTCTTTCTCATTCTCCACATATATGTTTATTTAACAAATATTTGTTTTCAGAATTGTTTAATTATTTTGAAATTAGCTATTGACTGATGCTATGAAAGTATATATAATAATACATAATACAATATTCAAACAGCTTTGAAGGAGACAGTTGTTTAAATGCAGTCCTAGAGAGTCGGTGCAGGCTGGAAGCCGATACTGTTTTTATACATGAATCACTCCTGAGCAATATCGGTGAAATAATAGTAATTGATATCGGGGAGTCCCGTTACAGACTAGGTTTAATAACCGACTGAGGCATCCTAGCGATGCGAAAAAAGGTGGTAACACGGGTTAAAGCTCGTCCTTGAACTAGAACAAGGGCGTTTTTTTTATCCTGATTGGTGTCAATATTTTTAGTGGATTCTATAAAACACTACTTATTAAGGCCACCGACCAGATGTATATCTTGTTTAAGCTTTAAAAAATTAATTTAAAGGAGGAAAATATTATGTTTAATGAAGGTTCAAGCTTTAATACACAGGAGGAGGAATACACAGAGCTTCAATTAGGTGATGTTAGCAGCTGGGCAGAGCATTTAGAGGATGACGACGAATCATTGGAAAATCCGGATTCACTTAACTACTTCGGTGCCGGAAAAAAAGGTAATTTATAATGGATTTGAGCGATATTAGATTAAAAATACTAAGCTTCAAAAGAGAAAAAAATTATCACGCTATATTTGCTAAACAAGTGAATATAGCGTGATTTTTTTGTCCAAATTATAGATATAGTTAGAAATTTTTGTTATATATTTGATTTTTAGTAAATTTATCATCTTAACTTTATAGCGTTTTCAAATGCTAAGGTTGTATTTTGTTCTTTCAGCTACTTGTTAAATAATTATACATGTTTGTATTAATACCCATTTAGTGTTACTATGGTATATATTAAAGAGTTAGATTAGGAGGTCGAGATGGAAGCTTCAACTACAAACCCATCAAATAGCATAAAAGCTATGACAGCTGCAAAAGGAAAAGCAACAGAGCTTAAGGAGATTTACGTTCTAAGGGCTATTGCCTGTCTTTCAGTTATCCTTGTTCATATTTCTGCCATACCTGTAGCATCAATTGAGGCCACTAATCCGCTAATATACCTTTATATTCTGATAAACAGAGGTGCAAAGTACACCACAGCCACCTTTATTTTTATAAGCGCCTTTATCTTCTTTTACAGATATCAAAAAGGCCCCTTCAAAACCTGGTCCTTTCTGAAAAAAAGGTTTATGAGTACTTTAGTTCCATATTTTGTATGGACTATTGCATACTATTTATTCTTTATTCACAAAGGATATTATAGCCTCTCGCTTAGTTTTTTTATAAATAATCTACTGCTGGCAAATATGGTTTATCACCTATACTTTATATTGACCATATCCCAGTTTTACCTGCTTTTCGGCATTTTTAGGCGGCTGTTTAATAGGTATAATTCACATGTGCTATTGGCGCTATTTATGGCGATTAACCTGCTTTCTCTACGCTTCATCACTATGCCTTATTCCGACAGGTTCTTTACCACCTATATTTTCTTTTTCGCACTGGGCTGTTATATTGCCAAGCATTATGATAAAATTAGGCCCCTACTGCTGCGCAAAAAAACTGTATTGCTATTTATGTATTTATCTATCACCCTATGCGAGGCCTACTTGTTTTTCAGCTATTATAAGCTGGGTAAATCTATAAATGTCCATATTGTTTCCCTGTCATGGTTTGCTTTTTCCGTAATATCCATTGTATTTTTACTGTCTTTATCCAACAGCTTCAGCTATATAGGAGATCATTGGTTGATTAGGAGAATCTCAAAAAGCTCCTTCTACATCTATCTAAGCCATCCCCTTGCGCTTATGCTATCTGCCGATTTTATTGACAAATTGGGTATACAGTCAAATAGCCTTGGTTTTATTATTAATATCATTTTAGTTTATAGTATTACCCTTGCTACATGCTTTGCCTATACTGTTTTGAAGGAAAGGGCTAAAGGCGGCTTTAAGTCCTCAAGGAAAGCTTCTGCCTCTCCATCTAAGTAAGCTAACACACAAGTATAAATATCCTCATTTATTAGGCCTGTCAGCATGACAGGCTCTTCATATCCCCATTTTCCTATACATTAACCCTTTATAGGCAATAATGGCTTTTTTTATAATTACTAAATAAACATGTTATTTTTTTATCAATTATATTGTATAATGTATTTAGGACAATACTAATGAAGAAAGGTGATATAAATGAGCTTAAATCAAACCCCCCGCTCAAATCGAGTGCATATCGCAATATTTGGAAGGAGAAATGCAGGAAAGTCAAGCTTGATAAACGCTATAACCAATCAGGAAATAGCCGTTGTATCACCTGTTATGGGGACAACCACCGACCCCGTATATAAGGCTATGGAGCTGCTGCCTATAGGTCCGGTGGTTATAATAGATACAGCAGGTCTAGACGACGAAGGAATTTTAGGAGAGCTGAGAAAAAATAAAACCCTTGAGGTTCTTAATAAAACAGATCTGGCTCTGATAGTAATTGATGCAACAACCGGGGTTACCGACTTCGACAAGGATATACTGATTCAGCTTAGAAGCAAGAAAATCCCTATTGTAGGTGTATTAAACAAAATAGATGAAGAGCAATTAACCTGGGAAAATATATCAGCGTTCGAAAGAATCTTAGGCTTAAAGCTGGTACCGGTATCCTCCACTACAAATGAGGGAATCCTTAGGCTGAAGGAGGCCATGATCAAAGCCCTGCCTGACGATGGGGATGACTTAAATTTGGTGGGGGATATCATATCACCTGGGGATTTTGTAGTTCTGGTGGTTCCCATAGATAAGGGGGCTCCAAAGGGGCGTCTAATTCTTCCACAGCAGCAGACCATCAGGGATATCCTAGATCATGGTGCTATTGCGGTAACCGCCAAGGAAACCGAGCTGAAGGAAACCCTTTTAAGCCTAGGCAAGAAGCCTAGACTGGTAATCACAGACTCCCAGGCCTTCCAGTCTGTAGCTGCCGATGTACCGGAGGATATTCCCCTGACCTCCTTTTCCATTATTTTTGCCAGAAGCAAGGGCGATTTGGATGAAATGCTGAGGGGTGTAGCCAAAATCAACGACCTAAAGGATAATGATACCGTTTTGGTGGTAGAGGGCTGTACCCATCATAGGCAGGCAGATGACATAGGACGTGTCAAAATACCCCGTTGGCTGAAGCAGCTGACGGGAAAAGATCTAAATTATCAATATGCTTCCGGCACCAGCTTTCCTGCTGATTTAAAGGAATTTAGTCTTGTGATTCATTGCGGCGGCTGTATGCTAAACCAACGTGAAATGCAGCATAGAATTTCCCAGGTAATAATTCAAAAGGTACCTATTGTAAATTATGGTCTGCTTATAGCCTATGTTCAGGGAATACTGGAGAGAGCAATTTCGCCTTTAAAACAGAAGGTATAAAAATAAAAAGCTTGAAGTCATTATTTTATTACATGACTTCAAGCTTTTATTTATTTAACTGAATATTATTAATATCGCCAATACACTTGTCAGTATGATCGAATATATAACAACGTCACTCTTTATGATACTCATCTCATAACGATGGGTAAATACACTGATGGTGGCGGCTAGACGTTCAATTATGCCATCCTTATGTGCCGTTCTTGCCTCATGCTCCTCAGTCATGATATTTAAAGCTGAGCTGACACCATTTATCATGCTCTCTCCTGCCTCAAGGCCTCTGTCATGACCATGAGTCATTTTATCAGTAACAAACTGTAGCGCCTTATTTAATGGCAGGAACACGAGGTATTCAACCCGCAGCCACTCCGGCAGATGAAGGTGGAATAGGTGAAACTTGATTCCCAGCACAAATATTGCGGCTCCCATTATATAAACGGGAATCATACCCATCATGTCATGGGAATTGAAGAAGTTAATGTGCCCTAAATGCTCTGCTATAAAATGATGGTCATAGGTCACGCTGTGGAGGGCAGGTATAAGGAATTTATTTAGAAAAAACTCAGGCTTAAGTCCAACAAATAGGATTAATGCCGCCAGTCCACCCATTGCCATGTCCATAATTCTATATTTAGTAAAGTCCATCTTCTCATACTTCTCCGGAAGCTTACCAAGGAAGGTAAAGCCAAAGAGCTTTATAAAGGAGCAAACTGTACCTGCACTAATTATGGTAAAAAGATATTCCGCATATTTAAATGAAGGATGTCCGTACTCATATGCCTCAATAATAGCATGATGCAGTAATGATTTGCTGGCAAAGCCATTGAAACCCGGCATACCTGTAATACCTAGCGCCGCAACCAGACAAGCTGCTGCTGTAAAGGGCATCTTACGCCAAAGGCCCCCTAGATTATACATATTCAGCTCATGGATCTGAAGGTATATAACCCCGGCCACCATAAAGAGTATGGACTTAAACAACGCATGGTTAACGATATGATATAGAGCGCCTGAGAAGCCCATCGCTCCCTTATAGCCCAAATAAACCGCTACGCCAATACCCATTATAATATATCCCATCTGACTGACACTGTGGTAGGCCAGCATCTTCTTCATATTACCCTGCTGAAGGGCCATGAATACACCGACAGCCATAGTGATGATTCCAATCCATATGATTACTGCCCCAAGATTTTTGGCAGCATACCATATCGGGTCCTTGTAGCTTGTTACCTCAGAGGCCGCTGGGAAGAAATAGCTGGTGGTAACTCTTAATATGCCATAGGCGCCTATTTTAATCATTATTCCCGACAATAGAGCACTGGCTGGTGTTGGTGCCACCGGGTGAGCCTTAGGCAGCCATATATGCACCGGAACCATACCGGCCTTTACGCCAAAGCCCAGTATAAATAATGCCATAATGCCATACTTCATAGCCCCCAAATGCTGAAGCTTTGAGGCCAATGGTAGAAATTCCAGGGTTCCTGTATTGATATAAAGCAAAATCATACCTAAGAGTATGCTTAAGCCCCCCATTACTCCCATGTAAATATAGCTGTAGCCGGCTTCTATACACTCATCATGCTCACAGTGGGTAACCAGCATATAGGAGCTGAAGGTCATTATTTCGAAGAATAGAAACATCGTAAATATATCTCCTGCCATAACGGTGCCTAATATAGCAGCGTAGGTTATGGAGAGGAAGAAATAAAAGCGGTTTCTGTGATTCTCATGGGCCATATAGTCATGGGCATAAATCGAAACAGCAAGCCACAATATAGATGTGGTCACAAGCATAATCATACTGATCATGTCGACCTTAAACATCAAGCCAAAGCCCATTGCCTCAGACATTTTGTAGACAATTTCTCCGTGGGAAATCTGCGGATACATAGCCAAAACAAGCAAAAGCGTTAAAAAGGTAGTATTAACCACCAAGCAATCCCTGAAATTCTCATATCTGCTTCCCTTATAGGACTGTATTAGACAGCCTATGGCAGGAATCATGATAATAAGCAAGGGAAATTTATCATAATGATGTATAAAATCTGCTATTTCCGCCAAGAAGCCTGTTTCCAGATTTACACGGCTGGCCCAGTCAAGGGCTGTAAAGCCATAGAAGGCTATTAAAGCCACAGCAGCAAGAATAAATACCACTATACTGTTAATGTAAAAAGCCTTTGAATGCTTACCATTTACCAGCACATTGGATATAATATCGCCATGCTGTAAATCGTGAGCTTCGTGGGAAGTATTCATAGACATTCTCCTCCATATAAATTCTATATATCTATATTCTACAATAAAACGATCGCTTTTTCAATAAAGCTCATCAACCATTGAGGGAAGAAGCCTAACAATACAATAGCACCAGCTATAATCACCATTGGAACCAGCATCGTATTAGGCACCTTATCTCTGGTTAATGTATTGCTCTTCTTACCGCTATGCTTTAAGAAGGCTGTAATTATAATTGGCAAATAATACATGGCGTTTAAGAAGCTACTTACCATGATCATGATGACATAAATCTGCTTTCCTGATGCCAGCGATGCCAGACTTAAGTACCACTTGCTCATAAAGCCTATCAGCCCCGGTATTCCTATCATTGAAAAGGCACCAATAGAAAACACAGTCATAGTTATAGGCATTTCGTAGCCTATTCCCTGAAAATCCCTAACATCCCGCTTACCTTTTTGGAATATGATTGCACCAGCACTTAAAAATAGAATTGATTTCATAAGGGCATGGGTAACTATATGAAAAAATGTGGCTGATAGCCCCAGCTCTGATGTCAGGCCTATACCCAGTAGTAGATAGCCGACCTGGGCAACACTTGAATAAGCCAAAATCTTTTTGATATCCTTCTGTCCTATTGCCAGTACGGAGCCCATTATCATACCTACTATAGCTAAGGAGGTAATTATTGAGGATAAGGGTATCTCCTTCAGTAAATCGAAACCAACCATTACAAATAAAACCTTGATTACAGAGAAAATATAAACCTTTATAACCATTCCTGATAGTATGGCACTGGCCGGTGTCGGTGCATTTGAATGGGCATCCGGAAGCCAAAAATGCAATGGAAATACTGCTGACTTTATTGATAGACCTATTAACATGGAGGTTAGCGCAATAACGATGCTTGTTTTATCAGTAGCCCATATGGCCTGAATCGACTGATTAATTTCAACAAGCGCAAAGGTGTTTGTCTTGGCATAAAGTATACTCATGCTTAAAAGAATGCAAAGCCCTCCGACAACCCCCATATAAATATACCTATTACCTGCCTGCAGTGCTCCCTCTGTCTGATTGTGGGCCACCAGAAAATAACAGCTGAGGTACATAATTTCAAAGAAAAGAAAAAGTGAAAGCAGATCCCTTGACATCAATGCTCCCATAACACCGCCAAAGGTTATCATCATCCAGAAATTGAAGCGGGTTCTATGCTCCTCCTCCGCTGCCATATACTCGTGGGCATAGGTGAGAGAAAAAAACCATAGTGAGCAGGCTATAACCATAAGCATAAAGGTCAATTGATCAATTCTAAAGTGAAGACCAAAGCTTAGCAGCTTTTCCAGATCCAAAATCATTGGCTGTTTGCTTACCTGTGGGTATAGCAGTAAGGTCATTAGCAATGCAACAAAGGATATATTCACCACAAAGCTGTCTCTTAAATCCTCTGATTTGTTGCCTATATATACCGATAGGGGTGCCGCACTGAAGATTAAAAGCAATGTAAAAATTGGAATATTATGATTGCTTAAAAGAAATTTCACTATGTCTAGACCGATATTAGTAGTAAATAGTGTGTACGAAACGATTAGTAAAACAAATAATATTAATACAACGATCGAGTTAATTGAAAAAACATTGCTTTTACTTTCCTGCCATTTATGCCCCTCTTCGTTGATAGAATCAACGTTTTTCATTTTTACTCCCTCCATCCTGCTTTTTAGTTTTGAATAATAGTCACAAATGCAATTATACCATTAAAGCTGCCTGTATTTCTACAATAAGTAATACGATTATAGAATAAAAAGATAGGCAAAAACTGGTGCCAAAAACTTAGATTGGTTAAAATTGATAAATTGTTGACATTATTGTATAACAAAAATATGGAAAAATCAATAACTGGAATTAATCTTAATTTAAAATTATTTTTATTTAGCCTATAAACTGCTGTTTTCCAACCAATTACATATTACCGAAACATCAGCTTACTTCGAAGCTTATACTACATGATATGTTTTAATTGAGTTTATTTTGACAAAATATTACAGTATATTTAAAAGGGCACAGTCAAACGACTCTGCCCTTTATGCTATTCTATTTACCCATTAGTAAAAAGCTAGGTACTGCCCTTTCTATGACGTCCATAATAATCTGAGGGAAGAAGCCCATGAGTATACAGCCAAGAGCTATAATAACCATAGGATAGATCATGCTCTTAGGGAGCTTATCCATAACCATGATATTTTTCCGTTCCTTGCTTTCCTTCAGAAAGGCAGAAATAATTATCGGAAGGTAGTACATGGCATTTAAGAAGCTACTCACCAGTATAATTACTAAATAAACATATTTCTTAACGTCTATAACTGCTAGACTCAGATACATTTTACTCATAAAGCCATTTATACCAGGAATTCCAATCATTCCAAAGGCTGCTATGGTAAATACCATCATCGTAACAGGCATTTCATAGCCTATACCATTCAGCTCCCGCAGGTCCCTCTTATCCTTTTGATAAATAATGGCACCTGCACTTAAGAAAAGTGCTGTTTTAAGCAGTGCGTGGGATACTATGTGGAATAGTGCCGCCGAAAAGCCCTGTACTGTAGCAAGACCCAGTCCCATGAAGATATAGCCTATTTGTGCAACACTGGAATATGCCAGCATTCTTTTGATATCTTTTTGTCCTATTGCAAATACAGAGCCCATTATCATACCAATGGCAGCAAAATAGGTTAAGTAGGTGGGGATTCCTAACGCTGCTACTATCTCCACACCAATAATTCTGTAAAGTATTTTAGCTACTGCAAAGATGTATACCTTCACCACCAGGCCGGATAAAAGGGCACTGGAGGGGGTTGGGGCTGAGGAATGGGCATCCGGTAGCCAAATATGCAGCGGAAATACTGCTGCTTTAATAGCAAAGCCTGAGATCATAAAGCCTAAGGACACCAAAATATTGGTGGGGTAGATCTGCCATACCTGACTTATTACGTTTGATACCTCGTACATATTTAAATGACCCGTTACCATATACAATAGTGCTATACCCATCAATACAGACAGGGAGCCGATTGCACTCAGAATCAGATATCGCATCGAAGCCAGGAAATTTTCCTTTTTATGCTTAATAGATATAATTCCACATGAGGTAATTGATAGTATTTCCATAAAAACATACATATTGAATATATCATTTGTTATGGTTAAGCCTATCATGGAAAACAACAGTAAAAACACAAGTGTATAATAGCTGGAAAACTGATAATCCTTTATTTCATGCTCCATATCCTTCAGTGAATATATGATTACAAGAAAGGCCACTGATAAAATGATTAATGTCATAAAGGAGGAAAATTCATCCACCAAAAACTGAATGCCTATTTTTTGAGACCAATTACCAAAGCTATAGGTATAGGCTCCATTATTCATAACATGCCTTAGTGTTGTAAAGGACAACAGCCAGCTTGCCATAAAGGATGCCATAATAAAGTCCTTAACGCCGCTTTTAAATCGCTTGCTTGCTATCAAAGGTATTATCACCGCAGTTGATAGCAGTATCAATAATATATATACAGGGAAATGTATGACACTCATTAGTTTTTCTCCCCCCTTAATTCCATTATTTCATCCATATCTATTGTCCCATAGGTTTCATGTAGTTTAATGATGAGGCTTAAGGAATATGCGGTAATACTAACAGCTACAACGATTCCCGTCAGTATTAATGCAGAGGGTACAGGATTAATAAATATCTGCTTTTCTCCCCCAAGGCTAATAATTGGAGATCCGCCCCCCGAAACATAACCAATAGATACAAAGAATAGAAAGATTGATGTTTCCATAATATTGATGCCAATGACCTTCTTTAAAAGATTTGAATGTGTTAATACGGTATAAAGTCCTATAACGAATAGTGTTGCGGCAGCAATATAATTTATATGCTCTATAATGGCTTTAAATAGATCCACCTTTAGTCCTCCTTAATAATGGTATGGAACAGGGTTATCATCGTACTGGCAACCTTAGCTCCGATACCTAAAGTTATCAATGCAATCATCCCTGAGCTGATAACTCTTCCGGTTTCCCCCATAGGAAAACCGGCAGCTCTATTGGTTAAGAAGTAGCCACCCATAAAGATACCCACCAGACCCAATGCGATATACCATAAAATCCCTGCTGTTTCTATCACAGAGGATACCTCATGTGAAAGCTTCTTAGACGCCTTTTCCAGACCGAAGGATAAGCTATAGAGAACTATACTTGCCCCCAAAATTGCTCCTCCTGAAAAGCCTCCCCCTGGAGATAGATGCCCATGGAGTATTACAAAAATCCCGTATAGCTGAATGAAGGGAACTATCAGACGGGTAACGGTCTTAACTATTAAATCATCCATGATGCTTCCCCACCTTTTCTTCAGAATTATGCTTTTTATCTCCATGACCATGTCCCAAGCTTAAAACAGATATAACTGCTGCTATAGAGGTAAACAGCACTGTAGTTTCACCAAGGGTGTCAAAGGCTCTATAGTCGGTAATAATTGAAGCTATAATATTGGGTGCATTAGAATCCTTTATTGAATTTTCTACATAATAACGGGTAACCTCATTATAGGCAGGATTATCTATACTGCCGATGCCCGGCATCTCCATAACGCTGGTAATCAGCAATAGCAGCAATCCGGCAAGAACAATCATAAAAAATATCTTTTTCATTATTCCATCCTCCTAGTTCTGCTGATAACTCCGATAAATAGTATAGTAGTAACACCCGCACCGATGGCTGCTTCAGTTAAAGCAATGTCCGGTGCCCTCAAAAGCAGCCATAGCACCGCCATAATCAAGCTGTAGGCACCAAAAATGATAACAGCCCCCAGCAAATCCTTGGTTCGCTCTACTGCAATTGCACAGACAACTAAAAATATAACTAGAATTACATTCAATAATTGCATCATACTCACTTCCCCCTATAATAAAAGCTCGTTATTTGGTCTATCTCCACTGCTGCCATTATCCTTGTTATATTCTGCCTTAGATATAATATGGGCTGCAGTTGGATTTGTAAGCCAGACAAAAACAATCACTAAAAGAAGCTTAATGCTTACAATACTGAAGCCCTTATAAACCATTAAAGCCAATAGGGCCAATCCGGCTCCTAAGGTATCGCATTTTGTAGTAGCATGCATTCTGCAATAGACATCTGGCATTCTAATTAGCCCCAGGGTTCCTACAAGGAAAAAGAATGCACCGCCTAAGGTAAGCAAAACAACAATAATACCCTGTATCAATTCCAATTACCTCACCCCTTAGTATAATTTTCCTTTTTCCATATATTTAGACACACAAACTGTTGTCACAAAGCCCATCATAGCATAAATCAATGCAACGTCTACAAAAGCATCCTGATCGGTTACAATAGCCAAAAGCCCTATCAGTACCGTTACCTTTGTAGATATTACGTTTATAGCCACTACACGATCTGCAGGTGTTGGCCCCTTATAGGCCCTATAAAGACTGACAAATGCCAGCAGAGCTAAAAAAATAGAAATTGCCTCAAAGGCTATTTTACTCATTACTTATCAGCCTCCAATTTCTTAACATATTGTTCTAAAATACTATTATCCATACCTTCAGCCGCCGCATCCGTTAGGGCGTGAATAATATATTCGTCGCCCCTTATATCCACCGTAAGAGTCCCAGGGGTTAGGGTTACTGAATTTGCGTATATAACCTTATTGACATCGTTTTTAAAGACTGCATGAACCTTGATGAAGGAAGGGGATATCGGCATCTTTGGGCTTAGAACGACCTTCGCCACATCGATATTAGCCTTGACTATCTCCCACAATAACGTAAACAAATAACGGATAAATATCCTCAGCTTGCTAAGGGAGTAAATAGTGACCTCCTCTTCTGAAAAGACAACATCCTGAGAATAAAGCACTACTAAAATACTCACTATAATTCCAATGATTACAGATTGCAGAGAAACAGAAGGTGATAAAATTAACCAAAAAGCAAATAATAGCAGTAGTAAAACAATGTTCTTTTTGGCAAAAAGAAGTTTAATTGCTTTCATTAAAACACCTCAATCCTTTACTTTAATTATTTTACGGGCATAATACTCTATTATAATATAAAATAGCCCTTATGGGTTGTTTAATTATTGACAAACTATAATATATTTCTCTTCCCACTGATGCTTTCCTTCCAAACTAAAGAAAAAAGAGAATTTCATCCATATTACAGAGGATGAAATTCTCCTTTAGCCTCAACACAATTTAATGTGCAGTATTTTTTTGAAGATGATGCCCCTTACCCGCGCTCTTTAAATTAGCATAGAATTTCTTAAGCCCGATCCATGCAAAGCAGGAAATAGCAGCTACAGTTCCTAGTCTTCCTCCTACTCCGGGATATGCAGCCAAGGTGGCTATAAAAATTATTCCGTTTACTAAACCAATTGCTGCCATATCGGAAATTTTAGGAGCATTTTTTATACCTACCATACCTGCATACGAAGCACAAGTAGCAACAAGGGCCAGGCGTGCACCAATGGAAGGTATAAGGCTCGGAAATAAAATTCCTGAAATCAAAGTAACCACTGCTGAACCAAATACAGCGCCCTTGTTTAATTTAATACTCACATAATAGGTGGCCATTCCGGCCAGCATCGAAACCAGCACAATTGCTATATATTCCATTATAATCCTCCTAACCTAAAAGGCCCCAAATAAATTTAGTCAATAGAGTGGAGAAGGCTGCTGTTGTACCGCCCTTGCCACCTATTCCGGCATAGATCTCTGTTGTAAATGCCAAAACTATTCCAACGATTAGACCACCCAGCAATGCTGCTGGTAAAGCAGGAAGCACCAATGCACCCGACATACCTACGAAGGAGGCTGCATAGGATGCACCCGCCAGCGAAGCCGGCAATAATATGGCTGCTACGACACCTACGATACCGTTTGCAATAACAGCTCCGTAGCCCAGTGTATGATTCAAATACCAGGTGATGGAGGCAGCTACGATAGAACAGACAATAATCTGAAGCTTTGTTTTATTCATTAATAATCACCTCAATCTCTAATTTCTCAGTTCTCTAAAATGATCCCCTACACCTAAAACAAAAAATATAGAAAATAGTGCTACAATCACAAGGTTAGATATTGCAAATTCACTAATCAATGCAGTAATTAGTAAACCCGCTCCAGTAAGAAAAAACGCAATTAGACCTAATATTTTTCTCATGCTCTCCACCTCCCTTTATGTATAATAATTAGCCGTTATTTGCGACCCCATTCTTAACACCCTTTGAAAATCCCATATTTTCAAAGTTCTATTTAATGCGCAAATTATTATATAATGTAATTCTACTATAATTTTCATAATCTTTCAATAATAAAAAATCTGATTTAAGAAATAATTTCACCATAAAAATCGTGCTTTTCAGGGACTTTGTTGGTTTTTCTACACAAAAGTTCATAGCTTTTATGCTATTTATTGTCACAAATCGTTAATTAATTATTTAATCCAAGAGCTCTATTAAGTGTTATTTTCTTATCATACGACAGTGGGTCAAACATTTCTCAATTAATACTTTAAGAAAAGAGTAATCATCCCAATTCAATTGATAATTACCCTTCCTTAGCCTTAATTTACTAGCTCCGCTGGAATTTTGTAGCCCATTTCTTCAATATATTTAAAATTTAAATATTTCGGCAGCTTTCTTCCCGCCTCTTGAACTGACTTGATTGCAAAGCTCAGATCCACCATATTCTTGTTAGAATATATTTGATAATTATTTCTCAATTCCTTCGGAGTACTCACCAGCATAATGGTATTTGCTCCTGCCCTTAGGGCAAGTGCCTGTGCCATAGGATTTAGAGACGCTATAGCGGTTGTAGCAGGCAAAAACACATGCTGACAGACGATTCTTGAGATAGCTATCATTTTTAGGCTAAGCCTTAGGTCACCCGGGGGCATCGCCTCATAGGGAGTCCCCTTAGCAGGAAGAAATGGCCCAAAACCAATCATGTGAACGCCAAAATCCCTCTGGAAAATGATATCCTCCACCAAATGTTCAATTGTCTGTCCGGGTAATCCAACCATTCCTCCTGAGCCAAGTCTTATTCCGGCATCCTTTATTCGCCTTGATTGCTCCACACGAATGTCAAAATCATCATCTGGATGTAGCTGTTGGAATAGTCCTCGGTTGGCAGTCTCAATCTTAAGAAGATAATTATTGACCCCAGCCTCCCTGAATAGAGAAAATTCATTGTTATTTCTTTCACCTATGCTTAAGGTAATTTGGAGGCCGTATTTTTCCTTAATTTTTTTTATTATTTCTATTATTTTTTTTGCAGTATAATAGGAATCCTCTCCGGATTGAAGTATTATGGTCTTAATTCCAATCCGATATAGGCTGTCAACCTCCCGAAGTATATCCTCCTCTGACATCCTATAGCGAGAAATTTTCTTATCCCTTCTCACTCCACAATAATTACAGTTTTTGCTGCAATAGTTGGAAAATTCTATAGCCGCCCTTAGCTCTATATGCTCTCCTACGCATTCTTTTCGGATGATATCTGCTGCCTGCAGCAAAGCATTATACTCTTCTTCAGCTTTTATTTCTAAAAGATACTTAATTTCTTCCCTATCAAGCTCTGCATTTTCAGAGATACGGGACAGTATTTCCAGCAGCCTATCCGAAAGACCTTTGGTTTCTATGGAGCTCAAGTCATACTTATACCTGCTTGCCATAGAATATAATCCCTCTACCTCCAGCCTGTAGGCAGCTGTCAGCTCCTCTACTGCCTTGACATGGAGCTCAGGAAACCTTATTGCAGTTGTACAGACTCCTCCAAAGCCCTTCGGTGTTGGTATTAGTTGATTTTCAATTTTAGCCTTATCCATGAGCTCCTTTGCAAAAAGCATTTGAGAATTTGAGGAGCAAACCAAAATATAGGGCTTATCAATCGTACTTAAATTAAATTTATCCAATATAGTCGTCATGGGCATCTCCTTCTAGATGTACAGATCCCTTTCACCCTTATAAATATTTTCCAGCTTGATCCTTACCTGCTCCTTAAGCCTCGGGTCATCAATTTCCTCCGTCAATTCATCAATCAATTCCGACGCCCTTTCTCTGGTGGCGGCTGAAGCATAGGTCTCACCATATTCCTTCAGGGTCAATAGCGCATTATGTCGACAGATGTTTTTCATTTTTCCCGCCTTTACAAGCCGCATAAAGTCCTCGCCAGTTCTGCCAACCCTGTAGCATGCAGTACAAAAGCTTGGTACCATCCCTAAAGCCATAATTGATGCCGAAACCTCATCAAGGCTTCTATTGTCATTTGTATAAAATTGATCTGAAACCGCCTGCTTCGTCTCCTTATAGCCGCCTGGGCTGGTGCTGGAGCCGGCACTGATTTGTGAAACCCCTAAACTCAAAAGCTCCTCCCTTAAGGCCTGAGACTCTCTTGTGGAAAGAATTATACCTGTATAGGGAACGGCTATTCTAATAATTGCCACCAGCTTTTTAAACTCATCATCTGAGATTGGATATTGAACCTCCTCAATATGTGCTCCAGGAGCTGGTCTTAGTCTTGGTACAGATATGGTATGAGGTCCGCATTTATACTTTTCCTCTAGATATGCTGCATGCTGTAGCAATGCCAGAGCATCAAACCTGTAATCATAAAGGCCAAAGAGTGCTCCCATACCAACATCGTCTATTCCTGCCTCAATCGCTCTGTCCATCACCGTCAACCTATATTCATAGTCGGACTTTTTTCCGAAGGGATGCATTTTTTTATAGGTTTCCCTATGATAGGTTTCCTGAAAGCACTGATACGTGCCTATTCCTGCCGCCTTCAATCTGACAAACTCCTCCGTCTCCATAGGGGCAGCATTAATGTTTAGTCTTCTTATATCACTATTCTCGTATATTTTTTCTATTGCCTCAGTTATATACTCAAGCCTTGAATCTACAGGGTGCTCACCGGCAACCAGCAGTAGTCGCTTATGTCCCTGTCCCTCCAGCAGCTTAACCTCCTCAATAACCTCGTCTATTGAAAGCGTCCTTCTATTCAATTCCTTATTTTCAACTCTAAAGCCGCAGTATAGACAGTTATTTACACATTTATTCGTTAGATACAGAGGTGCGAATAAAACAATTCTTTTTCCATAAATTCTATCCTTCAGCTCTCTGGCAAGGGAAAAAATCTCCTTCAGCCTTTCCGCTTCATTCGTATTCAAAAGAACTGCAGTTTCAAACAGGCTTAAGCCCTTCCCCTGTCTTCCTGCTTCAATTATATTATCAAATTCTGCAGGGGTAGCAGCTGTTGATTTTTCTAATATTTCATTTATTTCATGCTCATTGATTATCATAGCCTTACGCTCCTCTTTTGTTTTCCATATAATAAAGCTAAATGAAAACGAATAAATTGTATCCTTCTATAATAATTATTATAAGCTAAAACCTGTAATTTTGATAGTCATAATTTTAACAATTTGCTATAATTTTTTTCTATTCTAATTTAGACAGTTATTTGTATTCATTGTTTTTTCAGTGTTCACCCTATCTAAGTCTTGTTATTATCTTATCAACTTTTACCCTGTATAAGCCTATTTTTCCCCTTCAAATAGCTTGAGAAAATCTCCATAGCCCTCCTGCTGTAGCCTGCTGACGGGAATAAAGCGTATTGCCCCACTATTTATACAATACCTAAGCCCTCCCTCTTCCTTGGGCCCGTCGGGAAAGACATGTCCAAGATGAGAATCACCTTCCTTGCTCCTAACCTCTGTCCGAAGCATGCCATGGCTTTGGTCTTTTTTTTCGATGACATTTTCCTCATCAACCGGTTTAGTAAAGCTGGGCCATCCGCAGCCAGCGTCATATTTATCCAGCGAAGTAAAAAGAGGCTCTCCTGATACGATATCTACATATATACCTCCCTCAATATGGTTCCAGTATTCATTGTCAAAGGGAGCTTCTGTTGCATTTTCCTGTGTTATTTTGTATTGTAGCGGCGTTAGGCTCTTTAATCGTTCCTCTTTGCTCTTTGCATTATATTTCTTATCCATATCAATACTCCTTTCCTCCGTCTCGAGACGGATATGAAAACCCTTCCTTAGAGTGTTCCAATATTCGATAATTTCTATTATACTTTTAATTAGATGTCATATAAAATTAGATGGCTAAGCAAGGGAGGTAAAATAATGAAAAAATTAACCCTGGGAATATTATTTATAGCTTTGGGATTTTTATTCCTTACAATGAATTTAGGATTAATCCCGTATAGCTGGAGTCAGCTTTTCGATCTCTATTGGCCTGCTATATTGGTTTTAATAGGTGGCCTATATCTAATAAAGTCAATATTAAACCTTAAGGGTTGTACGACCTCCGGCAGCTTTTTTTTCCCCATAATGTCAGTTGTAATAGGCATGGTATTATTGGGTAACCGGTTGGACTGGTTTAACGGAAGGTACATTAGTATATGGCAAGTCCTTTGGCCTACCATCATAGTATTTGTTGGTATATCACTTCTCACACCCTCTAGTTCCTTTATTCATATAGATACCCATAAGAAGGACAAAAGTAACGACAGTTGCCCTTCTGACGGCTTTGAGAAGGCTAGGGGGCATAAGGTGAACAGAAGCACAATTATAGGTCATACAGAGCTTGTGGATGAGCCTTGGGCCCTGGAGGACGGATCTATAAATGTCGGTATAGGGGGAACCGTCGTCGATTTAACCAAGGCCTTTATTAAGGAGGGGGAAACTAGGTTTAATCTTTCTGGGGCAATAGGCAGTATAGAGCTTTATATCCCTTCAACCCTCGCAGTGGATATTAGTGCCTCACTAAGCCTTGGAAATATTGATCTATTCAACGAAAGCTACTCCGGCACTCCAGGCTCCATCAGCTACCGAAGCGTCGGCTATGACAATGCCTCGAAAAGAGTAAAGATTAATATTTCGCTGAATATCGGAGAAATAGTTGTAAAGCAGGTGGAATAAATGAAATCCCCAAATTCATCTAAGATAAAAAGCATGCAATGGTCCATTCTTAAGGGAATGTTCCTCTCCACCTGCCTTACAATAGCTATATTAGTCCTTCTAATGACTGCAGTTGGAAGCACAATCCTAGACATCGGCATATCTCCTTCGCTGCTGGAGGCTTCAAAGCAATTATCTACACATATAGCCATAGTGTTGGTGGTGGCAGTAATCTCAACCTACCTTGTAGGCTTTACCCTAACGGTAGATATAAAAAAGCAGCTATTATATATCAATGAAGTATTGATATCCGTAACTAGGGGCCGTATTGATAGAAGGCTCAAAACCGGCAGCTATTCAGAATTAAACCAAATTAGCAGTCATTTTAACAGTATGGCTGAGGGGATACATCATCAGGTTGAATCCCTCCAGCGGCTGGTGGAGGAAAATCAGAGGCTATTAAACAATGCAGAGGAGGCTGCCTCTTTGGATGAGAGAAGGAAAATCGCAAGGGAGCTGCATGATTCTGTTAGCCAGCAGCTGTTTGCGATATCCATGACAATAAGTGCCATTAAAAGGCTTATAGATACCGACCCTACGGAAGCAAAAAAGGGCTTCGATAGCATTGAACAAATGACCCATACGGCTCAACAGGAGCTTAGGGCATTAATTATGCATCTCAGGCCCGTCAATCTTAATGGACTGCCCCTGTCCGACGGAATTATAGAGCTGTTGACGGAGCTAAATCAAAAGAATCCTAATATCAGCATCGAGTGGGAGATCCAGCCAAATGTCTTTGTCAGACCGGCAGGTATAGAGGATCATATATTTAGAGTTGTCCAGGAGGCCATATCCAACGCCTTGAGACATTCAAAGGCAAGTGTCCTAAGCCTAAGGCTTTTTGTTTACGATAATTTACTCTCCATTTTTATAGAAGACAATGGCATTGGCTTTGATATTAAGATAGACAAGAAGAGCTCCTATGGCATACTGACTATGCAGGAGCGGATTTCTGAAATAGGCGGTAAAATAGATATCCTATCATATCCTGGCAAGGGCACCAGAATAGAGCTTAGAATACCCTTGAAGAAAAAAGGAGGCGACGGACATGGAGAAGGGAATTAAAGTTATCATAGTCGACGATCATCAAATGGTGAGAAGAGGTCTTGCAGCATATCTCTCTACAGAAAAGGACATTGAGGTTGTGGGGGAAGCCGCCAATGGCAGCGAGGCTATTGCCCTGAGCCTTAGCCTAAAGCCCGATGTGGTATTGATGGATCTGGTGATGGAACCAATGGACGGTATAGAGGCTACAAGAGAGATTATGAACAGGTTCAATGGCTCTGAAAATATAAAAATTATTATTGTCACCAGCTTTATTGAGGAGGAAAAGGTTCTATCCGCTCTGGAGGCAGGAGCCTACAGCTATCTACTTAAAACCGCCTCCGCCGAGGAAATATCGGGGGCTATAAGGAAGGCAATGAAAAATGAGGCTGTTTTGGCAGGCAAAGCCACAAATATCATGATAAATACGCTAAACAGAAGGTCACCAAAGCATACCCTTTTAACACAAAGAGAGCTGGAGGTGCTACAGCTCATTGGAGAAGGAAAGACTAATAAGGAGATATCTGCGGCCTTATTTATCGGAATAAAAACAGTAAAGACCCATGTGAGCAATGTACTGTCAAAGCTGGAGCTGGAGGACAGAACCAAAGCCGCCGTATATGCAAATCAAAATAATATCCTCACAAAGTAAAGGGCGACGCTGGTCACCCTTTATTTTGCTCATCGACCTTATTTTGTTCATCACCCTTATTTTGTTCATCGCCCTTAATTACCTGCTGCAGAGAATCAAAGGTATATCCCCCAGCCCTTAGGTATTCTATCATTTCCGGCAGCAGCCTAATATTTATAGACTTCGTATCGGTATCATGAACTAAAATAACCAGAGTGTTGCTTTTAGCAGCAGTGCTTTCAAAGCGCCGCATTAGCCTTTCCTCCGTCAGCTCAAGGCCCTCTGCATCACCATTAAGACAGTTCCAATCCAAATAAACATAGCCCTTTTCATTTACAGCTCTTTTAAAGGAAGTCTTATCTCCAAAGGAACCACCAGGAAATCGCATAAGCCTAAGTGGATAATCCAGCCCTAATATTTCCTTTATAAGCGCTTCCGACTCCTCCAGCTCCTGCATCAGCCCATCGGCGGATTTATATAAAATGGCGTAATTGTGGGTGTAGGTATGATTAGCCAGCATATGACCCTCTTCATATATCCTCCGTATCAGCTCTGGATGCTTTTCTGCACTTTTCCCCAGTATAAAGAAGGTTGCCTTAATATTTTCCTCCTTTAATATGTCCAGTATATAAGGTGTTACTGTTGCCGAAGGTCCATCATCGAAGGTAAAATATGCAATTTTATCCTCCCCTTTATATATATGGTCAAGCTCCTCTTGGGTTATATTTATAATGGGTGGTGACGGAGTAGCCTCTGCCACAGCTTCAGCCCCTGCATATTCAATATCATTGGCCTCATCAGCTTCGACAAACCCTTCTTCGAGCACCTTATCCGCTATTTCTATCTCTTCATATATGATGTGAGGTGGTAAAACCTCTTCGTATCTTTCGTAATACTCTCGTTCTTCGGAAAAATAGCTGCTTAATCGGGTAAGCCTGTCATCCTTAGCCATTGCATTATCCATCATTATGATTAAATACACGATTGCAACTATATAGATGATTTTTCTTTTCTTAAGCATGATATCTCTCCTCTCAAGCATGACCTACTGAGTATTTATTTGCAATGATATGATACTCTCTATAAATACGATATAGCTTGTTGTATTATACCTTCCAAATGCAATTTTGCAAAAAATAATAAAGCACCCATAGGGTGCTCATGTGCGCTTACCGAGAGTCCTCATCTGCATCAAACAGCTCTGTCTCCTGCTCCAAATCAATTATCAAATCCTCATCCTTTATGTCAACGATTAAATCCTGATTTTCATTGAAAACGTTCGCCCTTCTACGTCTAATATTTTTGAATAAAACTACCCTCAACAGAACAAATAGAATAATAACAATTAGGATATTTAACATATATACACCTCGCTTAAATTATTCACTTAAATTATTTATATACTATTTTGAAGCTTTTGTCAAAGCTCCTTCCTTTGTCTAAATTTTCTTGCAATATAGATGTTTTCTGTATTTACCCCGTTTTTTTATTTTAAACCATTTTTTTTATTTTTTTAGAAAATATATTAATGGATAAATTTTTTTATAAGTTAAATATGAAAAAAGTGTCTTTTGAAAGACACTTTTTTCAATTATATAAAATTATAGCCCAGCTCAAAGGCTGCTGCATTCATTTCTTTAGCTGATATAGGCACATTGTCTGAAATTACCCTTCCCCATATGTCAGGGCTTATGTCCAGCTGCCTTGCCAATATCCCTATTAATATTACGTTGGACACCTGCTTTTTTCCGATATTTTTGCCTTCCTCAAAGGCATTTATCTCAATCACCCTATATTTTTCTTTTAATTCCTCTATTGCCTCATGTGGATATTGATATTTTTCCTGCTGGACTAAGGTTGGATAGAAGGGCCTGCTGTTAAGAATGATTGTTCCCTCCTGCCTTAAGGCGACGGACCACCTCAGAGCCTCTAAAGGCTCCATTGCCACCAAGTAATCCCCTTCACCGGTTGGAATATTTGGAGAGTATATTTTATCGCCTATTCTCACATTTCCCCATACCATTCCCCCTCGTTGAGACAAACCAACCACATCATTACTCTTAACATCATAGCCTCCCATTAAGGCGGCCTGACATATGATACGGGTCATCAAAATTAATCCCTGACCGCCCACTCCTGCCATCATTATATTAGTTGTCACTGTCATCAGCCTCCTTCAGCTCCTTTGAGGATTTTATGGCATTGACGGGGCATACCTGAGCACAGACGCTGCAGCCCACGCACATATCCTTGTCTATTGAAGACTTCAGCTTATCAATTCCCTCATACTGAATCATCCTAAGGGGAGGACAATTTGTTTTGATGCAGCTTCTGCAACTGATGCATATTTGTGGGTCAACATAATAATAGGGATTTTCCATGTTGTATTTTAATGCACAGGGGCCGTTGGCTATTATAATTGAAAGCCCGCTGTAATCAATCTCCTCTTTAAATATCCCGGCTGCAGCCTTATAATCATATTGGTTGATTTCCTTTATTCTGTTGAAGCCTACTGCCTCAAGTAACGGCTTTATACCAACCCTCATGTCCTCCTTAGGGTTATAAATTCCAGAGCTGGCATTGGGCTGCCCACCCGTCATGGCTGTGGTCCTATTATCAAGAATAACTATGGTCATATTTTCCTCTTCCTTAAGCTGATGCAGCAGGTTAATCATACCTGTCAAACCTGAATGGAAGAAGGTTCCGTCACCTATTACTGCCACCAAGGGTTCGTCGGCAGCCTCCAGCGACATAGTCTTTCGCACCCCCTTGATCATGCCTATACTCGCCCCCATGCTTATAATGCTGTTGGATTGCTCAAAGGGAAACAGCGCCGCCAAGGAATAACAGCCAATATCTCCCATTACAACCTTAGCCTTGGATTTTTTTAATATATCAAAGGTTGGCCTATGGGGGCAGCCGGTACAAAATAGAGGGGCTCTAGGTACTGTCTCCACCATTTTATTTATGTATGCCTTTCTTTCCTCCAGGAGACCCGCTTCGTAAAGACCAGCCTCTATGTCCTCTATATTCAGCTCCCCGGTATAAGAAAAGTACCTTTTACCCTCACAGGCTATTCCCATAAGCTTTAGTTCGTTTTCAATAAAGGGAAGCATTTCTTCAATAACGATTACTCGTTTGTAGCCCTCCGTAATCTCCTTTGCCCTTTTTTCAGATATAGGATATACCATCCCCAGCTTCCATATGCTGGCTTTAGGTATAAGCTCCTTAAGATTTTGATAGACAATGCCGGAGGTTATTATGAGGGTATCTGCCCCCGCCACCTCCTCCAATCTGTTTATATCTATATCATAGGCATATTCCTCAAGCCTTCGAAGCCTTTCCTTCATAAAGCCTTGCATGCTTCTGGAGTTTGATGGAATCATACAGAATTTATCCTTGTCTTTATTTATACCCTTAGGGCTTTTCTCCTGCCTTTCTCCTAAGGTAACGACGCTTCTGCTATGACATAGTCTCGAGGTAATTCTCAACAGCATAGGAATGGCAAGCTCTTGGCTTATGCTGAGGCCCAGCCCTGTGAAATCCTTTGCCTCCTGGCTATCCGAAGGGTCCAGTATGCCCATATTTGCAAACCTACCATAAAATCTATTATCCTGTTCGTTTTGAGAGCTGGCAAGCCCGGGGTCGTCGCCTGATACCAGTAAAAACCCTCCATTGGCAGGAGTTTCGGTAAAGGTCATCAGCGGGTCCGCAGCAATGTTTACACCTACGTGCTTCATAACTGCCATAGATGGAGCACCATAGAAGGAGCCTCCTATCGCCACCTCCAATGCCACCTTTTCATTAGTGGAAAACTCACTATAAATCTCCTTATGCTCCTTGAGCTTTTCAATTACCTCGACAGTTGGAGAGCCTGGATAGCTGGTGGCTATTTTCCCTCCAGCCTCGTAAAAGCCCCTGGCAATGGCTTCATTGCCGGTTAGTATTCTCTTTCCCTCCATTAAATCACTCCTTCATGTTTATTTTACCTTTTTTATATTGTTTTAAAAAACTTTTCTAAAATTAACCATTTTAAAATTTTTGATCGAATAGATAATATACAAAAATCTACTAATACTATTTTTACAAGCTTATCATTAAAATAATCTTTATAAATGGAGGCATATTATGAAAAAGTACAGAGCTTTAATTATAATAATAATTGCAATACTACTTATGGCGGCCTGCAGTCCACAGGAAAGACCGATGCAGCAGATGGAAACAAACCTTTCTGCCATTAATAGAACAAAGCCGGTTGAATACTGCAGGATAACAGCTGATACAGCAGACGTCCGCACCGGAACCGGACTTACCTTTGATACGATAGGCACGTTGAAAAGGGATGATGTCGTTAAGGTTCTGGGAGAGGTTGATAACTGGTATGTTGTACAAATGGACAACAGCCAAGTGGGGAGCATAGAGGCTGCCAATGCTACTCCTGTAGTTATGGAGGATGATGCCCAATCTACGCCTTCAGGAATAAATCCAAACACAGAGCTTACGGATACCAATGACGCCTTGAACAGAAATCAAATATTAGATCCGTCAGCTTCACCAAATGAAAATGCCACACAGCCTGATGCAGTTAGAGAAGGCGGAGATACCGAGTTAAATACGCAACAGCAAAGAACCACTACAAATAATACCGGAACCGGAGATACCGTCGGCAATCTATCAAATATGGCAGCACAGCTGGTGGAACTGGTAAATAGCGAGCGTACTAAAAACGGTCTGCCTTCTTTGATGGTGGATACGGAGGTTGCTAGGGTTGCAGGTATCAAATCACAGGATATCGTTGACAATGATTACTTCAGCCACAATTCCCCTACCTATGGCAGTCCCTTTGAAATGCTGGACTCCTTCGGTATAAAATATCATGATGCAGGTGAAAACCTTGCAGGCCATCAAACTGTTCAGAGCGCCCATGAGGCACTGATGAATTCTGCAGGTCATAGGCAAAATATACTGAGCAATGATTATACCCATATCGGTATCGGAGTTCGACCCAGCAACAGGTACGGTTATGTATTTACCCAATTGTTTATTAGCAAACCAAGATAAATATATTTAATAAAAAGCTGCTTTATGTATATAAGGCCTCCACTCCTAGAGTGGATTTTTTCTTATAATTCTATATATTTTAAAGATTTAAACTATCTGCATATCCTTTGAAAGTTTAATTTTATTGTAGTATAATGATTTTTAACAGCAAGTTAAAATTTTAGCTCTACATATACATAATAGCATCGCCCTTGGAGGGCAAGAAAATATGTTGGACGATTATATTTTGCACTTAATTTAAGTGAATAATAATATAAAACGGGAGGGTCTATATGAGTAAAACAGTAGATATCGAATGGAGCAAGCTAGGCTTCAGCTACATGAAAACGGATTTACGATACGTATCAACCTGGAAGAATGGTCAATGGGATGAGGGACAGTTGGTTGAGGACAATAAGCTATCCATCAGCGAGTCCTCAACAGCCCTGCACTATGGTCAACAATGCTTTGAGGGACTGAAGGCATATCGAACTAAGGACGATAAAATACAGCTCTTTAGACCTGATCAAAATGCATTGCGTATGAACAACAGCTGTAGGAGAGTACTGATGCCGGAAATACCAGTGGAGAAGTTTGTCGATGCTTGCATACAGGTAGCTAAAGCAAATGCACACTTTGTGCCACCCTATGGCTCAGGCGCTACACTATATTTAAGACCCTTTGTGATTGGGGTTGGAGACAATCTTGGAGTTAAGCCTGCACCAGAATTTATATTCAGCGTATTTTGTGTGCCTGTAGGGCCTTATTTCAAAGGTGGAATGGCACCTGTTAACTTTGTCGTATCAGATTATGACCGCGCTGCACCCTTTGGTACAGGAGCAGCGAAGGTTGGCGGAAATTATGCCGGCAGCTTATACCCCCATGAAGAGGCCGTTAAAAAAGGCTTCCAGGATTGTATCTATCTTGACCCGCAGACCCACACAAAAATCGAAGAGGTAGGAGCGGCTAATTTCTTTGGAATTACCCATGACGATATATTTGTTACTCCTAAGTCCCCTTCTATTCTGCCAAGCATCACAAAGTATTCCCTCATGCATATTGCATCAGAATATCTAGGCTTGGGCGTAGAAGAAAGAGATGTGTTTATTGATTATCTGGATGAATTCAAAGAGGCCGGAGCCTGCGGTACAGCAGCTGTTATTACCCCAATAGGCGGAATCTCCTACAACGAAGAGCTACATGTATTCCACAGCGAAACCGAGGTAGGTCCTGTTACGAAAAAGCTATATGACACATTGTACGGTATCCAATTTGGCGATATAGAAGCACCAGAGGGCTGGATTGTAGAAGTAAAATAAGTTATATTTAAGGGGTGGACGTGGTCCACCCCTTTTTAATATTTAAGCTATTCTCTATTCACTATCCTCTATTCCGTGGTATTCATCCAAATAGGAATACCTCTTCCCATCCTCTTTCCAGCCCAGTATGGCATCCATGTTCACGTTTTCTGCGGCCCTGAATATTGATTTATCAACATCGTTAAAGGTTTTCTTCAGCTCCTTTATCATGGCCTTTATCTCATAGCGCTTATTGGCTATCTTTTCAGCCGCCACCATACAGGCACAATTAAGAGGCCATATCCCATTGGTGCTTGTAAAATCCTCTATAGCAGCCTCCTCTATCATATAAAGGGGTCGTATTAGCTCCAGACCTTCAAAATTTGTGGATTTTAGCTTTGGCAGCATCGTTCCGAAGTTTCCGGTATATAGCACATTCAACATGGTAGTCTCTATTACATCGTTAAAATGATGTCCCAGAGCCAGCTTGTTGCAGCCCAGCTCCTTAGCCTTACTATATAATATTCCCCTTCTCATTTTTGCACACATATAGCAGGGGTATTCCTTAGCAATGTCGTCTATGACGTTAAATACAGCAGAATTAAATATGTGCACCGGTATCTGCAGATATTGACAATTGTCCTCCAGAAGCCTCCTGATGCTTTCATGATATCCGGGGTCCATTGCGATAAATTCTAACTGAAAATTATCCCTCCCATGACGTTTAAGCTCTTGAAATAGCTTAGCCATAAGAAGGCTATCCTTGCCACCGGATATTGCGATGGCTATTTTGTCTCCATCCTCCACAAGCTTGTACTCTGTAATTGCCTTTATGAACTTAGACCAAATATCCTTTCGGTACTGCTTTATTATGCTTCTTTCAATATCCTTTAGTCCTCGTCTTTCGTTATAGGGAACCAATATTTCGCAGCCCTTGCCTGCAATATCACTCATGTCATCACCTCTTTTCACCAAGCTATTATAACATTTAGTTGGATTCCTTGTCCTGTAATTAAGCATAAAAATTCCGCAGAATAACCTCCTGCGGAAGGATTTTATTATTTCTAAGCCTTCAGCCGATTTATCAGTCCCTCCAGATACACGGATTTCATCTGTCTGCTGGCCATAGCCCTCTTTATCGGGGGCAGCTTTAGGATAGCTGAAAGCACAGCAGCCATGGCTCTGTGGCTACCAAAGGCTTGGTTGTCAAATATTAATTCCTGCAGCATCCCCTTTTCAATCGCCATCAAAATGGAGCGATGCACGGAATTTACCGGGGTTATGATCTGTTCCTTTCTTCTCTCCAGCATTAGGCTCTTCTTTGGGCAGCCTCTGACACATACGCCACATCCTAGACATATTTCCTCATTGATGTTTACAGTGTTACCCCTTCCCGCAACCGCTTCCCTATGTATGGCATTGATGGGACATAATCCTACGCATTTACCGCAGCCATTACAGGTCTCATGGTTGACCCTAGGTATATAGGCAGTGGTTTGCACCGGCTGTAGAATTCCGAATTTCTTAGCCGCTACTAAGGCCTCGCAGCAGCAGCCACAGCAATTACATATAAAGGTGACATTTTCCCTTACATTTTCGCCGCATTGCACCAAATTGCTCTCATAGGCTTGATGCAGAAGCTCCATGCCCTCTACCTTATCCACGCCTCTAGCAAATTTATGCCTTATAAGGGAAGCAGCCGTATTGTTAAATGTCATGCAAATATCCATTGGTGCGTCGCAGCCCTGGTCTACATGCTGCATTTTATGTCTGCAATAGCACATACTGATGCCAATATGGCTGGCTGATGTAATAATATGGCTAGCCCTTTCAAAATCCAGTATGGAGACCATATTTTCGTTGGTTAAAACCTCCTCCTGCACAAAAACCCTTCCCAAACGGGTTTCAGTGCTGAAAAAAAGCTCCTTTATGAAATCCTCCTCCACATTTAGGTATTGATAGAACAGTTGCCCTAAAAGCTTCTGATCAATATCACCTCTGGTCCTCATCATTGAAAATTCAAAAAAGCCTGCCATTGGAGGCGGAAGCATATATTTTTTTACGCCATTGTTATCAATATCCAGCAACAGTGCCCTAGCAGCCAACTCCTCCAATATCCCCTCAGCTTCACCCTCTTTGAGCTTCCATGCCTTAGCAGCAGCTTTAACAGTAAAGGGCTTTATTGGCAGCATCGATACCAGCTGAGCCTCTCTTTCATTAAATAACACCCTTAAAATTTTATAGAGGGTATCTGAGGGAGGAGCCCCTTGGGGAAATCGATTTAATCTCTCCTCCAGCCTTTTATAGGCTGTTTTAGCAGTTATATGAGACATCATCTTCACCACCTGAAATTTATATAATTGACATTATAGCACATATTTACTATTTTTTGTATTATTTTCTATAATTATCTATGTATTAAAGCAGGAAAAAATAACGACCAAAGGAAGCTCCATGAGGTCGTTAAAGGTTTATTCTTGTATTAATGTCGGTTTTTATTAAGTGTTTCTGTCAACTGCTGAGTCGGTGTATCATAGGGGTTAACCCATCCTCTTTTTATTGCTAATTCAGTTACGGCTGTATGTCCACCCAAAATTTGAGTTAGGCTGGAGGAGTATATAGCCTTTAATTCAGGTGTTGTACTGGCTAGTGTAGAGGTGAAATAAGCACCTGCTGCTGATTTAGCACTTGCCATCATAGTACTGGCTATTATCTCATCATTAACGTCCATACCATCCTTTACTCTATTTCCTAATAATGACATATTATCTTACCTCCCCTACTATTTGGTTTTCGTTTACAAACTGCTGAAGTCCCTTAATTCTGCCCTGCATAGCCAACAAACCAGCCTCTGCCTGTTTTTTAAGCTCATCATCGGTTATAAGCATTTGCATAGCATTTGCAACCGCGTATTCATCCTGCTCCATCTTCAATAATGCTGTTAAGGATAAAACCTCCACATCAGATAGCCTTCTCATTCGATTACCTCCCGTTTTAATAATTACATCCAAGATTATTTTTATATCTTTGGTATGGGATTATTCATTATACCACTATCCAATTATTAACAAAAAAAATCAGCCATTTAGGCTGATGCTCTATTCCTTTTCTATCCATGTCTTTATCAGATGCATTAGATTATCGTAATCCACGGGCTTGGCAATATAACCATTTGCTCCGGCAGCCATAGACTCTTCCCTATCACTTCTACGAGACTTAGCTGATATCACTATTATCGGAATATCTTTTAATCCTTCTTCCCGAATAAGCTTAATTGTCTGATAGCCGTCCATAATAGGCATCATAATATCTATCAGTACAAGATCGATAGGCTCCTGCTTTAGTAGGCTCAATGCAGCCTCACCCTCCTGAGCCTCTATGATTTCTGCGCCGCAGGCCTCTAAAACAGTTGCCAGCACAAAAACATTTTTAGGATCATCATCTACTATTAGAATTCTCTTGTCATCCAGCCTTAATGAGTATTCCTTATTGGTCCTTGAGGTAAGATAAATGCTTTTCTGTTGAAGGCTTCTTGTTTCTAATACAGCTTCTTTTATATCTACAAACGTAGCTGCTGCACACTCATCAGCAGCTACCTCCTGATGGCACTGAGGCTTATCATTTGCCCTTAGGTGAAGCTCAAAACAGCTTCCTGCACCCACCATACTCTTGACCTTTATATCTGCCCCCATTAAATCCGCCAGCTTTTTAGATATGGACAAGCCCAAGCCTGTCCCACCGAATCTTCGGGATATGGAGCCATCCTCCTGATGAAACTCCTCAAATATTATCTTAATATTATTTTCTGAGATACCGATTCCTGTATCAGTTACAGCAAAAACCACCCGCTCCTCCTCATTAAGCAATGCCTCCAATGTTACCCCTCCACCTTCGGTGAACTTTATTGCATTGGATATAAAGTTCCTTAGTATCTGGGATATTTTATTGTAATCGCCATATATTAAAGAGCTAACATTATTTTCAACCTTAAATTCAATATTTTTTTCCTCTGCAAAGCTTTGGAATAGTTGTCGAAGCTCCTTTAAAAGCTCCCTTGAATAAAATCCAGCTTCATATAAATCCATTCTTCCAGCTTCGATCTTTGATAGATCCAAAATTTCATCAATTAATCTCAAGAGCTCCTTACCTGAGCTGTTGATAATAGAGAGCTTCTCCATCTGAGGCTGATTTTCATCTTGATCCACTTCCTTCATTAACAGCCTTGACAATAGTATTATCGAATTTAGAGGAGTTCTAAGCTCGTGGGACATATTTGCCATGAACTCAGACTTATACTTACTGGCCACCTCCAGCTTCTGAGAATAGCTTAATAGCTCCTGCTTTGATTTCTCCAGCTGTTTGTTTTTACTGCTCAATAAAGCCGATTGATTTTCCAATAGCTGCTTTTGCTCCTCCATCTGCGCATTGGTCATTTTGAGCTCCTCACTCTGCTGCTTTAGGCGCTGCTGCTGTTCCTCCGTAAGCTTTCCGGTTATGCTGCTCTTGTCCACGGAAGCTTTCAACTTACTTATCTGCATCACGATGCTTTTAATAATCAGCATGAACAGCAGTGAAAAAAGCGCTATAATTCCCACAGTCAATGGCTCGTAGTCTATTTTTTCTGTAATGATTGACAGCTCCTTCATATCCGCTCTGGTGAAGAGACCAAAGCAGGATAGCACAGCAATCCAGCAGACTAGGATATATATTAGATTTTTTTGAATGCTTAAATTAATACCCTTCAAAATACCACCCCTGAAATAAATTAAATAGCCGTATCCATAAAATAAATATCTGAAAACTCGACCTGAACCTTTTGAATTACATTCTCACAGGAGGTATATTGAAGTGCTACCTCTGTAGAGGCAATATCCCCAGAACCCTTAGGCAGCTGAACTAGAAATTCACTGCCCTCATTTTCCTTGCTGCTGAGGTAAATTCTACCCCCATGCATGTCCACCAATGATTTCACTAGATTGAGTCCAATTCCACTACCCTCATGCCTTCTGGTTAGAAGCTCATCCGCCTGCTTAAAGCGTTCAAATATGATCTGCTGTTTTTCCTGGGGAATACCAATTCCCGTGTCCCTTATCTTTATTATGACGATATTCGCTTTATCCTCTAGGCTTACAAAAATAGTACCTCCCACAGGGGTGAATTTTATAGCATTGGACAAGAGATTTAACATTATTCTTTCTATGGCATTAATGTCGCATTCTACGTTGACCTCCTCCGACTCTGTATCAAATATCAGCTTAATGCCCTTATTCTCAACGTATTCTGCAACCGAAAGGGTGATAGATTCACAAATATTCACTATATTACAGCTTTGCATAGCTATCTCAAAATGCCCCGAATCAATTTTTGTAATATCTATTAGATTATTGACCAATCTTAATAGTCTATTGCAGTTCTGAACTTGAACTGCAATCTTTCTGCTGATTTGATTCCTATCCAGCTCCTCGTCGTTATTGAGATAATAGGATATCAGCTGATTTGTGCTCATAATAATATTTAAGGGCGTCCTGAGCTCATGAGAGATATTCGCCAAAAAGGTGTTTTTAGCTTCATTGGCTGCTTCAGCCTGCTCCTTGGCCCACCTGAGCTCCTGTGTCTGCTCATATACCTTTTCCTCCAGAAGGACATTCATTCTTCTTTCCTTTTCAATTAGCTTTAGATACACATTGATCCTGTTTATAAGCTGATATTCATCGATGGGCTTTGTCAGATAATCCACAGCACCCACACCAAAGCCTCTATTCTTAAAATCATCATTGGTATATGAGGCCGATAGAAAAACTATGGGTATATCCTTGGTTTTCTTTCTGGCCTTCACCAGTGTAGCCAATTCAAAGCCGTCCATTCCCTCCATTTGAACATCAAGAATAATTAGATCCACAGTATTTCTAATCAGCTCCTGAAGTGCTTTTTGACCACAATCTGCTTCAATGACCGTTGCATCAATATATTGCTGCAGCAGATTCCTTAGTGTGTATAAATTATTCCTGTTGTCATCAACTATAAGAATCTTGTAGGGAGAATTCTTAACCATTTATTTTTTTCACTCCATTATACTTTTCTATTACATCCAAAACCTTGATATATTGGCAAATATTAGATATAACTCTATATTATTCTCTAAAAATTTTCATAATCCCTTTATTTAAATGCCATTTAATGGAGAAATAAAAAATAATGACAGAAGTCCTAGAACCCTGTCATTATAAGCCATCTATTTTGTTTTATTTCTGCCTCCAGAGCCTTTGGGGCTGTAACCTGCCTTCCCCCGCTTAAAGTCAGGAGCCTTTGGTCCCTTAGTATCAGCTCTGTTAAACTGTCCGTCGTCCTTCTTGCCCTTAGTATCTCTTCTATCGAAGTGTCCGCCGTCCTTCTTGCCCTTAGCATCTCTTCTATCGAACTGTCCGCCGTCCTTCTTGCCCTTAGCATCTCTTCTATCGAACTGTCCGTCGTCCTTCTTGCCCTTAGTATCTCTTCTATCGAACTGTCCGCCGTCCTTCTTGCCCTTAGCATCTCTTCTATCGAAGTGTCCGTCGTCCTTCTTGCCTTTAGTATCTCTTCTATCGAAGTGTCCGTCGTCCTTTTTGCCTTTAGTATCTCTTCTATCGAAGTGTCCGTCGCCCCTCTTGCCTTGCTTTTCCTGCCTACCGTCACCAGCGTTGCCTCTAGCCGCAGGCCCTTTTGCATGAGCTGCTTCCTTTTTAAATGGCCTCTTATTTCCTTGGCCCTTGCTTTTATTATCATTATTTCCGCTGCTTCTTCCGGCCCTTCCTTTACTTTCCTCAGGAACTACATACTCATCCTCAACCAGCTTAAATCTGGTTTTCTGTATCGTCATCCTTATACCCTTTTCTATCAGACCAAGGGTTCCTCTGTCCTTGGGTGTAACAAGGGTAATTGCCATACCTGTTTGCCCTGCACGGCCGGTCCGTCCTATTCTGTGGATATAGGCCTCAGCATCATGAGGTATATCATAGTTAATAACATGGGTCATACCCTCTACATCTAAGCCTCTGGCAGCTACATCTGTTGCCACAAGATAGTGTACAGCTCCTCGTCTAAAGTCCTTCATTACCCTTTCACGCTTTGCCTGAGTTAAATCACCATGCAATTCATCTGACTTAATCCCATTAAGCTGCAATGCTTCATTTAAGGCATTTGCCCTTATTTTCGTTCTACAGAAAATTATTGCCATGTAGGGGTTGTATTCCTTTAAGACCTGCAGAAGCGCCGCCTGCCTACTTCTATCGGTGGTCTCAATAACCAGCTGCTTAATTTCCTCCAGAGTTATGGTTTCAGTCTGCACCTTAATTTGGCGAGGCTCCTTCATATAATTTGCAGCCAGTGACTTAATCGCTGATGGCATGGTGGCTGAAAAAAACATTGTTTGTCTATCTACTGGCGTCTGCTTTATTATAGCCTCTATTTCAGCTAAAAAGCCCATATGTAGCATTTGATCCGCCTCGTCCAGCACCAGCATTCTCAGCTGCTTAAAGTTAAGGCTCCTTCTCCTCAAATGATCCAGTAGACGTCCTGGTGTTCCGATAACCAGATGGATTGCCCCCTTAAGCCTCCTCAGCTGCTTTTCTACATCCTGTCCACCGTAGGCAGCCAGTATATTGAAGCCCTTGTGGCCCTGAAGCTTTCTTGCCTCCTGAGTTATCTGTATAGCCAACTCCCGCGTCGGCGCCACCACTAGGGCTTGAACTGCGGGGTTTGAGGGGTCAATTCCCTCTGCTATCGGTAGCAGGAAGGCAAAGGTTTTGCCTGTCCCGGTTTGTGCTTGAGCAATTACATCCCTGCCCTCCAGCAATATTGGAATAGCCTTCTCCTGTATCGGTGTGGGCTCAGTGATATCATTTTCCAATAGCATCATTTGCATTTCTCTACTTATACCTAAATCCTTAAAGCTAATAGTCATATATATCTGCTACCTTTCTATGCTTTTTTTGTTAGTTTAGTATTCTTCAACTAAAAGCAATTCATTCTGTATTCTAACATTGAAGAATAAATATAGCAAGCTTTCATATTTTATGACAACGAAAAACCTCAAGGAACTAATTTTTAGTACCCTTGAGGCTAATTATTTATGCGACTCCTGTAATATTCCCCTCTTCAAAAAGTGATATAAATAGCTCAGTTAATTGTGGATCGAACTGCGTTCCACTGTTTTTCTTTAGCTCCAGCAACGCATCATCGAAGCTGAGGGCCTTTCTGTAGGGACGATCGGTGGTCATGGCATCAAAGGCATCAACGATACACAAGCATCTACCTTCGATCGGGATATTCTCCCCCCTCACGCCTCTTGGATAACCCTTTCCATCAAATCTTTCATGATGGGTCATTATTGCCGGTATAACCTTTATCAGATTTGGAACATGCTTTATAATTGAAATCGACATATCAACATGTCGCTTCATTACCTCAAACTCATCGGGGGAAAGCGCCTCCCTTTTGGTCAATATGCTTTCAGGGACACCAATCTTACCGATATCATGCAGCAACCCTGCATTCTTAACTATGTCAATTCGTTCCTCATCAAAGCCGGCAGCCTTAGCCAGTGCAACCGCATAGTTCGAAACGTTCTCTGAATGACCATAGGTATAATGATCCTTTGCATCAATTGTGGCAGCTAGGGCATAAATTGCCGAAAAATAAGCGGTCTTTATGCTATCCTGCACCTTTTCCATTTCATTATTATTTAAAATATTTATTGAGTTGTCCTTCTTGGTATAAACCACGCTTTGATTTCTTCCGCTTCGCTTTGCCGCATACATGGCAGAATCCGCCTTGTCTAAAATTTCCTCATTGGTGGAGCCATCCCTTGGGTAGCTGGCAACCCCTACGCTGATGGTTAAAAACTCATTTAAATCTGTAGAGGAGCAGAAGCAGCTCTCAACAGCCCTCCTTATTGTCTCAATAGCCCGCAAGGAGGCTGCACCCTCAATATTGGGAAATATTACTGCAAATTCCTCTCCGCCATATCTGGCAATGATATCCTCCGGTCTCGTAGACTTTTTGATTACCTCTGCTATCTTTATTAAGGCTCTGTCTCCGGCTGAATGCCCATATAGATCGTTATATAGCTTGAAGAGGTCTACATCTATCATGGCAACCGAGAAGACCTCATAGGTTTTCTCATTAATGCACCTGCTCAGAATTTCCTGAAAATATCTATGATTATTCAGCTTCGTCAAACCATCTGTAATGGCTTCATATTTAGCATCCTCATACAGCTTAGCATTTTCAATTACTACTGCTGCATTATTCATAAGGGTGAAAAGAAGGTCCATCTCCTCTTGAGTATATGACTCTCCTCCCTTTTTTTCCGACAATATCAGGAATCCTATAAGCTGATCTCTAAGCTTTATTGGCACTATAAGCTCTGTTCCCATATTCCTTAGCTGCTTTTTCTCCATACTCCATAGACCAGTAAAAAAGGGACTGCTATCTATCTCACTCATGGTAAGCAATAGCTTTCCCATGTTAAACCATTGAAGTATGGGGTGACTGGTGTTATATTTTATGTCTTCCTGCAGAGGGTTGTTGGGGGTGGCATTTGCTACGGCATAGGCCTCCTTCCCCTGCCTTAATATCAGATAGGCGTTATGGGGCCTTAGTGCATTATTTACTGCCTCCAGTAAAGAATCCGTCAGCTCATTTAAATCCAGTACATTGTTTATTATTTTACTGAAATCCCTTAAAAAAATCTGATGATTCAGCTTTTCCCTATAAAACAGCCTGTCTATAAATTTTTGCAATGTGTTTTTTAATGGCTGAAAGATGAGAGCCAGCAGTATCGCCATAACCAATGTCATGGTGATATTGTTATGACCTAGTATCCTTATTAATACAAGCTGAACCGCTAGAATAGCGGTAATATATACCCCGGTAAGGGCCAAGGTATAAAGGGAATAAGCCAATCCCTTTTTAACAATAATATGAATCTCTAAAAAGCGATATCTATATATGGAATAAGCTATAAATAAAGCATTTATCGTATTTAGAACAATGTCGAAGGGATATTTTCCTAAGCTGGGAATCAAATTTAGCAGCCCACCGATAATTACCAGTACCAAGCCTATGAGGATATACTTAACCCTGCTGAAGGGTATTTTGTTTGTCTTAACCTTTTGAATAATATTAATAAAGGCCAAGAACAAATAGCACAGGCTCCAGATCGCCATAATTGAAGCAAGTGGTCCCAATGTGTATATGAACACATTATTTTCTACATATGCCTCATACATAATTAGCCCCGAAAAGTTCCCCAGCATTAAAAAGGCGGCGAAGGCATAGCCGAAGGCCAAATTAAACCTCTGATTCTTTGTCTCTGTAAGCACCAGAGTAAAATGATAGAATATTACCGGCATGCTTATTAGGCCTATACATAGGATACGATTCCAAAACAGAGTGCTGGGGGGGAAATTGGTCCTCATGACAAAGGAACCCAAGCTCCAGATGATCATTGCTGCAATATATATGGTGTAATATCTCACTACCTTGTTTTTTCTGGAGCCTAAAATAATCGCCAAAAGAACACAATAACATATGAAGCTTATCAATGGTACTAATACTAAGTAGGAAAATGGCTGCACAATATCACCTCGTGGTTTTTTTACTACATAATTAACCGCATTTGCTATCCAATAAAATTTCTATGCTTTGTTGAGATGGGTTCATCTTTGTTATACTGTTCTCGCTTTTTTTCTTATACTCATCAAAGGCTCCCCTGGGTAACAGCGTTATTCTCAGAGGGTCCTTCCCCAGCAGCGTTTGAACGTCCCTATAGTCCGAATCTGATGCCTGTAGGCTTTCATGTAAAATGTCCTTTACCGACTCATAATTTACCTCGTCCTTCATCTCCAGATAAATATGCAATATTGGCTCCTTGTCCTCATACTGCTTGCAGGCAACCCAATTTTCAACCGGAAGCCCCCCGATTTTTACTGCCTGGTCGATGGTAGCAGTAGTAATGCGGGTGAACCCTGCTAAATCAATTATATTTGAAATTCTATCTACAAATCTAACCTGAGGAATATTAATATTATAGGCCTTATTATGTAAAGAAAGGCACTCAATGATATCTCCAACTCGGTATCGAACAAAGGCCCCCCCTCTGAACTTAGTTATCACTAGCTCATAACGTTCCTTTGGCCTTATTTCATCGATCAATAGGGTTTTGGGAATAAAGCTCTTATCGTATTGGCTTCTGAGGGAATCCTTTTCAGGTATGAATTCCAGAAAGTTTACATCCGGAAAAAAGGTCAATCCACTATCACCCCATGTCTCGGTGGCAACGGTGGCTATCTCAGTGCCTCCATATATTTCTTTAGGTCTTCTGCCCCAGTAATATTCTATTTTTTCCTTAAAGGCATGGGTATCGGTGCCTGCGCACAATATACCCTTTATATCCCATAAATCCTTAGGCAATAGGGTTTGCTTTTTAAACTTTTTCTTAATAAAGGCCCTTATAAGTCTATACATCATATTTAGGTTATCGGGACGAGGTGTTTTCATACCTCCCGTTGATCCCCTAGCAAAATCCTCACCTATCTTCACAAGAACGCTAGACAACCCGAAAAATAGGTCTATTCCCTTGCTCATGGCCAATTCGAAACCAATTTTATTTCTCTTTTCAAAGTCCAGACCCTCTGCCTGATCAATTGGAGGAAGATACTCAAATTCTATCTCATTTCGCACGCCATAGGGGGCCAGTCCCGTAAGGTACGGCAGAGGAGCCATTCCGTAGAGGAATTTGTCATGCTGCCTCAAGGAAAATTCCCTTGGCCTTTTGCTGGTGGCTAATAATAGACTTGCTATAAAGGCCTTCGTATGCTCCTCTATCATGCTCTCGGAATAAGGCGCCAGCTTTATTTCGTGGGTGCCTCCCTTCCATGTGGTCTTGATCCAATAAAGGGGTTTGGAGGGTAAAGCATCCTCTTCCTTATTTAACAATATATCGGCATAATCCTCGTATGTGGTTAGAGGGACTTTTTCTCGAAATTCTTCTATTGAGGCAGGCTTTGAATCCCCCATAAGCCTTCGACCCAATTTACAACGGGACAGCAGCTCGATTTGCTCCATCAGGAGTCTTTCCTGTATCAGCATAAATTCATTTAAATTTAAGTCCAAAAACCCGCAGTATTTTTCCCATATTTTGTTGTACTCTTCCTGTCTAAGCATTTCTTGTAAAGTTGACATTTAACAAAAAACCTCCATATCTATATTGTTGATAGGCATTTTCTAATGCTGCCCAAAGTCGGTATTAGCATAGGCGTATGCTTAATATACAGCTCATAATCAGGAAACATCCTTTTAAAGAAGAGCTTTTCCTGAATATATACATGCAGCACGTCAAGGGCTGTCCAAATTATACCTGCGAAGGCAATAAGCCTGGCTCCCGTCAGCAGGAAGAAGAAAAAGAAGGCAAAACCAAACCACAGTACTCCTGGATGCCTGCATAATGCATAGGTCCCAGTGTCCACAAGCCGATTGCTATGCTCCCTTCTACCATAGGTATTTACAAAGGGCAGCTCTAAAAACAGTGAATAAACCAACAGCAGCATGGACAGCAACCAGCCGATGGCAGCGATAATTCTTACAGGGGTGGAGAATACAAGCCTTGTAGAAGAAACAGTTGTCATTGTCGCTGAGTAAATAAGTAGACCCAAGCCCAAAGCTCCAAATATTTTTTTCTTAATCCCATCTTTCCTCACGGTGTATACGTCAAATAAAAATAAAAACACAAAGGATAATGAACCTAAAGCAATGTATAGCATTAACCAACACCTCTCTTGATATGTTATAATATTACAGAACGTCATTTAACAGCACGTTTTTTCCCTTTATCCTATTTTAAACAAAAGTCCATGATTTTTTTGTCAAATACTGTCATGGTACTAGGCTTATATTTTGTCATATTTTGTTGTAACGATGTTTTTCTCTCTAGGACCTCAGTCGCATTTTTAAAATTTCCAGCCTACCAAGTCATTTCCCCCTGAGGTGTTTCTGAAAACATTCACGGTAGGCCTATATAATTGTTATTTAATGAAATTCCAGCAAACTTTTATTTTGTCAATTAATTTTGTCTACGTAAATAATAGGCTTGAGTTTGCTGAGTCCCATTATTCCGATCCCTTAATATTCATCTCAGTTCTGTTCTTTCCATTTCTTTTAGCATTGTAAAGCGCTATATCTGCTCTTTTATATAGGTTATCTCTGGAATCTCCCTTTTCATATTGTGTGATACCGATACTTATCGTGATATTTCCAACCTTCTTAAAGTCATGCTCCTCAACCCTACTTCTAAGCTTTTCTGCTAAAACCATCCCCTGCTGCAATCCTGTCTCAGGAGCTACAACGACAAACTCCTCTCCACCAAAACGGGCAAATATGTCACTTCTTCTTATAATGCCCTCACAAAGCCTGCATAGCTCTACAAGGACTACATCGCCTATATCATGACCAAAGCTGTCGTTCACCCTCTTAAAATTATCAATATCCAATAGGATAAATGAAAATTCCTTGTTATATCTGTCAGATCTGCTTATTTCCCTATCCAGCACTTGATAAAGCAGATGTCTATTATATACCTTGGTCAATGCATCATGATTTGCTGTCTGCTCCAGCTGATCCCTTACATATTTTTTTATAAGCATTGCAATTGCCACTATTAGCACTATATTTATTACTAAAAAGGGCAGCATAAACTTAAAATTTGCAATTTTTAATTCACTACTCCTTTGGGCAAGATATACAGCTTGGTTTGTTTGTATCCATAGCTCCTCGCTAATATTAAATAGCTCAACTCTGCTTTCCTCAGAAGCCTCTGACCTCAATGCATCTATGGCAGCCTTATACCCACTCCAGGTCCTTTGAATAGCAGCTACTGTCTCGCCATAGCTTTCGACATATGAGTTGTCCCATTTTAATAAGACATCAAGTCCCACCTCTATTCTATTGATAGCCTCATCATCGGGACGATTATTCAGCTCAAGCTTGGTAAGTCTTTGAATGGAACCTCTAATAATACCTATTTCATTTATCTGCTTTGCATCATATTCCAGGGTTCTAATTATATTAATTATCGATAAGCTGGTGCTCCCTAAGCCAATTAATAGCATCGCTGTTATTGTTAATAGTATCGAAGATTTTTTTCTCATAATTATCGCCCCTATTCATTAGTCTTTTGCTATTTATACCCACCGACATCTCCTATAAATTATATTTTAATTAAATATTTTACCTAACTAATAAAAATACATTTTTGTCTGGGCGTACCTAGTGCTTAGGATTTTACAAAAATGATCATTCATTAAGATTTTTTATGTACTCTTTATTGAAATTGTACTATAATATGAATAGCTGCATAAGCTGATGGAGAATATATCATTGGCGGCAGAAAATTTTTAACTTGGGAAGAAAGGGAGTATTAAAATGTCTAATACAGAAAAGGATAATGGAGAATCTAAAGAGAAGAAGAAAGTTAGTCTAGCTGAAGCCATCAAGCAGCAGCTTGAAAATAAAAAAGCAATCCAGGCATCTGGACAGGGCAACAAAGGTCCTGTAAATAACAATACCAGCAAAAAGAGTCAACAAACAAAGAAGGTTTCCAATCAACGTAGGAAGACTGGAGCTTAAGCAGCAATAGGGGGCAGCTATTTTATAGCAGCCCCCTTGTTATTTTTAGTCATTAGACTTTAGCCCTTTGTCTACTTTTATCTATTTCCTCGCCGTCTGCCCACATGGCCCAGTCGATACCCGGAATTATCATTAGATCATCATAAAATAGCTCCTTTAGAAAATTTCGAGGTAATTTGACAGCAAAGTGAATTTCAATACTGCCAAGTCCATCATCGAGATCACCCTCATTGTATATCTTTATGTCCTTGATGCTTATGCTGTGCTTTCCAAAGGTCTGGCCGATTTCACCTATTTTACCGGGGCTTTCCTCACATTGGACGATCAGCACTCTGTACTTTTTCTTAAATATTCTCTTTTCAAATAAGCCTAGGCTAATCAGTGTAAAAAGTACAATTAAGGATGTTGCAATAGCGCCTACATAATAGCCATTCCCAACAGCAAGGCCTATGCCTGCACAAACCCACAGGCTGGCGGCAGTAGTCAATCCTCGGACAGCATTCCCCTTATTTAAAATCGTACCGGCACCTAAAAACCCGATTCCGCTAACCACCTGCGCAGCCAGCCTAGCAGGATCACCAATGCCACCAAAGCCGTACATGGATATCATCATTATTAAGCTAGAGCCCAGCGAAACCAGCACATGGGTTCTCAGTCCCGCAGGTCGGTTGTTAATCTCCCTCTCCATTCCAATTAATCCACCGAAAAAAGCAGATAGCACCAATCGTAAAACAACTTCCCATTCTGCAATCATTTACAACCCCCCTCTATAAGTAATCTTTACAATCAAATGCCTATTCTGTAGAAAGCTTAGCTCCCTCAACTATTATATTATTCATTATTCAAGACTGTGTGATATGAAAAAGCACCACAAGCAGCAGCTATATGCTGCTGATATTGTGGCGCTAACTATTCCTACAGCTGCCAGAGATGCGCCTTACCTGTGGATACACCCACCGCACCAGCTGTCAAGGCTGAAATTATGTCCACCTTATTTTGAATCAATCCACCTGCTATAATTGGCTTGTTGGTTTCCTTAGCAAGGCTTTCAATTACCGTGGGTATAATTCCCGGCATTATTTCAACTGCATCCGGTTGATATTGATAAATCGTTTTAACTGCAGACCTAAAAGCAGCACTATCAATCATAAAAAAACGCTGGATTGTAAAGAGCCCCAGCTCCTTCCCATACTTTATGACATTACTTTTGGTGCCGATAATGCCATCGGGCTTGAGGTTCCTCTGAATATACTCTACAGCTCTTCTGTCATTGGCAAGGCCCTCAATGAAGTCGGAATGCACCAGGACTAGCTTTCCTTTGGCCTTTAGTAGCTCTATATGCTTTCTGGAGTTAAATATATCATTTCTCAAAAGAAAAACAACCTCTACTGGCGCATCAATACAGGCCTTCAGCTGCTCTTCATGCTCTATGGCAGCCACTATCGGATTTCTGTTTAAGCCTTCAATAACTTCCTTCATAGAGTCCTCCTGAGGATTTCAATTTTCGTCAGCCTTAATTGTCCTTATTCTGAAAAAGAAATAATAGTATTTTATTAATATCAGCAAAATGATAAAAAGCCTAAAGGCTGTCTTATCAATTATAATCAAGGGAAACATCAGCATAAAGTCAGCAAAGAGCAATATCGAAAGCTTTTGCTTAAGGGTCATAGCCCTATGATTAACAAAATCCTCAAGATGCTTTTTATATAGCTGGGTTTTAATTAACCACCTATGCCATCTTTCAGAGCCCTTTGCAAAGCAATATAGTGCCAGCAGCAAAAATGGCGTAGTCGGCAAAACAGGTAAAGCAGCCCCTATACCACCAACAATTAAAGCCAGTATGCCTACTGCTATGTATACGCCCTTCAGTAGCTTATTCATTTAGGCACCTCCAATCAGTACTTCAGACAAAGGTAACGGTTCCTTTTGTCTCATTTGTTTTTATAAACAGCACTTTTTTCATACGGGTACACATTTGCACATGCTATGGATAAATATACGGATTATCCGGCTCCGGTATAACCTCCAGCTCCTGTATTACCAGCATGGGCACCACGCCACTTCTGCCGGAGTTGGGATTTATATATTCGGTGGACTGCACGGTGCCAATAGCCCTAACCCAGGTATTTTCCTTAAGCTCCTCCTGCCAGTAGCTTAAAATGCCTATATTTTCAGCATCTGCTACACAGCAGGAAAGTATTGTTCTAGAAATGATTAATTGTCCTTCTGCTAGGTGGGACTCCTTGAATACAAAGCCCTCCAGCTCCAGCTCCGCTCCGTGATATTTTTCAACAGAGTACAGAATTTCTGATAGAAGCGTCACATAATTTGATGGCTCCAGCACCACCCTTTTTCCCATAGTATAGTGGGAGCTGGAACTGGGAGCTCCTCCACCAAATGAATCAAGATTTACCCCTCTTATATCAGCTGAGCTTGAGCTTATGGATTGATGCTCCAGCATCAGTGCCAAAATCAGAGGCAAAATAAATACCAAGTAATATAGTCTAACGCCGCTTTGATGGCTGGTTGTAAAGAGAGCCTTTATTCTGAACAAGGCCAGCATAATTAGGGCTATCAATGCAAATAAGACATATTTGGTCATTTTAGGATGTACATAATATAGTATATTTCCGCTTTCCATCAGCTGATAGATTAAATATGAAAAGCCTAGTAGAATCACCACCTCTATGAGGGCTTGTATATTAATTTTATCCTTCTTCATACTTTATTCCCCCTATATTCCTGCCATATTCAGAATTATTGCCATTGTAAAGGTAAAAAAGAAAATTAAAGCCATCAATGACAGTACAAATTTCTTTTTAAAGGTCCCCAGCAGCATAAGGGTGTTTTTGATATCAAGCATAGGACCTAGTACTAGAAAGCCCATAATAGACCCTGTTGTAAATTGAGATAAAAAGCTTCTGGCTACAAAGGCATCGGCCTCTGAGCATAGAGATAATATAAAGGCCAGTGAAAGCATTAATAGAACAGAGGACACTGGTCCCTGCCCAATGGCAATAAGACTGCTTCTCGGCACAATGGTCTGTACCAGCGCCGACAGGATGGCACCAAAAATCAGATATTTCCCCACATCAAAAAATTCACTGGAAGTATGCTCCATTACCTCAACAACCCCCCCAAGGAGCCTTGATGAGCTGTGGTTGTCTTCCTTCTGCTCATGGCTATGACACTCCTCACCATGGCTATGAGCACCGTGACTACAGCAATCATGATGATGGTGATGGTGAGGATTTTCTTCTCCCGTCAGCTGATTTCCCTTAAACAGCAGCTTAACTGCAGCTGCTATGGCCACTGCTATTATAAAACCGAAGGCAGCTCTCATGATCACTATTTCAGTAAAGGCAGAGAAGGCATAATAGGTGGAGGCCAGCACTACAGGATTCAAAATCGGCGCCGCCAGCATAAAGGCGATTGCCATTGATAGGGGTACTCCCTTCTTAATCAGCCTCCTGATTACAGGAATTATAGCACATTCGCATATGGGAAAAGCAAATCCCAGAAGGGCTGCTGTTACTATGCCTAAGCCTGCATTCTTAGGTATTATTTTAGCCAACGACTCCTCAGTTACAAATATTTGAATAATAGATGATACAAAGGAGCCTATCAGAATAAATGGCAATGCCTCCAATAGTATACCCAGAAAAATCGTCTTAAAGCTCTGAAGCGTTGCCATAGCAAAAAGCTCCCCATCATAAAGCTGCCCCATACGAACAAGGGCATAAAACAAGGCTGCTATTACCACTAAGGCCAGCAATGCTGCAGTATTATTCTGCATTTTTTTTATCCGCTGCATATTATCCCTCCCGTAAACAACATACTATTTAAAGCTATATCCACTTATATGTATAAAGCTATTATATTATACCATAAAATGGACAGCCCTTATCGCGTAAATGGGGACTGCTGTCAGCAGAATTATCAGTAATCATTTGATATAATTGTCAAAATAAAAGCAGAGGCACCATGGAGGCTACCTCTGTTTTTACTTTAGTATGGCATTACAAATGCAACAAAAAACGATGTTTATAAATTTTGCAATTCAGGACCATCCTGTTTGCATATCGGGAGTGTATTGGCGCCATAGGGCATCAGGGTTATCCTTGGGTTTGGTGGGCTTAAGCTATAGGCCAGCGCCATTGCCTCCTTTAGGGTGGCAGCGGGAATGAAGCCCAGCTGCTTTACCTGCTGCTGTGGTAGGCTGGATATTAGAATCAATTCTCTATAGGCAGCTGTGTAGGCGGTTTTATAGGCGGCATAGCCAGGCACGGTGAAATTCCTCTTTAGTGCCTGCTCCATTTCCTCAAGGGTCCTGTATTGAAACCAATCCATAAATTCTGCTGCTCCAAGGCCGTCTCTGCATTCCGACATTAAAACGATTATGCTATTCTCCTTACCCCCGTATAGACAATTATCCATAGTTTTTACAGTTTGATACAAATTGATGTCCTTTGGATAACCTCCCGCAGTTGCAACTACTATGTCTGCCTTCTCCTCTATCGCTATACCATCGCGTTCTCTAATAAATTCACAGCCCTCTAGCCAGGCCTCCTGAAAATCTCCCGCAACAAGCTTTACAAAGCTTCCCTCGGAATCCAACACTGCATTGATCAGAAAATCTGGATTAACCAGTCTGCAAATATCCGTGATATCCTCCCTCATGGGATTTCCTGCTATTTTATTTGAGGCAGCAGCGGGATTTAGCCCGGTTCCCTCCCCTTTGTTAAAGGTGAGCCTGTGATTATACTGTATTGTCTCTAGTCCTGCCACCCCCGGCACAATGCTTTTTGCGCCTCCGCCGAAGCCTGCAAAAAGATGAAATACGATGCCACCGGTAAGAATAACCCTATCGGCCTCTATTATCCTTTTGTTAATATATATTGGTGTACCTCTTTCGGAATCTCCTATAAAGCCGTTTTCCTCAGAATTAAAGGCATCGTGATCGTAAATATTTAGCCTTCTGTAAAGCTGCGAACCTACAATCCTTTCCTTTTCATCATCTGTAGAGGCTCTGTGGGTCCCCAGCGCTATGAGAATGCTGATGTCCTCATCAGTAACACCCAAACCGTTTAAATAATCTACCACATGCACCAGAAACAAATCAGTCCGTATCCATAGCCTTGTGATATCGCTGACTACGATTACTACCCGCTCCCCAGACTTAACAATATTCCTTAAGGGAGCCGTACCCTTCGGAGCCTCCAAAACCTTCAAAACCTCTGCCTTTATGTCCTGAAGGGGTAAGGCCTTCTTGGGAATAAGAACATTTATTATTTCATTATCATCAATAACAGCTTCTAGCTGTGTTTCACCATATTTGAATTTATAGCTTCCCATGCCTGTCACCTCCTAAAAGGCAGGTACTACTGAGCCCTTAAAGGTATCCTCAATGAATTTTCTTACTTCCTCGGAATGATATATTTCAACCAGCTTTGAAATTCTTGAATCTTCCTTTAGCTCGGGTCTGGTAACTATAAAATTCACCCAAGGGGAGTTTTTATCTTCAATAAAGATTGAATCCTCAACAGGGTTCAAGCCCGCCTCTATAATAAAGTTCGTATTGATAGCCGCTGCTGCTACATCCGGTAAAGCTCTAAGTAGCATTGGTGCCTCCAGCTCTACTATTTTTATTTCCTTTGGATTTTCTACTATATCCTTCACAGTTGCTGCTGTGCCTACACCATCCGCCAGCTTGATAATCCCCGCTGTTTGGAGCAGAATCAATGCTCTTGCCTGGTTTGTTGCATCATTTGGCACTGCCACCTGATCTCCGGTTTTCAGCTCTGTTGGTGACGCCAGCTTATCTGAATATATACCCATTGGAAAGTTTACTGTAGGTGCTATAGTCACAAGATCCATGCTTCTGTCGGTATTAAACTTAATTAGGTATGGCTCATGCTGAAAAATATTAGCATCCAATTCCTTTTCAAACAGCTGAATATTCGGTTGAATGTATTCGTTAAAAACCACCAGCTCAATTTCTAAGCCCTCTGCCACAGCCAGCTCCTTAACCTTATTAGCCACCTGCTCATGGGGACCTCCGGTTACCCCAATTTTCAAGCTTTCTACATCGCCGGAGGCCTCCTCCTTAGCACCACAACCAACTGCTGCAAATGTCAACAATACTGCTAATAATAAAACGCCTAATCTTTTCATTTTTTTCTCTCCTTTAATGTTGTAATGTATTAATTTCCTAAAGCAATTGACGTAAAAATATATTATAGGAGGCCATAGGACCTTTCCTAGTCAAACAAAATTCCTTTTAATAAATCCCCTTTGCGGCCTTTTCCCTCAGGGTCTTCAACCTTTCGATTGCGGCTAAAAGCGTTTCTTCCTTTTTTGCAAAGTGGAGGCGAATATAATGATTAATGTCCTCCTTAAAGAAGCTGGAGCCCGGTACCGCTGCAACGCCTACCTCCTTTATCATCCAATCACAAAAGGCGATATCGCTGCCCGCATGGAACTCTGAAATATCCACCATCACATAATAGGCCCCCTGCGGAGCTGTGTATTTCAGTCCTGCCTCATCTAAGCCCTTCAGGAAAAGCTGGCACTTTCTTGTGTATAAATCCCCTAAAGCCTCATAGTATTCCTCCGGCAGCTCCAGGCCCGCCAGTGCAGCAGCCTGTAGTGGCGCAGCAGCTCCCACTGTAAGGAAGTCATGGACCTTTCTTGCATTATCTATAATATAGTCTGGAGCAATAACATAGCCTAATCTCCAGCCGGTTATGGAGTAGGTTTTTGATAAGGAGCTGCAGGTCAAGGTCCTTTCAAACATCCCCGGCAATGAAGCTATATATATGTGCTGATGGGGCTTTATAACGATATGCTCATATACCTCATCTGCAATAACAAAAGCATCATATTTCTTTGCCAAATAAGCTATAAATTCCAGCTCCTCCAGTGTAAATACCTTGCCGGTAGGATTTGATGGATTACATAATATCAATGCCTTTGGCCTCTGCTTGAAGGCCTCCTCCAGCTCAGCTCTATCAAATTCAAAGCTTGGCGGCTTCAGTGGTACATATATTGGCTCTGCCCCTGAAAGTATAGTATCTACTACATAGTTCTCATAGAAGGGAGAAAAAACCACCACCTTATCCCCTGGATTACATACCGTCATCATAGCTACCATCATGGCCTCCGTGCTGCCACAGGTTACTACGATTTCCCTGTCAGCATCTATAGGAACCCCCATGTATTTTGACTGCTTTTCTGCAAGGGCCTCCCTAAAACGCTGGGCACCCCAGGTGATTTCGTATTGGTGGGGCCCGTCATCAGCCACTTTCTTCAATGCATCGATTATTTGTGCCGGTGGGTCAAAATCCGGGAAGCCCTGTGATAGATTAATTGCATTATATTGATTGGATATTCTGGTCATCCGGCGTATAATAGATTCTGTAAAAAAATCCAATCTTCTACTGATTTCTGGCATAATTCATTTTCCTCTCTCGTCCAATTACTATTTTTCTGTGTTTTAGTGGCTTAGCCGCTTAAGTAGATACTCCCCCAGCCCCTGCACCATATTTACTATCAGCAGCAGGATAATGGTGGCAGCTATCATAATATCAATCCTGTAGTATTGGTAGCCATATCTTATTGCAAAATCACCAAGGCCACCTCCTCCAACTGTTCCCGCCACCGCCGAGAAGCCTATTAAGCTTACTAGCGTTATGGTAAGGGCGTAAACTATTCCCGGCAGACCCTCAACCAGCAATACCCTATATATAATTTCAAAGGGACTGGAGCCCATTGCATGAGCCGCTTCTATAACCCCCGGGTCTATCTCCAGCAATGCTGACTCGACCTGCCTTGCAACAAAGGGTGTTGAAGCAAATATCAGGGGTATAATAGCTCCCCTTAGGCCTATGGTGGTTCCAGCTAAAAACCTTGTTATCGGCACAATAGCTGTCAATAATATTACGAAGGGCAATGATCTAAAGGTATTAACGATTTTACCTAATGTAAAGCTAATGAATTTATTCTCCAGTAGATTTCCTTCCCTAGTAACCACCAGCGTCACACCGAGGGGAATTCCAATAATGGAGGCCACTGTGCCGGATATTAGTACCATCAGCAGTGTATCCCAACAAGCCTTAAGTAAATCCGGAAATAAACTAACTACATTGGGCATTATTTGTTTTATCAGCTCCATACGTCTTTAGCACCTCCACCTTCACGTTATTTTCCTCCAGGTAGCCTATGGCCTCCTGTATTTTATTTGAATTACCTGTAAAGCTTACTATTAAGCTTCCAAAGGGTACTCCCTGAAGACTCTCTATACTACCAAAAAGGATATTTGCATAAATACCGTATTCTATTGATATTTTAGATATGAAGGCCTGCCCTGCAATCTGTCCCACGAAGGATATTCTTGCAGTCAGCTCATATTTAGCCGGGTCCTTGATAAAGCCTTGATTCAGTACCCTTTCAAAGTTCTCGTAGCCCATAGTATGAGCGACAAATTCCTTTGAGATTTTCGTAGTGGGCTTAGTAAAGATATCAATTATGCTTCCCTCCTCCACAACAACACCCTCCTCCATAACCGCCACCTTGTTGCAAACCTCCTTTATTACCTCCATCTGGTGGGTAATAATGACTACCGTGAGGTTTAGCTTTTGGTTTATTTCCTTCAGCAGTCCCAGTATGGATTTCGTATTTTGTGGGTCCAGCGCTGAGGTCGCCTCGTCACATAGCAGCACCTCCGGGTCGTTGGCAAGGGCTCTTGCTATTGCAACCCTCTGCTTTTGGCCCCCGCTTAGCTGTGAGGGATAGGAGCTAACCTTATCACTTATTCCCACCAGCTCCAGAAGCTTTAGTACCTTTTCTTTAATTTCATGCTTTGCCAGCCCCTTGCCCTTCAGGGGATAGGCTACATTATCAAAGACATTTCTTCTTTTCATAAGATTGAAGTGCTGAAAAATCATTCCTATTTTTTCCCTTTGCTTTCTAAGCTCCTGTGGAGATAACGACGTCAAGTCTACACCATTTATCACTACATTACCGGAATCTGGCCTTTCCAATAGATTTATGCATCTAATCAAAGTGCTTTTCCCTGCTCCGCTATAGCCGATTATTCCGAATATGTCACCCTTTTCAATTGTTAAAGATACCTGTCTCAAGGCTCCGACCGTCAACTTTTTGCTTTTGTAGGTTTTTGTCAAGTTCTTTAATATGATCATCTGCGTCACCCCTTCACATTATTTCGATTTACATAAAAAAATCCTCTTCTACGAGAGAAGAGGATTTTAAAATAAAAAAACCCAGAAGGGTAATTATTTACATTATCCTTCCTCATCTCTCAGAACATAGTTCTGCTGGATTTAGCACCGTCACTCTAAGTGTGGTTGCTGAAACTTCATTGGGCCGAGTCCCTCTGTTTCTCTCGATAAGGTACTATTAAGTTTTTGTGTTTTTTGTATGCAATAAACAATCCTGCATCAAACTTAAGTATTATTATATTGTGATGGCGTTCTATTGTCAACTAATATTTTTTATTTTTAATTGCTATTTTAGGAATTGCATATTACTATGAGGGCGCATATATATTCTAGTTTATGCATAGCTGAAAGTTTATCGCCCAGTGTTTAGTACCTTCCGGCAATTAAAAGTTGAGGTAAATCCCAAGGAGAATTTTTCTGTAGCAAGGCGGAGGAGGAAGGAATATCGAGTAATATTGCGACTGAAGACAACGCAGCTATAGGGAAATTATACCGGGAGTTATTCAATATTTTAAGTGCCGGAAGGTGCTAAGGCTAATATCCTTTAAAATACAATAAATTAGCCCGTGGACACTAAGCAGGAAACTTTTAATTATGTATAAACATACCACTAAACTTATTATGCAATTTTCTCATTTAATGTCACTGAAAAAGTCCTTTGCATATCCGCCGAACATAGGCTGCAAGACTTTTTCAGTAGTCTCTATTCACAATGTCCTTTATACCTGCCACAGCTATTCCAATATCATATCCTGAATTTTTGCACCGGGAGGAACCATTGGAAATACCATTTCATCCCTGTCAATCTCACAGTTGATTACTACAGGTCCTTCCACATTTAAGGCTTTCCGCAGGACCTCCTCAACCTCCTCAGTTTTGGATATATTAAAGCCCGTTGCCCCAAAGGCCTCCGCCAGCTTCACTATATCAGTTTTCCTATCCAGTGTGGTCTGAGAATATCTTTCTCCATAGAATAGGCTCTGCCATTGTCTTACCATACCCAAAACCTGATTATTCAGTACAACTACTATGACGGGAATATTATATTTCACTGCAGTCGCAAGCTCATTGCAATTCATATGGAAGCAGCCGTCTCCAGCAATGTTAAATACTCTTTTTTCCGGCAATGCCAGCTGTGCACCAATTGACGCACCTAAGCCAAAGCCCATGGTTCCCAGTCCACCGGAGGTTAAAAAGCTTCTGGGCTTAGTAAATTTATAGAATAATGCAGTCCATATTTGATTTTGCCCTACCTCCGTTGTTATTACAGCCTTATCCTCTGTCATTTCCCATATTTTTTCAATAATATATTGGGGCTTAAGCGTAGTGGCACTTTGTAAATAGCTCAGGGGGTACTTTTGCTGCCATACCTCTATCTGCTTTACCCATTCATTCCGCTGCTGCTGCACTAGCTTTTTGTTTAATATTTGCAAAACATTGTTTATTGTACCTATTATGGAATAATGGGTTTTTATGTTTTTATTTACCTCCGCCGGATCAATGTCGATATGAAGTATTTTTGCTGATGGGGCAAAGCCCTCCACCTTGCTGATGGCTCTGTCGCTGAAGCGGGTGCCTATGGCTATCAACAGATCGCATTCTGTTGCTGCATTATTGGAGGTCTTTGTTCCATGCATCCCCAACATTCCCGTAAACAGCCTATGGGTTGCTGGAAATCCCCCCAAGCCCATCATACTTGAGGTAACCGGTGCCTGCAGCTTTTCAGCAAATTCCATCAGCTCTTCTGTCGCCCCGGAACGCACTACGCCTCCTCCAGTGTATATCAGTGGTCTTTTGCAGGAGTGCAGCAGCTCAATTGCCTCTTCTATAGCATCAGCAGCGATATGCTTTGTCGACTCCTCCACTGCCCTTGGCGCCTCATAAATATATTCCTCCAGCTGAGCCGTTATATCCTTTGGTATATCCACCAATACAGGGCCTGGCCTACCCTCCATAGCGATATAAAAGGCCTTTCTAAGCGTAGGTGCCAGCTCCTTTATATCTTTAACTATATAATTGTGCTTTGTTATGGGCATCGTTATCCCAACTATGTCAACCTCTTGAAAGCTATCTTTACCCAATAGAGAAATGGCAACATTTCCCGTAATAGCCACCATTGGCACGGAATCCATGTAGGCAGTAGCTATACCCGTTACTAAATTTGTTGCTCCCGGACCGGAGGTAGCAATACAAACCCCTACCCTACCGGTTGCCCTTGCATAGCCATCGGCGGCATGGGCAGCCCCCTGCTCATGGGAGGTTAATATATGGGTTATCTCCTCCTGATACTTATATAATGCATCATAAATATTCAATACCGCTCCTCCGGGGTATCCGAATATTGTGTCTACCTTCTGTTCCTGCAGGCATTTTACAACGATCTCTGCTCCTGTTAATTGCATGTTTACCCCTCCTTTACCTCAAAACTGCCCCGGTGCTGGCGGAGGAAACAAGCCTCGCATATCTAGCCAGATAACCGGTTTTTATTTTAGCCTCCGGAGCCCTCCAGAGGTCTTTTCTTCTTTTTAGCTCCTCTTCCTCCACCAGCATTTCAAGGGTGCCATTGATGATGTCAATGCTGATGATATCTCCCTCGTGAACAAGGCCTATTGGGCCTCCCTCTGCCGCCTCAGGTGATACATGCCCAATGGATGCCCCTCTTGTTGCACCACTGAATCTGCCATCGGTTATTAAGGCTACTGCTTTATCCAGCCCCATGCCTGCCAGCGCAGATGTAGGGGATAGCATTTCCCTCATTCCCGGCCCACCCTTTGGACCCTCATATCTAATGATAACCACATCCCCAGCCTTAACCTCTCCTCCAAGGATGGCTTCAATAACTGCCTCCTCAGACTCATATACCCTTGCAGGACCCTCATGCCTTAGCATTTCCTTTGCAACAGCAGAGCGCTTAACAACGGCACCGTCTGGGGCAAGGTTCCCCTTTAACACCGCTATGCCTCCGGTTTTACTATAAGGGTTATCAATAGGTCTAATAACCTCTGTATTTGAATTTACTGCAGAGCTTATGTTTTCACCGACAGTTTTGCCGGTGGCAGTGATCAAGTCTAAATGCAATGCATGCACCTTTGAAAGCTCCTTCATAACCGCCTGGATTCCCCCTGCAAAATACAGGTCCTCTATATGATGGGGTCCTGCTGGGGCCAATCTACAAAGGTTTGGTGTTCTTGCGCTTATGCTATTGGCCTTGTCAAGGCTTAAATCAACCCCTGCCTCGTGGGCAATTGCAGGTAAATGCAATAGGCTGTTGGTACTACAGCCCAAGGCCATATCAACCGTCAGAGCATTTTCAAAGGCTCTCTCCGTCATAATGGACTTCGGCCTGATATCCCTTTCAAGCAGCTCCATAATCTTCATTCCTGCTTTTTTTGCCAGCCTAAGCCTTTCGGCATAAACCGCCGGTATGGTGCCGTTTCCGGTTAACCCCATTCCTAGTACCTCTGTTAAGCAGTTCATGCTGTTGGCAGTATACATTCCGGAGCAGGAGCCGCAGCCGGGACATGCATTTTCCTCGTACTGATAAAGCTCCTCCTCCGTCATCCCTCCTGCCTTGACGGTTCCAACCGCCTCAAAGACATTGGAAAGGCTAACGGATTTATCCTTGACTCTTCCTGCCAGCATTGGTCCGCCGCTGACCATCACTGTAGGGATATTTACCCTTGCAGCCGCCATCAGCATACCCGGTACCACCTTGTCACAATTGGGTATCATTACTAGGGCATCAAAGCCGTGGGCAACTGCTACAGCCTCTACTGAATCTGCAATTAGCTCCCGAGAAGCCAGAGAATACTTCATTCCAATGTGGCCCATGGCAATACCATCACATACTCCAATTGTTGAAAATTCAATAGGGGTTCCCCCCATCATTCTGACGCCAGCCTTCACCGCCTCAGCGATTTTGTCTAAATTGGTATGACCGGGTATGATTTCATTTTTTGAGTTGACTATTCCTATTAAGGGCCTCTCCAGCTCTTCATCGATATAACCCATTGCTTTAAATAAGGATCTGTGGGGAGCCCTTTCGATTCCCTTCTTTACTCGGTTGCTATTCATACAATCACCCCTTTATAGCTTCTATTATCAGATTACCCATTTCCTTTGTTCCAACTAATTTACAGCCTTCACTGCTTATATCTCCTGTGCGATAGCCTGACTCTAAAACCTTTGTCACAGCAGCCTCCACAGCTTCTGCCTCCTTATCCAGGCCAAAGGTAATTCTAAGCATCATGGCGGCTGAAAGAATGGTGGCTATGGGATTTGCCTTGTTTTGGCCAGCGATATCCGGTGCCGAGCCATGTATGGGCTCATATAAACCAAGACCACTGGTCCCAAGACTGGCGGAGGGCAGCATTCCGATCGATCCAGTGATCATGCTAGCCTCGTCGGAAAGTATATCGCCAAACATATTTGTTGTTACAATGACATCAAATTGCCTTGGGTTTCTAATCAGCTGCATGGCTGCGTTATCTACATACATATGCTCAAGGGCTACTTCAGGATACTTCTTAGACAGCTCCACCATCACGCTTCTCCATAGCCTCGAGCTTTCCAATACATTTGCCTTATCCACACTTGTTACCTTTTTATTTCTCTTCATGGCCAATTCAAAGGCCAGTGTGCCGATCCTTTCAACCTCTCCGACACTATAGGCTTCGGTATCATAGGCCTCTTCACCCATTTTACCATTGGCTCTCCTGCCCCTTTCGCCAAAGTAAATTCCACCAATCAGCTCCCTGACAACACATACGTCTATTCCGTCCCCTATGATTTCAGCCTTTAGTGGACACGCCTCCTTTAATGCTGCATGCAATACTGCAGGACGAAGGTTTGCGTAAAGGCCTAAGCCCTCCCTTAAGCCTAACAAAGCCCTTTCAGGTCTTAGATGCCCCGGCAGGGTATCCCATTTGTCACCGCCTACAGCCCCCAGCAGCACTGCATCGCTTTCCTTGCAAACATCTAAGGAAGCCTGAGGGAGGGGCTCCCCAGTGGCATCAATCGCACAGCCCCCCACCAATACCTCTTGAAACTCAAACTCATGGTTATATAGGCCGCCAATGGTCTCAAGCACCTTTACTGTTTCCTTTACTACCTCTGGGCCAATGCCATCTCCCGGAATTAAAGCTATTTTATATTTCATTCTATACTCCCCCTTGTTAGTGCGATTCAAATATCTTCTATGCCTTTAGGCTGCATAGCCACTAGCTTTTTGCGATGTACCTAACCAAGCCGTCTGCTGCCATAATTTCCTTGATAAATGCCGGAAAGGGCTGTGCCTGATACACCTCATTTTGTGTTACATTATGAATGACACCCTTATCGAAATCAATCTCAATTTCATCTCCCGCATTGATTTTCTCAACTGCCTCCTGACATTCCAGTATAGGCAATCCAATGTTTATAGCATTTCTATAAAAAATCCTTGCAAAGGTTGTAGCTATAACACAGGATATTCCCGCACCTTTTATCGCCAGCGGTGCATGCTCTCTGGAGGAGCCGCAGCCAAAGTTTTTATCTGCTACAATGACATCTCCTGCCTTTACCCTATTAACAAATTCTGCATCTATATCCTCCATGCAATGACTGGCTAATTCTTTTACATCGGAGGTATTCAAGTATCTGGCAGGAATGATGACATCAGTATCGACATTGCTTCCATATTTAAAAACCTTACCCATTGCCTTCATTTGATTCTCCTCCTTATTCAACATCCTTTGGATTTGTGATCTTACCGGTTAGAGCTGAAGCTGCTGCAACAGCCGGACTTGCCAAATAAACCTCTGATTCTGGATGTCCCATTCTTCCTACAAAGTTACGATTTGTTGTAGCCAGTGCCCGTTCACCCTTGGCCAGTATACCCATATGGCCCCCAAGGCAAGGTCCGCAGGTGGGCGTGCTTACTACCGCTCCGGCCTTTATGAAGGTTTCCAAAAGCCCCTCCTGCATAGCCTGTAGATACACCTTTTGCGTCACAGGGAATATGATCACCCTAAGACCCTTCGCCACCTTCTTGCCCTTTAAAACCTTAGCTGCAACCCTTAAATCCTCAATTCTACCATTTGTACATGAGCCTATAACCACCTGATCTATCTTAACCTCACCGACTTCAGATATTTTTCTGACATTGTCCGGCAGATGGGGGAAGGCTACTGTTGGCTCCAGCTCACTTAAATCAATTTCGTATACCCTTTCATAAACAGCATCCTCGTCGGCCTCATACACCTTGTAGGGCTTTGTTGAATGCTCCTTTACATACTCTAGGGTTTTATCGTCTACAGGGAATATGCCATTCTTTCCTCCGGCCTCTATTGCCATATTGGCCATGGAAAACCTGTCGTCCATAGACAGATGCAGCAGACCCTCACCAACAAATTCCATTGATTTATATAATGCCCCATCTACACCAATCATACCAATGATGTGTAGAATGATGTCCTTTCCGCTTACCCATTCCCTTGGCTTGCCGCTTAGTACAAATTTTAAAGCCCCCGGCACCTTAAACCAGCCCTTCCCGGTGGCCATGCCGGCAGCCATGTCGGTGCTGCCTATTCCTGTCGAAAAGGCCCCTAAGGCACCATAGGTACAGGTGTGGGAATCGGCTCCTATTACAACATCACCTGGTACAACCAATCCCTTTTCCGGTATAAGGCCATGCTCTATACCCATTTCTCCAATTTCAAAGTAGTTTTCAATATCCTTCTCATAGGCAAACTCTCGTATCAGCTTACACTGCTCCGCTGATTTTATATCCTTGTTTGGTGTAAAATGGTCCGGAACTATCGCCACCTTGCTTTTATCGAATACATCGGTAACCCCCATCTTTTCAAATTCCTTGAGGGCCACCGGTGTGGTAACATCGTTCCCCAGCACCAAATCAAGATTGACCGTAATTAACTGTCCAGCCTCCACCTTATCTAATCCAGCATGTGCCGCCAGAATTTTCTGTGTCATTGTCATTCCCATTTTATCTGCCTCCTACCTTTCACTTCCTTTAGTTACACTAAGCAGGGAAGGTTTATTTTTATATCGTGCCTGTGTAAATATCCTTACATATACGCCCTAGCCTTCATTTCTATTTCCTTCAGGAGCTTATACTCAATGGAATCCACCAAAGCTATCCAGCTGGCCTGAATAATGTCTGTGGAAACACCTACAGTATTCCATACATTCACCCCATCAGTGGATTCAATTACCACTCGAACCTTTGCTCCCGTCGTATCCTTAGGGTCTACAACCCTTACCTTATAATCTGAAAGATGTACCTCCTTAAGCACCGGATAAAACACCTCCAATGCCTTCCTTAGGGCCTTATCCAGAGCATTAACCGGACCATTGCCCTCTGCTACGGTTATTTCCTCTATGCCATCCACCCTGATCTTCACGAAAGCCGAGGAGCTATCCCCGGTTTTAGAGGGCTGCTCTCCCATTATTTTATAATGCACCAGCTCAAAAAAGGGCTTATATTTTCCCAATAGCTTTCTTATCAAAAGCTCGAAGGTGCTTTCGGCTCCCTCAAACTGATAGCCCTGATGCTCCAGCTCCTTTAGCTTATCTATAATTTCCTGAGTAACCTTCGAATCCTTATTAATCTGTGGACTTATCTTCTGTATCTTACCCAATATCGTGGTTTTTCCAGAAACCTCCGACATCAGAAATCTTCTTTGATTCCCAACCTTCGTGGGATTGATATGCTCAAAGGAATGGCTTAGCTTTATCACTCCGTCTATGTGCATTCCCCCCTTGTGGGCGAAGGCACTATTTCCGATATAGGGTTCCCTTTCATTCATATTTACGTTGGAAATGTCCGCAACCTTTCTAGCTGTTGCTGTAAGATTGACAAGCTCTTCCTCCAAAATACATTGACAGCCTCTTTTTATCTGTAGATTTGCTATCACAGTGCTGAGATTTACATTGCCGCAGCGCTCACCGAAGCCTATATAGGTTCCCTGTACCTGTGTCGCACCTGCTGAGACCGCCATGATGCTATTTGCCACCGCCATGCCGCAATCATTATGACAATGAATCCCTACCGGCGTCTTAAGCTCTTGACATACCAGCCTTGTAATCTCATAGACCTCTTCTGGAAAGGCACCCCCGTTGGTTTCACAGAGTACAAGCCAATCGGCGCCACCTTCCTCAGCTGCCTTAAGGGTCTTCATAGCATATTCGGGGTTGGCCTTATAGCCGTCGAAAAAATGCTCAGCATCATAAATTACTTCCTTACCCCTGCCCTTTAAATAGGCTATTGTCTCCTTGATCATGGCTAGATTTTCTTCAAGGGTGGTCTTGATTATATCGGTAACATGCAGATCCCAGCTCTTTCCGAAGATTGCTATCGATGGGGTGTTGGCCTGAAGAAGGGACTGAATATTACTGTCCTCCTGTGCTCTTGCTCCCGGCCTTCTGGTGCTTCCAAAGGCTGTAAGCCTTGCATGCATAAGCTTCAGCTCCTTGACCCTTTGAAAAAACTCTAAATCCTTAGGATTTGAACCGGGATTCCCTGCCTCGATATAGCTGATACCTAAAGCATCCAGAGCAGTAACGATTCTAATTTTGTCTTCCACCGAAAAGGAGATACCTTCGGCCTGTGCACCATCCCTTAAGGTAGAATCAAATATCTCTATTTTCATTCCCTTTGTCATTTCACCACCCCTTTTTATTCCTCCAGCATAGCTGCTTCACTTAACATTTTGTTGATGGCATTGACATATGCCTTTATACTTGCCTCAACAACATCGGTGCTTAAGCCTCTGCCATTATATACCTCATTATTTTTCTTGATTTTCACTGTAGCCTCCCCAAGAGCATCCTCCCCCTCGGTTACCGCCTGTAGCGAATAATCCTCCAGTACAAAGCTTTCCCCAACTATGGATTCTATGGCCTTAAAGGCTGCATCTACAGGTCCAAAGCCCTTAGCCACCTCTTCATATTCCGCTTCATCTCTGGTGAGCTTTATATTGGCGGTGGATGTAATCACGTTCCCACAGTTTATTACAAATTCCTTTAGCTGATATATTTCTTTTATTTCAAGCTTTTTGTCCTCCACCAGAGCCTCTAGATCCTTGTCGTAGATTACCTTCTTCTTGTCCGCCAGCTCTTTGAATTCCTTAAAGATTTCATCCAGCTTTTCTTTTTGAAGATGGTAGCCCATTTGCTTTAGTCTGTCCTCAAAGGCATGCCTTCCGGAATGCTTCCCCAGCACCAGCTTGCTTTGCGTTAATCCGATGGATTCCGGAGTCATTATTTCATAGGTTTCCTTATTTGCCAGCATCCCATGCTGATGAATTCCTGATTCGTGAGCAAAGGCATTATCCCCAACTATCGCCTTGTTATGCTGAACCTTCATTCCTGTCACCTTGCTAACAAGTCTGCTGGCATGATAAATTTGCGTAGTATCAAGGTTTAGTCCAACATTATATACATCTCTTCTAGTTTTAAGGGCCATTGCAACCTCCTCTAAGGCTGCATTGCCTGCTCTTTCACCAATACCGTTTATGGTGACCTCCACCTGACTTGCCCCGGCCGCTACAGCTGCAAGGGTATTGGATACTGCCATGCCCAGATCGTTATGACAATGGACAGATATCTCAGCCTTATCTATATTGGGTACATTATCCCTGATGCTCTTTATCAAACGGAAGTACTCCTCCGGTGTGGTATAGCCTACGGTGTCGGGGACATTGATTACATTTGCCCCCGCCTTTATGACTGCCTCAAATACCCTGTATAAAAACTCAGGCCTGCTTCTGGAGGCGTCCTCGGCTGAAAATTCTACATCTCCGCAGTATTTTTTAGCATAGGCCACCATTTTGGCTGCCTGCTCCAGAACCTCCTCCTCTGTAGCCTTCAGCTTATATTTCATATGAATATCTGAGGTGGCTATAAAGGTATGGATTCTTGGAAGCCTTGCATGCTTTACAGCCTCATAGGCCCTGTCTATATCCTGAGGCAATGCCCTTGCAAGACTGGCAACAGTAGAATTTTTCACCAGCCTTGCAATCTCCTTAACTGAGGTGAAGTCCCCCGGTGAAGCTATGGCAAAGCCTGCCTCTATCACATCAACCTTCATTTTTTCCAGCTGCTCAGCCACCTCTAGCTTTTCCTTTAAATTCATGCTGCAGCCGGGGGATTGCTCCCCGTCTCTTAGAGTTGTATCAAATATCTTTATGATTCTCGTCATCGGAATCCCCCAAATTTATTATTTTTTAGCCCAGCTCATCATTTCGCGAAGCTTCTTACCTACAACCTCCACCGGATGATTTTGCTCCATCCTGCGCTTTGCATTAAACATTGGTCTATTTGCTTTATTTTCTAAAATCCAGCTCTTTGCAAAGGTTCCGTCCTGAACCTCCTGCAGCACCTTCTTCATTTCCTTCTTAGTATCTTCGGTGATTATCCTCTTTCCGATGGAGTAATCGCCATATTCAGCGGTATCGCTTATAGAATACCTCATATAGCTTAAGCCACCCTGATTAATCATATCAACAATCAGCTTCATTTCGTGAACACATTCAAAGTATGCGCTTTCTGGATCGTAGCCTGCCTCCACCAGAACCTCAAAACCAGCCTTGATTAATTCGGACACACCACCACAAAGGACTGCCTGCTCACCAAATAAATCTGTCTCTGTTTCCTCTTTGAAGGTGGTCTGTAGTACACCAGCTCTTGATCCGCCAATTCCGGCGGCATATGCCAGAGCAACAGCAAGGGTATCTCCGGTTACATCCTGATGCACTGATACTAGACAAGGAACTCCCTTACCCTCCTGGTACTGGCTTCTAACAGTGTGACCAGGACCCTTTGGTGCCACCATAAATACGTTTACATCTGTAGGTGGTACGATCTGACCATAATGGATATTGAAGCCATGGGCAAACATCAAGTATTTGCCAGCTGTTAGCCCCTCTTTTATACTCTCCTCATACAGCTGAACCTGCTTCTCATCATTAACAAGGATCACTACGATATCTGCTGCTGCAGCTGCTTCCTTAGCTGTAGTAACCTTCAAGCCTGCCGCCTCAGCCTTAGCCCAGGATTTACTTCCCTCATAAAGCCCTACAACCACATCTACCCCTGATTCATGCAGGTTTAATGCATGAGCATGACCTTGGCTGCCATAGCCTATAACCGCTACCTTTTTTCCCTTTAAAAGCTCCAAATTACAATCCTCTTGATAAAATAACTTTGCCATCTAATACTCCTCCTAATAATTTAATTTTTTTATAATCGTCCAAGGGCAGTTAGCCCTGTCCTTACCATTTCCTTGATACCATAGCCCCTCATCAAATCTATAAAGGCAGCCACCTTTTGATTGTCTCCGGTCATTTCAATTGTCAAATCCTCCGAAGATACACTAATAACCTTGCCTCTGAAGATTTCCAGCACCTCTAAAATAGATGCCCTCTTTGATTCCTCTGCACTAACCTTAATTAAAACCAGCTCTCTAAAAACCGCCTCCTCCGGCTTAAGCTCCTCTATTTCAATGACATCCACCAGCTTGTTCAGCTGCTTTTGAATCTGATCAAGAAATTGATAATTGCCATTTACAACAATCGTCATTCTTGAAAACCTTTCGTCCTCTGTCTCACCAACCGATAGGCTGTCTATATTGTAGCCCCTCCTGCTAAAGAGTCCTGAAATCCTACTTAAAACCCCCGATTGATTTTCAACTAGTATCGACAGAACATACTTATTCATTCCTTGACCTCCCCCCTTTATTTATTCCATTTGAAACAAAAGTCCCCGTCTCTGCAGGCAAGCAAAAATGCTTCCATACAGGGACGAGGACATGATTCCACGCGGTACCACCCTAATTGTCTCTAATACCTAGAGACCTCTCAGTCGGGTTCTATCAAACCCTTTGTCTATAACGGGACTTTCCGTTTATCTTTACTTCCGTTGATCAAACGGCTTTCAAGATAACTGCTCAGGAGTGATTTGTATTGTACTACAGTATCGGTTCGCAGCAACCACCGACTCTCTGAAACTGTTCTAAGTAAAATACCCTTCTCCCTCATTGCATTTAGGAGTGCTTTTGTAATTGTATACAATATTATCAGTAATAAAAGCAGTCGTCAATATGTTTTTTGAAAATTTTTATTTTTCTGTCAATGAGAACGTTTGCAATTTCAAGCCTTGTGAGAATGACTGAATTGTTAAATAAATAACTTTTTAAAAGGAGTGCCGAAAATAAACTTTCCAATGCATATTAATTATTCATTATGCTGTATTTTTATTTTACAAACTGCCTCTTAGAGAATTATTATGACCTAAAGGGTTATAATAAGAGAAAAATATTTTAGGAGGAATAGTGATGTCAGATATAAATCATGCAATAGAAAGGATACGAGTTTTGCAATGCCCTACTGGAGAGCTGGAGAATAGAATAGAGGAAATTCTAAAGCAGTACAATATCGACCCTAAGGATGAGATTTCAGTGGCTAGGGTCACAGACCATGATTCAAATGGTGCTCAAGCATATAAGGCAGCATTTGCTAGAGGAAGAGAAATTATTATCCTGGCGGAGTCCGGGCCAGATGATTATGTGGCCAAGGTTGTAGATGCAAAGCTAAAGTAATTATAGCATTAAGGAGCCTCTGCTGTAGTGTCAGCAGAGGCCTTCATTTTACAAGCCTTTAGTTTTATAGTATTCCTTTAACCCATAGGGCAGATATATGATGAATTTTGTGCCCCTTCCCAGCTTGCTTTTCACTTCAATTTTTCCATGATGGCTGTCGACTATCCACTTGGCTATCGACAGACCTAGTCCCTGTCCCCCCTGATTTTTACTTCTAGACTTGTCAGCTCTGTAAAAGCGTTCAAAAATATGCGGAAGATCCTCCTGTGCAATACCAGGGCCTGTATCGGCTATTTCCAATATTATGAGATTTTTTGTCCGCTTGTTATTAATACTGATGATTCCGCCTTGGGGCGTAAACTTAATGCTGTTGTCTAATAGAATCCGCAATAGCTGCTTTATTAGCTTCCTATCTCCATAGTATATGGTATCCTCGTTGGTCAGCACCTCAAACTGATGCTGACTATCAATGATATTAGCATCCCTTAAGACCTCGCTAACCAGCTCATCCATAGAGAATTCTTCCCTTTCAAGCCTTTGGAGGTTTTTATCGGTCCTTGCTAAAAATAGAAGCCTTTCAACAAGGCTTTTCATATTTTCCGATTCGCCCTTTATAGCCAGTATCGATTCATCTAAAACATCCTTATCCTCTTTACCCCACCTGTCCAGCAGATTTGCATAGCCCTGCAGCACTGATATCGGAGTTCTAAGCTCGTGGGAGGCATCTGATACAAACTGATTTTGCTGCTGATAGGAGGCTTCAATTCTATCCAGCATTTCATTAAAGGTCTCCGCCAGCTCCTTAAGCTCATCCTGGGAGCCGCTGACATCCAGCCTTGTATTTAAATCGCTTATGGAAATCCTTTTTACTGTTTCAGTCATTCTCTCTATCGGGCTCAGCATTCTTCTTGTTGCCTTGCTGCCGTATATGATAATAACTACCCATGAGGCCAGATTTATTATCAGCAGGAAGAAGAAAACAAGCTCTATATACTTCAGCTCTTTTGTAAATGGATCGTAGAGCCTGAGGTTGAATATCTCCTCCTCTACCTCCATAGCAGTTCTTTTTTCAATCGGCGAGATAATGCCCTGATGATTTTCAACAAGTAGGTCCTCCTCAGTGGTGAAAATCTGCCGGTCCCTCCTGTCATAGATTCTTACAATCAGCTCCTCATCATTGGCGAGCTTAGCTAAGCCTTCCTCCAGAGCCTCATAGCTGACAAAGGTCCTTTCCTCTACAAGCGTTAATGTCTTTTCAATACTATTCTCTGCTTCATTATACAGAAAATAGCCTGTGATGCCCAAAATACTAATGGTTATACCGGATAAAAGCATTATGAATATAAAGGAGTACACCACTGTAATTTTAAAGGTTATGGAAAACCTAAAGAGCTTACGTAATCGCTTTAGTATTAGTCCCAGCCTCCTAAATATATATTGTACAATCCGAAATAAAAGTCCAGCAACCTGCTTAAATAGCTCTGTTATTTGATTTGGCTTATTCATATTTGAACAGATACCCCACTCCTCTAATGGTGTGTATGTGCTTAGCTCCATATTTCTCGTCTATCTTGCTTCTCAGATACCTTATATATACATCAACAATATTCGTATCTCCCATGTAGTCATAGCCCCAGACCTTTTCTAAAAGCTTATCTCGGGTAAGAACGATGTTCTGGTTCTCCATAAGGTAGCATAAAAGGTCAAATTCTCTCTTGGTCAGCTCCAGCCTTTCATCCTTGAAGGAAACTGAGTGCTGCTGCTTGTCGAGGCATAGATCTCCCGTGCTTAGGCTTTCCCCTGCAGGCGACTGAACTGACTTTCTCTTTAGCGCGGTACGTATTCTAGCCAACAGCTCCTCAATGGCAAAGGGCTTTGTTATATAATCATCAGCGCCTATATCCAGTCCCATGACCTTATCCATGGTCTGATCCCTTGCCGTCAGCATTATTACCGGCACCTCCGATTCCATCCTCAGCCTCCTGCACACCTCGATACCATTCAGCTCCGGCAGCATAAGATCCAGCAAAACTAAGCTCACATCTAGCTCCAGGGCCATTTTTAACCCCTCTCTGCCATTGTGGGCCATAAGAACCTCATAGCCCTCATGCTTAAGCTCAAGCTCAAGGAAACGAGCAATTTTTACCTCATCCTCAATTATTAAGACTTTAACCATATAACTACTCTCCTTTAAATCATGCTTTATATCATTTATATCATGTCTATTAAATAATGTATATACTTGAGGACATTTTATACCAGTGCCTTGCGTCATCTGGAAAATTGGATAAGGCTTAATAATAAAACAAAAGCGACAGCTTTTTAGACTGCCGCGGAACAAAATACTTCATGCTGTTTGATTTCTAGTTCTAGTTACTCTCTGCCTTATCCTCCGGCTTATCCGGTTGATTTACTATTGAATCCACTGTAGCGTTTACCTTTTCTGAGACCTTGTCTATAACCTTGTTGATTTGCATATCCTCTCCATTGGATTTCACAATCCTGATCTTGTGCTTGGTTATAACCGCCAACGGAAGTCCCACCAAAGGAATATAGGGTGCCAATATCCCACCTACCACTGTAACTGTCATGGAAAGGTTTAAAATATCCTTATCCTCCTTCTTAATTACCAGCCTGGTGTTGTTTCCCTTACGAATGAGATTCTTCACAAAGCCAGTGGCTTCACCTGCAAAATCCGAAGCCTTTTTTTCCTCTGGTTTAGTTTTGTTTTCCTTTTCAAAGTAAATCAGCGCCTCAACCAAATCTCCATTGGTTTTTTCTAATGCTGCCTTTGCCTCCTCATAGCTGGTATTTACTCTATTCCTCAAAAGATCAATTTTTTCTAAGCTTACACTCATACTAAATCCCTCCAATTAATTATTTATTTAAGCTAAGTATAGTCCTTAATTATTAATAGGGCTTTAGCTGAAAATTAGAATTTGATTAGAATAAAAGCCATACTGAGATTTCTCAATACGGCCTTAATTATTTCTATAAATTATTTTACCGAGGGCTTTGCATTTTGTGAGATGCAGCAGCCGGCGTTGTAGGCATCAAAAACATGATATATCTAACTAAAACATATAAAACGATTATAACAGCAAATACCTCTAGGAGCCTAACTAAGTAGCCAAGGGCTACTATACCCCTATCGCTGCCCTTTAAAAAGGCATTCGTACCCTTCATGGCAATTCCGCTAATAACTATCGGGAAGGTAAAGGCAGAATAGCTGGGGTAAAACCTTAGCTTTAATAGCTTTGGCAAATAGAAAAGCACTGCTGCAAGACTTATCAATGCCATTACTGCCAAAACACCTAAAATAACAATATTTTTTTCCTGAAAGGAATTTAAATATCCCACCACCAGTAGGCTGGCGGGTGCCGCAAATATTGTGATAGTTGGTAATGCCGCCTCCGGTATTTCCTTTGTTTTAAATACTCTATACAGCACTATGGGCAGCAGCAGCAAATAAGTGATAAGTCCAAACCAGAAGATAGCCTGCCCCCAATTAGCATGCCCAAAGGCAGGAGCTGTAACGCTGCCCACCACTATGCCTACATAAACTACAAAATAACTTGGAAAAACCTTTTTAATATTAAAGCTTAAAATATATTTTTTCGTAAATATAACGATAAGCACAGCATGCAAAGCCAAGGCAAAGGCCCATACGCCATAGGCAACTGTGGCAGTATATGGCTTTAGATATGTGGCCAGAAGCATTATTCCCATTGTCAAGGTAGGTGTAACACTGGCCACCACAGGATTCTCAAAGCCCTCCTTCAAGGTACCGGGCTCCAGTGCAAGCTTTGCCACCAGCATAAGCAATACTGCCGCTGACAACGCTCCAAATATGTTTCTATAGCTATTTCCGTAGGATAGCACTAAATTTCCGGCAGCCGCCAGAGCCAGCATTAGGCCTGCCATAGGAATTGGTGCTTTTTTTATTAGGCTATTCATACCATCACCCTCCTACAGCTCATCGGTATTGACCAGCTGAAGCTCTCTTACGATAATATCAGCAAGCTTTTCCGCAATTTCACCGGTAAAGGCAATGCATTGCTCCTTGTGCTCACCGGAGGCCATATCCATTCCATGGGTTAGTATCTTACAACAGAGATGCGTATGATTGTTCTTAAAGCTCTCCTGCAGCTCATTTGCCAGCTCCAGAGTTCTTTGTACCTTAGGGTCACCACCCTTAGTTCTTCCAAAGAAATAGCCCAGGGTCATAATTCCACCTGAAACCGCACCACAGACACATTTGGATTTCCCTATACCAACCGGGAAGCCTGAAGCCATAGCCACCATTTCCTCCGGCATATCAAGCTCAAAGTTATCTCTAATAGAATTAACGATAGCCTCGGAGCAGAAGAAATCACCTCTTCTATAGGCCTCCTCAGCCTCTTTTTTTATCTTCTGAATACTAACTTCCTTCTTCATTAATAAAGCCCCCTTCATTATTTTGTATACATAACATTGTCTGTAAATAAACTATTTGTCCAGCCAATATAAAATATACCATGATAAAAAGGGAATTAATAATAGAACATATCTATAGTTATAGCCGCAGCTATAGAAAATGCAAATATACACTTGTCGAGTCAACGTCCCTCAACCTTTTTTAGCATTTAACCACTAAATATGAATTAACCACCGTCTCTTTTAGTCAGCTTAGCTTCTTAAGCTCTACCCCTAAAAAAACCTTCACTTAATTGTGCGGGGCTTGTTTTTATAAATAGCAAAAATACACATGGTTATTTGCAGGATACCAAGAATTAAGAACTGGGAGACTGCAAGATACCACTCCCCCAGGGATATTCTAAAATAGATAATACCAGATAGAAATAATACCCCCATGAATAATGAAATTATCCAGGGTCTTGCCCTCCCCCTTGAAAATGAAGCAATTGCTGCTACAATATTTCCCAGACCAAAGACCAAAATTCCCAGCAAACCAATTGAAGCCCAGCCCCCGAAGGGTACTTTTCCCAGCCATTCCTGTGGATATTCAGAGAATATGCCACTGCCATTTATCATAGCTGTTCCAATTATTATAGCCCCCATCGCCAATGCCAGCTCATATACCCCCAAAATTCTTAAGGGTCTTTTATTATGCATTCCCTACACCTCCTGATTAAATCAAATGTATACTTCTATGTTCAGTCATCCTTCAATGCAACAAATTATCTGTTTTTTAAAAATGCAAATCAGGATCGTCCCTTGATTTGATTTCTATAATAATTGTACTGGAACCATTTATAATCAGTAGATTCTATTTGGCTTTTCCGTTTGTTCATATGCGCCTTTAGCTCCTCAAGCTGGTAATTATTTTCCTCCAGCAGCTCTAGCAGCTCTGGCGCAGCATCATCAGATAGATACTTCAAATAGTTTATATCCAGCTTTTGAGTCGCATGGTATCTTTGAATATTTTCCTTGGCTATAACTCTGTCAACATTGATATAGTTTAATCCCACGTACACAAGAACCACAGCAATAATAGCTGATTTTAGTATAGGCACTTTTCTATTCCAGATGCCTGCCAGTACAATTGCCAGTATGATTCCCATCAGCAGCATAATGGCCTGAACAAAGATCCTTTGCTGAGTATAGCCATAGGTGCCTTCATATAGATTCATTTTATAGGCGGCGGATACCAGCATGTTTAAGGTGAAAATGATTAGAATGCTGTAGGAGGCTCTCAACAGCCTGCCAAGGCCCCTATTGCTTTCTTTGGTTAGGCTAATGCTAAGGGTCAACACCATGAGGTTGATTAAGGTAACCAGTATCAGCTCAAAGAAGCCCCTTCTGGCATATTCTGCATAGGTGAAGCCCGCCGGTAACGCATTCATGCCACCGCCATAGAGATATGAAAGCTGTATCACGGTAAAGACGAAATATGCGATATTTATAACGCTAATTAAGGTTATTATGGTCACAGGCTCCCATGCCTCCCTTTTTATGGAAATGCCTTCAACATCAAAATCGTTGTAGTTCAAGCTCCATAAAAAGCCAAACATATAAATGGCTACCACCGAAATTATGATACTCCTGCCAATTAGCTCTCCTAGACTGGCTTCTCCGAAAATATTCCCCAGATTCTTGAGATAATAATTGAACATCATATCCGCCTCAGCCAGCAGCATTAGAATAATTATCAGCAGAGGTATTGAAATCAGCAAGCCCAATAGTATTTTATTTGTGTTTGAATCCTTCCTTAGCTTTGATTTTTCCGAAATCAATTCCTTACCAAAGCTGAATATTCTTGAAGCCCCAATAAACGCTCTGCTGAATACCTGCTTAAAAATGCCAGTGATAAAGGCAATATCTAGTTTTTCTGCCCCCTCGTATCTGATTACCAAAAAATATGCCGTCAATAAAAGGGGTATTGCTATCGCATTTAAGGCCCTGAGAGAAAGGTTGTTGAATATGCTATAGCTTATGGCCAGCAGCAATGCAGCCGTTAAGAAAACATAGCCAACGAATTTATTTTTTCCGCCCTTATCCCCTATTAAATACTTTCCTGCTGCTATAATGGCAATGGTGAATATCAGCCCGGATATTCCAATGGACTGCCATACAAAGAAATAATTGAACAATAGCCCCAGACCCAAGGCCATCAGAAGGGCTAAAAGCTTTTTACCCTTGCTGGCTAAAGCATCCTCCTTATATCGCTCCAATCTACTGTACAGATTGTCTAAATATATTCTCCCCATCTTGCTGCCATAATAGGTTCTTCGTATATCCTCCAGCCAAGGAGCATTATAGCCCTTTAAATAAGCCTCCTCCAGCAGCTGCTTAAGGCATTGAGCCTCTGCTTCTCTAAAGCTGCTTGACTCTATAGCCGACCAGCCTATGGCAGATGGTCTGTAAAAATCATTTAAAAGCTTAATTCCCGCTGAATCTGCCTCTACATCTATAGCTAACTCTTTCAAATCAAATAAAAATGTTTTAATACCTCCAAAGGAATCCTTGGAAAAGCTAATTGTTATCTCTGCTTCAATATTGAGCTGCTGCTTTAGTATTCTTTTTATGGCTTCCTCTGCTGATTCACCTTGAATTAGGTTCCCTGACGGAAAGAAATAATCTCTTCTGCCATGTTCATTAACACCCTCAATAGTAAGTACTTTATTGCCTTTAAAGATTAAAGCCTGAACTCTTTTAATCATATAGATCGCCTCCCTTACGTCACTTAAAATGCCGGAACACCCCCGGTATAATTCCCATGTAGCTGCATTGTGTCAATCGCAATAAAGCTCGATATTCCTTCTTTACTCCGCCTTGCTACAGGAAAATTCGCCTCGGGCTCTATCTCAATTTTCAAATAACGCAAGGTATTAGTCTTTATCCGGTACATACTCCAATATATCTCCCGGCTGACAGCTCAGCTCCTTGCATATAGCCTCTAGGGTGCTGAATCTAATCGCCTTTGCCCTGCTGTTCTTAAGAATTGAAAGATTTGCATTCGTTATACCGACTCTTTCAGCCAGCTCCTGCAGAGACATTTTTCTTTTAGCCATCATCACATCTAAATTTACAATTATTCCCATATTAACCACCCTTATATCGTTAAGTCGTTGTCTTCTTTATATTCAACCGCCACTTGAAAAACCTTTTCCAGTACCACTATGAATAAGCCCGCAAAGAAAAATACAAAAAACTCTAGGTCTGTATGAATACCCATAGTGTCCAGGTATATCAGCTTAAAGCTCTTGTAGCTTTCGTTAATAAAAAAGTTGATGAAATAGCAGCCTGAAATAATAAAGCACAAAACCCAAATATTTCTTAAGCTCACTACATTGCTTCTAACGAAGGGGTCTGCTGGCTGCAAAAGCGTTTTAATGATATTTCTAAGGTTATAAACGATCAAGATCAGCGAAATGCTGCCTATAATAAATAGTCCATATACAAAGGCAAGTGTCGTTGAAACAGCCTCTGATGCCGCTGAAAACAAAGTCCTTTGTGAAATCACAATAAATAGAACGATCCCTATTACTATTAATATGTCCAAGACATTTTTTAAAAGGCTTGATAAAGAGCCTCTTCCATAATACTTCATATCAATAAATCCTCCTTAAATCCATTTTCTTTTAGCAAGGCTTTAGCCTCAACCCTACCCTAAGCCTATCATACCACCTCTTTATCTATTAATCAATATTTATTTATCGTTTTTCGATAATTAATTGTTCTTTAGCAGCTGCCTAGGATGGTAATTAACTGTTTGCCACACAGCATCGTTAATATTCCAACCTCCAAAGCCAGAAGGACTGAGGAGGAATATTATTGAAAAAAGACATAAAAAAACTCCGCTGTAGGACAGCAGAGTTACTTATTCTATTGCGTTCACAAGAACAAGTGCGGCTCAGCCAGGCTTGTTTCCTATGAAATAAAAAAAGAAAGCCTTGATTCTTGATTATTAAATAATCATACTTAAGACTGTCTAAAAATGCATTTCAAATATTTTTATCTAGGCTCTATACTTGGATATGATAGCCATATGCTCCTCGGATGCATCCGGGCACTCACTTAAGATCGTATCCACCACATAGTCTATATTAGAATCATCAATCTTTTTTGCAGCAATGCCCTCTTCAGTAAGTATTGTAGGATTATCAATTGCAGCATAGATGGATTCTACACATGAGGCCTCCATAGCATCTGTACCGACTGCACATTTTTCTGAGAAGTACATCTCCCCATCCTTCATAACAAATTGTCCATAGATGTATTCCTTTTGCGTAAGCTTATTGCTTTCATTACAGGTGTTATCATGCCTAAAATGCTCCATATGCTTAAGGTCCAAAATATTAGAATTCTCTTTTCTATTCAACACACATCTTGGCCCCAGCTCCAGCAATCTTTCTTTCATTTGCTTAGATAGGCTATCTCCGAACTCAGATACAAATTGTCTTAAGGATATAGTTTTCTTAAGCTTATAATTTTTTTTCAAATCTCTCTACTCCTTTAATATATATTTTAATGCCTCAATCAAATATGACAAAACCACCCCGCAGGAAGGTGGTGTATTATCATTGAGCATAATACCTGTTTCTATCTTATTAGTATATCACAAAAACGGATAATATATAACATGAAATAATATATAAAATGAAATAAAAAGCGGCTTCCTAATAATTAAGAAGCCGTTTTTGTTTTATTATAATAGATGAACAAACAGTCCGCTTCTAAGCTTTGGCTCAAACCAGGTGGACTTAGGCGGCATAACCTCACCTATGTCAGCAATAGAAAACAGCTCATCCATTGATGGCGGATATAGGGCGAAGGCCACTGTCATATCCACCTGGGTTCTTCTTTCCAGCTCCTTCAGGCCTCTAATACCGCCTACAAAGTCTATTCGCTTGTCGGTACGAGGGTTTTCAATGCCTAATATCGGATGAAGCAGATTTTTTTGAAGTATGCTTACATCCAGTCTTTCAACAATATCACTCTCATCTATAACATTGCTCTTGGCTGTCAGCTTATACCATTTCCCCTCCAAAAGCATACCAAAGGTATGTCTTTCTGATGGCTTAAGCTGTCCTTCTCCATGGTATTCCTCGATTTCAAAGGCCTCAGCCACCTTAGCAAGGAATTCCTCTTTATTCAATCCATTTAAATCCTTAACAACTCTGTTGTAGTCCATAATCATAAGCTCTTCGTCAGGGAATATAACAGTCATTACAAAGTTGAAGTCCTCATTACCGGTGTAATTAGGATTTTCTTCTCTTCGCTTCAGCCCAACCTTTACAGCCGATGCTGTTCTATGGTGACCGTCAGCTATATATAGATAGTCCACCCCTTCAAACAGCTTCTCCAGCTCATTTACTAGACCTTCATCATCAAGAACCCACATAATATGGGAAATTCCATCCTCTGAGGTAAAATCATAAACAGGCTTATGCTCCGTAATCCACTTATTCGTGATATCACTTATTTCCTTTTGAGCTCTATATGTAAAGAATACCGGCTCAGTATTGGCATTGCAGTAGTCAAAGTTATTGATTCTGTCTACTTCCTTTTCAGGCCTTGTGAACTCATGCTTTTTTACGATATCCTTCATATACTCATCAATTGAGGAGCATGCTACTAGCCCGGTTTGAGCTCTTCCATCCATAATTTGCCTATAGATATAGTATCTTGGCTCCTGATCCTGTATCATAATGCCATCTGCCGCCATTTTTTTCAGATTTTCAGCAGCCTTTTCATAGACCTCCTTTGAATATGGGTCTACACTATCGTCTAAATCTATTTCAGATCTGCTGATGTGCAGAAAGCTGTAGGGATTTCCCTCCGCCATCTTTTTTGCCTCTTCCCTATTCATTACATCATATGGGAGGGCCGCTACCTTGTCGGCAACTGTTGGATTTGGTCTTAAGCCTTTAAATGGTTTTACTACTGCCATTGAATCATCTCCTTAGAAAAAGTCCTTAACTATTTTTACAATCTCCTCACCAATTGCCTCCTGAGCCTCATAGGTTGAAGCGCCAATATGAGGACTCAGCATAATTCTATCATGCTTTAGTATTGCCTCATTTTTAGTAGGCTCCTCCTCAAATACGTCAAGGGCTGCTGCTGCAACCTTTCCGCTGTCTAAGGCCTGAAGAAGAGATTTTTCGCATACCACTCCGCCTCTAGCAGAGTTAATTAAGTATACCCCATCCTTCATCATTTGAAACTCTTTTTCTCCAATAACTGCTCCTGCAGCCTTGTCATATGGAATATGGAGAGATATAAAGTCGCAGCTTTTCAACAGCTCTTCCTTGGGGAGATATTGAAACTCATCATGTCCCTCCACCTTACCGGACCTTGTATTATATACTACCTTCATTCCCAGACCAGCTGCCTTCTTAGCCACTGTTTGAGCTATTCTACCAAAGCCTATTAAGCCAAGGGTTTTGCCTTCTATTTGAACGCCTTGATAATCATTTTTTAACCATTTGCCATCCTTCATGGTTAAATTCGCCTGATTCAGCTTTCTTGCAATCGTTAACATCTGTGCTATGGCCAATTCGGCCACTGCTACCTTACTGGAATCCGGAGTATTTCTCACAGTAATTCCTTTTTCCTTTGCATAAGCTGCATCAACGTTATCTAGACCTACACCGGCACGAACCACCAGCTTGAGCCTTCCCGTTTCCAATGCTGCATCTATTAATTCCTTTCTTACCTTTGTTGCGGATCTTACTATGATACCATCATATTCTTTAATCTTTTCCTTTAATGCTTCAATATCATAATGCTGTACCGTTAATTCGATACCCATTTTACTTATTTCATCTAAGGATTTTTGATCTATTGCATCACTAACTAATATTCTTGGCATCTAAAGTCCCCCCAATTATAAGTTAAGAATTTCGTCAATTATATTTAGCAATACCTTAACGTCCTCAAGTGTGGTGTCTGCCATATGGGCTATACGGAAGGTTACATCCTTGAGATCACCATATCCATTTGAAATCATATAGCCTCTTTCACCTAATTTATTATTAAGGTCCTTAATACTGATTTCCTTAGTGTTTTTTATTGTAGTTAATGTATTAGAGGCATATTTTTCCTCTGTAAGCATTTCGAAATGCTTGTTGGCCCACTCACGTACATATTTAGCCATTTCCAGATGTCTGTCAAAACGATTTTCCAGACCCTCCTCCAGCATCTTGTCTAATTGATAGTCAAGGGCATACATATGAGATAAGCTTGGTGTAGATGGATATTGGTAGTCCTTCTTTTGAATGTAGTTGTATAAATCCAGCAGGTCAAAGTATAGTCCTCTGTTTTCAACCTGTTTAGCAGCATTTAAAGCTTTTTGAGATATAGAGCATATCGCCATTCCTGGAGGAAGTCCTAAGCATTTTTGTGTTGAGGTTATACAAATATCTACTCCTAGCTCATCCACAGGTATGTAGGTTCCGCCTAAGGAGCTTACTGTATCTAAACAGAAGATTACCTCAGGATATTTTTTTACTACTGCTGCTATCTCTTCAACCGGATTCATAACGCCTGTAGAGGTTTCATTGTGGGTAATTGTGATCAAATCATATTTTCCTGTTGCCAAGGCCTCTTCCACCATTGCTGCTGTCGTAGGCTGCCCAAGCTCAGAAGAAAAAATATCTGCTGGTACGCCATTGGCAGTAGCCATCTTGTACCAACGATCGCCAAAGGCTCCTACTGAAAACACAGCTGCTCTTTTTCTTGTGCATGAACGAACAGCCCCCTCCATTAAACCACTGCCGGAGGACGTAGATAAAAGGATTTCATTGTCGGTATACATTACCTTACGCATTTTGTCTGAGATGCTTTTTTGTAGCACAGAAGCATCCTTAGTTCGGTGACCTATCATTTGGGTACCCATTTTCTCCAGTACGTCTGGCGCAACATCCACTGGACCGGGAATAAACAATCTCTTATGCATAATAAAACCTCCTTTATTTATTTAAAAGATTTGCTTAGGCTCATAATTTAGCTATTTAATTAAATTCCCCAAAATCTACTCTTTAAAAGCTTTTTGAGAAAAAAGGGAAATATCTACGACTATGAGCCATCAATATTTTTATATTATGTAATATCATACTAATTCTAGCACAATTCAAAAAATCTTTCATTAATTTTTGTAAGTTTCTCACTAATTTGACATTAATATTTTTTAACAATTACAATTTTACTGTAATATCATCTCATAAATATATTACCACTAATTTCCTAAACAAAAGATAGGGGCCGCTTAAGCGACCCCTTAATCTAATCAATTGGTATAATCACAGTTTTATTGTACTCCTCCATAAAGCTAATAGACTCTATTAGCAATTCATACTTCTCAGCCGTACCCGGGAAATTTAAGGTTCTTCTGTGATAAATTTCTCCTTCGGCGGTTTTAATATGCTCCACTGTAGTGGTATTTGTCAGTGAGACCTTCTTGCCATCCATAAGAAGATACACCTTAGACAGCAGTACATCCTCCAATGTGGTGATGGTGACATGGGTAGTGCCATCTGAAGTATATAGCTTATCCACCTCTATACTCTGGTCCAGCAGCTGCAGCTCTCCATTTTTAGTAGCTTCATCAAGCATCAGCCTGACTTCCACATCATGGTCAACGATAATACTGTCAATTTGAAGCTCCAGAGTTTCTAAGTCCTTTGGCAACGCATCAAACTCCTTATGAAAGGTTATCCCCTTCAGGTTGGTGGACATGCCTCCAGCCTGCTGCATAAGCTCCATGCCATTGGCTATAAGCTTGAATTCAATTGCCTTAGGTCTTATTCTTTCACCCATTATATGATCCTTTGCTAAGTCAAATGTATTTTGAAGCCTTCCCTCTACGACAGTGTTGGTGGGTGTGGCTGATATATTCAAAAACTCTACACTTGTTTCCTTCTGCTTTAAGGATATATTTAGATTTTTTTTCAGAGTGGCTGCCATCGCCTTTTCCCTGTCTATTTTAAAGGTAAATTCCTTTTCCTCATATATATCCCCCTCCTGCAACACAAATTTCAAGCTAAGGCTCCTCTCCCAAAAGCCTGGAGGCGCATAGCTGGAAATCCATTTTATTTCAGTGCCATCCTCGCTTACTTCTCCTTGTCCATGGCTGGCGTAATATTCCCATAAAAAGCCTTTGATATAATGCTCAAGCTTTATATTCAAATCCGCCGCATTACCCCCTGGGTCCTTTATTGTATAAAAGGCCAATAGCTGATTTTCGTCAATCATTACCCCGTCCAGAGTAACCGACGCACCGTTTTCAAATGTATGGCTTAAATCAATTATTTGTCCTTTGCCTAGCTGGTTCAGCTCCTTCAGGGTGCCGCTCATAATATTGTCATAGCCCACAAGCCTCTTGCCGTAATAGGCCAAGGTGTTAAAGTTATAGCCGATGATAACGGTTATTAAAAGTATGGCAGCCGCCTTAGCCATCCAGTTGAAGCCTCTCCTTCTAGCGGAGGAGCTTTTTCCGTTCAATGCCCTTATTAACCTTGTCTCCAGCTCTTCAGGCACCGACATGCCACGATGGCCCTCACCCCTTGCCTTCAGCTTTTCTTCAATACTGTCGTTATTTTTCAATGGCCTCACCTCCAAAGCTCTCTTTTAATTTTCTCAAGCCTATAGATATCCTTGATTTCACTGTACCTATTGGTATTTTCAATAGCTCAGCTATCGTATTATAGTCCAGATCCATGTAGTATCTTAGCTTAATAATCTCCTGATGACTGGAGCTTAAGCCAGAAAGATGACTTTCCAATGTAAGCTGCTCCTCAACAAGATTAAGTCCCCCTGCTGTAGCCTCTGCCTCTATATTGTTAAAATCCGTTAGCCTTTTTTTCCGCCTCAGCTGCTTTTTACAGCAATTTACCAATATAGTTTTGCTCCAGCTATAGAAGGCCTCCTCCTTTTTCAGCTGATGAAGGCTCTCATATAATATAACGATCATATCCTCCATAGCATCTAAGGCATCCTCATTATTCTTCATATAGACATAGGCCAGGCCGTAATATTCCTGCTTTCTATCCATGATAAGGCTAACCAATGCCTCCTTATCCCCTTGCTTTGCTTTATTGACTAGCTTTTCAATTTCCACCCTAGCACCTCGCCTTCATATATAAGAGTAAGGAGTACACCAAAAGGTTCATTCATGTCTTAAAATAATTTAGGTATTTTATTTTTAATTATTACAAGAATATAATCAAATATCCATTAAAATAGTAGTCTAACAATTATGAAATTTCTAGGTTATATAATATAATTTATATATAGAAATATTACCACTCTATTATATCCCAAAAGGAGAGATGCAAATGGATAAGGTTGTTGAAAAATTTATTCGCTATGTGCAGTTTGACACAAAATCTGACTTTAGCTCAGAAGCCTGCCCCAGCACAAGTAAACAATTGACTTTAGGTGAGGCCTTGGTCAAAGAATTGAAAGAAGTTGGCCTGCAGGATGCTGAAATGGATGAAAATGGCTATGTCATGGCAACTTTACCCTCCAATATGGAGGAGGCAACAAAAACCATTGGCTTTATAGCCCATATGGACACCAGCCCCGATATGTCTGGAGAAAATGTAAGGCCTCAATTCGTTGATAATTATGACGGCGGAGATATCGTGTTAAACAAGGAAAAAAATATTGTATTATCCCCTAAGGATTTCCCCGATTTAAAAAACTATGTGGGAGATACTCTAATTACCACCGATGGTACAACCCTACTGGGTGCAGATAATAAAGCAGGAATTGCTGAAATAATTGCAGCAGTTGAATATCTGATAAGCAATCCAGAAATAAAGCATGGAACAATTAAAATAGGCTTTACCCCAGATGAGGAAATAGGTCGTGGAGCAGATAGGTTTGATGTCGCTAAGTTTAATGCTGACTTTGCCTATACTGTGGATGGAGGCCCCATCGGAGAGCTGGAGTACGAAAACTTCAATGCCGCAGGCGCCACTATAACCATCCATGGCAGAAATGTCCATCCCGGTGCGTCAAAAAATAAAATGAAGAACTCCATTCTAATAGCTATGGAGCTTCATAATATGCTGCCGGTGGCAGAGAGGCCCGAATATACCGAGGGCTATGAGGGCTTCTTTCATCTAAACAATTTTAATGGAAATGTTGAGGAAACCGCTCTTATCTACATAATAAGAGATCACTTTAAGGATCGCTTTGAGAAAAAGAAGCAGCTTCTGGAGGAGGCCGTCGCTTTTTTAAATTTAAAATACGGCGAGGGTACCATTGACCTCCAGCTGAAGGACCAATATTACAACATGAAGGAAAAAATAGAACCCTTTATGGAAATCGTAGAGCTGGCTAAGAAGGCCATGCTGGAGGTAAATGTAGCGCCAAACATCAAGCCAGTAAGGGGCGGTACCGATGGCGCGAGGCTATCCTATATGGGACTGCCATGTCCCAACATTTTTACCGGAGGCCATAACTTCCACGGAAAATACGAGTTTATCTCTGTAGCCTCCATGAAGAAGGCCGTTGAGGTAATTTTAAAGATTGTAGAGCTGAATAAATAGTGGTTCAAAAGCCCCATATCAAAGTTTGATATGGGGCTTTGCCTTATATATTATAATATAAGCTTTCAGTAGGATATTCGGGATCACAGGTTATATCTATACCCAGCTTCCTTAGGGTCTGCTCATCATTGTTGCTTAAAATTGTTGTGGAATGAGCCTGACAGCCCTTAAGCATTACCAACTTATCCAAGGCCACCTGTGCTGTCGGGTTTGTGGCAGCACATATACTTAAGGCAATAAGTACCTCCTCGCAGTCAAGGGTAGGGTTATTGGTGCTTAGTATTCTTGATTTCATGCTGATAATCGGCTCTAATATCACTGGGGAAATAAGATGAATATCATCAGAAATATTTGCAAAGTACTTAATTGCATTTAAGATGACAGCAGCCGTTGCATCCATCACCTTGGAGGCCTTACCCGTCAATATTACGCCATTATGCAGCTCCAATGCCACTGAGGTGCAGGCCTCATTCTTGCCTTGGGCCTCCTTCAGCCTTGCGGAACGCTGTCTAGCCGGCATAACCACTCTCCGGTCCTCCTGCTTTAGGCTTAGCTCCTCCATTATTAGTCTTGACCTTTCGAAGATCTCCTTATCAATATAGCCTTTTTTGTATTCTATTCCTGTTTTGAAGTATCTTCTGATAATTTCCTGCCTGGAGGCCTCCTTTATCACCTCATCGTCGGTAATGCCATAGCCCACTCTATTAACACCCATATCGGTAGGAGACTGGTATACAGATTCTTCGCCGGTGATCTTTTCAATAATTCTTTTTAAAACCGGAAAGGTCTCTATATCTCTGTTATAATTTACAGCTATTTGTGAATAGGCATCAAAGTGAAAGGAATCTATCATATTGACATCCTTTAAATCTACAGTTGCAGCCTCATAGGCAATATTTACAGGGTGCTTCAGTGGTACATTCCATACTGGGAAGGTTTCAAACTTAGAGTATCCCGCCTGATTTCCCCTCTTATATTCATGATATAGCTGACTTAAACAGGTTGCCAGCTTACCACTTCCCGGACCCGGAGCTGTAACCACTACGATTGGCTTTGTGGTCTCTATGTATGGATTTATACCATAGCCCTCGTCACTAACTATGGTATCCACATCAAAGGGGTAGCCCTTGGTTGCCATATGGGTATAAACCTTTATACCTCTGCGCTCCAGCTTATTGATAAATACTGTAGCAGCAGGCTGTCTATCATATCTGGTGATGACTACACTGTTTACATCCAGCCCATATCCCCGCAAATCATCGATTAATCTAAGTGCATCCATGTCATAGGTGATGCCGAAATCTCCCCGTATCTTGTTTCTTTCGATGTCACCTGCATATACGCAGATTATAACCTCAATTTTTTCCTTAAGCTTTTGCAGCAGCTTAATCTTTGCATTTTCATCGTATCCTGGAAGCACTCTTTTAGCATGCAGGTCAAAAACCAGCTTGCCTCCAAACTCCAGATACAGCTTATCATAGTTATTTACTCTTTCTAATATGTATTTAGACTGCTCCTCCAAATACCTTTTAGGGTCAAATCCAATTTTCATTTTATCTACCTCTCTTATTCTTATCCTTAGCCAAATTCATAATCGGCGGCTTCTCTAATTTACAATATTTTATTATTACATAATCTGAGTTTAAAGTAAATAAATTATTCTAATCCAATATCAAAGGACCGGAATCTCAATACCGGCCCGCACATATCAATCATCAATACCAAAGCTTTTATTGGTATACTCCAGCCATTCTCTGGCAGCAAAGGAAAGGTACCTATCCTTCTTCCATATAATAGAAAGCTCTAAGAATACCTCAGGATTTGAAAAGCCTATGACTTTGATTTTTCTTTTATCCAGCTCCTGACAAATCCTCTGGGGCAGCATCGTTATTCCCAGCTTGGCAGCCACCATCTCCACCATAAAATCTCTTTGGGAGCTTTCACATATAATCCTAGGATAAAAGCCGTGTCTGCTGCATTGCTCTATTATACGATCATGTAAAGAAAAATCCTGTCGGTAAAGAACAAAGTTTTCTTCCCTCAGACTCGTGATATCTACCTCTTGAAATTCTGCAAGGGGATGATCGGGATATACCACCACCATTAGGGGGTCCTTCAGCAAAGTAAACATATTGAAGGTGTTCACCTTTGTCGGCAGGCTGCAAACGATACCTACATCCAGAGTACCGTCCTCTACTCCGATCTCAATGTTTTTAGTACCTACCTCCGTAAGCTGAATATCCACCAGCGGATATTCCTTCTTGAACTCCCCTATAATCTTAGGAAAGAAGCTGGCACCTACAATAGGGGGTATCCCAATCCGGATTATTCCCTTCTTCATTTCTATAACATCATCTAATTCGGAGGTAAGGTTTTGAAAGCTAGCTAATATCTCCTGCGCCTTACCTAATACAGCCCTGCCTGCATCGGTTAACTCAATCTGCCTTGAGGATCTGTACAGTAGCTGTACCCCTAATTCATCCTCCAATATTTTTACCATTTTACTGATTGATGGCTGACTGATATGCAGATTCCTAGATGCCTTTGTAAAGCTTAAGCTCCTGGCTACCTCAACAAAGTATTCCAGATGTCGTATATCCATAAACCTACCTCCCATCTATAGCTTTTTAGCATACTTATATAAACAAGTATATTTATTAAATATAGACTACCATATGGGTGGCTATAAAACAAGACAAAGAAATAGCCCAGCTGTCTCCAGTTGGGCTAGATCATTAGATATTATAAGATACTACTTAACAGGTACTATTACCTCTACACGATTATTGTAGGCATCCTTTATAGCTGCCAGAATATTACCATGTGCATCATTTATACTCATTGTAGCTCCTGTTATGACATCTGCTACAACAGCCTTGTCGGCATCTGATAATGCGTCATATTTAGCCTTATCCTGGTCATTAGTAGAGTCTGGCTTTAATGGTCTGCCGTTACGGTCAGAGGTGTACTTAGTAAACCATGCCTCGATCTCAGCAACTGTCATACCCTTAAAGTATTCTTGATAGAAATCCATTTGATCTGCCCAATCATTATTTGGGTTCATACCGTAGTTTTCTCTTTGACGCTTAGTTTTCCAGTTGTTTACTTCATCTGTAATAAACTCAACGGTATTTTCAGTAACACCTGCCAGCTTATTTGTAGTATGGTCAACAACATTATAGCCTTCTTTTTCAGGCCAGCCGGAGAAATGAGGCATGCTGGCACCATCGTAGTTTGGCGTACTGATCTCTAGTACATCCACCATTAGACTAACGATTCTTCCCTCTTCATCAAAGGAAGCATCTGCAACTGTAAAGTTAAAGCTGTAAACTGGAACGCCTTCCTCGTCTGCACCTGGACCTGGACGGAACATGATATTATTACCTAAGCCCTGATAAACCTTAGCTTCTACAGGTGCCTCTTCTACAGGCTCTACTGGAGGTGCCTCTGTTTGTTGCGCGCATCCCATAAGCAGAAAGATCGTTAATAAAACAACAACAATTTTCTTCAACATGAATTTTTCCCCCTATAATTTTATTTTTATAAGCTGTCAAATTCTACGTTCAAGCTAGCTAAATCGTTTGCCTCAACAAAGAATTCGAACAAGTACATAATATCACCTTTTAAATAAAAATACAATATATGGTGTCTATTTATTAACATATTTTTTTATAAAAAAAAATCTACTCGGTAAAAAAGTAGATTTTTTAACACTTTTTATTCATTTCTTTAGTTCTTTGCTTGCCCTAATTATTTCAATATCATAGCCATCGGGGTCTGTTATAAAGTAATATCTGGGAGGATTTCCCGGTAGACCCATCAGCTTTGTGACCTTATATCCCATTTCGATATGACGCTCCCTTGAAGCCTCCAAATCCTCCACTGATACTGCAATATGACTAAAGCCATTTCCAATCTCATAGGGCTTTTCAGGATTATAGTTGTAGGTAAGCTCTAATTCAAACGACTGTGTCTCATCGCTTAAGAATACAAGGGTAAATTCCGCCTCAGGAAAATCCTTTCTTCTGGTTTCCTTTAGCCCCAGTGCCTCTGTATAGAATTTTAATGACTTCTCTAAATCCATTACCCTTATGCAGGTATGTAGAAATTTGTATTTCATAAAAATTCTCCCTTCATAATCGTGTTTTCCTCACTTTTATAATACCCCTAAACATCACCGGTAATCAACCATAAATGCTTCTAATTACCCATCAGATACTGAAAGTATGGGGAATCGGCTGGGAAAATTATAACCGTTTCTTCATTAATCGTAGCCTTATAGGATTCTAGGGCTCTATACATATTAAAGAATTCAGGATCCTTGCCGTAAGCTTCATTATATATCTTGGCAGCCTCCTTATCACCCTCTGCCTCTATAGCTTTAGCCTCAGCCTCAGCTCTAGCCAGAAGCTCAGTTACCTCTCTGTCGGTTTCCGCCTTTATTTTAAGCGCCTCAGCATCACCCTGCGATAAATATTGCTGTGCTGTGCTTTCCCTTTCGGATACCATCCTCATATATACCGACTCTTCGTTGGCAGGAGGTAAATCAGCCCTTTTCATCTTAATATCCACCAGCTCAATTCCGGTATTGTTTTGCAACAATATTTCATTCACCTGGCTCTTTACCAGACTATCGATATCGCCCCGCATATTTTTATTATGATTTACAATTTGCTCGTAATCCATTTTACCTAGCTCTGTCCTTATATTTGAATATACGATATCCCCCATACGGCTCTCAGCTCCGACGATGGTTCGTAATGATTCAATCATTGCCTTAGGGTCTGTTATTCTCCAGAGGCTGTAATAATCAACCATAATCCTTTTTTTATCAAGGGTATTTATCTCTGCTGACGGCACATCATATATCAATGTCTTCTTAGGCAGATGCGATATGGTCTGAAGGAAGGGAAGCTTAAAATTCAGCCCCGGTGTATCAGCAATCTTTACTATCTCACCAAATTGCCTTACTACGACATACTCATCCGCATTCACTACAAACAGATTGTTTGCTGCAAAAATGAGTATTATAGCAATCACTAATACAGTAAAAATCCCCTTCTTAGGCAGCTTTAGCTGCGGCTTGGGCTTGTCTTCAAGTGTCTTTAGCTTTTCCTTTATTATATCCATACCATTCTCTGTAAAATTACTCAATTTACAACCCCTCCCTTCACAGTATCAAGCGGCAAATACCTTACAGTGCTTGAGCCAGAGGAATCCTCCATAATATATACCTTTGCATTCGGAAGAACCTCCTCCATCATTTCCACCATCAGCCTGTAACGGGTAATGGCCTTGTTGTTTTCATATTCAGAATATATCGCATTAAACTTAGCCACATCTCCCTTTGCCTGCTCTATTCTACTTACCTTTTGGGCCTCTGCCTTACTAATCAGCGCTTGTCGATGGCCATCCGCAGTATTGATTTTTTCATTTCTATATTGGCTTGCCTGATTTATCTTGGTCATTCTTTCCTCCCTAGCAGAGGTTACCTTTTTAAAGGCATTGCCGACCTCTTCATTAGGCAAATCCACATCCTGAAGGTTAATATTTACAATCGCTATACCCATATCATAAGCCTCTACCAAACCGGTTATGCTATCCCTCACCTCACTCATTATCAATGTTCTGCCGTCAGTAAGGGCATCATCCACTGTAGAGCTTCCTATTACTCCTCTTAAGGAGGAGGAGGTAGCATTATATAAAATGGTTATTGGGTCCTCGGTATTGAATAAATAGGCAATGGGATCCACGATTCTCCACTGTACCTCTAGATCCGCCAGTATGATGTTTTCATCACCGGTTATCATTTTTGCATCCCTTTCATGAAGGGTTACGTCCTGCTGATTCTCCTCATAGCCAAAGGTCAATGAGAAGGTCTCCCGCGAAAGGGTTTTAACCGTTTGTATGGGATAAGGCAGCTTAAACTTCAACCCCGGAGTAACCAGCTCTGCACTGGGAGCTCCAAAGGTTACTAGCACAGCATATTCTGTTTGGTCAACTGTATAGACACAGGTGCTCAAAGCAAAAAAGCAGATAATTAAAAAAAAGATGACTGGTATTAATTTAGGTATTTTACCCCGCATATGTATCCTCCTTATTAAATTTAATCGCTAAACTCTATAATATCATATCTATTATATTTAGCGGCAATTACTAACTATATGATGTATATTAAGGCATTTTTGTTCCAACATTGAAAAACCCGCAATAATATGCGGGCTCATTATTAATTCTCAATCGAGTATTCTATTTCAGAAATATTCACCTGGTTTTGATCCATTGCTTTAAATGTCCCGATCCATTCAGGCTGCAGCGGTGGATTTTTCATTAGCTCTGGCTCCAGCTGATAATATATCCAGCCGTCAAAATCCAGCTTTTCTATCCCCAGCCTTTTATGCCATTCCTCGTCGGTCATGGCCTTTTCACTTTCAAACTCATAAAAGCTGTATACTGCACCTCTTGCTAGGTAAACTTTATCTTCATTATAAACCGCTACATATATCTCATTAGTCAGTCCCGTTGCTATTTCCAGAAAGCCATCTGGTGACGAAGCTACATCGGCGACGACAGCAGAGGCCATAGCCAGGGAATAATCTGTGCTTAGCTGCAGTGTTATATACTCCATTGTTCCCCCTATATATCTTAAGGCTTGGTTTTCCTCCTCTGTAATAGTCTCACCCCTTAGCTGCTTCACCGAACAGTCTATAAGAAGCCTGTAGAGCTTTTCAATTGCATTTAGGGCAATAGCACCATTATCGTCCAGCAGCCCTCTTTCCTCAAGGCTTTCCTTGGAATATTGCACCAGCCACAGCAGTCTGTCGTAGACCTCAACAGCAGGCTCCACATAGCAGAGATAGATTTCCTTAGGCTCCTCTCCCCCTCCCATCTCTGCCATTGGCTGCTTTGCATAGAGTATGGTGTCATGCTTCAGCTCACTATAGCTTCCTAGACCGGCTTGAAGCGACTTATCCTCCCATGCCTGCTGCTGCATAAACATCGGAAGACCTACATTCTGCTGAGGACGCCAGACAGACCTCAGCACCCACAGCCAACCATTGTAGAGGTTTGACCTCCATTCCTCCTCTGCAACAGCATTTACCATATCCTTCATTTTCTGTAGGTCCTTTGTATATCTGGAGGCCTCAAGGTACTCCAGATAGTCCTCCATTACCAGCTCCTCTGCTCTGGTGCTGCCGAAGGCAGCCGCGACATCCAGTGCTGTAGGCATGGGTCTTAGCATTGGATACATCAGATCCTGCAATATATTTCCGTCCAGCGTATATCTCTGACCCATAAACCTGAATTGCTTTCCAAGGGCTATATTACTGGATGTCCTATGGACTATTTGGGGCCCCGGCAGCTTCTCCAGCTCAGCCGTAAGCTCCTGGTAATATTCCTCCTTGGCAAAATCAGCCGCTTGGACCTCTTCCCCATAAACCTTAAGTATTACCTCCTTCAGCTGCAATATGTTGATATCGTCAGAGCTGCCAACAAATAGATTTGTTGGCGCATAAATTTTGTCCCATAGCTCAATATCATCCCTATCCCTCAGCTGAAGATAGGACATATAGGTTATAAGCAGGGATCTCTTAATCGAGTCATAATCCCAGCTTTCGTCTCTGTTCTTGAAGGGGGCACCCGTAAGACCATACCACATCATGGTCTTGAAATACTTCTCCAGCTTTTCATCACCGGCATAGTGACCTCTGACTACAAACTGTCCATAGTTTAAGTCCAGCTTAAACAGAGGTGAATGGCCCATACCCTCTGCTAAATTGATTGCTTCAACTTCCTTCTCCGCAATAGACTGTAATTCCTTCGGCGTATTACCATAGCTGTCATTTATTAGCTTATTTGCTACGGAAAAATAAACAACTGCTTCCTTCAGCTCCTCTGCAATAGACTGATTTTCCGGCTGTTGATAAAGCAGCAGAGATTTCTGAAGCATATTAGAGGTCAAGGACTGAAGGGCTTCAACCAGCTTAGTCCCCTCAATCCGCTTTAGTGTTTCTCCAAAGAATTTATGGTAAATGTGCAATGCTGTATCTACGGTTATAAAGCTGGGAAGCTTAAGATATTCATTATCCTCATAAATCACATGCATATCCTTATATATATATGCCTTTTCCGGATTGGGCTCAAGCACCACAAAGCCGTTTTTTATCAGCATTTCCCTTTGGACTTTTGAAAGACCGTTGAACCTATTTATATTTGCTATGTTAGAAAGCTGCGGCTCCACCTGAAAAGCAGGAGCCTTTACCGTGTATTTTGTAGGGGCAAAGGGTAACTCAGCGCTTTTATACCCGTTGGTCTCCCGCCACACCGGCTTTAGGGCTACAGTATCTACTATAGGCTCCTCCACAGCCGCACCACCGTCTACGGGCAACTCCTCTGCATCATCAATTTCAGTCTCATGGCTACAGGCGGTAATCATTATTAAAACTGAAAGCAAGGCAGCTAAAGCCCTTTTATACATATCAATCACACTCCTCCAAATAATATACGCAATTGTCGGTTAATTTTCGGGAGGCCCTTAAAGCTATTATGTGTCTTTCCCCAGCGACTCCCGTGCTTACTTCTAGAAAAAATTCCTTACCAGAGCCATTTATTTCTATAGCCTCCAGCTGACTATAGACCTTGCTTTCTGCCTGTAAAACAAAGCCGAAGCCAAACCAGTAATATATAGCTGCTAAATAGCCCCCTTCAGCCTCCTCTATTACAATTAGCTCATCCCTGCCATTGTCATTAATATCTGCAAAATATATTTCCTTGAAGGGACTCCGTAGCTTTGAACCCGTCCATTTCTTCACCAGCCTGCCATCTCGAAAATTGAAAAAAAAGGGTCGATTCTCCTCCTCCTCGTAATAGAAGGTGGATTTATGTACTCCAATAAATATCTCAGGGTCTTCACCGTCCAGCTGACAGAGCTGGATACACCAGGGCTTGATTTCTGCAATATTATTTCTATAAAGCTCCCTTATAGTTTTTGTATTTGCATCCGGCTGAAGAATTATAAGCTCCTGGGCATATTTCTCCTTGCGATTCCCTATAAGGATCAGAACTTCATCCTTGCCATCCATAGATATGTCCCCCACAGCCCCATCGAAGATTTTCATCTCCTCCTTCATGCTGTAGCGGATGACATCACCCTTAATATTCAGCTTAAGAGCTTCATCTGCAAGGCTTGCAGTGTATTTATTATCATAAAAGTTTATTGTCAGCTGCTTGCCCTTTTCCCGATTAATTCTTCCCATTATGCTAGGATAAATTAGAAGCCCTGCCATCAGAAGAAATATTAATAAAATAACTTTGCTTTTGATTTTTATCCCTCCCCTGTTGAAATTCAGAGGTCTCATATATTTTAACATTATAACAATACCACATTTTGGAACTTTATTATATAATATTACAAATATTTAGTAAATTAGGCATAGGATAAGGTGATATAGAGCTTTTCAAAGCAGTGGGTTATAGGCTATAATAAAGATATTTCCACAATATGTAAAGAATGACTTATGTCTATAACTTTTAAGGAGGATGCACCATGGAAAACTTTGAAATGATGCTTGAAAAATATGCTCAGCTGGCCATAAAGGTAGGGGTCAATCTACAGCCCTCACAGCTGCTGGTGGTCAATGCCCCCGTCAAGGCAGCTTACTTTGTCAGAGCTATAGTCAAGAGGGCCTATGAGGTCGGTGCAGAAAATGTTCATGTAGAATGGCATGATGATGAAATAACCCATACTAAGCTTGCCATAGCCCCCTTCGAGGCACTAAAGCAATATCCCGTCTGGAAGGCCAAGGGCTATGAGGAAATGGCGGAGGCAGGGGCTGCAGTATTAAATGTCAGCATTCCGAACCCAGATTTATTAAAGGATATACCCGGCGAAAGAGTCGCTGCTGCCAACAAGGCCAATGCGGTGGCCATGGAGGGCTTCAGGAAGTACACCCAAACAGGAAAAATAAGCTGGACAGCAATATGTATCCCCGGTGAAGAGTGGGCTGCAAAGGTCTTCCCTGATGCACCGCCAGAGGAAGGGACAGAGCTGCTATGGCATCATATTTTTAAGATAGTTCGTATCGATGCCGAAGACCCTGTAGAAGCATGGAGACAGCATTTGGCTGAGGTCCGCAATAAACTCGCCTTTTTAAATGAAAAACGCTATAGCAAATTGCATTTTAGAGCAAATGGAACGGACCTGACTATGGCGCTTCCAGAGAAGCATTTATGGGTTGGTGGTGGGATATACAATGAAAAGGGTACTTTCTTCGTACCTAATTTGCCAACAGAGGAGGTTTTTACCATGCCCCTTAAGCAAAGCCTTGAGGGTATAGTCTCCAGTACCAAGCCCCTTAACTACGGTGGCAATGTAATAGAAAACTTCACCTTGACCTTTAAGGAGGGCAGGATCGTCGAATTCACTGCCGAAAAGGGCTATGACACCTTAAAAAGACTCATAGAGACCGATGAGGGCTCCCATTATATAGGAGAGGTGGCTTTGGTTCCCCACAGCTCGCCTATTTCCAATACGAATTTAGTATTCTTCAATACATTGTTTGATGAAAATGCCTCCTGTCATCTTGCAATAGGTGCAGCCTATCCCCTAAGCATAGAGGGGGGCTCTACCATGAGCAAGGAGGAGCTGGAGCAGCAGGGCGCCAATACCAGCCTGGTGCATGTGGATTTTATGATCGGCGGGGCGGATATGGAGATTTCTGCAGAAGCCGCAGATGGTAAAACAGAGATAATTTTTAAAAATGGTAATTGGGCATAATACATAGTATGGGACAGGAATTTCTCCTGTCCCATACTATGTATTATAAATTGAATGCTATTATCTGCTTGCGGAGCCAAAAATTGCTGCTATGCATCGGTAAAGAAACCCATAACTAAAAGGCATATCCTTTATGTTTAATATGTATTTTTATTATAGATTCAAGCATGATATTATTAGAATAAAGCTGTGAGAGGAGAATGACCATGAAGCAAAAAGTTTTAATAACAGGCAAAATACCACCTATTGCATATCAAATGCTTGAGGAAAAGTTTGATGTGATCATGCACCAGGAGCTTACGCCCCTGTCGAAGGAGGAAATCATAAGGCAGGTGGCTGACATGGATGCTCTATTACCAATACTGTCGGATGCCATCGACGCAGATGTAATAAATGCGGCACCTAAGCTTAAGGTAATCGCCAACTATGGCGCAGGCTTCAATAACATAGATGTTCCTTTAGCTACAACCAAAGGCATTCCTGTAACCAACACACCCATAGTATCTACAAACGCTACTGCAGAGCTGACTTTGGGCTTGATTTTGTCTGTAGCCAGAAGAATAGTTGAGGGGGATAAAATTACCAGAGAAGGAAAATTCACCGGCTGGGCACCGCTATACCATCTTGGCTATGAGCTAACCGGCAAGAGACTGGGAATCATAGGTATGGGAAATATCGGGAGAGCCGTTGCTAAAAGGGCTTTGGCCTTTGGCATGGAAATAGTGTATTTCGATAAGTTTCCGCTGTCGGAGCAGCAGGAGAAGGAGCTGAACTGCCGTTTCATGGCATTGGAGGAGCTAATACCCACGTCTGATTTTATTACATTGCATGTAAATTATGACCCTTCTCTGCATCATCTCATAGGGAAAAAGGAGCTAGACAGCATGAAGAGCAGTGCGTATTTTATTAATGCTGCTAGGGGTCCCCTGATGGATGAAGCAGCGCTATTAGAGGCCTTAAGGACTAAATCCATTGCCGGTGCAGGGTTGGATGTATATGAGTTCGAGCCTAAGATAACAGCAGGGCTTGAGGTGCTGGACAATGTCGTATTGACCCCCCATATAGGAAACGCAACCGTGGAGGCCAGGGGTGAAATGTCCAAAATAGCAGCTCAAAATATCATTGAGGTGCTGGAGGGCAGAGAGCCAATATCCTGTGTAAATCCTTCATATAAATAGAATTAATCAAGGCGCTAAAAATGCAATTATCTCATATTTCATAGGAAATAAAAGAGCTTTCCTATGAAAGAACAAAAAGTAGGCCCACCATATGGCCTACTTTTTGTTCTTTCTATTATACGGCTTTATTCCAAGCCCTTCAGGCTATCGATAAAATCAGCCACGGCCTCAGTATCCTGCTGCAAATATAGTATTGCCTTCCCTGCTGTGTCCTTCAGCTCTGAAGCAATAATATTTTTAAAATCTAATGCCCTCTTTTCCTCTAGGGGAGGCAGCAGCTTTACCTTATCCCGCGCCTTTTCAATAAAGAGCACCAGTTCTTCAGTGCAGATTTCAGCCGCCTTCATTTTCAATATAAGCCTGTTGCTATTAATAAAAAATAGCTTATAGCCACCCTCTACCCGCTGACCCATCAGCAGCTCACCACAATAGCCTTCCTCCCGAGGGTCCTCCGGGTTCCTGTGGGCATAGGCTATTAAGGACCTGAGTTCCTTATAATACTGAGCCCTTTCAAATTGCTGCCTTAAGGCCGACTCCCGCATCCTAGAATCCAGATGCCTTAAAAAGAGCTTTAGCTCATGGGGATCGGAGAGTATATGCTTTAGGGAATTATAGCTCTCAAAATGCTCCTCAGCCTTCATTTGCGCCTTTATGATACTATAGCTAAACCCATAGGCTTCCTTTTCCTTCGTTATTGGTAAGATTCCTTGTAGGCTGTCTACTAGTCTTATAATCATACCCTTGCTGCGAAAGGGACCAAAGGTATCCGCTTCCTTTTCTTTAGTTATTGTAATAATTGACTCCTGAGGACTCCTACTCAGCTTTAGATAAACATATCTGCTATCGTTTTTATATTGAGCGTTATATGGGGGCTTTAGCTTTTTTATTAAGGCGCATTCCAGTATTTGTGCTTCTATGTGGGTATCGGTAGCTATAAAGTCTATGTCCTTAATATGAAATACCAGTCGCTTTATCTTGCTCCATTCATGCTGAGTGGTGAAATAGGATTTAACCCTGGCGTTAAGATTTTTGCTCTTGCCAACATATATAATATTGTTATCCGAATCCTTCATTTTGTATATTCCCGGCAACTGTGGAATGCTTTTTATTTTTTCTGATAAGTGCTGGGGTATTGCCATGCTATCACCTACCAACAGCTTTTATTTCAAACCAAAGTTCGTTGTTAAGGGGGGCGTCACCCCTTATTAAAATAAGGAAGGTACAGCGAAGCGTCCTAGGGCGAGTAGTGCCATGAATAAGTGGCACTGCGGTACGAGCGCCGCCGAGACGGTGAGGCGGCAGGGTGCTTGCACCGCATGGGTTCCCTGGAAAACAAACGTGGCGAACCACTTTGTTCTTAGGCCTGCTCATTGGCAGGTGCTAGCTCCTCCAGCCCATTTAAGGATAGCCTTCTTGAAACCACATAGGTTAGTACCAATGCTGCTACCAAACGTGCTACAAAGATTATTATACCGTTGCCCCCCGCTGCCACCATTAATAAGGTGTCCTCAAATACCGCATGGCAGGCTATTAAAAAGAGAGTAATCAAAAATAGATCCCTTTTGGTCAGGTTACCCTCCTTAGCTGTTTGTATTATAACCCCCGCACCATAGGAGAGGCCAAATATAATCCCCACCAATAGAGGTAAAACTGAGCTTTCAGAGGTTTTAAACATCCTTGCTAAAAAATTAAAGGGCTTTGTAATCCGGTCCAGTATCTTATAGTCCTTTAAGACCTGGAGGGTAATCATTATTGGCATAATTATTTTTATAATTCCGATGATTGAATTAATGCTGCCGATTGTGGCTTCCTTCAATATTTCCATCATGCCAATCCACCCAGCCTTCCCATTATTATTCCTGAAGCTACCGCCAGACCCAGCCTGATTAGGACCACCTTTACCGAGCTGACTCCCAGCCTTTTTGTAACTGCTGTTTCAACAAAAAGAGAGTGGGAGAAGGACAGCATCAAGGCTATGGTGGTAATCTCCATCGGAGCCAAGGAGACGGCTGTGATAGCACCTACCGCTGCGTATAGATTTAGTACATTCCCCAATACCAGTATTATGGCAGCCTCACCCGGCAAATTAAACAAGGCCATTACCGGATTAAATACATAGGCAATCCAATCAATTACCGGTGTGTACTTTAAAATAGTGATTACAAAGTAAACGGGAATAATGATTTTTGCCAGCAGCCAGGTGGTCTCCAGGCCCTTTTTGATTCCTGTTTTAATTGAAGCTACCAACATAATTGCCCCTCCTGTCCAATGAATAGCCCTTAGCACTAGCCCCTTAGTGCTTTGATTTTCTTTTCGATATATTTTAAATCATAGGACTCAAAGTCCTTCTTACCGTTTATTATCATTGCCTTATTGTCAATCCTGTGCCTTAAGAGCATATATTTCATTTTCTCCTCCTCGTTCACAAGGTATTTCTCAAATTTCCATTGTCGACCCTGCTGGTAAACTATAAAGCTATCCTTACCCTCTTCAAGATCCCTTTGCAGCTCCTCTGCCAATTCATGTAGTCTCATTGTATTCCTCCCTAATATAGGTATTTCATATATGTCTTAATTTAATTGTTTCCATCCTTCAATTTTATATCAAAATATATCATTGAACAATACCTATAATCTGCAATTATATCACCATTGTATACACTGTACAATATTTTTCTAGAGTAAAGCGTTTCAGTGAAAAAACGCCCGCGACTCAGTCGCAGGCGTTTTTTCACTATTCGCTATTCACTATTCACTAATCATCAATCATCCTTAAAAAAAGTCGGGTTCTTTCATGCTTTGGCGCATTAAATACCTCCTCAGGAGTACCCTCCTCCAGTACAGTACCTCCGTCCACAAACAATACCCTATTTGCCACATCACGGGCAAAGCTCATTTTATGGGTAACCACCACCATTGTCATGCCTTCCCGTGCCAGCTCCTTCATCACCTTTAAAACCTCTACCGCCAGCTCAGGGTCGAGGGCTGAGGTGGGCTCATCAAACAGCAGCACAGATGGCTCCATCGCCATCGCCCGTGCGATAGCTACCCTTTGCTGCTGGCCTCCCGAAAGCTGATACGGATAGGCGTCGGATTTCTCCTCCAAGCCAACCTTCTGCAAAAGCTTTAGGGCCTTTGCTCTGGCCTCCTCCTTGCTTCGCTTTAATACCGTAACCTGCCCCTCCATGACATTCTCCAGTGCCGTCATATGGGGAAAAAGATGAAAGCCTTGAAACACCATTCCTGTGTTTTTTCGAAGTGCTATTATCTCCTTAGGTGATTGGTCAGCGCCTACACCAAAGCTTAAGGAATTATCTGTAACGGTGATACTGCCGGAACTGGGAAGCTCCAATAGGTTTATACATCTTAGCAGAGTCGTTTTTCCCGAGCCGGAGGGACCTATAATTACTGTAACCTCTCCCGTTCCTACCTCTAAGCTGACGCCCTTTAATATTTCTGTATCACCGAAGCTCTTATGCAAATTAGTTATCTTAATCATGGCTGTACCTCCATTATTTAATGACATATCTTGCAAGCCGCTTTTCCATTCGGCCCTGTACATAGGAAAGAACAGTACAGAAGAGCAAATAGATAAATGCTACCTCAAGATACAGCCAAAAGGGCTCATAGGTGGCTGCAACTACTCGTTGAGCCGATTGAAACATCTCTGCCAGAGTAATGGTAGCGGCTAAAGAGGTATCCTTTACCAGGCTTATAAAGGTATTGAACAAGGGAGGTACTGAAACTCTGGTGGCCTGCGGCAGAATGATCCGCCTCAGCACCTGTGGATAGGACATCCCCATAGAATAGGCGGCCTCCCACTGGCCCTTTGGTATCGATTGAATGGCAGCTCTTATTGTTTCCGAGGCATAGGCCCCTACATTTAAGGTGAAGCCAATTATAGCCGCCGGCCAAGCATCGATAATTATACCCATATTGGGTAAGCCATAGAATACTATAAATAATTGCACCATCAGAGGTGTCCCCCTAAAAATCCATACATAAAATCTTGCAATAGCCTCTAGCGGCTTGATTCCTGATATCCGAGACAAGGCTGTAAGCAATGCAAGGATCAATCCTAATACGAAGGATATAATGGCTAAGGGAACAGTGATGGTTAATCCAGCTCTCAATAATGGTATAAAGGAATCCTTCAGTATATTTATTATTCTCACTGTCCTGACATCCAATATAATATCCCCCTTATCTATTTAGATACGTCGGTTCCAAACCACTTTTCTGAAATTTCTAAATAGGTTCCATCAGCCTTCATATCTACCAAAGCCTTATTAACTGCCTCTACTAGCTCTTCATTCCCCTTGTTGAACATAATCCCCATCTGGGCGGCATCCTGATAATCTGCTGCTATCTTTAGGGGCAGCTCTGGTCTTTGGGTTTTTAGATCCAGATAGGATAGGCTGTCATTTATAGTGGCATCTACCCTGCCTGAGGTCAGCAGGTCTATGGCTTGATTAAAGCCCTCAACCGCTACAATTTCCGCACCATATTCTCTAGCTATATCTGCCAGATTACTGGTTAGGGATTGGGCTGATTTTTTATCCTTCAAATCCTCAAAGGACTTGATCGCTTCGTTGCCTTCATCGACGATTAAAACTGCTTTTGAAACAATATATACATCAGAGAAATCGTATTTTTCCTGTCTATCGGGCCTTATGCCCACTTGATTTGCAATGGCATCAAATCTTCCGGCATCTAGTCCTGCAAACATGCCGTCCCATTTTGTCTCGGTAAACTCTGCCTCTACCCCTAAACGTTTAGCAATCTCCTCAGCTATCTCAACATCGAAGCCCGTTAGCTTGCCTGTATTGTCATGGAAGGTAAAGGGTGCATAGGTTCCCTCCGTACCAATTCTAAGCTTCCCCTCAGACTGTATTTTTTCCAATAGATTAGTAGTATCTGTGTCAGTGCTTGTGCTGCAGCCAGCTATGCTGCCTATAAGTACTACCATAAGTAATGCTGCTACAGCTATTTTTTTGATTTTCATTTTATTTCCCCCTATTCATATCGGAATTATATAATTTACTGTTTAATAGTATCATGTCTTTTTCTGAAGGTCAATATTTTTATTTTTAGTGATGCTTTAGAAAAGGACAGAACAAAGAGGCTTCGCCACGTTTGTTTTCCAGGGAACCCATGCGTTCCCTAGGACGCTTCGCTGTACCCTCCTTATTTAAATAAGGGGTGACGCCCCCCTTAACAACCCCCCATTTCATAGGAAATAAACGAACCTTCCTACGAAATAAAAAAACCTGCTTTATCAGCAGGTCAGATTATTATCTATATAGCTTTTTATTTCCTCAGCCGTCGGCAGCAGCAGTGCCTCTTCAGCAAATTTTTTCAAATCCTGGTAGGACAAACCTCTTATCAATTCTCTGGCCGGCAGTACAGCACCTGCACTCATGGAGAATTCATCCAGACCCAGACCCAGAAGAATGGGTATGATTTTAGGGTCCCCTGCCATTTCTCCACACATTCCCACCCATTTTCCGCCTGCATGCGCATAGTCGATTACCAGCTTAATTAATCTCAGTACAGCAGGATGGAAGGGCTCATACAAATGGCTTATCTTCTCATTTATTCTGTCAACGGCTGTGGAATATTGAATTAGGTCGTTGGTTCCGATGCTGAAGAAATCCACCTCTTTTATTAGCATGTCACCTATTATTGCAGCCGATGGAATCTCAATCATTATTCCAACCTCTATATCGCTGCTGTAGGAAATTTCTGCTCTATCTAATTCAGCCTTTACCTCCGCCAGTATTTTATTGGCAGCCCTTACCTCCTCTACAGAGGAGATCATAGGATACATTATTTTAAGATTGCCGTAGATACTGGCCCTTAGCAAAGCCCTTAGCTGTGCTTTAAAGATTTCCGGCTGATCCAGGCATATTCTGATGGCTCTGTAGCCTAAAAAGGGATTCATCTCCTTTGGCAAATTCAGATATGACAGCTCCTTATCCCCGCCTATATCCAAAGTACGAATGATAACAGGCTTACCCTCCAGCTTCTCCAATACCTCCCTGTAGGCTTGAAACTGCTCCTCCTCCGAGGGCATGCTGCTTCTATTCATGTAGAGGAATTCTGTCCTATACAGACCTACTCCCTCACCACCGTTTTCCAGAACTCCCTTAACATCCTTAGGGGTTCCTATATTGCAGGCCAGCTCCACCTGTCGATTGTCCTTGGTAATGGTTATGCTGTCCTTGAGGGCCATCAGCTTCTCTCTTTGTTCACTATTGTCTCTAGCCTTATTCTCAAAGGCCTCAAGGGTCCCAGCATCCGGGTTTATATAGCCCTCCCCTTTACTACCGTCTAGGGCTATGATATCTCCGTCCTTCACCAGCTCTGTTATCCCTCCGATACCAACTATCGCTGGTATCTCCAGAGTTCGGGCCATAATTGCAGTGTGACTGGTCCTTCCGCCGATATTGGTGATAAAGCCCAGCACCTTATCCAGATTCATGGTGGCGGTATCCGAGGGCGTCAGGTCATTGGCAACCAGAATTACCTCCTCCGTAAGGATAGAAAGGTCGATAATCGGCAGCCCCAGCAGATTTTTCAACAATCTACCCCCTACATCCTTGATGTCTGCCGCCCTCTCCTTCAAATAAGCGTCCTCCATAGCCTCAAAGATACCAACAAAGCTATCCACCACCGATTTAACGGCAAAGGCAGCAGATACCCCTTCACTTCTAAGCTTATCCTTCACCTGGGATAATAGCTCAGGGTCCTCCAAAATCATGATATGGGCCTCAAATATTGCTGCCTTATCGGCACCAAGCCTTTTTTCTGTGTAGGCTTTAATCGCCTGCAGCTGGTCTTTTGTGGTTTTCAGAGACCTCTCCAAAGCCTCAAGCTCTGCAGTTATATCTCCTACTGGAAGCCCCTCGATATTAATTTTCTCCTCCTTATAAACCAAAGCTTTGCCTATAGCCACCCCCGGAGATGCACCAATTCCTCGAAACATAAACACTCCTCCTATGCGTCTAAATTGCCCTCCAGCAGTCGTGACAATGCCTCGACCGCCTCCTCAGCATCCTCTCCTATAGCTCTTATAAGGATCTCGTCCCCCTTCTTTCCAGCAAGGCTCAGGATATTCATGATACTCTTACAATTATATTCACTTTCATTTTTTACCAAGAATATATCGCTCTTATATTTCTGTGCCGCTTTAACAATTAGGCCTGCAGGTCTTGCATGAATTCCTGTTTCGTTATTTATAACAGCTAGCTTCTCCTTCATCTTCATCCTACCTTTCCATTGTGACCTTCATCACCCATTCATCCTCTAAACTCAAGGATTTTTCCAGCACTGACAGCTCCTCCATATTGGTGATGACCACAGGTGTTATAGTCGATTTAGCCTTACTTCCCACCGCCTCTAAATCAAAGGTAAGCAGCAGGTCTCCTGTCCTCACCTTATCTCCTGCAGCTACGTGAACCTCAAAGCCCTCGCCCTGCATATTTACTGTATCTATTCCAACATGAATTAGCAGCTCGATGCCCTCCTTGCTCCTTAAGCCGATGGCATGCTTTGTGTCCATTATCTGTATAACCTCTCCATCTATAGGGGCGATTATTTTGCCTTCCACAGGCTCTATTGCAATGCCATCCCCCACCATCCTTTGAGAAAAAACAAGGTCCGGTACCTCAGCAATATCCATAACCCTGCCCTTCAAAGGGGCCTTCACTAAAATATCCTTATTTTTATCCTTTTTAAATAATCCCAGCATATTATCCTCCTATCCGACAGGTGCCTGCTATATATACCTGCTTCACATCAATATTATCATCAAATACGATGACATCTGCATCCTTGTCGATTTCTATACTGCCCTTGCTGTCCTCCATACCTATTAGCCTTGCTGGGTTTTGTGAAACCAGCTTTATGACCTGGTGTATAGGAGCTCCTGTAGCCTCTAGGAAGTTTTTAACCGCCTTGTTCAAGGTTAAGACACTGCCCGCAAGGCTTCCGTTGGCCAATTGAGCTCTGCCCTCCCTGACGGTAACCTCCTGTCCGCCTAAATCATAGCAGCCCTCCTTCATGCAGCCGGCCCTTATGGCATCCGTCACCAGCACCAGACTGTCCTCCCCCTTTATCCTCAGTAAAAGCTTGAAAAGCTCAGGATGAAGATGGATTTTGTCTGCTATCAGCTCACAGCTGATGCTGCTGTTAAAGACTGCCCCCACCACACCGGGATTCCTGTGATGCAGTGGTGTCATGGCATTGAATAAATGGGTGCAATGGGATATGCCTAGCTCTATCGCCTCCATTGCCTCCTCATAGGTGGCTGCCGTATGGCCTATGGAAAGGACTGCGGAGGATTTCTCCTTTATTTCCTTGATGAAGCCACTGCTGCCCTCCACCTCTGGGGCCAAGGTAATGATTCTTATAATATCCAGATAATCCTTTATATAATCAAATTGAGGCCTCAGTATATAGTCCTCCTTTTGAGCCCCCTTGTATTGCTTGTTTATAAAGGGTCCCTCTAGGTGAGCGCCCAAAATGGCAGCCCCCATGCCATCGGCAGTAAGGGCCTCTCTTACGGTATCCAAAGCCCTGTAGATTGTCTCCAGCTTCATTGTCATGGTGGTGGGGAGGAAGCCTGTGGTTCCATATTTCATTATAGTGCTGCTGATTGTCCTCAGGGCTTCAACTTCGCCATCCATAGTATCATAGCCCCCAGAGCCGTGTATGTGAACATCTATAAAGCCGGGAGAAATATAATGACCCTTCACGTCAATTATTTCCTCAGCGCCGCCCTCATCAAAGGCATCGGCAGCTACAATTCCCCGTATCCTTTTATCCATCAGTAATATCCTGTTGGCATATAAGCCATCAGGAAGAATCAGCCTGCCATTAACCAAGGCCTTCATATGATCAACCCTCTTCTTTTATAAAAATTTAAGCTCTAATCATTCATTTCTTCTATTAGTGCCCCAGCCTCTCTATCGGCTATTAAAATTATGTCGGAGTGGGTTTGTAGCATGGAAGCCGGCACATGAGTATTGACAAAGCCGCTGGTCATTTCCCTCATGGCCTCTGCTTTGTTGCTGCCACAGGCCAGCAAAACTATTTTTTTCGCCTTCATTATAGTGGCAATGCCCACAGAAAGAGCCTCCCTCGGAATCTCATTGGGATTGTCAAAAAACCTGCTGTTATCCTCTATGGTTTTTGTCGATAGCCCCACCAAATGGGTGGTGACATTTAGCTTATCCCCCGGCTCATTGAAGCCGATATGTCCATTGGCGCCAATCCCCAGTATTTGCAGATCGATGCCTCCGGCTATTCTAATCCTTTCCTCGTATTCCAGGCATTCACTGACAATATTCTCAGCCATCCCATTTGGAATATGGATTTTTTCATTAGGTACATTGACATGCTGAAAGAAATTCTCCATCATATAGGTGTAATAGCTGCTGCTGTGCAGCTTAGGAAGGCCGTAATACTCGTCCAGATTAAAGCTGGTAACCTCACCAAAATCCACCTCTCCTCTATTGAACATCCTCACCAGCTCCTGATACATGCCTACCGGAGTGCTGCCGGTGGCCAGTCCCAAAACGCTCTTTGGCTTTAATATAATCTGACTGGCTACGATTAAAGCTGCCTTTTTACTGACAGCCTCGTAGTTATCTTCTATATAAATTCTCATCCTATGGTCACTCCTCTGCTAAAGCTTAAAGTCCTCCACCATTTCCCTTGTGGTCTGAACATAGCCTGAAATATCATTAAAGTTTTCCCGGGCAATGCCAATAAACAATATATCTATGATTGTCAGCTGTGCAATTCTAGAGGCAATAGCGCCAGTTCGTAGGTTTTTCTCCACACTGGCTGTGTAGAGATTGATATCCGCCAAATCACTTAAGGGATTCTTTCCATACTTGGTAATGGATATGGTGGTGGCTCCCCTTTCCTTCGCAGTTTCAACGGACTTGTAAACCTCCAGTGTCCTGCCGCTGTGGGAAATACCTATCGCTACATCTCCCTTACCCAAATGTATAGCTGAAACCATTTGCGTATGGCTGTCCATGTACATGCTGGCCTTTTTATTTATCCTCATCAGCTTATATTGCAGGTCCATACCCACCAGCCCCGAAGCACCGACGCCAAATATATTGATGTTATTTGCCTTAGACATGCTTTCAATAGCCTTTGTTATGGCTGCCTCCTCCAGTAAGCTTATGGTTTCCTCTATGGCATTGATATTCCCCTTACCTATCTTATAGATAATCTCCTTAGTGGAGTCGTGCAGACCAACAGCCTCATACAGCTTATCCTGCTGATTATCCTGTCGGGCAGCATCCTTTGCCAGCCCCAGCTTCATATCCTGAAAGCCTGAATAGCCCAGCTTTCTGGCAAATCTAACGATACTTGGAGGACTTGTCTTTACCAATTCCGCCAGCTCTGCAGCCGACAGTGTAGAGACCTCATAGCCCTGCTCCATGATATAATCGGCTATTTTTTGCTCCGTCGGTGTAAGCTCCTGATATACCTCTCTTATTTTAAGAATGCAGCTCAAAAAATCTCCTCCTATGGTGAATTTTCCGGAATCAATCTAAAGGACATGCCGGGCTTAATTAAATCGATCAATAGACCGGCCTCAGAGGCATCCCCTACGACATTGACCCTCTCATCTGGCAAATGATCCCTTTTCATAATTTGTAATTCACCTTCATAGCGTAAATATCCTTCATTGTCTATGGTAATAAAATATTTTTTTCTCTCCATGGGTTTCTTTTTTACAATAGTCTTAGCCTTTCTCTCCCTTGCCTCCTGAGAACGGATAACGAATTCCCCCGGGTCCATACGATTTGTATGAATACCAGAAAGTATTTGCTGCTCTGCCTCCGTTGGATTTAAAGGCCTATAGGGGATTGCTATGACATCTCCTTCTATTTCCCTTAGGACCCTAAGCTCCTCCTCCGGGGCTAAAGCATCTCCTATAATAATGCTGTCTACATCCGCCAGCAGCAAATGCTGTGCCGCTATCAGGGGTTTGAGGTCCCTATGAGCTTCCACAGTAGGCAACCCTTCGTATATTGGCCCTCTTTTTCTACCGCTTTGAGAAGGTACAAAGGCCATAACCTTCAGACCGAATTCCTTGAATATCCTGTTTCTCTCTATTAATAAATCGTAGGCAATACCCGTATCCCTTCTAGGATAATAATTATGTCCCACTTCAATATTTTCAAAATTAGCTCCCATTTCCTTCAATTGCAGCAAATACTCCCTTGATGTTGTACTTCCGTTGATTTGCGCCTTAAAGGGATAATTATTCGTAAAGGCTACAATTTCCTCAAGGCTGAAGCCAAAATCCAGCCTTAAGGCATAAATGTGATACTGGTTTAAATCAAATTTATCAATAAAGCCCTTTGAAACATCTGCTATTACCTGCATATCCAGCTCCTTGCTTCTCCTCAGGAGCTCCTTTGTTTCTTCAAATACCCTATTGTCTGCCTCAGGTATATGAAGGGAGGTAAATATGGTCTTTATGCCATAGCTATGGGCCATTTCCAGATATTTTAAATTTTCCTCAAGACTGTGCTCCATACCATTATATATAGAAATTCCAAACATATTTACCTTCCCCCTTATAAATTACTTATATCCTTTATACATTTGCTACATCAGAATCCTTGATGAAAATACGAGTGATGATAAAGCCTCCTAAATAGGAGATGAAAATACCCAGTACATAGTTCAGCATTGAACCCGGCTGCATTAACGGAACTGCTACAAGCCCTGAAGGACCCCAAGCTGTTGCCATTACATTGGTGGCCATAACGAAGGCTCCACCGAAGCCTGCTCCCAAACCGGCTGTTACAAAGGGCTTGCCCAAAGGCAATGTTACCCCGTAAATTAATGGCTCACCAATGCCAAGAATACCTGCAGGCAATGCTCCTGTGATAACCTTTTGCATTCTATCATTCTTAACCTTTTTAGCAATAAAGTAAATCGCGATTGCAGCTCCTACCTGACCAGCTCCTGCCATTGCCAGAACCGGGAATAAAGATACGCCACCCAATGCCTCCAGCTGTATTGCATAAATTGGAATAAGACCATGATGCAATCCCAATAAAACCATCGGCAGGAATAAAGCTGATAATACATAGCCTGAGATAATGCTTACAATCGCATTTTCAGAACCGATGATAACACTTAATGCACTAACCAGCCAATCGGATACCACTCCTGATAATGGCATGATTACAAATACAAAGGCTAAACCTACGGTTAGCAGTGAGATAAAAGGAGTTAGGATTAGATCCAAAACATCCGGGATTCTTTTTCTTACTACCTTTTCAACCTTTGCCAGCAGATAAACACCTATAATAACGCCTATAATTCCACCCTTACCAGTAGTTAGTATTGAATTTAAGGGAACCTCATTGTCATACCAGCCATAAAGCTGTGAAATATTTACGATTTGAGCAGCAATTGACATTGCCCCCACCATACCCCCTAAGGCTTCGGTTGCACCAAAGCGTTTAGCAGAATTGATACCTGTATAAATGGCAAAGTAGCCTAAAAAGCTTGTGCCAATCAATGAAAACATCAGACGAATTGTTTCCCATACCTGACTGGTTGGCAAAGCCCCCTGCCCCTGCATCGTACTGATTAAGCTTGCAAAGCCGTTAAAAATACCTGCTGCAATAATTGCCGGGATAAGCGGCACAAAGATGCCAGCGATTGTTTCCAAACCTGATTTCAGCTTGCTTTGCTTTTGTCCCTTTTTAATATTGTCCTTGTTTGACTTCCAATCCTCGGTAACGGCAGCAGCTTGGGAAATTCCATAATCGCTTACCAGAATATCCGCAACCTTTTTAGCCTTGCCGGGGCCAACTACAACCTGCAGGGTTTCAGCCTCCACAACTCCTAATACACCATCAACCGCCTTCAGCGCATCCAGCTGAACCTTTGACTGATCCTTTAGCTGCATCCTTACCCTTGTCATACAATTGGTAGCAGCCTTGATATTATCCTTGCCGCCAACCAAATCGACAATTTTCTTGGTCAATTCTTGATTAATAGACATTAATAACCCCCCTTATTTATTTTAATTTTATTATTGCCGACATTTCTTAAACATTATTTTGTAGCCGCTTCCTGTAAAGCCCTTCTGATAAAGCCCTTATGCTGCTGTAATATTACCCTTGCTTTATCTATATCCATTAGCTTAGACTGTATTACAAAAATCGTGAGCTTTACATCATAATTGGTTTTTTCCAAATACGCTTCAGCTTCTTCCCTTGGTGCTCCGGTGGCATCCATTACAATTCTCTTGCAGCGTTCCACCAGCTTGAGATTTGTTGCCTCCACATCCACCATAAGATTATCGTATACCTTACCCAGCTTTATCATGGCGCCAGTGGATAGCATGTTTAAAACCATCTTTTGTGCTGTCCCTGCCTTCATTCTGGTGGAGCCTGTAACCACCTCAGGACCCACTACAGGTGCTATAGATATTTTTGCCAAGCCTGCCATTTCGCTTCCTGCATTACAGCTTACGGATACGGTCTCACCTCCTAAACTATTTGCATATTTCAATGCGCCTATGACATAGGGTGTCCTGCCACTGGCTGCAATACCTACTAAAACATCCTCTGCTGAAAAGCTGATTTTTTTCAAATCCAGCTCCCCCTCCTCCTCTCGGTCCTCGGCCCCCTCGACTGCCTTTAATATAGCCTCAGTACCGCCTGCTATAATTCCTTGTACCATTGAAGGGTCCGTCCCATAGGTTGGAGGGCATTCAGAGGCATCCAAAATGCCTAATCTGCCGCTGGTGCCGGCTCCAACATAAATCAACCTGCCGCCTTTACCCAGAGCCTCAGCTATGACATCTACTGCCTTCGCTATACTTGAGAGCTCCCTTTCAACTGCCAGAGCCACCAGCTTATCCTCATTGTTTATGGTCTCCAGCATTTCAAGAGTTGTCTTGGTATCTATATTCCTGCTGTTCTCATTTCTACCCTCAGTGGTTAATCCGTTAAGTTCAATATACATGCCCATCCCTCTATTCTCTTAAACTGATGTTTTAAAGCTTTCAGATTATTTTAAATTCTTCTATGCTTATATTATAATATATTTGAAATATTATTTCAATATTCTTGTTGTTTTTTGTAATAATATTTCTTTTTGTGGGATAATAAAATAGGGTAACTATTTGTATAGCTACCCTCTTATTAGATCGCACGTGAACTATTAAGGCATATTATCGAGAATATAACCCCTATGGGCTTCATCAGCCGGTGTCAAGATAAAACTAAAAAAATCCAGCATACATAAAGATTCTGTTGGATTTTTTTGATTAATTAGGATTGTTTACTTGATAACTTTTTTCTAGATACTATAAGTACTTATTAATTTTCGTATCATTTAGAAGCTATTCTATCCATGTCACTAGTCCATAATACCATGTCATTAATTAAGGTACTTACACTAACGAATAATCATTTAACCTATCCTTCGTCTTCACACAAGGGATCATATTATTTTCTCATATTCTCCATCAATCACCAAAGCCTGTGAATCCTTCAGTGGTACAGTTTTATATCCTTCATTTTTCAATTGTTCATTCCATGCGATAACTCTTTTTGCAAACATCTCATTGTCTATATGGGGTATAATTACTTTATCGATTAGATTTAATCCAGCATAGATCAGCTCTGGTACATGACTTACATCATCCATGGTCTCTGCATATTTTAAGGTAGGTCCAACAACACCGGCACCAGCACTCCATCCTGAGTATACAATACCCTTCTTTATCAATTCTCTAATCAATTCATCCGCGCCTGTTTCTTTCATAATCCATCGCAGATAATACCCATTGCCTCCACCGACCCATATAGCATCTATATCCTCAAATTCTTTTTCTAGCCCACTTTTTTTATATAGCCACTGCCTCAAGTCAACAAGCTTAATCTGATAGCCCTTATCTGTTATTGATTTTCTTATTTCCTCTACCCATCCAGTTGGACCTTCTTGATCCAAATCCGCAGCATTTTCTATTAAAGCAATCTTTATTTCCTTTGAATTTTTTCCAATTAGTTCATTCAATGCATTACTTATGTCATCTGAAAAATTTAGAGAGTACAAAACAAGTTTCATTGAATATCCCTCCCCTTAATTCATTTCATCCGATTATTTTTTTTAGTTCTTAACTTCGCATCTTCTTTCTTTGTTTGGTGCATCAATCATTTAAAATTGAGGAACACTCAACTCTTTTATAGGTTAGCTATTGTTTTCGTTCTCAATAGTTCGTCATATTGGCAGTATTTTCCACAGATTGTTTGAAACCAATACTCATAATTGTAAGTCTTTCCTTTCTTTATTTCTTTTGGTAATAGAGCACAATTGCGCCTGAGCCAAAAACTTTTGTTTTTGTTAGACTGAGGTCTACTCTATTAGTAATATTTTTAAATAGCGGCAATCCATTTCCAACAACGATTGGGTGAATACAAAGTTGATATTCATCAATTAAGTTAAGATTAGTTAAGCTTATTATTAAGCTCGGACTACCGACTAAAATACTTCCATCAACCTGTTGCTTTAGTTCAAGAACGACTTCCTCAATTTTTCCTTTTGCTAATTTTGCAGTTTTCCATTCAACATGGTCTATCGTATGGGAAAAAACTATTTTAGGAATATTATCTATTACAACAGCAAACTCATCCATTGATTGGTTACCGCTTGGATGTTTGAGAATAGTTTTCCAATATTCCATGAGTTGATAGGTAATTCTTCCATATAAAATGGAATCTGAGTTTTTTAATAAATCGCTGTAATGGTGATGCAACTCATCATCTGCATTCATTACCGTATGGTCGCAAAACCCATCAAGAGTCATATTCATTACTGCAACTATCTTTCCTTTTCTATTCTGGTTGAGTGTCATAATTATAAACATTCCTTTCGCTTCACTCAAGGCATAAATCGTCATGAAACCATTAACCCTTGAACTTGTTTTGTATCCAATCATATAATTCTCCAGTACAAATTGTTAATTGGCTATTAAGTGCTAGTCAGTGGATGTTACCTCCCATATGTGACCGTCCGGGTCGGAAAACATCCCTGTATATCCCCAATCTTGTTTCGATGGTTCGCTGACTATCTTGGCACCAGCTTTTAACGCGCGTCGGACTATCTCATCCACCTCTGGATCAGATGCCGCCTCAATGCTGAGAATGCACTCACTCATGCCGGGTGAGGCCACCTCGTTATCTCCTATGACCCAACTGAAGCCTTCTGTGGGGATAAGCATGAGACGCAAGCCCTGATTGATTTCGAATTGTAGCGGCTCAGGAACTCCATCTTCGGCAGGTTCTCCAATCGGATCGAGCCCAAGTGCATTGCGATAGAAGTCATACGATGTCAGTCGATCCGCAATTGGCAGGCTTAAAACGATAGGTTTGAAGTCCTTGCTTTTCCTCAGGGCTGTGAGTTCTGCATTATGACTCTTAGACTTATTCATTATTTTTCTCATCATATTCACCTCCAAATTTTCTGTTTTCATATTAATTCACTCATATAACCATCCCGTTAAGATAAGTAACAGCAGGATTATATAAACTCACATTCCTTTCGCTTCGCTCATACACAAATCGTAATGAAAGTGTCCTAGTCAGTTTCTATTTCTGATATGCATTTGATAAGAATATACCCATTAGTCACAACATTATCACAATTTCAGATGACATTTAAAATAAGTCCCTTTATTGTCACCCAAACACCCAAAATATGTAATTCAAACAACCTACCGCGACTTCCTTCTTAATGAGCGTTCAAATATTTCGCTCATTTATCCTAAAGTAACTTAAGGCCCAAACACTAGTAGCTAACTAATGTTTAGGCCTTTTTCTTGGGGCAAAAACTTCGATTGAACCCTTTAGGAACCAGTCCCTCTATCTCAATCTATGATTTGATACTTTCGAGCCTTGTAGGCTACTGTTTTATGGGTAATCCCTAAGGCCTTTCCTGCCTTGTTAAAGCTGCCAAACTGCTCTAGGGCTCTTTGAATGATTTCCCTTTCGTAATCCTCTAATGGTGCAATTTCGCCATTACAGCCTACATTAATCAATGAAGCCTCCTCCTGCTTAAAGCTGGTTCTATAGGTGTGAGATATATAGGAGGGAATATCATATAAAGCAATTGTATTTCCCTCCAGCAGCACCATTAGACGCTCTATTAAATTCTCCAGCTCCCTAATGTTGCCGGGCCAATTGTATTGCTGGAAAGCATCCATAACCTCATGATCAATCACTTTAACCGGAATACTTGTTTTAAGCTCAATTTTTTCCATAAAGCTCTGGCAAAGACTTTTGATATCCTCTTTTCTTTCTCTAAGCGCTGGTAAATATACGGGTACCACATTAAGCCGATAGTATAAGTCCTCTCGGAAGCTGCCTTCTTTGATTAGCTTTTCTAAATTATGATGAGTTGCAGCAATAATCCTAAGCTTACATTGAATCGTTTCATTTCCCCCAACCCTTTCAAATTCCCTTTCCTGTATTACCCTCAATAGCTTTACCTGCATCTCAACAGGCATATCGCCAATTTCATCTAGGAAAATTGTTCCGCCATTGGCCTGTTCAAATTTCCCGATCTTCCTTTTCACCGCTCCTGTAAAGGCCCCCTGCTCATGACCAAACAATTCCGACTCCAAAAGGGTAGCTGGTATTGCACCACAGTTCACCTTAATATAGGGCTTATGCCGATGAGGACCTGCCTCATGGAGTGCCTTTGCAACCAACTCCTTACCGGTTCCGCTTTCACCTATAATCAAAACAGTAGAAAGGGTTTTCGCAGCTCTTGAAGCTACAATCAGAGCCTCCTGTAACAGGGTGCTTTTTCCAATAATTTTATGAAAAGCGGGATGTATTAACTGTTTCCGGTCCACCTGAGGAAACATTTCAATAGGCAACCCATCCACTGGGGCTTCCTCTCTATAGATGGCCATCAAGCCGCCATACTGTTGGTCCTCCATAAGAGGGGAAGCTGTGGCACTGATCCTTTTATGCAGATAGGGTAAATTGAGATAGCCCTGCAGCTTTTTCTTTTGCTTGATGGAGGACATTACAATATCATCATTTGGCACTTGATAGATGCTTTTACCGATTAATGCAAAGTTACTTACACCAAACATCCTCTCATAGGAAGGATTGACATATTGAACCCTCCCGGTAGAACTTATGATCAATATTCCGTCTATTAAATGATGAAACAGCCCTCTATACGAAAATTCTTCTGTATCGTAGGATATGCCCTTGTTGTAGTTTAAGTGGGTAACATTTGCTTTTCTCATTTTTTCCCCTACCTTTACATGCTTCTTGTGGCGATAATATCTACCTCTAATCCTAGCAAATTCATAATTATGACTTCCCCTGCTTTGATGGGCCCATTAACCTCGACCTCCTCCAATTGCATCATACATTCATATATTTTATCCTTAGGAATAGCATCGCTGGTTCTGACGGGTAAACGCTTCAAATGTCCATTTCTGATTTTAACTGTTGATGTGACCATTCTCGTTGGATTTGTCATCTCCTTAATACCATATTTCTCACCCCTTGGACATTTATTTCCCGAAACGATATATTTAGTAACACCATTCGTAACTGCTTCAACCTTCATTTTACAGCCCATTGGACAAGCTATACACACCATCTCTTTTACACTCATGCCTGCATCACCTCCAGCTCAAGGGCAATGGTAATCTCCTCGCCCACTATGCTCTCTAGCTCCTGTTTATTAAGCTTAATTGACTCCATTTCTCCCGGTGCAAGATGTGCTCTTTTAATGCTTTTTATCACCCTGTCACCTTCCTTTATCACTAGCCTTGCACCACGGTATACATTATCAACCCTCAGCATTAGCTCCAGCTGATCCTCAACATTTTCCAGCCTTATTTGATGGGGGACAATATATCTAACCCCCTGTCCTGGCTTCGTGGCTATGGTTTTGAGTCCTCCAACCAATCGATTTTGTACATATCTAGCAGCACTTTTCCCCGCCCTCCTGCTTTCCTCCGTCACCCAATCCACTAAATCATGGACGTGCACAGCATTGCCGCAGGCAAATATTCCTTCTATTGAGGTTTCCATCGATTCGTTGACCACTGGTCCACCTGTAACGCCATCAAGCTTAATTCCTGCGCTTTTAGAAAGCTCATTCTCGGGAATTAATCCAACCGACAGCAGCAGAGTATCACATTTAAAGCTTTGCTCCGTCCCTGGGATTGGCCTACGATTTCCATCTACTTGTGCTATTTGAATTTCCTTTACCCTGTCTCTCCCCACGATATTGGTCACCGTATGGCTTAATAATAATGGAATGTCAAAGTCTTCTAAGCACTGAACAATATTTCTAGTCAAGCCACCTGAGAATGGAAGCAGCTCTACAACCGCATGGACCTTAGCCCCTTCTAATGTCATTCTTCTGGCCATAATCAATCCAATGTCTCCAGAGCCAAGAATCACCACATCCTTACCCACCATATAGCCTTCCATGTTTACAAATCTTTGGGCAGCCCCGGCGGTAAAAATTCCTGAAGCCCTTGACCCCGGTATATTGATGGCCCCTCTGGTTCTTTCACGACAGCCCATTGCTAAAATCACCGCTTTAGCCTGTATCTGTAAAAACCCTTCTACCGTATTAATCATGCTTACCTGTTTATCCTCAGTGATATCTAACACCATTGTATCTAGCTTATATTCAATACCCTGCTTCTTCAGCTCATCTATAAAGCGCTCTGCATATTCTGGACCGGTTAATTCCTCCTTAAAAACATGAAGCCCAAAGCCATTATGAATGCACTGCTGCAAAATACCCCCCAGCTCTCTGTCCCGTTCTATTACAAGGATATTATCTACACCTTTGTGCTTCGCTTCTATTGCAGCGGCTAACCCCGCTGGTCCTCCACCAATTACGACAATATCATAGCCCTTCAATTGATCTCCCCCTCTTGAGTGACTTCAGCCTGTTGAGTCGGAAACGCCTGCTTAAATGCAGATTTTGTAGGACCTGCTAAGATATACGAGGCTTTGCTATCCTTAACCACTGCAGTGATATCTACATTAAGCTCTCTGGCTAATATCTCCATTACCTTTGGTCCGCAGAAGCCGCCTTGACATCGTCCCCCTCCAGCCCTAGCTCTTCTCTTAACACCATCTAGGCTTGTTGCTCCAGCCATCCGGTTGATGATATCTACAATTTCACCCTCTGTAATGCCTTCGCAGCGGCAAATGACCCTGCCATATCGAGGATCCTTTTCGATGAGGGCAGCCTTTTCCTCATCCGACAGTGCCATAAAATGAATGATTGGCCTTCTCTTTGGATTAAAGCTTGAATTTGCTTCAAAGCCTCCAGCGATTTCAAGCAGCATGCTAACAACCATTTCAGCAATTGCAGGGGCAGCGGATAATCCGGGAGAATCAATGGCAGCAACGTTGATAAAGCCTTTAGTCTCCCTTGCCTCTTCAATTATAAAATCGTTGGTTTTTACCTTTGCTCTTACGCCTGCAAATGAGGTAATAACTGTTTGGAAAGGAAAATTAGGCACCACCCGATTTGCCTTTTCCCGTAAAAATTGCAAGCCTGTATCAGTGGTTTCCACCGCCTCTGGATCATCTACCGCCTCGGAGGTAGGACCTATCATTAAATTCCCGTGAACCGTAGGAAGCACCAATACCCCTTTACCATACCGCGTAGGCGTCTGAAAAATGATATGCTTCACATAGTCCCCCACCCCTTTATCAAAGAGGTTATATTCTCCTCTATTTGGTAATATCTTAAAGCTTGGTGCATTGACCATATTGTTGATTTCATCTGCAAATAAGCCTGCGCAATTGATGATATATTTTGACTGAATTGTGTCCTCTCCTGCTGTTAATAAGAAGCCCTGATCATTTTTTTCAATCTTAGCTACAGCTGAGTTCAATCGTATTTCAACACCATTTTCTGCTGCATTTTCAGCCAAAGCAATGGCTAATTCCCAGGGACCTACAATTCCTGCTGAGGGAGCATGCAATGCACCAACTATTTCGTCACTTAGGTTAGGCTCCATTTCCTTTACCTGCTCCTTGCTCAGTAGCTCCAGGCCAGGTACTTTATTATAAATTCCTTGCTCATAAAGCTCCTGAAGCGTAGTCATATCCTCAGAATCAAAGGCAACAACAAAGGACCCTATCCTTTTAAAGGGCACCTCCAGCTCTTGACATAGTTCTTCATACATGGCATTCCCTGCCACATTCAGCCTTGCCTTTAAGGTCCCTCTCTTGGCATCATAGCCGGCATGAATAATTGCACTGTTTGCCTTCGTGGTACCATTGGCAACATCATTTTCACTGTCAACTATAATTACTTTGATATTATATTTAGATAGCTCCCTTGCGATAGCCGTCCCAATTATCCCTGCACCAATTATGGCCACATCATACATCCTCATCCACTCCTCCGATTTCCATTGTATTGTAATATAAAAAAGCCACACAAAACTTACCTATTAGATAATAGGTTGTTTTGCGTGGCTCTCCAAGTCTCAGCCATTAATATATCGTTATCTTAATTATAACACTTAAACATCATGGTGTAAAGGGCTCTATTCTTCCTCTTCCCACTTCAATGAACGCTCAACCGCACGTTTCCAGCCTTTGTACAATTTAGCACGTTTGTCTTCCTCCATCGCTGCCGTGAAGGTTCTATCCACGCTCCACTTATTAGCAATTTCAGATTTATCGGACCAGAAGCCTACTGCCAAACCTGCTAGGTAAGCTGCTCCAAGTGCTGTGGTTTCAGTAATTTCGGGACGATCTACATTAACATTTAGGATGTCTGCCTGGAACTGCATTAGGAAATTGTTTGCAACAGCACCGCCATCAACCTTCAATGCTTGAAGCTTAATTCCGGAATCCTCCTGCATTGCCTCCAGTACATCCCTTGTTTGGAATGCTATGGATTCAAGGGTTGCTCTGACTAAATGCTCCGCCTTAGCACCTCTGGTTAATCCAACGATGGTGCCCCTTGCGTACATATCCCAATAGGGCGCTCCCATACCAACAAAGGCAGGCACAACGTATACACCATTAGAATCCTTAACCTTAGTTGCAAGATATTCAGATTCAGCAGCATCACGGATTATTTTCAGCTCGTCTCTTAACCATTGAACAGAAGCACCAGCAACGAAAATACTTCCTTCTAGTGCATATTCAACCTTTCCATCAACGCCCCAAGCCAATGTGGTTAATAGACCATTCTTAGATGGTACAAACTTATCACCGGTATTCATCAGCATAAAGCAGCCGGTACCATAGGTATTTTTAGCCATACCCGGCTCGAAGCATGCCTGACCAAATAATGCTGCCTGCTGATCTCCCGCAGCTCCGGAGATTGGAATATCTGCTCCCCCAAAGGTTTCATGCGCTGTGTAGCCGTAAACATAGCTTGATGGCTTTACCTCCGGTAGCATAGTGGCAGGGATATCTAATTCCTTAAGAATTTTTTCATCCCATATTAGCTCCTTGATATTAAATAGCATTGTTCTGGAGGCATTTGAGTAGTCTGTTACATGTACCTTACCCCTGGTTAGATTCCATATTAACCATGTATCAATATTACCAAATAGCAATTCACCCTTCTCAGCCTTTTCCCTTGCCCCTTCAACATTGTCAAGAATCCACTTAACCTTTGTACCAGAGAAATAAGCATCTACAACTAATCCGGTATTGTCCCGAATATATTCCTCTAGCCCTCTTCTTTTTAAGTCATCACAGATAGCTGCTGTTCTTCTGCATTGCCACACGATTGCATTGTATACAGGCTTACCGGTGCTTTTTTCCCAAACTACTGTAGTCTCTCTTTGATTTGTAATACCAATCCCTGCTATTTCATCGGGCTTAACTCCAGATTTCTCCAAAACCTCTCTTGCTACACCACTTTGGGTTCCCCATATCTCCATTGGGTCATGCTCTACCCAGCCAGCCTTTGGGTATATTTGAGTAAATTCCTTTTGAGCTGTAGCGACGATCTTACCATCATGATCAAATAATATTGATCTTGAGCTGGTGGTGCCTTGGTCTAACGCCATAATATACTTTTTCACAACTATTCCCCCTTGTTTTTAGCTTAGCAAACCTTGCAAATAATTCAAAGCATTTACTTAAATCATTTTAAGAAATGATACATAGAAGAGAGCGCCTAAAAGCCCACCAATAATAGGGCCAACTACCGGAACCCATGAATATGACCAATCAGAATCTCCCTTTCCAGCTATAGGCAGTAGGAAGTGTGCAATCCTTGGACCAAGGTCACGGGCTGGATTAATAGCATAGCCTGTTGTTCCCCCTAAAGATAATCCTATTACAATGATGAGAAAGCCAACGATCAGAGGATTTAATCCGTCTGTAAATTTATTCGCCCCAATACCTAAAATTCCTACTATTAATACAAAAGTACCAATAATTTCACTCAATAGGTTTGCCTTATAATTTCGAATAGCAGGACCAGTTGAGAAGACTGCCAGCTTTGCGCCTTTATCTTCAGTAGCCTCCCAATGAGGTAGGTAATGTAGCCAAACCACTACTCCGCCTAAAAAGCCGCCGATCATTTGAGCTAAAATATATGCCGGCACTTCCTTCCATGGAAAATCACCGATAGACGCCAGCGCTACAGTAACCGCTGGATTAAGATGCGCACCGCTTATTCCCCCAACTAAATAAACAGCAACTGCAACTCCAATCCCCCAAGCCATGGTGATAACTATCCACCCACCATTTTGTGATTTAGACTTATTTAATACAACACCTGCAACAACCCCGCCACCGAAAATAATTAAAAACATCGTTCCAATGATCTCAGCTATAAATGCTTGCATTACCCTTCCCCCTTTTAAATTTATTAATCCAGACACCCTTCAAAACAGTTAAGCCGTAACCGACCCACCCCCTCCTAACCATTATCTATAGCTTAAGATTATGTAGGACAAGCTCAATAACATTTTATGAGAGTCTTTTCTAATTATGACAAAAAACGTTTTCCCGAGATAAAAAAATATACCTATAACCCCCAAACTGCTTCTTTACTAGTGGAGACTGCGATGGCGCCTGCCTTTAGACTTTCAATCACATCCTCCTTATCAATAATAAGCCCCCCTGCAATAACAGGTGTTTTTGTTTCCTGATTGATCTTTCGTATCACCTTAGGCATAATTCCCGGCATCACTTCAATGGCATTGGGCTTTGTACTGTGAATCGCTTTGATTCCTGTTTCAAGCGAGAGGGAATCAATGATAAAAAGTCGCTGGATTACAAAAATATTCATATCCTTAGCAAATTTTACTAGACTGCTTTTAGTTGTAATAATTCCATCCGGCTGAATTTGCTCATGAATATACCTTAAGGCCATTGCATCCCTTGAGAAGCCCTCCATTAAATCTAAGTGAATGTAGATATCCTTACCATTTCCCTTTACTCTCTTGACTATATCCTTTAGGTTGAGGATATTGCCTGTCAACAGAAAAATGACCTCGTTGGGTGCTTGAATGGCTGCCTCCAGCTTAGCTAAATCATTTACCGCTGCAATAATGGGGTTACTTTGTATCCTCTCATAAAATTCGTTTGCCACTATAATCTCCTCCCTATTGCTTTTTTATATTGCAAGCATTGTGCCAACCTCTCGTGCCCGCGTAAAATCCATTTATTATGATATTCTCCCTTTAAGATTGTACCTTTTTACCGATTGAATCCTTATATAAAGCATTAGGTTGGTAAAAAGGTACAGCTATATAGAATACTGCAAAAACAAAAAGAGCCCACCTACAGTTTTTACTATAAGTGGGCTCAACTATATTCACTATTTTATTCTAACCCCTTAATATCATTAACTAAGAGTATATTTACTATCGTAATAGTAAAAGTCTGGCTTTAAATCAGCCAGGCTTTTACTTTTGAGACTAAAGGAACCGTCCTCTTTGTCTTATATCAGCTGCTTAAACAGCTCCTTTATGGCAGGATATATCTTGCTGAATCCTTTATACTTTTTATCATACAGCTCTGCATTTTCTTCCTTTGGCTCAATCGTTTCTGAAACCTTTAGGAAGCTGTCGCAGGCCTCAGCTACGGTATTGAATAAGCCGTCGCCCACTGCTGCCAGTATTGCGGCACCATAGGCAGGACCTTCATTGGTGTTTAGCTTATTCACCCTTACATTCAATACATCTGCAATGATCTGACACCACAGCTTGCTTTTGGCGCCTCCGCCATTTATGCTGATACTTTCAATATTTACCCCCATGTCCTTCATAATTTCAAAGGTGTCTCTTAGGGAAAAAGCCACTCCCTCTAAAACCGCCCTCGTCATATGCTTTCTTTCATGGGTCATATTCATTCCTATAAAGGTTCCCCTGCAATTGGGGTCATTATGGGGAGTTCTTTCCCCCATAAGATAGGGAAGATAAAATAATGAATCATCAATTTTAGCCTCTTCTGCTTCCTTTAGGAGACCATCATAATCCTCTGATTTATTGATTTCCTCCACCCACCATTTCAGTGATGCCGCCGCCGCCAGGGTTACCCCCATCAGATGGTATTTACCATCGGCATGGCAGAAGGAATGAAGGCTGTTATATTCGTCTACAAAGAAATCTTCATTGGCTGTAAAAACTACCCCGGAGGTCCCCAAGGACACAGAGCAGGAGCCCTTACCAACCACGCCACCGCCAACAGCCGCCACCGCCTGGTCCCCGCCGCCAATAACCACCTTTACTTCATGCCCTAAGCCCAATTTATCTGCCAGCTCAGGCTTAACGCAGCCTATGACATCGTAGGATTCATAGAGCTTAGGTAGCTGCTCCGATGTAATGTCCAAAATATCCAGCATCTGCTGAGACCATCTTCTTTTCTTTACATCCAGATACAGGGTGCCGGAGGCATCCGACATATCTGTGGCAAATACGCCTGTAAGCCTGTAGGCCAAATAGTCCTTTGGTAGCATGATCTTCTTAGCCTTGGCAAAATTCTCCGGCTCATTTTCCTTCAGCCATAGTACCTTGGGGGCCGTAAAGCCTGTTAAGGCAATATTACCAGTATATAGGGATATATTCTTCCTACCAATTACATGATTTAAGAAATCACATTCCTTTTCGGTCCTCTGATCATTCCATAGAATCGCAGGCCTTACCACCTTATCCTCATCATCTAGGGTTACCATGCCATGCATTTGCCCACTGAAGCTTATGGATTTTACATCAGCCTTATTCAATCCCTCCAGAAGCTCCTTTAGCCCCTCAAAGGATTGCTTCCACCAGTCCTCCGGGTTTTGCTCCGACCAAAGGGGCTTTGGAAAGGATAAGGGATATTCACGGCTGACGGTTTTGATAATGCTGCCCTCTTCATCAATTGCAATTAGCTTTACTGAGGTCGTGCCTATATCTATACCTATAAAAAGCATACTTACACCTCTTTCTCCAGATGCTGTTATTTGATTTTAATTACTGCCTTCACAACCTCGCTGGCATGCTCTGCTACAAAATCAAAGGCAGCCTTTGTGCTGTCAAAATCAAATTCATGGCTAACAATATCCTTTACGTTGATAGCACCGCTGGCAATAGCATTAATGGCAACCGGATATAGGTTTCTGTAACGGAATATGGTTTTAACCTCTCCCTCTTTACCCATAAGCTTCATAAAGTTGAATTCAACCTCATCCTTAGGTGTCATACCAACCAGTACAATTGTACCGCCACGCTTTACAACATCTACAGTTTGCTTTACTGTTATCTCCGCACCTGCTGTATCTATTACGACATCGGCACCTCTGCCGTTGGTGATTTCCTCTATTGCTTTAATCGTGTTAACATTTTTAGGATTTACTACTGAAGTAGCCCCCAGCTTAGTTGCGGTTTGCAGCCTATTTTCCAGCACGTCCACCACTATAACCTTAGATGCTCCCCTTGCCTTACACGCCAGCAAGGTTACCAGTCCTATACAGCCGGAGCCAAATATAACAACGGTGTCCCCCAGAGTTACATTTCCGATATTTGCAGCATGAAGCCCTACCGCCAGTGGCTCAACCAAGGCACCCTCTGTATTTGAAACATTTTCCGGTAGCTTGAAGCACATATCCTCTGGATGTGCCACATAGTTTGTGAACACGCCATGGTATGGCGGTGTCGCAAAGAACTCTACATCAGGACAAAGATTGTATTTCCCCTCCTTACAGGATTCGCATTTTCCACAGGTCTTACCGGGCTCCAATGCTACCCTGTCACCTACGACGAGATTCTTAACCCCACTGCCTACCTCTACTACCTCACCTGCACATTCATGGCCTAGGATGAAGTCGCCTTCAACAATAAAATCACCGATTCTGCCATGCTGATAATAATGCACATCGGAACCACAAATACCAACGGTATCTACCTTGATAAGAACCTCATTTGCTTTGATTTCAGGAAGTGGTACATCTCTAACAACCATGTTATTGGTGCCCTGCATAAAAATTGCCTTGTTACTAACGTTGTTTTTGTCCATTTTTTCTTCCCCCTTAATCTAAAATGGGCACGCGACCATTATAGTCGCGCACCAGGTTAACATTGTATTACTATCTTATAGCGCCGGCTTTTTTGTGCATTTCAATATATTGATCAACATTGTCAATTGTGATTAATGGACAGTCGATATCGATATCAATTTGAGTTTCCTCACCGGTTAAAAGCTTGTTTGCAGTATCTAAAAGAGCAGTAGCTAAATCATATGCACTTTGTAGACTTGTAGATGTCATTAAGCCATCCTTGATTAATAATGCTGCTTCAGCTGTTCCATCTACACCGTAAGCAAGGATATTCTCAAATCTTGGATCTTCCTTGATAACCTCAATGGCACCTGCTGCCATGTTATCATTCATAGAAATAATTGCATCAATTTTGCTATTGGCTTGAACCCATGTTTCCATATAGTTCATAGCCTCATCCTTATTCCAGTTTGCAATTTCTTCTCCAACAATAGTTACGTCAGGTCTCTTATCAAAGAACTCTTTTTGCCAGCTTTCACGTCTAGCATCAGCGTGGAAGTTTCCTGGAGGGCCGTTTAATACTACAACGTTTGCATTTTGTGGTATTTGAGTTACCGCTACATCCGCATTTACCTTTGCCTGAGCATATGGGTCTGCGTCAACTGAAGAAGCTCCCTCAATACCATCGATACGAGCATTTGTTGTGATAGTTATGATCCCTGCCGCTACAGCCTTTTCAGCATAAGGTCTTTGAGCCTCGCCGTTGTTTGGCTGAATAATAATAGCGTCATACTTGTTGGTGATTGCATTTTCAATTAATGAATTCTCTGTAGCATCTGATGCCTGACCGTCAAATATGTCAACTACTATGTTGTCATACTTTTCAGCTTCCTCCTCAACTGCATTAGCCATCCATGCTGCAAAGGAGTCTGCCTGTGCTCTTGCAATATATGCAACTCTATAGGGCTTATCTCCGCCTTCTGCACCTTCATTATCAGCTGGCTTTGAACAGCCTGCTAACGCTGTCATTAAAAGCATTACTACTAAAACAACTGCTAACCATCTTTTCATACATTTTCCCCCTTAAAAATTTTTATTTAAATAGATTTCTCTACTTAAACCTTGTTTTTTGCTTCAATATTTCCAAGCTTAGACTTGATTCTCTTTGTCTTAGCAAAGATGTCATATATAACTGCAAGGGCTATAATAGCACCCCTTACTATCTGCTGCAGATATGAGTTTACTCCTGAAAGCACCATGATATTGTCCAAGAAGCCTACGATAAAGGAGCCTGCCAGTGTTCCCAAGGAGGTACCAATACCGCCTGTGAAGCTGGTTCCACCAATAACTGCTGCCGTCAAGGCCTTGAATTCATAGCCTACAGCACCATTGGGCATACCGCCGTTAACCCTAGACATAAATATGACGCCGGCTATACCAACAAAGATACCATTGATGATAAAGGCCTTCATTTTCACCTTGTTTACATCTATACCAGAGGCATTTGCCGCCTCCTCGTTTCCTCCAATTGCATACACAGACCTTCCCAAAACAGTATGCTTCAGAATATACCAGGTAACCACCAAGGTTCCCAGCATAAATACTATAGGTGTCGGAACTCCTAAAATATCTCCCTGTCCAAAGGAAACATATTTTCCAATTTGATAAATGTTTTGACCATTTGTATACAATAATGCTGCTCCTCTTGCCATAGTCATCATTGCAAGGGTGGCAATAAAGGGCGGTGCTTTAAATTTAGTTATCATTAGTCCGTTAATTATATTACAGGCTACAGATGCTGCAATTGCAACTAAGAAGGCCAACAATAGGGACTCAGTTGAAATATAGGTGGAGACCGATAATACCCCAGCCAATGCCAAAACTGAGGCAGAGGATAAATCCAGCATTCCGCATATAATCAATATCGTTTGTCCAAAGGCCAGTATCGTTGCCACTGTTATCTGAATTGAAATGTTTGATAGATTTTTTACCGACATAAAGTTCTCATTTGCAATCCAAGAGACTACAAACAGTACCGCCAGCACTAAAAATATACTGTATTTACTTTTAATTTCCGACCATAGCTTTTTTATATCCATTTCTACACCTCCACTTAGCTTACTGTCTCTGTTGCATATCTCATTATATTTTCCTGCGTAAATTCATTCCTATTGAGTTCACCCACGATTCTACCCTTTGCAACCACATAGATTCTGTCACACATGCCGATTAGCTCCGGAAGCTCTGAAGAAACCATAATAATACCCTTCTTTTGGCTTGCCAGCTCAGTTACCAGCTTATATATTTCATATTTTGCACCGACGTCTATACCTCTTGTGGGCTCATCCAATATTAAAATATCCGGGTCTGTCACCATCCACTTGGCTAGTATTACCTTCTGCTGATTACCACCGCTTAGGGCCTCAATTGAAGTCTCTATGCTAGGGGTCTTTACATTCATTTTTTTACAGTATTCATCAACGGTTTCTATTTCTTTCTTAGCATGAAGCCTGCCGCCTTTTATAAACCTCTTGAGGCTGGTCAACGAAACGTTTTCCCTTACACTTCTTACAGGGATTATGCCGAAGCGTCTTCTATCCTCTGAAAGCATCACCATTTTCTTGTCGATGCTCTGCTTTACGTTTTTAATGTCTGTCTTTTCTCCATTAATATAAATCACACCTGAATGGTATTGATCCAGACCGAAAAGCGCCCTCATTATTTCTGTTCTTCCTGCTCCCATCAAACCCGAAAAGCCTATTATTTCACCCTGTCGAAGATTAAAGCTGACATCTCTAAAGGCTTCTCCTGAAAGCTGTTTTACCTCCAGTACCTTCTCACCCAACTCTACATTTTGCTTTGGGAAATTGCTCTCCAGTCTCCTACCAACCATATGTGCGATAACTGTATCCATATCGTATTCACCCTTAGGTCTGGAATCCACAACCACACCATCCCTAAAGACTGTGATTCTGTCGGCAATTTTAAATATCTCATCCATTTTATGGGATATATAAATGATACTGGTGCCCCTTGACCTCAATTCATTGATCTTTTCAAATAATACTGCAACCTCTTTTTGAGTGATGGAGGAGGTTGGCTCATCCATTATTATGATGTCAGAGTCATAGGATATGGCCTTTAATATTTCCAGCATCTGTATATCAGAAACCGTCAAATCCTTAAGCTTTGTCTCAGGAGAATAATTCAGCTTCTCTCTTTTCAATAGCTCAAGGGTTCTCTTCCTTATCTCTGCCCAGTCGATATTGCCATATTTGTTTTTAGGCCAGTTGCCGACAAATAGGCTCTCCTCAATGCTCATTTCAGGTATATAGTTTAGCTCCTGAAAGATCATGGATATTCCCAGCTTCCTTGCAGCAATTGGATTTTGTACCTTTACCTCTTGACCGTTGATGTAGATGTGACCACCATCCGGCTGATATATGCCGTTGATAATCTTCATAAGAGTGGATTTTCCGGCACCGTTTTCCCCGCAAAGGACATGTACCGTGCCCTTATCTACATTGAAATTTACGTTGCTTAGGGCCTTTACCCCCGGGAAGGATTTTTCGATATTTATAAGCTTAAGCCTTGAGACATTCTCCATGACACCCGTCTCCTTTGCTATGAATTTTATCCCTGCAATAGGATATAAGCACTACTATAGATAAACAATATCAGTTTTTAAATCGAAATATAATGGACGAGATTCCGTTTATTGTGGACTTTATTAAGAAGTTGTCTTCCAGAAAATTGAAACAATTGATAATAGATATACACCTTTGCAGATTATTAATATTTTTTGTCCATTTTTAAGTAAACGTTTGCATTTTTCCTTCTCTCGCTTTGACTCACAAAATTTTTTTGGACTTTTTTAATGTTTTTGCATTATATTGCAGCAAAAAGAACAGACAGCACAGGACCGAAGTCCCACGCTGCCATTCAAGTATTTTCACTATTCTCTATTCTCTAAAGCTTTTCACTATTCACTATGCTTCAAAACGCTATTCCTATACTCCACCACCGTCATTCCCGTTAGCTTTTTAAAGGTCCTTGAAAAATATTGCTGATCCGAAAAGCCCAGCTCCGAATAAATCTCCTTTATTTTGCAATTGGACTCAACCACCAGCTGCTTAGCCTTTTCTATTCTCAGCCTATTTATATAGTGGGAAAGATTCTCTCCCGTCTCCTTCTTAAATAAATAGCATACATAGTGCTTTGAAAGGTTGACATGATCCGCCAATGATTTTAGAGTTATCTTTTTTTGATAGTTCTTTTCCACATAGTCTATAGCTTCCCTTATGATATGGTTGGAATTGCTATGTCTGTAGCTCTTGATGTTATTTATTACCTTGATTACAATTCCCCTTATTAAAACCAATAGATTCTTCATTTTGCAGGTGAGCATTATTTTATTGTGATAATAGGTATAATCCTGTAGCTCCTCCGACTTCGTAAAGCAATGATAATACCGTTCAAATATGCTGCTGAGCATGTTGGAATAAAAAAGCTTTACCTCAATATCCTTAACGTTGTTTTTTCTAAAGAAGTCCTCAGTCTCCTTCAGCACCTCCATTGCCTTTTCCTCATTTTCATCATTCATTATATCCAGTAGCGTCTGAACATAGCCTTTTCTAATACTGAATATATTAATTTTCTGAAGGGATCTTTCGGAGGCATTAATAACACTGCTCTCATCCAAATAAAATAGCTGCTCCAGCTTTTGGCTCATATCCCTGTAAAGCTCCGGCAACAGCTTTATGTCCTCAAATATATGATCCACCGCAGCGCTTAAGGGGATTTCAAAGTATTGGAGCACTGAGCTGCGGGCCAGCTCTATGATACGAGTGATCTGAGGGGAGTCAATGGTGCTGGAGGAGATAAGGAATATAAATTGATTATTAATCTCCTTAATTAGAAAGCTAAGCCTCCTTTCCTCCAATATACTTGAAGCAATATTGACAACCGCATTATTCATCTGCTGCCATTCCTCAGGAGAAAAATCTGCTTTACGCTCCCAATCATCTCTTGAAAAAACGATCAATGAGAATTTTGTATCCTCTATAGAAAAATTCACACTACCACACATTGACTGTAGTCTCTCATCAATAACCATAGCAGGCTTCAATAAGTCCTCCAATATTCGGCTTTTCATACCTCCTATATTGGTATCCATCTGCTTAATCAATCTATCGTACTTTTCCTGCTGGCTCAGCTCATTATCAAGACGCTCCTTAATTGAGGTCATGATCTTTATTAGCTCCTCGTCCTCAGCCTCCAGCTTTAGGATATAATCGTCGGCACCGCTTTTCAGAGCCTCCCTTGCATAGGTAAAGTCGTCGTAGGAGGTTAAAATCAGCAGCTTTACCTGAGAATCCAGCTGCCTAACCTGCTTAGTCAGCCACAGTCCATCCTTTTTAGGCATAATGATGTCAGTAAGAATTACATCAGGCTTATAGGTCTTGTAGGCTTCAAAGCCCTGCTCACCATTTGAGGCCTCCGCCACCACCGTAAAGCCCAAGGCCTCCCAATCGATGGTTGATTTCAAGCCAACCCTCACCAGCACCTCATCATCTACGATTAAAACCTTATACATATAACCCCCCCTTCCTTAAGAACCCCCATTTTCATAGGACTTAGAAAAAATTATCCTATAAAATAACAACCTTAATCCACCCTATAGGGCAGCATAACGATAATGCTGGTTCCTTGATTTTCCCGAGTATCTATTTTAATGCCATTAGCGCCACCAAAGCTCAGCTGAATTCTTTGATTTATATTATTCAGCCCCACCTTACTGAACTTATTGGCATCCTTTTCTGACTTGAGAATATCCTTCAATATTTCCGGCTTGATACCGGGACCATTATCATTTACCTCTACCACTAAGGAATCCTCCAATCTGTAGGCCTTGATAGAAATCTTGAGACCTTCGGAATCCTCCTCCTTCAGACCATAAATAATGGAGTTTTCTACAATAGGCTGAAGTATAAGCTTAGGCACATAGCAGGCCATACATGCCTCCTCTACGATATAGTCTACCGAAAATCTCTCATTAAATCTTAGCTTCTGAATCAATATATAGTTTTTAACATATTCTATTTCTTCTTCTAAGGAAATCATATCCTTTCCAAAGTTGATGCTGACCATCAAGAGCTTTATCAAAGCCGTCAATGCACTGCTGACGCCCTTTGCCCCCTGTATTTTCGCCATCCAGCGTATGGTGTTTAAGGTATTGTAGAGAAAATGGGGATTTACTTGGGCATGCAGCACCTCCAGCTCCATCTCCTTTTTCAATCTCTCCTCCTCCACCAGCCTGTCTATCAACATCTTCATCTTCACTATCATATTATTGAAGCTGATCCCCAGCTGGCCTATTTCGTCCTTGCCGGAGGCCTTTAGCCTTACATCCAGCTCCCCGTTTTCTGCCCGCTTCATTACCTTCATCATGGTTACAATGGGCTCTGTAATCTTAACCGAAATAAACAGCATTAGAAATATTGCTATTATTGCATACACGATTCCCATGCGAATAAAATTACTTTGTATTTCATCCAGCTCCTGATATAGATACCAGTAGGGCACTATCTTGACGATCTTCCAGCTGTTAATTTTGGAGGTTGAATAAATGGCTATCTTTTCGACATTTTCATCCTTGAAGGACAGGTATCCACTATTGCTGTCTGCTAGGGCTATCTCCCTAGCATATACCTCGTCAGCTATACTGGCGCCAATTTTGCTTTTATCGGGATGACTCATTATTTCGCCATTTTCATTATATATTATGATTTCCTCATTATCTCCACTGATCAGGTTTTTATAGGAGGATTCCAGCATTTTCTCATCAATATCTATGATTAGAAGCCCCAGCTCCTCAAGGGTGTTGAAATCAATAAGCTTTCTGCCGAGGGAAAAATAATACTTCTCAAACTCACCTGCAAGAACCTTTATCTTCTCATGTCTGGTGCTTAGCCATACTATTTCCCCATCGGATTTATACAGCTCATTGATGGGCATATAGTCCTCCTCCTCCGTAACCTTTATCGTACCCACGGAATATACATTGTAGTCTGAATAGACGTATATTCCGTCAATATCTTCCCTTGAGGTAAAAAAGCCCCTTAAGAGATTTCGAAAGGAAACCGGCTCCATCATTGAAGGATTGTTTAGGGCATCTATAAGATCCCGATTGGACAAGATCGCATTTGAGAACTCCTGCAAATCATTTAAGATAAAGTCTATGTTTTCACCTGCCTCATAGACGGATTGTATGGCTGTTTCACTATATTTCTTGCTGATAATATCCTTTACTAGGCTAGAATATATAAATGAAAATAAAATGATAGGTGCTAATATAAATACGATGGTGATTGCCATGAATCTAAAACGCAGGCTATTGATAAATCTAACACTCTTCATAATTAACTCCTCAATTATCAGTTGTTATTTAAGTCCTTGATTTCATTGTATATCAATTCAGCAGTTTCCTCTGCCGTCAGATCCTCTATTACCATATTGTGAAGTTTGTTAATGAGTATTTGCTCAACATAATAAAAATTTCCTATTTTAGGCCTATAATATACATTTTCATCCTCCCATGCCCTAAGGACTGTCGGCAGCTGCAGCATGGTATTGAATTTCTCATAATCCACTATTTTTCCGGCTATGACCTGCTTTATCTCCTGGTCTTGGTAAACAGAGCCTCTTGGAGGTATCCCCCCGCCTTCAGGATGCTTTAATACAAAGAGCTGAGTTTGAGGAGATGTGGCCCAAACGATGTACAGCCACGCCGCCTGCTTTTCCCTTTCATTTGCATGCTTGTTTATTCCTATACCTGAACCCCCGTATAGATTTGCACTCCTGACGGTGCCATAGGGTAATATGCTGTAGCCCACCTTTCCTGCTACCTTTGAGGTGGCTGGATTTTCAAAGGAAGAGGCATTTTCGTCCCAATTAGGCATCATGGCGACTTCACCGTTTTTAAAGGCTTCGGCAACGTCATACCAATCCCATCTCACGCTATTGGGATGAGAGGCCTTTATTATTCTTTTATACATATCCAATGCCTCAACAAAGCTTGGCTCCATTATGGCAAGCTCCTTTGGCTCCCTTAGTCCCAAGGTATTAACTCTGCTATCTCTAAAATAATCCCCACCATAGGAGGCTAAAAGACTTGAAAAATCGCAGAAAATGGAATTATGCCTTTGTGCCATATGTCCACTTCCGTACTGCACCACATCCTTCGGTACATGCTTATCAATCCACTCGGCGATTTCTATATATCTCTCCCAGGTAAAGCTCTCCAGCCCTGGAGTCCAATCATAGCCCTTGTCCTTCATAAAGGCATCTCTATATTCCTCAAATACATCCTTTCTGTAGTATAGTATCATGGTGGTAGTATCAAAGGGAACTGTATAGAAGGCCTCCTTGTCCAGAAAATACGAGTTTACCTCTATCTGCTCTGGAAAGAAGTCCTCCAGTCCTCCGGGAATTGCCGGCAGATCAAGGCTATTGTTGTAACGGCTTAGGTCCTCTAGATTCGTTTCTGCAAACCTGTTGAGGGTTTGATATGGATCTACATAAACAAGCTGATATTTACCTGTCTTGGATATGAAGTCTATATTTATCTTTTGCACTAAAGTACTAAAATCCATGGGTCTTATGTTTATATTGATACCGGTTACCTCTGTAAACTGCTGGCTTTCCTTCGTGAGAAGGTTTGCATTAATATTGTTCTCCACCAGAAAATTCAAGGTCAAGCCTTCAAATTGCCTCCAGTCAAAGCCCTCAAGGGCTTCAATATTGGGATACTCAGAGGTCTCCTCATAAAAAGGCGCAGTTACGGCCTCTCTTTCAGCCTCTAAAATCTCATTTTCAATTTCCTTTTGTTGTTCCTCTCCTGCTTTATTATAGGGTATATATATTAAGTAAGCGCCAAGCAGCACCGCAAGGGCTAAGGCTATTATCTTCTTTTGCATTATTTTCCATACCTCCGATTTGCTTAATAGGGCAGATGCTTAGAATTGACCTCATCCTTGGAATTTGTCTCTTCAGCCACTGTATGTTTATTCGTCATACTGCAGAAAAATCCTTTATAAATAAAATTATATCATAACTATTGCCGTGACCACTTTTAAATCAGGAGTATTAATGAAGAAAAATTTTTTAGTCCAAGGCGGAGGGAAGGAATTAAAAAGAGCCTACCATAGTATTTACTATTAGCAGACTCAATATAGCCTTTTTTCTCCTTTATCCCTCAGAGGGCAGCAGCGCCATAGCGGCCTCCAGCACATTTTTTCTTCTTTTATTACTTAGTAATGCACTCATCTACGTCCATCCAATTCGGTAGGAAGTCGACTTCCATTATTCTCGAGGAGCTTATTGTCATTTTTATAACGAAAAACCCCACTCCAATTAAGGGGTGGGGCCAGACAATATCCCTATATATCAAGCCTGTTAAAGCCTTTAAGTATCAACAAAGCCTTTAGTGTCAGCTCACCTATCCATTCATTATAGGCTGCTTTCAAATCTCCCGTATAATGCTCCTCTCCCCACGGAGGTACTATTTTACTTTCCTGCTCCAGCTGCTGGATTATATAGTCCAGATTTTTCTGCAGCTTTTCCCCATCAACCCCAAAATCTGTCGCTTTAGCCTTGGAGACAAAATCCACCGGCTTTGGCAAATATTCATGCCAGCTCTCCTCATCATATACAATCAGCTGACTGACCGCTGCCCTGATCCTCTCCTCCAGTTTTTTCTTCAGGCCCTCTGGTAATACCTCATATAGCTTTATGTAGCAAAATATTTCAAATTCCGATTTAAACTCCCGCTTCTCTTCAATTTGGGCTATGGCGTATTCCACCAGCATATCTGCATCCAGCTTTTTTAAATGGCTTCTGTATTTATAGCAGTAGGCGATCAGCTCAGCACTGGGATTTCCCCAGCTATAATCTATAATGGTCATTCCTTCAGCCTCGTTAAAATGCCACCAAAAGGCATGCGGGAAATCATTTACCTCCTTAGGCACTGTAAACCAACCCCTTCTTTCGGGATTATAGTCCGCCTCTAAATAGCCTATGGCTTTAGAAATCATCCGCTGTGCCTCCTGATGGTAATCAAGCCTTGATAAAAGTCTGATGCCCACCGAGGTTGCCATAGGTGAAGACAGAGGTAATCTGAAATCAGACTCAATCCCATGACCAAAGCCGCCATCCTCATTTTGAAATTCCTTGAGCTCCTTTATTATGCCATCTGCAGAGGCACCTTCAAAATGCAGCTCAAATAGCACCCTCTCCAAGGGTCTTGCGTATTTATAGATCGATTTTCTTGCCTCCTGAAAGCAGTCCTTCTTTAATAGCTTCATCAATCTTCCTCCTCAGCTTATTCCATATGTTACATATAAGTTCTTTATCACTAGTCCTAAATCCTTTTCAAAAAATAAAAACCCTAATTCTAGGGTTTTATATAAGAAGCCTCCATCAATAATGCAGCTGCCGCCTTATCCAAAATAACTATAACCTCCTGATGAAGCTGTAAAATAGATGCAGGAAGCTCCGGGGTTATTTTATGATTAAGCATTCTATATACAGTTTTTGCCTTTTCCGATCCGCTGGCTAAAAGCAATATTTTCTTAGAACGCATTATCGTCTTTATCCCCATGCTAATGGCCTCTCTAGGCACCTCATCTATAGAGCTAAAGAAACGAGAATTGGCTTCTATCGTCTCATTATCTAATTTAACAAGATGGGTCAGGGCCTCAAATTGTATATCTGGCTCATTAAAGCCGATATGACCATTTCTGCCAATCCCCAGAAGCTGTAGGTCTATGCCACCCCTTGTGCTTATTTTCTCCTCATAGCTTTTACATTCCGCCTCTACATCCGATGCCTTACCATTTGGTATATACACATTTCCCATTTTAATATCCACCTGCCGAAATAGGTGCTGATTCATGTAGTGCCAATAGCTCTGCTCATTAGCTCTGTCCAAACCGTAATACTCATCAAGATTAAAGGTCACTACATCATTAAAGCTGATCCTGCCTTCTCGGTATATCCTTACCAGCTCCTGATAGGTGCCGGTGGGGGTGGCCCCTGTCGCCAGCCCCAGCACGCTATTGGGCTTAAGGGTAATTTGGCTGGCTATAATATTTGCTGCCTTTTTGCTCATATTATCATAATTATCCGCCACTATTATCTGCATAAAAATACTTCCCTTCAATGGCCCCGCTAATCTCTTTTTTATTCAAGGCTACAGAAATTTAAAGCTCTGCCATGGCCTTATATAATCTATCAGGAATAGCTCCTCCGCCTTGACTCTTCCAACTACGCTTGTTCTTCCGCTGTTTTCCATATCCCTGAGGGCTATCTGCAGCTCTCCTGCATATCTGTCATAAAGGGAGCTTTCGATTAGTATGTCGCCCCTTTTTATTGGGGCAGGATTAATCAATTCAAATCGTGTGTCCCTATACTTGATCCTTCCCTGGGTAGAACGAATCATATAATCAGAGACATCGCCCCTGTTGAAATGATGCTCCTCGAATATCAGCCTTCTCTCCAGCTGCGGCAGCTCGTCAATAAGCTCTGCCCTTAGGCCCAGAATATTCTTATCTATTTCTCCCAAGGCCCTCAGCTCCTCATCAGAGGCAAAGGCATTGGCAATTATGACATCATCTATCAGCTGTGTGTTGAAAATATCCTTTGCTTGCACCTCTATAGGCAAGCTCCTATGCGCCTCAAGGGTGCATAGACCCTCATTTACCCTCCATGGACCAAAGCTTCCACTGCCGGAGGAAACAAAGGCAGCTGTTCTTATCCCCTTTTCCTTAAAATCCCTTGAGGTTGTCATAAAATGACTTCTGGACAAGCCGGTGTACCTGTGGGGATAAAAATTATGACAGCCCACCAGATTTTCACGATTAGGCTGATAGGACAATATATTATCCAGATACCTCGTTCCATTGCTCATATTTATCTCTATTTTAAGCCCATGGGGATTATAGGTCATAAAGCTTTCCTCCATACCGCTGAAGCCTAAGTCCAACCGTATCCCCGCCAGCTTCAAGTCTGCAAAAAAGCTTAAGTCTCTGTAGCTAACCTGCAGACCTTCAAAAACCGTTGGGCTGACGTCTGCATAGACCTCCATATCAAGGCTTTGGGCATAATGGTTTAGCTGTCTGAATTCCTCTAAAAGCCTATCCTTATCCCCCTCTATAGAAATCAAGCAGGTAAACACTCTATTGAAGCCATGCTTAGCGGCCTTGGATAAATAGTCCATATTTTCCTCCAGCGTACTGCTGCCGGGATAAATAGAGATTCCCAATTTTCTCATGCTCTTCCTCCTCGCTATTAGCCCTTTATGGTTTTATATAGAGCAATAAACTCGTTTGCCATATCCTTTATGGTGATTGCATTCATCAAATGATCCTGAGCATGGATCATCAGCAGCGAAAGCTCAACCCTATCTCCTCCAGCCTCCTGTTGAATTAACGAGGTTTGAATCTCATGGGCTAAAACCAGTTTTTTTTGCGCATCCTCAATACATCCCTCTGCCTTAACGAAGTCTCCTGATTTTGCATGCTGTATTGCCTCCATACTGGAGCTTCTTGCTTCGCCACTATGGGTAATTATCTTAAAAATTATCACTTCAAATTCCATGCTATTCTCCCCTTGCTGAGTTTTTGTCCTTGCTGAATTGCGGCAGGTAGCTAATATTGGCAGCAATAATATCCTCCAGTATATCCTTTGCTACCCTGTATGAGGGCACCAGTGGATTCGCCAGCAGAGCCATAAGGGCCGTATTGTAATCTCCGCTGATGCCCGCCTCCACCGTCAGAGCCTCATAGGCTTTAACTGCTTGAATCAGGCCCTTAACCGTCTCCGGAAGCCGTCCTGCTGCCAAAGCCTTGGCCCCTGACCTGTAAATCATGGCATTTGTCTCCAGTACCACATCCTCTGAAAGGTCAGGAGTTCCTCCTTTGTTTACAATGTTAACGGTATGAATCTCACCCTTATCGTTATAGATGGCACTTATAAGGGAGACTGCTGCATCGGAATAATAGGCGCCACCCCTTTCCTCCAGCTCCGTCGGCTTTCTGTCAAGATTTGGGTCCTGATATAGCTTAAATAGGGACTCCTCCAGCCTCATCACCTGCTCTGCTCTAGAGCCCTTTTCCTCCAAGGCCTTTATTTCCTCCTCCAGCATTTCATTCCTTAAATAAAAATATCTGTGATAAGGGCAGGGCAGCATTCCCAAGGCTGAAATAAAGCCGGCATCCCAATTGAGGTCCTTTATATTCTTCATATTCATGGACTTACCCTCAACCAAGCCCTTCAAAACCTCTGAGGTTACATCCTCTCCGTCTATATAAACCCTTTTACCGTATACCATATGATTTAAGCCTACAAAATCAATCCTGACTCTGCTGCTATCAATATCATACATTTTTGCTACGTTATTGATCATGCTGATGGGCACATTGCACAGCCCGATTGTCTTAACTGTTGAGTATTTGTTAATCATTTCCGTTACTATACTTACGGGATTGGTAAAATTAATTAGCCAGGCCTCCGGTGAAAGCTCCTCAATATCCTTGCAGATTCCCAATAGCACAGGAATTGTCCTTAAGGCCTTAGCAAAGCCCCCTGGGCCTGTGGTCTCCTGTCCTATAACACCATATTTCAAGGGGATTCTTTCATCCATTGCCCTTGCCTTTAGGCCTCCAACTCTTATTTGAGTAATAACAAAATCCGCAGCCTTTATGGCCTCTCTCCTGTCAAGGGTCTTATATACCTCTATACCCAGTCCAGCCTTTGCAAGCATTCGCTTTGTCAGCTGATATATAATTTCCAGCTTTTCCCGTCCCGCCTCGATGTCAACTAGGTAGAGCTCCTTTAGTGGTAGCTCCTCTGCCCTTTTTACGAAGCCCTCTATCAATTCCGGAGTATAGCTGCTGCCTCCTCCTATAACCGCTATTTTAAGTCCCTTTTCCATGGCGACATCACCCCTGTCTGATTATTGGAATAAGAGGTAAAGGTAATAGCATTACCCTTACCTCTGATATATTAAATGGTACTCTTCTCCTCTTTTTCTTCTTCATAGTAATATTCTGCTATCTTAACAAATGGCAGATAAATCAGTACAGATACCGCCAGATTCACCAATGCCACCACTGCTGCCATAACATTTCCTCCCGTCGCCAGGAAGGCCCCAAACCCTGGAGGTGTCGTCCATGGAACCGCAACATAGGTAGGCGGTATCAGGCCACTGGCTGTAGCCAAATAGGCAATCAAGGTTAAGATACCCGGTGTGATGATAAAGGGGATAAAGAATATTGGATTTAAAACGATGGGAATACCAAATATCATAGGCTCATTGATCTGGAAAATACCATTTGGCAGTCCCAGCTTTGCCACAGTTTTGTAGTCCTGACGCTTTTTTGAGCTCCAGAAGATGGCGGCTATTAAACCTAGTGTAGCCCCTGAGCCCCCTAAATGCACATATGCATCGAAGAAAACCCTTGTGATGTTATAGCTGGCAGCCAAGCCCTGCTGAATCGCGGCGGCATTTGCCTCCAATGCCGGCATATAAATGGAATTCATAATCGGATCTAAGATATTGGCGCCATGCAATCCAAAGAACCATAAAAGATTCATCAGCATTGATAATACCATAGCAGAGCCTACATTCTGACCAAAGCCCTGCAGTGGTGCCTGAATCGTAGTAAATATGAAATCGTAGATGCTGGTTTCACCGATGGTGGCAAATAAATGACCTACAGTACTTAGTATATATATTGCGGCAATACCTGGAACAACCGCCGCAAAGGCCCTACCAACAGCGGGCGGCACAGAATCTGGCATTTTGATGACAAATTTTCTCTTCGTCAGCTTTACAAATATTTCAGCGGAAATAATTGCCACCAGCAAACCGGTAAAGAGTCCAGTTGCATTTAAGAAGCCGTGATGTATATATCCCCAGCCTGCATCACCATGGGCCTGTGGCGTAACGGCTATAAAGGCTGCCACTGCTATGAGGCCTGAGGCTAGACCATCCTCCTCATAGCCCTTCGCAAGGCTGTAGCCAACGGAAAAAACGATGACCAATGTCATAACTGCCAGGGTTCCCCACCATACATTGCCGTTTATTCCCCTCATAAACTCAAAGGCCGGTACCCAATTTAACAATGTATTATTTAACAATACCGCAAAGGAGCCCGCCAATACTAAAGGCATAATGGCAACAAAGCCATCACGTATGGCTACCAGATGTCTCTGTGCACCAATTCTTGCAGCTACAGGCATAAAATACTTTTCCATAAATTCGAAGAATTTTTTCATTTTAATCCCCCTTCGATTATTAATCTCTATTCCCAATAAGCTTTAACGCTTGATCTAAAACAGCCTCTCCATTCATTGTGCCATAATTAATGCTGTCAATCACCGCCACAGGAATACCCCTTTCAGCAACCCGTTTTTCCATTTTCCCCAGCAGATATCTGACCTGAGGCCCCAACAGCAAAACATCTACCTTATCCAGATTTCTACCTGCCTCGCTTTCAGAGACAGCATATATATTTATTTCTAGATTTCTTTTTTTTGCTGCTGCCAGCATCTTTGACACCAGCAGACTGGTGGACATTCCGGCAGAACAAACCAGCATTATATTTTTCATTTCCTTACCCCCTAAATTATTGTCCAATACTGCTGCTATCCTTAAACTCATCAACCGCCAGCGTCAGGGCTCCCATTGCCGCACTGCTTCTGGATAGCTGAGGATTTAGACTTGGCAGCAGCTTCTGTAGCTTGATGGTAAACAGCTCTCTGATTAATGATGATTTTTCAAAGCTCCCACCACATATTCCCAGAGGAAAGCTCTCCTCCGCCATCCTTCTGGCCAAACATGCTATAATACTGCATAATTCCGATATATTCCTATCAACAATCTCCTTTGCCGCTTCATCCTTTTGATACAATTCAATAATACATGGGGCAAGCTCAGCAACATGATGCTTTTTGGTTTCCTGTGAATATAGAAAGGCTATTATGTCCTCCTGATTAGTTATCTTTAGATAATCCCTCACTGCTTCCCACATTTTTGTCTGCTCTCTCCTGCCGTCATAGGCCTCCATGATGGCCTTCAGACCGTCTCTGGCAATCGCATAGCCGCTGCCTCCGTCGTCAATAATATGTCCCCAGCCCCCAACTCTATGGCGCTGACCATTTTTGTCAATGCCCAATGCAATGGACCCTGTACCGCTAATCAGTATGCCTCCATGCTTTGAGCCATTGGCAGCCACTAAGGCTACGATAGAATCATTATAAATCGATAGCCCATTTTTGTAGCCCGCTTCCCTAAACACTTCTCGGATAGAGGCTTCGTCCTGGGAGCAGTCAATTCCTGCACCTCCGAAGCAAATTCCCTGAATGCTGTCTAATGAGACGCCACTTTTTTCTTTAAGGGAATTGAAGCCCTCCAGCAGAAGCGCCTTAACCGCAGCCAGGCCAACACTATGATGATTGCTTCCCCCCAGCTGAAGCTCCGCCAAAACAGCCTTTTCTTCATTTCCAAGATACAATACCGTCTTTGTACCACCTCCATCAATGCCAACAAAATATTTCATTTCCTCCTCCCCCCTTTACTTAATCCTCATGCTTGAGCCTTTCCTCAAAAAGGGCCTTCATGGTCCTTACTGCCTCCTCCTCATCCTCACCCTCCACGAATATATCTACACTGTCCCCAAATTTCGCCAGCAGTGAAAGGATGGACAGAAGGCTTTTGCAATTTGCAGTTCTATCGTTATTTTGCAGAGTTATATTTGATGCAAAGCTCTTTGCTGCTCCTGCCAGAATACTGGCGGGCCTTGCATGAAGACCAGACCTACTGTTAATGACAACGGTTGCTCGCTCCATCAACCCACGCTCCCCTCAAATCGATTACAGCATTATATATTGCAAAAGCAATGCCAATACTTATTTAATCCAATAAATATTTTTTGACTTTTGTAAATAGTCTGAAATATAACTTTTTAAACCCCTTAAGGCCCCCCCATTTCATAGGAAATAAACGAACTTTCCTGTGAAAATAAAAAAAAAGCGTGCAGTATCAACTACACACTCAATTACACAATTACACACTATTAACCTTTACATCATTTAAGAAGAACATCTTACACAGATATGCTATTTCGTGTTCACCCACAATTATCCCATAGCTATCCTCCATTGGCCTTAAGCAATCCCTTATTAACAGCATTTCACGATTGTATTGATCCTTATAGCTCTGCAGATTATCAAATAGGGCTGTTTTTTCCCCCTTTTTGAGCCTCTCCGTCATAAAACACATATGCAATATAATGCCTATCTTTACCTCTGCCTTTATTTCCAGCTTTAGAGCCAGCTGGATTCTATTTATAACCAGCCGTATATCCTCCACCAGCTCCTCTGCATCAATGGCATCCAAATGGTTCTGAAGCGCTTCACCTATTTTTATGAAGTTTTCCTCCTCAGCAGCAATCATTTCTATTTTATCTAATCCCTCTCCAGTGATGATTTCTTCAGCGGATATAAATAGGATATTATCCAAATGAACCTCTACTGTTCCCACAATCGCCAGTATATTATGCTTCGACCTTAGCTGGTCTATAGTGGCCATAAATTTTCGTCTTTCGATGATATCCAGAGGAATTACCTCTATATTGCTGCTATTGGAGAGTCTATCCCCAATTATTCTCTTCAGCCTCTCGGAGGCCCCCTGCCCCGTAAAGCAGGCGGTTATAATAATGTTTTTGTTCTTTAGGGCTTTTTTTCTAAGTACTCTATTGTTAGCCTGCTGCGGCCCCTTAAAGCTCTGAAGGATCTCGCCTATATCCCTTCCAAGAACTGCCTTTCTGCAGGCATCTATCACCATTGGAGTGCAAACCATATCGATGGTTCTGACTATAATTCCCGTTTCCTCATAAATCATATCTCCAAAATTAGTAAGAGAGCCCATATCCACCATTAATATGACACCCTTGCCCTGATGGATTTTTATGATGAGCTTCTTTGTAATTTCATATATTTCCTGTGGTTTCATGCTGAGGGGCATATCTATCGCTAGGGCATGGTCTACGCCCACCAAGGCATTGGCTACCTCCACCATGCTGCTGGCGGTGGAATTTCCATGCATGATAACCACGATACCCACCGTTGCAGTTTCCTCTGCTACCGAATTCATTGGATTGGCTGCAAAGAACAGTGTTAAATACCCAATTTCGTCAAGGGGGGTTTGTATTTGTAGGCGATGATCCAAAAGCTTTACCGCCTCCATAGCCACAATAAATTCATTGTAGCACTCGGCCCTTATTGTATTCAATCTGGGATTGTATATTTTCACCCCTCGTCTTATCCGCTCAACAAAGCTTTGAAGATGCAAAGCCAAGGCAATAAAAAGTTTGTTGTCAAAGCTTCTGCTTAGCCTCTTCTCTGCCAATTTAAGCATATCCTCGCCAACCTCGTATACCTCTAAATCTATGAGATTTACAATCTCCTGCCTCCTGACCCTATCCTTAAGCTTTCCCAAATACTTATGAAAATGGCTTTCTATATCTATATTTATAATCTGGTTAATTTCCTCCTCCTCCAGCCCCATAGACTTCAGATTCTCCAGTTTTTTTTCTATCACATCATAAAAATCCTCTTCAACTGTAAATTCGCTTGTGATATTAGGTACACAATCCTCCTTGTAGCTGAATCTTAGAATTTCTCCCTTGCTGTTCAACAGGCTATCCAATTCCTCCCTGCACTCATTTATTCTCATCAGACCCTTTTTTACATGCTGGGGGATATCCTGCTGAGTAATAAGGAGATAGTCCTCCTTTTTCGACTTGTAATTTACAAAGGCCTTGGCACAGGCCAGCTGAATATCACTGCCCAGCTGTCCTATATTATTGGTGCATTCATATAGTAAGAAGGATATCAAGGAGCTTTTACTGACATAAATGCTCCTGCCTAGCCGTTCTGACTCTTTTTTTATAAAATACTCTACGAGATAATACCTTTCACTTAAGGACTTTTCCCGTAATGGGGGCAGGGTAATGATCATAGGTATTCTTCTGGAGAAGGTATTTAATAGAAAGGATTGTGGGTTCTCCGTGGTGGCGGCTATCAGCTGGACATCGGCCTTTACGGTTTTATCCGTTTCTCCCAAAGGCCTAAAGCAGCCGGTGTCGATGAAGGTAAACAGCATTTCCTGCCCTTGAGGAGAAAGCCTGTGCACCTCATCCAGGAATAAAATACCGCCGTCGGCCTTTTTTAGCAAGCCTATTTTGTCCTTATCTGCTCCTGTATAGGCCCCCTTCTTAACTCCGAATATTTGAGCCATCACCAGCTGGGGGTTTTCAGCATAATCGGCGCAGTTAAAGCACACCATTGGAGCATCCTTTGATATAATACCGGATTCCTTAGCAAAGCCATACATCAATTCTGCAAACATTGACTTACCCACACCGGTTTCTCCTAATATCATTGTGTGAAGTCCTCTAGGGGGATACAATATCGCTGCCTTGGCCTGCTGAATTGGAATCCTCAGGCTTTTTTGGGCAGCCGCAATTTTATCAAGGTTTTTTTCTGTTGTAAAATCATAGGGATCCTCCTTAAGCCTAACAGCAGACCTGTAGAGCACCGGTCTTCCCTCGGATTTTGTAAGTCTCCCCTCCCTTACCAGTAGGTTAAGATATCTGCTGGCATTTGCTCTATCCAAGCCGATATGCCTGCTGATATCATTGGCAGAGACTCCCCCGCCTTCTTCCTCCAGAAGAATTAGCGTATTATAAATTTCGTCAAGCTTACTCATAATACCCCGCCGTTCCAGTACCCTTTAAGGCACTAATGAATTTTACATATATCATTCATATTCTATAATAAATTTCAATATCCTTCCATAATTTGGTCGGCGCTTAAGATTCCTTTACACAGCCTCCGAAGGGCTGCAAAACAAATAAGACCCTACTTAAGAACAAAAGCACTTCGTGCGTTTGTTTTAAGCAGAGTCCCAATTTCTCTACAGCTTCAGCTTTGACAATGCATCCGCAAGAGCGGTATTTATCGGCTCATCCTTTGCCTTCTTTTGATCCTTGAGGTATTGTGCCACCTCTTTTTTTGAAACATTGCTTTTCTCCTGTTTTCTTCTTTCATTGAAGGTAGAAAGCTTCTCTCTGTGACCACAGATACAATAAAAGGTTTGACCTTCTCCCTCTCCCCTCATCTGCATTCTTTTATGGCAATTGGGGCATCGGGCATTAGTTTCCCTTTCACTGCTTTTTCTATATCCGCAGTCTCTGTCCTGACATATCAGCATTTTCCCCTTTTTACCCTTCACCTCCAGCATGTACTTGTTGCATTCTGGACATCTGTTTTTGGTGAGGTTATCGTGTCTGAAGGTCTCTTCAGAATTCTTTATTTCCTTTACCACTGACTTTGCATAGCCCCTCATTTCCTTCAGGAAGCTGTTCTTATTTAGGTTACCCTTGGCAATGCTACCAAGCTGCTGCTCCCACTGGGCTGTCAAAGCAGGAGATTTCAGCTCCTCCGGCACCAGCTCCAGCAGCTGTCTGCCCTTGGAGGTGGTGAATATATCCTTTCCTCGCTTTTCTAAAAGGAAGGTATTAAAGAGCTTTTCTATAATATCTGCCCTGGTGGCGACCGTGCCTAAGCCACCGGTGTCACCTATGGTTTTTATCAGCTCCTTGCTTTCCCCCGCCATATATTTTGCAGGATTCTCCATAGCCGATAGCAGCGTAGCCTCGTTGAAGTACGCTGGAGGCTTGGTTTCCCCCTTTGTTTGCGTCAATGAAAGCACCTTAAGCTGCTGTCCCTTTTCCAGCCTTGGTAGTATTTGCTCGGAAATACCATCCTCCGCCTCCTCATCCTCCCCAATATTGGAGTAGACCTCCTTCCAGCCCTGACTCAAAATCGTTTTTCCCCTGGCAATAAAGGCCTCTGCGCCTATTTTAGCTCGAATGGTGGTTTGCTCATATTCAAAGGGCGGATACAGCACAGCTAAAAAGCGTTTAACCACCAAGTCATATATCCTTCTTTCCTTATCGTTTAACTCACTTAATAGCACCCTCTGCTCCGTAGGTATAATCGCATGATGGTCGGTAACTTTGCTATTGTCTACAAAGGCTTTGCTTTCCTTTATAGTCCCCCTCAAAAGCTTAGCTGCAGCAGCGCTATAGGACCCCACTCCGCAGGCCTTCACCCTATCCTTTAGGGTTGCTACCATATCGGTGGTAATATATCTGGAATCCGTTCTGGGATAGGTCAACAGCTTATGCTCCTCATATAGCTTCTGCATAATTGAAAGGGTATCCTTTGCAGAGAAATTGAAGATTTTATTTGCATCCCGCTGAAGCTCAGTCAAATCATATAGTAATGGCGCAGGCTTCTTCTTGTAGGCCTTGTCTATGTCTACGATCTCTGCCTCCTTACCCCTTAGGGCAGCTAGAATTTTGTCAACGCCATCCCTGTCAAAGCTCTTTGTATCCTTGGATTTAGAATCCTGCCAGACCAGCTTGAGGTCCTTTGTGGCAGCTGCTATACCATAAAAGCTTCTGGGCTTAAAGCTCTTTATTTCCTCCTCCCGCCTCGCAATAATCGCAAGGGTTGGGGTTTGAACCCTGCCACAGGACAGCTGTGCATTGTATCGGCAGGTAAGGGCTCGGGTTGCATTTATACCCACCAGCCAGTCGGCCTCTGCCCTTGCAACCGCTGAATAGTATAGGTTTTCGTAGGCCTTCCCCTCCTTCAGGCTTCTAAAGCCCTCCTGAATTGCATTATCAGTAACTGAGGAGATCCATAATCTTTTAAGGGGCTTCCTGACATTGGTCTTTTCCAATATCCATCGGGCCACCAGCTCCCCCTCCCTACCAGCATCGGTGGCGATAACAATCTCTGAAACATCCCTTCTATGCAATTGCTCCTTTACCGTCTGAAATTGCCTTCCGCTCTGCTTTATAACCACCAGCTTGAGCTCATCAGGAAGTATAGGCAGGTCCTCAAGACGCCAAGCCTTAAAGTCCTTACTATATTCCTCTGGGTCCGCTAGGGTTACAAGATGCCCCAGAGCCCAGGTAACGATATATTTGTCACCCTCTAAAAATCCATTTCCCTTTTTACCGCATTTCAACACACGGGCTAAATCCCTTCCAACGGAGGGCTTTTCAGCCAGTACTAATGTTTTAGCCATATAAACATTCCCTTCTTTATTTTAAAGCCTGGTGCTTGGAATCCACAACGTAATAACCAAAGCTCCGCTTAGTCCTTAGCTTGGCGCCTTTTATTCTATAATAAAAGTATCTTGCATAGACATCGGCTATATACATTATAACTTAAAATCCCGGCGTATAAATATTTTTTGGGTATTTCTTCTAAAATAGCTTATTCCTTATGCTCTATTTGCACACCCTTTACATGCCGCTTTGTCATTAGCTTTTTCTTTTTTCTATCCTCCTTGCTTTCAAAGACGATATCAAAATCATAATCCTCTGGGTACAGCTCTCCCCCCTCAATATATAGCGATAGCCGCTTATGATTGATTTTAAATTTCTTCTTCATCACCATAACCCCCAGCTCGCCTCTGCTGTTTTCTGCCTCGCAGACGATACCGGTTCTATTCATGGTGCTTATATAGACACAGTCACCTATTTTGAAGCCGGAGACGCTTTTGGGCCTTCTTACCTGAGCCGTCTCCTCCACAAGCTGTTTTTTGCCTTCAGCCACAGGTTCGGAGCTGATGAAGGATATCATAGGCTCTGTAAACGCCTCATATGCTTTAACCTCTCTATAGGTTATCTCATGGGCCCTTTCAATAAGCTCCTTTCTCATTCCCAATCTTAGGGCTATCAAAAGCGCATTGCTTTCCCCTGCTTTACCTATTCTCAATCTGTATAAAGGACTCAGGGTATTGATATCAAAGTCCATGCAGCCATTAATGAAGCCCTCCTGATTTGCTGCAAAGTCCTTGATTTCGTTGTAATGAGTGGTGGCAATTATGGTAGCCTGCTTACTGTATAAAGCCTCCAGCACAGCTACACCAATTCCCATCCCCTCACCTGGATCGGTGCCTGCCCCTATCTCATCTAATATGACAAGGGTATGCTTGTCTGCCCTATCTAGTATTCCGATGATATTCTTAATATGGGAGGAAAAGGTGCTTAGATTATGCTCTATGCTCTGACCGTCTCCTATATCGGCTAGAATGTCTAAAAATATTGCAAAGCTTCCCTCACCGTCAATAGAGGGATGTAGTCCTGCCTGAGCCATCATGGTTAGCAATCCTACAGTTTTTAATACCACGGTTTTACCGCCTGTATTTGGCCCGGTTATAATGAGACTTTTATAGCTACCGCCTATTTCAAAATCCAGCGGCACTGCCTTTTGCCCCAGCAGTGGATGCCGTCCTCCTGTTATTTTTATATAATCCCCCGTATTCAACTTAACTGCTTTTCCTCCTATGGCCTTACTGTATTTTCCCTTAGCCAGCAGAAAATCATAGTATATCATGGTCTCCATATTCAAATGGATTTCCTTCTCATGCCTTGCCACCAGCTCCGTAAGGCCCGATAAAATTTTGTATATTTCATTTTCCTCTTCAATCCTCAAGCCATCCAGCTCGTCCTGCAGCCTTTTAACGGCCGCCGGCTCAATAAATACCGTTGAGCCAGTTCTGGAGATATCCAGTACATTTCCTTCAAAGCTATTTTTATGCTCACTTTTTATTGGTATAACGTATCTGCCATCCCTTTGGCTCACCAAGCCATCATGAAGATAGGCCTTATATTGGCTGTCCTTCAGATAAAAATCCAGCTTGCTTTTAATTCTTTCCTCAACTATTAATTTTCTCTTCCTTAGCTTCCCTAAAGCACCGCTGGCCTTATCCAGCATTCTGCCTCTGGAAATGCAGCGGTTTATTTCTTCGGAAATTTCCTCCAGCTCTGCTATGGTTAATGCATAGCTGGAGATGGTGGGGGCAGCAGCCTCCTTACCCTTCATAAAGCGCTTTAATCGTCGGCCCTCCTCAACAAAGGAGGCTGTTATTTCCAGCTCACCGATCTGCAGATTCTCCTGTCGTTTTAGCTTCTCTCCAATAGCCTTCATTCCACTTAGGCTATGGATGGGTACACTGGAGCTTATATCTACTATAGCCCTTGCTTCTGTAGTTTCCAGCATATATCTTTTAATCAAATTTATATCTGTATAGGGCGTGAGTGCAGCTATCATTTCCTTAGCCTGCTGAGATATTCCAAAGCCCATCAGGTCCTCCTTAATTCTATTAAATTCTAATAATTCCATTGCATGCTTATTCATCCTTTATTCCTCCATTCAAAGTATACTGCGTAGATTTGTTTTTTCATTTAAACCCATAACACACTTCATCCCTCCTATTGCATTGCATAAATAAAAGCAAAAAATAAAAGGCCATAGGTAAAAACAATTCACCTACAGCCTTTAGCTTAAAAATATATAGATTGCTGCCTTCATTAAGGATAATAATCAAGTGTAAGGAGCAGCATGAATTTAGAAGTTTTAATTGCATCAAAAAAGCCGTGGCGAGCCACGGCTTATATTGGTATTATTCTTCTAAATACCTGTATATATGCTTTATCTAGTACCTTGCGTCACTTAAAACTATAGATTATCCTATTTTTTAAATGACGCAAGGTACTAAGCTATCCGTGTTCTTAACCTATTGAAAAGCTTCAAGGCACAGAAAATAAACCCATAAAATGCGGGTCTTTGCCTTTAAGCTCTTATTCAATTATTAGTTAAGAACAACCTCTATCATAAAGCATACTCCTCATTCTTCATTTGCTTTAAGTATATAGAAAAACTACTCACATTTCAATATTATTTTACTTCACAAGAAAAAATATACATAGACCCTTAATTTCCACCTATTCCATCCCTTCAGCCCTTGAATAGATCTCCTTCAGCTGCTCCTCCTTTAGGAGCCATTGAACCATAAAGCCCATAATTATGATTCCCGGCAAATTTATCAGCAACCTAATGAAGGTAAATCTGTAGCCTAAAGCCGCCAGCTCAAACATGACCGTCGGTATTTTAGTTACGCACCAGGCCCCCATAAAGGTAATAATATTGCTGAACTTTACTCCCTTTCTCAGCAGCACCGCAGTAAAGGGAAAGGCAGCATACATGGGGCCTGCTGCTATGGAGCCTATCAGTATCGCTAAAAAAATGCCGATTATACCCGAATTGTCCCCCATGTATTTTATCATCTTCTCCCTTGGAATCCATACATCCATAAGCCCCAGCAAAAACATAATCGGTGGCAGCACCGCCAGCATCTGCTTAAAGCTGGAGCCTGCCAAAGCAAAGGTTCTTAATCCAATTTCTCTGTTTAGTGCTGTAATAGCCACAGCAGCCAGAAAAGCGTATAGAAAAAAGGCATATCTTTTAATTAGCTGCTTCATACCACCACCCCCATTGCTTTTCCTATAATAAAGGCTACTATAAAGGCATAAAGGAATGCCAAAAGGTTTCTATACAGTGCCGCCCATTTGCCTATATATTTTGTTTCCATAGTAAAGGTTACAACACCAACCATCGTCAGTGTTGAAACCAAGGCTGCGATTTGAGGATATCCTGCTCCATTTTTCAATAGCATGTCTGCCACCGGAAAGGCTACAAAGGTAGGCATCATGGTAATAGACCCTACTACAGCAGAGGCTACAACGCCAAGGAAGCCGGAATTTTTTCCTATCAGGCTGGATATTACCTCTGGCTTAAGCACCGCCAGCATTAGTCCGATTATAAATATGATCCCTAAAAATTGAGGCATGACATTTTCAAAGGATTTCCAGCCCTTCTTCAAGGCAAGCTTTGTCTTTTCCTTGTCCTTTATATAGGATATTGCAAACAATAACAGAGTACCCCCATATAATAAATATGTTGTCATTATCTAAACCTCCCATGAAATTTATCCCATTTATATTATACTATTAAGTCTGTACTCCATATATACAACAGAAGCATTTCAAGAGGCATCCCACAAGCTTTCAAACTATTCTAACAATACCAGTATGGTTTTGTTACATATTATTAACATAAGGCGCTATTGCACCATAAGCTTTTTCGTATTATTATATATAGTGTTGCATAAATATTAACATAAAAAGGAGCAGATTTTAATGCAAGCTAAAAAAATGACTAATCTCAAATCTGTATTATTATTTTTAATACCATCTCTAATTGGTGTACTTTTATTCATGACACCCATTATATACAATGGAGATATCACTATACCAATCGCTATTCTTTCTAATAGCCTCCTGGCGCTTTTGGGGGAGCTGCTTCCTGCTATAGCTACAGCCTTTATGCTTATTTGCCTAGTGGGAACGGTTGTCTATAAGCTGGCTAAGCCTGCCTTCCTGGAGAAAAACAGCTTTACGAAAAATCTTTTTGACATATCTCCCCTATGGCTGGCACTTAGGGCTATAGGCAGTATCTTTGCTGTTGTAACCCTCTACCAGCTGGGACCGGAATGGATTTATTCCGAAAACACTGGAGGGCTTTTACTTTTTGACCTAATACCAATCTTATTCTCCGTATTTTTATTTGCAGGCATTTTCCTGCCTTTATTATTGGACTTCGGACTTCTGGAGTTTGTAGGTGCTTTACTGACAAAAATCATGCGCCCTATATTCACGCTACCTGGACGTTCTTCAATAGACTGTATTGCATCATGGCTTGGTGACGGCACCATTGGTGTTCTGCTGACCAGCAAGCAATACGAGGAGGGCTATTACACAAAGAGAGAGGCTGCGGTAATAGGTACCACCTTCTCTGCTGTATCCATTACCTTCAGTCTGGTGGTTATATCACAGGTAAATCTTGGTCATATGTTCCTGCCCTTTTATTTAACGGTTTCCTTTGCAGGGGTTGTGGCTGCCATCATCATTCCTCGAATTCCTCCCCTTTCGCGAAAATCCGATAGCTATTACGTGGAGGGAGATACAAATAATCTTGAGGAGATACCTGCAAACTACACCTCCTTTACATGGGGAATGGAGCAGGCAATAGCAAGAGCAGGTAAAAACAACTCTGTTTCTAATGTTATAAAAAGCGGACTTCAAAATGTGTTGGATATGTGGTTGGGGGTTACGCCTATAGTAATGGCAATGGGAACACTTGCATTAATTATTGCTGAGTTTACTCCGATATTTACCTGGCTGGGAATGCCCTTTGTTCCGCTATTGAAGCTTTTAAGAGTTCCTGAAGCCGCTGCTGCCTCTCAAACCTTGGTGGTGGGCTTTGCTGATATGTTCCTTCCTTCAGTTATAGGTGCTAGAATTGAGAGTGAGCTGACCCGCTTTGTGATTGCCTGCGTTTCAGTTACTCAGCTCATATATATGTCGGAGGTTGGCGGTCTGCTGCTGGGCTCAAAAATTCCCGTAAGCTTCAAGGACCTTGTAATAATATTCATTCAACGTACACTGATAACTTTGCCTATAATTGTTTTAATTGCACATTTTATATTTTAATATCTGGTTGTAATATTTGCATATAAAAACGAGCCCTCCTTCTTGACAGGGCTCATTTTTATATTAATTATTTTTTCCATTTCTATAAATATGGGGAGTAATCCCTGCTTTCCTGAGGGCCCTGTAGAAGTTAGACATACTGGTGAAGCCTGTTGAATAGGCTATGTCTATAATTTTCATGTCCGTTTCCTTTAATAAAAGCAAAGCCCTTTCCACTCTAATATTTATAATAAAGCTCATGGGGGTTATACCGGCTACCCCCTTAAAGAGCCTTATCAAGTGATTGACACTAACCCCCAGCGCCTTAGCTATTTCCTTCAAATTCATCGGCCTATTGTAGTTGACCGACAGTAGCTCCTTTGCCCTATTTACCAGCTCCACCTCTGGCTGGAAAGCTTCTATGTCAGGACGACATCTTTTGCAGGGCCTTAGACCCGCTGCAATCGCCTCCTTTGGAGAGCTGTAAAAGGCTATGTTCTTTTTTAAGGGAGTCTTTGCCCTACAGGAGGGGCGACAAAAAATTCCTGTTGTCCTCACGCCATAATAAAATAGACCGTCATATTTTTCTGAAGAGCCTATTACAGCCTGCCATTTTTCGTTGTCGGAAATTTCTTTGTTATTTTTCATAGGTTCCTCCCTATCAGTGGCAGCTTATGAATTCCTCCAATTGCCTGTGCCATTCTACAAGATCGGTGCAAGCAGCCTCTGTAGCCCTGTCAAATAGAAGATCTACTATATATCTAGGTCTTTTACCCCCCAGCTTCATGGCATTTATACAGGAGACACAATAAACCACAATGTCTTCGCAGGGCATTTCATCAGCCCTTTTCTGCATATGCTGCATTACCTCCTCAAGTGGAAGCACCCCATATAGGCTATCCCCACAGCATACGGAGCCCCTACCGCTTCTTTCTGCCTCAACCACCTTTATATTCATTCTTTTTAGTAAGCCTCTGACGGCAACATGAACTCTATCCTCTGTCCTTGTAGGACATGCATCATGTATGGTCATCTCTATTCCACCATAATCAGGGAAGGGAAAGCCTTCATCCTCAACCAATAGCTCCCAAAGAGAGATGGTGGATACATTTTCATAAAGCTGTCGATATCTTCTGTCACAGCCTGCACAGGTGTTGATTATTTCAGTTGCCGTTTCAAAACCCGGCTCATGCCTGCAGCAGGTCAGATGCTCCTTTATTCCTCCCAGGGTCCTATCTAAGTATTCCTTCAGCGCCTCTGCCAGCTGCGGCCTATATAATACAAGGGCACAGCCGGGTGCATACACTCTATTCAATACTACCACTCCCATTATCATTATTGTAGCTTAATTATACAGGAGCCAAGGCAATATTTCCTCCTATATTTCACCCTCTAATTTTGATCATCAGTATTTGCTTACTTCTAAATTACATGTAATAATGAAAGCAGAAGCTTTACCTTAACCAAAACTTTACCTGCATTTCACCTGCATTTAAAGTCCTTCAGCTATAATAAAATCAGCTGTAAATATATTGAAGGGAGTTGAAGCCATGAAGCTAAATATTTGTGTCGACATCGACGGCACCATCACAGGGGCCTATGATTGGCTGGAGTTAGCCAATAGCTATTTTAACAAAAATGTGAAGCCCCATGAGGTTACCTGCTATGAAATCAATGAGGTTCTAGATATTTCAAATGAGGAATATATGGAATTTTATAGCCGCTACGGCAAGGAGCTGCATGCATCCGCCAGTCTTAGACTGTATGCTAAGGATATATTGCAAAGATTGAATAATGAGCACAGCATATATTACGTCACCGCCAGAGATAAGATAATGGAGCAGGTAACAAAGAATTGGTTTATGGAAAAGGGCCTTCCTAAGGGGCAGCTCTATTTATTGGGTAGTCATCATAAGGTGCAACAGGCCAAGGAGCTGGATTGCCATATTTTTATTGAGGATAGGCATGAAAATGCAGTAGAACTGGCTAAGGCTGGCTTTCAGGTACTGCTGATGGATTGCAGCTATAACAGACTACCATTAATCAATGGCATCACGAGGGTTAGCTGCTGGCAGAATATATATGAGGCTGTAGACAATAGGGCTAAGGCCATAAGAGAGGCCGACAGTAAAATCGCCTGATTGTATTATTAATTCTACCTACAGCTACCATTCATAATTTTCCGGATATTGAGAGTTTATCCTTATTTCTTCGATAGCGCATTTATATTGCTGAGCCGCTGCCTCCATTTCCGTCCTAAGCATCTGATATTCCTGCCCTCTCTCAATAATCCGCTTAGCCATGATAGAGAGGTTTTTTAATCTCTTTTCCTCCGACATTTTTATAAATTTTATGTTTAACAAATCAACATATTGAGGTAAAAAGTCCTGAAAGCTACTATACTTTGAGACCATATAACCCAGCATCCTTTTATAGGTGGCATCGGTTGTGGTTTCCTTTATGCATTTGCTGACCTCCGATTGCAGCAGCCTTATCATTGCTATTGATTGATCCCAAATGTTTTTTGTATCTATTAGGGCATCAAAATATTCCTTGGAGTTCTGTTTACCATACAGCAAAACAAAATCATTTAAAACCATTTGAATAAACAGGATTTCAGGCCAAAAAACATTTACCTTAAGATATAGATTCTTTTCAGGGGAAATAAAGCCCTTCGACTTTAGAATTTCTGCATTAATGCTATTTTCAACGAATTCATAATCCCTATCACCCATCATTGCATGACGTATATCATAGCAAAAGCCTAAAATTCTTAGTCTGGACAGCCTATACTCCCTATATTTCCCCTCCTCTCCTACAATACTATAAAGGGCATCGTAAAGCCTTTGAAAATCGTAATAATCACCTAATACCTCTACTCCCAATCCTCCCGGTGTACTCTTAACAAATATCATAGTCATCCTCCAGCTTATTTATTATCTGCTTTCATTATTTAAGCCTCTCTTCTCTTATTATCTATAATATTTAAGATATTAAACTCTTACAAATTTTTACATGTCGCTTGTTGCCCTTTATAGGTGCTTTGCATCCCCATTGTATAGGAAATATAATGACTTCCCAATGAAGTGAATAATATGCAAACGTATGCATAATTATGCTGCTTTTTCGAGCTAGGGCATATACGGCGTTTTATAGTGTATATGCAATTAATTGCAAGTGTATACTTCATTTTAATTAGTTTTATTAGTATTATATGGTTATATTCGCTTTGTTTTGCAAGTTTAATATATATAAATTTCATTTTCCACCAAAAAACTATTGACTGATCTAAGCAACCAATATATAATTATTCACATAGTTGAGTATTAATGAAGAGGAGGAGACAAAATGTCACAAATAAAAATTCTAGATACCACCTTAAGGGATGGGGAGCAAACGGCGGGTGTTGTCTTCGCCAATGAAGAAAAGCTTTTTATTGCAAAGCTTCTGGATGAAGTAGGTATCGACCAGATAGAGGCCGGTATTCCTGTAATGGGTGAAGATGAAAAAAACATAATTAAGAAAATTGTTAAGAGTAATCTAAAGGCCAGCATCATGGGCTGGAATAGAGCTGTAATTGCCGATATTCAAGAGTCCATCGACTGTGGCGTTGATGCAGTTGCAATATCCATCTCCACCTCCGACATACAAATAAAGCACAAGCTGAACTCCACCAGAGATAGAGTTATAGAGCAGATGGTAAAGGCGGCTGAGTATGCAAAGAAAAACGGTCTCTATGTTTCGGTGAATGGTGAGGATGCCTCCAGAGGCGATGAGGAATTTTTACTGCGTTTTGTTAAAGCGGCAAAGGAGGCTGGAGCAGATAGATTTAGATTCTGTGACACCGTCGGAATTCTCAACCCTATGACTACTTATGATAAGATAAAGAAAATAAAGGATCATGTTGATATAGATATAGAGATGCATACCCATAATGACCTAGGTATGGCAACGGCGAATGCTATAGCCGGAGCTATGGCAGGAGCAAATTACATGGGGGTTACTGTAAACGGACTGGGCGAAAGGGCCGGCAATGCCTCCTTAGAGGAGGTTATCATGGCAATAAAGACCTCCATGGGTGTGGAGACAGCCTACAACATAGGCAAGCTGAAGGACCTATGCCAATACGTGGCAAAGGCCTCCAATAGGTATATACCTGGCTGGAAGGCTATTGTGGGGGAAAGCATATTCCACCATGAATCAGGAATCCATGCCGATGGCATTATTAAGAATCCCTCCACCTATGAAATTATAAATCCCGATGAGCTGGGACTGGATAGAAGGATCATCATAGGAAAGCATTCTGGTACAGCAGCCATAAAGAATAGACTTGCACTTTATGAAATCTTCATAGATATCAATATGGCCTATCAGCTGTTGAATAAGGTTAGAAGTACCTCTATAGCCATAAAGCGGGCCCTAACGGATACTGAATTATTAAGCCTCTATGAGGACGTATTAAATGAAGCAAACATTTCAATGGAAGCATAGGAGTGATAAAAATGAAAAAGAGCTTAACCTACAAAATATTAGAACAGCATATCATCAGCGGAGATTTGATACCCGGCAAGGAAATCGGCATTAAGGTGGATCAGACCTTAACCCAGGACTCTACCGGAACAATGGTTTATCTGCAGCTGGAGGCTATGGGGGTCAGTAGTCTAAAAACAGAGCTTTCTGTCGCTTATATCGATCACAATACCCTGCAAACCGGCTTTGAGAATGCCGATGACCATGAGTTTATTAAAACTGTAGCAGCTAAATATGGCATTGTATTTTCCAAGCCCGGCAATGGCATCTGTCATCAGCTGCACCTAGAGAACTTTGCTAAGCCGGGTAAAACCTTAATAGGCTCCGATAGCCACACTCCCACCTGCGGAGGTATGGGTATGCTGGCTATAGGCACAGGAGGACTGGATGTTGCAATTGGAATGGCCAGCGGCAAGTATTACCTGAAGGCCCCTAAGGTTCTAAATATTCAGCTGACAGGAAAATTGAAGCCATGGGTTTCAGCTAAGGATGTCATCCTGTTTATACTAAAGAAGCTTACAGTAAAGGGTGGTGTGGGTAAGGTTATTGAGTATTCAGGTGACGGTGTAGCCGCATTATCCCTCACTGACAGAGCCACCATTACAAACATGGGGGCAGAGCTCGGGGCCACCACCTCAATCTTCCCTTCGGATTCAACAACGCTTGAATATTTAAACGCTCAAGGCAGAGCCTCAGACTGGTTAGCTTTAGCTGCCGATGAGGATGCTGATTATGATGAGAGCATAACCATAGATTTAGCAGATATCACCCCAATGACAGCTAAGCCCCACAGCCCGGATAATGTAGATAATATCTCCAATATACCTAGCTTAAAAGTGGATCAGGTATTGATTGGCAGCTGCACCAACTCCTCCTATAAGGACCTAATGAAGGCTGCCGCTATACTTAAGGGCCAAAGAGTACACCCTGATGTAAGCTTAGGTATTTCTCCTGGCTCCAGCAATATCTTAAAGATGCTGGCGGATAACGGAGCCTTGTCGGATATGATTGCTGCAGGAGCCAGAATATTGGAATGCAGCTGTGGTCCCTGTATAGGAATGGGGCAATCACCTCAAACCGACGGTGTATCCCTGAGAACCTTTAACCGTAATTTCTGTGGAAGAAGCGGAACCAAAAGCGCTGATGTTTACCTAGTCAGCCCAGAAACCGCTGCCGCCTCAGCTATAAGCGGCTATTTAGTTGATCCCGTCACTTTAGGTGAGGACATTGCTATCAAGGAGCCTGAAGCCTTTGCAACAGAGCATAATTATTTCATATTCCCACAGGAGGCTATGGTGAACAGCAGTGTGAAAATGGGGCCAAATATCAAGCCCTTCCCTATAAATAAAGAGCTGCCGATTACTCTTGAGGGTAAGCTTCTGTTAAAGACAGGAGATAATATAACCACCGACGATATCATGCCATCAGATTCTAAGCTGCTGCCCTATCGTTCCAACATCCCTCATCTCTCCAAATATTCCTTTAATAATATAGACGAGGAATTTTGGAAGCGCTGTGAGACCTATAATGGTGGCTTTATACTTGGTGGTGAAAACTACGGTCAGGGCTCCAGCCGTGAGCATGCAGCCTTAGTTCCCCTATATTTGGGCATAAAGGCTGTAATCGTAAAATCCTTTGCCAGAATCCACAAGGCAAACCTAATTAATAGCGGTATAGTGCCACTGGAGCTGGTGGACACAAGTGAGTATGAAATGATTGATGCCGGCGACGATCTGGAGCTCAAGGATATTAAAGAAGCCTTACGCAGCGGCAGTATCATAGAGGTTACCAACCTCACCAAAGGATATAGCATTCAATGTAAATTTGTTGGATCACCACGGGATGTTGAAATCCTATTATCCGGTGGCTCCCTAAACTATACTAAAAAAAGCTTGGAGGTATCCAAAAATGAATAAAGTAACCCTAATTCCCGGAGACGGCATTGGCCCTGAGGTTTCATCTGCTGCCGTAGAGGTGCTAAAGGCCGCAAAGGTAAATATTGAGTGGGAAAAAATCAATGGTGGGGAGGACGCCTACAAGGCTACCGGAGCCTTTATCCCGGATGAGCTTTTGTTAAGCATCAGTGCAAATAAGATAGCCTTTAAGGGACCCATTACAACCCCCATTGGCAAGGGCTTTAAAAGCATCAATGTGACCCTAAGACAAAAATACAATACCTATGCAAATGTTAGACCAGTTAAAAGCATACCCGGTGTTAATACCCCCTTTAAAAATGTTGATTTGGTCATCGTTCGGGAGAATACAGAGGACTTATATGCCGGCCTGGAGCATATGGTTACAGAGGGTGTCGCTGAATCAATTAAGATTATCACAGAAAAGGCCTCCTTGAGAATCGGTGAATATGCCTTTAAATATGCTAAGGATAACAATCGTAAAAAGGTTACTGCTGTTCATAAGGCCAATATTATGAAGATTTCAGATGGGCTCTTTTTAGACTGCATCCGCCGTGTGGCTGCCAAATATCCTGAAATAGCCTATGAAGAGGTCATTGTAGATAATATGTGTATGCAGCTGGTGATGTACCCTGAGAAATACGATGTCTTGGTATTGCCTAATCTATACGGAGACATAGTTTCCGATCTTGCAGCTGGCCTTGTTGGCGGCTTGGGCCTGGTGCCTGGGGCAAATATCGGTGATGATATAGCGATCTTTGAGGCTGTCCATGGCAGCGCTCCCGATATCGCAGGAAAAAATCTAGCTAACCCAACCGCATGCATACTTTCAACCGCTATGCTGCTGGATTATATTAAGGAAAAGCAGGCTGCGGAGAATATTCGTCAGGCAGTCTTTTCAGTAATCAAGGAAGGTAAATATCTGACTAGAGATTTAGGTGGTACTGCTACTACAGAGGAGTATACAAAAGCAATATGTGATCTTTTAAATAGCTAGTGACTAATCGATAGGGAGGCAGCTGATTTTCAGCTACCTCCCTATCGCATGCATGCTTAGCCTTCTGAGCACGTCGGTTCTCTAGATTCTATATACCTTTACTTTCTTAATAAGCTGCATTAATAATTTTTCTAACAGCTTGCAATGCTGTGTGTTAATTATCCCAATACCAGAAATCCAGTTTAACAAAATTAAGCCTTAAATACTCCTGCTTTTGAGCCAATAGAAGCAATTGATCTGAAGGCCCATTAACCCTTAGTCCATAGCATAGGATTCCCTTCTCCTTAAGATAATCACCCATGGTAATTACTGTATCCTCTTTTAACCCAAACTGTGTTAGATTGTTCTTTGTCAGTAGATACTTATGTTCCTTTGCCCACTCCAGCTCAGCAAATAGCTTATCCAAATAGGCTGAGGGGTTCTTAAGGTCTAGCTCCATGGGATCAAAAATCGTATCAGGTGTATATAGTCTGCTGGGTATCCCCCATAGAAAGAATTGCTGTGAAGGCATCCCTAGCCTTGCAGATTTACTATCCTCCAGCCCCGTTTCGATGGCTAACCATTCCACTTCTACATCCAGGCCCTCCAGAAGGTCTGCGATCTCCCCCAGTGTATGTCCTTTTAGGAAGGATATATCAACTAAAGCAACAGTACTGTCCTTATTTTTTTCCAGCACTATCTCTGAGGTTCTATTCTCCTTCATAATAAACTGTCTGTTTTTTTCATCTATCTCCTTATATCTTGAAGAGTGCAAAAATGTCCCTACAATTGGATAGCTTATAGTAATTTTACCGGTTAAAACATTATACGGAGATCCAATTTCCAACTGCTCACCACTAAAAGGATTTTTGCCAACCACCTGGCGCGAAATTATTGTCAAGGGAGTCTTAGTTGATAAGAATGATAAGCTTTCATTTGAATACCCTATTACTCTGTCCGGTCTTATAAATTGACTATATAGCATATTCAGTCTCATAGCATCAATCACACGGTTTCCTTGAAGGGAGTATAATACTTGAGGTAGATTTATTACAATAATAATTGCAACAAAACATAGTATATAAATCCTCATTATTCTAAGTGTCATTCTCCGGGAGGTTTTTTTCATAATATCATTGAAATCACCATTTTTATCTTCATTAAATTTCATTGTTGCTGCCTCCTTCAATATTTGTTTCATACAGCATTGCAATCTTTTTCTTTGCTCTATGATAAAGAAGCCTTGCATTCCCCTCCTCAATTTCCATGATACTGGCTATTTCAGCAAAGGGCAGATCCCATTCATACCTTAAATAAAAAATATTTGCATATCTCTCCGGCAGACTCTTTAGAAGCCCAGTCAAAAGCTCCTCAGTCATCTTCTCATATACCTCCTCAAATACATCCCGTATCTCCTGCTGCTCCAATTGAATTTCAATTTCCTCCATGTAGAGATTTCTTTTTTTTCGCCTAAGGAAATCAATCGAGAGGTTTCTGATAACCTTGAAATAATAAGGTCTCCCCGGCAGTCCTTGATTAATATAGACATACTCAATAATTCTAACAAAGGTTTCTGCCACCATATCCTGAGAATCATACCTGTTTTTTAAAATGTTAAAAGCAAAATTAGTTAGGGGTGTGACCATTTCATTAAAAATAGCATCTAAATTATTTTCTATTTCCTTCAGGCTCATCCCCTCCTTGGTTATTAACAGCTGTTATATATTAAAGACGTTTCAATTAGCAGTAACGTTACACCTGCTTTTCAATTTTCTTTTATCATCCTTACTACAAGCAAATTATATCAGAATTTACAACGATATCCTATTTATTCCATAACGGATAGCATTACTCAGACTCCTGCCACCAGCCATGCTTCCCGATTTTCAAACAATTAAATAAGTCCTCATAAGATGGACTCAAGTGCTGTATTTTATGCAATAAAAAAGTGTAGGAAGGCCAAATACTACCCTCTTACACTTTTCCTCATTCTGATATATATTACTTAAATATTGGCTATTCTGATGCTGCTACAACAAAATCACTGCTATTGGTCTCAATATTGAATTCCGGTGGATTCATCATATGCTTTTTCACAGCGCAGAGGTTCATGGAATTGATAATTGCAGCCTCATATTTCTTTGGAAAGCCCTCCGGAAGGGTTAGCTTTAGGTCAACCAAATCAATCAATCCTACTTCCTGATTTTTCCTAACATCCATCTGCAGACTAAGCCCTGTAGTGTCTATCCCCTTGCTCTGGCAAAAGCCCAGAGCATAAATACCTGCGCAGGTGGCAATGGAGGATAGAAACAGGTCAAAGGGCGTAGGGGCAGTACCCTCTCCACCAGAGTATGTAGGCTGATCTGTTGCAACAACATGACCGTTAATAGCTGCATCCACCCTTTTACCCCCAGGAAAATTCACTTCAATATATGCCATAATAACACTCCCCTTAATAATTTTCTAATTAATACCATTATACACCCCTCCCCCAAGGGGAACAAGGGAATTTCAAAAAATATCGACAGTTCTGCTATGTAATGTTAAAATATAGGATATGCTTTATTTATAAATATTTATGACAGGAGCTGAAATACCTTGCTTGAAGAAATTCTTAAGCCCTTTTTAGAGTTCACCTGCACAATACAGCTACATAGCGATGAGCTGCATGCCCCAATTTTTGGCTGTAGATTGAAAATTGATAATGATCGATTGATAATAACACCTCAGGTGCTTTTTGATGATTTATCAGATGAGCTGATATTAGCTGACCTAGAATTGTCGGAGTTTAATGGTGAAGACATGATAATACTGATTCCTAAAAAACACACCGAACTACGTTCAATTAACATATTGAAGGAAAAGTTTCCTGCAAATCCTTTTTAAAATGATAAAGGTAGGGAGAAAACTCATAGTTTTCTTCCTACCTCTTTTACATGTGACTCCTTACTCAAAAATTTATTAAGACCACCATTATTTTATTTTCCCAAAAAAAGCTCTGCCATTTTCATGGCCTCCACCATGCTCTTATAGCTGGCTATCCCCTTTCCTGCTTTACCAAAGGCTGTACCATGGTCTACGGATGTTCTGATTATAGGAAGCCCAATAGTCATATTTACGCCTATATCAAACCCTAAAAGCTTTAATGGGATATGACCTTGATCATGGTACATAGCGATCACTATATCATATTGGCCTTTAACTGCATTTAAAAACACTGTATCCGGTGGTACTGGACCCTGAACCTTGATGCCCTCCGCTATTGCCTGTTCTATAGCAGGCGAGATTTCTTCTATCTCCTCTCGGCCAAATAGTCCCGATTCACCTGCATGGGGATTTAAGCCAGCTACTGCAATAATAGGCTCTTCATATCCCATTTGCTTTAATGTTTTGTTTGCCAGATTAATTACGTCAAATACCCTTTCCTTTTTAACCCTGTCGCAAGCATTTCTTAGAGAGGTATGGGTTGATACATGTGCTACCTTTAAGGGACCTCCAGACAGCATCATAGAATATATTTTCGTATCTGTAAGCTTTGCAAATATTTCAGTATGGCCATCATAATGATGTCCGGCTAGATTTAAGGCTTCCTTGTTAATGGGACCAGTAACAACAGCACTTACCTTACCCGCAAGGGCATAGTCGATAGCCCTCTCAATGTACTTATATGCCGCATCTCCACAGATGGGGGATACCTGTCCAAACGTAAAATCCTCCATTTTAAGCTCAACAACATTAATAATGTTTATTTTGTCGGGATTAAATCCTGTTTCATCCTCAAGTATATTAATTTCCATATCTATATTTAAAAGCTTTATATAGTAGTTTATTACCTCAACGCTACCGAAAATAATATATCCCTCTTTAACATCCCGTTCCCTTGTAATAGCCTGCAAAGCCACTTCTGGGCCTACACCTGCAGGATCTCCCATTGTAATTGCAATTAAGTCCATTTAGCATTTCTCCTTTAGCTTTTTTATGCAATAGTCCAGTGAATCCTCATTTCCAAAGGCACCTGCCTTAGTAACTATATAAAGCCCATCGCATAATCCACCCTTTAATGCCATTAGTGGTATTCCTGTTATCAGCTCCTCAATAACCCTAGACCCTGTAGCTCCTATTGCAGTTATTACTCCTATTGCAGTATCTCCACCTGTTAAAAACATTCCACCGGGCTTGAACTCAGTCAGAATTCCCTTGGTAATTTCACCTAGTATATCTTGAGTAAAGCTACTAACCTCTGCAGGGGTTTTTCCTGAGCCTCTTCCTGCAGCTATAGACTTTTCATAATCCTGCCTGGTTGATGCTGATATTAAAATTGCATCCCTTCCGGATTTAAGTGAAGCTATGGCCTTTACTTTGATTGGCTCAATATTCTCTTCAGCTATCAATTTGTCTATATCCACTCTGATGATATCTGCCTTATCCTTCATGTAATTCGCCTGCTGTCTTGATATATCGCTGACGCTTCCCACAACTGCAAGTACCGGCTTAATAGGATAAAGCACCTCCAGCATGGCATTAGCCAGCCCTGCGGAGCCAACCCAAAGTATTTTTTTATTAGAGGTCATCCCAAGCCTTGCAATAGACAGCATATCCTCAGTTGTTTCTGCATCAAAGCTATATATCCTAGATAAAGATAAATCCTGCGTGCCATTTCTTAATTCCTCTAGATATATGTGAGTGACAGACTCCTTCAGCTCTGCTTCTAGTATTACTTTAATATTATCCACCTTAACTGGCTTTATAGGATCCCTCGCTATTTCAGTTTGTGTTATCGGGACATCCTTCAGCATTTGAACTGCTGATATCGTTTTTCTGTTATTTTCAGGATATGCAGGTGCAAAAAGAATTAAGTCAGGCTTATAGATTTCATCGACAGCCCTTATCTCAGCCCCTATATTACCCCTTAAGGTTGAGTCTAGTTTTTTATAAACATATTGAAAGCTGTGATTAAGGGCATTTTCCGCCATGCTTTTAACCCTATTATAAGAGCCTTCATAGTCAAGACCTCTCGATTCTGTATCTACTACATAGGAAAGCTTATTATTGTCTATGGATTTGGAATCTAGAACAACTTCAGTCTCTAGCCCCCGCTTTTTCAGTTGAACACCTGTGTCATTAGAGCCAGTAAAATCATCGGCAATTATTAAGAATCTGGTCATATTTCCTCCTATGCTGTTGCTTGTTTCTTTTTATCCAATTTGTCAAGATATGATACCAACAATGGGCAAAGTATTGCCGTTACTATAACCGATGCTGCTATTTGAGCAGTTGCTGCAGCTGCTATGGCCACCATTGAGGGGTCTGCTGCAGCTACTGCTGCAGGGGTGCCTACTGCATTTCCTGCTGTTGTACCAATTGAAGCCCCTACTGCCTTTTTACCACCAAATAGCCTGTAGGTATAATAACCGCCAAGCCCTGTTATCAGCACCGTCATAACTCCAAGAATTATCCCCGGCAGACCGGCACTAACGACAGTCCTGAAGTCTAGGGCAGCCCCAAGGGGGAAGGCAAAGAACGGTACCAGTAATGTCTGTCCCTGAGCCAAAAGCTTTCTCCAATCCTCATCCATATTACCTAATATAAAGCCTAGTACTATCGGTACTAAAACAGCTACAAAGGCTATTAATGGAATCTTTGCCAGTCCTGTTGCACCTAATGCAATCATAGTAAAGAAGGGGCCATCATTTAAGGACAGAATGGACACAGCTCCAACGTCTGTAGCATCTCCATATTGACCGGTTAAAGCAGCAAATAGACCTCCGTTTGAGTTTGTCATGGCAGAAATGATAGCAAGTGGCGTTATTCCCAGAAGGCCTGCCGGACCGAATATCTGACCAACTCCCCATCCTAATATTGCTCCCACAAGGAATTTAACAGCGGTTAAGGATATACCCTTGTATAACGGTACCCCTGCTTTTTTTATATCTATCTGGGCCCCCATGCATAGTACAAACAACGCTATTAGCGGCAAGGCTCCGTTTTTAAACAGTGCAGTTGTAAAACCGCCTATCTGTAGGGAGTCAGGTGCAATTGTATTAAGTACTGCCCCCAATAAAAGAGGAACTACCATCATCCCTCCCGGAACCTTTTGAATCGTTTTCATAATCTTCATTATACAGCCTCCTTAAATATTCTATTAGTTCATTGACTTATAATGCAATTTACGTGCCATGTTTAAAAGCAACCAAGAAAAAGACCCCTGTTGGGGGCCTGCTAATCAGTGTTATATATTGCAACATATAAGCGTTGCATATTAAAACATGGATGCTTTTTGCAACCGTTTAACCCTTTAGTTTTCTCCATAGGGTACTTCTGTTTATGCCTAATAACTCTGCTGCTCTGCTTATATTTCCATTGCAGTGGTTTACCGTTTCCTTAATATGAAGAATTTCAAGCTCCTTAAGGCTTATGCTGGCATATTTTACACCCTCAGCTTTTGCTATTAAGCTCTTACTTGTATTTGGCAGCACATCTTCTATTTCTATGACCGAAGACTTCGAAAGAGCCACCGCCCTCTCCATTATACCCTCCAGCTCCCTTACATTTCCTTTGAAGCTACAGGCATTAAGATATTCCTGTGCTTCCTGGCTAATGCTTGTAATTCTTTTATTGTATTTTTTTGAATACATTCTACAAAAGAATGCTGAAAGGGGTTCAACATCCTCCCTTCTTTCATTTAAGGATGGTACATATAATGTTAGAACATTTATCCTATAATATAGGTCCTCCCTGAAGCCTTTCTCATCCACCATCCTTTCAATATCCTTGTTTGTTGCAGCTATAATCCTTACGTCTATAGGTATAACCTTGTCATCTCCAATCCTCATTACTTCCTTTTCCTGCAGCACCCTCAGAAGCCTTGCCTGAAACTCTGGCGGCAGCTCCCCCACCTCATCCAGGAAGATGGTGCCTTTATGGGCCAACTCAAATATTCCTGGTTTTCCACCTCTTCGAGCACCTGTGAATGCACCCTCAACATACCCGAACAGCTCACTTTCCAGAAGATTCGGAGGAAGGGCAGCACAGTTGACAGCTACAAAGGGTCCCTGGGCTCTATTGCTATGGTTATGAATACTTTGGGCAAATAGCTCCTTTCCCACCCCAGATTGCCCCAGTATCAATGCAGGTGAGCTAATGGCACTATAGCTTTTGGCCCTACTAATACATTCCTTCATCAGTCGACTTTTATAAATAATATCATCAAATGAATATCTAGCAACCAAGCCCTTCTTAACCAATACCTTTCTTATTTTATATTCCAATTCCTGAATCTGGGTAATATCCTGAAAGGTTGCAACTGCCCCAATAACTCTATTGTCCACTATAATTGGAACCCTATTTATCGCCACCTTCATGCCGTTAATATCCTGTATGCTCCCCAATTCCTGCTGACCTGTTCTAAGAACCTCCGGTAATCTTGAACCGGGAACAATTTCATTTATTTGTTTCCCAATTATAATACTTCCTTGTTGTTGGAATATTTCCTCAGCCAAGGAATTAAACATAGTGACACATCCTTTATCATCAACGGCTACAATGGCATCGTGAACAAAATCTGTTATCATCTTAAGCTTTTGAGCCTTTTCCTTTTCCACCTTTGATACGTATAGAATCCGTTTGGCTTCTTTGATGGCATTTTGAACGGATTCCTTACCGGAGGTTATTAGATAGCTTTCACAGCCCAGTCTATGGGCCACCTTATAGCCTATGGCATCTCCAATAAAAATCTCCACTCCTCTATTTTTTGCATCAAGGACTAGCTGCGGCACCTTTTCGTCCTCATCATAGACGATAAGCTCAACATCTAAATTAAGAAGCTCTGCAACGGTGCCAGAGCCTAGGACCACATTTTTATAGCCTGTTACCGCAATTCTTTTACCGGTATTTAGAACCTCGTTGAAGCCACGAAGAATATCATAGGAGCTTAATTCAATTTCAACCACAGGAACCTTCACAGCATTTTTTATCATGGTATAGGTTCCGCCTCTGGATATAATCACCTGTGCTCCCTTAGCCACTGCTTTTTTCGCAGCTTCCACTCCCTCCTGAAGGTCTCCAACCATGACAGCAATGTCTATTTTTTCAGCCCTTACTATTTCTCTAGCTAAGGCTGCAAGATTTTCAAAGGGTGCAATAAGCACTAATTCACTCATATTCAGACTCCTTCACCTTTTAATTTAATAATACTATTATTCTTTATCTTTTATTAAATACCTCTGATTATATACCTCCACCATAAATAAATCTACTTTCGCCAAAAGTTTAATTATATCAAACTTTACCAATCTCTGGTATAATAATATCTAGGGAGTTGATATTATGGCAATAGGAGAAAAAATCAAAGCTCTGAGGAAATCCTTAGGGATTACACAGCAGCAGCTAGGCGGAAATGAATTTACTAAAGGATATATTAGTCAGATTGAGAAGGGCACCGTTACCCCTTCAATGAAGGTATTGAATTTGATAGCAAGGCGCCTCTCTAAACCAGTTGCATATTTTTTGGAGGGTGAGGATGACTATTCTAAATTAATTGAAGAAAAGTACATAAGGGCAGAAAACCTTTATCTTAAACAGGACTATAATAATTCAATTAATGCTTTTCAAGATATTTTAACAAAATCCTCAAATAAAGGTAGCGTTATTTATACAAACTCCATGCTATATCATGGTAAATGCCTTTATTTTCTTGGCAATTATGAGAAAGGTGTTGAAACCCTAACAGATGCAATTCATCAGCTGATTCGGCTCTCATCAATTGAAAAGCTGGTTGATGCCTATTTGTACAAGGGCTTATGTCTATTTGATCATAATTATCCTCTTGCTATAGATGCCTTTCAGAGGGGCCTTCAAATCATAGATGGAAATGCGCTAACATTGCATAACCTTAAAGCCAAGCTTCAGCTTAATATATCCACAGGATATTTAAATTTGGGAAGATTGTCTATTGCCCTTCAAGGCTTTGAAAATGGGATTTCATTTTGTAAAAAAGAACAGATAAACGACACTTTGCTTGATTGCTATGTAAGAAGCGGCTATGTACATTATCTTCTTGGCAATATACAGCCTTCAAAGGAAAGAATTTTGAATGCAAACTCGATCAATGTAGCCCTTGACAACGATATGGTATGGACTGAAATATATGCTCTGTTAGGTATGATCGTTTTTAAAGAGGGCAGGCATAAACAGGCCCTTACCCTCATTGATAAGTCTATAGATATATGCAAAAGGATAGATTATGATTGGGGTCATTTCATCAATATTATAGAAAAAATTTCTATGTTAATAGAATTACAACAGCTGGCGGAGGCAGAGCTATTAATCAATGCCTATTATGATGATATTGACGGACTAGCTGATAGGCATGTTTTCAATAGGCTTTTAATCCTTCAGGGAAGGCTTGAGAAGAAATTAGGCCGATATAGAAAATCCATAGAGTATTACTCGACGGCTATTGACAACTTTATAATTCTTAAAAGGCCTTGGGAGATTTATAGCTATGCAAAGGAACTGGCGGATTTACTAGTAGAGGAAAATAGTGCTTTGGCAAAAAAATACTATAGCCTATCCTTCGAAGGCTATTCTCAAATTACATCCTTGCTGCCATAAAATTAAATTTAAAAAAGAGAAAAGCATAGACAGGCATGGGCTGCTATGCTTTTACATTTTAGGCTTAAACCATATAATGCAATTTTACCTCCTGATCTCCATAGGGAAAGTATCCCAGCTTTTCGTAAAGGGCTATGGCTGTTATATTGCTTTTTTCAACCCATAGCATAGAGTTTTCAGCTCCTCTAGCCTGTGCCCATGTAAACACCTTAGCCATTAGCTGCTTTGAGTAGCCCAAGCCTCTGCTTCCTTCATCAACGGCTAAGCCCCTAATAAAAACTGTTTTTCCGCTGGCGTATATGCTACCCAAAGCCATACCCACAGTTCTATTATCCCTCTTTATTATATAAAAGCATTGATCATCATCCTTGATATATTGCTCCAGCTCATCTGCCTCCATCCCAAAATCCTCTATTCCAAAGGCTCTATCGATTAATTCCATCACATTCCTTTTCTCATTTGCTGAGGCGGTTGTTACCGCCGGGAAATCACTTATAATTTTGAGCTCTTTACTTTTGTAGCCTATCGTATGGGATTTCAGTATCAAGCCACTATTCACAAAATGTGGGACAATATCCGCTAAGCTGCCTATTGAAGCCTTATCCTCACCGTATCTTATTAGCAATTTAGTTCCTGCATTAAAATGATCTTTAAGGCCTTCTAAGCCATCAATAGCAGCCTGCATACTTACGGCTCCCCAAAAGACCTCTGGTACATCTCCTGATCGATCAATAAAAAATACCGAGGCTGCGCTTTCAAGCACTAAATTTTTATCGATATTTTCGAAAAAACTCTCTTGATATTCTGGAGTGAAAAATAAGAACTTGTATTGCATTTCATTTGCCTTCTCTATTACTCTACTATAATCCATGCAGATCTCCCCCTGTTTATCCCTTTTGGATTTATTATTATTTATTACAATTCAATAGTATAATTTTATTAAACTTTTGTCAATATATTCATATTATATTTAATTTGATTAAACTTTAAACTTTGCATGCTATTGTTAGATCGCCTATAAAAGTCATAGATATCTTTTAATACAAATCACCAAAGGAATAATTCAAAGTATAGTGGGTATTTATCTAAGAAGGCAATAAATTATATTTAGTTACCTCCTTAAAAGGCTATACTAAAGTATTATTTCGAGAAATTTCTTAAAGGAGAGATGGTAACGTGTTTAATGACATATTTATATGGGAGAGCGGGGGAGTAATAATCATATTTCTGTTGAATTTCCTATTGCATGGCGCATATGAGCATAGTAAAAATAACCCCTTTATAGCTGCCTTCGCTCCAATTAACGAGAGCGTTTGGGAGCACATGAAAATGGCGGCCAATTCTGTATTTTTCTATAGCATTCTCGAATACATATTTATAGGCCCCTTTATTAATAATTTCTTTCTTGCAAAGGGGCTTTTAATTATAACAATACCGATCTTGGTTGCATTACTAAACATTTGCTATATGCAGCTGCTTAAAAAGCATGTGCTTTTTATTGATGTCTTCGGAATATTTATTTGGATCTCCCTTGGTCAAATATTGAGCTATAGGCTTTTGACCCACGAAATGCATTTTAGCACACTAAACATTTGGCTTTTAGGAGCAAGCCTCCTAATGCTGTCAGCCTATATTATTTTTACCTTTCTACCTCCTAATTTTGCCATATTTAAAGAGCGTTCGGGAGATGCTACGACAGGTGAAGAAATAGAAACGAATATTAACACGGATAATATATTATCCTAAAATAACAAGGCCTAAACACCAGATTTTATTTATCCAATGTTTAGGCCTCTTTTTTGTAACAGACCCCTCGAGGTCCGCTCCAATTACATTATACTTTGACACTCCACCCAAGACTCTCCTGCTGTATATTGTACAGCCTTTCGTATAGCCCCTTCTTCTCCATCAGCTCCCGATGTGTTCCCTCCTCTATAGCCCTGCCATTATCTAAAACGATTATTTTATCGGCACCTGCTATGGTTCTCAAGCGGTGGGCTATAACCACTACGGTTTTTCCCTCCACCAGCCTGGAAATGGCCTGCTGTATATAGACCTCGTTTTCTGGGTCCAGTGAGGCTGTTGATTCGTCCAGTAAAACTATAGGGGCATTTTTCAACAGAGCTCTGGCAATGGATATCCGCTGCCTTTCACCTCCGGAAAGGGTGCTGCCGTTTTCTCCGATAAGGGTTTGATAGCCCTCTGGCATGTTGCTTACAAATTCATGGCAGCAGGCGGCTTCTGCAGCTGCCATAACCTCCTCCTGAGTGGCATTCATATTTCCTATTTTAATATTGTTATATATCGTATCGTTAAATAGCACGACATTTTGAAATACGATTGAAATATAGCCCATCAAATGCTCCGGGTCTAAGCTTTTCACATCTATACCGTCGATTTTTATAGCCCCATTATTAACGTCCCAGAATCTAGCTATAAGCTTTGATAGTGTGCTTTTTCCACTGCCAGAGGGCCCCACCAATGCAGTTATACCGTTGGCTGGTATCGAGATCGTCATATCCTTTATTACTGTATCCTCTGTTGTAGAATTATCATTGTAGCTAAAGGAAACCCCTTCAAAATCTATATTGAATTCCTTAAGCTGCCGGTCAGCATCACCCTCCATTATTGGAACTGAAAACAGGGTTCTCATACGACCTGTGGATACCCTCATATATAAAAGCTCCGGCAACAAAGTAAGCTCTGTAAGTATCGGTCCATATATCCTAACCACTATCAGAAAGAACATCAAAAGAGGTATTAGTTCAATTTTACCCCCGGTCAATAGATAGGTCCCCACAAAAACCGTCAGTCCTACGCCTGCCTGAACAACAATTTGAGCCCCGGTAACAAATATCCCTGTAATGAATTCCATCCTAATGGCCATCTGCTTCATAAGCTTAAGGGCATTGTCTAGGGCTGAGAAGCTTGAGCCCTCCAGTCGGCAGGACTTTATTACCTTAATTCCTTCAAGGTACTCCTGCACCTGCTCCGAAGCCCTAAGCTTCGCCTCCACATGGCTTTCACTTAGTTTCTTTTGTAGCCTTCTGCTTAAAAGAATAATCATGAAGGCCACAGGCACCGTAGCAAATATCGTCAGTGCCAATCTCCAGTCAAATATGGCCAGGGCTAAGCAAACCATTGAAATGGATATTGCGTTTGCCAGCAGCTGGGGAATAATATGACTCATAACATGCTCGCTGGTGGCACAATCCCCCATAATATTTGTTGTTAGCTCGGTTAAATCCTTGGAATTAAAAAAGCTCATTGGCAGTCGCCTAATGTGCTCTGCAACTCTGGTTCTAGTAGCCTCGGATTCCAAATAGGAGGCAATATAGGTCTTCTTATAGTCGTTTTTAACAGCCAAAAATACCATTATCGCAGAGGCTATCCCCAGTCCAAATAATATCCACATGCGCCCCCATGAAAGCTGCTGTCCCGTTAGAGGCTTTAAAATCTCCCTAAAGACCTGTATGGTAACTCCAAAGGGCAGCATTAGTGATAAATTGGTTATAGTGCAGGCCAAAATCGCCTTTTTCAAATTGCTGTAGCCCTTCTCAGTAAGCATTAGCCTTTCCTTTAGCTTAAGCATTTTCTACAAGCCCCCTTCCGTCTAATTTCCAAGCTAAGGACTTGGTATACATGTCCCACATTCCACTATATTTCCCTTTATTCTCAAGCAGCTGTTGATGGTTTCCCTCTTCAATAAGCCTGCCTTTATCCAGCACCAATATCTTGTCGGCACCCCGTACAGTAGATAGTCGATGCGCTATAATTATAACGGTTTTATTTTTCATCAGCTTTTCAAAGGCCTTTTGAATCAGATGCTCATTTTCTGGATCTGCAAAGGCCGTCGCCTCGTCCAATACAAGTATAGGCGAATTTTTAACTATGGCTCTTGCGATGGCAATACGTTGACCTTCACCACCGGAAAGATGTACCCCCTTCGTACCAATTACCGTATGATAGCCCTGTGGAAGCCTTTCTATAAATTCATGGCATTGTGCTGCCTTAGCAGCTGCAATGATTTCTTCTTCCGTCGCCTTTAGATTCCCCATTCTTATATTCTCCATTATACTTTGCTTGAAGAGAAAGACATCCTGAAACACAAAGCTAACCTTTTCCATCAAATCCTCCAGCCTCATATCCCTAATATCCGTTCCCCCTATTTCAATCCCCCCCTCTGTAGTATCGTAAAACCTTGGTATTAGATGGGCTATGGTGCTCTTTCCGCTGCCGGAGGGTCCTACTAGAGCTGTAATTTCCCCCGCCTTTGCCTTAAAGCTTAGGTTCGTCAAAGCAGCTGTACTGCCATCTTCATTATAGGTAAAGGATACATTTTTAAATGCTATTTCGGTTCCATCATTTGTTTTCGAGACCTCGACATTTTGGAGCTTCTTATGATTCAATATCTCATCCATCCGCTCAACGCCACCTGTTATACGCATACCATCACTGGTTACATACATAACCTTCATCATGATTGTAGAAATTGCAGGTACAAAAATTAAATAGAATATAAAGGTCATGGCAAAATCGGTATAATCCGTTGTATTCATCCCTATTAAAATCCCCACAGGAATTAGAAACAGGTATATGTTATTAATAATCGTCATAAAGCCAGACATATAGTTTTCCCAGCTTAGGGTATAGGGTATCACGTAATTGGTATAGGCCTTGATGGTGTCATGCAGCCTTCTAAAGGAATACACCGTCTGTTTAAAGGCCTTAACTACTGAAATGCCTCTAATGTATTCCACAGATGCATTATTCATTTCCTCAAGGGTTTTTTGATATCTTTCAAGATTTACCTTTGCCCCTTCATTGCCATAGGCCTTTATCTGAATAGTAAAGGCTATGGCTATTCCCACTAGGGCAGCCAGTCCAAAACGCCAGTCTATTGAAAGCAGTATCACCAGCATTACAATTGGTGCTACAAAGGAGGCAACAATATCCGGCAGCTGATGGGCAATAAAGCCTTCAATTTTTTCAATATTTTCATCCATAATCTTACGTAGCCTTCCACTGCCTGTGTTTAGATGAAAGCCTAGAGGAAGTCTAGATAAATGGGCAGCAAAATTAACCTTTAGCTCATACAGAGTTCCAAAGGCCGCCAGATGAGAAAACATCAGAGCAGCAAAATATAATAATATGTTCCCCAGAACACCACCAAAGGCAATCCAGCCGTATGTAACGGTTCTACTTGCCTCCAAAGCGGAAAAATCAGGATATACCTCAAGGATTTCACCGATAATATAATAAATGGCCATATAGGGCACAAAGGAGGCTATTGAGGCCAATGCCGACAATATAACCGAGGCTATTATCAGGGGCTTCTTGGTTGCTGCTATTTCAAGAAGCCTGGCCATGCCCACCTTAGGGACATCAGTTTTTGATTTCTTCTTCTCCATTTTAAAACCTCTTTTCAATGAATTTTACTACCCTCTTATGATCTTTCATATAACTTCTGTATGCCTCACCCCTTGTCAATGTAATTGATATCAATTATCATTTATGCCTATGCTTTTATATTAGCCTAAACTAACGATTGAATTCAATGCCAAACAGGATTATTATTATGGCAAAAAGTATTAAAGGTATAGGAAGCACTGCTTCCTATACCCATATTCTCAGGTCTATTACTCCCGCCGCCTGTGCCTTGTAAGCTCCGACGGGTTGATACCATATTTTTTCCTGAATTTTTCTGCGAAATGGCTGGCATCACTATAGCCCACCTGAACAACCGCCTCTGTAACCCTAAGATTTTTTTCCTCCAATAGACTTCGTGCTAGCTCCAATCTCTTATCTATTATATATGCATGAATTGGCATTTCATACAGCTCCTTAAAGCCTACCTTTAGCTTGTATTCATTTAAGCATACAAGCCGTGCCAATCTTCCTATTGTTGGTGGTGCCGTAATACTGGAATCCAGTATGCCCTTAGCCCTTCTTAATGCCTCTAGATCGGATGCTGAAAGCCTTAGCGCTGACCTCGGCTCATTTTTTTCATATATCAGCTCATTCAGGAATACTGCCAACAGCTCCAGCACCTTACCTTCAAGGTAAATCCTCTGAATATCCCTAGGAAAGCTACAATTTATCATATCATTTAATATAAGCCTTAGGGCGGGAGAATATTTAGCCTTAAAAAAGCTACTGTCGCCATAGGTCAAAATCTCCTTGGAATATTCTCTGCCCAAGTATTCCAAAAGTCCCTTTATCAGCTCCTTCGAGAGCTGAATACTCAAGCCTATAAACCTACGGCCCGGAGTGTAGCTGCATATGCCGTTACCCTGCATCTCTTTAAAGGCATACCCCTCTCCCGCTCCAATCTCATACTCCTTATTGGCTCCCTCGACTCTCCAGTTAATTCCCTCACCCAGACAGAAGGCAAGACCATAGCTATGGGTATTTAGTCCTGCACCCATCTCTACACTTTCCTTCAGCTTTATATCTGTAATTGCTACCTCTAGCCTTGGCTTTACTATTATCCTCTTACAATATCCCTCTCCAAGCTCCTGAGGCAATTTAATTTCATTATCATGGAGATTATAGCTAAAGGTATTATTAAATAAGTCTGATATAGGACAGTCTCTCCTCTGAGTATTAAAAATGCAATATTTTTCACCCAGCATATACACACCCTCTTAAAAAGATTTTATTAACCATCGTCAGAGTTGGCAATTGGTCTTGTTAGATATATCTAACTTTATTGTAGCATAAAATCCATATAATGTATTCTATTTTTAAGAGCCTTTATATCAAGTTAGAATTGAAGTATAATAGTAGTATTAATATATATTGGAGGAAATTATGAAAAAGCTTACTTATACAATGGAAAATTATCTGGAGGCAATATACATACTTTCTTCGGAGGAGCAGGGGGCAAGGGTGTCAGACATTGCCAATATGCTAGGAGTTACTAAAGCCAGCACCAACAGTGCCATGACCACCCTCGCAGAAAAGGGCCTTATAATTAATGAGAAATACAAAAAAGTGCTTCTGACTCCAACGGGTCAAAAAATTGCAGAGCTTACATCAAGAAAGCATGAGGTCATATTCAAATTGTTAACCGAGGTGCTCAAGGTTGATGCTGCCATAGCGGATAGGGATGCCTGTGAAATTGAGCATGTCGTAAGTAATGAAACGATAGAGGCAATAGAAGAATATCTAAAGAAACACGATAGATGTTCTCCCATTTCATCTTAACCTGTTCATAATTATTAAATCAGTGCATTTTAAAACCCATAGCTACTGTTATCATCCAGTGGCTATGGGTTTCATTTAGCATTATACTATTTTAAGTTTAGTTTATTAAGCCCTGCTCCTTCAGCCAATCCTCAGCAACCTGGCGTGGCTCCATTTCTTCTATATCAACAAGATAATTCATCTGAGTCATTGCATCGTTATCAAGCTTTTCTGCAACCTTGTTTAATATTTCCTCCAGCTCAGGATGCTTTTCCAGAACATCTGCTCTTACTACAGCAGCAGGATTGTACACTGGAAAGAAGTCCTTATCGTCCTCAAGATTTATAAAATCGAAGGCAGCTATACGACCATCGGTGGCAAAGCCCATTCCTGTATCTACCTGTCCATCCTTTAAGGTTCTGTATACAATACCGATATCCATTACCTTCAGTGAATTCCCTGCAAATTCAAATTCGTATGCCTCTTCAAGAGCCGGTAGTCCATCGGGTCTAGCTGTAAACTCATGGTCTGCTCCGAAGGAAAGGCTTCCGGGATTTGCATTGATGTAATCCGCTAAATCGCTAATGCTGTTTAAGCCCAGTGATTCACTGTCTTCTCTCTTCATCATGATGGTATAGGTGTTGTTAAAGGGCGCATAATCCAGCCAAATCAGATCATTATCTGCATCGGCTTCCTTAACCAGATCATAGGCCTCTTGAGAGTCTGTTATGGCTTCGTCATGCTGCAAATGCATCAGCCATGCAGTTCCTGTATATTCCCAATAAACATCGATATCGCCATTGATAAGGGCACTTCTTACCTTATCTGAACCTGCAACATTCGTATTATCTACAACCTCTAAGCCTGCATCCTCCAGTGCCAAAATTGTTATCTGACCCAGTATAAGCTGCTCAGTAAAATCCTTGGAGCCTACCTTGATGGCATCATCAGAAGCGGTAGTACCACAAGCAGAAAGCGCTGCTACCATGATCATAATTAGTCCCATTAGCAGGGCTGTCCTCTTAAAGCTGGTGTTAATTTTCTTCATAATATTTCCCCCTTGTTTTATTACATTTTTTTATATTATAGTTCTTCTTTCAACTACACCAAATACGATATCTGCAAGAATCGCCATCAGCGCTGGCAATGATGCACCCAGCATCAGTATTTGCCATCTGCTGACATTGTTCCCGGATATGATAAGGTCTCCTAGACCTCCACCCCCTACAAAGGCTGCAAGAATTGCAGTTCCTATGTTTATAGTAACAGCTGTTCTTATGCCTGCTATTATTATAGGAAGGGCTAAAGGTAGCTCAATTTTGTAAAGTACTCGTTTGGAGGGCATTCCCATGCCTCTGGCGGCCTCTATAATTGAAGGCTGTACCTCCAAAATGCCTACCAAGGTATTGTTGAGAATTGGCAGCAGCGAATATATCCAAAGCGCCAGTATAGCGGTTTTGGAACCTATACCTAAAAATCCAACGAATAGAGCCACTATAGCCAAGCTCGGTATGGTTTGCCCAATATTTACAACAGTCAGCACCTTAGCAGAGAATTTTTTGAATCTTGGTCGGGTAAGAAGAATGCCTAAGGGTACCGATGTTAATAAAGCTAGAAGACTGGATATTGCTACTATATAAATATGCTGCCATAGGCTTGTGAGTATTTTATTATAGCTTATAAAGCGCTCTACTATTCTGTCCTGTGGAAACCTTACAACATAAATACTAAAGGCTGTTCCCAGGCCTATTATCAACACAATTGAAAGAATGTCCTTTAACCTAAGAGATGATTTCTGAGCTTTGATCATTATCACTCACCGCCTTCAGTAGGTCATCCATAGTAATAATACCATCTACCTTACCCTTGCTGCCGGATACGAAAACCGTCTTGCTTCCCATACTGAACATTCTAGAAAGGGCATCCTGCAATGTAGTTTTTGGTGTCAAGGTTTCACCAATAGGTTTAATAAAATCCTTTACTGCTGCCTTGTTATTTACAAGTGCACCATAGCTTACATAGCCCAAGAGCCTTTGTCCTTTATCAGTAACAAGAATATTTCTTACCCCATGCTTTAGAACAAGCTTTAAAGCCTCCTCCGTTGACATTTCGGAATCTATATTTGGTATGCTTCTCATAATGTCCTTACATTTTATAAGATTCATTATTTTAAGGCTGCCGTTTCCGCCTATAAGCTCTGACACAAATTCATCCGCTGGATTAGAAAGAATATCATTGGGTGTACCGAATTGCACAAGCCTTCCGTCCCTCATTACAGCAATTTTGTCACCCATTTTTATGGCCTCATCCATATCATGGGTGACAAATACGATGGTCTTCCCTATCTTTTCCTGAAGCCTTAGAAATTCATCCTGAAGCTTTCCTCTGGTTATTGGGTCCAATGCACCAAAGGGCTCATCCATTAGCATTACAGGAGGATCCGCTGCCAGGGCCCTTGCAACTCCTACCCTCTGTCTTTGTCCCCCACTTAAATCCTTGGGCCTCTTATCTCTGTAGATTTCAGGGTCCAGCTCCATTAGCTCCAGAAGCTCATCCACTCTGTGTCTAATTTTATTTCTGTCCCAGCCCTTTTCAATAGGTACTGTCGCTATGTTTTCTGCGATGGTCATATGAGGAAAAAGTCCGGTATCCTGAATAACATATCCTATATCCAGTCTAAGCTTTATCGGGTCAACCATATCTATATCCATATCATTAATATAGATTTTTCCTGAGGTTGCTTTTATCAGCTTATTTATCATTTTCATTGTTGTTGTTTTTCCACAGCCTGAGGGTCCAACCAGCATACATATTTCTCCCTTGTTAATATGCAGATCAAGACTATCCACGGCAGGCCCATCCTGATTATTATATTTCTTTAAAACCTTTTCAAATCTTATCATTAAAGCACCTCCTTAAGCTATATCTCAAATCTTTTTTGTACCAGCCCTAAGCCCCTGTCAATAATTATCGTAATAACAGAAACCATAACAGCACCGATGATAATCATCCTATCGTTGCCCCTGTTAATTCCTTGAAATATATATTCTCCAAGGCCTCCAGCACCGATGTATGCAGCAATGGCACCTATTCCTATACCCATTACGGCTGAGGTTCTAATCCCTGCCATTATAACAGGAAATGCCAGTGGGAGCTTAATCTTAAACATAATCTTGGTTTTTGTAAGCCCCATCCCTTTCGCTGCTTCTATGATGGAAGGTTCAATATTTACTATTCCGGTATACACATTCCTTATGATAGGTAGCTGAGTATACAATACAAGACCTGCAATGGCAGGTGCTCTTCCTATTCCCATTATTGGTATAAGAATCGAAAAAAGTGCCAGACTGGGTATCGTCATTAATATATTGGCGATATTTAGCATTACATTTGCCCAGGATTTTTTATGGGTTATTAGGATACCTATAGCTACACCTGCAATAATAGAAATAAGCATAGCAGTTACTACTATGGTGAAATGATCTATCGTCATCTTTAAAATAGTCTGCCAACGAGAAATCGCAAATTCAAGCATTTTTAACACACACCTCCTATCAACATGCAATTATTATTAAATTCAAAACCAGTGATACTTGTTTCCTCACGAGCACAACTAACAATCTCATTGTATCATACAAGTTGTCTCTAGTCAAATTTCATTGTCTTTTTTTCCCTGTTATGGTTTTTCTAACATAAACCTTATGACCCTAAGTATGTTTAATATCAGTTGACATGGAAATAATGAGAATGTATGATTATATAGAATTAATATGCCTTAAAAAATACACTGGGTGTGGGTGAATACATGATAAAGCAGAGCTCAAGATATAGAAATATTGCATTTGATATTGCTAAGCAGATTGCCGAGGGTAATATCATTGAGGGTTCAAAATTAAAGGGAAGGTCAGTATTAGCTGGTAACTACAATGTGTCTCCAGAAACCATTCGGAAATCCATAGCCCTGTTGGAGGAGTATAAGATCGTTCAGGTGGTACCCGGCAGTGGTATCAATGTGCTATCTAAGAATATGGCCGAAGTCTTTATGCGGGACTTTAATGAAAAGGATAAGATTGTAGTCCTTAAGCATGAGCTTAAGGATTTATTGGATCAGAGGGAACGACTAGATGAAAATATTACCTCAGCCCTAAAATCGATAGCTGAGTATTCCTTATCTGTTTTTAATGAATATAATCAGTTTTTGTTCTTGGAAATCCCGGTAGTTGAAAGTATATTTTTAAACAAAGAAATCCGAGAGTCGAGATTCTGGGAAGAAACCGGTGGAACAATTGTCGCCTTGCGTAGAGGAGAGAGCCTGTTAGTCTCCCCAAACCCTATGGAATTATTACTAGAAGGGGATACAATAATTTATATAAAGGAAAAGGTGAATTTTTCCAGTTAATATATAGCATAAGACTGTTCCTATAAAGCCATTATTAACAGAGTCTATTGTGAAAACTGTGTAAACCTCTTAAATGGTGTAAATAATTACAACAAAGTGGAGGTTTTTTACATAGCTAAAAAGAAAATGAGTCCGGAAAGGTAATAACTAGTTAAGTAACTATTAGCTACCTATGGAGCAAAGGATGTAGGCGGTATTCAGTCTATGATTAAAAATATGCACTACAAAGTACTCTAGAAGGTGAATTAGAAGATGCGTTGGATATAGCAAATATGATTACGCTAATAAAAGCACTTCCAATTCTCGAAACGGGTATAGTAAAAAAACTATTGAATTAAGCATGGGTGAATTTGAATTGGATGTTCCTCGCAATGGAGAGTTTGATCCTCAAATTATTAGGAAAAACCAAACTAAGATCACTAGTGAGCTTGAAGAGAAGATTATTTCTATGTACGCTAAGGGTATGACTACCTCAGACATTGAGGGCCACTTAAATGATATTTATGGTATTGACGTCTCTGGCACTTCAATTAGCAGGTTAACTGATAAGAACCTTCTTCCAGTGGTAAAGGAATGGCAGAAAAGGCCTTTTAAAAATGTTTATGCTGCTGTTTTTATGGATGCTATTCATTTTCATGTACGTAAGGACGGGATAATAGTAAAAAAGGTTGTATATATAGCTATTGGCATAAATATGGAGGGTATTAAGGATGTATTGGGTATGTGGGTTGGTGAAAACGAAAGTGCTAAATTCTGACTTACTGTTTTAAATGAGCTGAAGATCGTGGTGTTGAAGACGTCCTGATAGCTTGTGTTGATGGTCTTACTGGCTTTGATAATGGTATTCACGCTGTATATCCATATATAGAGCTGCAGCAATGTATTATCCACCAAATTCGTAACAGTGAGCCCTTCTTAGTTTTTCGGACACTGTTTCGTGAGCGTAGCTTAAAATTAGATAAATTTGCTTAGATTTACTCTTGATATCTCGTTTTTGGACTATTGCTTCGGTTATTATACTTAAATTTCTAGTAATATCAAGGGTAAAATGAACGGCTAGCGCCGCACCTTGACATCA